>JADJBC010000005.1 GCA_016703945.1 Candidatus Aalborgicola danicus
TGGACATGGCCGCGCAGGAAACTCTCCATGCGCGCGTCCAGGCAGAAGCGCAAGAAGATGCGCCGTGACCACGACAGCACCATGACAAAGGCCATGAGGGGACGCCGGGCTTTGCCGATTTGTAGGTGTCCAAAGTGAGCCCAGTCGACCTGTCCCTGCTCTCCAACGAGTGTGACCAGGCGCAGGTAGGCTTCAGGCGTCGGTCTGGGCCGGTGGTGGGAGACGAGGTGGCGGAAGTGATCGGGGCCCCCACGGTAGCCGCGCTCGAAAGTCATCACATACAGGCGGCTTGCTGTGAGGGTTGGAAACTTCTTCAGCGTCTCCAGGATGAAGGGCAAATACGGGTCAATGCGGCAGGCCCGAGCTTTGCCGATGCGGGGCAATCCCGCTTGTTGCAGGATGCGCTGGACGGTGCCATGGTGGACCCGCAGCTGACGGGCGATGGTGCCCACACGCCAACGTTCGACGTGATAGTAGCGCAGGATTTGGGCATGAAGCTCAGGGGTCACGGGCATGGGCAAACTCTTTACGGTCAGATAAACGAAGGGCTCGGCGGATGCGGCGGTGCAAGAAGTCAATTCGTACAAACAGACCACAGCAACATGGGCAGAAATGACACCGCCCAGGCTCCTGCGGTGCGTCATCAACGCGTGCCGCCGCCACGCATGGCAGTAAAGCAGGCAGTGCCGGGGGTGGGGAACCCTGATGCGTCACCGATTGATTGGGTGTGGCTTGGCGCTCACGCCAACGGCGCGTGCGCTGGGCATGTTTGAGGCGACCGCAGCGGCTGCGTTGGTAGCGCTGTGCCGCCTCTTGTTGCAAGGCTTTGCGGGTGATGGCTGCGCAGTCTGCAGCGCAGTAGCGTTGGCCACGATCGCAGTGACTGCACACGAGAACGGGGGCGCGGCAACGCGCGCACAGGAAACGTCGAGGTGGTGGCTCCATCGGCACAGCTGCACCGACGAGGGTTGGGCTGGACAGCGCCTGATGTTTCGTGAAATACTGACATCGGCAACGTCGCCCTCTCGGGCTCGGGGCACGGCATCGGGCTGGACTTGCTACGGTATTGACCCGGTGTCGTGCCTGCTCTCGCTTTATCGGCACGCCCCGTTTCTAACCGCTCCTGCGCCAGTTGGCTACATCAGCAACCTGGCCGCCAACCACCACCCAACAAATCCCCAAGGCCGAGTTTGCACTCGCCCTCCGGGCTCCTGCAAACTCGGCCTTGCAGTAACTCCCTTTTATCCTTTGCCGCCAGATTTACGCGCTTCTTGAAAGCCGTTCACAACTCGTCTACCCAATAGGCTGAACCACTATCGAAAGTCAGTGTCACCACCTGTTAGCCACCACTTCCCCTTGAGACCATTGACCGTCAATGCAGGCGCACTATCGAGTGGAAAGTTCAGGCCATTCACCGGAAAAGTCACCCCGGTCGTGCACGCCTCCTGATCGGTCGCGCCAGTGCCTGAAAGCGCATTTCGCAGCACACTGCTAAACCAACCCATCAAGCGGCCCCCTCCCGAGCGCTCGACGACATCCTTGGCCGCACGCAAAATGTTTCGGGTTTGGCTCAGCGGCGCAATCCAGTCCATCAACTCCCATACCGCCTCGCTGCCTGAGCCAGTGCCAGAAGGAGTATGTGACCGCAAGACGAATACCCCGACAGGGGGCTCATCCTCTGACGTGCAAACCCACCAACACAAATAACGGTGGTTGGGATGATTTGCATAACGATGCCTGAACCAGGCTCCATTGCGCAAAGGAATGACAATATCGCCAGCATCGTCCCGCATTCGTTCCCACAGCCGATCGAGCACCACCATAGACTTCGTATCTGCCCAGTCAAGCACCTCGACACTTGGGCCCTTGCCAGCAGCGTTGTCTGCGTGACCAAAACCGCGCAATCGCCAGGACATCTCAAAAATTCGATCGACCTGAACATAGTGTCCAAGCTTTTCACCTAGGCGCATATGTCGAGCATTCGGAAACCCAAACCCCAATGTCGTACCGTTTTCATGGCCAATGTGCCGAGTAAGGAATGCGTCCACCACCATCCCGAAGGGCCCCTTGTGTGAAAACGTTGCACGCCCCTCGCGGGCGACCATCACATCGCCAATCTGTACAGTGGTAGCCCGCACTCCGAAAAAAACGATCTCACGAAGGGTGCCACCGTAGTGCGCCAACAAAACACCTTCTGGCGAAAGAGCGCCAACGGCCATACCGCGCCCCTCGTCGTACTTCCATCGCCAAAGCCCCTCAGACAAAGCATGTCCAAACACGTGCAGAAAAAGCTGCTGAATCTCAGAAATTCGACTCTCGTCCATTTCCACCACTGACCAGCCAGCCCGCGTCACAGCGTCGCCCAGCGGTGTGGCATTTTGACCAAACCCTGCTCCAGATCTGATTGAACAACCCGCAAAACAATAGCGTGCTCAACGGCTTCATAAACGTGCAAGCCACGCTCGCAGGCCAAAATCACAGAAACCGTATAGTCCCCCTTCATGAGGGGCAGTCCCTCATAGGTAAGCTCCGCAATCCCCGCACCCGAAGCATCTCGATGCAAGACCACATCATCGTTCGCGCTTCCCGCACTAGAAACCACCGTGCCATTGCTGTGTGAAAAAGCGACTGCAACCGAAGGGCAGGGAAGAGCGGGATCGGACGCGAATTTCACTCGCAATACGAATGTGGATCGCCCAGATTGAATGGCCAACTCTTTTCCGCTCATTCCATCTGAAACGGCCTCGATTCCCGTCAACACCGCCGTCCCCTCAGGTGCCAGCTTCCCTTGCGGTAACTGCTCCGCAACGGCGTCAGCGGCAGGTTCTGCAACATCAGACACGGCTGAGGCATTCCCGTGCGCGGCCGCGTACGGATGCCCACTGGACTCCATCACCAGTGAGGTCTCGTAGGCAGAGGTGACCCGCGATGCAATATCCACCATCCGAGTTCTACCAGCCTCAATCCAAATGGCACGCGAACACAGGGCCTGCACATGGTACATAGCGTGGGAGCAAAACAGAATAGTTGCCCCCCGGTCCTTCAAAGCCATGATCCGGTCGAAAGACTTTCTCGAAAAAGCACCGTCACCCACTGACAGTGCCTCATCAATGACCAGGATATCGGGCTCCAGACTGGTCGCAACCGCAAAGGCCAAACGCATAAACATACCACTTGAGTAGGTCTTGACCGGCTGCCGAATAAATTCACCGATATCAGCAAAAGCAAGAATGCCATCGAGTTTCTCGTCAACCTCAGCGCGCCCCAACCCCAAGATGGCGGCATTCATGTAAACGTTTTCAAGCCCGCTAAAGTCAGGGCTAAAACCCGCCCCAAGTTCCAGCAACGCCGCGACACGGCCCCTTACTTCCAGGCTTCCTGCGCTGGGCGCAAGCGTGCCACACACCATCTGAAGCAAAGTTGATTTACCTGCGCCGTTGCGACCGATCAGACCGACCACTTCGCCACGCCCAATCTCAAAATTGACGCCCTGCAAGGCCCAAAACTCGCGACTATATTGACGCCAGCGACCCCACATCAACTGCTTCAGCCGATCACCGGGTGACTCAAAAAGGCGATAACTCTTGCCCAAATCTCGCGCGACAATGATCGAATCGCTGGCCTCGGAACTCCGAGCTTCAGACAACATCCGCAAACCCCTTGCGCGACAAGCGGAAAACGCTGCGCCCACCAATGCCACCAACCCGCACAAAAGGCAAGCTCAAGGCCCAGCGCATACCAATTCGGCCAGACCCCCAACAAAAGAACCTCGCGTGTCTGTGTGATCACGAGCGCCAAAGGATTCAGGAACATCCAACTCTGTGTCCACTGAGGCAATGCTTCGATGGGAAAAAAAATCGGACTCAAGAACATCAAGGCGCTCAAAACCATACCCAAAAGTTGCCCAACGTCCTGGATATAGGTTCCGATGCCGCTCAGCAACCACCCCAACCCCAAGCACAAAGGAACCAGGGGCAGCCAGACCAGTGGCAATGCGAGCACAGACAGCGACAGCCCGCCCTGGTCCCAGAAACTTAGTGCAAGAAGCAATCCCATTGAAACCATGAGGCCCACCATGGCGCTGGCCAAGTTGATCCATGCCAGAATCTCCAACGGGAAAACCACTTTCTTAACCAAATGGGGCTGTTCGCGCACTAAATTTGGTGCCCGGTTTACGCATTCAGCGAAAAAGTTGAAAACAGCAAGTCCAGCGTAAATCCGCAGGGCAAAGCTCAAATTTCCCTCCTCAAGGCCCGACCATCTCACCTTCATAACGTGCCGAAAGACAACCGTATACACACCAAGCATCGCCAGCGGAGTAAGTACCAACCAAGCCGCCCCTAACCATGACTGCCGGTAGCGCGCATGGACATCGCGGCCCGCAAACTGCCGAATCAAACCCAGATGCCGCCAGGGAAGGAAATACGAAGAAAAGCCATTCAAAGCGCGATACCCGTCGAAAACAGAATTAGAAAAATGACGCCATTTGCAGGCACTCAGCCGGCCGGCGGGTCTGAATTTTAGTCCCTAGTCCAGTGGGCCCATACGGTAAGTAAAACCACGATGCACCAAAAAGACCAAGGGCGGCATGACCAGCACCACCAGAGCAATACCCGCCAAAAAATGCCCGCCGGCGGTTTCTACCGCACCGGCCAACAGCATGGTCAACAATCCGGCAGCAACCGACACCAACAGGAAACGCCAGGCCGTAGCAAAGCCCACTTTTGCACGAAAGCTCCATCGTGTATTGCCAATATATGACACCCCCGTTGCCAGGGCAAACGCAAGTCCATTGGCCAACGAGGGCGCTAGTCCCGCCACCGTGATCAACCCAATGGCCGTCGCCACGTGCGTCAACGTCGCCGCAGCCCCGGACCACAAAAACCCCAGGGCAGCCCGCCCCAGACTCTTATTGCAACTCATTGCACAATGCGCTTATCTAACTCGCGCGCCACCAATAGCGATCCCTCGTTGGTGAGATGAAAAGCATCCCACGCAACCAGTTGTTCATGCCCAGTGTCCAACCTGACCCGGCATGCGCCACCCCTACACAACAAATCAACGAGGGAAACATAACCGACACCCAAGCGCCCGGCAATATCGCGCAACTCCCTGTCCTTTTGCCAAGTCAGTGGATTCAATCCAGATGAAAGATGCGTGGGAAGACCCTGGTTGGGGTGTTCATTCAGCCACTTCAGCGCCACCAACGGGAGCCGGTCTGACCACTGCGGCGGCTCACCCACCAGCCACACCTGCGCAGAAGCCTGTTCCTGCAAACGCGTGACCGTTGCCTTCAGCTCAGCAAAATCTTTCGCCGACCAACTCCGGGCCGATAAAAGTACCCACCTGGGGCGGGCCTGAACAATCCTGGCAAAGGTCGATTCATTCACCTCGGCACACAGCGCAACGGGCCGGAAGCCCAAAACCGGCGGGCACGATGCGATCGTAAACTGGCCCAAACGCAGCCCCCCATGTTGCTGTTGGACCGCACGCAAGCCCGGGTACAACTGGGCCGCCATCGAGTCACCCCACACCATCAGCAAGGGATCGGCCGCTCTGTCGGGTTCAAACGGGTCCACGCAATCCGGCGAGAAGTTTCGGGCCCGTTCAAGGTCTTCCATCTTTTCGATAAAGCACAGCCCACTGCGATACGGCCTGTGGTGGTCATATCGGAACGACTGCACCGCCCGGGTGGCAGCTCCCAAGCGCTCAGGAAAGCCTTTCTCCAGAAAATCAAACCCGCCCCGCCCGCGACCCCGACCATCATCAACACCAAACCTGCCGTTACAAATTTGGTGCGACCCCGCAGCGCATGCCTGCGAACGGGCCGCTCAACAGCCACAAAAGTCAGCAATGCCAACACCAGTGATACTGCAATGCAGCCCCACAACCGGGCTGTTGAGGTATCTCCCACCTGTTGCAGTCGCGCAAACACCAGCACCGGCCAATGCCACAAATACAGCGCATAACTCACCAACCCAAGCCCGACCATTGGCCCGACGGAAAAAACAACCCTTCCAATCCAGGTACGGCCTCCGCCAGCCAAAATTAACGACGATCCCAGGACTGGGAGAAGCGCTGGCCAACCGGGATACACCATAGATGGATTGAGCAGAAAGAAACAAGCCACGATTACCAGCAAACCGCCGCCCGACATCCACTCCTGGCGTGACGACGCAGAATCGTCCTGCTCACTCGGTGTGCTCGTCATGGCCAATAGTGCGCCGACAAGCAACTCCCAAGCCCTCGTATGGGGCAAAAAATACGAAGCTCCCGGAAACGGGCCACTCCACACAACCGAGGCCACAAAAGACCCCGTCGCCGCCAACGCCAGCACGACCCACGCCCCGGTGCGCCCGGAAAGCCGGTAACTTGCCCATAAAAGAATGGGAAAGATCAGATAAAACTGCTCCTCGATACCAAGCGACCACAAATGCAATAGCGGCAAAAAGCGCGCTTCGGCATCGAAGTATCCGGTCTCTTGCCAATAACCCACGTTCGCAGCAAACGCCGACCCCAGAACGACATGCTTGGCCAGACCCTCCAGGTTCCAAGCCGGCAACCACAGCCAACCCGCCACCAAACACGCACTGAGCACCACCAGCAAAGCCGGGAACAAACGCCGAATTCGTCGGGCAAAAAACCCCCCCAGATTGAGCTGCCCAGCTTCCAGGCTGTTGAGCAGAATCCGAGTGATCAACAGCCCTGAAATCACAAAAAAAACATCCACGCCTACAAACCCACCCGGAACCCAGGTTGGAAAGGCATGGAACGCCACCACCATCAGCACTGACAACCCCCGCAACCCGTCAATGTGGCGTTCGTAGGTGAGGGGGGACGGGTGAGGGTGTACCAGCATCACTTCATGCGCTCGCACTGTACTTTCTCGGGCAGCAGCGACGCGTGTTGCTCCCAGACCACCTCAACGCTCGGCCGGTCTGGTGTGGTGGGCAAACCCATGAGGCCGGTGTACCTGATAATGGGCCCAGGGCCGTCAATGCGAATCCAGAAACAGGGCTCGGGCCGTGTTTCCACCCGTATAGCAAACTTGGGAGGAATCTCGGTGCGGGCACCTCCCGCAATGTGAAAGTATTTGGTTGCGCCCGGCGCATCAATCGCCCAATCCAGCGTTTTCGCCTGGCCGTTGTAGGTGATGCGGGCCTGAAAAGGCACGTCACTCAAACGCTTGCGCCAGTCTGCCAGCAAAGACGCGGACTGCTCAGAGGCGTCAAACATGGCTTTTGTCGCGTTGTCGTAACTCAGCAACCGTCGCCCTTCCAGTGCCATCGCCGCCAACTCCACTTCATCCGACACCACCGCCGGTCCATCCGTTACCAATCCGGCCACGCTGCGCAAATCCAGCATGCCCGGCAGAAAGTGCGGTAGCAAGCGGTCCGACACCGACACAATATCCCTCGCGGTCCCATGGCGTACTGCGTCTCCATGTGCCTGGTAGACTGCCATCGCCTGGTCCAGTTTCTTCAGCACCTCCGCCGAGCGGCCCCAGGCTGCAACGGCCAACAATGCCATCGCACCATAACCCAGCCACGGCGGCACGCCCAGCCGCAGCAAAGCCGCCAGGCAGACGCCCAGATTCACCACCACCACCACCCACAGCACGACAAAAAAACGATCTTCCGCCAACGAACCAATCAGCGCCCACGGCATCAATGGTGCGACCGCCAACAGCACCGAAACCACGGCCCAGCCCAGCACACCCCACTTGCGACCAACCCCCGCCACCACACAACCCGCCAGCAACACAGCCAGAGCCAACCACCCAGCCCAACTTGGTAGCAAAAGTGAAGGAATTTTTAGCAGAGAAGGGACGGCCAAAGCCCAACCATCGGTCAGCAACTGTCTAAGGGGGATGGCCGCCCCCAATCGCGGAGCCCAGCATATACGTCCGCCAGGGCCAATACAGCACAAAAATCACAGCCCACGGCCACCACCGTTTCCACCGCATGGAAAATTTGTCCGCTGGCATGACAAGTGGCAGCAGCCCCAAGGGCACAAAAAGCTCTTTTGAAAACACAGCGATGCAGAAACACAAGGCCCCGGCAACCATCCAACGGCCGACCGTGTCGCTCGCTTTCAAAGACCGCAAGAAACACAACAGACCCACGAGGAAAAACAACAGGCCCTCGGTGTAATGCCTCACCATCAGCTGTTGAGATGCCGTCGCCATGGGCGTGCCCAACAGCATCAACACCGAGGTCATCATCGCCAGTCCGTCTGTAAGCCAGCGGCGCAGCAGCAAAAACAAAGCCGCCCCACAGCCCGCCAGCACCAGCAGGTTGTGGCCGTAAAAGCCCCACGGGTTCAAACCAAACAGCGACAAATCCACGTCATAGGCCAAAGAAAGCCAGGGCGTCAAATAGAACGGTACCAGTGCCTTCCAGGCCGCGGGAATGAAAAAATACTCCCAAGGCGAATACTTGGCCGCGTGCTTCAGTATTTGACTGTCGTCATATGCCCACCCATGCTGAAAGGCACCCCCATACAAAGCGATCACTAGGACGGCAAAACCCAACAATGCCGCAAACCCCAGGCGTTCTGTGGACCGGTTTACCTGCTGCCAAAATTGGCTGCGTGTCAATGCCGTGTTTTCGCTACTTTCCATAGTTCTCTCTGGTTCCCAAAAGTGTCCGGCCGGTACCTTTTATTCTTGGCGTGCCGTCATCACCGCAATGACGGATACCCCCCACGGAAACCCGGTGTGCGCCACAACATGTCGCTCGGAGGCGAAAATCAAGCGCAGCAACGCATTGACCCACCGGTTGGGCAACGCCGCATCAGAGCGGTTGCTCAGACTCAACAGCTTACCCAACAGCCGAGCCCCTGCAATCAACGGAAACAACAAAGTGTTGAAATACCCCACGCGCTGCACCACCAGCCCGGCTTGTCCCGCCAAGCTGCGCACAGCGCTGGCGGTATAGCGGCGGTGGTGATGGTGGGCCGTGTCGTGCGCGGACCATAACCAGCCGTAGGCCGGCACGGTCAATAAAACACGCCCGCCGGGTTTCAAAAGGCGTGCCACCCGTGTCATCGCGGCTGCATCGGCCTCAATATGCTCCAGCACATCCAGCAGGCAAACCAGATCAAACGTGCCATCCGCAAAAGGAACCGGCTCCGGCAACCCGCCCGCCTGCACCACGCACACCGCCAGCTTCGCAGCCATCCCCCGGGCCACGTCATCGTATTCCATGGCAACAACATGGCCATGCTCGCTCAACATCGCCAGATTGGCTCCGGTTCCGCAGCCAATTTCCAGAATGTCGGGGCGTGGCGGCAAGTTCAGCCGCTGAATAACCGAGGCCAAAATTTCGCGACGCGCCACAAACCACCAATGGGTCTGCTGCACTGCAGCCATTTCATCAAACAGTTCAGGGCGCATCGTCTTTCGCTGCTGGCGTCTCTTCAACGTCACGCGTCAGATAAATGGGGCGGCCTTTCGCCTCCATGTACACGCGACCCAGGTATTCACCGAGCACCCCCAGCCCGATAAGCTGCACGCCACCCAGAAAAAGCACCACCGTGATCAGCGAGGCATAGCCCGGAAGGTCGCGGCCCAGCAACAGCACGCGCCCCACAATCACCAGGCCAAGGCAAAACGCCAGCAGCGCCACCAGTAAGCCCAGATAAGTCCAGATCCTCAGGGGGGCTGTAGAAAAAGACGTGATTCCTTCCAACGCAAAATTCCATAAGCGCCAACCAGAAAACTTGCTCTCACCCGCCACCCGTGGCTCACGCGCAAAAGGTATGGTGGCCTGACGGTAACCCACCCAGGCAAACAAACCCTTCATGAAGCGCCGCCGCTCTGGCAAACGTTTCAAGGCATCCACCACCTTGCGGTCCATCAAGCGGAAGTCGCCCACGTTGGGCGGAATGGCCGATTCGGAAATCCGATTGTGCAGCCGGTAAAACCATTCAGCAGTCTTGCGTTTGACCGGATGGTCCGAGAGCCTATCCGTGCGTTGCGCCAAGACCACATCAAAACCCTGCTGCCACAGGCGCACCATCTCCAGAATCAATTCGGGCGGGTCTTGCAAATCCGCGTCAATCGGAACCACCGCCCGCCCCAGTGCGTGATCAATACCGCAGGTCAGCGTCGCTTCCTTGCCAAAATTGCGCGACAAATCGATGATCCGCAAGCCCGCCAGCGTGCGGCGCAGCGCCAGCAGGCGCTCCAAGGTTTCGTCGTGGCTGCCATCGTTGACACAAATGATCTCGTAACGCAGCCCTGTCTTTTGCAACACCGGGATCAGGCGCTCAAAAAAAATCGGCAATGCCTGCGCTTCGTTGTACATGGGGCATACCACGGACAAGTCGGGCAGGGTCGGGGCGAGGTTCATGGCCATGGGCGGGTGTGTAAAGGTAATTGCACTTGCAAATTGCTATAAAAAATATAGCTGCTTACGCATAATTACGGGGGCTTGAGGCATATTTTGCTTATGCCTTCGGCGGACTCACGCGTCCTTCTGCGATGTCTTTTAACACGTCCGGCAGCAGCAAACGCAAGGCATTTCCCTCGCGCAACAGTACTTTATTCAAGAATAGCACCTGAAAAGACCGCGTCACCGTCTCTCGGCTGGCATTGATCATGATCGCCAGCTCCTGGTGTGTCGGTGCCTGGTCCACCTCGGTAAACCCGGCAACCGTGTGCTGTGGCAGCTGCAACAACAACACACACAAGCGCTGAAAAGGATTGGGCAAACTCAGCAACGTGCGCTGCCCCATGACGATGCGCACGCGATTGGCCAGGCGCGACATCACGGCCTGCGCCAAGCCCGGGTTATTCAAAATCAGTTCCTTGGCCAGTTGCGCGTCCAAAAAAGCCACGGTTGACTTGACGGCCGCCACCACAAACTCCGACGGCGGCTTGCCATCCACCAACGACAACTCGCCAAAATAATCCCCAGGGTCCACAAAATACAAACCCACGCTGCGGCCATCCACCGTGAAATCCACGCCTTGCAGCCGCCCCTCCACCAAAAAACCCAGTTCCTGGGCTGGCACGTCCTTGGACATCACCATCGCCCGCCGCGCGAAAGAGCGCAGCGTCATCTGAGCCGACAATGACACCAAAACTTCACTCGGCAACGGGCGCAGCAGCGGAAATTGCGATAGCAGTTGAACGGAAGCGGGCATTGGCGCAGAGTTTAACGATGTAGCACTGCAAAAAAGCGTGGCAAAATACGTGCCCGCTACGCATCGCACAACAGTTGTGACCCCACGCACACTGCAAATTCAGGCTGCAGTGCCACAATTGCCGTCACGGCAGGTATTTCTCGCCTTGAGTCGCCTCGCCTTGCTTTCCTTAAGAGGGCACACCATGAAATCCAAGCTCACCTCTCACCGTCTGGCGCGCATGGCGCTTGCACTGTCCGCCGTCACCTCTGGCGCTGCCGCTTTGGCGCAAGACCCCCCATCGTGGGTGAAACCACCATGGTCATTGGCCGTGTCACCGTGGTCGGCGTTGATGGCGCATCGCGCACCGTTGACCGTGGCATGTCCATCCGTGTTGGCGACCGTATTGAAACCCAGGCCGGTGGGCACGTTCATTTGCGTTTTGTCGACGGCGGGCGCCTCAGCATCCGGCCAGCCAGCATCCTGCAAGTTGAAGACTACAGCCATTCCACCCAGCAGCCCCTGTTGGGGGCCATCAAATTCCGTCTCGACGAAGGCGTCGTCCGCTCCATTACCGGCAGCTGGGGTGAGGCCGCTCGTGACCGCTTTCGCCTGAACACCCCCGTCGCAGCCATAGGTGTCAAAGGCACCGACTTTGTGGTCAAGTCTGATGGCGGCAAGACATCGGCCTCCGTTTACACCGGCGCCATCATGCTCACCCCCTTGGTCAACGGCTGTATCACCAGTGTTGGCCCCTGTCTCAACGGAAACGAAAAACTGCTCTCTGAAGACATGAAGGGGCAAATGCTCGAACTCAACCGCCAGCAAGCCACACCCCAGCTGGTACCGTCCGTCGACCTGCTGGCCCACAGCGTGCGCGCCCATGTGGGCACCGACATGGCCGCCCGCGCGAACAAGCCACTGCCACTGGACGAAGTCCACATGGAGACCCGAAACTCCGATGCCATGGTTACCGACAGCCGGGCCGCAATCGTAGTCGCCTCCATTCCCCCTCAACAAGTGGTGGTTGAGCCACCAATGGTCGTGCCACCGTTCCCCGTGGTGCCTGACTTGCCCAGTGTGCCCGTGATGCCCGTGGTGCCCGATCTGCCGGTGGCCGTCAGCCCGCCTGAGGTTGTGACGCCCCCCGCACCCGTGGTCACTCCGCCTGTAACAGTGGTCACTGTAGTGCCGCAACCCGTCGTGCCAGCGGCCCCGCCCCAAGTCAGCCAACTCGTCTGGGCGCGTTACAACTGGGTTGAAAAAATGGACGCCGACACCTTCAGCCGCGCCTTTGCAGACGCTATTACCACTGGCTACGAGAGACTCCCTGGCAACGGCAACTACACTCTGTTTCGCCAGCCTTCGGCACCCGGTACTGTGTTAACCACAACGGACGTCACGGCCGAGTTCCGTTTGGCCAGCTCTTCGGTACAACTCGCCCGGGATGCGGGTCGCATCATCGAACCGGTCACCGTGAACGACGGCACATTCAATGTCGACTTTGCCCGCTCAAGCTTCGTTACCCAGCTCAACATGAGCAACCCCGCCATGGGGGCCGATACCCTCGTCGCCTCTGGCAACATCCGGTCAGACGGAGTGTTGCAAACTGTCAGCTCCAACGCTTCCATCAATGGCGCCCTCACGCTTGACGGTAAAGAAGCTGGCTACGCCTTTGAAAAGGCTGTCAAGATTGGCAATATCCGCGGCATCACGCTCTGGGGTCGATAGTTGTCGTCTGTGCCCGGTCCCGGTGCCCACCTGGCACCACGTTTTGCTGCGTTGTTGGGCGCCAAATATGGCGTGGTGGGCCTCAGCCTGCTACTTGCCCTGCTGGTTTGGGCCGCGCTTGATGCTGTCGCTGGGCCCTGGATCAAGGCCCTGGAAGAGCGCTCTGGCGACTGGCTTTGGAGCATAACCGCGCGGCAAACCGACGAACGTCGCCTCATTGTTGTCGACATTGATGAGCGCAGCCTGGCCGAAATTGGCCCCTGGCCCTGGCCGCGGGCAACACAAGCCAAACTGATACAAACACTGGCAGACGCCGGTGTGCGCCAGCAAATATTTGATGTTGTATTTCCGGACGTTCGTCCTGACGACGACGTGCTCGTGCAGGCCGTCCAAAAACACCACCCGGTGTTGGCACAGGTGTTTGCGCTAGAGCAGGGTGGAACCCCCTCCAATGGCCAACCCTCGGGGGCGCTCGATTGGGCCACTTGCCCCGCACCTTTTATGCTTGCCAAAGGTTATATCGCCAACCAGAGTCAGTTGGCGGCGGTGGGCAATGCGCCACAAGGCTATACCGGGCACGTCACCCCGCGTATTGCGGCTGATGGCGTCGTGCGCCACCAGCCCGCCATTATTTGCTGGGCCGACCAATCCTACCCCGCCCTGAGTTTGGCGGCCATGATGCAAGGCACCGGCGAAAAAACCCTCGCCCTGCAACGCGGCGGTTGGCTCGAAGCGCCATGGCTCCTTGTTGGCGGCAGTCAAGCCGTAGGCAAAATCCCGCTTGACGACCATGGCGACATGCGCGTGTCTTGGCGCTTGCACCCCAATAGTTTTATCAGCCTCTCTGCCTCGGACCTACTGTCTGGGCGCACCCGCAACAGCGTGCCAGCCGACGTGTTAGCGGGCTCCTGGGTGCTGGTCGGTAGCAGTGCATTTGGCATCAAAGACACCATTGCCACACCCTTTGGCGGTGCCAATGCCGGCCTGCTGGCGCATGCCCAGCTGATTACGGCACTGGTCGACGGCCGCACACCTTACACCCCCGCCTGGCGCTTCCCGGCCAAGCCTTGCTGGTGCTTCTGGTCTTGTTGTCTTGTTCTTTTTGAGCAGAGAGCGCTCGTCTGACAGCGCAGGCCCGGCCGAACGCCGCATGCATCACCAACGCCATTTTCCGATTCACTTTCTGCCGGTCGCGGCCCTGGCGTGGTGTTTCTTGCTCTGGCTGGCGCACGGCCTGCTGCTGATCTGCTGCCGCAGTGTGGGGTGGATGGGTGGTGCCCGTTCTGTTCGTGCTGCTCACCGGCATGTTCATGAGCATACTGATCCACGCGCAAAGCCGGGTTGACCGCGATCGCCTCTACACCCACCTCTCCAGCTATTTGCCCGCGCCCGTGGCCGCCTCTCTTGCTTTGCAACCACCGTCTGGAGCCATCAAGGCCAGCACACTGCAGGTCAGCGTCATGTTTGCCGACATTCGCAATTTCTCAGCCTATTGCGAAGCGCGCCCGCCTGAAGAAGCTGCTGCCGTGTTACATGCCTTCTTCTCGGCCGCCACCCGCGTGGTTGAAGCCCAAGGCGGCGTTATCGAAGCGTTTCAGGGCGACGCCGTTATCGCCGTCTGGAATGCCGAACTCAACAAACACAGTGGGGTCGAGTGGCGGCAAAGTACTGGCGGTGCCGCCAAGGCCACCCATGCGCAGCAGGCCCTGCAAGCGGCCATCAACCTCCAGGTCGCCATGGAAGACGTCTTGCCAGACCCCGCCCCCGCCGGGCTGGAGCCGCTCAGCCTTGGCATTGGCGTGGAAACAGGCCCTGCCATGGCAGGCTCTTTTGGCCTGGCCAGTCGGCGCACCCATATGGTCATGGGGCGTACGGTTACCATTGCCAGTCGCCTGGTTGAAATGACCGCTGACCTGTCCCACCCTATACTGGTAGGTGAAGGCCTGGCCGGCCAAGTCGGCGGCATCGGCCTTGAATCCATGGGCACCTTTTTGCTTGACGGCATGCGGGTACCCCACCACGTATACGCCTACCCCATTGTTCGTGCGCCTCACATCTATTAGTAGAGCAGTATTAGTTGTTGTTTTTTTTGTAGCTGGTAGCGCACAAGCCGCGTGCGTAGTGCCGGCTTTTGGCACGCCCTTGGCCGATCAACTCGCTTTGCTGCCCGAATGCCAGCGCAGCGCGGCCTACCTGTCTCAAATTGGACGCCTGTTCAATGCCCAGGGCCGTTATGTCGATGCACTGGACCACCTGGAACGTGCCCTCATGTTTGACCCCGACCAGGTTGGCACCAAGCTCGACTACGCCATTGCACTGGCCGGCAGTGGCGACATGTTGTCGGCCGGGCAACTGTTGGACACCATCATCGCCGAGCCTGAGTTGCCCGCCACGATGCGCCTCACTTTGGCGCAGGCTAAACAGCGGCTAATGAGCCAGGCAATATTGCCTCCCCCTGCGACGGTTGACGATGCCCCCTATCTCTTTCAGCTGACTGCGGGTTTACGTGCGGGCCACGACAGCAACCTGCTGGGCTCGCCAAATCTAAGTGAGCTCACGCTTACTTTTCCTGGTGAAGTTGTCGTACTCCCCCTAGCTGACAGCAACAACCCCCGCCCGGGTGCGTACAAGCGTTATGAAGTCAAACTAGAGTTCGGTTACCGCCGAGACAACAGTGACCGGTGGGACTTCAACGCCAACCTGGCCCAACGGCGCAGCGCCGCAGTGCCCGAGTCAGACACCCAGCAAAGCGAACTCGCCATCGAATACAACCCCTCTTTGGCCAACGGCTGGTCTCCTTACGGAACTGCCTCCGGCGTCAACCTTACAAGCACGGGTGGCACACAATACGCCAGTCACGGTGTTTCCGTCGGACTCCAGTCTGCCGCTATAGCTACAGAATCGCGCGGCATCTGCAGTGCCCGCATGGGTGCTGAGTGGCAAGACCGCCACCTTGGCAGCAATCCTATTTTGTCCGGCCGTTATTCTGGCCTCAGCGCGTTATGGTCGTGCACCAGCGCCAGTGGGGGGCATTGGCAACTCAACGCCAAGGCCGGGCACGACATCCCCGTGCAAGACGATCGCCCCGGCGGCAACCAAGCTGTGGCCAGTGTGCGTGCAGCAGCCTCCACCAACACCTGGTTCGTGGACATCGAGCTCAGCCGCGCGCAAGACAGCACAGGCTACAGCCCTTACTAGACAACAATGCCACCCGCCAGACCACCCGCGTCAGCGCCCGGCTAGAATACCAACAGCCGCTGGGTGCCCGCCTGGTGGGGACCTTGGGTGCTGAATGGGCCAGCCAAATCTCCAATCTGCCCCTATTTAGAGTACAAAACTGGGGCCCCTACGCAGCACTGCGATACACCTGGTAGTGCTTACCACTGGTTAGTCTTCATGTGTTACGGTGAAACGTCACCGGGCGCAATTCAAACATTTGTTGTTGTTTTTTTGCAAAACCGCGCAAAACAGACCAAATGCATTCACAAGCTGTGACTCCCATCACCCCAATTCCTGTTGAAGCATCGCTACAATGTTCGCTAAGCTAGCTCCTATGCTTGGTTTGAGAGGTGCCTCTAAAAGGTGCCTCTCTTCTTAAACAGAGAAGCAAACTTGTAAAAAGGTGGGTTACTTCACGCGCTGCACGCAAGTGGGCAAAGAAGAGTGGCCTTAAATAGCAACTTGTATTTCAAACCTCAACTTCATTAAGGAAGATCACATGCCCGCACAAATTACTGGCTCACAGGCAACAGCTGCCATGCTGAATCGCGCATTTCGCGATATCTCCCTCTGTACCTGACCTTTCAAAACCAAGTTTCCGCAATCGATGCTGCCAAAGTTCAGTTTGGTTCACCCGCTGGTGAGTATTCCTACGCCAATGAGTTTGGTAAGAGTTTTGCTGGTTTGAGCAATGCTCAGCTGGCAGAGAAAATTCTGACCAATATGGGTGTGTACAAACTGGCTAGCGGCGCAGTAAACACCGATTTGGTGACCTTGGTTGTCGACGCTTTCACCTTGCTGCCAAATGACCGCGGTCAATTGGTATTGCGTCTGGCTGAAATCCTGACCACGTTGGAATTCGCCACTGGCGCCCTGTCCATCTACAACGCAGCCGCCGTTTCCTGGAACGACGAAGTTACCGCCACGTTGGCCTATTCCGGCATTTCTACCAACACCACAGAGTCCGCTACCGGTGACAACACTGACCTGTTGAAGTCCTACAAGCTGTCTCCAGTGTCTGTGGCCGCAGTGAGCGAAGGCGCCACTGCCTTGTTTAATTTGGCCACATCTGGTGTCAAAGACGGTACTACGATTGCCCACACGTTGTCTGGCGTTTCTGCCGCTGACGTAACTGGTTCCCTGACTGGTGTAGCGCCACAGTTGTTGGTGGCAAAGCCACTATCTCTGTTGCCCTGGCTGCAGACCACACCAACGAAGGCATCGAAACCCTGACCGTAGCGCTCGATAGCGGCAAAGCCTCTGCCAGCGTTGATATCAGCGACACATCCGTTAACAGCGCACCTGTCATCGCTGCTACGGCAACTGCTTCTGTGGCTGAAAACACCACGGCAGTTCTTACCGCTGCTGCTACTGACGCAGATGCTGGCGATACCATCACTTACACCTTGACTGGTGCCGATGCTGCCAAGTTCGACGTCAGCGCTACAGGTGAAGTTACATTCAAAACAGCGCCCAACTATGAAGTTGACGCCAAGACATACAGCTTCAACATCGTTGCAACTGACAGCGGCACAACATCCAAGACCGCTACACAAGCCGTTACCGTTACCGTTACCGACGTGAACGAGGCCCCTGTTGCTGCAGCTACCGCTACCGCTACGGTTGCCGAGAACTCGACCGCTGTCGGCACCTACACCACAACTGATCCAGATGCTGGCGATGTTTTGACTTACTCGCTGTCGGGTGCCGATGCTGCCAAGTTCAGCATCAGCGCTGCAGGTGTAGTGGCTTTTGTTGCTGCTCCTAACTTTGAAGTAGATGCCAAGTCTTATGCTATCAATGTGGTTGCAACCGACAAGGCAGGCCTGACAGCCAGCCAGGCCGTGACCATCAATGTGACAGACGTCAACGAAGCGCCTACCGCCGGTGCAGCCGCTACTGCTACTGTTGCCGAAAATTCAACCGCAGTGGGTACCTATGCTGCCGCTGATGTGGATGCTGGTGATTCGCTCACCTACACCCTGTCTGGCACTGATGCTGCCAAATTTACGGTCGGAGCTGACGGCGCTGTTGCTTTTGCTACTGCCCCTAACTTCGAAAAAGACGCAACGTCTTACTCTATCAACGTTGTCGCTACCGACAAGGCTGGCCTGGCTTCTACCCAAGCCGTTACCGTTGGCGTGACCAATGTCAACGAAGCTCCCGTGGCGGTTGACGACAAGCTGGCTACCCAAGCCCTGGCCAACAACAACACCTATGTGATCGACATCGCTGGTGTTATGGCCAACGACACCGACGTTGACGCAGGCGACACACTGTCCATCGTCAGCGTGCAGGCCGGCGTGGGCGGCAGCGTCAGCTTGAACGGTGGCACCAAAGTTGTCTACATTGCAGACAGCGCAGCCATTCGTGAAGGCTCGTTCACCTACACCATCAAAGATGCAGGTGGCCTGACTTCTACAGCCACAGCCAGCTTCATCATCAACTCGGCACCTGTTGGCACCGCTGGTACAGCAGCTGCAACTGAAGATACCGCGTTTACAGGCGCTGTGGCGGCAACCGACGTCAATGGTGACACCATGACCTACGCTGTCGGCACCACTACAGCCAAGGGCGTTTTGGTTCTCGCTGCTGATGGTAGCTACACCTACACCCCAAATGCCAACTACAACGGCACCGACAGCTTTACGTTCACAGCCACTGACAAGTACAGTGCCGTGTCGACTGCTACTACCGTGAATATCACTGTAGCGTCGGTAAACGATGCGCCTAGTGGTACGGCGTCTGCTTTGAGCGTTAAGGCTGGTGCAGCCACCGCCACTACCGGCAGCCTGACCGTTGCTGACGTTGATCTGGACCCTGCTCTGAATGCCGTGGTTGATACGTTGACTTATACCGTTGACAGCACCGGAACAATCGGTACCGTGACCATTGACGCTGCAACTGGCGTGTATTCGTACACCCCAACAGCCGCTCAACAAGGCGCAACAACAGACAGCTTCAAAGTCACCGTGACTGACAAAGCAGGTTTGTCGGCCACCAGCACCGTTACTGCTAATTTGACAAATACCGCACCTGTGGCGACTGACTTTGCCCTCACAGCCAAGACCGGTGTGACGCAAACAGTCGACCTCACTGGTAAGGCTACTGACGCTGAAGGACAGACGCTCACGCCAACCGTGATCGTTGGTTCAGTTAGCTCTGGTGGCTCTGCTGAAGTGGTTGGTGGCAAGATTGTTTACACCTCCACAATTGGTTTTGTGGGTACAGAAACTGTCAAGTACACCGTGGCCGACGGATATGGCGGAACCTCTGCGGTGCAGACGATTACCTTTACTGTGGCATCCAACACCGGTGGTACATCTGGTGATGACCTGCTGTATGGCTCTACGGCAGCTGAAGCTATTGACGGTTTGGCTGGTGCCGACACCATTGTGGGCGGCGGCGGTGCTGACACTATTTCTGGTAGTGCTGGCAACGATGTCATCACCTTCAACGACAATGCCAAGCAGATTCTTGGTGGCGATGACATTGATACGCTGGTCATTAATTCGGATGCGATTGCCGCCAAATTTGACCTTAGCTCTGCCACCGATGAAGCGTCGATGCCCAAAGCGCCACCATTATTGTGCGCGGTATGGAAAATATTGATGGCACCAAATCGAGCAACGCAATCACCATTGATGCAGCGGCTGCTACAACAACCAAGATTTTGCTGTCGGAACAGGCAGACACGGTGACAACCATGGCGTTGGTTACTGGTACAGGTGTTGTTGTGAATGGTTTGGGTGGTATCGACAACATCACCACGGGCGCTGCGACTGGTACCTTCAGTATTGACGGTGGTACTGGTAATGACGTGATCGATGCGTCAGCTTCTACCAAAAACAACACCATCATTGGTGGTGACGGCGACGATTCCATCACTGCAGAATCGGGTAACTCCAACATTTCGGGTGGCGCTGGCAACGACACGTTCAACTTGGCGGGTAATCTGACCTCTATCGACACCATTGCTGGTGGCGACGGTACAGACACGATCCGGTGACGGCGGCAACACTTGATGCGGCTTTCACCAAGGTGACTACTGTTGAAATCCTGACCATTGCAGGTGCTGCCATTGGTCTGACACTCGGCTCGATTGCTCAAGCTGCTGGCGTCACAACCGCCACGTTTGGTGCGGCTGGTACAGTCGAAACCATCACCGTTGGCAGGTTTCACCAACGCTCTGACTGTGGTTGCCAATGATCCTACTAAGGCTGACGTGGTGGCTGCCGCTGCTTACACGGGTGCGCTGACTGTGAAAACGGCTGCTGCGACGGGTCTTGGTGCTACAGGGACGTTCACTGGTGGTACGGGTACGACGGACACGATCACTTATGACTTGACAGCGGGTGCTGTTACGCAAGCCGGATCAGCCACCATCACAGCGTTTGAGAAGATCAACACCTCGGGTGCTACAACCAATGCATTGTCGGTGACCTTGGACGATGCCAACATTGCTGCCACCAAGACTCTGACCATCGACGGCTCTGCTCTGACGACCGGTGTCTTGACCGTGGTAGCTACGGCTGAAGCGGACGGCAACGTCATCGTTCTCGGCGGCGGTGCGGCTGACTTGATCACTGGCTCTGCTTCTACCTTGGGCGACAACCTGTCAGGTGCAGCTGGTAACGACACCTTCACCATGGCGGGCAACCTGACCTCTATCGACACCATTGCTGGTGGCGACGGTACAGACACGATCCGGTGACGGCGGCAACACTTGATGCGGCTTTCACCAAGGTGACTACTGTTGAAAACTTGACCATTGCAGGTGCTGCCATTGGCCTGACACTCGGCTCGATTGCTCGCCGCTGGCGTCACAACCGCCACGTTTGGTGCGGCTGGTACAGTCGAAACCACCACCGTTGGTGCAGGTTTCACCAACGCCTGACTGTGGTTGCCAATGATCCTACTAAGGCTGACGTGGTGGCTGCCGCCGCTTACACGGGTGCGCTGACTGTGAAAAACGGCTGATGCGACGGGTCTTGGTGCTACAGGACGTTCACTGGTGGTACAAGTACGACGGACACGATCACTTATGACTTGACAGCGGGTGCTGTTACGCAAGCCGGATCAGCCACCATCACAGCGTTTGAGAAGATCAACACCTCGGGTGCTACAACCAATGCATTGTCGGTGACCTTGACGATGCCAACATTGCTGCCACCAAGACTCTGACCATCGACGGCTCTGCTCTGACGACCGGTGTCTTGACCGGTAGAAGCACGGCTGCAGTGGACGGCAACGTCATCGTTCTCGGCGGCGGTGCGGCTGACTTGATCACTGGCCCTGCTTCTACCTTGGGCGACAACCTGTCAGGTGCAGCTTGGTAACGACACCTTCACCATGGCGGGCAACCTGACCTCTATCGACACCATTGCTGGTGGCGACGGTACAGACACGATCTCGGTGACGGCGGCAACACTTGATGCGGCTTTCACCAAGGTGACTACTGTTGAAAACTTGACCATTGCAGGTGCTGCCATTGGCCTGACACTCGGCTCGATTGCTCAAGCTGCTGGCGTCACAACTGCCACGTTTGGTGCGGCTGGTACAGTCGAAACCATCACTGTTGGTGCAGGTTTCACCAACGCTCTGACTGTGGTTGCCAATGATCCTACTAAGGCTGACGTGGTGGCTGCCGCTGCTTACACGGGTGCGCTGACTGTGAAAACGGCTGCTGCGACGGGTCTTGGTGCTACAGGGACGTTCACCGGTGGTACGGGTACGACGGACACGATCACTTATGACTTGACAGCGGGTGCTGTTACGCAAGCCGGATCAGCCACCATCACAGCGTTTGAGAAGATCAACACCTCGGGTGCTACAACCAATGCATTGTCGGTGACCTTGGACAATGCTAACGTTGCGGCCGCCGCCGCGACCCTAACCATCGACGGCTCTGCTCTGACGACCGGTGTCTTGACCGTGGCAGCTACGGCTGAAGCTGACGGTAAGGTCGTCGTCCTCGGCGGCGGTGCGGCTGACTTGATCACTGTTTCTGCTTCGACTTTGGGTGACAACCTGTCAGGTGGTGAGGGTGGTGATACTTTCACGGTGACGGCTTTTGGTAATCTGACTTCTCTCGATACAATTGCTGGTGGTAACGGAACGGATATCCTGAGTTTCTCGCAAGCTACAGCGGTAACGCTGACAGATGCGATGTTTACTAAGATTACCAGTGTGGAAAACATTGTCATTGCGACAAGTAACTCCGCTCACTCCGTGGTTTTGGGTACTGCTGCTGTTGCTGCTGGCGTGGTGTCGGTCGTGAATACCGCGACGAACACCTCTGCTGTGACGATTGACCTGACCGGCATGACCGGCTCAGCTGGCGTTAATGTGGCTACCAACGCCGGCGCTGATACTATCTTGGGCAGTTTCGGTAACGATACTATCGTCTCGGGTGCCGGCGTCGACGTTGTGACTGGTGGTGCAGGTGGCGACAAGATCACGATCACTGCAGGTACAGGTTCTACCGTTCGAATCAATATCAATGCTGATGTGGCTACTGGTGCCACGCTAGCGAGTGTTGACCAAGTTACAGGGGTAACGGCAGGTACTGATTTCATCGACTTGAGCGGTACGACGTTGATGTCTACTGGCGGATCCATCAAGGCACTGACGCTAGGTAACGACTCATTGAATTGGTTGGCAGCCACAACTGCAACACCCTTCTCAAATCTTGCATTGTTGGCAAACCAGTCAGTTCAGGTGTTCTCGTTGAATACGGTGGATACCGTGGTAGGTACAACTGGTCTGGTTGCCAATACTTTGCTGAATCAAGCGGGTATTGACGAGGCGGTGGCCTACATCACTGGAAACATTGGTACATCAGGTAGCGTTCAGAACACCAACGTGTTTATTACCGTGACTGACGGCACAAACACCGGTATCTTCCAGTACCAAGAGGGAGCTGTTGATGCCGGTATTCAAGCTGCTGAGTTGACGCTGGTAGGTACGTTGGTCGGTGTTAACACCATGGTAACTGGCGCAATTATTTAGTCGGAACGTTGTTTGGGTTGCGTTGCGCGCAGCCCAACAGTTCAAATTAAACTAGCTGCATAAACCGCTTCATTCCTTCGGGGGTGGAGCGGTTTTTTTTATGTACGTGGGAAGAGACAGCCAGTCATGGAAATGCAAGGGGCAATTGAGGGCAGATGTTCAAAGTCGAAATAGGTTGTGCAAAAAGCGGGCTTCCAGCCCGAGCAGTACCTGCGTCGCCAAGTATCTATACCATAGTGATGCGGGTTTGCGCAGGCCCCTCAAACCGTGCCCGACGCACCTGCCTTTGCCAGCGCACGGCCCCCACAAGGTAAGGGCGCACAAGCGGTCCAAGAGGGCGACCGGCTGGCCGAGGCGTCTGCCAACTTACTTCACATTGGGCGGCTGCCGAACTCGGCAACGCGGCGGGGCAGCATCTGCTGGGGCCGATCGCACTGCAGCAGCGTTCCTGTGCACAAACGAAAGCCAGCGACCCAAATCGTCCCCCCAATTTTGTCAATTTCACGGCCAATGGCAGCAAGCCTGCGTGAAAATGCGTAGAGTGGCAGCTTGCGGGACTGTTCGCCATAGATAGAATGGAGGAATGCCCTTGTTGGAGATCCAGAATGGCCACTGCATTTGAACAACCCTCAATCACATTCAATGATGTCAGGCGACCGTTTCGGAGACGGATCGTCAGATGAACGTGACGAATCAAAAACCACAAGGCACTTAGCGCGGTTGCCGCCATGGTTAGGAGCGATGCCGTCAGGGAATACGCTTTGCGGCCTGGCTTGTTTGTGCTACGCCAAAACGGTGAGAGCATCGAGATGGGCAACTCCGAATAATATACAGAATATGAGCCTGTAGCCCCCGTCGATATTGCGCAAGCAGCTATATATTCGATAGCATCGCTAGCATTCAAGCACGCGACTGTCCGGGTTATGAGAAACATGTCGCATGCTCGGGATGCATACGCGTCATAAGCTTTGTAAACCATAGTCACCAAGGCAGTCGCATGGCACTCCAAACCGGTTTAACCACAGCGGCATTTGCCGACGAACCGAATCACGCCAGTGTGGCTGCGCTGGCGCACCATACGGCTGGACGCTTGGATGCTGCAGCTGCCGTCTACCAGAAGATTGTGGTCACCGAACCCGACAATGCGGGGGCGTGGCACCTGCTGGGGGTCATTGCATTGCAGCAGGGCGATCTTGAGGGTGCGCACGCGTTGATTGAAAAGGCCATTGCGCTACGCTCTGAGGTGGCTCAGTTTCATGAGCATTTGGGTTTGGTGCTTGCGGCCCTGCGTCAGCCACAACACGCAGTTGCCGCCTATACCAAGTCTATTGCGCTAAACCCAGCAGTGGCCAGCGTCCATGGCAATTTGGCCAGCAGCTTGCTAGAGTTGGAGCGGTTGGATGCAGCAGCGCATCACTTCAGGCAGGCACTGCAGGTGGACCCGGCCTTTCTGCCCGCGTTACGCGGCCTGGGTAATGTGTTGTTGGCACAGGGTCAGGTGCAACAGGCAGTGGTCTACTTTGAGCAAGCGGCTACCCTGCAGCCAGACAGCGCGGACGATGCCTATAACCTCGGCAACGCGCTCAGATTAATGGGGAGCTTTGAGGCAGCTATCGATGCTTATCAAACGGCACTGGCGCTGCATCCGCAAAATGTGGCGGTGTTAAACAACTTGGGTAGCGCACATAAAAGCCTTGGGCAGCTTGATGCTGCTGCTGTTTGTTACCTGCAGGCGCTGGCTATCGATGCACAACATGCCCGTGCACTGAATAATTTGGGTGAAGTGCGCAAGGCGCAGTTGCGGCTGGATGAGGCCATTGGGTATTTTCAAGCGGCATTGGCGGTCAGCCCGGCTCAGGCAGAAGTGCTTAGCAATTTGGGCGATGCGCTCAAGGAGGTAGGGCAGATCGACGAGGCTCTGGCATGCTTTGACGCTGCGCTGGTGCAGCAACCCGATCTTGCGTTTGTGGCATCTAACCGGTTGCTAACGCGCCAATATGCGCACAGTTTGACGGCGCTTGAGCGCTTTGCCGCGCATCAGGACTTTGCAGCGCGATTCGAACAGCCGCTGAAAACTCACTGGCAAGCCCATGGCAACCTGCCGCAGCCTGGGCGGCGCATTCGGTTGGGCTATGTGTCGCCGGATTTTCGGGCGCACCCCGTCGCGAGTTTTTTGCTGCCCGTGCTGGCGCAGCATGACCGCGGGCAGTTTGAGATCTTTTGTTATTACTTGCATCACACAGGTGATGCAGTCACTTCGCAGGTGCAGGCGCTGGCGGATCGCTGGTGTGCTTGTTATGCGTTAGCGGATGACGAGCTGGCCGCGCGCATTCGGGCCGACGGTATTGACGTGTTGGTTGATCTGGCTGGCCACACTGCCCACAATCGCCTGCTTATGCTGGCCCGCAAGCCGGCACCGGTGCAGATCAGCTATCTGGGCTATGTGGCTACCACTGGCCTTGCAGCCATCGACTATCGGCTGACCGACCGTGACACCGACCCGCCCAACGCGCAAGCGTGCTACAGCGAGACGCTGTGGCGCCTGGACAACCCTATTTGGTGGTGTTATCGCCCTCCGGCAGATCTGCCTGATGTCATGCCGCTACCGTGTCTGAAAAAGGGCGTCGTGACGTTTGGGTCGACCAATAACTTTGCCAAGGTTTCTCCCATGGTGCTGGCGCTATGGGCCAAAGTGTTGCGCGCAGTGCCGGACAGTCGCCTGGTGGTGGCTGCAGTGCCTGCCGGCTCCGCGCAAAAGCGCTTACTACGCGACTTGGCGGCTTTGGGTGGCAGCAGCTGACCGTGTGCAAGTGGTTGGGCGCTTGCCGTATGCCGGAGTTTTGGGCATTGCACCATAGGGATTGATGTGGCGCTGGATACGTTTCATACAACGGCGGCACAACGACTTGCGATGCACTTTGGCTGGGCGTGCCGGTGATTGCTTTAGGTGGTGTTGATTTTGCCTCGCGTATGGGGCAATCCATTTTGCGTTGTGTAGGTCTGCCGGAACTGGTGGCCGCAAGTGACGCCGACTATGTGACGATTGCGCAGACATTGGCACAAGACCTGCCCCGCTTGGCCGACCTGCGCGCAACGCTGCGGCAACGGCTATTGGACTCTGCGCTTTGTGACGAGGCCGGATTTACCCACAAGCTGGAGCTAGCGTATCGACAAATGTGGCAGTGTTGGTGTGCCCAGCAAATTGGCAACCAACCGGCTGTTGCGGCAAACCCTATCTTTCAGCAGGCGTTGCAGGCGCACCAGTCTGGCGACTTGACCGCTGCCCAGGCGCTATACGAGCAGGTGTTGCGTTTGCAGCCCGCGCACGCGCAAGCCTGGCACTACCTGGGCGTTGTGGCCCATCAGGGTGGGCACCATGCACAGGCGGTGGCACGCATGACGCAAGCCATTGCTTTGGACGGACAGCAAGCTGTGTTCTACAGTAATTTGGGGCCAGCTCTGCGCGCATTGGGTCAGCTTGACCAGGCGGCTGAGGCTTATCGCCATGCCATTGCGCTAGCCCCGAGCAATTTTGATGCCCATAACAATTTGGGTAATGTGTGCCGCCAATTGGGGCAGTTTGAGCAAGCGTTGGTGCACTACCAGTGTGCCGCCAAGCTCAACCCGGCCAATCCACTAGTGTCGTTCAACATGGGCGGTGTGTTAACCGAACAAGGTCGTGCAGACTTGGCGTTGGCGCACTTCGAAAAGGCACTAAACCTTGACCCCGGCTATGCACAGGCGTGGAATGATTTGGGTAAGGCACACCGCTTGTTAGGCCGTTTGGTGCAGGCAGAGCACTGCTTTCGTCAAGCCATTGCACTCAATCCGCGTGATGCCAAAGCGCTTAACAACCTGGCGGGCGTGCTGAAGTTGCATGGTCAGTCGGCTGCGGCGCTGGCGGCGTACCAGCAGGCGCTGGCGTTAGACCCTGGTTACGCGGACGGCTTCAGTAACATGCTGTTTGCCATGCAATACGCCCCGCAGGTGTCAAGCCGCGACTTGTTTGAGGCGCATCGCACCTATGCCCAACGCTTTGAGATACCTTGCCTTGCGCAATGGCCAAAACACCTGAATGCGCGTGAGCCCAACCGGCGCCTAAAGGTGGGCTACGTGTCGGCTGACTTTAGGCACCATGCGGTGGCCTATTTCATAGAGCCGGTTCTGGCCAGTCATGACAAGGGCGCTTTTGAGGTGGTGTGTTACTACAACGGCACGCTAGTTGATGCGTTCACTGAACGCATTAAAGCGGTCGCTGACCAATGGGTGCCGTGTCAGGCGATGACGGATGAGCAACTGGCTGCGCACTGTGGCCGATCAAATTGATATTTTGGTGGACCTGTCAGGCCACACCGCAGGTAACCGGGTTGCCGGTGTTTGCACGCAAGCCGGCACCGGTACAGGTCACTTGGCTGGGTTATTTCGGCAGCACGGGTTTGACGGCCATGGACTACCGCTTGACCGATGCCTACATGGACCCACCGGGTTTTGCCGACAGCATCCACACCGAGAAACTTATGCGCCTGCCGTTCTTCTCGCCATTTCAACCAGCCGACTGCAGTCCGGCGGTGAATGAACTGCCCGCTTTGCAAAGCGGGCGGTTGACGCTGGCTTCGATGAACAGTCTGGGTCAAGCTGAACCTGGTGGTGGTGGCGCTTTGGGCGCGTATCTTGAAGGTCTGACGGGGTCGCGGATGATGCTGTGCAACCTGGGTGATGGAGATACCCGGGCGCTGGTGTTGGAAATGTTTGCACGCGAAGGCATAGAAGCAGATCGTCTGGTTATTCAGCCATGGCTGCCAATGGCGCAGTACTTAGCACTGCATAACCAGATTGACCTGGCGCTGGACCCGTTTCCCTACAACGGTGGCACCATCACCAACCACTCATTGTGGATGGGCGTGCCGGTGGTGACATTGGCGGGCGACCGACCAGTGGGCCGCATCGGCGTGGCGTTGATGATGCGGGCGGGCTTGCCAGAGTTCATCACGCAAACCGAGGACGAATACCTGGCCTGTGTGCTTCAACAAGCACAAGATTTGCCACGATTGAACCAGATACGGCTGACGTTGCGCGAGCGTATCAGCGCTAACCTGGGCGCATCGGCGGCGCAGATGACCGTAGATATCGAGGCTGCTTACCGCCGCATGTGGGTGGACTGGTGTGGTGCGATGCCCGCTGTGACTGAACCCGATGCACAAGAGATGAGCCGATTGACGTTGCTATTCAATCAAGGGCACTACGCCCAAGGCGCCGCGATGGCCCAGGCGTTGACTGTGCGCTGCCCGCTGCATGGTTTTGGCTGGAAGATATGGGGCGCCTTCCTGAAAGCTCAAAACCAAGCTGATTCAGCATTGTTGGCGATGCAGCGGGCGGTGGAGTTGCAGCCAACGGATGCCGAGGCGCTGCGCAATCTGGCCATCACGCAGCGTGAGTTGGGCTTGCACGATATGGCTGCCACCAGTTTTGGCCAATTGGCAGAACTTCTGCCGGGCTATGCGCAAGCCGCCATCAGTCAAGCCAAAATTTATGAGCAGCTTGGTCGGTGGCAGCAGTCTGAGCAGGCTTTTAGGCGGGCGTTGCTGTTGTTGCCTGGCGCTGCAGAGTTGTTGATCAGTTTGGGTTTTGTTCTGATGAAACAGGGCAAATTGGCCGAGGCGCAATCTTGTTATGAGCAGGTCGTCGCAACTGCGCCAGACCATGTGCAGGCGCTTTACAACCTGGGTGTTGTCCTGACAGATCAGGGCCAGCTTGGTGCGGCAGAGCGTTGCTTTCGCAAGGCCATTGCGCTCAAGCCCGACGATGCGCGTGTCTACAACAATTTGGCGGGGTGCTGAAGCTGCAAGGCAATGCGGAGGATGCCGTGGACGTGTACCGCCAAGCGTTGGCGCTTGATCCGGCCTATTCGGATGGTTTTAGCAACCTGTTGTTTGCCATGCAATATGCGGCTAACCTGAGTACACAAGCGGTGTTTGCCGAACATCTGATCTATGCGCAGCGATATGAAGCGCCGCACAGGCCAATGTGGCAAAAACACGCAAATGCGCGTGAGCCCAACCGGCGCCTAAAGGTGGGCTACGTGTCGGCTGACTTTAGGCACCATGCGGTGGCCTATTTCATAGAGCCGGTTCTGGCCAGTCATGACAAGGGCGCTTTTGAGGTGGTGTGTTACTACAACGGCACGCTAGTTGATGCGTTCACTGAACGCATTAAAGCGGTCGCTGACCAATGGGTGCCGTGTCAGGCGATGACGGATGAGCAACTGGCTGCGCGCACTGTGGCCGATCAAATTGATATTTTGGTGGACCTGTCAGGCCACACCGCAGGTAACCGGTTGCCGGTGTTTGCACGCAAGCCGGCACCGGTACAGGTCACTTGGCTGGGTTATTTCGGCAGCACGGGTTTGACGGCCATGGACTACCGCTTGACCGATGCCTACATGGACCCACCGGGTTTTGCCGACAGCATCCACACCGAGAAACTGGTGCGCCTGCCGTTCTTCTCGCCATTTCAACCAGCCGACTGCAGTCCGGCGGTGAATGAACTGCCCGCTTTGCAAAGCGGGCGGTTGACGCTGGCTTCGATGAACAGTCTGGCCAAGCTGAACCCGGTGGTGGTGGCGCTTTGGGCGCGTATCTTGAAGGTCCTGACGGGGTCGCGGATGATGCTGTGCAACCTGGGTGATGGAGATACCCGGGCGCTGGTGTTGGAAATGTTTGCACGCGAAGGCATAGAAGCAGATCGTCTGGTTATTCAGCCATGGCTGCCAATGGCGCAGTACTTAGCACTGCATAACCAGATTGACCTGGCGCTGGACCCGTTTCCCCTACAACGGTGGCACCATCACCAACCACTCATTGTGGATGGGCGTGCCGGTGGTGACATTGGCGGGCGACCGACCAGTGGGCCGCATCGGCGTGGCGTTGATGATGCGGGCGGGCTTGCCAGAGTTCATCACGCAAACCGAGGACGAATACCTGGCCTGTGTGCTTCAACAAGCACAAGATTTGCCACGATTGAACCAGATACGGCTGACGTTGCGCGAGCGTATCAGCGCTAACCTGGGCGCATCGGCGGCGCAGATGACCGTAGATATCGAGGCTGCTTACCGCCGCATGTGGGTGGACTGGTGCACGACAGAAACAGCGAGGGGTCTATGAGAATTTTGTTTTTGCATCAGAATTTTCCCGGTCAATACAAGCATTTAGCACCAGCACTGGCAAAGCCAAGGGCACGAAGTGATGGCGCTATGTGATGACGGCTTTGCTGCACGCGCGCAAGGTCTTTTCCCGTCGGTGAAGGTCATTGGCCACCATCGCCGCAGGCACCGGATGCGGGAACCCACCGCTACTTGTTGGATATGACCTGGGCAATTCGGCGTGGGCAGGCGGTAGTTCGGGGTCTTGCTGCAGCTCAAGACTCAATCATGGTTTCCCGATGTGATCTATGCCCACACTGGTTGGGTGAGGCTCTTTGTTAAGGACGTATTTCCCGACGTGCCTCTGGTGGGTTACTTCGAGTACTACTATAGAACCCAGGGTGCCGACCTTGGATTTGATCCTGAATTCCCGGTGGATCTGGATGTGGTGCTGCGGTGCAAGGTCAAGAACGCGGTCAACCTGTTGAGTATGGAGGCCTGTGACTTTGGTGTGACTCCGTTGCGTTGGCAAGCGGCCAATTACCCGACCTGGTTTCAAGGCAAGCTGCAGGTCATACATGAGGGCATTGATACCGATGCATTGCAGCCCAAACGGTTTGACACCTTGAATTTGCCTGGGTTTAGTGGGATTGACCTGTCAAACACGCCCGTCATTACTTTCGTGAACCGCAACTTCGAGCCAACACGCGGCTTTCATATCATGATGCGCTCGTTGGCCCATCTACAGGCACTAGTGCCGCAAGCCCATGTAATCATGGTCGGCGGTGACAAGCTCAGCTATGGACTGGCGCATGAAAGCGGCAAGACCTACCGCGAGATGCTGACTGCCGAATTGGGCGCGAGCGTTAACTGGACAAGGGTTCACTTTGTCGGCGACTTGCCTTACGAACAGTTTATTGGCATGCTGCAATTGGCCACCGTGCATGTGTATTTGAGCATTCCATTTGTTTTGTCCTGGTCTCTTCTGGAGGCAATGGCCGTGGGCAAGGCAATAGTCGCATCCAATTCGATGCCCGTGCCCGAGGTCTTGGAGCATGAAAAAACTGCGTTACTGACGCCATTTTTGGAGCCGCAGGCGCTTGCGCAGAACATTGCAAGACTTGTATCCAATCCATCACTGCGAGCAAGCCTCGGGCAGGCGGCCCGGCAGCATGCCGTCGATGAGTTTGACTTAAGACGTGTGACTTTGCCCAAACACCTTGCTATGCTGGCGGCCATCGAAAAGAACAAGCTGGCTGGTGCACTCGCCAAAATTGGTAACTTCTGAAACCGATCTCCAGCGAGCCTTGAATTTGTCTGTGCCCATAACATTGCCTAAACCTGCTATGCGCAGCGCCGCCATCTACTATCACCCCGAGGCCTACAGCACCAGCGGCCCCAAACTGATGGGCCGCAATGCTGCGGGTGAATCTTTTTTGCGCGGCTACTTTGCCCACGTCAAGGTGGCAGAACTCTGGGCCCAAGTGCATCTCAGTGAACATGCCCAGGCATTTGCTGCTGCCGCACGCCAAGCCGGCAGAGCCGAGCCGATCAAAGCCGTTGACAAGTCCAATTTGGCGGCCTTGGCAGCGCCGGGTACCGTCTATTTTCCTGGGCCGGGCATTGGCGAGCACGCCTGGCAGCGCGCAGCCTTTGGCCATGGCAAGTGGAGCCTGTGCGGTATTACACACACTACGTCCAGCGCCGGTGCCATGGACGCAATGGCGGATTTGCTGACCGCGCCGGTGCAGCCGTGGGATGCCGTTATTTGCACCTCCACCGCGGTTAAAGACAACGTAACACGGTTGCTCCAGGCGCAGGCCGACTACCTGGTGCAGCGCCTGGGTGTGCAGCGTGTGGTGTTGCCGCAGCTGCCTGTGATCCTTTGGGCATTCACACGCAAGACTTTGTCTACAGCCCGCAGCAACGCGCCGCCGCTCGGGCTGCCTTGGGTGCGGACGCGCAAACGCACGTGGTGCTCTACATGGGTCGCCTATCGTTCCATGCCAAAGCCCACCCGCTGGCCATGTACCAGGCCCTGCAAAAGGCGGCAGCGGGTTTGCCCCCGGGGCACAAGGTTCTGCTGGTGGAGTGCGGTTGGCACGCCAATGACTTTATCGCCAAGGCCTTCACCGATGCGGCCCGCTTGGCCTGCCCGGATGTGCGGGTAGCGACGCTGGACGGCCGCATGGCAGAGCAGCGCCAAACCGCCTGGGCCAGTGCCGATGTCTTTTGCAGCCTGTCCGACAACATTCAAGAGACCTTTTGGCATTGTCCCCATCGAGGCCATGGCGGCGGGTCTGCCCGTGGTGGTGGCCGACTGGGATGGTTACAAAGACACGGTGCGCGACTGCGTGGATGGCTTTCGCATTCCCACCGCCATGCCCGGTGCTGGCCTTGGAGGTGATTTGGCCACGCGCCACGCGCTGGAGATTGACACCTACGACATGTATTGCGGCCACGCATGTTCTATGGTGGCGGTGGACGTGGATGCCACCGCCCAGGCGTTTGCACGCTTGCTCGCCGCGCCCGCTTTGCGCCAGCAAATGGGGCAAGTCGGCCAGCAGCGTGCTCGCGCGGTGTACGACTGGGCCGCCATCATTCCCCAATATGAAGCGCTGTGGCAGCAGCTAGGCGCACTGCGCACCGCGCAGGCACCGGCGCTTCAGCCGCTTGCCCACCCATGGCCCGCGCGCATGGACCCGTTTCACGCCTTCGCCGGCTACCCCACCCACACCTTGACCCCGCAGACGGTGCTTGCGCTGGTGGACACCGATGCCGCCACTGGCATGGCGCGGCTGCAGCGGCATCAAAGCTTGGCCATGGTCAACTTTGCCAAATTGGTGATTCCAACGGAAGAAGAGATACAAAAGATATTGGCGGCTGTTGCAAGAGGACCATGCACGGCTGACATGGCGTTGAAAGAGATTCCTCAAGCACGGCAAGCATTGGTCTTTCGGTCGTTGGCATGGTTAGCCAAAATGGGCATTCTTCGTTTCATATGACCGACCGAGAGGCAACGGCAACGCTGTTACACCCTCTGTCTTGGCCTAACTACAATCACGGTTAGCAGCGTAGATTTCCCAACCGGCGTACAGGACACCTCAGCATGACAGATTGGACCGACGGCTACGTAGCCGAAATTGGCTACACCTTTGGCTATTACCCCGAGCTAAACCCTTTGCGGGTGAGGCTGGCCATGTTGAATGCTAACCTGGCAGTACCGCAGGGTGCTTCTGCCTGTGAGTTGGGTTTTGGCCAGGGCATGAGTGCCAATATGCACGCGGCGGCATCCAATGTGCAATGGCATGGTACCGACTTCAATCCGTCTCAAGCAGGCTTTGCGCAAGGGTTGGCGCAGGTAGCAGGTTCGGGCGCGCAAATTGCTGGACGAGGGGTTTGAGCAGTTTTGCGTTCGTACGGACCTGCCCGACTTTGATTTCATTGGCCTGCACGGCATCTGGAGCTGGGTGTCAGATGCCAATAGGGCGGTGATAGTGGACTTTGTCCGCCGCAAGCTCAAGGTCGGTGGCGTTTTGTACGTCAGTTACAACACCCAACCTGGGTGGGCCCCTGTTGTGCCCTTGCGCCACCTGTTAACCCAACATGCCGAGGTGATGGGCACCCGGACGCGGCATGGTGGCGCGGGTAGACGGCGCGTTGGAGTTTGCCGAAAGCGGTTGGCCGCCAATGCGGGGTACGGCAGAGCCAACCCCAAAGTGGGCGAACGCCTGACCCGGCTCAAGGGCAGAAACCGCAATTACCTGGCCCATGAGTATTTCAATCGCGATTGGGCCCCCATGCACTTTGCCGAAATGGCAGATTGGCTGGCACCGGCCAAGCTGAGTTACGCCACTTCGGCACACTACCTGGACAGTTTGGATGCCATCAACCTGACGGCGGAGCAGCAGACCTTGCTAAAGGAAATTCCCGACGCCATGTTCCGCGAGACAGTGCGCGACTTTTTGGTCAACCAGCAGTTTCGGCGCGACTACTGGGTCAAAGGCCCGCGCGTGCTGGCGGCGTCGCAAGTTGCAGCAGCCAAGCGTGCACAGCGTGTGGTGCTGGTTACACCGCGTGCAGCGGTCACTTTGAAAGTGACTGGCCATGTTGGCGAGGCCGTGCTTACGGAAAAAATTTACGCACCCATATTGGATGTGTTGGCAGATCACCAGCCACACAGCCTGGGTGAACTGGAGCAAATGCTGCAGGGCAAAGGCATTTCGTTTGGGCACCTGTGTGAGGCCATCACCATGTTCATCGGCAAAAACGATCTGCTTGCCGCGCAAGACGAAGCGCTGCTTAGCCAGGCCAAAGCCAAGACGGATCGCCTGAACCTTCACTTGATGGAGCAGGCGCGTATTAGCGCAGACATTAGTTACTTGGTAAGCCCGGTTACCGGGGGGGGCGTTACTGTGGGGCGCTTTGAGCAACTTTTCTTGTTGGCGCAAAGCCAAAATCTGACCGGGCCAGAAGCCTGGGCTGGCTTTGTATGGCAGGTGCTGCAGTCAGAGGGGCAGCGCATTATTAAAGAAGGCAAGCAACTCACTACGCCTCAAGAGAACATGGCAGAGTTGCTCAAGCAGGCCACCGAGTTTGCCAACACCCGATGGCCGATTTTGAAGAGTTTGCAGATTGCTTGACCCATTGCTGCACCAGGAAGTTTAAATGCCAACCTTTTTACACGTGGGCTGCGGCCCAAAAATACAAAGACCGCACCACTCGCGGTTTCAACACAGCGGACTGGACAGAGCTTAGGTTCGATATTGACCAATCGGTCAAGCCCGACATCACAGGCACCATGACAGATATGTCAGCCGTAGCCAGTGAATCGGTGGACGCCATATTTTCCAGCCACAACATTGAGCATCTGTACCCCCACGAAGTGGGCGTGGCGCTAAGTGAGTTTTTGCGTGTCCTCAAGCCCAATGGTTTCTTGGTCGTCACTTGCCCGGATCTTCAATCGGTTTGCGCATTGGTGGCAGAAGACAAACTGCTGGATGCGGCATACACCTCTCCCGCCGGTCCGATAGCGCCGCTCGACATCCTGTACGGCCACCGCCCGCCCATGGCCCAAGGCAATTTGTACATGGCACACCGCTGCGGATTTACAGAAAAAGTGTTGATAGGCACATTGCGGTCATCCGGCTTCGTGGCCGTAGCCAGCCGAAAGCGGGGACATCCCTGCTACGACTTGTACGCGATTGCTACCAAAGGGCCTATGGCTGAGGCGGAATTGAGGGCTTTGGCGGGTGCTCATTTCCCGTAAAACACCAACAAAGGCTCTGGCGTAGGAAAAGACATGAAGATATTGATAGCTGGCTTGCTCGTAGCCTTGCTCAGCGCCTGTGGTGGGGGTTATGGCGGCGCTGAGCCGTCTGTTTCGCAAATCAAGGCGATCAGCCTCAAATACGGTCAGACCGCATCCATTTACGTGTTGGGCAAATACCTGCGAACGGACTTGATCGCCAGTACCGGTAGCTGTACCAACCCGACCTTCAGCGCGGCCAGTACAACGGAAGCCGCTATTTTGAATTGCAAAATCACGGCCACCGGGGAATTGCGTGTCACGATTAAGAACGCCAGTGGCGAGCGCTGCTGTCGACCACGCTTACGGTTTGCAGCCCGAGGTGACCGTGGTTACCTCTGCTGGCTCTATGGTCATGGAGCTGTACCCCGATGTCGCGCCCGTCACGGTGAATAACTTCCTTGGGTATGTGGGTTCGGGTTATTACAACAGCACGCTTTTTCACCGCGTGATTGCTGGTTTCGTGATCCAGGCAGGTGGTTACACGACCGGGCCGGTTAAGAAAGAGGGCCAACGGGACCCCATCACACTCGAATCCAACAAAGGGTTGTCCAATACCAGAGGCATGGTCGCCATGGCCAGAACCACCGTCCCCAACTCCGCTACTTCCGAGTTTTTCATCAATCTGGTGGACAACACGTTCCTAGACTATTCCAGTCCTGCGTCACCAGGTTACGCGGTGTTTGGCAAGGTCATCACTGGCTTGCCGGTGGTGGACACCATTGCTGCCAAGCCCACGGCTGTCAGCAACGGCATGCCCGACGTTCCACTCACTGATGTGATCATCGTGCTGGCTACCCAGACGAAGTAGAAAAAGGCACCCGCGTTCAATATTCCCCTCAGCAGGGGGCACATGGCACCGGACAAATGGGCATTGTGCGCTCGGTACAAAAACGGATACGGCGGTGAGCTAAATGAAAATTCTGTTTATTCATCAAAACTTTCCTGGCCAGTTCAAGTTCCTGGCTCCGATGCTGGCAAAGAACCCTGCCAACACGGTGGTTGCCATGACGATGCAAAAGGTGGAATCCACAGAGTGGCATGGGGTGAAATTGGTGCCTTACAGTGCCAGCCGTGGCACAGCGCCGAATGTGCATCCCTGGGTGAGTGACTTTGAGACCAAGGTCATTCGCGGGGAGGCCTGCTTCAGGGCTGCTTTGCAATTGCGGGAGCAGGGGTTTAGCCCTGACGTCATCATTGCCCACCCCGGCTGGGGTGAAAGCCTGTTTCTCAAAGACGTGTGGCCGCAGGCCAAATTGGGTATTTACTGCGAATTTTTTTACCACCCGTATGGAACCGATGTGGGTTTCGACCCCGAGTTTCCAGCAACGGACCCGGGCGATGTATGTCGCCTGCGCCTGAAAAATCAAAACAATTTGCTGCACTTCGAAACCGCCGATGCTGGCATCTCGCCCACCCATTGGCAGGCTAGCACCTTCCCTGAGCCCTTTCGTAGCCAGATCACGGTGGTGCACGACGGCATAGATACGGATGCATTGGTACCCAACGAGCAGGTGAGTCTGACGCTGAACGCAAGCATTGTGCTGACCCGCCAGGATGAGGTGATTACCTTTGTCAACCGTAATCTGGAGCCGTACCGGGGCTACCATAGCTTCATGCGCGCGTTGCCAGAGATCTTGCGCCAACGCCCAAAGGCGCGGGTGTTAATCGTAGGGGCTGACGGTGTGAGCTATGGCGAAAAACCACCGGGTGACCTGAAGTGGAAGGACATCTTTGTGCTTCAGGTGCGACCGCACATCAGTGATGCCGATTGGGCAAGGGTGCATTTCTTGGGCAATGTACCCTACCAGCACTTTATTCCGCTGTTGCAGTTGTCAACGGTTCACGTGTATCTGACCTATCCTTTTGTGTTGAGCTGGAGCCTGTTGGAGGCCATGAGTGTTGGCTGCGCGATTGTGGCCAGCGACACCCAACCGTTGCGCGAGGCGATTCGCCACGACGAGACGGGTCGCCTGGTCGATTTTTTTGACGTGGTAGGGCTTGCAAAAGCAATCTGCTCCCTCTTGGATGATCCGGCTAGCCGTACCAGACTGGGGACCAATGCCCGCAGCTTTGCCAGGGCAAACTATGATCTCAAGCAAGTTTGTTTGCCCCGGCAGTTGCAATGGGTTGAGCAGTTGAAGGCAAAGCCCAGCGGCTCGTAGCGCTAGAGCGCACGGATCAAGCTTGCGACACCCTCGGTGCCTGCCCCACACAAGCCCGCAACTGCGCTTCGGCCAAACGATCTTCCCGGTCAGACAGGCGCTTAATCCAAACCGATTCGCGTTCTTCAATCATTTTGAGAAACTCTCGCCCTGGCGCCTTTGCCTGACATTTGGGCAAAGGTGTCAAAGCCGGATTCAAGAAACATCTGCAGCGAACCCAAACCGGCCGCGTGGGCGGGGCGGCGCATCATGCGCAACATCATGCGCAGGCCGGGGGCACGGGTCAGTTTGTCCATGTCCACACCCACCCGCAACACCATTTCAAGCTGGCGGTTGCGGTCGTCTTGCCGACCCACCGTCAACCAGCAGGCCCGGTACCTTTCAACCGTGTCGGCTTCAGGGGCGCTGGAAGCGGAATCGGCCCAGACAACAGCCATTTGCCGATCCAGTTCTTCGGTCAGAATGTGCAGTTGCGCCATTGTCACAGCGGTGGCTACCACCTGTTTGGGGAAAATCCTTTGCAATGCGCCCGCAATACGGGCGAATTGGGCATCGCGCAGGGAGTAGTCTTTGTCGCTGTACAGATCGTTCAGAAAAAAGCGGGCCGCTCCGGCGTATTCAACCGAGGCCAGCAAATCCGCATAGGTGCCGGCAAATCGTTGGGCCTGGAAGGCCTTGACCGCCAGGGCGGCAGCGTGAAGCTCCGGTGCGGAGGCCACATGTTGTCGCAATGCCGTTACCCGGGCCACGGCGTTGCGTATCGTGTCTGCTGCGTCCATAAGTGCTTCCAGTGTAGCTAAACGCTTGTCTGTCTAGCGGTTTTGCCACCCTGGCGCATACCACTTTGGTGAGGTGTCACTAGGGAAAACCCTTATAGTTCGCCCATGCTTGATGCAACCAATCTAATCAAAGCCTCGTTGGAAGCGGGATTTGAACTATTACGTCCGCCACACGAAGGGCCCGATGACGGCACTTCCGCACGTCGGACGCCGCCATTGCTGGTACCCATTCGGTCGCTGGGAGCCAATCACCGTGAGCGCATCGCCCAGCATCTGTTGTCACTGGAGCCCCAAGACCGGTATCTGCGCTTTGGTTATGCCGCGCAAGACCAGCAGATTCACCGCTATGTCGACAGCCTGGACTTTGAACGCGACGAAATTTTCGGTATTTACAACCGCAGGCTCGAACTGATAGCCATGGCACACCTGGCCTTTGCGCCAGATGAGCAGCTGCGGTCATGCGCCGAGTTTGGTGTTTCGGTTTTGCCGTCCGCACGCGGCAAGGGTTATGGTGCACGGCTGTTTGACCGTGCGGCCATGCATGCCGCCAACGAAGGTGTCAGCATGATGTTTATCCACGCGCTGAGCGAAAACACGGCCATGCTGAAGATTGCCCGCAATGCGGGTGCCAAAGTAGAGCGTGACGGAAGCGAGACCGAAGCCTATCTGCAACTTCCGGCCTCCACACTCGACAGCAAGGTGACCGAAATCATCGAAGAACAGGTGGCCCAGGCCGATTACCGGCTCAAGGCGCAGGCCAAGCAGTTCTGGAGTTTTCTGGCCCAGGTGCAGGCGGTGCGCCGTGGTGCCATCGACGCCCAGAGCCGCATGCCGCATTGAGCAGTGCCTCGGCCGGGTTGAGCGGTCATACAAATCCGCTATCCTAGAGGGTCCGAAACAACGGCAGCCCTTGCCCTCAGTCCGTGTCAGACCCCCATCCCGCGCGTGTGCCCGACAAGGAAGACAAACGCACCTTCCTGCGCAAGCTTGCCGAGTTTTTGCATCCCGGACCGGACTCTACGGCCGAACTCATAGAAACGCTGGCCGAGGCGGAAGACAACAACATCATTGGGGCGGAATCCCGGGTCATGCTCGAAGGGGTGATCCGCATGGCCGACATGACAGCCGGAGAGGTCATGGTGCCGGCCACGCGCATGGACATGATCAGCATCCAGGCCTCCATGGATAACCTGCTGAACACGGTGATCGACACTGCACACTCGCGTTTTCCGGTGTTTGAGGGCGAGCGCGAAAATGTCATCGGCATCCTGATGGCCAAAGACCTGCTCAAGCTGCAGCGGGCCCCCGAGCTGAACATCCGCGCGCTGCTGCGCCCGGCGGTTTTTGTACCCGAAACCAAGGGCCTGAACGACCTGCTGCGCGACTTTCGCGGCAACCGCAACCACCTGGCCATCGTCATTGACGAGTTTGGCCGCGTGGCGGGCCTGATCACGATTGAAGACGTGCTGGAGCAGATCGTCGGTGAGATTGAAGACGAATTTGACATTGCAGAAGACGAGGGCGACATCTTCGCGCTGGCCGACCGCACCTACCGCGTCAGCGGCGACACGCCCATCGACCGGGTCAACGACGCATTTTCTGTCACGTTGGTAGGCACCGACCCCGAGGACCATTTCGACACCATCGGGGGCCTGATCGCCCACGAAATGGGCCATGTGCCCAAACGTGGCGAGCGCCATGTGCTGGGCGGGTTGGACTTCTCTGTGCTCCACACCAAGGGCGGGGCGGTCAAGTGGTTCAAAGTGGCCCCTGCTGCAGACAACGGCCACTGAGCCCATGTTCGGACCGGCATCGCCCCGGCGTTCTGCCGCCTCCGTGAGTTTCCAATTTGCTATTGTTTTTATAGCTGCCTACGCAAATTCTGCGGGGGCTAGCGGGTCCTTTTTCCTTTGGATATTCTGGTGGGCAGCCGATCTGGTGGTTGCAGTGCCTGGCGTTGGTCGCGCTGCTTTGGGTGTTGCACCGCTGCGGCAGCGTACGGCAGGCTGCTGGCATGGGCCTGCTGTTTGCCACCGTCTGGTTATGCGCCACGTTCTGGTGGCTCTATGTGTCGATGCACACCTTTGCAGGGCTCAATGCCGCGCTCACAGTCCTGGCGATTGTGGCGCTGGCCATGGCGCTTGGGGCTTACTACGCCATCGCCTGCGGCCTGTACTGGCGGTTGCGCCAACGCGGCCCTTGGCGCAGCACCTTGGCGTTTGCCGCGTTATGGACCATGGCCGAAATGGCGCGAGGCACCTGGCTGACTGGTTTTGGCTGGGGTGCCGTTGGTTATGCCCATGCCGATGGTCCGCTGGCGGCCTGGATTCCCTGGGTCGGTTCCTACGGCGTAGGTTTCCTGGCGGCTTGGGTGGCGGCGGCGGGTATTGCGGTTTTGCGCAGTGGCGGGGCGGTACACCGTGGGTGGGCGATGCGGCTGGTGCTGGTGTTCGTGTTGGTGGTCGTGCCGGGCCTTGCGCTGTTGGTGCCGGGGCTGCTGCCCGGTTGGTCCACGCCCGCTGGTAGCCTGTCCGTCACGCTGCTGCAGGGCAATATTCCGCAGGACGAAAAATTCCAGTCCGGCTCGGGTGTGCCGCTGGCCCTGGGCTGGTATGGCGACCAGCTCAACCACAGCCATACCGACCTGGTGGTTGCGCCCGAAACCGCCATTCCCCTGCTGCCCCAGGATCTGCCGGACGACTATTGGGCTGCCCTCAAGACCCGGTTTGCCAGCGGCGGCCAGGCTGCGTTGATCGGTGTGCCGCTGGGCAATATGGCGGAGGGTTACACCAATTCCGTGGTGGGGCTTGGGCCAAACCAACAGCAAGTCTGGCGCTATGACAAACACCACCTGGTGCCGTTTGGTGAATTCATCCCGCCGCTGTTCAAGTGGTTCACACGCATGATGAATATCCCGTTGGGTGACTTCAACCGGGGCGCGGTAGGGCAGGATTCTTTTGACTGGAAGGGCCAACGCCTGGCGGCCAATATTTGCTACGAAGATTTGTTTGGCGAGGAACTGGGCGTGCGTTTTGTGGACCCAGCGCGCTCCCCCACCATCTTTGTCAACGTCAGCAATATCGGCTGGTTTGGCGACACCGTGGCGATTGACCAGCATTTGCAGATCAGCCGCATGCGTGCGCTGGAGTTCGAGCGGCCGATGGTGCGGGCTACCAACACCGGGGCGACGGTCATCATCGACCACACCGGCCAGGTGGCGCAAAGCCTGCCGCGCTACACCCGTGGTGCGCTGGTCGGCACGGTGCAGGGCGCGACGGCACCACGCCCTTTGCCTGGTGGGTGGGGCGTTTCGGACTATGGCCGCTGTGGATACTGTCAATTGCTATTGTTTTAATAGCTGCCCGTGCAAGGAACACGGGGGCACGTTGACGGTTTCGCCCCTGTAAAATCGGGGCATGCTCACATTTCAACAAATCATCCTGAAGTTGCAGGCCTATTGGGCCGACCAGGGCTGCGCACTGCTGCAGCCTTATGACATGGAGGTGGGTGCTGGCACCTCGCACACCGCCACCTTCTTGCGCGCACTAGGCCCGGAGCCCTGGAAGGCCGCCTACGTGCAGCCCAGCCGCCGCCCCAAGGACGGTCGTTACGGCGAAAACCCCAATCGCTTGCAGCATTACTACCAGTACCAGGTGGTGCTGAAGCCCGCACCCAGCAACATCCTGGAGCTGTACCTGGGCTCGCTGGAAGCGCTGGGTTTTGATCTGAAGAAAAACGACATCCGTTTTGTGGAAGACGACTGGGAAAACCCGACGCTGGGTGCCTGGGGCCTGGGCTGGGAGGTCTGGCTCAACGGCATGGAAGTCACACAGTTCACGTATTTCCAGCAGGTGGGTGGCATTGACTGCCGGCCCATCACCGGCGAGATCACCTACGGCCTGGAGCGCCTGGCCATGTACCTGCAGGGTGTGGACAACGTCTACAACCTGACGTGGACCGAAGGCCCCGACGGCTCCAAGCTCACGTATGGCGACGTCTACAAGCAAAACGAGGTCGAGCAATCGACCTACAACTTTGAACACAGCGACGCCGACTTCCTGTTCACGGCTTTTGCCGCGCACGAAAAGCAGGCCAAACACCTGATCACACAACAACTGGCCTTGCCGGCCTATGAGCAGGTGCTCAAGGCGGCCCACAGCTTCAACCTGCTGGATGCCCGCGGTGCCATCAGCGTGACCGAACGCGCCGCGTACATCGGGCGCATCCGCAACCTGGCGCGCGCCGTGGCGCAAAGCTATTTTGAGAGCCGCGAGCGCCTGGGCTTCCCGTTGGCCCCGCGCGAATGGGTCGAGCAAATGACACCCAAGAAGGCGGCGTAGTGGAAAGAATGTGTATTCCACGGTTGGCAGGCCTACAATGTAGATACATGTTTCTACGCAGGAGGTGAGCGATGGAGCTGCAAATCGGCAAATGGGGCAATAGCCTGGCGCTGCGGTTGCCCGCAACGGTGGTCAAAAAAATGCATTTGCGCGAAGGTGCCAAGGTCGAGTTGTCCGTGCAGGCGGATGGAAGCGCCACGCTGACCGCTCCCCAGGCCTTTGACCTGTCTGCCTACATGGCCGAGGTGCGCTCCGTCACCACCAGCATGCCCGTCACCCCATCGGTGATTGAAGCCATGCGCGATGACGCGCGCTACTGAGGCCTTGTTTTGATCTACGTGGACACCAGCGCTTGGATTGCCTTGCAATTGCGGGAGCCCAAAACCGAAGCCGTGCAGGCCTGGGTCGAGGTACACGGCATGGCAGGGCTGGCCTGTGCAGAGTGGGTGAAAACCGAATACGCCAGCGCCTTGTCAATCAAGCGCAGACGTGGCGATATCAACGACGACCATTTTGAACGCGCCCATCGCACCTTCGGCAAGATTTGCGTCGCCGGACCGACCTGGCTTGCGGTCGAGACACAAGACTTTTTTGAAGCAGCACGCCTGTGTGCTGACCCCGCCACCAAAATGCGTGCTGGCGACGCGCTGCATCTGGCGGTGGCGATGCGCTGCCAATGCACCGAATTTTTATCACTGGACATGGTGCTCAATGACAATGCCAACCGGCTTGGCTTGAGCGCGATCACACTATGACGACCAAAAACCTCCTCGTTGAACTGTTTGTTGAAGAGCTGCCCCCAAGGCGCTGAAGAAACTGGGCGATGCCTTTGCCACGCAACTGGCCGACCAGCTTCGCGCCCTCGGGCTCATCAATGGTGACTCGGTGACCACCGCCTTTGCCTCGCCGCGCCGGCTGGCTGCGCACATCAGCCACGTGTGGCTGAAGGCCGCCGATAAGGCCGTGCAACAAAAGCTGATGCCCGTCACTGTCGGGCTGGATGCCAACGGCAGCGCCACGCCCGCCTTGATCAAAAAACTGCAGGCCCTGGGCGCTGATGTCAGCAACCCGGCTGCAGCCGTGGCGGCCCTTAAGCGCGCACCCGACGGCAAGGCCGAGGCCCTGTTTTATGACAGCCTGGTCACCGGAGCCACATTGGACGTGGGGCTGCAAAAGGCGCTGGAAGAAGCGATTGCCAAGCTGCCCATCCCCAAGGTCATGAGTTACCAGTTGGAGCGGGACTGTGCACTGCCCGGCTGGAGCAGCGTGAACTTCGTGCGCCCCGCACACGGCCTGGTGGCGCTGCACGGCAAGACGGTGGTACCGGTCAAGGTGCTGGGCCTGACCGCCGGCCACACTACTCAAGGCCACCGGTTTGAGGCCGCTGTGTCGCCGGTGGTGATTGCGGACGCCGACAGCTACGCGACCACGCTGCAACGCGACGGCGCCGTCATCGCCTCCTTCGCCGAACGCAAGGCCGAGATCACCCGTCAGTTGGCTGCGGCCGCGGCCAAAGTAGGTGGTGGGTGCACACCGATTGAAGACGACGCGTTGCTGGACGAAGTCACCGCTCTGGTCGAGCGCCCCAATGTGCTGATCTGCCAGTTCGAGAAAGAGTTTCTGGATGTGCCACAAGAGTGCCTGATTCTGACCATGAAGGCCAACCAGAAATACTTCCCGCTGCTGGACAGCCATGGCAAGTTGACCAACCAGTTTCTGGTGGTCAGCAACATCAGCCCGACGGATGCCAGTGCGGTCATTGGCGGCAACGAACGGGTGGTGCGCCCGCGCCTGGCCGATGCCAAGTTCTTCTTCGACCAGGACCGCAAGAAGACGCTAGCCTCGCGGGTCGAAGGACTCTCCAAAGTCGTCTATCACAACAAACTCGGCACCCAGGGCGAGCGCGCCCAGCGTGTGGCCGACATGGCAGCCCTCATCGTCGAGCAATTGCGCCTGGCAACCGTGCCCTACACCGCACACGCCAAGGACGAAATGGATGTGCTGGCCAGCAAGGTGCAACAGGCCGCCACATTGGCCAAGACCGATTTACTGACCGATATGGTGGGGGAGTTTCCCGAGCTGCAAGGCATCATGGGTGGCTACTACGCCCGCCATGAAGGCCTGCGCGACGGCGTGGCCATTGCCATTGAGGACCACTACAAGCCCCGTTTTGCCGGTGACGCCTTGCCGCGCAACCACACCGGCAGCGTGGTGGCCCTGGCCGACAAGCTGGAGACCCTGGTCGGCATGTTCGGCATTGGCAACTTGCCCACCGGCGACAAGGACCCGTTTGCGCTGCGCCGCCACGCGCTGGGCGTGATCCGCATCCTGATGGAGGCCGATTTCTCGCTCAACCTGGACACCCTCCTGGCCAATGCGGCCAAGGCATTTGGTTCGATGCTGGAGCTGTGGCCGCAGAAGGAGCAGGCTGACTTTGCCGCCCACCAGCCCAAGCTGCAAGATTTCATTTACGACCGCCTGGCCGGTTCCCTGCGGGAGCAGGGCTACAGCGCGCAAGAGGTCGACGCCGTGCTGGCCCTGCGCCCGCAGCGCCTGGGCGACGTGCCCAAGCGCCTGGCGGCGGTGCGCGCCTTTGCTGCGCTGCCCGAGGCACCCGCGCTGGCCGCTGCCAACAAGCGCATCAGCAATATCCTGAAAAAAGCCGCCGATGTGGACGCCCATGTCAGCGAAATCCTGTTGCTGGAACCCGCCGAGAAGGCCTTGTACAGGGCCATGCAGGATGTCGCGCCCAAGGCCCAGGCGCAACTGGCGGCCGGTGACTACACCGCCTCGCTGCAAACCCTGGCCGCCTTGCGCGCGCCGGTGGATGCGTTCTTTGACGGGGTCATGGTCAACGCCGATCAACTGGACCTGCGCCTGAACCGCCAGGGCCTGCTCAAGAGCCTGCACGACGCCATGAACCGCGTGGCCGACCTGTCAAAATTGGGCTGAAGCTCCTATGAAACTCGTCATCCTCGACCGCGACGGCACCATCAACGAAGACAGTGCCGACTTCGTCAAGACGGCTGATGAGTGGCTGCCGCTGCCCGGCGCGCTGGAGGCCATTGCGCGACTGAACCACGCCGGTTGGCATGTGGTGGTGGCGACCAACCAGTCGGGGCTGGGGCGTGGTCTGTTTGATGTGGCGTCCTTGAATGCCATGCATTCCAAAATGCACACCATGCTGGCGGCCGTGGGCGGGCGGGTTGACGCCATTTTTTACTGCCCCCATGCGCCCGATGAGAGTTGCCGTTGTCGAAAGCCGGAGCCGGGGCTGTTTGAGCAGATTGGCGAGCGGTATGGCCTGGATCTGGCGGACATACCCGCCGTCGGTGACTCGCAACGTGACCTGGTGGCCGCAGTGGCGGCGGGCTGTGAGCCGCACTTGGTGCTCACCGGCAAAGCGGCTGCGTTCCGTGGCCGCTCGCTGCCGGAGGGCTTTCCTGCCCACACCGTGGTGCATGACGATCTGGCGGCGTTTGTCGAACACCTGATCGGGCAGGAAACACGGCCCTCGCAGGCAGCAGAGTTGTAGTGCTATGGTTTGTATAGCTATCAATTGAGTTAATTCGGGGGCTACAGGCCTATTTGTCTACTATGTCTTTGATTCGTTCGGTTCTGCACATGGCGTGGATGGCACTCACCGTGGTGCCTTACACCCTGGCCATTGTGCTGGGGGCGCTGTTTGGCATGAGCCGCGCCCGCCGTTACCGCATCGCGTCGGCCTGGCTGGGGCTGAGCAGCGTGGGCAGCGCCCGGGCGATTCTGGGCATCGAGACCCGCATCACCGGCATGGAGAACCTGCCGGTGGGCGAGAAAACTCCCGCCGTGCTGCTGGTCAAGCACCAGTCCACCTTCGAGACCTTCTTGATGCCGGCCATCATGCCGCACCCGCTGGCCTACGTGTTCAAGAAGGAACTGCTCTATGTGCCGTTCTTTGGCTGGTCGATTGGCCTGTTGGACATGATCCACATCGACCGCAGCCTGCGCACCCAGGCCTTCAAGAAGGTTGTGGCCCAGGGCAAGGAGCGGCTGGCGCAGGGCATCTGGATCATCATGTTCCCCGAAGGCACACGGATCGCGCGCGGGCAAAAGGGCGTCTACGAAACCAGCGGTACCCGCCTGGCTGTGCAGACGGGCGCGCCGGTCATTCCGATCGCCGTGACCTCGGCCAAATGCTGGCCGCGCAAGGCCTTCATCAAGACACCGGGCATTGTGGATGTCTCCATCGGAAAGCCCATTCCCAGCGTCGGGCGCCACCACAAAGAGCTGATGCAGGAAGTGGAAGACTGGATCGAGGCCGAGATGCGCCGCCTAGACCCCGAGGCCTACCGCTAACCGTGGCTGCAACGCATTCCCATCCCCATGCGTAGCTTTTTTCAATATACCTTGGACCTTTTTGAGGTTCTAGCCCCCGTGGATGCTGCGCAAGATGCTATTGAAGTGATAGCACTTCGCGGCCCCGGTGTGGACCATGGGCTAACCCAGTCGCTGAGCCAGGCGATTGCGCCGGCCAGTTACAGCCATCCCCAGGCCAACCGCCAGCTGCGGCTGGGCGACGCCGTGGTGGCCTACCTGTTCAAACGCGCCAAACGGCGCACCATTGGTTTTGTGGTGGGGCCTGACGGGCTGGTGGTCCGTGCGCCGCGCTGGACCCCGGTGACCGAGGTTGAAGCCGCGCTGCGTGAAAAAGGCCCCTGGGTCACCCGCAAGCTGGATGAAGCACGCCAGCGCCAACAGCGCCAGCAAGCCGCGCGCGTCGATTGGGCCGACGGTACCGTGTTTCCGTTGTTTGGCAACGATGTGCGCGTGCTGCTGGACCCCACCCACGCCTTTGGCGCAGTCGGTGCACAGTTGGACGATGATGCAACGCTGCGGGTAGGCCTGCCCACCACGGCGACACCCGAACAGATTCGCGACGCCGTGCAGGCCTGGTTGATGCGCCAGGCGCGCCAACACTTTGAGCAGCGTTTGAACCACTTTGCGCCGTTATTGCAGGTGCAGTGGCACAAGCTGAGTTTGAGTTCGGCCAGTACGCGTTGGGGCAGTGCCCGCATCGACGGCTCGATTCGCCTGAACTGGCGCCTGATCCACCTGCGCCCGGCGGTCATCGACTATGTGGTGGCCCACGAGCTCAGCCACCTGCGGGTAATGGACCATAGCGCCCGTTTCTGGGACACCGTGCGCAGCGTGGTGCCCGACTATGCACACCTGCGCGGGCAGCTGCGTGATGATGCGATTCCAAAGTGGTGATAGCTAACGCATGGCGGGTGCATGCGGTATGGTTGGGTCAATTTCAATTTTGTGAGGGGGTCCCATGGCAGTCTTGAAATGGTTGGTCATCACCCTGTTGTCGCTGATAGCCGGGTACTACGGGCACAAGTGGACCGCAAGCTGGGCCGGTGGCGCAGCCTCGGTTGCGGCCGTGGCCATCATCTTGAACGCGCTGGTCAACGGCCAGTGGCTGATCGCCGCGACCGCGTTGAGTGTGGGCTTCTACCTGGTTTTTTTCGTGATTGGTTACGGGGGAAGCCGCGTCGAGGGCCCGCCCCCGACCACCAAGGGCCTGGGCGTTCGCAGCGGGGCTGAAGGACCGCAGGAACCACTGGCTCTGGCGGGCGCTGGCACCGGCACTGCAACAATACCCAAGACCGGGCTGGCGGATACGGCAGCGCGCAAGTCCGACCCCGCAGGCCCAGACACCCGCAGTGGTCCGGGCATCAAGGACTGCCCGGAGTGTCCTGAACTGGTGGTGGTTCCGGCAGGTCAGTTCGCCATGGGCAGTGCAGTGCCCAAGAGCCAGGGCGCAACCGCCGCGCTGGATGAACCCGTCGATGTGCGGGAAACACCTCAGCACCGTGTGACCGTGCGCAGTTTTGCCGCCGGACGTTATGCGGTGACCCGGGCCGAGTTTGCCGCCTTTGTACGCGCCACCCAGTACCAGACCGAAGCTGAGCGCGACGGCGGATGTTTCGCCTGGACGGCGGGCAAGTGGGAAAACAACCCCAAACTCAACTGGCGCGAGGTCGGTTTCCCGCAAGCCGACAACCACCCGGTGGTGTGTGTCAGCTGGAACGACGCCCAGGCCTATACCCAGTGGCTAAGCACCAGCACCCGCAAAAGTTACCGCCTGTTAAGCGAATCTGAGCGTGAATATGCCGCACGCGCTGGCAGCACATTTACTTTCTGGTGGGGCGAGAACCTGTCTGCCGATCGGGCCAATTACGACACCACGGCCCCTGGCTTCAGAGGCAGCCGCAAGGGTGATTGGCGCCGCGCCACCGTGTCGGTGGACCAGTTTGAAGCCAATCCCTTTGGCCTGTACAACGTACACGGCAACGTGTGGGAATGGGTACAAGACTGCCAGCACGATACCTATGCCGGTGCGCCGGTGGATGGCAGTGCCTGGACCAGCCGTTGCAGCGGCACCGGGCGTGTGCTGCGGGGCGGCGCCTGGGTGGGTGACCCGGCGGGTCTGCGCTCCACCAGCCGTGGCTGGTTCACGCCAGGTTTCCGGTTCAACGCGGGTGGTTTTCGGGTCGCCAGAGCGGTAGATCTCAAACGCTAAAAGTCTGGGCAGCTGTGCGTTTTGCGCAGGTCAAGGAGGAGCTCGCGCAGCGGGCGGGGGACACGGAGCAAAACGTACAGCTGTCCAGACTCCTTACGGATCTCCCGACTATCTGACCGTAAACCGGTAAATACCCAACGAATCCACGCTGCGCTGCAACGTGCCGTCGTACCACAGGGCATGCAAATGCGCCACTGCTTCACCCATGGCAAAGGTGGTCTGGTGCAGGTCCATCGGGCGCTTGAACATCACCGGCAGAATGTCGGCGGCGCTGCAGGCCTGCCCCGGTGCAGGCTTGTTGGACCTCGGCCAGGCGGTCACGGTGGTGGTCGTGCAACTGCTGGATGCGGGTGTGTAGCCCGGTGAACGGCTTGCCGTGGGAAGGCAGCACCAGGGTGTCTTCTGGCAGGCTGCGAAACTTGTCAATGGAGTCCAGAAACAGCGCCAGCGCATTGGCCTCGGGTTCCTGCTCATAGACGCTCACATTGGTCGAGATGCGTGGCAGCATCATGTCGCCGCCGATCAATACGTCCAGTTCCTCGCAATACAACGCAATATGTTCCGGCGCGTGGCCGTAGCCGCTGATGCAGCGCCACGCGCGTCCCCCAATGGTGATCAGCATGCCGTCCATCATGCGGCGGTAGTTGGGTGGCACTGAGGGTACCAGGGATGGGAAGTAACCGGTACGGGCTTTGATCTGCTCAACCGCCTCGGGGCTGTTCAAACCATGGGCCGCAAAATACTCCGCCGCCCGGTCACCACCAAACCCGGTAGGCCCCATACAGCCCATGCGCGCCACCTGGTAGTCGGTGGCGCTGATCCACAGCCGGCATTCACGCGCTCCCACGCTGGCATCCTCGCTCCAGCGCGCGCACAACCAGTGGGCCAGTCCAATATGGTCCGGGTGCATGTGGGTGACGATGACGCGCAGAACCGGCAAGCCTTGCAGTTCGTTGACAAAAATGGATTCCCACTGGGCCTTGGCCTCGTCGCGGTGGATGCAGCAATCCACAATGCTCCAGCCCTCCACGCCTTCGATGCAATCGCGCAGTAACCACAGATTGATGTGGTTCAGCGCAAAGGGCAGGGACATGCGTATCCACTTAACGCCGGGTGCAACTTCCAGCGTGCCGCCGCCAGGGGGCAGTGCGTCACCCAGCGGGTAATGGAGCTGCATTTCCAGTTCGTTCATGGGGCCGCCTTTTTATTACATAATTGACGTTTACGTAAACGTCAACAAAACGGGCATTCTAGGTGGCGTCTTTTTAGCGCGCTGTCTCCCTTGTTCACACCACTCATGAGTACCACCTACAGCATTGGCGATCTGGCGCGGGAGTTCGACCTGACCACGCGCGCCATCCGGTTCTACGAGGACCTGGGGCTGCTGGAGCCGCAGCGCATGGGGCCGGGCGGGCGCAGTCGCGTCTACAGCGGCCGTGACCGTACCCGTTTGAAACTGACGCTGCGCGCCAAGCGGCTGGGCCTGTCGCTGACCGAGGCCAAGGAAATCATCGAGATGTACGACAGCCCGCGTGACACCGGCGCGCAGCTGCAAAAATTTTTAGACGTGTTGGCCGCGCACCGCAAGGAGCTGGAATCCCAGATGACAGACCTGCAAGCCAACCTGGACGAACTCAAGACCCACGAAAAAGAAGCGCGCGCGCTGCTGGCCAAGGCGACCAAGCCGGCTGCCAAACGCGCCAAGGCCTGAGCCTTTTATACCCCTATTCAAACCATCGCTCAACAGGAGACAAAAACCATGAACAACCTGCCCGGACTGAATTTCCAACTCGGTGAAGACATTGACGCCCTGCGCGACGCGGTGCGCGAATTTGCGCAAGCCGAGATCGCCCCTCGCGCGGCCGAGATCGACAAAAACGACCAGTTCCCGATGGACCTGTGGCGCAAGATGGGCGACCTGGGCGTGCTCGGCATCACCGTGGGCGAGGAATATGGTGGCGCCAATATGGGCTACCTGGCCCACATGATTGCGATGGAAGAAATCTCCCGCGCATCTGCCTCGGTGGGCCTGTCCTACGGCGCGCACAGCAACCTGTGCGTCAACCAGATCAAGCGCAACGGTACGGACGCTCAGCGCGCCAAGTACCTGCCCAAGCTGATCTCCGGCGAGCACGTGGGCGCGCTGGCCATGAGTGAACCCGGCGCGGGCTCCGACGTGCTCTCCATGAAGCTCAAGGCCGAGGACAAGGGCGGCTACTACCTGCTCAATGGCAACAAGATGTGGATTACCAACGGGCCGGACGCTGACACGCTGGTCGTCTACGCCAAGAGCGAGCCTGAACTGGGCGCTCGCGGTGTCACCGCCTTCCTGATCGAAAAGGGCATGCCCGGCTTCAGCATTGCACAGAAGCTCGACAAGCTGGGCATGCGCGGCAGCCACACCGGTGAGCTGGTGTTCAACAATGTCGAAGTGCCACACGCCAACGTGCTGGGCAACGTCAATGGTGGCGCCAAAGTGCTCATGAGCGGCCTGGACTACGAGCGCGCCGTGTTGACCGGCGGCCCGCTGGGCATCATGCAGTCCGTCATGGACAACGTCATCCCCTACATCCACGACCGCAAGCAGTTTGGCCAGAGCATTGGCGAATTCCAGCTGATCCAGGGCAAGGTCGCCGACATGTATACCGTGCTGCAGGCGGGGCGCGCTTTTGCTTACACCGTGGCCAAGAATCTGGATCTGCTGGGTGTGGAGCACGTGCGCCAGGTGCGCAAGGACTGCGCCTCCGTCATCTTGTGGACCGCCGAAAAAGCCACCTGGATGGCCGGCGAGGGTGTGCAGATTTTTGGCGGCAACGGCTATATCAACGAATACCCGTTGGGCCGGCTGTGGCGCGATGCCAAGTTGTACGAAATCGGCGCCGGTACATCGGAGATTCGCCGTATGCTGATCGGCCGGGAGCTGTTCGCGGAGACAATGTAGGGCTGATGAAATCCCCCAGCCCGCACACTGACTACGCTTCTCCACGGCACCCTGCGCGGCCTGTTGCGGGCCTGGGTGCTGATCGTGCCTTTGGTGGTGGCCCTGTCGCTGATCCGGCTCGGACAACTGGCGTATTTTTGGCCCACTGGTTTTCAGGTTTCTTCCACCGACCTGGCCAGTGTGGTGGTGCAGGGCCTGCGCTTTGACCTGAAGGTCAGCGCCATTGGTGGCTTCCTGTTGTTGCTGGTGCTGCCCTGGGTGTCGGGACGTGTGCAGGGGCGTATTGCGGCAGGCCTGGCCTTTGTGTTTGTGATGCTGTCGCTGGTGAATTTGCATTACTTCGGGTTCTACAAAACGCCCATTGATTCCCTGGTGTTTGGTCTGGTGGAGGACGACACGGTGGCCGTGTTGCAAACCATCTGGCGCGACTTTCCGGTGATCTGGACGCTGCTGCTGGCGGTGCTGCTGACGGTGCTGTCGGTGGTGCTGCACCGGGTGCTGGTGCGCCATATCCAGCCCGATAGCTTGTTGCAGTCCCGCCCCCTGCTGGTCAAGCTGGTGGCGGTCATCGTCATATTTTTTGCGCTGGCCTTTGCTGGCAAGGGCACGCTGCGGCAGATGGCCCTGCAGCGGCAGCACCTGACCGTGACCACCTCGCAGTTTCTCAACGACATGGTTCCCAACGGTGTCATTGCCATGAAGTACGCCTGGGACAGCCGTGGCCAGTCCCAAAACCTGCAAAACCCGCTGACGGGACTCAAGGCCATGGGTTTTGACTCGCCACTGGCCGCAGCTGAGGTCTTGGGCATTCCACACGGCTCTGAAGCCGCAGTCAAAGCGGCATTAACCGCGCATGCGCCCCTGGCGTCAGGTGCGGTCAAAAAGAACCTTGTGTTCTTCTTGATGGAGTCTTGGAGCGCCGAGCCCATGCGTTACCAGGGGCCGAAGTTTGATGTGCTGGGGCGCCTGGCCTCCACGCTGACAGATCCGAACAAAGCCTGCCACTTCAACAACTTCGACTCCGCCCACGCCGGTACCCACCCGTCGCTGGAGGCGATCCTTTTCTCCACACCCATCACCCCCCTGACTTTGGGCGATGTAGGGCGCAGGCCGATTCCCTGGGCGATTCCAAAAGTGATCAAGGAGGCCGGTTACCAGACCCTGTTCGTCACGTCGGGACGTGCTGGCTGGCGCGACCTGAACCGTGTGCTGGCCGCGCAGGGCTTTGACGAGGTGGTGGATGCCAATACGCTGAAGGAGCAATACCCCGACGCCAACCTCGGCATCTGGGGCGTGTGGGACAGTTATGTGTTCAAGTACCTGAACCAGCGTCTGGCGGCCCAGCCTGCCGACAAGCCGATCTTTGTGTTTGTGCTGACCAGTACCAACCACCCGCCCTACGATTTGCCCGCTGACTACCACCGGGTGCCGCGTGACATGGCGCAGTGGAAAGGCGAGACCACGTCCGACACGCTGCTGCTGAATCTGGATTCCTACCACTACGCGGCCGACCTGTTGGGCGGTTTTGTGCAGGAAGTGCAAAAGGGTCCGTTCAAGGCCAACACCATCGTTGCCGCCACCGGTGACCACAATGTGCGCTCTTTTGGCATGTATGCGCAGGCCGATCGGCGCTTCCTGATGCGCCAGGTTCCGTTTGTGATCTGGGGTGAGGGCCTGGCCTGTGGCCCGCAGCAGGCGCTACCCGCCAGCCACCGCGACATGTTCGCCACTTTGTTGCCGCTGGTGGGTGTGGCTGGCCCCTACATCAACACCGGGCGCAATCTGCTCAACACGCCGCAAGGCACACCCCTGGATGCGCCACGCGCCATGTTTTTCACCGGTGAGGCCCGCAACACCCAGGGTTTGTGGCAACTGGGAAACAAGGAGTCCTTTGTCTGCAGTGCGGAGCGGCCGTCCACCGACTGCCAATTCAACGCGCTGGACGATCAGCAGGAACGGGCCCGTTACGGGCTGCTGGACTGGAATGTGCGCATATCACTCAACAAAAAATAACCTTGCGGGAGAGACCGCAACGCAAGGCGCAAGCTCTGTCCCCAACTGATTGGAAACGTATGTCAACCAAACTTAGTGATCTTTTTGCCCATAACCGGGCGTGGGCTGCCACCATGGAAGCCGAGCGCCCGGGTTTCTTCACCAACCTGAAGGCCCAACAAAAACCCCGCTACATGTGGATCGGTTGCTCCGACAGCCGTGTGCCGGCCAACCAGATCACCGGGCTGGAACCGGGCGAAGTGTTTGTGCACCGCAATGTGGCCAATGTGGTGGTGCATTCGGACCTGAATGCCCTGTCTACCATCCAGTTTGCCGTGGAGCGCTTGCAGGTGGCGCACGTGATGGTGGTGGGCCATTACGGCTGCTCGGGTGTGCAGGCGGCGCTGGAAGGCGCGCGTATTGGTCTGGCTGACAACTGGTTGCGCCATATTCAGGATGTGCGCGACCGCCATCGCGATGTGCTGGAGCTGATTCCCGAACATGGCCGCGCCGACGCGCTGTGTGAGCTCAACGTGATTGAGCAGGTGGTGAATGTGGCGCAGACCACGGTTCTCAAGGATGCCTGGGCGCGTGGGCAGGATGTGACCCTGCATGGCTGGGTCTACGGTTTGCACGACGGCCTGTTGCAGGATTTGCACATGACGGTGAGCGGTACCGATGATCTGGACGCGTTGTACCGCCAGGCCCTGTCGGGTGTGCGGTTGATCCCCCGGCACTGAAAAGCTTAAGAAAAATAATCCTCTAGCCCCCGTGAATGCTGCGTAAGCAGCTATAAAAACAGTAGCATCATGTTTCCAACCCGCCTTGACTCCTCGGTTGCCTACGACATTGCCAAGGCGATGATGGACGGCTTCAACCGCCACTACCAGCTGTTTCGCACCGAGTCGGCGCGCGCCAAACACCGGTTTGAAACGGCCGACTGGCATGGTCAGCAGCGGGCGCAGCGCGAGCGTATCGAGTTTTACGATTTAAGGGTCAAGGAGTGCTCCAAACGGCTGGAACGCGAGTTCAAGGCTGGCGAGCAGTCGATGGACATCTGGCAGCAGATCAAGCTGCATTACATCGGTCTCCTGGTCAATCACCACCAGCCGGAACTGGCCGAGACCTTTTTCAACTCGGTCACCACCAAGATCCTGCACCGCAGCTATTTCCAGAACGATTTCATCTTTGTGCGCCCGGCCGTCAGCACCGAGTACATCGAGAACGACGAGTCCGACAAACGCCCCACCTACCGTGCCTACTACCCCACCCGCGACACCATGCAAAGTGTGCTGGTAACCATGGTGCAGGACTTTGACCTGCAGCGGCCCTTTGACAACCTGGAGCACTACTGCGGCTTGGTGCAAGAGGCCATGATGAGCCGCCTGGGCGACGCCAAATTACGCGCCAACTTCCAGATTCAGGTGCTCACCGGCCTGTTTTTTCGCAACAAGGGCTGTTACATCGTTGGCAAACTGATCAATGGTTTCAACGAGTTCCCGTTTGCTTTGCCTATTCTGCACACCAAGTCGCCCCTGGTGGTGGGTGCCGGTGATGACCGCAATGCGGCCGGTGATGCCGCCGAAGACAGCCACGCGCAACGCTCCAAACTGGTCATAGACGCCGCGCTGTTTGGCGAGGACGACCTGCTGATTCTGTTCAGCTTTGCGCGTGCCTACTTCATGGTGGACATGGAGATTCCATCGGCCTATGTGCAGTTTTTGCGCAGCATGATGCCGCGCAAGCCGCGCAACGAAATCTACAACGCGCTGGGCCTGGCCAAACAGGGCAAGACATTGTTCTACCGCGACCTGCTGGCCCACCAGCGCCACAGCACCGACCAATTCCGCATCGCGCCCGGCATCAAGGGCATGGTGATGCTGGTGTTTGACCTGCCGTCGTTTCCCTATGTGTTCAAGGTCATCAAGGACTATTACCCGCCGCAAAAGGACACGACACGTGAGCAGATCAAGGGCAAGTATCTGCTGGTCAAGCAACACGACCGCGTGGGCCGCATGGCCGATACGCTGGAGTACAGCGAGGTCGGTTTTCCGCGCGATCGTTTTACCGATGAACTGATCGCCGAAATCGAGAAATTCGCGCCCAGCCAGCTGGAAATCAGCGACCGTGATGGGGATGGCACAACCGAGGTCATCATCAAACACGTCTACATCGAGCGGCGCATGATCCCGCTCAACATCTATCTGCAGGAAGCCTTCGACGCGGGCGGCGCCAATGCCGCCGACTTCAGCCCCGCAGCCGTGCGTGCCCGTGAGCAGATCGAGCGTGGCGTGGTCGAGTACGGCAACGCCATCAAGGACCTGGTGGCCGCCAATATCTTCCCCGGCGACATGTTGTGGAAAAACTTCGGTATCACGCGCCACGGCAAGGTCGTGTTTTACGACTACGACGAGATCGAATACATCACCGATTGCAACTTCCGCAAGGTGCCGGCACCGCGTAACGAAGAGGACGAAATGTCCGGTGAGGTTTGGTACAGCGTCGGCCCGCACGATGTATTCCCCGAAACCTTTGGCCCTTTTCTGTTGGGCAACCCGGCCGTGCGCGCCATCTTCATGAAACACCACGCCGATTTGTTGGAGGCGTCATTCTGGCAAGCGCACAAAGACCGCATCCTGGCCGGGCATGTGCATGACGTGTTTCCGTATGACAAGGAGAAGCGGTTCAGGCCGCCTGTGACTGCCTGATGGGCCCGGCAAGCCGGTTTCAAACGGGCTTTCGCGGCCTTACTCGGCGTCCAGCAGGTCAATGCAGGTCACCATCTGCGCATGGCAGCGCTCCATCAACTCCGGCATGTCATCCAGCGTCATGCCCGCTGTGCTGATGGGCGGTAACGCACGAATCACCAGCTTGCCGCTGTGCCAACGGTTCAGCCGCATGCTGCGTTTGTAGTTGCTGCAGCACAGCGGCACGATGGGCACTTGGGCGGCAATGGCCATCTGGAAAGCGCCCTTTTTGAAGGGCAACAGGCCTTTGCCGAGGTTGCGGGTGCCTTCCACAAACACCCAGATTGAGGTGTCGCGCTTCTGTAAGGCTTCGGTCGTTTCCAGCATGGCTTGTTTGGCCTGCGCGGCGTTGCTCCGGTTGATCAGCACATTACCGGCCAGCCAGTAGATTTGTCCAAAAATCGGAACCCAGCGCAAACTCTTTTTACCGATTGTCACAGTGCGCCGGGGTACCACGCTGCCCATGATGAACAGATCAAAATTGGACAGATGGTTCACCACCACGACGCAGGGGCTGTTCAGCTTGCGGAACTCGTCGACTTGCAGGTCGGCGTCCAGCCCCAAAAAGCGTAAAGCGGGTAGTGAATAGACCCGTCCGCACAGGCGGCTGTTGTCGGGGTTGAAGGGACGTATGAGCACAATCACCATGTTGATGGCCCCGGCCACCAGAAAGTGGACGCCCAGCAAAAAAAGACGCAAAGTGTGGAGCATGGAAAAGTGGCTGCAAACAGGAAAGCTATCGCACCGACAGGGCTTGCGCATGGCAATTTGCCGGTGGGCGAGTGTACTGGAGGGCGGTTTCTGTCACAATTGACGTTTACGTAAACGTCAACTCTGAAGACCCCTTAATCAGTTGAGGACAGAGCTAAAGGTCTGTCCCGCAATGTCTTCGCAAACCAGGAGAAACCAGCATGTCGGATTCCATCGTTATCGTCGGCGCAGCCCGCACCCCCATGGGCGCATTCCAGGGCGACTTTTCCAGCCTCGCAGCCCATGACCTGGGTGGCGCGGCCATCAAGGCGGCGGTCGAGCGCGCTGGCATCTCTCCTGATTTGGTGACCGAGGTTTTGTTTGGCAACTGCCTGATGGCGGGCCAGGGCCAGGCGCCCGCGCGCCAGGCTGGTTTCAAGGGCGGCCTGCCCAAGAGCGCCGGTGCGGTCACGCTGTCCAAGATGTGCGGCTCCGCGATGCGCGCGGCCATGTTCGCCAATGACATGCTGGTTGCCGGCAGCCATGAGGTGCTGGTGGCCGGCGGCATGGAGAGCATGACCAACGCGCCTTACCTGCTGCTTAAGGGCCGCGGCGGTTACCGCATCGGCCACGACCGCATGTTTGACCACATGATGTTGGACGGCCTGGAAGACGCCTACGAGGCTGGCCGCTCCATGGGCACCTTTGGCGAAGACTGCGCCGCCAAGTACAGCTTTACCCGCGCCGAGCAGGACGCGTTTGCCACCGCCAGCGTGCAGCGCGCCAAGGCCGCCACCGAATCCGGCGCCTTTGCCGCCGAGATCACGCCCGTTACGGTCAAGGGCCGTGGCGGCGATGTCGTCGTGTCCATCGACGAAGGTCCGGGCAAGGTCAAGCTGGACAAGATCCCCACGCTGAAACCCGCGTTCAAGAAGGACGGCACCATCACCGCCGCCAGCAGCTCGTCCATCAACGACGGCGCCGCCGCCTTGGTGATGATGAAGGAAAGCACCGCCGCCAAGCTGGGCTGCAAGCCGCTGGCCCGCATCGTGGCCCACGCCACGCACGCGCAGGAGCCCGAGTGGTTTGCCACCGCGCCGGTGGGCGCCACGCAAAAGGCGCTGGCCAAGGCCGGCTGGGCCGTGGGCGATGTGGACCTGTGGGAAGTCAACGAAGCCTTTGCCGTCGTGCCCATGGCGCTGATGAAAGAGCTGAACGTGCCGCACGACAAGGTCAATGTGAACGGCGGCGCCTGTGCGCTGGGCCACCCGATTGGCGCGTCTGGTGCGCGCATCATGGTCACGCTGATGTATGCGCTGCAGGCCCGTGGCCTGAAGAAGGGCCTGGCGACGCTGTGCATTGGCGGCGGCGAGGCGACCGCCGTGGCGCTGGAAATGCTATAAGTTTAGTAGCTGGTTGCGCAATGAATACGGGGGCTAACAAGTCATTTCTCATTGTTGCCTCTGGTCCTGCCGAGGCGGGGTGTTCCGGGCGTCCGAAACACCCCGCTCCGGCGATTGCTGCATTTCTTTATTCGATCGGCGGAAGCCACATCACCTCAGCGCGTGAGGGGCGGGCGGATGACCGATTTGTGCGCGTTTCGGCACCATGAGGGCTTCCGCCTGCCCCTCATGCGCGTGCGCAAGCAAGGCTTTCAACAAGTGACGGATATCCCATGCTGTTAACCCAAGACCAAGAAATGGTGCGCGACGCAGTCCGCAACTTTGCGCAACAAGAACTCTGGCCCAACGCCGCCAAGTGGGACAAAGAACACCACTTTCCCAAGGAAGCACACCAGGGCCTGGCCGAATTGGGCGCGTACGGCATTTGCGTGCCCGAAGAACTGGGCGGTGCCGGGCTCGACTACCTCTCCCTGGCCCTGGTGCTGGAAGAAATTGCCGCCGGCGACGGCGGCACCAGCACCGTGATTTCCGTGACCAACTGCCCGGTCAACGCCATCCTGATGAAGTACGGCAACGCACAGCAGAAGAAGCAGTGGCTGGAGCCACTGGCGCAGGGCAAGATGCTGGGCGCCTTTTGCCTGACCGAGCCGCATGTGGGCAGTGATGCCTCCAGCTTGCGCACCACTGCCGTGCGCGAAGGCGACCACTACGTTATCAACGGCGTCAAGCAGTTCATCACCAGCGGCAAGAACGGCGACGTGGCCATCGTCATTGCCGTCACCGACAAGGGCGCGGGCAAGCGTGGCATGAGCGCCTTTCTGGTGCCGACCAACGCACCGGGTTATGTGGTGGCGCGGATTGAAGACAAGCTGGGCCAGCACAGCAGTGACACGGCGCAGATCAACTTTGACAACTGCCGCATTCCGGCCGAGAACCTGATTGGCAAGGAGGGCGAGGGTTACGGCATCGCCCTGGGCGGTCTGGAAGGCGGGCGCATTGGCATCGCCGCGCAAAGCGTGGGCATGGCGCGCAGCGCGCTGGAGGTGGCGGTGGCATACGCCAAGGACCGCCAAAGTTTTGGTACGGCCATCTTCAACCACCAGGCCGTGGGTTTTAGGCTGGCCGAATGCGCGACGCAATTGGAAGCGGCGCGCCAGTTGATCTGGCACGCCGCTTCATTGCGCGATGCGGGTCGGCCCTGTTTGAAAGAGGCTGCCATGGCCAAGCTGTTTGCCAGTGAAATGGCGGAGCGCGTGTGCAGCGCCGCCATTCAGACCTTGGGCGGTTACGGTTACGTGAGTGATTTTCCGCTGGAACGCATCTACCGTGATGTGCGGGTCTGCCAGATTTACGAAGGCACCAGCGATGTGCAGAAAATCATCATCCAGCGGGCGTTGGCAGGCTGAGGGGGCGCTACCCCAGGGCTTCTTACTGGTTGAAGTTGATGTCGACCTTGTAAGTCTCGGCCGAGGCAATGGGCTCAAACTTCCATTTGCCCACTGCGTCCAGCGCGGCCTTTTCCAGACGCCGGTTGGTGCTGAATTCGGCCGAGGTTGCGCCCACGGTTCCGTTCGGTTGCACCGTGAAGGCAACGGTTACCCTGCCGGTACTGACTGAATTGCGCAGCTCGCGTGGAAATTCGGGTGGCGGCGTTGAGATGGGTTTGAGTTCACCATCTGCTTCATCCTCCGGCGGAGCCTTTGCGGCGGCAGTAGGTGGTGCAGTCGGCGCGACACTGGTTGCCAAAGCAGCTGCCGTCACTGGAGGTGCAGTTCCAGCGGCCTGCTCGGGCGGCGTGCCAGCGCTACCACTACCGACAGTCGTAGTGGGTGCTGGTTCTGTTGCCATCGACGGCCGCGGTTCGGGCTTTGATGTTTCCGTGTTCAATGGCTCGCTCCGGGTTCGAGCTTTGACCGGTTCTAGCCTCACCGTTTCAGGCTTGCGCTTGGAATCGCCAAGTATCTTGATCCAACGGTACGGGTTTTCTGCCTGCCTGCGCGAGCGCTTCATGGCTTCAGCTGCTTCTACCGCTTCCGGACTCAAAGCTGCAGGCGCTGTTGTTGGTGATGCTGCGGTCGTCTGGGCGGAGACGTCAAACCGGCTCGTTGCGAAGAAGAATGCGACGACCAGGCACAGCCCCGCAATAACATTGTTGTGCTTGGCGCGCGCCGCCACATCGATAAATGAAGTCAACAACCGAAATCCTGTTCAAAAAATGATGCAATGGTGATGCGCACTGTCTTTGTGCGCGGTAGTATCGCGGCAAACACTGGTCACAACCATGGGGCTTACCCCATCTTCAAGTTGAAAGCGGAAAACATGCCTATTCTTAAATCATCGCGGGACCTGGTCGACGAGGCCATGGAGGAAATTCGCACCTATACCGTCGCCGACGTGGTGCCTCGGCTGAACGACCCCCAGACCCAGTTGGTGGATATTCGTGACATTCGTGAACTGGCCCACGGCACCGTGGTGGGCGCATTTCACGCGCCACGCGGCATGTTGGAGTTTTGGGTAGACCCGGCCTCGCCGTATTACAAACCCATCTTCGGCGACGAGAGCAAAGAGTACATCCTGTTTTGTGGGGCCGGCTGGCGCAGCGCACTGACCGCCAAAACCTTGCAGGATATGGGCATGACCAATGTCGCCCATATCGACGGTGGATTTACCGAATGGGTCAAACAGTCTGCCCCCACGGAGACCCTGGAAGCGCAAAAGGCGCGGCGGGCTGCCAAACCCTAAACGGAAGCTTTAGCTCCGACCGCACGCAGACAAAACGCCTGAATAGCCGCAATCAATGCAGCGCCGTCCTGCGCCGGTTGGTCAGCAGTGGCCCAGATCAAAGGCCCGACCATGGATTCGGCAATCACACCCACCAGTGCGGCTGCGCTGACACGCGCGGTCTGGTCTGCGAATTCGCCGGTATCGATGCCGTGTTGCAACAGCTCAAAAAAAACATCGGCATAGGCTTGGCGGTAACGCAAGCGCTGCTCATCGATCAAAGGGTCCACCGGTTCAGCGATCAGGGCAAAGGCCAGTCTGGGGTTGCGTAGCGCGCGTTCCGCAAAGGCTTGTACCGTGCGCTGCAGTCGCTGGCCCGGCGTACCCAATCCGAGGGCCGTTTCGCGCACGATGGCCACTTCGCGTTCGGTGGCGATGCGGAACACCTCGGCGCACAGGTCGGCTTTGGAATCGAAGTGTTTGTAAACGGCTCCGGTGGCGATGCCGGCATGGCTCGCCACGGCCACGATGGTGAGCGCGCCAAAGCCACCGTTGCTCACATGGTGAAGAGCAGCCTCGATCAGGCGGTGGCGTAGCTCAGCCTTGCGAGCCAGCGTTTTTTCGGTCGGCCTATAAGCCATGGCAGTGATTCGGTGTGAAAAGTGGGCCGAGTTTAACGGCCACACACGTGGATTAGGCGGGGGTATCGTCTAGATCACTCGACTTTGTCTAAAGGATGAACTAGTATTCACTTTATCAAAGGACTCCTATGACCCAAACATTTGCCCGCCCCTATCTTGCCGAAACCCATGTGGTGGAAAACCAGCCACCGCCGCTGCGGGACTACAACGCCTACCAGCAGGATGCGGCGCTGGTGGAGGCATTGGCCCGTGAAGGCGCCGCGTGGGCACAACCGGAGTTGCAATCCTTTGGTGCCCTGACCGGTAGCCGCGAGGTGATCGAGCTGGGTTTTCAGGCCAACGAGAACAAGCCGGTGCTCTACACCCATGACAACTATGGCCACCGCATTGACGAGGTGCGTTTTCATCCGGCCTACCACCGCTTGATGCAGATCTCCATAGAGAACGGCCTGCATGCGTCCCATTGGCGCAACCCCAAGCCCGGTGCGCATGTGGCGCGGGCTGCCATGAGTTATCTGCAGGGCCAGGTGGACGCAGCGCATGGCTGCCCCGTGACCATGACATCGGCCGTGGTACCGGCTCTGCTGGAGCAACCCGATCTGGCAGCCCAGTGGCTGCCCAAAATAACGGCCCTGGAATATGACCACCGCAACATTCCCATGGAGCAAAAATCCGCCATCACCGTGGGCATGGCGATGACGGAAAAGCAGGGGGGCTCGGACGTGCGCGCCAACACACTGCGTGCACATGCCGTTGGCCCTGAAGGCCCGGGTCAGACCTACGAATTGGTGGGCCACAAGTATTTTGTGTCGGCTCCTATGAGTGACGCCTTTTTGGTCCTGGCACAAACGCAAAGCGGCCTTTCCTGCTTCTGGCTGCCCCGCTGGCGCGCCGACGGCAGCAAGAACCCGCTGCAAATCCAGCGTCTCAAGAACAAGATGGGCAATGTGGCCAATGCCTCGTGTGAGACCGAGTTGCGCGGCGCCCATGCCCAGATGGTAGGTGGCGAAGGCCGGGGTGTTGCCACCATCCTGAAAATGGTCACGATGACGCGCTTTGATTGCATGGTCGGGTCGAGTGCCGGCATGCGCCAGGCGGTGGCCCAGGCATTGCACCACTGTGCCTACCGCTTTGCATTCGGCAAACGCCTGGCCGAGCAACCGCTGATGCAAAACGTGCTGGCCGATCTGGTCATCGAGCACGAGGCCGCGCTGGCACTGACCATGCGCATTGGCCGCGCACTGGATGCCGGCAGCGCCAACGAACACGAAAAAATGCTGGTCCGGGTCGGCACCGCGGTGGGCAAATACTGGATCTGCAAACGCACACCGGCCCATGCCTACGAGGCCATGGAATGTATTGGTGGCAGCGGGGTCATGGAAGACTGCATCATGCCGCGCTTGTTCCGCGAGTCACCGGTCAATTCCATCTGGGAGGGCAGCGGCAATGTGCAGTGCCTGGATATGCTGCGCGCGATGAGCCGCAATCCCGGCTCGGTGGATGCGTATATGGACGAAGTGCAATCCGCCGCCGGGTCTGATGACCGACTGGACCGCTATGTGGGCCGCTTGGGCGCCGAATTGCTCGACCCCTCGGCCATCGAATACCGCGCCCGCGGCGTAGTCGAAAAAATGGCGCTGGCGCTGCAAGGGGCCTTGTTGGTACGCCATGGCAACCCAGCCGTGGCTGATGCGTTTTGCGCGTCGCGCCTGGGCGAGCACTACAGTGGCTTGAACTTTGGCAACCTGCCGCGCGGTGTGGATTGCAAGAGCATCATTGCGAGGGCTACGCCGCTGCTGTAGTTGCAGTTTTTGAGCGGGGTGTGTGACCCAGTCGTCACCGTCAGACGATTCAGCCTTGTTGTGGAGACGCAAAAAAAAGCGGCAGGACGGGAGTTCCCGTCTTGCCGCTTTTGCTGAAGGCGAGGGGTTTAGTACACGTCGTGCTGTGTGTTGTAGACGTTGAACTTGCCGGTAGGCGTCACCAGGACCTTGTCCTTGATCACGGCCTTGAGTTTCAGCGTCTTGTCGTCCACCACCACGATGGCAGACTCTTCATTGGCAGCACTCCACACCGAGAACCAGACTTCGTCACCCGCCTTGTTGTACTCGGGTTGAACGACGCGCTTGGCGCCCTTGCCGAGATTGGCCCACTCGGCGATCGGCAGGGACTTGAAGCCGTTGTCGAAGTTGTTGATGTCAAACACGGCGACGGACTGGCTGATCTTCTCGTCCGGGTTCAGCGGTGCATCGACCCACAGGTTCTTGGACTTGGGATGGCTCTTGATGAACAGCGAACCGCCGCCTGCACCCTTGATGGTTTGCACCACTTTCCAGGCATGCGCCTTGTTCTTCACGGGATCGGTACCAATCAGGGAGATGGTTTCATCGCCCAGGTGGCTGGTTGCCCAGACCGGACCAAACTTGGGGTGTTTGAAGTTGGCACCACGGCCGGGGTGCGGAGTCTTGCCCACGCTCACCACGGCAGTCAGTTTGTCTTCCTTGGTGTCGATCACGGCGATCTTGTCGGAGGCGTTGGCGGCATCCATAAAGTAGCGGCCAGTGGACTCAAAACCACCGTCGTGCAGGAAGCGCGGCGTGTTGATCATCGTGACCTTCAGGTTTTCCAGATCCGAGTAGTCCACCATGTGCACCATCCCGGTTTCCTTGGCATTGACCAAGAATTCAGGACGGTAGTGCGACGACACGATGGCAGCCACGCGTGGCTCGGGGTGGTAGTCCTGGGTGTCAGACGTCATGCCGCGGGTGCCGACCACGCGCAAAGGCTTGAGCGTGTCGCCGTCCATGATGACGTACTGGGGCGGCCAGTAGGCGCCGGCGATGGCGTATTTGTCTTCATAACCTTTGAACTTGGAGGTCTCCACCGAACGTGCTTCCAGTCCAACCTTGATCTCGGCCACGGCGGCAGGGGTTGCCATCCACAGGTCGATCAGCACGATCTTGGCATCGCGGCCAATCACGTAGAGGTAGCGACCGGACACGGACATGCGCGAAATGTGCACGGCATAACCCGTGTCCAGAATCTGCACAATCTTCTTGCTGGCGCCGTCGATCAGGGCAATCTTGCCAGCGTCGCGCAATGTCACCGAAAAGAGGTTGCTGATGTCCAGGTTGTTCATCTGCTTCTTGGGGCGCTTTTCGGGTTCGATCAGCAGCTTCCAGCTGGCCTGAACTTCCTTCAGACCCATTTCGGGGGGCTGTGGAGGCTCATGCTGGATGTACTTGACCATGATGTCAACTTCTTCCTTGCTCAGCGTGCCCGAGGTGCCCCAGTTGGGCATGCCTTGTGCGGAACCGTAGTAGATGAAGGTGTGCAGGTAATCAGACCCTTTATCCAAGGTGACATCGGGTGTCAGTGCCTTGCCGGTTGCGCCCTTGCGCAACACGCCGTGGCAGCCCGCGCAGCGTTCAAAATAGATCTTGGTGCCCCGTTGAAAGTCCGCTTCCGGCATGGCCGGCGATTTGGGGTTGATGGTCTGGTGCATCACCACATTGGCCAGAGGCGAGGTTCCTCCCGCTTGTTGGCTCGACGTCAAGGGCTCAAGCTTTTTTGCCGGCTCGTCAGCCGCGCTGACCACCATTGGAATGGCGGCCAGCAGCGAGCTGGCAACTACTATTCTCCAATTGAATATCTTCACATTTTTCTCCTAAGAGTAGAGGTACGGGGGAATCACTGTGCTATAGCATACGTTACTCTTATAAGTTGCATAACACAAGCATCTTTATTGATGCAAGATAAATCCGGCATCATTCTGTAGACTTATTTTGTGAATAGCGGGTTCTTTGGTCGTGGCGCCCCGTTGCCGGGACCTACTGGGTCAGCAGGTCCTGTGTCACCACTTCACCGCGCAGCGTGTAGCTGCGTGTCTCGGTAATGCGTACATCCACCAACTGACCCACCAGCCGAGCTGGTGCCGCGAAGTTCACCACCCGGTTGCATTCTGTGCGACCCATCAGTTCGCCGCCATCGCGCTTGCTGGCGCCTTCCACCAAAATGCGTTGAATGGTTCCCAGGCGGCTCTCGCTGATGCGCGTGATGTTGGCATTGATGTGGGCTTGCACCTCCTGCAGGCGGCGCAGTTTGACCTCGTGTGGGGTGTCGTCCTGCAGATTGGCCGCTGGTGTGCCGGGGCGTGGGCTGAAGATAAAGCTGAAACTGTTGTCAAAGCCGATGTCATCCATCAGCTTCATCAGTTTGCCGTGGTCTTCCTCGGTTTCGCCGGGAAAACCGACGATGAAGTCCGAACTCATCGCCATGTCCGGGCGGATGGCGCGTATTTTGCGCACCGTGCTCTTGTATTCCATGGCGGTGTAGCCGCGTTTCATGGCCATCAGAATTTTGTCGCTGCCGTGCTGCACGGGCAGGTGCAAATGGCTGACCAGCTTGGGGATCTTGTCGTAGGCGGCGATCAGCGAGGGTGTGAACTCGTTGGGGTGGCTGGTGGTGTAACGAATGCGTTCAATGCCGGGGATGTCGGCCACGTATTCCAGCAGTGTCGCAAAGTCAGCCAGCTCGGTCGTGGCACCCATGGCGGCGCGCCAGGCATTGACGTTTTGCCCCAACAACGTGATCTCCTTGACGCCCTGATCGGCCAGACCCGCGACCTCGACCAGCACGTCCTCAAACGGGCGGTTGATCTCGGTGCCACGGGTGTACGGCACCACGCAGTAGCTGCAGTATTTGTTGCAGCCTTCCATGATGGACACAAAGGCCGACGCACCCTCTACCTTGGCGGGTGGCAGGTGGTCAAACTTCTCGATCTCGGGGAAACTGATATCGACTTGCGGCTTGTTCAAGGCCTTGCGGGCATTCAGCATGTCCGGCAAGCGGTGCAGGGTTTGCGGGCCAAACACCACGTCCACAAACGGTGCTCGCTTGATGATTTCTGCCCCCTCCTGGCTGGCGACGCAACCGCCCACGCCGATGAGTACACCTTTCTTGGCCAAGTGGCGGACACGACCGAGATCGGAAAAGACTTTCTCTTGCGCCTTTTCACGCACCGAACACGTGTTGAACAGGATCAGGTCGGCTTCGTCCACGTTTTGCGTGGGCGTGTAGCCCTGGGCTGCGCCCAGAACATCGGCCATTTTGTCCGAGTCGTACTCGTTCATCTGGCAGCCAAAGGTCTTGATGAAAACTTTTTTGCTCATGCGAGCACTCCAAAAAATGCTATGAATATAATAGCTGTCTACGCAGTAACGACGTCGGCTAGAGGCTCATTTTGACCACATATATGGTCGACAGGATTGACTGCCCCGCGGGGTGTCATTACTTCGCCGGCTGATCGGCCGTGTCGTAGCTGGACTGGTAATTGCTCGCAGGCACCGCATCGGCCATGCGCTGGCGAGCCTCAGTGGGGTTGAGCAGCCACACGTCGTGCAGCATGCCCTGTGGGTCGCGCACGTAGTTCACGACCAGCGCTTGCCCCACCAGCGAGCCGGACATCACCAGCAGGTTGTTCACAGCCCGTATGCGGGCGCCCGGCGAGAGGCGCGCAGGCCGTCCGTCCAGCAGGACCTCGGGAGGGCTGGTGACTTCCAGGGTGCCGCGCAGGGCGTTTTTGGGGAAGGGACGCACAGCGTCCTGTGCACGGGCGTCATGGCTGGCGCCGAAAAAGACGGGTATCAGGAATGCCAGTGTGGCAGCAGCGTGAGAGCAGCGGTTCATGGTGTGTATCCAGAGGCTGGGTAGGGAAGAGAGATCCGACCCCTTTGGGGTGTGGTTTTCGAATCTCGGGGCGGTGGCGATCGTAGCACTACATTGGCCGAACCGTACCACCGCTGGGAAAGTTCAATGCAGCAACGGTTTCAATGTGAGAGGCTGCGGTATGCGGCGACAGTGGCCGGTTGTAGAAATTGATTCCGTGACTTTTGGTAAGCCTGCTGGTGCCATTCCAACGTGGTGATGATGTGGTCAATCTTTGCAAGAAACTCTTCTTTGCAAACGCAGGGGGTCTGCGTGAACATTTTCGTCGCACTTTCGGAAATGTCAGGTTTACCGGCCTGGCGCGCCCAGCTCCTGATTTCACAATAGGCGAGCAACGCAAGCCTGCCCAGCTCCTGGTTTCTGCGCGCGAATTGTAGGTCGGCGAGCAAATCGTCGAGGCCGAGTTGAATGTCAAGTGAAGTGTCCATCGTGATCGCAGAGTAGGGGCCGGTTCTGACAGACTTCTTACATTTTTTTGGGTGTACTACCTAATGCCTGTCTCGTGTAGGAACCCCAGTAAAGCCGTTGCCGCGACACATTTCGCTCGCGCGCGACCCAAAAAGGGCCTTACAGTCCCCTTATCGTTGTAGTTCGCCAACCGCTCACACCCGATCGGCGCGTTTTTGAAACATTGAAAGACACGCCATGGGCCACCCATTGCCTTTAACTCCTGACGGCACACTGTTGCTGCGGGTGGGGTTCGAGATAGCCTACGACTGTCCTCAGCCCACACCGATGATCCTGGCGCTGAACATCCATTACTCGCGATCGGGTGATCTGGTTCAACCTGACCTGCTGATCACCCGTCCGGCCGTTGCCGCGCAGTCCTATCGGGACCTGTTTGGCAACTGGTGCAGCCGAATTGTGGCGCCCGCAGGCAAGTTCGTCTTGACGGCTGATGCTCTGGTCCGTGACGCGGGGCTGGTTGACACCCAGGCCCCCTGGGCCCAGCAAGTTCCGGTGGAGCATCTTCCGGAAGAAACTCTGGTTTTTCTACTGGGTAGTCGCTATTGCGAAACTGACCAACTTGCCGAGATCGCGTGGAAACATTTTGGCAACGGGCCCACCGGCTGGCAGCGCGTGCAGGCGATCTGTGACTTCGTGCACCAACACATCGAATTTGGTTACCACCACGCACGGCGAACCCGTACAGCTTGGGAGGCGTACAACGAAGGGCAGGGTGTGTGCCGGGACTTCGCGCATTTGGCCATCGCCTTTTGCCGCTGCATGAACATTCCCGCACGCTACTGCACCGGTTACCTGGGTGACATCCGGATCCCTCCAATCCCTGGCCCGATGGACTTCGCAGGCTGGTTTGAGGCCTATCTTGGCGACCGCTGGTACACATTTGATGCGCGAAACAATACGCCTCGCATTGGTCGTGTGCTGATGGCCCGCGGCCGCGACGCTTGTGACGTGGCCTTGACCAGCACGTTTGGCCCCAATATGCTGGAACGCTTTACGGTTTGGGCTGAGGAAGTGGTGCCCAGCCAGTAAGCAATGCGGCGTTGCAGTATCAGAGCCACAAGGCGCAGAAGTTTGCCACCTTAGCCTGTGTGGCGACTTGATGGCGTGCAATTTGCTTGCTAACTTTCCGACAGGACCGAGCCCCTGACGCCGCATTTGGCTGGCGTGTGTGACTCTTCCCTGGCGGGGCAATGCAAATCTGGGAACTCAAGCGAATGCGGACAAATGAAACTTTTGAACTGGCGGTACAGCGTCACGACCAGCAAGTTGCCGAACTTGGCTTGCGCATTTGGGTGGGTTCAGAACCCACTTTTACAGATCGTGAAGCGCAAACGCCGGCCTGGCTGAATTCTGCCTTGGGCGATGGCAAGGAGGAGCGAGCGCAGGGGCTATTGCGGCACTTGAGCGAGCGAATGCCGGGTGGTTTGCTGCTGCGCAGTGTCGGACGGCTTTACCCCGGAGAAAAGACGCCACGCTGGAATTTGGGCATCCTGCGAAGGCGCAATGGGGTCCCGATGTGGCTGGGGCCTCCAGACCCGTTGCTGGTTACAACCCCCCATCCGGGATGTTTGCCCGGTATCGCAACACTGGTTGCTGCCTTGTCGGATGCCTTTGTCCGCCAGGGCTGGTCTGTGCAATACATGGATGCCTGCGAGCCTGACGGCCTGCCGGAAAACAAGCTATCGATCCAAATGGGTGATGAAGACAAGCCCTCGCTGTCCTTTTTGGTTCGGGCGTTAGAGTCAGGGGGCGCAGCAGGCCCGGCCGGGACGAACTGCTGGGCAATTGAATTTCCTGCCCTGGACTCTGTCGCAGACTTCCTGACCGCCTTGTCGTATATCGAACGCGCGGCGCTGGCCTGCGGTCTGTCTACGCTGGTACTTGCTGGCGCTGCGCCGCCGGTCGACGCCAGCCTGGAACTCACCACCATTACGCCGGACCCTGCCGTGATCGAAGTCAATACGGCACCCAGCGAGACGTGTACCGAATTTCTGTGGCGAAGCCGACAGGTTTACGCTGCCGCCGCTGCGCAGGGGCTTTCTCCCTATCGCCTCTATTTCAATGGTCAGGTCGCCGATTCCGGTGGTGCTGGTCAGATCACGTTTGGCGGACCCACACCAGAGTCCAGCCCGTTTGTAAGGGATTCAGGACTCTTGCCCAAGCTGGTGCGTTTTTTGAATCGGCACCCGGCCCTGAGTTACCTGTTTGCGCACGATTTTGTCGGCAGTTGTGGCCAATCTGTCCGTCCGGATGAGCGTGGAGCGGATGCGTTTGATGATCTGGTTTTGGCTCTGGCACTGCTGGAGCGTGAACCCAATGTTTCGCCTGAACACCTCTGGAAGAGTTTGACATCATTTTTGTGTGATGCGGTGGGGAACAGCCACCGGGCAGAGACCAATATCGAGAAATTGTGGAACCCCTTTCTGCCTGGTCGTGGGTGCTTGGGACTTGTCGAGTTTCGTTCCCTGCGCATGCAGCACACGCCCGAACGTGCCACCGCGATCGCTTGCCTGCTTCGCGCAGTTATCGCCATGCTAGCCACGCGGGCGTATGACCTGCCCCTGATCGACTGGGGTCGTACGCTCCACGACCGCTTTTCCTTGCCGTTTTATCTGGGTGCCGATCTGGATTCCGTGTTTGGGGAATTGGCGGCAGCGGAGCTTGGCTTGGACCCGCACATCAGGGAGGTCTTGTTGCAAAACGAGTTCCGCTTCTTTGGCAAGCTGGACTTGCCTTTCGGGACTCTGGAGCTATGGCGAGGTCTTGAATTTTGGCCCCTGGTCGGTGACGCAGCCAGCCCTGAACAGAGCGGGAGTTCACGGATGGTCGACGCGAGCACAACAAGAATAGAAGTTCGCTGGCGGCCACCACAATCCGATTCAAAACCCACGACTACCGCCGCAGAGTGGCTGGACTGGGATCTGTACGCTGGCGACACCTGCTTGCCCCTGCGCTATGAGCGTGACCGGGATGGTCGCGAACTGAAGGTGTTTGGTGTTCGATACACCAGTTTTGTACCGCGCGCGGGTTTGCATCCTCTGCTTCAGGTTCAGTCTCCCTTGACCCTGACCCTGCGCCATGGGATTGACCAGACCCAGTTCGTGTTCAAACTGCATGAGTGGCACCCGGCGGGCCAGGCGTATCCGGGGCTGCCCAAGGATTTGCACGACGCACGTGACCGTCGGTCCGAACGCATGACGGTTGTTGCTGAGGATCGACCCCAACGATCACCCGCTGGCGAGCCCAGCACCGGGCTGCCACAGTCTGGCCCCGGGCTCACGCCATACTGCCTGGATCTGCGTCACGGATCACCCGGGAGGCAATCCGCTGGCAGTGACCGTTTACCGGGTGCCCCGACGACTGACCCGTTGCGTTGACGCCCCTGCGATGTCTAATGTTGTGCGGGCTTGCGATGCGCCCGGTACATGTGCAGCACGTGGTTCCATGTCGGTCGGCCCTTCAACTCCGCCTCAAACGAAGCCAATGCCGGTGGCAGGGCGGGCCAGGTCATTCGGTGCTCCGGGACCCGGCAAATAGGGGCAAGCAGTGCGGCGACAGTGATATCTGAACGGTTCGGTGCATCGCCGCCCAGGTAGGCTTGCTTTTCGAGTACGGCATCCAACTCGTCAAACACTTCGACGAAACGCTGCTTTGCTTTGGCCACCGCCTGTGGGTCATTTGCCTTGTACATCCGCTTCACGACGGAAGCCACTGCGGGATAGGCCAGGCGATAGAAGCCGCGCGCCCAAAACGGCCCACCGAAGGCCCACAGGTCGGTCACCATGGCGCGGTCTTTCAGGATTTCCGAGTAGATGACGCGTTGCACCCCGAGACCAAACGCGTTGTCAAATGCTTGCTCGCGTTGACCTTCCCTGGCGCGTTCATGCGGATCTTTTGCGGTGAGCCGGGTCCCGCCCAATCTGTCCGCCAAGTAGTCCATGATGGCGCCTGAACCTTGCACAAACTCGCCATCGTGCTCCAGAACCGGCACATGGGAGCGCGGCGCGATCCTGCGGGTGACCAGTTGGTGGGGCCCTGGGAGCAGTACACGCTCTTGATAAGCGACGCCCTCATAGTCCAGCGCCCAGCGCGCTTTCTCGGAGAAATGCGAGATATTGAAGGTGTAGAGCGTAATCATGTCGGGGTGTGGTGACTCAAGTGGTTGGTGCAGTATCACTGGCAACCCAGCACCGGTCAACTCACGAAAACGGTGTCTCTAACGAGAAAAGCCCAACTCAAACGAGTTGGGCTTTTAACTGGTGGTGATAGGTGGATTTGAACCACCGACATCAGCATTATGAATGCTGCGCTCTAACCAACTGAGCTATATCACCGAAGTCGGCAATTATAGCCAAAGTTTTTTCGGCTGTTACTCCTATTGGTGCTTGAAAGCGGCCGCACGCTTGTTCACAAAGGCGTCCATGCCTTCCTTCTGGTCAGCGGTGGCGAACAACGCGTGGAACAGGCGGCGCTCAAACATCAGGCCGTCGGACAAGCTGCTCTCAAAGGCCTTGTTGACGGTTTCCTTGGCGGCCATGGTGGCGATCTGGGAGAAGCCGCAAATCTGCAGCGCGGCACCTAGCGCCTCGTCCATCAGTTTGTCCAGCGGCACGACGCGGCTGACCAGGCCGGCGCGTTCAGCCTCGGTGGCGTCCATCATGCGGCCGGTCAGGGCCAGATCCATGGCCTTGGATTTGCCCACGGCGCGTGGCAGGCGCTGCGTGCCGCCGGCACCGGGGATGATGCCCAGCTTGATTTCAGGCTGGCCGAATTTGGCGTTGTCGGCAGCGATGATGAAGTCACACATCATCGCCAGCTCACAACCGCCGCCCAGGGCAAAGCCACTCACCGCAGCAATGACCGGCTTGCGGATGGAGCGGATGGTTTCCCAGTTGCGGGTGATGAAGTCGCCCTTGTAGGCGTCGGCAAAGGTGAACTTGGCCATGGCGGTGATGTCGGCACCGGCGGCAAAGGCTTTTTCGCTGCCGGTGATGACCATGCAGCCTATGGATTCATCGGCGTCAAAGCCCTTGAGGGCGTGGCCCAGCTCGTCCATTAGCTGGTCGTTCAAGGCGTTGAGGGCCTTGGGACGGTTCAGGGTAATGATGGCGACTTTGTCGCCTTCAATGCGGGTGGTGATGCATTCGTAGTTCATGGTGCAGTCAATTGGTGTGTTGATGAGGGGATGGCAAATGAGCTGTCAAGGCAATGGCGTGGTGGTTCAAACAGGTTTCGCAGTTTGCGGGCCCAGCCAGGCATCGGCCCGGGCGGCATCGCGCACCGACAAACGCACTGCGTGGCTGGGTTTGGGCAAGGTCAAAGGCAGATGCAGCAAACGTCTGTCGCGCGCCACGATGGCGGTCACTTTTTTGGCGTTGCCAGCGTACAGCGTGAAATCGTCCAGGGTCTGCAGTCGCCAGGCACCGTCGCCGCCGGCTTGTACGGCCAACCATTCGTCGCCGCTGGCAAAACCGGCTTTCTCGGCAACACCGCCCCGCAACACATGTTGTATGAGCAGGCCGTTGGCCTCTTTGACCCGCAGGCCCAACTGCTGCGCTACCTGGTCCGGCTCTTGGTGCACCTGCACGCCGTGGCGTTCCAGCAATGGCACGACCGGCAATTCGGCAGTGCTGTGAACCCAATTGGAGAGATCCGCCGCAAACGAGCGGCCACTGCATTGCACCAGCACGTCCCGCAGGTCTTGCTCGGTCATGGGCCCACCGGCGCAGCGGCTCCACAGGGCCCGCATGACGGTATCCAGCGTTGTTTTGCCCTCATGGCGCAACGTCAAGTCCAGGCACAGGGCCACCAGTGATCCCTTGGTGTAATAACTCACGGTGGCGTTGGGTGAGTTTTCGTCCTGGCGGTAGTACTTGATCCAGGCGTCAAAACTGGCCTGGGCCACAGACTGCACTTTGCGCCCCGGTGTTTGCGCGACGCCGTTGACGACCTTGGCCAACAGCTTGAGGTAGGTCGCGTTGTCAATGCGGGCTGCGCGGCGCAGCAACAAATCGTCGTAATAGCTGGTGAAACCTTCAAAAAACCACAACAACTCGGTGTAGTTTTCCCGGGTGTAGTCGTAACCGGCCAGTTCGGCCGGACGCAGGCGCTTGACGTTCCAGGTGTGGAAGTATTCGTGGCTGATCAAGCCCAGCAGTGTCGTGTAACCCTCGGGCTGCTTGTGGTTCGTCGGTGCCAGTGTGGTGCGCGGCAGGCGTGGCAGGTCCTGGCGCTTGCAAATCAGCGCAGTGGAGTTGCGATGCTCCAGGCCACCATACCCATCGGCCACGGCATTCAGCATAAAGACGTAACTACTAAACGGAATGGGCCCTTGGCTCCCGTTTTTCTTGCCTGTACTGCTATTGTTTTTGAGATTTTCACCATGCCAGAAGCGAATCTCGGTCTCGCAAATGGCTTGGGTGTCAGCCAGCAACTTGGCGCCGTCAAAGCTCGGTGGTGCCCCGGCGACCACAAAGCGGTGAGGAATGCCGCAGGCGCTGAAACTACCGCTCCAGAACGGCCCCAACTCGAAGGGGCAATCGACCAAGGTATCGTAGTCAGGCGCGACGTAGGTGCCAAAACCCTGCTTGTCGACTTTTTGGGCGGTTGCCCCTGTTGCCACTGACCAGTGTGTTGTCGATTCTGAAGCCACCAGTTCCAGCACATGGGGCTGGTGGTTTTGCCCGTCGACCTGGAGGCACAGGCTGGTACCGTTGAAGAAACCGCGTGTTGCATCGAGCCAGGCGGTGCGTACCGAGTTATCAAAAGCGTACACCTCGTATTGCACCGTCAGGGGCTCACCGCGTGTGCAGGTCACCTGCCAGCTTGCCTTGTCCATTTGGGTTGTGGTGCGCGTGCGTTTGCCTTGGCGGCAGCGCAGGTTCTGCAAGTGTTTGGAGAACTCGCGCACCAGGTAGCTTCCGGGAATCCACACCGGCAGGCGCAGGACCTGCTGTTCAGCCGGTTCAGCAATGGTCAAGGTCACCGCGAAGAGGTGGGCCTGCAGATTGGCAATCTCGACCCGGTAATGGATGGCGGCAGAGCGTGGGCCGCCAGTCCTTGACGCGGCGGGTTTCAAAAGTTTACTCATGAAAATGCTCTCTAGCCCTCGTCGCTATTGGGTTTGTCGCTATCAAAGTTGATAACAGTAAGAGTTGCGCAAAACGCTCTCGGGTTAGCCCTTGGCATCGGCCAACAACTTCTCCACCTGCTTGGTATCGATCGCGCCAGGAACCCGTGATCCGTCAATAAAGATCAGGGTGGGGGTACCCGTGATTTTGTAATTGCGCCCCAGCATGACATTGCGCGCCAGCGCGGACGCGTCGCAGTCTGCGGCCGCTGCGGTCACCGGCAAATCACGCACCATCCAGTCCTGCCAGGCCTTGGCCTGGTCCTTGGCGCACCAGATCGCACGGGACTTGTCGTTTGAGTCGGCACCCAGGATGGGGTAGAGGAACATGTGGATCGTGACGTTGTCTACCTTTTGCAGGTCACGCTCAAACTTCTTGCAATAACCGCAATTGGGGTCTTCAAACACCGCCAACCGCCGCTTGCCATTGCCTCGCACAATGGTGAAGGCGTCCTTCAAAGGCAATTCGTCGAATTTGACCGCCGTCAGTTTGGTGACCCGCTCTTCGGTCAGGTTGCGTTTTGCGCGCAGGTCGATCAGGCTGCCTTCGATCAGGTAGTTGGCCTGGGCATCGGTGTAATAGATTTCGGTTCCGTTGACACGTATCTCAAAAACGCCGGGAATCCCGGTCTTTGTGATTTCATCAATGGCTTTGAGTTGCGGCAGGCGCTCTGCCATGGCCTTGCGAATGGCGGCTTCCTGCCCCAAGGCGCCGGTGCACAACACAATGGCAGCAGTGGCCACGAGGTATCGAACGAGGTGTTTCATGGGTGTTTTTTTCCTGAAGTGTTGGTTTTTCGAAGCGTGCCCATGGCCCGCCGGGCAACCCATTGTTTGATGGGGCCGCTGCTTTCAAATTGGTTCATGCCCCAGTTGCGCAAGACTTGCAGCGCTGGGTGGGGATTGGTAAACAACTGCTGCAAGGCGTCATTGGCTTGACCCAACACGGCAAAGTCGGCCTTGCGCGAACGTTCGTACTGGCGCAACAGTTTGGGGTCGGCAACACTGCGCCAATAGGGTCGTCCCACCAAGGTTTGGGTTAATTCGGCGACATCCGCCAGGCCCATGTTCAGCCCCTGGCCTGCCAAGGGATGCACCGTATGGGCGCAGTCGCCGGCCAGAACCCAGGCCTGGCCCTGTTCGGTCACGCCACTCCAGCGCCGTGCCAGAGCCTGTTGCAAGGGCCAGACCTTGCGCTCGCCGGTAAGTGTCAGTGTGCCAAGTACGCCGTGGCTGGCGGATTCCAGTTCTTTGCAAAACGCGTCCTGTACTGTGTCGTGTAGTGTTTGGGCTCGGTCTGGACTAACTGACCAAACCACGGCACATAAGTTCCCCTGGGGCCCGCCCAAGGGCAAAAAAGCCAGAATTTCACCCTGGTGAAACCACTGACGTGCGACCTGTGCGTGGCCTTTGCTACAGGACACCCGGGTGGCCAGCGCCCATTGGTCATAGGGTGCAACATCCCACTCGACGCCCCAGTCGTGCCGCGAGCGACTGGCCTTGCCTTCGCAAACCACTGTCAGTGTTGCCGCCACGGGCTTGGAGAAGACTTCAATGAGGGGTTGGTAACGAACGGCCTCGGCCAGGCGTGCCTCCAGCGCGGGTACGTCGACGATCCAGTTCAGCGCTGCAGTGTTTGATTCGGCCGCGTTAAACGCGACTTCGCCGCCGTCATCTCCCTGTACCTGCATGGACAGGACGGGGGTTGCATCCGTCTCGTCGGGCCAGCAGCGTACCGACTCCAGCAACTGGCGCGAGGCCTGGTTCAGGGCATAGGCCCGCACGTCGGACGCGCCGGTCCGGGTGTTGGTTGCGTCCGCTTCCGCAGTGACCAGTGCCACCCGCAACTGTTTTCCAGCCAAATGAAGGGCCAGGGTGCGGCCCACGATACCGGCGCCCCGGATGCAAATGTCAAAGGGTCTCGTCATGGGGGCATTGTAGAAGCCGGGGTCGGACCACCACCGAGACCGAGGCGGACGATTCAGGTGGAGGTACTTTGTGAGTGCAACTCGGAGGCTTCTGTGGGCAGAGCTTCCAGAAACCGTATCGGTCGGCGCGTTTGAGACGAAATACCCGACAGCAGCTCGCGCAAGTCGTCCAGTACGCGTACCGCTGGTACCGGATTTTCATGCAGCAATACGCAGGCCGCTTGAAAGTGCAATGTGACCTCGGGAACCAGACCGGGCAGGGGAATCAAACCTGATGCAATCAGCTTGACCATACGTTCACTGAGGGCTTGGCGAGTGGTGACACCCTCCATCAGCAGGCCAAACTGGGCAGTTCCGACGCGACCCGCAGGGTCCACATCTCGCAGGATACGTTGCAGCTTGACGACGGCACGCAGCAGACATTGCTCGGCCGTGGTGTCGCCGTAGTCGCGTTGGATATGCGCGTGGTTGATGACACGGACCATGACCAAAGCGACCGGCTCGCGGGTCTCAATGGCGCGGGCAACGGCGTCATCCAGGTGAGTTTGGAAGACTTCCTTTGTCAGTAAACCCGTTAGTGCATCTTGTGTCGGCAAATGGTTGGCGCGCACCACCAATTCTTTGCGATCATGTGTCAACTGGCTAAGCCCGTAAAGCAGTACCGGCACAGCCAGCGCCACGGCGAGAGACGTCAGGTAGCGCATTTCCCAGATCACGGGCACGAGACCTGCGGCTTCGGCAAACAAATACAACTGTCCCAAAAACTGGGGGAGAAGTGCAAACGTAAGCCACCGCCCCATCGTCGAACCACCGCGCCAGCTCAGCATCGTGGCAGTAACGGCCACCAGGGTGGTGAAGATCAGAATCAGGCCGCTGACCCGGTCGGCCAGATACCGGTCCATGATCCCAAAGCTCAAAACCGACACAACCGTTCCCCAGCCGACGGTCGACAGAAAGCGGTCAAACCATCGGAAGTGCACGGCCAGTCCAAATACGCTGCGCACAAAGAGCAGGGTGCAACCCACAGCAACCACCGGCATGACACTCGACGCGTAATTGCCAAACTCCGGAATGCCACTCCAGACAAAGGTGTTCATGATGCCGGCAACCTGGCCGATGGTGACGACGATCAACAAAGCAAACAGGCTGGCCCAACCGTCGATGGCTTTGCGGTGTTCGGCAAACCGCAGCAGGGAAAGTGCCGCCAGCGCCAGCAGGGCACCTAGCACCAAGGCCAGGGAAAGCAGCTCCAACTGCCGTTGCTGCTCCCGCTGCGGCGCGGATGCCAGCCGGATCGGAATGGACACCGGTTTGAAGTTGCGAATCTGCAGGTAAATATCTCTTGGGGCTTGGCCTTTCAGATCAAGGTCAAAATCCGCGTACATGCCGCGGCGATACCAATCGGATTGCGCATGCATGTCACCCGCACGTTGTAATTTCCACGCTCCTGACCCGTCAGCCTGGTACAGCACCACGTGGTCCAGAGGGGGCATCGGAATATTCAGTGTCCAAGGCACCAACGCTGGAGATTTCTGGGCAATCCGCAACTTGATCCACAGGGTGTCGTACCGGTTGAGCTGAAAACGGCTCAGTGCACTTGTGGGTTTGAACTTTACGGTATTGCCGGCCACGATGTCGATCGTGGCATGTGAGCCTTCGTCAATCCAGGCCAGGATGTCGGTGTTGACCTGCCATGCTGGCGTTCGGTCGTCCAGAAAAATCGGGGTGTCGCCCTGAGCCGCCGCAGCCCAGCTATGGCCGGTGCAAACGCACAGGACAAGCAAAAAAAGGCGCACGAACAGGGATGGCATACACTTGGCTCCCCCGTTTTTAGAGGTATTTATGAGTCTGAAGTGTGGCATTGTAGGCCTACCCAACGTCGGTAAATCCACGTTGTTCAACGCCCTGACCAAGGCCGGTATTGCTGCCGAGAACTACCCCTTTTGCACGATTGAGCCCAATGTGGGCATCGTCGAAGTGCCCGATCCGCGCATGGCGCAACTGGCCGAAATCGTCAAACCCGAGCGCATGGTGCCCGCCGTGGTGGAGTTTGTCGACATCGCCGGCCTGGTGGCCGGCGCCAGTACCGGCGAAGGCCTGGGCAACAAGTTCCTGGCCCACATCCGCGAGACCGACGCCACCATCAATGTGGTGCGCTGCTTTGAAGACGACAACGTGATCCACGTGGCCGGCAAGGTCGACCCGATCTCCGACATCGAAGTCATCCAGACCGAGCTGTGCCTGGCCGACCTGTCCGCTGTCGAGAAGGCCCTGCACCGCGTCACCAAGACCGCGCGTTCGGGCGACAAGGAATCCATCAAGCTGGTCGCCATCCTGGAGAAATGCCAGGCCGCGCTGAACGAGGCCAAGCCCGTGCGCACGCTGGACTTCACGAAAGAAGAGCTGCCTTTGTTGCAGCAGTTTTTCTTCATCACGGCCAAGCCCGCCATGTTTGTGGCCAACGTGGCCGAAGACGGTTTCACCAACAACCCCATGCTGGACCGCCTGACGGCGTATGCCACCGCGCAGAACGCACCGGTGGTGGCCATCAGCGCCAAGCTCGAAGCCGAAATGTCGGAGATGAGCGACGAGGATCGCCAGATGTTTCTGGAAGAGCTGGGCCAGACCGAGCCCGGCCTGAACCGCCTGATCCGCTCCGCCTACAAGCTCTTGGGTCTGCAAACCTATTTCACCGCCGGTGTGAAGGAAGTGCGCGCCTGGACCATCCACGTGGGTGACACCGGCCCGCAGGCTGCTGGCGTGATCCACACCGACTTCGAGAAGGGCTACATCCGCGCCCAGACCATTGCGTTTGACGACTTCATTGCCTACAAGGGCGAGCAGGGCGCCAAGGATGCCGGCAAGATGCGCGCCGAGGGCAAGGAATACGTCGTCAAGGATGGCGATGTCATGAACTTTCTGTTCAGTTCGTAGGCGCGGATACAACAGCAATGCCACGTTGGCATTGTAGAATTTCTCGGCAGACGGTCGGCCCGGACTCTCTGTGCACCTTTGGAGAAGGGATGCATTGCAGGCAATCGATGCAGCTATTTACGACCCAAGCTAAATTTGGGCGCAACGCGAACTCAAAGAAACGACATGAAATATTACCAAGTGATTGCCGGATCGTGTATGGCAACATTGTTGAGCGCCTGCGGGGGCGGAGACAGCGACACCAGTACATCGACCACAACAACGGTCGCTGCTCCAACCTATAGTCTGGCGACGCCGAGCAAACTGACGGCCGCCCCAACTGTGGGCACGCCGTCGTTCCCAATTACGGTATCCAACTATGGCGTGGGGACGATTGCCTTTGATTCCGTGTTTGATTTTGGTTACACCAGCCCGGCGACCGCCACGGGTTCATTGGCAATATTCCCGACCACCCATCTCACCGATACCGGGGCGGCCCTGGCTTGGGCCAGTGGATGGACGGGCAAGGGCGTCAACATTACCGTCATTGATGATTTCTACATGAAACACATTGACACCAGCCAAAGTTTTTCCGGAATTTCACGGTCCAAGACCTACACCGACTCGGTTGGTTCCTTTACGGGTTTCTACAACGTCAAGGTGACCTTGAGCGGAACCGATTCCCATGGCGACCTGGTTTCCAATATCAGTGGGGGTGACTACGACGCACAGGCCAAAACCTGGGTCACAACACCGACCTACGATGCGGCGGACAGTCTGGTCCGGTGTGACGTTCAATCCTTCACCAACTCTGTGTCCAGGCCAAGTTGCCCCGGGTCCTATCTGTTTGGATTTAGCAATCTTCCTGCCGCCAGTGCCACGGTGTCGTATGCCAAGGTTGCTGGCGTCGCCAAGGAAAGCCTGGTGACTGACGATAACGTGGACTTGTCCAGTTCACAAAACGCCTACAAGACCATCACGGATATCCAGGGCCATTTGATCAACGCCAAGATGGGCGGCATCATTAACCTCAGCCTGGGCTCCGAAATCAATACAACGGGACAGACGTTTGCCGAAGTCATGGCGGTGGTTGCCGAGACGCCAGTCATAAAAAAGATGGACAGCGTGGTGGTAGTTGCGGCGGGCAATGGCGGCGCACCCTGTGCAACCGACGATTTGAGTGGCTGCAATGCGATTGCGGTTGCAATGGCCTTTCAGGAGGCAACCAAGGATTCGACCATTGTGGCTGGTGCACTTTCTGGCGCCGGTAGCAATGAAAACATTGCGATTTATTCAACCCGTGCCGGTATTTTGGCCAACCGATTTCTGCTGGCGCAAGGTACTGCGGGGTATCCCGATGTGGTGGGAACGTCGTTTGCTGCGCCTCGCATTGCGGGTGCAGCGGCCATCGTCAAACAGAAGTTTCCACAACTGACGTCCAAACAAATTGCAGACGTGTTACTACTGTCGGCCAACAAAGACATCAACAACAGCGGTACCCCTTCGTTTACCGGTGTCCACCCGGTCTATGGGCACGGAAAGCTCGATTTGCAGCGCGCCTTGAGTTTGGCAGGGGCCCTGTAAGGCGGCCTCTTGTACGGCAACTGGTGGGCTAAAAAAGGCTAGCCAGACCTGTCAAGGCTGCCGTCATCGTGACGTAGCGGGCAAACTTGCCAACCGCCATATAGCCCACACAAGGCCAAAACGGTAGTTTTAACCAGCCCGCCACCGCGCACAGCGGGTCACCGACACCGGGTAACCAAGCCAACAGGCAGGCCTTGGGCCCGAGCTTTCCCAACCAGTTCAATGCACGGGAATGGAATGCGGAGTGGTGGTATTTGTCAACCACGGCATGGGCTCCATAGCCCAGCCACCAATCGAGTGCGCCGCCCAGGGTATTGCCCACCGTGGCGACCAATACCACGGGCCAGAACTGGTGTGGATTGAGTTGGACCAAGCCGAATACGACCGGCTCCGACCCCAGTGGCAACAGAGTGGCCGAGATAAAAGAGACCAGAAAAACCGTGGACAGGCTGTATTGAGGCAGCGACAACAAGGCGAGCAGGGAGTCAATCCAAGGGGGCATGCGGGCAGTGTATGCTGCGGGCGATCCCGACAGCGCAGACTCGGCAACAAAGCCTGATGGCAAATAAAGGGCCGGACGCTGGATTCGTGCAGCAGATTTCAATTGCTGAAATTTTGAGCAGCTAGAATCTTAGACGACATCCGTCAACGCTTGCTCCCCTACCCCAAACTCCACCCGCCCTCCGTATGCACATCGGCCCGTTCGCGTTGGCGAATCCCTTGTTCGTTGCTCCCATGGCGGGCGTAACGGATCGACCGTTTCGCCAACTGTGCAAACGTTTGGGCGCGGGTTATGCCGTGAGTGAAATGGTGACCTCTCGTCGGGATTTATGGGACACCTTAAAAACCTCTCGTCGGGCAAACCATGACGGCGAACCAGGACCCATTGCAGTGCAGATTGCAGGGACCGACGCGCACATGATGGCCAATGCGGCGGTCTACAACATCGAACGCGGTGCCCAGATCATTGACATCAATATGGGCTGTCCGGCTAAAAAGGTGTGCAATAAGTGGGCTGGATCGGCCCTGATGCAGGACGAAGCACTGGCACTGTCCATCGTCGAAGCCGTGGTTGCTGCCTGCACGCCGCACCGGGTTCCGGTCACTTTGAAGATGCGCACGGGCTGGTGCCAAGCACACAAGAATGCAGTCGCACTGGCCCGTGTTTTTGAAGAAGCAGGTGTGCAGATGTTGGCCGTGCACGGCCGCACCCGCGAGCAGGGTTACAAAGGGCGGGCCGAGTACGACACCGTTGCCGCGGTCAAGTCAGCGGTGCAGATTCCTGTGGTGGCCAATGGCGACATCACCACACCCGAATCAGCGCTTGCGGTGATGCGCTCCACGGGTGCCGATGCGATCATGATTGGTCGCGCGGCACAGGGTCGACCCTGGATTTTTCGCGAGATTGCCCACTACATGGCAACGGGAACCCATCTGGCGCCACCCCTGGTGGGTGAAGTGAAACGATTGCTGGTAGAACATTTGCACGACCACTACAGTCTGTACGGCGAGTTCATTGGGGTTCGCTCTGCACGCAAACACATTGGCTGGTACGTGCGTGCGCTGCCCGGCGGTGAGACTTTCCGGGCCGAGATGAATGCACTGGAGGACAGTGTGGCCCAAATAGCGGCGGTGGAACGATTTTTTGACACACTCAATGAAGAGATGGACCGCATCCCGGTTGACGGTGGGCAGGTCAATGAAAACGGGCGAGACAACATGATGGAATACGCGGCATGAGCAAAAAAGTCCTGGAGGACTGCGTGCGTGGCAGTCTGGAAACCTATTTCCGCGATTTGGGAGGCACGGAGCCTGGTGGAATGCACGACATGCTGGTTCGTGCAGTTGAGAAACCGCTGCTGGAAGTGGTGATGGCCCAGGCCGACCACAACCAGTCCAAAGCCGCGCAATGGTTGGGCCTGAACCGCAATACGCTGCGCAAAAAATTGCTGGAACACAAACTGATTGACTGAGCCCGCGGCGGGCCTCGGTGGTCTGCCGCCTCCCTGCCGCTGCCCTATTCTTAACTTCGCCCGCTCCCACTTATGAACGCACTTCTTTCCGTCTCGGACAAAACCGGCATCGTTGAACTCGCACAGGCGCTGCACGCCAGTGGGATCAAGCTGCTCTCCACCGGAGGTACTGCCAAGCTGCTGGCTGAAAAGGGCCTGCCCGTAACCGAAGTGGCCGACATGACGGGCTTCCCCGAAATGCTGGATGGCCGTGTCAAGACCCTGCACCCGCGCGTGCACGGCGGCTTGCTGGCGCGCCGTGATATGCCCGCGCACATGGCTGCCCTGGCCGAACACCAGATTGACACCATCGACGTGCTGGTGGTGAACCTCTATCCGTTTGAAGCCACCGTGGCCAAGCCCGGCTGTACGCTGGAAGAGGCTATCGAGAATATCGACATCGGCGGGCCGGCCATGGTGCGCAGTGCCGCCAAGAACTGGAAGGACGTGGCGGTCTTGACCGATGCGTCGCAATATGCCACGGTGATTGCCGAGCTCAACACCAACGGCCAGGTGTCGGACAAAACCAAGTTCGCCCTGTCGGTTGCCGCCTTCAATCGCATCAGCCAGTACGACGGCGCCATCAGCGACTACCTGAGTTCGGTCCAGATGGGCGTCGACGTGCCAGCCGGAGATGCCCCGCCCACACTGAGCCGCTTCCCGGCCCAGTTCAATACGCAGTACACCAAGGTGCAGGACATGCGGTATGGCGAGAACCCGCACCAGCAGGCGTCCTTCTACCGCAGCGCCAGCCCGGCACTGGGTGCGCTGGCTACCGGCGTGCAGTTGCAGGGCAAGGAGTTGAGCTACAACAACATTGCCGATGCCGATGCGGCGTGGGAATGCGTCAAGAGTTTCGAGGCCACGGCCTGTGTCATCGTCAAGCATGCCAACCCCTGTGGCGTGGCCGTGGGCGCTACGGCGCTGGAGGCCTACAGCAAGGCCTTCCAGACCGACCCGACCTCGGCTTTTGGCGGCATCATTGCCTTCAACTGCGCAGTGGATGGCGAAGCTGCGCAAATCGTGGCCAAGCAGTTTGTCGAAGTGCTGATGGCCCCCGCCTTCACCCAGGAGGCGCTGGACGTGTTCAAGGCCAAGGCCAATGTGCGTCTGCTGCGCATCGTCCTGCCCGAGAACCGGGCTGACATCTTGAATGCCGGTCGCAACAGCCTGGAGTTCAAGCGCGTGAGCGGCGGCCTGCTGGTGCAGGAAGCCGACAATCACATCCTGCACCTTTCGGATCTGAAAGTGGTCACCACCGTGCAGCCCACGGCCGAACAACTGCAAGACCTGCTGTTTGCATGGACGGTGGCCAAGTACGTCAAATCCAATGCCATCGTGTTCTGCAAAGGCGGCATGACCATGGGTGTAGGCGCTGGCCAGATGAGCCGTTTGGATTCGGCCCGCATCGCCAGCATCAAGGCCGGTCACGCCAATCTGTCTTTGGCAGGCACGGCGGTGGCCAGCGATGCCTTCTTCCCGTTCCGCGACGGCCTGGATGTAGTGGTCGATGCAGGCGCCACCTGTGTCATCCAGCCCGGCGGCTCCATGCGCGATGACGAGGTGATTGCCGCCGCCAACGAGCGCGGTGTAGCGATGGTCTTCAGCGGCGTACGGCACTTCCGGCACTGAGTGGGCGCGACTCGCGTCAAGCTGGAGTGGACGCAGTGCCCAAGACCAGATCGCTCAGAGATCCATGCACAAATAGGGTGCTAGCCCTCGTGGAATATGCGTGAGAAGCTATTAATTTTGTAGCGCTTTCCTGGTCTGAATGTTTGTCGGTTGCGCACGAGCGTCATTTCGTGGTGGTAGCATGGCCGTTTCCAACCCGTTCATTCAAGAGAGAGGTGTAAACATGGCTGCTCCCGACATCGGTACGTGCGTTTCTGCTGGCTTCAACGGTTTGAAGAAAGACCCGGTTACCCATATCGTGACCACGCTGTTGATCGGAGTCGTCGGTGGCGCCACGGCCGGTTTGCTAACCGGTCCGATGGTGGTGGGTTACATGCGCATGATCAAGCGCGAGGACGAGGGCAACAAGGTCGAAATCGCTGATGTGTTCAAGGGTTTTGACGACTTTGTGCCGGCCCTGCTGGCTGTGTTGCTGTCCAGCATCATTGTTGGCATCGGCTTCATGTTGTGTTTCATCCCTGGTTTGCTGATCATGGCCCTGGTCCCGACAGCAGCCTACCTGGTTGCCGTGGGCGAAAAGGATGGCATCAATGCCATCAAGCGCGCCTTTGAGGCAGTCAAAGCCAACTTGCTGAGCGCATTCTTTTGTGCGCTGGTGCTGGGCATCGTCGGCTCCATCGGCGGCCTGTTGTGCGGTATTGGCATGATCCTCACGTTGCCCATTGGCTTCATCGGCAGTTACCACATGGCCAAACAACTGACCGACGGCGGAGCGGTGACCGCCGCCATCACACATGGCTGACATCAGCAGTACCAGCGGCCTGCTCAGTCCGCCAGAGCGCCAGTGGCGTTCCGCGCTGGCGCTGGGTTGGCCGCTGGCCTTGCTGGGCGCGCCGCTGGTTCTGTCCCTGGGCGACATGCCGCTGTGTGGTTTTCGGCACATGACGGGTTTGCCTTGCCCGTTTTGCGGTGGTACGCGCGCTTGTGCGGCGTTGGCGGATGGAAATCTCTTGATGGCCTGGCACCTCAATCCTGGACTGATGGTGCTGCTTGCCCTGGCAGCGGCGCACTCGGTGCAACTGGGTTTTGAAGCATGGACTGGGCGAAGGGTGCAGCGTTGGCGCATGGGGGCTGATGCGTGGCGGGTTGGGCTTTTTGCGCTTTCGGCCGGTTGGGTGTTGCGTCTGGTGGGGCTTGTGTAAGTGTCTCTTTGGGTGCACGTTGACTACCGTTGTGGTGGCAGAGTTTGGGGCAGTGGCCCCCGCCTCATGGTTTCAAATGCCCACAAATCGGCGGGGACCACTACCCCAAACTTTGCGGGTGGCTGTGTTGGATCGCGTGTCAGGAACTGGTAGTGAGTGATCGGTTTCCTGTAACCGAAAACGGTATTCCCGCTAAGCAATCAAACCCCTCACTCCAGGCGGGTGGTGGGGTTTGCGGGCGCAGGCCGCACTTGCGGTTGCGACAGAGCGGGAGCACCAATCAAAGTATTGACGCAGCAACATCGGTGGTCCAGCTCGGTTCGCCCGCGACGCGAGCCGGAGAACGCAAGCCACGCCGCCCACCGTGCGTGAGGTGCTTGCATACAAGGTTACGGCCAGTTTTATGAATGAAACTAGCCGCTAGCCCAAGAAAACACTGCGTGGCACGCTTCCAAACCTATAGCAGATTAAAAACCGCGTCCGCTGCCCCTATGGTCTCAGCCAGGTCTTCCTCCGTATGCGCCGCACTCACAAACCCCGCCTCGTACAAGGCAGGCGCAAAGTACACACCGCGCTCCAGCATGCCGTGGAACAGGGTGTTGAAACGCTTGTTGTCGGTGGTCATGACCTTGGCGTAGTTCTGCGGCAGGCTATCAAACAGGAAGAAGCCGAACATACCGCCTTCACTGTCCACACTGAACGGCACGCCGGCCTTGTCGGCCGCGCCTTTCAAGCCGGCCATCAACTTCTGGGTCTTGGCGCCCAGCGCTTCGTAGAAGCCGGGCTTGCGGATCTCGCGCAGGGTAGCCAGGCCGCAGGCGGTGGCCACCGGGTTGCCTGATAGCGTGCCCGCCTGGTAAACCGGGCCCAGCGGCGCCAGCATTTCCATAACGGCGCGTTTGCCGCCAAAGGCCGCAAGAGGCATCCCGCCGCCGATGACTTTGCCCAACACGGTGATGTCTGGCGCAAAACCGGGGATTGCTTTGGCGTACACGCTTTGGGCGCCGCCCAGCGCCACTCGAAATCCGGTCATCACTTCGTCAAAAACAAACAGCGCGCCATGCTCGGTACACAGTTCGCGGCAGCGCTGCATAAAGGGTACTGAGGCGCGCACAAAGTTCATATTGCCCGCAATCGGCTCGATCATCAGGCAGGCCAACTCTGGCCCATGTAATGCAAAGGCTTCTTCCAGTTGCTGTATGTTGTTGTACTCCAGCACCAGCGTGTGCTGCACCACCTCGGCCGGTACACCGGCGCTGGTGGGGTTGCCAAAGGTGGCCAGGCCAGAACCGGCCTTAACCAGCAGCGCATCGGCGTGTCCGTGGTAACAGCCTTCAAACTTCAAAATTTTGCTGCGCCCGGTGGCACCGCGCGCCAGGCGGATGGCGCTCATGCCGGCTTCGGTGCCACTGCTGACCAGGCGCACCATGTCCATGCTGGGCACCAGGCTCAAAATTTCCTCAGCCAGCTCGACCTCGCGCTCGGTCGGGGCGCCAAACGAAAACCCGTCCAATGCGGCCTGTTGTACCGCCTCAACTACGGCAGGGTGACCATGACCCAGAATCATCGGGCCCCAGGAGCCTATGTAGTCTATATAGCGCTTGCCATTGGCGTCCCATAAGTGGGGGCCTAGAGCGCGGGACACAAAACGCGGTGTGCCGCCCACCGCCTTGAAGGCGCGTACCGGCGAGTTGACACCGCCGGGAATAACTTTTTGTGCGCGTTGGAATAATTGAAGGTTGCGGTCAGTGTCGGGTGTCATTGGGGGAGATTTCAAAAGAAGATTCTTGGGGGTCTTGATCGTCGCTGTCGGGGTGGCCCCAGAATAGGCGGTCGGGTAACACATTGCCCATGCCAGGTCTAAAGCCGCTTTCAAGACAGCGGTCCAAATAAGCCAACGCTTCCGTGGCGGACTCGGAGAGTTCTGTGCCTGTCGCGATAAGGGCCGCCAACGCTGCAGACAGCGTATCGCCAGCACCAGCGAACACGGCGTCAAATCGTTCGAACTTGTTCGAGCAAAGGACCGCCGTTGGTGTGCACAACACGTTGTCGATGAACTGGTCTGGCAGCGGGATACCCGTCACTAGCGTGTAGGGCACGCCAAATTCGTTGGCCGCCCGGGCGATGTCGCGCGCCGTGGGGCCCTTATCGGCGTTCCAGTCAGGTAATAGCCACCGTGACAGCGTGCTGTGGTTTCCAACCAACAATGTCGTCAGTGGCAAAAGCAGTTCGTTGGTTGCATCTTGGTATAGGTCGATCTGGTCTTCCTGCCACCAGGACAAATCGGGCATGTAAGCAACCAAGGGAATGTCAGCATAGTCGGAGGCCAATTCGGCAACGGCGCTGAGGTTCTCCGGTGAGCCTACGAATCCGACCTTGAAGACGAGCACGGGCACGTCTTCCAGAATGGCACGGGCTTGCTCGGTGACAGCTTCATCGTCCATGCAGAAGTGGTCGTGTATCTCCGCGGTGTCTCGAACATAAACGCCCGTCATGATGGGCAGTGCATGTGCCCCCACCGACGCGACTGCCTGAATGTCCGCCGTCAGACCGCCGGCACCGCTGGGGTCGTTGGCATTGAAAACCAAGACACAGGCACTAGGACCCTCGTCGTCGTTTTCGGTACCAAAATCGGGATCGGGAACTGCCGTCATGAAAGGGTCTGTCTTAGGGTTTGTCATCAGACAGAATGGCGAAGATTGGACTCTCGCCAAGCGTTTTGCCAGTGTTGCTTCTATACAATCCTTGCATTCTATTCGAAGGCCCTTTAAGCTGTGAGCGATACTAAAACCTGGATGTGCCTGATTTGTGGGTGGATTTATGACGAAGCATCTGGAGCACCCGATCACGGGCTCGCGCCCGGTACTCTTTGGTCGGCAGTGCCGATGAATTGGACATGTCCTGAATGCGGAGCGCGCAAGGAAGACTTCGAAATGGTTCAGATTTGAAAGTGCAGTGCCGGTGTGCTCGTTTTAGCCGGCAGCAAATCATCAGGAGCAATGCTTTTTGAGTACCGCATCAACCAATGTCAGGGTTCTGGTCATCGATGACAGCAACACTATTCGACGCAGCGCAGAAATTTTCCTCAAACAAGGCGGGCATGAGGTAATGCTTGCAGAGGATGGGTTCGATGCGCTCGCCAAAGTCAACGATTACCAGCCGCAACTCATTTTTTGCGACATTCTGATGCCCCGCCTGGATGGATACCAAACCTGTGCCATCATTAAGCGCAACACCAAGTACGCCAGCGTGCCCGTGGTGATGTTGTCTTCCAAAGATGGTGTGTTTGACAAAGCCCGAGGCCGCATGGTGGGCGCACAGGACTACTTAACAAAACCCTTTACCAAAGACCAGTTGTTGCAAGCGGTGCGGCAATTTGGATCAGTTATGCAAGGAGCGAACTAATGCCAATCCATAAAGTACTCATCGTTGATGATTCCAAGACCGAGGTCATGTTTCTTACGGACTTGCTGCAGAAGAACGGGTTCGTCGTGCGCTCTGCCGAAAATGCCGATGAGGCCTTTAAGCGCTTGAGCGAAGAAAAGCCCGACCTGATTTTGATGGACGTGGTGATGCCAGGCCAAAACGGATTCCAGCTAACGCGCGCTATCAATCGTACGCCTGAGTACACCGATATCCCGATCTTCATTTGCACCAGCAAAAGTCTGGAGACGGACCGCGTGTGGGGCATGCGCCAAGGTGCCAAGGACTACATCACCAAACCGGTCGACGCAGCAGAATTGTTTGCCAAAATCAAGGCACTGGGCTGATTCCCTGATCCCATGGCCAATCGCGAAGCACTTCGAGAACTCCAGACCCGACTCGCCAGTCGCCTGCAGGCTGCCCGTACGGAGGGCATGTCCGTGGCGTGGCTGGCCTTGCGCGTCGGTGGAATGAATCTTCTCTTTCCATTGGGTCAATCTGGCGAGATTTTTCCATTGACCAGCTTACAGCCGGTTCCCTATTCCCGCGCTTGGTTTCGCGGTGTACTGAATATTCGCGGTGGTCTGTATGGTGTGGTGGATTTGGCCGCCTTTTTGGCGGAAGATGGCGGCGGCGCAAGATTGGAGCCTCCAGCACAGGACCCCACCGTCGTGACATTGAACATTGCCTTAGAAGTCAACTGTGCGTTGCAAGTTGATGGTCTCTTGGGGTTGCGCGGGACTGACGGGTTTGCCTCGTCATCGCCTCCTGACCCGACTTCACCGCCCTATTTTGGTAACCAGTTTCTGGACACTGCTGGGGAGCGGTGGCAGGAAATCGATTTGCGTATTTTGTCCCAAACCCCTCAATTTTTGAGCATCAGCGCTTAGACCTTCCGTAAGGCTTTATTATGTCCGTCGTCGAAAAACTGAAAAACATTTTTGCCAAAAAACCGTCGGAGTCAGAGCTGGATTCCCGACTTAGTCTTGCCATGCCGGAAGAGTCTTCCAATGCCATGGCGGGGGAAACGGTGCAGGATGACGAACCGGTGCCGGTTTCACCGATGGCGTCTATCGGCAAAGCAGCGGCAGCTGACGCCGAGGCCCCGAATCCCGTTGCTGGCGACTTGGTTTCTTTGCCGGGTCTGGGCAGCCGAACGGTGGTTGAACAGCAGCGCACCTTATTCACGTTGTTGGGTGCCTCTTTGCTGATTTTGGCGGGGGTCACGTTCTACGCTCTGAACCAATCGGAAAACGTGGCGCGTCAATTGGGCGCCACGGGTCAGGCGCTGATGCAGTCACAGCGACTGGCCAAATCCGTTTCACAGGCCGTGGTGGGCAGCGCCCAGGCTTTTCCTGACGTTTCAGACAGCGCCGGCGTGTTGTCCAAGACAACGCGTGGTCTGCAAAACAGTGATGACGAGCTTCGCCTAAAGGCGTTGGGCGACAGTTACACGCCCGAACTGGAGAAGATCATGCCCTTGGTGGACCGTGCTGAAAAAAGCGCGAAGGCCGTCATGAGTCAGCAAAAAATCTTGACTCAAATTGGGTCCGCCTTGCGCTTGATCAACCGCCAATCGTCCGACTTGTTTGAAATTGCGGAAACGATCCTGGCGATGAAGTTGCAGCAAAATGCGCCATCGGTCGAGATTTCCGCAGTGGGTCAGTTGGTGATGCTGACCCAACGTATTGGCAAGTCGTCCAACGAGTTCCTGACGGCGGAAGGTGTCAGCCCCGAGGCTGTCTTCTTGCTGGGTAAAGATCTGAATACTTTCAAGGAAATTTCTCAGGGCCTTCTGACCGGTAGCCAAGAGTTGCGGCTGGTCGCGTCCAAAGACGCAGCGACCCGTGAACAACTTGAGGCGTTGATCACGATGTACGAAGAAACGCGGGTTCAGGCCAGCGCGATTTTGGGCAATTTGCAGGGCCTGGTGTCTGCCCGCGAAGCGCAGGATGCAATTATTGCGGACAGTGAACCTCTGCGGCGTAACTTGGAAGAGGTGCAGACCGAGTTGTCGGGTCAGACCGGTATCGGTGGCGGGGCGCTAACAGTGCTTGTTCTGGCCGCGGCCTTTGCGCTGACTTGCGCTGGGGGTCTGTCCTATGTTCAGTTGCAGGATAGTCGTCGTCGCCAGGTGGTTGCGGAAGACCAGCGGATTGAAGCCGAGCGCCAAGAACATGAAGCCAAGCGGGTAAACGACGCTAATCAGGCCGCCATTTTGCGTTTGATGAATGAGTTGCAGACCGTTGCGGAGGGAGATTTGACCCAAGAGGCAACTGTGACCGAAGACATTACCGGCGCCATTGCTGACTCGGTGAACTACACGGTGGAAGAGTTGCGCTCATTGGTTTCCAACGTGCAAAACACAGCGTCTCGAGTTGCGCAGACGACGGCCGATGTGGATGCTACTTCGACCGAACTGCTGGCGGCCTCCAACGAACAATTGCATGAAATCCGTGAGACCGGCCGATCCGTTGTGGATATGGCGGGTCGCATTAACGAAGTGTCCGCGCAAGCGCAGGAATCGGCGACCGTTGCACGCCAGTCCCTGCAGGCCGCAGAGTCCGGCCTGAAGGCGGTGCAGGATGCCATCGGCGGTATGAACTCCATCCGCGACCAGATTCAGGAAACGTCCAAGCGCATCAAGCGACTGGGCGAGTCGTCCCAGGAGATTGGTGAAATTACCGAGCTGATCTCGGACATTACCGAACAGACCAACGTTCTGGCTTTGAACGCTGCTATCCAGGCAGCGAGTGCTGGCGAAGCGGGCCGCGGCTTCTCAGTGGTTGCGGAAGAGGTGCAGCGGTTGGCTGAACGCTCTGCAGACGCGACACGCCAGATCTCGGCGCTGGTGAAGGCGATTCAGACGGATACACAGGATGCGATCGGCGCTATGGAGCGGTCCACACAAGGTGTGGTTGAAGGAGCGAAACTGTCCGATAACGCCGGTACGGCGCTGACCGAGATTGACCGCGTGTCGCGGCAGGTGGCAGACCTGATTGAGCAGATTTCCAGTTCCGCATCGCGAGAAGCCGGTCTGGCCAATGTGGTGGCCGACAATATTCAGCACATTTTCGCGGTGACGGAACAGACCGGAGAAGGTACACGTGTTACAGCGACCCAGGTGCGTGAATTGTCACGCATGGCGGAAGAGCTGCGTCAGTCGGTTTCGCGCTTCAAGATCGCCTAATCGCGGACCCGGTCGCGTCCCCACCGAATAGAGTTCCCAGGAGATCCCGAACCCATGTCATCGAATCCTGCCGCTCCCGGCGACAATGAACTGGCGGCCAGTGATCTCGGTCCCTTGGCCTGGGTTCTGGATGAACTGCGCAAATCGTTGGACGGCGCAACCAAAGCGTTAAAGCGCTTTGTACGTGATGCTGAGATGGCGCGAGGCTCCAACCTTGCTGAAGTCGATGCAAGCCACCTTCGAATCGCCAGACAACAGTTGCACCAAGCCGTTGGTGCGTTGGAAATGGTGGGCCTGGGAGCACCCGCAAAAATGCTGCGGGTCATGGAGGGGTTGGCCCAGAAATTTGTCCAGCGACCGGAGCTGTGCAGTGACGACGCTGCGAACAAGGTAGAACGTGCCAGTTTTGCGCTCACTGAGTATCTGGAGGGCGTTCTTAAAGGCAAAAGTGCGTCATCCGTGGCACTATTTCCGCAATACCGGGCCATTGCAGAGTTGGCTGGTGGCGATCAGGCCCACCCGGCCGATTTGTGGCCGGTCGAGTGGCGATGGCTCGATATCGCTCCGCTGTCAGGTCAGTCAGCACTGACCTTTACACCCGGCCTGCGGGGTCAAATGGATCAAGCAATCCTCCAGGTTATGCGCACTGGGGATGCAAAATCCGCGCGACGTTTGGGTGAGCAGAGTGCAGGGCTGGCAGCCGGCCAGTTGGCTACGGAAGCGCGTACTTTTTGGATGATTTGCGCGGGTTTTTTCGAAGGTCTTGCATTTGGGGTTTGTCCGGTCGACGTATTCACAAAACGCGCTGCATCCAAGGTCTTGCGCCAATACGCTAGTTTGGCTCGCGGTGATCTGAGTATCTCTGATCGGTTGGCGCATGAACTGGTCTTCTTTTGTTCGATCTCCGTCCCGAAAGAAGGGCAAGAAGCGCCGGCTTTGAGGGCAGTTCGCAAAGTTTATGGCTTGGCACGCAGCAAGCCGGTTCAGTATGAGGTTGAGCAGTTTGGACGTTTTGACCCGGCGCTGATGGTCTTGGCGCGAAAACGCATCGCTGCCGCTGCAGAAACTTGGTCGGCCTTGGCTGGTGGAGACACCAATCGACTAAAGGTAGCTACAGAACAATTTGGCGCAGTGGCAGAGTCAATTGTCAAGCTGCACCCCGAAAGTGGTGATCTCGGCCGTGCGTTGGTGCGGGCGATCGACACAACAGTTCGGTCCGGCGGTGCGCCCGCAGCACCGGTTGCGATGGAAGTCGCCACGTCCATCCTATACCTCGAAGCAGCCTACGACGACTTGGATCCGACCGAGTCCAACATGGCTGAGCGCAGTGAACGACTGGCCCAGCGCTTGGAACATGTCAGCGCGGGCGGACAACCTGAGCCTCTGGAAACATGGATGGAGGAACTTTATCGCCGGGTGAGTGACCGACAGACCATGGGTAGCGTGGTTGACGAGTTGCGATCATCCCTCGCTGAAGTTGAAAGATCCTTGGATCAGTTTTTCAGGAATCCTCAAGACAAAGCGCCTCTGCGAGAGGTGCCAAGTCAATTGGCGCAAATGCGCGGCGTGTTTTCGGTTTTGGGTCTGGAACAACCTTCTTTGGCAGCGCTGCGCATGCGCAGCAGCGTTGAGCAGTTCTTGGTCGACGATATCGATGAGGCCACGGCGAGAACAGGCATATTTGAAAAGCTGGGGAATAGCCTTGGCGCCATGGGGTTTCTGATCGACATGCTTAGCTACCAGCGGGCGCTGGCGAAGCAGCTGTTTGTGTACGATGAGGATCTTGGAGAGTTCAAGCCCCTGATGGGGCGTGAACGTGTTACTTCTCATGAACCTGAACTGGTTCTGGACGAAGCGCCAACACCGAAAGCGGCCTCTGGTGCTCAGCCCACTGAACCGGGCGAAGCGCAACACCTTGATCTCGAGATTTTGGAAAGCTTGCCTGCCACCAAACCTGTTGCAGTGCAAGTTGTGGCTCCTGCGCCAGCGGCAGCCGTTGATCTGTCAGACGATGAAGCGGAGTTGATTGACATCTTTTTGGAAGAAGCCCGTGAGGTGGTGCAAAACGGACTCATTGCTTCCAAGGCATTGGCTGAAGATCCTTCCAACCTCGCTGAACAAACCACTTTGCGGCGTGCATTCCACACCCTCAAAGGCAGCTCTCGCATGGTGGGTCTTAACGAGTTTGGCGAAGCAGCCTGGTCGTTCGAGCAGTTGCTCAATAACTGGCTTGCCGAGCAGCGGCCTGCCAGCGCTGATTTGATCGAGGCGTCTCGGTCGGCCATGCAAGCATTTGGGCTTTGGGTAGAAGATATTGCCAGTCAATCGGCGGTGCCATGGAATGCGCAAGAGTTCCGACGGGCGTCGGATGGTTTGCGCCTCCAAGGGCGATGGGTACCTCTGCAAATACCCGCTGGCCCAGCATCGCCTCAGCCGTCCATCGCACCTGAGTCGGCGTTGCCAGCAGCTGAGTCTGTGGCGCCACGCGCGGAACTCGCGCTCACTCAGTCCCCTGATGACCTGCCTCTTGAGCCGTCGCCGACAGCTGTCGCACAGGAAACAGACGCTGATCAAGCACGCCCAGATTTCGCCGCTACACAAACTTTCGGGTTCGAATCCACGCAGGCCTTCCAGGCAGCCGATGCCTTCCAGACCGCAACCGAAGTCACTGAAATCGATTTTGGAGATTTTGACTTCGGTCAGGCACCGGCGGCACCTGCGGTAGAACCGACTCCCGGACCTGAAGTTCTTGCCGAGCCAGAGATCACGTCCGAGTTTGGTGATACGACTGAACCCGAAGCCGAAGCCGAAATTGCAGTTCTTGTGACGCCTGACTTGGAACTTGGTCAATCGGAAGTCTTGGATTTGGGCGAAATGGTCGAGGCAGCGCAACCAGCGCCCTTGCCCGAGCCTGTGGAGACGCTGGCGTCTCTGCAGGACGATTCTGTGGCGGAGCTGGATCTGACGGAAGATTTTTCGCTGCCCTCCGACGAGGCGATTCCTGAAGACTTGGTGGTCGAGGTGGTGCCGGCTGGAGAAATTCCGGCAGTGGTCGGGCTTGTGTCGGACCGTGATGAGTCAGACACGTCACTCGGTGTGCCTGCGGAAGTTGCTCCAGAGCCCGTGGACTCCGAATTGGATTGGACTTCCGATTTTGTATCTGCAGGGACTGGTGAGGTGCCCGCGGAAGAATCCGAGCGCGCGACCGAAGCGCCGTCGCTGGAGCTTTCGGTAGTGGTTAATGAGGACGAGCCAATTCTGGAAGCGGTTGAGGCATCAGTAGAAGACGATGAGCAGGTCAAAGTAATAGGGAGCCTTAGACTGAGTATCCCGCTCTACAACGTCTACTTGAATGAAGCGGATGAGTGGTCGCGACGATTGCAGGTCGAATTGAGCGAGTGGGCCATGGAATTGCAACGGCCACTGCCAGATTCCCTTGTCACACTGGCGCACTCACTATTGGGTAGTTCCGCGACTGTGGGTTTTGTTGCCCTGTCGGATATGGCGCGCTCGCTTGAGCATGCCTTGCAGCATGTGCAGTTGCACCGCCAGGGAACATCCGAACAAGCCTTGGTTTTTACCAACGCCGCGGAAGACATTCGGCGTTTGCTCCACCAGTTCGCTGCCGGCTTCCTGAAAGAGCCAGATGCGAACATTCTGGTCGCCTTGCAGCAAATCATCGAAACCGAGTTCCCGGCACCAACCATCGATTCCATCGCTGATGCGCTGGATGACGACATCTCCATACTTGAAGAAGAAGTCTTCGAGGATTCAGTTGCGGTTGAGACCGTTGCGCCCGAAGAGGATCTATCGACCGCACCGACGGCGGTGGATATGCCAATTGCCGCACCGTTGGCCATCGTCGCTGCGCCGCTGAACATTGCGCAAGCGCAAGACGACGATATCGACGCTGTCGACCAACTTGACGAAGACCTGTTCCCAATCTTTGAAGAAGAGGCCTTGGAACTGATGCCGCAATTGGGCGCTGCGTTGCGGCAGTGGGTCGCACGTCCCGACTTCCTGGGTGCTCGAACCGAAGTCCTTCGCGTGTTGCACACCCTAAAGGGAAGTGCGCGTTTGGCCGGTGCGATGCGGCTGGGGGAAATGTCCCACCACATGGAATCCAGTATTGAACAGATTGGTACCGAGCATGTGCAATCTGTGCAACTCGAACCCCTGTTAATACGGTTTGATACCCTTCAGGCCACCTTTGATCGTTTGGGCAAGGAACCTGTTCAAGACGAGCCAATGGTCACAGCACTGGTCGCTGTCGCTGAGACTCCGACTGTTGCTGCAACTCAACCGGTGTCTCAAGTTGACGGGGATTCTGTACCTGTTGTCATGCCGGTTGCGGCACCTGCGCGCGTGCCGGTCAGGGTGTCGCCGCGCGGCATGCCGGTCGCGCCGGTGCGCCAAGTTGTTAGCCAGTCGGTTCGGGTACGCTCGCAACTCTTGGATCGTTTGGTCAACCAGGCTGGCGAAGTGATGATTTCTCGCGCACGGATGGAGGCGCGACTGACCCAGTTGCGTTCATCACTGGGTGATTTGACAGGGAATTTGGACCGCTTGCGGCACCAGTTGCGCGACATCGAACTGCAGTCCGAGTCGCAGATGCAGTCTCGTTTGGCGCAAACCAAGGACTCAGCACAAGCTTTTGACCCGCTTGAATTCGACCGTTTCACCCGGGTTCAGGAACTTACGCGGATGATGGCCGAGTCGGTACACGACGTGGCCACCGTGCAGCGCAATTTACAACGGTCCATTGAAGGGGCCGAGGACGACCTGATTGCCCAAGGGCGCCAGGCGCGTGAATTGCAACGCGACCTTCTGCGTACGCGCATGGTCGAATTTGAGAGTATTTCCGAGCGTCTGTATGGCGTGGTTCGTCAAGCGGCAAAGGACGCTGGCAAGCTCGTCAAGCTGGATATCACAGGGGGCTCCATCGAAATGGACCGCGGTGTGCTGGAACGCATGGGTCCGGCCTTCGAGCACATGTTACGCAATTGCGTTGGGCATGGTATCGAAAGTGCTGCTGAACGGTCCCAAGCAGGAAAGCCGGCGGTAGGAACCATCACGATTCGCATCAGTCAAGAAAGCAACGACGTATCTGTCTCCTTCAGTGATGACGGAGGCGGTTTGCACCTCGACAAGATCCGCGCCAAAGCGATTGCAAGTGGTGTGTTAGGAGCCGACGATGTGTTGAGTGAGGACGAAGCTGCCAATTTGCTCTTCATGCCCGGATTTTCAACCGCTGAACAGATCACCGAATTGTCTGGGCGCGGCATCGGCATGGATATTGTGCGTTCCGAAGTGAACGCGATGGGGGGGCGCATTGAGACCACAACCGAGCAGCACAGGGGGACCACCTTCAAGCTCATCCTGCCCTTGACGACAGCGGTCACGCAGGTGGTGATGCTGCGTGTGGGCGATTTCACCATTGGCGTTCCCTCCGGACTGGTCGAGACAGTTTTGCGTACACCGGCCGCGACACTGGAGCAGGCCTACCGTCAGGATGGCTTCGACATTGGTGGACAAACCTTGCCGTTTTTCTGGGCCGGTGCTTTGCTGCAGGTTTCTGCCCATAGCAATGAAGCCTTTGGAAAGACCAGATCGGTAGCCATCTTCCGAAGTGCGGGTCAGCGTCTGGCCCTGCATGTTGACGAGGTGTTGGGAAACCGAGAAGTGGTGGTCAAGAATCTTGGTCCCCAGTTGGCACAATTACCTGGTTTGGCAGGGGTCTCGGTGCTCGCTTCCGGTGCCGTAGCGCTTATTTACAACCCGGTCGCGTTGGCCGCCGTGTTTGGCGAACAGGCTCGCCAGATGACCAAGCGTGCGGATTTGGCCGCTGTCCAGGCGGCAGACAGCACAACGCCCGCGGCGGCGGTGAGTGTTGTCAATCTCGTTCCGTTGATCCTGGTTGTCGATGATTCCATTACGGTCCGTCGTGTTACGCAGCGTTTGCTCAAGCGCGAAGGCTACCGCGTGACCCTTGCATCGGACGGATTGGATGCTCTGGAGAAACTACAGGAAGAAAAGCCAACGGTCGTCTTGTCCGATATCGAAATGCCACGCATGGATGGTTTTGATTTGGCCAGAAATATCCGCGCGGATGCACAACTTCGTGATTTGCCCATCATCATGATCACGTCGCGTATTGCCGGTAAACACCGCGAACACGCCAAAGAGCTGGGTGTCGACCACTACCTCGGAAAACCCTATTCGGAAGACGAATTGCTGGGCCTGGTGCGCAGCTATTGTTCCGCGGCAGCCGAGGCGTGAGGGGCCGCCTTGCGTACCACGCCGTAGCGCTGCAGTGTGAGCGCGCGCGCGGTGGCGTGGTCAACGATAGGGTGAGGGTAATCGCGTCCCAGCGTTAATCCGGCAGCGGTCAATTCGACCGACTTGGCCAACCAAGGCGCATGGATGGCCTTGGCGCCTAGACCCGCAAGTTGGGGAAGGTACCGTTTGATGAACTTGGCATTGGTATCGAATTTTTCACTTTGCGTGACGGGGTTGAAGATGCGGAAGTACGGCTGCGCGTCACAGCCACTGGAGCTGACCCACTGCCAGCCACCATTATTGGCGGACAGATCAAAGTCGTTGAGCTTTTCTGCGAAGTAGCGCTCTCCCCAGCGCCAGTCAATGCCAAGGTGTTTGACCAGGAAACTACCAGCGACCATGCGCAGCCGGTTGTGCATGTAGCCACTCTGGTTGAGCTGCATCATGGCAGCGTCCACAATCGGGTAACCCGTCGCGCCCTGACACCACGCTGAGAACAAGGCTTTCGCACGCTCACCCTGTTCCCACGTGATCTGGTCGTATTCACACTTGAAGGCGTTGTGAGCCACAAACGGGAAGTTGGACAGGATCTGGAAATAGAAATCGCGCCACACCAGTTCGGCCAACCAGACCGCGGCACCGGCGCTGCCGGCAAGTTTGCGCTGCAAAGCCAGGCCCACCAGTTGTCGAATGGAGACCGTGCCAAAGCGAAGGTGTACCCCAAGGTAGCTCGGGCCTTTGACCGAGGGGAAATTCCGCGTCTGGTCGTAGTCGTCCATGCGCTCCCAGAAGTCCTCGATCAGGCGCGCCGCACCCTTGGCTCCGGGGACAATTCCCAATGTCCGAAGATTCGTCGGTTCAAAAACCATGGATTCTAGGCTGGGTACCGGCCCTGCAAACGGTACTGGGCGCTCTGCCAACACCCCTGCAACCGGCTCACATTCGTGTTGAATCGGTGGCGTATCTCCTAAGCGCAGGAGCCAGGCGCGCAAATACGGTGTAAACACGCCGTAGGGCTTGCCGGTTTGTGTCAACACCTCTCGGCACTCAAAAATCACATGGTCTTTGACGGTCAACAGTGCAGTCTGGCTTTGCGCCAGGCGGGACTTCACCTCCGCGTCCCGAATGGCAGCCTGGGGTTCATAGTCTTTTGCCGCAAAAACGGCCTGCGCACCGAGCGTATTGGCAAGTGCAGGAATTTCGTCGACTGCAAATCCGTGGCGCACGATCAAGCCAGCGCCAGACTTGCCCGCGAGTGAGCGCAAGTCAACATCCAATTCAACCAGCGATTCGCGGATGAATTCGACCCGTCGGTCACAGCGTGGAAGACTGTCCAGAATGTCCCGATCGAAGACAAAAACGCAGTGCACGTGTTGACACGACTGCAAAGCAGTGCTCAGTGCCGCATTGTCGTGGACGCGCAAATCGCGTCGAAACCAAACCAGGCCCGTTTCAAATTTCATATCCATGGCAGCCGCTAAAATCTGACGATGTCTGGCGATTTTGCATCCATTGATCTCACAAACCACTTTTTAATCGCAATGCCCGGATTGGAGGATGCGATATTCTCCAAGAGCGTGGTGTATGTTTGTGAGCACACGCCGCGTGGTGCCCTGGGACTGGTCATCAACAAGCCCGCCGACATCACGATGGTGGCTTTGTTCGGTAAGGTGGAACTGGCCCTGAACCGCCACGATCTGACCGATGCGCCGGTTTTTCACGGGGGACCACTTCAGGTCGAGCGTGGTTTTGTGCTCCACGATTCCCTTGTTGCCGACGCTGATCAAGCTGAAAAGGTCCCTTACGCATCCAGCATGGTGATTCCAGGCGGCTTGGAAATGACAACGTCCAAGGACGTCCTGGAGGCCCTGGCGACCGGGTTGGGTCCACGCAAGGTTTTGGTGTCGCTCGGGTATTCGGCCTGGGGCGAAGGCCAATTGGAAACGGAACTCGGCGAGAACAGCTGGCTGACTGTGGATGCGGACCGGGCGGTCATCTTTGACACCCCGGTGGAGCAACGTTATGACAAGGCGCTCGCTTTGTTGGGCTTGCAGTCCTGGATGATCTGTTCGCAGGCCGGCCACGCATGAGCCAGGCGCTATCCGCATCCCCTGCGGTACCCGAACCAGCGGTTATGAACACTTTTCTGGCAATCGATTTTGGTTTGAAGCGAACCGGCATTGCGGTTGGCAATCGCCTGCTGCGCACGGCCCAATCTGTGGGAACCGTGCGCGCAGAAGGTGACGCGCGTTTCGCCCACATCGAAAAACACCTCAAGGAATGGCAACCCGACGCGTTGGTCATAGGCGTGCCCTACCATCCCGACGGCGCCGCCCACGAGAACACGGCAAGGGCCAAGAAATTTGGCCGCCAGTTGCACGGTCGCTTCAAGCTGCCGGTGTTTGAGGTGGACGAGCGCTACAGCACCACCGAGGCCCTGGCCAGCGGTGCCAAAGACGCCGATGCCGCTTCAGCCTGCATTATTTTGGAACAGTTCTTAAGGAGTTTGCCGTGAGTACATTAACGAGCGTGGGGGCGCTGCTGCTTGATGCAGAGGCGTTGTACCGCGAACTATTGCGGGGTGTGCAACAAATCGGTGGCGCAAATACCCGTTTGGTCGGCATCACCTCCGGCGGCGCCTGGCTGGCCGAGCGCCTGCAAAAGGACATGAACCTGCCCGGCCAAGCCGGCAAAATTTCGTCGGCCATGCACCGCGACGATTTTGCGCAACGGGGGCTCTCCAGTGGGGGCCAGACCGTGCTGCCCTTCGACGTCAACGGCGCGGATATCCTGATCCTGGATGATGTGCTGTTCACCGGTCGCACCCTGCGCGCCGTCATTAACGAGCTGTTCGATTACGGTCGCCCCGCCAGCGTCAAACTCGCTGTGCTGGTCGACCGCGGCGGACGCGAGCTGCCTGTGCAGGCCGACTTTGCTGCCGCGCGTGTCGCGCTGGCGCCCAACCAGTCGCTCGCTTTGGCCCGAAGCGACGCCGGCGTCTTTAGCTTTGACGTGAAGGCAAAAGCATGATGAGCCCCCGCGTTCACCACTGCGTGTATTCACTGCCCGGCCGGCGCAAGCCTCCCGGGGCGGCCCTGCGGAAGGCTTAACATGCTCTACAAACGTAACCCCCAACTCAACCAGCACGGTGAACTGGTGCACCTGTTGTCGGTCGAAGGACTGCCCAAAAGCATACTGACGCACATCCTGGACACAGCGGCCAACTTCGTTTCGGTCAATGATCGGGAAGTAAAAAAAGTACCGCTGCTGCGCGGCAAAAGTGTCTTCAACCTGTTCTTCGAGAACAGCACCCGCACCCGAACCACGTTTGAGATCGCCGCCAAGCGCCTGTCGGCTGACGTGATTAACCTCGACATTGCGCGCTCCAGCGCATCCAAGGGCGAATCGTTGCTGGACACCATTGCCAACCTGAGCGCCATGGCCGCCGACATGTTCGTCGTGCGTCACAGCGAATCTGGCGCGCCTTACCTGATCGCCCAGCATGTGGCGCCCCATGTGCACGTGATCAATGCCGGTGACGGCCGCCACGCCCACCCCACGCAGGGCCTGCTGGACATGTTCACGATCCGGCACTACAAGAAGGACTTTTCCAACCTCACGGTGGCCATCGTCGGCGACGTGCTGCATTCGCGCGTGGCCCGCTCCGACATCCATGCACTGACCACGCTGGGCTGCGCCGAGGTGCGTGTGGTCGGCCCCAAGACCTTGGTGCCGTCGGACCTGGCGCAAATGGGCGTGCGCGTCTGCCACACGCTGGAAGAGGGCATCAAGGACTGCGACGTCATCATCATGCTGCGCCTGCAAAACGAGCGCATGAGCGGTGCGCTGCTGCCGTCGATGCACGAATTTTTCAAGAGTTACGGCCTCACCCCCGAGAAGCTGCAACTGGCCAAGCCGGACGCCATCGTCATGCACCCTGGACCGATCAACCGCGGCGTCGAGATTGACTCCGCCGTGGTGGATGGCAAGCAAAGCGTAATCCTGCCGCAAGTCACATTCGGCATCGCCGTACGCATGGCCGTCATGAGCATCGTTGCGGGCAATGAAGCTTGAACATGTTGCCCCCACGCTCCGCCGCTGCGCGGGTCGCTGCCCACCCCCGCGGGGGCCCTCGCGCCTTGGGGCGGCCCGGCGGCGCTCACGTCGGCTTTTTGTGAAAGAACAAGTATGAAAACACTGATCAAGGGCGGTCGGGTCATCGATCCCGCTAGCGGCTATGATGAAAAAGCTGACCTAGCCCTCGTGGATACTGCGGTAGTAGCTATTAAAAATATAGCGCCTGATTTTCACCCCGACACCACCATTGACGCCACCGGCTGCATCGTGATGCCCGGTCTGGTCGATCTGGCGGTGCGCCTGCGCGAGCCGGGGCATGAGCACGAAGGCATGCTGGCCTCGGAAATGGCCGCGGCTGTGGCCGGCGGCGTCACCAGCGTGGTTTGCCCGCCGGACACCGAGCCGGTGCTGGACGAAGCCGGCCTGGTTGAGATGTTGCGCCACCGTGCCGAGATGCTGAAGTTGGCGCGCCTGTTCCCGCTGGGCGCCTTGACCCGCAACCTGGAGGGCGAGGTGCTGACCGAAATGCTGCACCTGACGCAGGCCGGTTGTGTGGGTTTCAGCCAGGCCGAAGTTGCGATGGCCAACACCCAAGCCTTGCTGCGCGCTCTGCAATACGCCAGCACCTTTGGCTATACCGTGTGGCTGCGTCCGCAAGAGTTGTACCTGGGCAAGGGTGTGGCAGCCAGTGGCCCGCTGGCAACCCGCATGGGTCTGTCCGGCATTCCGGTGGCGGCTGAAACCATTGCCCTGCACACCATTTTCGAGCTGGTGCGATCCACGCAGGCGCGTGTGCACCTGTGCCGTCTCAGCAGCGCCGCGGGTGTGGCGTTGGTGCGCCAAGCCAAGGCCGAGGGACTGCCGATTACCTGCGACGTCAGCATCAACTCACTGCACCTGACCGATGTGGACATGGGTTACTTCGATAGCCGCATGCGCCTGAATCCGCCACTGCGCCAGCAGCGCGACCGCGACGCGCTGCGCGCCGGCCTGGTCGACGGCACGATTGACGCCCTGGTGTCTGACCACACGCCGGTGGACGAAGACGCCAAGGCGCTGCCGTTTGCTGAAGCCGAACCCGGCGCCACCGGGCTGGAACTGCTGCTCAGCCTGACCCTGAAATGGGCACAGCAAAGTGACGTGCCCCTGGCCAAGGCCCTGGGCGTGGTCACCAGCCAGAGCGCCGCCGTGGTGGGCTCGGCATCGGGTGCCATGCCGGGGGGCGCGGGACGCCTGGTCGTCGGGGGTGTGGCGGACATTTGTGTGTTCGACCCGCAAGCTGCTTGGGTGGTGGAACCATCGGCCTTGCGCAGCCAGGGCCACCATACGCCCTTTGGCGGCTACGAGCTGCCAGGGCGTGTGCGGGCTACCTTGGTCGGTGGACACCTTGCCTACCAGGCCTAAAAGCTGGGCCAACATGCACTGCCACGCTGCGGCGCGTTTTAAACCATGAACCGCCTGCGCGCTGGCTGGCGCCTGTTGCGCGTGGTGCTGCACATTCTGGGCGGCGTGTGGACCATCTGGACCGTGTTTCCGCGCCTGGCCCCCGACCAAAGGCATACACGCGTTCAGGCCTGGGCCCTCGAAATGCTTGCGTACTTAGCTATTAAATTGGTAGTAAAAGGGAGCCCGCCCGCGAATGGCCCGATGCTGCTGGTGGCCAACCATATCTCTTGGGTAGACATTGTGGTCATGCACGCCGCCCGCCATTGCCGTTTTGTGTCCAAGGACGAAATTGCGCGTTGGCCAGTGGTGTCGACACTGGCCAATGCGGCCGACACGCTGTACATCACCCGCGAATCGCGGCGCGACGCCATGCGTGTGGTGCACCAGATGGCCCAGTGCCTGCGCGACGGCGATGTGTTGGCCATCTTTCCCGAAGGCACGACCGGCGACGGTTCAACACTTTTACCCTTTCACGCCAACCTGTTGCAGGCCGCCATATCGGCCCATGCGCCGGTGCAGCCGGTGGCGTTGCAGTTTGCCGATGCCACCACGGGGCACATCAGCTTTGCCCCGTGTTACGTGGGAGATGACACGTTGTGGCAGTCATTGTGGCGCACGCTGTGTGCTGACAATGTGCAAGCAGTGGTGCAGTTTGGAACGCCGGAGTTGGCACAGGGGCGTGAGCGGCGTGCCTGGTCGGCTGACCTGCGTGAAACGATTGCTGCGTTGCGGGGTTAGCCTTCGCGCTTGAACGTCACCACGTGGTCCACCTCTGCCCGGATGCCGATCCACTCGCCCAGGCGGTGGTCGTGGTGGCTGGGCACGTGGGCCTGCACGATCTGGCCGCCTGCCAGGCGCAAGGTGTAGAGGAATTCCGAGCCGCGAAACGCCTTGCGCAGGATCTCGGCTTTGACCGGCGCTTCGTCGTCATGCACGATATCGTCGGCACGCAGCAGCACGTCACATTCACCCGAAGCGTAGGCTGAGGGCAGCGGGCACTCGGCGATGTTGCTCAGTTCGCCCAGCGCGGTTTGCACCACGGTCTGGCCATCCACTGCGACCAGCGTGGCCGGGGCAAACACGCCATGACCAATAAACTCTGCGACAAAACGGGTGGCTGGGCGGTGGTAGAGCGAATAAGCGTCGTCCCACTGGTGCAGCGCGCCTTCGTGCATGACGCCAATCATGTCGCCAATGGCAAAGGCTTCGAGCTGGTCATGGGTCACAAACAGCGCCGTCGCGCCAGCGGCTTTCAAAATGCCGCGCACCTCGTGCGCCAGGCGCTCGCGCAGGTCCACATCCAGGTTGGAAAAGGGCTCATCCAGCAACAACAATTGGGGCTGCGGAGCCAATGCCCGGGCTAACGCGACGCGTTGTTGCTGGCCGCCAGACAGTTCATGCGGAAACCGCGTCTGGGTCTCCGACAGGCCCACCCATTCCAGCACTTCCGCAACACGCGCATCACGCTGCCCCCGAGGCCAATCGTGGATGCCAAAGGCGACGTTATGCCCCACATCCAGATGCGGAAACAAAGCGTAGTCCTGAAACACCATGCCGATACGGCGTTTTTCGGCGGGCACATGGGTTTTGCCGCTGCTCACGGTGTGCCCACCAAGCTTGATCAACCCACCACTCGCAGCCTCCAGGCCGGCGACGGCCCGCAGCAAAGTCGTTTTACCGCAGCCCGAGGGGCCGATCAAAACGCCAATGTCACCGGCGCGCAAAGAAAACGATACGTCCCGCACGGCGGCGTTGTTGTTGCCAGGGTAATGGACCTGCAATTGGGACAACTGAAGAAACATGACGGCGATTTTAGATGATTACAATTCTCATTTAGCCAAGGCCGCAGGCCGCCATGTCCAAGCCGTACTTTCACCTGTCCCCCTCTCGCTGGATACTGCTGCTTCTGGTAGGCGTTCTGATGTCACCAGTGTTGGCGGTCTTGGGCTCCTGGCTGCCAGTGGGAGATGCTTCCGGGGTGGCCATGGGCATCTTGCGTGAGATGGCCCATACCGTGCTGCCGGATTACCTGTGGACGACCCTGCAACTGTGTCTGATGGTCACTTTGGGAGTTGCCAGCGTCGGTTTGTCGACGGCCGTTGCCGTAACGCTGTTTGAATTTCCCGGCCGGCGCGTATTAGAGTGGGCTTTGTTACTGCCGCTGGCCATGCCTGCCTATGTGGTGGCGTATGCCTATACCGATTTCCTTCAGTTCAGCGGGCCCCTGCAATCCGCTCTGCGTGGTGCGTTCGCGACCGAAGGCCGTATGTTCCCCGAGGTGCGCAACGTGGCTGGCGCGGCATGGGTGTTCACGTTTGCGCTGTATCCCTACGTGTATCTGCTGGCGCGCACGGCCCTGGGTGAACGCACGGCACACCTGATGGAGGCGGCACGGCTGATGGGTGCACCCTTGCGCCGACGCATGCGCGAAGTGGCGCTGCCCATGGCGCGCCCGGCGGTGGCCGCAGGCGTAGCGCTGGCCCTGATGGAAACGCTGGCCGATTTTGGTGTGTCCAGCTATTTTGGCATTCAGACCTTCACCGCAGGCATCTACAAAGCGTGGTTGGCCATGGACAACCGTGTGGCCGCCGCGCAATTGGCCACCATGTTGCTGGTCTTGGTGGCGCTGCTGCTGGGTTTGGAACATCGGGCGCAACACCGCATGCGTTTTGCCGTCACCAAGGGTATGCGCGCCGGTTCAACCGATGCGATGGCGGTACGGCTGCGTGGCTGGACGGGTTATTGGGTCGGGTTGTTGTGTGCCGTTCCCATCATGATGGGTTTTGTGCTGCCGGTGCTATTTATGTTGCGGCCCATGACGGCGGACTGGGCGGTCCTGCCCTGGGCACGCTTCGGCGAGTGGGCTTTTAACAGTGTGCGTTTAGGCGTGATCACCGCCGCATTGGCGGTCGCCGTGGCGTTGGCGCTGGCGTTTACCGTGCGGCGCAGTCCGAGCCGACCGGTGCGTGTGGCCGTTCAATTGGCCGGCTTGGGTTATGCCATCCCTGGCGCGGTGGTGGTGGTGGGGTTGTTATTGCCGGTGGGCTGGCTACAGGCCTGGGCTCCGCAAACCCAGGCGGCTTACTGGGTGACTGCCACTTCGCTTGGTATTGTCTGGGCCTATCTGGTGCGCTTCTGTGCCGTCGCCCTGCAGTCGCTGCAAAGTGGTTATGCACGTCTGCCCCAAAGTCTGGATGACTCGGCGCGCATGCTCGGTACCAGCGCCGGCCAGACCTTGGTTCGTGTGCATTGGCCCTTGTTGCGACGCTCGGTGGCCGCCGCGGGTCTGTTGGTATTTGTGGATGTCATGAAGGAATTGCCAGCCACGCTGGTGCTGCGCCCCTTCAACAGCGACACCCTGGCCGTCGTGGCCTACCAGCTGGCGCGGGATGAACGCCTGGGCGAGGCCGCCTTGCCCTGCCTGGCTTTGGTGCTGGTAGGCTTGGTTCCGGTCATCCTGTTGAGCCGCACGCTGCGTGTTTCCACCGCCCGCAAAGACCGAGGCTAAAGCGGCCCCCGCTGCACTGAAGCGCACAGCCAGCGGTTAGGAACTATGGGCTTTGACCAACGACTCTTCAGCTTCACGGACTGAAAACTTGTCATACGGCAGTCACATTATTGATGTGGCTCAAGGAAGCTTCAATGATCAAGACCATGGGCTTGCCTTATGCTGCAGTGCAGCGTACAGTTTTGTCCATAGTGGATTTGTGCCAAGAGTCGGTGATCGCCTTGACCACTGCACAGCGGGTCCGGAGTTCGGTAGCGCGGGTCCCATGAAGTTCAGCAATCTGCAATTCAAGAAGGAAAAGCCATGTTGGAAGCAACTGAAGTCAAGAAATCCCCTTATGTGATTGAGTGGCGAGACGGATTCAAGATCGGTGTCCCGCAGGTCGATCAGGAGCACCGCCATCTGTTCACGCTGGTGCGCGCGCTCAATCTGGCATCGGTAGACCAGACGGTGGAAGAACTACTGGACTATGTGGTCACGCACTTTTCCAATGAACAGGAAATGATGGAAAAGAGTGGTTATCCGGCATTCGAGCAGCACTTGCGTTTGCACGAGGAGTTTGCCGCCCAGGTGGCCGACTTTCTGGGCAATGGCGAGGCCTGGACCGAGGACCGCGTGCAGGAACTGCGCCGCTTCCTGAACAAGTGGTTGATTGGCCACATCATGACCCACGACCTGCGCTTTGGAAAGTGGCATGCCAGCCACGCTGTAGTTGCTCCACCAGTGATACAACAGACCACTCCCGCCTCGGTCGGTTTTTTTGCCCGTTTGTTCGGAAGCAAGTAGTAAAAAGTGCCGCTAGCCCCCGAGAAATAAGCGCAAGCTGCTATTTATTTGATAGTAATTGTTTGTTGGGGGCGTCTGACTGCGCAGCAGCGCTGGCATATTGATCTGGGTAAGCTCTGGTCCCGCCAGTAGGAATCGAACCTACATCTAGCACTTAGGAGGCACTCGTTCTATCCATTGAACTATGGCGAGGGGGCAGCGGATTGTAAGGGCGGTCGTTTAGGCAGTTGGCGGCACAGCTAAAGATCTATCCCGCAAAGCTCTAATCAGTTGGGGACAGAGCTGAAGATCTGTCCCGCAAAGACATTATTTTGTCAAATGTCGCATGGCCTCTTCCAGCCCCTTGAGGGTCAGCGGGTACATGCGGTTGTGCACGATCTGCTGCACCACGGCGATGCTCTGGCGGTACTGCCACACGCCCTGGGGCTCGGGGTTGATCCAGGCGAACTTGGGGAAGGCGTGGATCAGGCGCTGCAGCCACTCGGCGCCGGCCTCTTCGTTGTTGTATTCCACGCTGCCGCCGGGCTGCAGAATCTCGTAAGGGCTCATGGTGGCATCTCCGACAAAGATCAGCTTGTAGTCCTTGTTGTACTTGCGGATGATGTCCCAGGTCTCAAACTTCTCGGCAAAACGGCGCCGGTTGTTTTTCCACATGAAGTCGTACACGCAGTTGTGGAAGTAATAGAACTCCAGGTGCTTGAATTCGGTCTTGGTGGCGCTGAACAGCTCTTCCACGCGCTGGATGTGGTCGTCCATCGTGCCGCCCACGTCCATCAGCAGCAACACCTTGACGTTGTTGTGGCGTTCGGGCCGCATCTTGATGTCCAGGTAGCCCGCATTCGCTGCCGTCTTGCTGATGGTTTCATCCAGGTCCAGCTCGTCTTCGTGGCCTTCGCGGGCGAACTTGCGCAGGCGGCGCAGTGCGACCTTGATGTTGCGCGTGCCCAGCTCTTGTGTGTCGTCGTAGTCCTTGTAGGCGCGCTGGTCCCAGACCTTGACGGCGCTGCGGTTGCGGCTCTTGTCCTGGCCGATGCGAATGCCTTGCGGGTTGTTGCCATAGGCGCCAAACGGCGAGGTGCCACCGGTGCCAATCCATTTGGAGCCGCCTTCGTGGCGTTCCTTTTGTTCTTCCAGCCGCTTCTTGAGCGTCTCCATCAGCTCGTCCCAGCCCATTTTCTGCAGCTTGGCCAGCTCTTCGGGGCTGAGCATGCCCTCCAGGTTCTTACGCAGCCATTCGGCAGGGATGTCCTTGGTGAAGTCGGCCACCATCTCCACGCCCTTGAAGTAGGCGGCAAAGGCACGGTCGAACTTGTCGTAGTGCTTTTCGTCCTTGACCAGGGCGGTGCGGCTCAGGTAGTAGAAGTCGTCAATCTTGTAGCCGGAGGGCTCAGAGTCGTCCTCGGGTGTGGGCGCATTGGGGCCGACCACGCCTTTCTTCAACGCTTCGAGCAGGGTCAGGTATTCCTTGACCGAGACTGGGAGTTTTGCGGAACGCAGGGTATAGAAAAAGTCGAGCAGCATGGGTGGTGTCTCCTGCGTCTAGCGCGGCTTGTCCAGCAGATACAGCAGCTGCGCCTTGGCCTCGGGCCACTCGCCACTGCGCATGCTGTACATCACCGTGTCGCGTATGGTGCCGTCGCGGCGCAAGGCATGGCCCCGTAACACGCCGTCTTTCTTGGCACCCAGGCGCTCAATCGCGGCCTGGGAGGCGAAGTTGAAATTGTCGGTGCGCCAGCCCACCACATGGCAGCCCAGGGTTTCAAACGCATGGGTCAGCAACAGCAGTTTGCAGGTGGTGTTGACGTGGCTGCGCTGGCTGCTTTTGCCATACCAGGTCCAGCCGATTTCCACGCGTTTGAGGGCGGGCACGATGTCGTGGTAACTGGTGCAGCCCAATACCTTGTTGCTGCTGCTGTCGATGGCGACAAAGGCAAAACGGTTGCCTGCTTCGCGCATAGTCAGCGCGTTTTCGATGTAGCTGCGCGTCTGTTCTGGCTCGGGCACGGAGGTGACGCGGATGTTCCACAACGCACCGTCTGCGGCGGCGGCGCGCAGCCCTTCTTCGTGCGCCAGCGAGAGGGGTGTCAGGTCGACGCCGCGGGCGGACAGGGTGACGGGTTCTACAAAAGCCATGGTGTGGTTCAGTCCTTGGAGTCGTTGGCCTTGTCGGCCTGCGCGGCGCGCCACATGCGGGCCAGCTTGACCCCCAGGCCGGAGCCCAGGCCCACCAGCAGAATGGCGCCCATGCTGGCATTGCCATAACCCGGCGCAAAAATGTCCAGCCCCAACAGGCTCCCGATCCAGAAGCCCAGCAACGCGCCGCCGACAAAACCAACGGCGTCCGACAGGCCTTCCAGCCACAGTTTGTTTTTCATGGTGGTTGTAGTGGCGCAGGGCTTAGCGGTTGTGGCGTTGCATGAACATCAGTTTTTCGAATAACGTGACGTCCTGCTCGTTCTTCAGCAGTGCGCCCACTAATGGGGGCACGGCCATCTTGTCGTCCTTGGTGTGCAGGGCTTCGGCTGGAATGTCTTCGGCCAGCAACAGCTTCAGCCAGTCCAGCAGTTCGCTGGTAGAGGGTTTTTTCTTCAGGCCGGGCAGGTTGCGCACGTCAAAGAAAGTTTTCATCGCGGCGTTGATCAGCTCTTTCTTCAGGCCGGGGAAGTGCACATCCACAATGCTTTGCATAGTGGCGGCATCGGGGAACTTGATGTAATGGAAGAAGCAGCGGCGCAAAAAGGCGTCTGGCAGTTCTTTCTCGTTGTTGGAGGTGATGAACACCAGCGGGCGGTGCTTGGCCTTGATCAGCTGGCGTGTCTCGTAGCAGTAGAACTCCATGCGGTCGATTTCGCGCAACAGGTCGTTGGGGAATTCGATGTCGGCCTTGTCGATTTCGTCAATCAGAAGGGCCACCTGCTTGTCGGCCGTAAACGCCTGCCACAGCACACCCTTGACGATGTAGTTGTGGATGTCCTTGACGCGTTCGCCACCGTCCACATCGGACAGTTGCGAGTCGCGCAGGCGGCTCACGGCGTCGTATTCGTACAAGCCCTGTTGGGCTTTGGTCGTCGATTTGATGTGCCACTGCAGTAGTGGCATGTCCAGCGCCTGGGCCACTTCCTCGGCCAGCATGGTCTTGCCGGTGCCCGGCTCGCCCTTGACCAGCAGGGGTCGTTGCAGCGTGATGGCGGCATTGACCGACAGCATCAGATCCTGGGTGGCGACGTAGTTCTTGGTTCCGTGAAATTTCATGATGTGGGGTGTGCGGAGCAAAAGTAGAGGAACAGGATGGCAGCATGGCGGCTGCCCGGGTCGCATAGCGCTGGTCTATATAATCAAAATTAGATTTACATCAAACATTGTCTGATTGTCCTTGCAAAATGAACAAACTGTTGCTACCACTTTTCGCTGCCCTTGTCGCTTGTGTGACCACCACTTCTGCCTTTGCACAAGAAGTCAAAGGGAACGCCGTAGAGGGTGAAAAGAAAATCGCTCTGTGTATCGGTTGCCACGGCATCATTGGTTACCAGGCCAGCTTCCCGGAAATTCACAAGGTGCCCAAGATTTCGGGTCAGAGCGCTAAGTTTCTCGTGTCGTCGCTGAACGCCTACAAAAAAGGTGAGCGCAAGCATCCCACCATGCGCGGTATTGCCGATGCTTTGAGTGATCAGGATATTGCCGACATCGCGGCTCATTACGAATCCAGCGGCACCGTCGCCGGCGCTCCGGCGCTGGCCAAAGCCGCAGACGGCTCGCCAAAAGCCATGGAGCTGGTTGCCAAGGGCGCTTGTGCATCCTGCCACGGCGAGAGCTTCAGCAAACCCATTGATCCGACCTACCCCAAGATTGCAGGTCAACACAGTGACTACCTGTTTGTTGCCTTGAAGGCCTACAAGACCGACAGCAATCCGATGATTGGTCGCGGCAATGCCATCATGGGTGGTATTGCCAAGCAGTTCACCAACGCTGAACTCAAGGAACTCGCAGGCTACATGGGAAGCCTGCCGGGCGAACTCAAAACGGTTCCCCAAAACAAGTTCAAGTAACGTTGGGCTTGTGAATCAAAAAACCGCCCGATGGGCGGTTTTTTTGTACCCGAAGTGTCTTCAAAGTGTCTTTAATCGCGGGTGGCACGGCGCTGAACACAAGCGATGTAGGCATCGCCGTCGGGCGGGCGACCCGCATGTTGGCTCTCCCACAACATTTTTCCCAGGCAGTCCATGGCTTCATGGTGGGCCTGGTGCAGAGAATCGCGCTTGTGGGTGAGGAGTTCGATCGCTTGGCGAATGCCGCGCGGCTGGTCAATGCTGCACTGCTCGCTGATGGACAGGTGCATGGACAGGTGCAGGAATGGGTTGGTGCGCCCTTCCTGAACCTCGGTCATGGCGGCCAGCGCAGCGTCCACGTCCTGAAAGTCCTGCGCGTACTCCGGGTGCTCATCCATCCACTCATTCGCTATGATTTCGATAGCTTCCAACCCTTGACCGGCGAGGGCTTTGGCATAAACAGAGCAAAAGAAACGGCGAACATCGGCTTGGGACGGACTGAACATGGCCCAAGGTTAACATGGCGAGAAACCAACAGAAACAGCCCTTTAACGCGTTCCGCTCACTTCAGTGCGCAACGCAGTGGGCCTCCCATCAGGACCTATGGCGTTGGGATGCACCTGACGCCGCGACGCCTGGATAGGTCTGGCCGCGTCGAGGTTCGACAGTTTAGAACTGTTTCTCTTGAGTGAAGTCCAAGTAAAGATGAGAAACCGGTCGGCCAATCACCGATCTGGTGCGTTGACAATGCGATGAGGACATTTGCGCAAAACTTGGCAAATTGCTTGAAGAAGGTGATTTCATGAAATCCGTTGTTGGCCTGAACCTGGCCCTCGCTGTCGTGGCGTGTGCTGTGCCGCTCACCGCGACTGCAAATTCCCGTCACCACGACCGTGCATGGCGCGGTGATATCCACCGATTTGAGGCGCACGATTTGCATCGCTGGCGTTCGGGCACCTGGCGTCATGGCCGACACGCTGGCCGGTCCGGGTGGTGGTGGGTTATTGGTGGCAGCTGGTATTTTTATCCACGGCCGATCTATCCTTATCCTGACCCTTTCAGGCCGCCAGGTGTTGTTGTGGAAACATTGCCTCCGCCCATCGTTGTCCAGGTTCCCAACCCGCAGCCATTGGCAAATCCGCCGGTGGTCGAACCTGCACCAGCTGCGATTCAGTTCTGGTACTACTGTGATGCGGCTCAGGGCTATTACCCCTATGTCGCAGCATGCCCCAGCGGCTGGAAAACCGTACCAGCCAATCCCCAAGGAGTTTCTAAGTGAACCAAGTCATCCATCGCTGGGGCCGTGTTGTGCCCCTTGTGTGTCTGTTGGCGTTGACCGGCTGCGTGACTGCGCCGCAGGGCCCCCGGGTAGCTGTGATGCCAACCCCGGGTAAACCGCTGGACCTGTTTGCAGCGGAAGACCAGTATTGCCGTAGTTATGCCCAGCAGTCGCTGGGCCCCGATACGCGCAATGAAGCGACCGTCGGTTCCGCCGTGGTCGGTACCTTGTTGGGTGCCGCCGTGGGGTCGGCAATGAGCGGTCGGCGCGACCACACCGCGTCAGGCGCGGCCACCGGCCTGATCATGGGCACCATGATTGGTGCGGGAAACAGTGCCTCGGAAGGACGGGGTGCCCAGCAACGCTACGACATAGCCTATGAGCAGTGCATGGTGTCCAAGAACAACCAGCCTGCGCGGCGTTATTCGCGTCAGCAGTCGGCTCCCGCACCCTATCCATACCCCTATCCGCCGCCACCTCCGGGGCAGGCGCCTCCACCACCGCCACCGCAGTAAGCGGGTTCAGGTCCGTCGGGCTTGATCCTCGCGTTCACGGGCCATTTGTTCTTCGAGTTGTTGGCGGCCCTGCTTGACCACCGAGATCAATTTGGCGCTGTCCTTGTAGTGCGGATGTAATTGCTCAAACAGTTCCAGGTTGTGCTGGCGGAACCGGTGGATGACCTGCTCTGCGGCTTCTCTCGGCTGGCCGATCAATTCCAGCACGCTGCGTGCACTCAGCAAACTGGACTCAAACAGTTCGCGTTGCACCAGCATCACTTCACGATCCCGCAGTTGGTTCCAGTGTGTGACATCCCGCGCCCGGGCAACGATCTGCAGATGTGGGAAGTGTTCACGCGCCAGATCCACAATTTCCAGCGACTGGGTGACGTTGTCTACGGCCACTACCAGCACTTTGGCACGTTCGGCGCCCGCCGTGCGCAGCAGGTCCAGCCGGGTCGCATCACCGTAAAACACGCGGTAGCCGAAGCGCCGTGCGGCCTCGATCATCTCGGCATCGTGGTCCAGCACGGTACAAGGCTGGCCCTGGGCCAACAACACCCGCGACACAATTTGGCCATAACGGCCAAAACCGGCAATCAGGATGGGCGCGTCTTGTGGCTCCGAAATTTCATCCATGGGCGTGACGCCGCAGTTGGCGTAGCGCGGCAGCAAAAGTTTGTCGATGGCCACCAGAATGAGGGGGCTCACCAGCATGGAAACCGCTACGGCTCCAATCAGCAGCGACGCGGTTTGCGCTGGCAACACGCTGGAACCTGCGGCGGCCTGGAACACCACAAACGCAAACTCCCCGCCCTGGGCCAGTAGCAGGGTGAAGACCGGCCGCTCCTGAAAGGGCAGTTTGAGGTAGCGAGCCATGGCATAAATCACGGCCGCCTTGGCCGACAAAAAACCAATCACAATGGCCGCCATTTGGAGGGGGGCGGAGCGCAGCACCCCGAGGTCAACCCCCATGCCAACCGCTATGAAAAACAGACCCAATAACAAGCCTTTGAAGGGCTCGATATTGGTTTCCAGCTCGCGGCGAAATTCACTTTCCGCTAACAACACACCGGCCAGAAAGGCGCCCAGGGCCATAGACAGCCCGACGAGCTGCATCAGCGCCGCAATGCCGACCACCAGCAACAGTGAGGCGGCCGTGAATATCTCGGGTGTCTTGCTGCGGGCAATCCAGCGCAGCAGCGGGCGCAGCGCGAGCCGGCCGCCGATGATGATGCTTGCAATAACCGCTATTATTTTGATAGCTTCTTGCGCTTGTTCCACGGGGGCTAGGGCCTGATTTGACGCGGAAGATCCGCCCAGAAGGGGCAGCAGGGCCAAAATCGGAATGGCGGCTACATCCTGAAACAACAGAATCGAAAAACCAGCCTGACCGCTACCGGTGGGTAGCAGGTTGCGTTCACCCATCACCTGCAGGGCGATGGCCGTGCTCGAAAGTGCCAGCCCAAGGGCTGCGACCAGAGCAATCGGCCACGAAGTGCCAAACAGCAAGGCCAGCAGGAAAATGGCCGCCACACAACCCAGCACCTGCAGGCTGCCCCAGCCAAAAATGGGGCGTCGCAAACTCCACAGCCGTTTGGGCTCCAGCTCCAGTCCCACCAGGAACAGCATCAGCACCACGCCGAACTCGGCAAAATGCAGAATGTCCTGCACATTGGTCACCAAGCCCAGACCCCAGGGTCCAATGGCGATGCCCGCCGCCAGGTAACCAATGATGGAGCCCAGGCCGAGCGCCCGGCTCAACGGCACGGCGATGACTGCGGCACTCAGGTAGATGAAGCTGTTGATCAACCAGGTCGGTGTGTGTTCCATGGCGCTAACATAGCATTGCTGAAGAATTGTGGGGTAGACCGTGGGCAGCGCACCGGCAGACCAGACCCGCTCTGAACGCACGTGACTGGAGAAAACACATGCCAATTGTTGTTGTAGCAAACCCCAAGGGCGGCGTCGGCAAGTCCACTTTGTCCACCAATATCGCCGGGTACTTTGCTGCGCGCGGGCACGCTGTGATGCTCGGCGACGTGGACCGGCAGCAGTCGGCGCGCTTGTGGTTGGGTTTGCGACCGGCCGCTGCTCGCCCCATTTCGACCTGGGAGACGCATGCCGATGACATTGCCAAGCCGCCCAAAGGGACCACCCACGTGGTGCTGGACACCCCTGCCGGTTTGCACGGAAAGCGCCTCAACGAGGTCATCAAGATGGCCGACCACATTGTTGTGCCGCTGCAGCCTAGCGTGTTTGATATTTTCGCAACGCGGGCTTTCTTGGACGAATTGGTGCAGAACAAACACGCGGCCAAGACCAAAATTGGTCTGATTGGTATGCGGGTGGATGCTCGAACCATCGCTGCCGACCACCTGCACGAGTTTGTGAATACCCTGGGCGTGACTGGATTGGGTTATTTGCGCGACACGCAGAATTACATCCATCTGGCGGCGCGCGGCCTGACCCTGTTCGACGTGGCACCCGGCCGGGTCGAAAAAGACCTTGAACAGTGGCAGTTGCTTTGTCGCTGGCTTGACACCTGAGACTACCCGCTGGCCGTACAGTGGCGCCATGAAAACTTTTCAAACCTTGAATGAACTGCCCCCCCTGATTGGACAGGAGGTTGCGGTCAGTGACTGGATCACCATCACCCAAGAGCAGGTCAACCTGTTTGCCCAGGCCACCGGCGACCACCAATGGATCCACGTGGACGTGGAGCGCGCCAAGGCCGGGCCTTTTGGCGCGCCCATTGCGCATGGTTTTTTGACGCTCTCGTTGTTGCCCCGTTTTTTTGAGTCTTCCCTGCACATCGCCCAGACGCGCATGGGGGTCAACTATGGTCTTAACAAGGTGCGTTTCATCGCTCCGGTGCCTGTGGGCAGCCGTTTGCGCGCGCGCCTGAAATTGCTGGCCTGTGATCCGATTGACAACCAGGGCATGCAAATGACCTGGGAAGTCACGACCGAGTGCGAAGGCGCTTCAAAGCCGGTTTGTATTGCAGAGTCGATCGCCCGACACTACCCGTAAAGGCGTCGTTCTGCGCGGGTACGACTCCTGCGAGCGGCAGCATCCGCGCAGTCCGCGTCAGTCGGCGAAGCCGTTTTGCCGCCAGGCCTCAAACACCGTCACCGCCACCGCATTCGACAGGTTCAGGCTGCGTTGTCCGTCGCGCATGGGCAGCTTGAGGCATTGGGCGGGGGGGAAGTGCTCTCGTATGGACTCCGCCAGACCCCGTGTCTCCGCGCCGAAGACCAGCCAGTCGCCCGGTTGAAAAGTCGACTCAAACACCAGGCCGCTGCCTTTGGTCGTGAGCGCGAACATGCGGTCGGCCTGCGGTTGCGTGTTGGCCAGAAACGTCGACCAGTCGGCGTGGCGGTGCAGCGTGGCGTATTCGTGGTAATCGAGACCGGCGCGGCGCATGTGTTTGTCGTCCATCGAAAACCCCAAAGGTTCGATCAGGTGCAGCGTGCAGCCCGTATTGGCGGCCAGGCGGATGATGTTGCCGGTGTTGGGCGGGATCTCGGGTTCGACCAGAACGATATTGAACATGGCCCGTATTGTCACTCTGTGCGGGCAAGGACCAGCGCGGTGACATGGACCGCACCTGCTGCGCGCAGAACTCGCGCGGCAGCATGCAGGGATGCGCCACTGGTCATCACGTCGTCCAGCAACACGATACGACGCTGCGCCAAGCGGCCCACCTGCAATGGGTCAACGGCAAAGGCGTGTTGCACGGCACGCAGGCGCTCGCTGCGGGGCAAAGTTCGTTGCGCTGGGGTGTCCAACATACGTAACAACACACCATCGGCCAGCTTGGTGCGGTCCAGTGCATGGCCCAATACTCGGGCTTGGTTGTAGCCCCGTTCCTGTAAGCGCTGACGCGAGAGTGGCATGGGAATCAGCATATCCGCGGCGTCCAGAGCGGGTTCGACCCAGGGTGTCGCTCGCAGCAATTGCGCAAAACTATGCGCCCAACCTGGGTGTTGCCGGAATTTGAAGTCGGCAACCAGCCCCGACCAAGGGTAGGCGTAGGTAACCGCGGCCAGGCATGTGTCCAGGGGTGGGGGGTGACGATGCACGCGCCGCACTGGTGCACCCCGGCGGGGGTTACCAGAGCACAAGTGCGGCACCGATTGACAGGTTGTGCGAACACACCCACACAGGCTTCGCACACTGGCTGCGATGGCCAGGCGTGGCACACGGCGCACTGACTGGGTACGCGCCAGGATATCCCTTGAAGCAGTTTGCTGAACACGGAGTCAATATACTCGGGCCGCTTTGCACAGTTTCGATGTCTAGTTCTCAACCCTCCCATTTGCCCCCCACCATTGCCCCCGGCGCAGCGGCGCGCTGGGAGCAGCGGCTGCACACGGCCTCGCCGTGGCTGCATGAAGAAGTGGCGCGTCGCATGGAAGACCGATTGCAATGGATGAAGCTGCAACCCCGCACCTGGGTGCATTGGGAACCGCTGCGCGGCGGGGTTCAGGCCCACGGGTTGTTGTCCAGACGTTACCCCAAGTCGGAGTGTTACGTGGTCCAGGCGGCAGCAGACGCCGATGCGGTGGCCAAGCCATTGTTGGTGCCGTCCTGGTGGAGCCCCGCGCGTTGGACCGGACCAAGTTTACGTTTCGGCAAGCCGGAGCAACCGGCGCAAATGGTGTGGGCCAATATGGCCTTGCATATGGCGGCCGATCCTCAGGACTTGATAGGGCAATGGCACCGTCTGCTGGAGGAAAATGGCTTTCTGATGTTTTCCTGCCTGGGGCCGGATACGCTGCGTGAATTGCGGGCCTTGTATGACGAACTGGGCTGGCCTCCGGCCTCCCATGCATTTACTGACATGCACGACTGGGGCGATATGCTCGTGCACGCCGGCTTCGCGGAACCGGTCATGGATATGGAGCGCATCACCCTCACGTTTGCCAGCCCCGAGCGTTTGCTGCGTGAGTTGCGCGAACTCGGGCGCAACCTGCATCCGTTGCGGTTTGCCGGATTGCGTGGACGTGGTTGGTACGCGCAGTTGTTGGCGGCCTTACAGCAACTGGCCCAACCGGGCGAAGACGGCCAACTGAGACTGACCTTTGAAGTGGTGTACGGTCATGCCTTCAAGGCCGTACGGCGAACGGTGATTGCCCCTGAAACACGGGTGTCATTGGATGAAATGCGAGCCAACTTGCGCAAGGTCAAGAAAAATGGCTCAACCGATTGACAACGGGGCTTGACAAGGCGCCCGGTGTCTGAATTTGGCCGGAGGCGGTGGGCTACAATAACCGCAAAACCGAGTTCTGGCCGCCCTTCCTGCGTGCACCCGTTGGCGTGTGCGTGGCATGGTTTTGGCACTGTTTAATCTGATTCGACGAAGAAATGACCAAGATGAAGAGCATTTTCAATACATTGGCTTCACTGCTTCTGGCGGCAGTTGCATGGGCAGGCACCGCAGTTTTCACACTGGCGCATGCGGTCAACGACTTGCCTGGTGGCCCCGCAGTGAACCAGTTGAATCTGCCGCCTCCCGTCACAAAAATTGCAGAAGAACAGCACTGGCTGCACTGGTTCATGTTGATTGTGTGTACGGTGATTTTTGTTGCCGTGTTCTCGGTGATGTTTTATTCCATCTGGAAGCATCGCAAGTCGAAAGGGCACAAGGCTGCCACTTTCCATGAATCCGTGGTGGTTGAAATCGTCTGGACCGTCATTCCGTTCATCATCGTCATTTTGATGGCCCTGCCGGCAACCAAAGTGGTAGTCGCGATGAAAGATACTACCAACGCCGATCTCACCATCAAGGCCACTGGCATGCAGTGGAAGTGGGGCTATGACTACCTTAAGGGTGAGGGTGAGGGCATTGGATTTGTGTCCTCCTTGGACCCCAAGCAGCGCGCCATGTCGGACTCCGGCGACCTGAAGCAAATTTCCGTCGTGGACGACTACCTCTTGAAAGTGGACAACCCGCTGGTGGTGCCAGTCGGCAAAAAGGTACGCATCATCACCACAGCCAACGATGTGATTCACGCGTTTGCCGTGCCATCGTTTGGTATCAAGCAGGATGCCATCCCGGGATTTGTCCGTGATACCTGGTTCCGGGCTGAAAAGACCGGTGATTTTTATGGTCAGTGCCAAGAACTGTGCGGGAAAGAACACGCCTACATGCCAATCCATGTGAAGGTGTTGTCTGCGGCTGACTACAGCGCGTGGGTTGCCGGGGAAGTGAAAAAAATGGCTGCCAAAGCTGACGATCCTTCCAAAGTGTGGGATCTCGCGGATCTCTCCAAGCGCGGTGAAAAAGTTTACGCTGCCAACTGTGCGGCCTGCCACCAGGCCAATGGCAAGGGCGCTGGCCCGATCAAGCCTCTGGATGCGGCTGCCGTCGTACTCGATGCTGACAAGAGCAAACAAATTGCCGTTTTGTTGAATGGTCAAAACAACGGCGCGATGCCCGCTTGGAAGACCTTGAGTGACACCGATGTTGCCGCTGTGATCACCTACACCAAGAACAATTGGTCCAACAAGACCGGGCAGGTTGTGCAGCCCGCTGATGTATTGGCCCTGCGCAAATAGTCTGCGCAAAACACAACAGCCGACCGACCGAATTTAGTGAATTGAGAAGGAAATCAGGATGAGTGCCGTTCTAGACCACCACGACCATGCCCATGACGACCACCATGACCACCACGCCCCCACGGGCTGGCAGCGCTGGGTCTACGCCACCAACCACAAGGACATTGGCACGCTGTACCTGCTGTTTGCCTTCACCATGCTGATGGTGGGCGGCGTGTTGGCCCTGATCATCCGCGCCGAACTGTTCCAGCCCGGTCTGCAACTGGTCAACCCCGAGTTGTTCAATCAGCTCACCACCATGCACGGCCTGATCATGGTGTTCGGCGCCATCATGCCGGCCTTTGTGGGCTTTGCGAACTGGATGATTCCGCTGCAAATTGGCGCGGCTGACATGGCCTTTGCCCGCATGAATAACTTCAGCTTCTGGCTGATGATTCCGGCCGGCCTGATGCTGGTGGGTTCGTTCTTCATGCCTGGTGGCGCACCCGCTGCCGGCTGGACGCTGTATGCACCGTTGACCCTGCAGATGGGCCCGTCTATGGACGCCGGCATTTTTGCCATGCACATCCTGGGTGCCAGCTCCATCATGGGTTCCATCAACATCATCGTCACCATCCTGAACATGCGCGCGCCTGGCATGACGTTGATGAAAATGCCTATGTTCTGCTGGACCTGGCTGATCACCGCCTACCTGCTGATCGCCGTGATGCCGGTGCTGGCCGGCGCCATCACCATGACGCTGACTGACCGCCACTTTGGCACCAGCTTCTTCAACCCCGCCGGTGGCGGTGACCCGGTGATGTACCAGCACATTTTCTGGTTCTTCGGCCACCCCGAGGTCTACATCATGATCTTGCCGGCCTTCGGCATCATCAGCCAGGTGGTTCCGGCCTTTGCCCGCAAGAAGCTGTTTGGCTACGCCTCCATGGTGTATGCCACATCGTCGATTGCCATCCTGTCCTTCATCGTGTGGGCGCACCACATGTTCACCACCGGCATGCCGGTGACCGGCCAGCTGTTCTTCATGTACGCCACGATGCTGATTGCCGTGCCGACCGCCGTGAAGATCTTCAACTGGATCGCCACCATGTGGCAGGGTTCCATGACCTTTGAGACCCCCATGCTGTTTGCCGTGGGCTTCATCTTTGTGTTCACCATCGGTGGCTTCACCGGTCTGATGCCCGCCGTGGCGCCGATCGACATCCAGTTGCAGGACACCTATTACATCGTTGCCCACTTCCACTATGTGTTGGTTGCCGGCTCTTTGTTTGCGATGTTCTCTGGCGCCTATTACTGGTTGCCCAAGTGGACGGGCGTGATGTACAGCGAGACACGCGGTCAGATTCACTTCTGGTGGTCCATCATTTCCTTCAACGTCACTTTCTTCCCCATGCACTTCTTGGGGCTGGCTGGCATGCCACGGCGCTACGCGGACTACCCGATGCAGTTTGCCGATTTCAATGCGGTGGCGTCAGTCGGCGGCTTCTTCTTTGGTTTTGCCCAGGTCTATTTCTTCCTGTTCATCGTATTGCCTGCTATGCGCGGCAAGGGTGAAAAGGCGTCCCAGAAGCCCTGGGAAGCCGCTGAAGGCCTGGAGTGGGAAGTGCCATCGCCTGCGCCCTTCCACACCTTCGAGACCCCGCCCAAGTTGGATGCAACCGCAACCAAAGTAATCGGCTGAGCAAGATGTTGACTCCTGAGCAGAAAAAGGCCAATGCCAAAACCGGGCTGATCCTGGCGTCGATTGCCGTGATATTTTTCGTTGGTTTCATGGCCCGCATGGTCCTGCTGGGCAAATAAGTCATGCGTCTGCAGCGCGAAAACTTCCTGATGGTGCGCAAGCTGGCCGTGATTGCGGTTGGCATGTTCGCATTCGGCTATGCGCTGGTACCCATCTACAAGACAATTTGCGAGATGACGGGTATCAATATCCTGGCCTTGGGGGACAAAAATATCCCGGGAGCCGTACCGACTTTACCCGCCAATACACAGGTGGACAGAGGGCGAACCATCACGGTCGAGTTTGATGCCAATGCACGTGGTCCATGGGAATTCAAACCAGCACAGCGCTCGGTAGATGTTCACCCGGGTGAGCTGACAACCGTGATGTACGAGTTCCAGAACACCCAGAATCGGCGCATGTCGGCCCAGGCTATCCCCAGTTATGCGCCGCAGCAGGCGTCTGCGCACTTTAACAAGCTGGAGTGTTTTTGCTTTAACCAGTACACGCTGGAGCCCGGTGAAAAGAAATCCTGGCCGGTGGCCTTTGTGATCGATCCCAAATTGTCCAAAGATGTGAAGACCATCACTTTGTCTTACACCTTTTTTGAAGTCGGTGGAAAAACTCCGCCGGCACCGGTGGCGAACGTCACGGTGGTTGCACCGGATGGGAGCCGTTCATGAATGAGAAATCCAGCACCGGCGTGACACCTGCGCCGTCCATGTGGCGTAGCGTTAAGCTGGTCGCCTGGTCGTTTTTGGGCATTCGCAGTAACAGCGAATACCAGCAAGACCTTGCCAAGGTAAGTCCCATGCATGTGGTGGCGGTCGGGCTGGTCGCGGCGCTGCTGCTGGTGGTCGGTTTGATTACCCTGGTCAATTGGGTCGTTGCGAAGTAAATAACTTGTGGGACAGACCGTAGCCGCACGGCGGCAAGCTCTGTCCTCAACTGATTGGAATAGGAGAAAGAAATGAGTTCAACAACACACGGCGCAACACCGCACTACTTTGTCCCTGGCCCCTCGCGCCATCCCGCCATGGCCGCTTTGGGCCTGTTCTTTGTCATCCTGGGCGCAGGCCAGTGGATCAATGGGGCCGAATGGGGCAAATACGCACTGGCTGCCGGCATGGTCTGGTGGCTGTTCGTGTTGTACCAGTGGTTCAGTGAGTCCATAGCCGAAAGCCAGGGCGGCCAATACGGCCACAAAATCGATATCTCTTACCGCTGGAGCATGACCTGGTTCATCTTCTCGGAAGTGATGTTCTTCGGTGCATTTTTTACCGCGTTGTGGTGGGCTAGGGCGCACTCGGTGCCGGCCTTGGGAAGTTTGGACAACGCCCTTTTGTGGCCAGAGTTCAAGGCGGTCTGGCCCAGTCTGGCAGTGGGTGCCACCGCATCGCCCGCTGGTATTGTGGAACCCTTCACCACCATGGGTCCGTTCTGGCTACCCACTATCAACACAGCGCTGTTGTTGACGTCCGGTGTGACACTGACCATTGCGCACCATGCTCTGGTTGCCGGTAACCGCAGCAAGACCATTGGGTTTATGTGGATTACCGTATTGCTGGGCTTTTCGTTCCTGTGTGTGCAGGGTTACGAGTACTACCATGCGTACACCGCCTACAACCTGAAGCTGAGTTCCGGTGTTTTTGGTTCCACCTTCTACATGCTGACGGGCTTTCACGGTTTCCACGTGTTTGTGGGCATGCTGATGTTGTTCTTTATTACATTGCGCCTGCAAAAGGGCCATTTCACGGCGGAGCGACACTTTGGTTTTGAAGGAGCTGCCTGGTATTGGCACTTTGTCGATGTGGTCTGGTTGGGTCTGTACATTCTGGTGTACTGGCTTTGATTGGCCTGTGACCCCCAATAAAAAGGCACCGCTTGCGGTGCCTTTTTGATTGCCGGGCCGCCATCCGTGCTGTTGCCAATCGATGTCTCAGCGGCCTTGCGGAATACCCGTTGGCTGGATGTAACCCAAGCTCCACGCAATCAAGATGCAGGCGAACAACAAGATGGATACACCGACGCGAATTCCCAGCGCACGCGCCATTCTTTTGGACGTGTTACCAGAGTCTCGGCCCCCTCGCATCATGAAGTACAAGGCAGCCCCAAGGCTCGCAAGAATGGCCAAAAACGCAATGGTTACAAGGTATGTCATGAACAGGATTATCTGGTGAATGCGCGACTCAAGTTGGTCCTGATCACGGTGGCGACGGTGTTGGCGGTGGGCGCGACAGCCAGCATGGGTTTCTGGCAGTTGTCGCGTGCCGCTGAGAAGCAGGCACGCCAAGCCGCAATGGATGCCCAACACGCCAAAGCGCCGCTATCCGCCAATGACGTGACTACGGCCCAGCAGCCGCTGACTTTATTGCACCAACGTGCGCAGCTGCGAGGGCGCTGGCAGTCCACCTCAGTCGTTTTTCTGGAAAACCGCCCGATGGATGGCCGCGTCGGATTTCTGGTTCTGATGCCTTTTGTGCTGGAAGGCAGCCAGACTGCCCTGGTTGTGCAACGTGGTTGGGTCCCGCGCGGCGTGGACGACCGCACCCGCTTGCCGTCTATTGCTTCGCCCGAAGGGATCATCGAAATCGAGGGGCGCATGGCACTGCCACCATCCGACCTGTTTGCTTTGGGTGGCCCCACAACAGGGTTAATCCGGCAAAATCTCGACCTGCCACAATGGAGGGTTGAAACCGGGCTGGCGCTGTTGCCCATCACCGTTGCAGCAAACCGGAGTCAACACCGAAGGCTTGGTCCGCGAGTGGCCAGCCGTTAATCTGGGCGTGGAAAAGAATTTTGGTTATGCCTTCCAGTGGTTTGGCATGTCATTGCTGTTTGTTGTGCTTTTTGTATGGTTTCAAGTAGTTCGACGATTCAAGACCCGCCCCAAGGACCCCAAGACCCATGTCTAGTGCTTCCCCAAATGATGACCAGCCTTTGGGCCTGACGGTACACACATTGCCTCAGCCGCAGGATCTGGCGGGCGGAGACCGCACCCGCGCAGGCCGCTGGAAAATGCTCGCCGTGTTGCTGGTGTGTATGGCGCCGGTGCTGGCGTCGTATTTCACCTTCTACGTGGTGCGCCCCGAAGGACGCCGCAATTTTGGTGAGCTGATCACTCCACAGCGGGCCCTGCCTGACCTTAGGGGCACTTCGCTGGACGGCAAACCTGTCGATTTGCGAGACCTCAAGGACCAGTGGCTGCTCATCAGTGTGGCTAGCGCAACCTGTGATGAGCAATGTGCCCGTCACCTCTACTTTCAACGCCAACTGCGTGAAGGCCTGGGCAAGGAAAAGGAACGCCTCGATTGGGTCTGGCTAGTGACGGATAACGCACCCGTGGCCGAGGCCTTGCGTCCTGCGCTCAAAGACGCCACGGTCATCCGGGTGTCGGCTGCCGATCTGACAAGCTGGCTGGAGCCGCAAGCCGGGCAAGGCTTGCCGGATCACCTGTACCTGGTAGACCCCCTCGGCAAATGGATGATGCGTTTTCCACCGCATTTGGATGCCCAGTCGGCGGTCAAGGTCCGGCGCGACCTGGACCGCCTGCTGCGTGCGTCAGTTCATTGGGACAAAGCAGGACGCTGAAACGCCCGAAGACTTCCCTTTATGCAAGCATCTCTTTACGACTTCTCCCCACTGGCGCGTATGCTGGTGATGGGCTTTCTACTCGGCTCCGGCCCTTTGTTGATGGTCTATTTGCGCCATCGGCGTGCGTCTCCCTTGGGGCGCATGCACGCGCTGGCGCTGGTAACCCTGTTTTTGACGTTCGACTTGGTCATGTTTGGCGCGTTTACCCGCTTGACCGACAGCGGCCTGGGATGTCCTGACTGGCCCGGATGTTACGGCGAGGCCAGCCCCCTGGGGGCCAGCGCCGAGATCGCGCAAGCCCAGCAAGCCATGCCCACCGGACCCGTCACCCCGGGTAAAGCCTGGATCGAGATGGTGCACCGCTACCTGGCCATGGGCGTGGGCCTGCTGATTGTTGTCTTGGCCGTGGCAGCGTGGCGCGGGCGTAAGCCAGCCAACGATTTCGGCGGCAGTAACCCCTGGTGGCCGACCTTGACCCTGATCTGGGTTTGTATTCAGGGTGCTTTTGGTGCATGGACCGTAACCATGAAGTTATTCCCCGCCATTGTCACCCTGCATCTGCTGGGTGGTTATGTGCTTCTGGCCTTGTTGACGGTGCAAGCCCTGCAGCTGGCTCGGCAGCAGGGACTGGGGCTTGTGGTCGATGTTGCGCCGCGCCTGCGCTTGTGGATCACGTTGGCATTGGTGTTATTGGCCGCTCAATCCGCGACCGGGGCCTGGGTCAGCACCAACTATGCCGTGTTGGCATGTACCGAATTTCCAAAATGCCAGGGCAGCTGGTGGCCGCTGATGGACTTCGCCGGTGGCTTCGAAATCTGGCGCCCCCTGGGTTTTGACAGCCATGGTGCCCATATCAGCTTCCAGGCTTTGACAGCCATCCATTTCACCCATCGTCTAACTGCGGTGGTGACCTTGATCGTGTTGGCTTCCGTGGTTATGCTGTTGCGCGACCACGCGGGGCTGCACAAACCCGTTCGCGCATTGGCGGCCCTGCTGGTGCTGCAATTGGTCACCGGTTTAAGCAACGTGGTGCTGGACTGGCCGATTGTCGCCGCGGTGTTGCACACGGGTGGTGCAGGTGCCATGGTCGTGGTGTTGACCTGGCTTCTGATGTCTACCCTTTCCCGTGTAAACCAAATTGCTGCGCTGAACCCGGCTGCTGGACCGACCCCATGACCACCCAAGTGACTGTTTCCTCTCTTTCGGTGTTCCGCCAGTTCCATGCGCTGACCAAGCCCCGCGTGATTCAATTAATTGTGTTTTGTGCCTTGATCGGCATGGTCCTGGCGGTCCCGGGGCGGCCCACACTCGCTCAGATTGGCTTGGCAATGGTGGCCTGTCTGGGCATCTGGTTGGTGGCGGCTGCGGCTGCTGCCTTCAATTGCATTGTGGAAAAAGGCATTGACGCCAAGATGAAGCGCACTGCCTGGCGGCCCACGGCCCGTGGTGAACTCAGCAACACCCAGACGCTGGTGTTCTCGGCGCTGTTGGGTGCGGCGGGTTCTGCCGTGTTGTATGTGTGGGTCAATCCACTGACGATGTGGCTCACATTTGCCACTTTCGTCGGCTACGCCGTCATTTACACCGTCATCCTCAAACCCTTGACACCGCAAAATATTGTTATTGGCGGTGCGTCCGGGGCCATGCCGCCGGTATTGGGCTGGGCCGCCATGACTGGAGACGTTGGGCCTGAGGCCTTGATCCTCTTTCTGATCATCTTTTTGTGGACGCCCCCCCATTTCTGGGCGCTGGCCTTGTACCGGGTCGAGGATTACCGCAAGTCGGGCTTGCCCATGTTGCCGGTGACCCACGGCAGCGAGTTCACACGGCTGCAAATCCTTCTCTACACCTTTGTCTTGTTTGCCGCATGCCTGTTGCCTTTTGTCTATGGCATGAGCAGCTGGTTGTATTTGGCGACAGCAGTGGTGCTGAGCATCGGGTTTTGCGCCTATGCGTGGCTGTTGTGGCGCGAATACTCGGATGAACTGGCACGACGGACGTTTCGGTTCTCGTTGATCCATTTGAGTGTGTTGTTTGCAGCACTGCTGCTGGACCACTATCTGTTGTAAACGGCGTTCAGACGCACTGGCGAACGCGAATTTTTTGGAAACCTTACCATGTACAAACGAAATGCTATAAAGAATATAGCTGCTTACGCAGTGTTTATGGGGGCTAGTGGGCTATTTGTTGCTTGCTCTCCGCAACGGCCGGCTTTTTCCTCCGTCGATGTCACTGGCGCTGAATACGCAAAGGGGTTTGAGCTGACGGACCACAATGGCCAGCTGCGACGCCTGACCGATTTCAGCGGCAAAGTGGTCGTGCTGTTTTTTGGCTACACCCAATGCCCCGACGTCTGTCCGACCTCGATGAACGAACTGGCCGAGGTCAAACGTGCGCTCGGCAAAGACGGCGAACGTCTACAGGGCTTGTTTGTGACAGTCGACCCTCAGCGCGACACGCCGGAAGTCCTCAAGGGTTATATGGCCAGCTTCGATCCGACCTTCCTGGCGTTGTCGACCACGCCGGACAAACTCAATGAATTGGCCAAGGATTACAAGATCTATTTCAAGAAGGTGGATGGCAAAACCCCCACCAGCTACACCATGGACCACTCGGCAGGCAGTTACGTCTACGACACCAAGGGCCAGCTGCGCTTGTTCACGCGGTATGGCAGCGGCCCCAAAGGCCTGACAGAGGACATCCGCATCCTGCTCAAGCAGGCGTCTTAATGAAAACGGGGGCTAGCCCCCGTGGATACAGCGTTATTCGCTATAAAAAATATAGTGAACTTGCGGCCGCTCCGAATCAGGCGTAGTCCACCAGTGCCGTCTTCATCTTCTTCATGGCCGCCACTTCAATCTGGCGGATGCGTTCGGCGCTGACGCCGTACTCGGCGGCTAGCTCGTGCAGGGTCATGCCGCCCGAATTGTCGTCATTGACCTTGAGCCAGCGCTCTTCGACGATGCGGCGACTGCGGGCATCCAGGGCATCCAGGGCCGCAGCAATGCCATCGGTCGCCAACACGTCGCGCTGGTGCGCTTCGATCATGGCGATGGGTTCATGGCTGGTGTCAGTCAAGTAAGCGATGGGGCCGAACGCGTCTTCGCCGTCGTCAGACGGGCTGGGGTCGAGCAGCACATCACCACCCGACATACGGGTTTCCATCTCGATCACTTCTTCGGGCTTGACCTTCAGCTCGCGCGCCATGGCTTCAATCTGGTCAGCGTTCAGTGTGTCGCGGTGGGTGCCCAGATCGGCTGCGGCATCATCACTCTTGAAACGCTGCTTCATGGAGCGCAGGTTAAAGAACAACTTGCGCTGGGCTTTGGTGGTGGCAACCTTGACCATACGCCAGTTCTTCAAAATGTATTCGTGGATTTCGGCCTTGATCCAGTGCAAGGCATAACTCACCAGACGCACACCCTGGTCCGGGTCGAAGCGCTTGACGGCCTTCATCAGGCCCACGTTGCCCTCCTGGATCAGGTCGCCGTGGGGCAGACCGTAGCCCAGGTACTGGCGTGAAACCGACACCACCAGGCGCAAGTGAGAGAGCACTAACTTACCGGCGGCTTCAAGGTCGTTCTCAGTCTTGAATTTACGTGCAAAAGCCTGCTCCTCTTCGAGCGTCAGCATGGGCAGACGGTTCGCCGCCGAGATATAGGCGTCGAGATTGCCCAGCGAGGGCACCACGGCCCAGGGGTTAGCCAAGGCCAGCGCGGCAGGGGATGCAGAACCAATGTGAAAGGACATACCAGAACTCCTTGTGTGTCTGATGCAATATTAGCACTCTCTAGGAGTGAGTGCTAATAGAGAAGTTCAATTTCCTTGATGAAGAATGTGTTTTGGCAGTTGTCGAGTGTCGGGTCTCTTGGCGCTTGTCCGCTATACGCTCAGCATGGCCGAGGCCAGACGTGGGCTGTTTGCTGCGAGCCGTATGCAAAAAGCAAATCGCAGTGTCAACGACTGGGTGCACAGATGTTTGGCTGGATGGGGTCTGGACTATCGAAGCTGCAAGGAAGCGGTGCGAGATAGTGGCTGACACTCCATCACCATTGCCACGCAGCAAACATCGTTTACGATTTTCTTGAGTGGCATCGCTCCGCCTCTTAAATATCTTGAGACTGGGACATTCACCATAACGGTTCAATGACACGCATGAAACAAACCCCATCCGAACAGGCACTCGATGTTGCAGCTCAAATGCTCGTGGCCAAGGCATCGCGTCCTTCAGCAGGTATTACGCTGGTGCCACCGAAGGAATTCCAATCCTGGCTTGACTACGCCGTGGCGACCATGGATGCGCGTGGCGCCTACTTGGACCGAATGTTCGATGCAGAAGAAATTCCCTCACAGGAGCGGATCCGAAGGGCCGCGCAGAATGAACTCGACCGCCTCAGATGCAAGGCGCAAATGCCATGGATTGGCATGTTGGAGAACTGGAGTCAAGCCCTTGGCAAAAGACTGGGACGCACAGTCGAAGAGATTCTCGAAGGCAACTTGTTGGCCACAGATTTCTCCAATGACAGTGTGCATATCCGATTTGAGGATGGCTCCGATCTAACTTTCCGAAGAGCCTTTTACCTTGGCAACCCCGCTCCGGACGGGGCCATTCATCGAATCGCTGTGTTCACTGAGCATTGTGGCTACCACGAGTTTTGGATTGGCCCGGATGATCGAGTCGAGGAAACCCACACGAGAACGCCTTCAAGCGTTTAGTGGCGGGAGGTTCAACTTTCGGTTTGGTAGGAAATCACTACCAGAGTGGACTTGCTGATCTTCGAACGCCGTGTATTCTTGTATTGTTGATCGCAGTGGAACAACCGTTCTGACAAAGGAGAATTACCATGGAAGCCATCGACCCGTTGACCATCGTGAATATTTTGATGACTTGTGGAATTGTTGTGACAATGATCGCAATTCGTCAAATTGGAAAGGAAAACAAGGCGTTGCACGAACAGAATCTGCGGCAGCGACTACAAGCCCGAAAGGATTACCGGGAGTGCGCGAGATCCTATAGACGCTGATGGTGCATCCCTTTTAACGGGGATAAGAGCCGAAGTTTGAACACTGGAGAATAGATACAGCGAAGGTATCCGTTTCGCAATGTCCTTGTCATTTCGATATTGCAGGGATCTTCCCTTAAGCGGTCCGCGTGGATTTCTGCACATTGTGAAGCCTTACAGAATTTGTAACTCGGCTCAAAGAAGTTCAGAATTAAGTGATTAGCGCTACCGAGAGTTCAGAATTAAGCGACGCTTGATTTCAGCTCTCATTGACGGTAACCACCGTAACGTATTGTTTTAATTGAATGAGATGTTCAGCCTTCAATGCAAACCGACAGTGGATTCCTTCCATCAAGACCATCGCCGGCAACATCGGCGTATTTGGCAATATGCACGTGTGGACGGCGGACACGCAAACCCCGGCCCTGCGCGCCGCCTGGGTGGCGCAGCTGGACGAGATGGCTGCACTCCAGCCCGCCCTGGTAGTTCCCAGTCACATGTCGGCAGGCACTGCACTGGATGCCAGCACTATTAGCTTCACCAAGGACTATTTGCAGACTTTCGAAAAGAACCTGGCCGCCAACAAGACCAGCGCAGCGCTGATCGGCGCCATGAAGCAGTCCTACCCCCAACTGACCGACGGCGCGATGTCGTTGGACATTGGTGCCAAGGTCAACACCGGCGAAATGAAGTGGTAAGGATGAAGTAGGAAGGAGACAGCACCATGCGCACCACTGTTACCTGCATGCGGTGAACTGACAAGGGCGCACCGTTTCACGCCGCATTCGCCACCATTAAAAACGGATTCACCACCCGCAACGTGCCGTCCAGCAATTGGTTGTGTTGCAGGTCTTCTGTGTAAAGCACCTCTGCCCGCGCATGCAGCGCGGCGGCAATAACCAGCCAGTCGTAAAAGCTGTAACGGGTGTCAGCTTGCAGGTCCAGCGCGGCATTGAGCAGCTCGGGGCTAGAGGCCACGCGATTCAAGGGCTGCATGGCGGCATCAATGAATTGTTTGCATTGCTCACTGCTAAAGCGCTGCGCGAATTTGCGGGTGGCGACGTTGGCAAACTCTTGAATCACCTGATAGCTGGTGCAGCCCTGATGACTGGCCAGGGCCTGCTCCACCAGTTGCAGGGCGCGCTGTTTTTTGAGCGGCTCGCTGGCCAACAGGGCGTAAACGAAGATGTTGGTGTCCAGAAAGAACACCGGGGTGGTGTGGCTCGCCATGTCAGCGCTCGTTCATTTCATCGCGCGTAAAGTTGCGGCCCGCATCCACGTCTCCCAGCTGCCGCATCACATCACGAAATTTGGTGACGGCGGCCTCATCTTGTGTTGAAGCGTAGCTTTCAAGCCACTTGCGGAATTCCACGTTCAGCGTGGTGTGCGCCGCCCCGGCCTTTTCGCGCGCGCGCGCGATCAGTTGCTCGTCGGCGGAGAGGGTGATGTTGCGTAGCATGGAAATTGTAGTGTGCACTATGGTGACTTATAGTGTACGCCAGATTCCATTACATTGCCCTGAAACCGTCTACGGCCTCAAGGCAATGGAGCTAGCCGTGGCCAGACGATCAATGACCAAAATCCAGCGGCAAGCCCACATAGTTTTCCGCAATGGTGCGTGAGCCAGCCTCGCTGTGGATCAAATAGTCCAGTTCGGCCTCCTGGAACTTGGCCACGATGGCGCCGTCGTCCGGGAAGCGGTGCATCAGCTGCGTGAACCACCACGAGAAACGTTCACCCTTCCAGATGCGCTTGAGGCACTTCTCGGAATAGCTGTTGATGCCAGCCTCGCTCTGGTCCTGGTAGAACTCGATGATGCCGTTGGCTAGGTACTTCACGTCGGTGGCCGCCAGGTTTAGCCCCTTGGCACCGGTGGGCGGCACGATGTGGCCGGCGTCGCCCGCCAGGAACATGCGGCCAAAACGCATGGGCTCGGTGATGAAGCTGCGCAGTGGCGCAATGCTCTTTTCAATCGCTGGGGCCGGTGATGAGTTTGTCGCGGCCCTCTTGGTCCAGGCGCAGTTTCAGTTCTTGCCAGAAGGCGGCGTCGGTCCACTCCTCGACGCGGTCCGTCAGCGGCACCTGCAGGTAGTAGCGGCTGCGCGTCTTGCTGCGCTGCGAACACAGCGCAAAGCCGCGCGGGCTGTTGATGTAGATGAGTTCGTCATGCACCGGCGGCGTGTCCGACAGCAGGCCCAGCCAGCCGAAAGGGATAGACCTTTTCAAACTCCTTGATGGCGCTGCGCGGCGCGCTGGCGCGGCAGACACCATGGAAACCGTCGCAACCGGCGATGAAGTCGCAATCGATCTCAAACTTCTGGCCGTCTTTCTCGTACGTCACACGGGGCTTCTTGGTGTCAAAGTCATGGATGGCCACGTGTTGCGCCTCGTACACTGTGGTCAGGCCGGCGCAAACGCGTGCATCCATCAGGTCGTGGGTGAGTTCGGTCTGACCGTAGACCATGACGTTCTTGCCACCAGTGAGCTTGTTCATGTCAATGCGGTGGCGCTGTCCGTTGTACAGCATCTCGAAGCCGCCATGCACCAGGCCTTCCTTGTGCATGCGCGCCCCGACACCGGCCTCGTCGAGCAGGTCGATACAGACCTGCTCCAGAATGCCGGCGCGGATGCGCGTGAGCACGTAGTCGCCGGTTTGGCGCTCCAGAATGATGGCGTCGATGCCCGCCTTGTGCAGCAGTTGGCCGAGAAGAAGGCCGGATGGGCCGGCACCGATGATGGCGACTTGGGTTCTGATTTTGGAAGGCATGGAGGCTCCTGTTGTAGATGTGTCAGAGATCAGAGGAGCCAAGCTTATGTTTGCGCACCGTTTTTTGCCAGCCTTCAATCCATCATTTGTGCGATGATTGCACCCAATGTGCGATAGTCGCGCAACAAATGAAGCTTGTTTGATGGGTATTGCCAAAGCGGATTTCATTGAAGGCATGGCCAAAGGCATGGCGGTGCTGGAGAGTTTTGACACCGAGCGCCAGCGCCTGAACGCCACGCTGGCTGCCGAGCGCGCCGGCATTACCCGTGCGGCCGCCCGGCGCCACCTGCTCACGCTGGCGCACCTGGGCTATCTGGAGACCGATGGCAGCTATTTTTGGCTCTCCAGCAAGGTGCTGCGTTTCTCCGGCAGCTACCTGGCATCCGCCCGCTTGCCGCGGGCAATTCAACCCACGCTGAACCGGCTGGCCGTGCAGGCGCAGGAGTCGTTTTCGGCCGTGGTGCTGGACGCGGACGAGGTGGTGATCGTCGCGCGCAGTGGCAATGACCGCAATTCGTCTGCCACCGGCTCTGGCCGCGTCATAGCCTATGGCCTGCATACCGGTGCCAGGCTGCCGTCACACGCCACATCCACCGGGCGGGTGTTGCTGGCGGCCAAGACCCGGGTGGCTTTTAACGCCTGGATGAAGGGGCGCAACCTGGCGCGCATGACGCCACAAACCACCACCGACCCCAAACTGTTTCGCCTACTGATTGACAAGGTCCGCAAGGAAGACTTTTGCCTGTCCAGCGAAGAGCACGAACTGGGTGTGCATGCGCTGGCCGTGCCGCTGCGCAACACCAGCGGTGTCACCGTCGCGGCGCTGAACGTGGTGGCGTCGCAGAGCAGGCTGTCGCCACTGGCGATGCAGCGGGATATGCTGCCCCTGCTGTTTGAGGCCGCGCGGGAATTGCGGCCGCTTCTGTAAACCGCGTTCTTGAGTACACCTTCTTTAGCTCTTTAGCGCGCCTTCAGCAGCCGGTCCGCGTAGTCTTGCCAGAGCGCGCTTTTGGGCAGATCGGCAAATATGCCAGCCTGGCTTTGCCGCGAAATCCAATCGTGCTTTTCGGCAATGGCGCCGCCATGAAGGGCTCAAACCCGGCCTCGCGCACGGTGTTGGCGGCCTCGCGCATTTCCTCGGCGCGGCGCTTGCCGTGCAGGGCCACACGGCTGAAGAAATAGGCGCCGGTCTGCTCCCAGTCGATGGACGGAAAGGTCTCCGCCAGCGTGGGAATCATGTGGCCCTCCACCCCGTAGTGGCGGGCGGTGCTGTAGCTCTCGATGACCAGCGCCTCCAGCCCCTTGATCATCACGCTGCGGCACATCTTGATGGCCGAGGCCACGCCGATCTCCACCGCCACGGCCTTGGCGTCCATGCCGAATGCACACAGCCTCGCGGCCAGCGCCTGGGCCTGCGCGCCACCCAGCAGCATGGGCACGCGGATGCCATAGGGTGGCACCGAGGTCATGACACCCGCCTCAACATAGTGGCCGCCCGCGCTGTTGATGGCCGCGGCCGCCTGCTGCTTGGTGCCGGGTGAGGCCGAGTTCAGGTCCAGAAAGATGGTGCCGGGGCGGATGTGCTGCGCCGTCTCCAGCGCCACGGCCAGCGTGTTGGACGCGGTCACCGCCGAGATGATGCAGTCAGCCTGTGCGCACAGATCCTGCAGCGAGGAACAGGCCTGCACGCCGGCCAATGACGCATGGGTCAGTTCGGCCACCTGCAACGGGTGGCCCTGGGCCAGCTTCAGGTCCCAAGCGCTGACGGTGTCCACCTGGGGCTTGAGTCCGGCGCTGAAAATCTTGCCGACTTCGCCGTAGCCTACCAGCCCGAGTTGTTTGAACTGCATGGGGTCTTCCTCCAGATTGTTGTGAGTCATTTATGGCTCCAGCCCCCGTAAATATTGCGTAAGCAGCTATCAAAGTAGTAGCGTTTTTGCGCTGCCAAGGTCATGAGTGGCTTACTGTGCCGACAAAGGTGCACTGTCGCAAGACGCATTGAAAACTCTTTGCTATAGCAGGATGGAATAACTTACCGCCTCCAATTCTGTTCGTAGCCAGCGGTGCGAGGCATTGAGCTGATGCCGCATGTGCCAGATCATGTACATGGGCATGGTCGGGCACGGCACCGGCACTGGCGCATTGGCCAGGCCCTGCATCAGTTGGGAGCGCAGCCGCTGCGGCGCCGTGGCCAGCAACTGGCTGCCGCGCAGGAACGGTGGCAGGCCGGCAAAGCCGGGCACCATGACCGTGAAGCGCCGCTGGATGCCTTGGGCCAGCAGGTACTGGTCCAGGTCCAGCGCCCGGCGCGGCTCGTAGACCACGGTGACGTGGTCGGCGGCCAGGTATTCCTCTTGCGTGCGGGGCGCGTCACGCTGGCTGGCATCGAAAAACACGCGGTACTCGTCCTCGAACAGGCGCTTTTGCAGGATGTCGGAGCCATCCGGCGGGCGCGGGCTGATGACCAGCTGGCACTGCTCCTGGCGCAGCATCTCCAGGCTGGGCACGTCGGACGGAATCACCCGCAGCTTGACCCCCGGCGCCTGGGTGCGCAGGCGCGCCATCAGCGGGGGCAGCAGCAGGTCGCGCTGGAAATCGTTGGCGGCGATGGTGAAGGTGGTGCGCCACTGCGCCGGCACAAACTCGGCCGAGGTGGCAAAGCGCTCCAGGCTGGAGAGCAGCTCACGCGCCTGCTCTGCCAGTTGCTGGGCATGGGCCGTGGCGACGATGCCGCGCCCGGATTTGACGAACAGCGGGTCGCCGGTGATGGCGCGCAGCTTGTCCAGCAGGTGGCTGACCGCCGACTGGGTGACGCCCAGGCGCTGCGCGGCGCCGGTGATGGAGCCCACCTCCACCACGGCCACCAGCAACTGCAGCAAATGACCGTCCAGGTCCGAATAATCGAATTTGCTCATGGGTCGCATCATGATTCATGTATTTATCTTTGGCAATGGCCATTGAATACTGGCGGCCATTCACCCCAACACCAGGAGACAAACCGTGGCTTCCAGCAACCCCTTGCCGCCCATCCCGGGCACCACCCCCTTCGATGCCGAACAGGCCAAGAAGGGCTACGCACTGAACAAGATGTGCTTTTCGTTCAACTCGGCCGACAACCGCGCCGCGTTCCTGAAGGACGAAGAGGCCTACATGCGCCAATACGGCCTGAACGAGGCGCAGGCCGCAGCCATCCGCGCCAGGAACGTGTTGCAACTGATCGCGGCCGGTGGCAACGCCTACTACCTGGCCAAGTTCGCCGGCATCTTCGGCCTGGACATGCAGGACATCGGCGCCCAGCAGACCGGCATGACCAAGGAACAGTTCAAGGCCAAGCTGGCGGCGGCGGCTCATCAGTAACTTTGCGGGACAGACCGCAGCGGCGAAGCCGCAAGCTCTGTCGCCAACACTTCAGGAAATACCATGGCACAACTCATAGGCTGCATCGGCACCTCCCACATCCCCGCCATTGGCGGCGCCATCCACAAGGGCCTGCAACAGGACCCGTACTGGAAACCGTTCTTTGACGGCTTCCCGCCGATTCGCCAGTGGCTGGGCGAGAAGAAGCCCGATGTCATCGTCATCTTCTACAACGACCACGGGCTGAACTTCTTCCTGGACAACATGCCCACCTTTGCCGTCGGCGCCGCGCCCGAGTATCTGAACTCGGACGAAGGCTGGGGCATTCCGTCGCTGGAGCCGCTCAAGGGCGAGGTGGACCTGTCCTGGCACATCATCAACACGCTGATCGACAAGGAATTTGACATCGTCTCCTGCCAGGAAATGCTGGTGGACCACGCCTGCTCGCTGCCGCTGAAGCTGCTCTACCCCGAGGGCAACTACCCCGTGACCGTGGTGCCCATCTGCATCAACACCGTGCAGTTCCCGCTGCCCAAGGCCAGCCGCGTCTACGCCATGGGCAAGGCCGTGGGTGAGGCGATTGCATCCTGGGACAGCAGCAAGACCGTGGCGGTGCTTGGCTCCGGGGGCCTGAGCCACCAGTTGGATGGCGAGCGCGCCGGCCACATCAACAAGGCGTTTGACTTGCAGTTCATGGAAAGCCTGCTGAGCAACCCCGAGTGGGCCACCCAGTTCAGCATCCACGAACTGGTGGAGAAGACCGGCACGCAGGGCGTGGAACTGCTGATGTGGCTGGCCATGCGCGCCGCACTCACGGCCGGCACCAGCCCCGGTGTGCGCAAGGTGCACAGCAATTACCACATCCCGATTTCCAACACCGCGACGGGTTTGCTGGCGCTGGAAAAAATGGACTAAGCGGTGGTTGAATCGCAGTTTCGCTGATACGGGTTCAAGCGTTACCGGTCTGGCGCTCCAGCTGGGCCTTCTTATGCGCCATATCCTCGTCTGAGTCAGAAAAACGCAGCGCAATGGCGTGGAACTGGTCTTGCAATTGCACAAAGGCGTCCACCATGTCCGGGTCAAAGTGGTTGCCACGCCCTTCGATGATGATGGCGACCGCCTTTTCGTGCGGCATGCCTTCTTTGTAGACACGGCGGCTGATCAACGCGTCGTAGACGTCGGCCACTGCCATTAAACGGGCCGATACCGGAATGGCATCTCCGGCCAGGCCTTGCGGATAGCCCGAGCCGTCCCATTTTTCCTGGTGTGACAGCGCAATTTCTTTTGCAGTGGACAAAAAATCCACATGCATTCCCAACTGTTTCTCGGCGTGTTCGATCGCCTCGTAGCCCAGCGTGGTGTGGGTTTTCATGATCTCGAATTCCGCAGCGTCAAAGCGACCGGGCTTGAGCAAAATGCGGTCCGGTATGCCAACCTTACCGATGTCATGCAACGGTGCCGACTTGAATAGTATTTGAATGTAACTGTCCGTCAGTTGGGCTGAAAATTTGGGATGCGTCGACAAATACTGGGCCAGTGCCTTGACGTAAAACTGGGTCCGCCGGATATGGTTGCCCGTATCCGAGTCGCGGGTTTCGGCCAAGGAGGCCATCGCAAGAATGGTCACGTCCTGGATGGCGACCACCTCACGGGTGCGCTTGTTGACCTCAACTTCCAAAAAGTCGTTCTTGTCGCGCAGAAAGTCTGCCTGTGCCTTCAGGGCCAAGTGGATCTTGACGCGCGCCAGCACAATGGGTGGACTGATGGGTTTGGTGATGTAGTCCACCGCGCCAATCTCAAGGCCTTTTTTCTCGTCTTCGACCTCGGTCTTGGCAGTGAGAAAAACGACCGGGATATTGCGCGTCGCTGGGTCGGCCTTGAGCCGCTGGCACACCTCGTACCCGTCAATGCCGGGCATCATGATGTCAAGCAGGATCAGGTCCGGGTGTGGGCTTAAAGCGGCAAGCTTCAGAGCGCGCTCGCCGCCGTTGGCCAGCTGGACCTGGTAGTCGCCCTTGAGCAACTCCCTCATCAGCGACAAATTGTCGGGCGTGTCGTCTACAACCAGAATTGTTGGTTTCAGAATGCCTTCGATGACGTGTTCCATACGATGAGAAGCTCCATGGAGGGTGGTATCAACTGATCTGCTGGATAAGCGCCAGCGCTGCTTCAAAGTCAAAGTTATTCACGCTGTCCGAAATCTTCTTCCAGTGGGCGGGATAGGCGGCGCGCAGCAGGTCAACATTGAGCTCGCACAGGTCGATGGCACCCGCATCGCCTCGGTCCAGCAGTTCCAGCAGGTGTGCGCGCAGCAAGGCCAGCTTCTCGCCGTCCACGGCAAGGGCTGGCTGTTGCAGCGCAACAGCCTCTTCGCCCTCCAGGGTACGCAGGCCTTGCAACACAGGCTCCAGCTGTCTCAGCACCGCGTTCAGCAGTTCGTCAATCTGCTCCCCGGGTGCCTCGTGCTTGCACGCCTGCTCCAGCGCTTGGGCGGCTTCCTGCACTCCCTTGGCCCCCACGGTGGCAGCCGTGCCGCGCAACGTGTGGGCGCAGCGCTGGGCGGCTGTGGCGTCCGAATCGACACGGGCCCTGGCGAACAGGTTGGCGAATTCGCCTTGACTGTCACGGAATTTGAGCAGCAGGCGCCGGTACAGAGGCGCTTTGTCCAGCGCTGTGGCAAGGCCAAACCGGGTGTCGATGCCAGGCAATGATTTATTGTCAAATAGACCCTCAGCCCGCGTGGAATATGGTTCTTTAGCTATTGAGTCAGTAGCATTTTGTGCCTGCTGACGCGCCACTGCTGGCTTTACCCACTTCGCCAGGGTGGCGTACATCTCGCCCACATTGAGCGGTTTGGCGATGTGGTCACACATGCCGGCTTCCAGCACCTTCTCGCGGTCGCCCGCCATGGCGTTGGCGGTCATGGCGATCACCGGCAGGTGCTGCAGCGCCGGGTTCGCTTTGATGGTGCGGGTGGCGGTGTAGCCATCCATCACCGGCATCTGGCAGTCCATGACGACACCGTCAAAGTCCGCGTCACGACCCAGAACGTCCAGAGCTTCCTGGCCGTTGTTGGCAACCACCACCTCCATGGCGACTTGTTCAAACAGCTCCAACGCCAATTCCTGGTTCATATCGTTGTCTTCCACCAGCAGCACGCGCGCGCCTTTGAGCTGCGCCATGGCCTGGCCGTGGTTGTCGGCCTTTTGGCTGGCCCGGGTCTCCACCACCGTGCCCTTGTGAAGGGCATCCCCAATGGCTTCGAGTAAGGTTGACGGTGAGGCCGGTTTGGTCAGCACCGTGAGCACCTTCACGCCTTGCTCTTCTGCGCTGTTCAGGGCTTCGTCGCGGCCGTGCGCAGTGACCATGATGACGGCTGGCGCGTGTGTGGAGTGCGCTTGTTCCAGTTGCCGCACGGTCTCTATACCGTCCATATCCGGCATTTTCCAGTCCATCAGCACCAACTGGTAGGGCACTTCTTTGGAAAACGCGATCCGTGTCTTGCGCAGTGCTTCGGCGCCGCTTTGGGCTACGTCCACAGCGAGCCCGAAACTTCTGCCCATGGCAGAAAGAATCTCACGTGCCGTGGCATTGTCGTCAACCACCAGCACCCGCACGCCCTGTAACTCGCTGGCGGTAAACATGCGCCGAACGCTGCCATTCTTCTGCACCCCAAACTGGGCATGAAAGTGAAAGGTTGAACCCTTGCCAAATTCGCTTTCCACCCAGATGCGGCCCTGCATTTGCTCTACCAGGCTCTTGGAGATGGCCAGGCCCAGACCCGTGCCCCCATATTTGCGGGTGGTGGACGCATCAGCCTGGCTGAACGACTGAAACAACAGCTTGGTCTGCTCTGGAGTCATGCCAATACCGGTGTCTTTCACCCAAAAGTGCAGCTCGATCTGGTCTTGCGTTTGCGCCACTGGCTCCACTCCCACCACTATTTCTCCGTGGTCGGTGAACTTGGCCGCGTTATTGCCCAGGTTCACCAAAATCTGCCCCAGACGCAAGGGGTCGCCCACCAGGGCGTACGGCATGTCCGGCGCTGCATTGAACAGCAGTTCCAGGCCCTTGTCCTCGGCTTTCATGCCCACCAGATTGGCCAGGTGGTCGAGCACGTCTTCGAGCTGAAAGGTTATGCGCTCCATCGACAACTTGCCCGCTTCGATTTTGCTGAAGTCCAGAATGTCATTGATGATGCCCAGCAGGTTTTCACCCGAGCGGTGGACTTTTTCAATGTAGTTGCGCTGCTTGTTGTCCAGATTGGTTTTCAGCGCCAGGTGGCTCATGCCGATGATGGCGTTCATGGGCGTACGGATTTCGTGGCTCATGTTCGCCAGAAAGTCGCTCTTGCTGCGGTTGGCGGCCTCGGCGGCCGCACGGGCTTTTTGAATTTCGACCAGTGCGGCGCGCTCTTCGGTAATGTCTTCCACAATGCCCATCATGCCCTTGGACAGGTCATTCAGGTCAATGACCCGCCCCGACATGCGCGCCCACAAGCGGCTGCCATCTTTGCGCACCAGTTCGCGCTCGGCCAAGTCAATATCCCCCCGGTTGACGCGCTCGTACACACTCTGGCCCACCGCGGCATAAGTTGTGTCATCCGGGTACCAAATGCGCGTGGTTTGGCCTACTTGCTCACCCACCGCATAGCCCAGCATTTCATCCAGCGTGCGGTTGCAGCGCACCACGGTGCGGTCCCGCAACAGCACAATGCCAACGCTGGCGGCTTCAAACAGGGCGCTTTGCTCCTGCAGCGCAGAATCCAGCGCCTCGGTGCGTTCGGCCACCAGTTCCTCCAGGTGCAGGCGGTGGCGCTCCAGCTCGTCGGTCATGCGCTTCTTGTCGGTAATGTCTTCCTTGATGGCCAGGTAGTGGGTGATGTGGCCATCGGGCTGGCGAATGGGGGCAATGGTGGCAAATTCCACGTAGTGGCTGCCATCTTTGCGCTGGTTGAACAGCTCGCCGCGCCACACTTTGCCCTCAGTCAGCGTGGCCCACATATCCAGGTAGGTGGCCTTGGGTGTGTTGCCCGACTGCAGCACGCGCGGGTTTTGGCCCAGCGCCTCTTCGCGGCTGTAGCCGGTGTTGCGCACGAAGGCGTTGTTCACGTATTCGAGCTTGGCCTCCAGATTCGTCACCACAATGCTCTCGGGGCTTTGCTCCACCGCCATCGCCAACTTGCGCAACTGCTCTTCTTGCTGGCGTTTGACGGTAATGTCTTCTTTAATGGCCACGTAGTGGGTGACCTGCCCGTCGCTCTGGATCAGCGGGACGATGATGGCGGCCTCAATCTGGTCTTGGCCATCGTGGGTGAGGTTGAAGAACTCGCCCGTCCAGGTCTTTCCAGCCAGCAGCGTTTGCCACATGTCCTGGTAGGTTGCCAGGGGCGTTTTGCCGGACTTGAGCAACCGGGGGTTCTGGCCCATCACCTCTTCGCGGGTGTAGCCGGTGTTGCGGGTAAACGCGTCGTTGACATACTCGATGCGTGGCTCCAGGTTGGTCACCACAATGGAATTGGGGCTTTGCTCCACCACCAGTGACAGCTTGCGCAGCTCGGCCAAGCTGGCATTAAACGCCGCGCGCGTGCGCAGGGTGCGAATGCCAAAGGACAGATCGTTGGCCAGTTCGTCCAACAACTGCACCTCTGCCGCGCTAAAGGCATCCGGCTCCACCGCATACAGGCTGATGGCCCCCAGACAGTGACCAGCTTCACCAAACAAGGGCATGGCAATGGCTGAACCATAGCCGCGCTCCACGGCAGCAGCCCGCCAGGGCGCCAATGTGGGGTCCGTCAGGAAGTTTTGCGCCGCCACCGTGCGCCGCTCGCGAATGGCCGTGCCGGTGGGGCCGCGACCGCGCTCGACATCGGCCCAAGAGATTTGCGCCGACTCCAGGTAGAGGAGTTCGAACCCCGCGCTGGCCACTGGCCGCACCGAGCGATCGGCATCGTCCTGCGCAATACCGACCCAGGCCATCCGGTAACCCCCGGTCTGCACTGCCAGACGGCAGATTTCCTGCATCAAGTGGTCTTCATGTTCTGCGTGGATCAGCACCTGACCGCACTCCCTGGCAGTGCGCAAGGCGCGATTCACTTGGGCAAGTGCACTGGCAGCTTGCTTGCGCGACAAGACGTTGGCTATCCGCTTGGCCAAGGCTTCAAAAAGGGAGCGCTCTTCTGCAAGAAATGGCTCACCTGCATCTGGCGGTAACCGGGAGAGGTAGGTCACTCCGACAAGGTCAGGTTGCTCTGGCGTTCCGCCAAAACTGATACTCAAGCTTTCGCCCGAAGCGCCGCTGCCGTATCGACGGCCTTTGTATTCGATCCAGCCTGCAGCACTGGCAGGGTAGCGCATGGCTGCAGGCAGGCGCTGGACTACAGTTTCAAGAATCTCTTGGGTGTCGCGGTTCACGTCCTCGGTCAGGTTCATGACATCGTAGAGGCAGGTGATTTCCTTGATGCGTTCACCCAAGTCGTATTGCGCCTTGCGCCGCGCAAGATTGGCTTCGTAAAAAGACAGCACCGCGCGCGCCAGATCCCCCATCAAGCTGACCCGTTGCTGGGTAATGGCATACACGGCGGGCAACTCGGGCGGGGTAACTTCGCCCCTGGACAGGGCATTGAGCGCCGATGTCAAGGTGAACAGGCGGTTGGTGATGCGCAGAATCAAAATCACCCAGACCACCAATATGACCAGTACCAAAACACCACCCACCACGGCGTTTTGCACGGCGTGTTTCTGAATGAATGCGTCCCGGGCCTCATTGCGTTGGGCGGCCTTGTCGCCAGCCTCAATGGCAATCAGGCGGGACTTTTGCGAAAACTGGAGGTAGCTCAGGGACGCCCGGTAGGCGTGCTGCATGGCGCTGGACGGATCGGCCACGGCCTGCTCAGTCGCCTGATTGATCGCCTTGCGGTAGGTTTGAAATATTTGCCGCAACTGGCGCAGGTTTTCGTCGCCCACCGCCGATTGCAGTTGCTCCAGGGGTTGCTCCAGCGCGGCGAGCTGGCTCACCACCTGAGTGTGAACAAGGGAGGCACCGGCCTGGTCAATTTTTCCGGCACTGGCTTGCTCAATCAGGCCGGTGACCTCTTGTTGAATGCCAGCCACTTGCCGATTGAAGTCCCGCGTGGCCTTGACGTCTTTGTCATCTTGCGCCTGCTGCGCGTGGGCTATGCGGTGGTCTTCCTGCAACTCCAGAAACGAGGCCAGGTTGAGGCCACCGGCAATCAGGGCGGCAACAGCCACCGGCAGAAACAGGGCCAGGATGAACGGCCATTTGGGGTGGTGAATACGGGTCATGGGCTGGCCTGTTGCAAGGGGGCATCTTGGCTTGTGGGAGCACTGCTGGTAGCTTGGTTAGTGCAGTTTCACCGAAAAATATTAACTTTGACGTGGTAAGGCAACTGCTATCACTGTAAAGGCAACACTTTGCGCTTAAACGAGTACCAACGCTTCGAGGTTAGGTTCAATCGTCAAGGTGTTAGCACCTTTTCTGATGGTTTTTGTCCTGTCCGCCTGCACACCCGATTCCCCCACAATGACCCTGCAATACGCAGACAAGCCCCTGTAGTTCCAATGCTGTCGCCAGACCCACTCGATGCCGACTTCGGCACCTGGCACCAAACCCACACCAATCTGCTATCGTTTATATAGCTGCTAACGCCCGCGGTGCGGGGGGCTACAGCGCATATTCATTGATATTTGTTGAAAGGGCGACCGTTGTGTCCGAAGTGCCTGCGCCAGATCCAGTTTGGCTAGTGGGCGCTGAGGTTCGTCCCGGGCAAGCCTGCCGCCACGGCCAAGGCGGCAACCGCGGCTGAAAATTGACGTCGTTGTGCGTCGTCTACCGTAGTGAAATCGGTGTTCAGCCAGGTTTTTGCAGTCGCTTCCAGAGCACGGGCCGCTCGGCTCAGCTCATCCTTTGCGCCAAAGCTGCCAACTGATCGATTTCCATCGGCAGTTCGGTCAGGCGCCGCCGGCTTGCCGAGTTCGAGCACTGCACTCATGGCATCCAGCGCCGATGTCACCACATGCCCTTGCTCCTCCAGAAGCACGGTAAGTACTTTGACCAGCAGGCCATCGTCGTCAACCACCAGCACCCTTAGCTTGCCGTCGTGATCATCGGCAAACGCGCTGTGTTCAAACCTTGCCGGAACGGTATAAAACCCGCGCTCTTCGAGTTCGCGACAACCTCTGCTGGCCTCAGATCGAAGCCTGGCGCGACCCTTTGCGGTCTTCTAGTAGTTCGTTGTTTTACCCAATGCCTATGTGTATCTATGCGTGTCTTTGACCCGGGACATGCGCTTTTGCCACAATCCGGTATATGAATTCCCTCACCATGTTTAACTTTTCGTTGCTCCAAACTCTCGTGGAAGTTCTGGCCACACTGACCTTTGCGCTATCGGGCATGCTGGAAGCTGCGCGCAAGCGGCTTGATGTGGTGGGGGTCTGCGTGGTCGCCGGGTTGACAGCTTTCGGTGGCGGCACATTGCGCGACATATTGCTTGACCGACGTCCATTTTTCTGGGTCCAGCATGCCGCCTGGCTTTGGGCGTTGCTGGCGTTGTGCACGGTAGTCATGCTGACCCTGAGGTCCCATCATTTCGAACTGACTGAGCGGGCGGTTCTGTGGCCCGATGCGCTTGGGCTCGGGCTTTTTTCGGCGTCTGGCACCCAAATCGCCCTTGAGATGCAGATGCCAGCCATCGTTGCTGTACTGATGGGGGTGATCTCGGCAGTCTTCGGTGGCGTCTTGCGCGACATTGTCTGCAATGAAATTCCGAGTGTCTTTCGAGGTCATCGACCCTACGCCGTCTGCGCGTTCATTGGCAGCTGGATTGTGGTGCTGGGACAGGTGTTCCATGCACCAGATTGGCTGGCTCTGGTCGCGGCCGCCGCTACGACCGTGCTGCTGCGGGGACTGGCACTGTGGAGTGGTTACCGCCTGCCAAGTTGGGACACGGATCCGTCTTCTGCGGATTGAGTGCCCCCGACCACAATCGACTGTGGATGTTATGCAGGACCAACCCCATACGGCGCCGGCACCATGGCAACAATCCGCGAAAACAGTGTCCGAAATTCACCGGTGGGGCCGGACCACGGGTCCTTGTTGGCCTCGAAGGCGGCATCGATACCGGCCCAGTCCTGCGGCGCCAGCTTTTGCCGCGCGATGGGCAGCAGCTCGGTTTCCTCGGTCACCAGGTGCTTGCGCGAGGACTCGATATAGCGCATGGCGGCGGCATCGAATTCGGCAAAGCCCGCGGAGCCTTGCGCCTGGTAAACCTTGAGTGCCTCACGCAAGGCTTTTGTGCTGCGTGCGCCCATGACGTGCTCGTGCTGCAACTTCTCGATCAGGGGCGCCAGTTCCGGCAGCACCTCCAGAATCTTCACGAACAGCACATCGTCTTCTTTGGGGTGGTGCAGCCGGTCCGGCACCTCGGTGATGTATTCGATCAGGGCGTCGAGCAGCACGTAGTCGGGTTGCATGGTGCCGGCGCGGATGCCGTCCAGCACAAAGCGGAAGGCCTGCAACACGGCGCTCAGGGCGCGATGTTCGGCGTGGATGATGTCGATGGCTCGCATGGTGCTCTCGTGTGGTGTGCAGTTCAGTGGCTGGAAACGCCCAGCCAGCTGTCGAGCAGGGCGCTGTCGTCCAGCAGGGGCTGGCTGGGGCCTTGGTAGACACCCTTGCCGCGCTCCAGCACCAGGGCCTGGCGGGTCAGCGGCAGGATCTGGCGCGCATGCTGCTCGACCAGGATGACGGCCATGCCGCTTTCCTCGGTGAGTTGCTGGATGATGCTCAGGAGCTCCTGCACGATCAACGGTGCCAGGCCTTCCAGTGGTTCGTCCAGCAATAACAACTTGGGGTTGAGCATCAGCGCGCGGCCCAGGGCCAGCATCTGCTGCTCGCCACCGGAGAGCTGGTTGCCCAGGTTCAGCCGGCGTTCCTGCAGGCGCGGGAACATGGCGTACACCTTGGCCAGGTCCCACGGCCCCTTGGTCGCCACCACGGTCAGGTTTTCTTCCACCGAGAGAGAGGCGAAGATGTCGCGCTCCTGCGGCACCCAGCCCAGGCCCAGGTGGGCCCGCGCATGGGGAGCGACCTTGCTCAGGTCCTGCCCGGCAAAACGCATCACGCCCGAGCGGTAGTTGGCAGCCCCCATCAGGGTGGACAGCAGCGTGGTCTTGCCCATGCCGTTGCGCCCCAGCAGGGACAGGCTGTCGCCCTCGTTCAAGGTAAAAGACACATTCTCCAGCACCACGGCGTCGCCGTAGCCGGCCCAGAGTTTGTCCACATGCAGCAGCTCAGCCATGGACGGCCTCCCCGAGGTAAACCTCTTTGACCTTGGGGTCGTGGGCTATCTGGTCGGGTGTGCCTTGCGTCAGCAGCGCACCGCTGACCAGCACCGAAATCTGGTCGGCAAATCGGAATACCAGGTCCATGTCGTGTTCGATCAGAAGAATGGTCACGTCGCGCGGCAGCGCGGCGATGGAGGCAAACAGTTCGCGGCTCTCGGTGGTGGGCACGCCGGCGGCGGGCTCGTCCAGCAGCAGCACCTGGGGCTTGGCGGCCAGGGCCAGTGCGATCTCGATCAAGCGCTGCTTGCCGTAGGCCAGGTTGCGGGTGCGCTCGTGCGCCACATCGGCCAGGCGCAGGGTCTCCAGCAGTTCGGCGGCTTCGCGCACGGCCTGCTGGTGTGCGCCCACGGGGCGGAAGAAGCGGGCACCCAGGCCCAGGCGTTCGTTGACCGCCAGCACCACGGACTCCAGCACGGTCAGGTCGGCAAACAGGCGGTTGATCTGGAAGGTGCGAGCCAGCCCGCGCTTGACGCGCTGGTGCTGGGCCAATGATGTGACGTCATCCCCCTTGAGGATGACCTGGCCGCTGGTGGGTGTCAAAAAGCCGGTCAGCAGGTTGATCAGCGTCGTCTTGCCGGCACCATTGGGGCCGATCAGCGCGTGGCGGGCGCCGGCCTCCACGTTCAGGCTGACATCGTTGGTGGCAACGAAGCCACCAAACTTGCGCACCAGGTTGCGGGTTTGCAAAGCATAAGTGCTCATCGCGCACCCCCTTCCAGGCCCAGGCGGCGCGCGGCGGCGCGCACGCCACCCATGACGCCATCACGCGCAAACAGCACGATGACCAGCATCAGTGCACCGAGCCAGAACTGCCAGTATTCGGGGTTCATGTCGGACAGCACATGGTGCGCGGACATGAACACGATGGTGCCGAGGATGGCGCCATACAGGCTGCCCGAGCCGCCCAGCACCAGGATCAGCAGCAGCTCGGCCGAACGGTTGAAGGCCAGCACATCCAGTGCCACGAACTGCGTGGTCTGTGCCATCAGGCCCCCGGCGACACCGGCATAGGCCGCGCCGATGGTGTAGATGGCGGCCAGGCGGGCATTGATGGGCGCACCCAGCGCCGGCATGCGCGCAGCGTTCAGGCGGATGCCCTTGATGGAGAGGCCAAACGGGCTGTGCACCAGCTTGCGCGCGGCCCAGAACAGCAGGAACAGCACGCCCATGGCATACCAGTAAGCGGTCTTGCCATACATGTCGAAACCAAAGGTTCCAAACAGCGGCTTCATTTCGATGCCTTGCAGACCGTCCACACCACCGGTGATGAAGGTCAGCTTGTTGGCCAGTTCGAACAGCATCATGGCCACGCCCAGCGTCACCATCAGGCGGGTCAGATCGGCGCCGCGCAGCACTAGCAGGCTGGTGACAAAGCCCAGAGCGGCGCTGACCACGGCCGCGACCAGCAGGCCCGACACGGGTTCGCCCCAGCCGTGCGCGGCCAGCAGCCCGGCGGTGTAGGCGCCCACGCCAAAGAAGGCGGCATGGCCCAGCGAGACGATGCCGGCGTAGCCCAGGATCAGGTCCAGCGACAGGCAGAACAGCGCCGTGATGGCAATCTGCGTGAGCAGCACCAGATTGTCGGGAAAGAGGAAGTAGCCGACAAAGGGCAGCAGCCAGAAGGCCAGCTCGGCCGGTCGCCAGCGGTCGGCCCGCTGCAGCGGTGTGAGATCAATGGAAGAGGTTGCCATGTTTGTGTCCTAACGCGCGGTCATGCGACCAAAAAGGCCTTGCGGACGGAACACCAGCATGACCACCATCACGGCATAAATCACGAACGAGCCCACCTGTGGTACGTAGTACTTGCCGGCTACGTCCACCACGCCCAGGATCAGGGATGCCACCAGCGAGCCGGCGATGCTGCCGCTGCCGCCCACCGCCACCACGATCAGGAAGTAGACGATGTACTTGACCGGAAAGCCGGGGTCCAGGCCCAGCATCTCCACCCCCATGGCACCGCCCAGGCCGGCCAGTGCCGAACCCAGCGCAAAGGTTAGCGTGAAGACACGCTCCACGTTGATGCCCATGCCGCGCGCGGCCCGTGGGTTGTCCACCGAGGCGCGCAGCTGCGCACCAAAGCGCGTGCCGCTGACCATGCGCTGCAGGCCGAAGGCCAGCAGCAGACTCACCACAATCAGGAACAGCCGGTAGACACCCATGTCCAGCCCGGGCAGGTTGATCTGGCCCTTGAGGAAGTCCGGCAGGTTCAGCGGCTGCTGCTGGGCGCCGAAGAAATACTGCATGGCCGACATGGACATGAACACCAGGCTGATGGAAAACAGCACCTGGTCCAGGTGGTTGGCGGTGTAGAGGCGCCGGTACAGGGTGCGCTCCAGCACCACGCCCACCGCCGCGGTGGCCAGTGCGGCCAGCGGCAGGGACAGCAGGAACGGCACCCCGGCCTTGTTCAGCAGGGTGACGCACACATAACCCCCCACCATGGCAAACGCGCCGTGGGCCAGGTTGACAAAATTCATCAGGCCCAGCGTGACCGACAGGCCCACGCTGATGAGAAACAGCAGCATGCCGGAGGCAATGCCGTCAAAGAGTACGGTCATGACAGGAGACGGGTCTAAAGAAGGCTGGGCCGGATGCGGTGCGCCAAGCTTATTGCTTGCCCGGGTCCTTGACGTTGGGGATGGACTCGAACTCCATGTTCTGCAGCTTGCCGTTCACCTTTTCCACCTTGCGGATGTAGATGGTCTGCACGATGTCGCGGGTCTGCGGGTCAATGCTCACCGGGCCACGCGGGCTGGTCCAGGCCATGCCCTTGGCGGCAGCCATGAACTTGTCGCCTGTCGCGTCACCGCCGGTCTTCTCCAGGGTCTTGGCAATCAGCTGCAGGCCGTCATAGCCACCCACCGACATGAAGTCCGGGCGGTCCTTGGGATAGGCCTTGTAGTAGGCCGCCACATAGGCCTTGTTCTCGGGCGAGTTGTGGGTCTCGGAATACTGCATGGAGTTGACGATGCCCAGGGCGTTGTCGCCCACGCCGTCGATCACGTCTTCACCCGTGAGGTCGCCGGTGGCGATGATGCGGATGCCAGCCTTGGCCAGGTCGCGCTCGACAAAGCCCTTGGTGAAGGCAATGGTCTGCTCGCCCGGGGGCACAAACAGGAACACGGCCTGGGGTTTGGCATCCTTGATCTTCTGCAGGAAGGGTGCGAAGTCGGGGTTCTTCACGGGGGTGCGAACCTCGCCCACCACCTCGCCGCCGGCAGCGGTGAAGGTCTTCTTGAACTGCGCCTCGGCATCATGTCCCGGGCCGTAGTCGGCCACCAGGGTGAAGACCTTCTTGATGTTGTTCTTGGCGGCCCAGGTGGCAATGGGTGCGGTCACCATGGGCAGCGTGTGCGACACGCGCAGGATGTAGTCGGACTTGGTGGTGATGGCCGAGGTGGCGGCGTTCATCACGATCATGGGTTTCTTGGCTTCGGTGGCGATCGGGGCCACGGCAAAGGCCGACGGCGTCAGGCCAAAGCCGGCCAGGATGTCCACCTTGTCCTTGACCACCAGTTCCTGGGCGGCGCGTTTGCTGATCTCGGGGGCGACGCCGGTGTCGTCCTTGATGATGAGCTCAACCTTGCGGCCGGAGAAGGTGCCACCGCTTTGTTCCAGATACAGGCGTGCGCCATGTTCAATCTGTTTGCCGTAGGCGGAGAACGGGCCGGACATGGGCAGCACCATGCCGATTTTGAGTGGCTCGGCGGCCTGTGCCGCCAGACTCAGTGCGCAGGCGGTCAGCACGACTGACAGTTTGAGAGTTTTGGTGGGTCTTGTCATGTTTGTCTCCGGGTTGTGGTTGTTGCAGGATCCTACCTTCGGGGAGGTAGCAGGCTGGGGGAAAGTTTAGGGACGAGTCTGCGTTTTGTCCCGTCGGGATGACGGCTAGCTAATATATAGGAATGGCATAACTCGGCAAGTGTTATGCAGCGTCTGGCTGTGCAGCCGGTGCCGCCTTCTGAAAGGTGCTCAGACGGCCGCAAGCTTGGTCTACGCCTTGAATATGGGGATAGGGCGCCAAATCGACCTTGAAGCGGCGGGCACTTTCCACCTGGGGCACTAGGTATACATCGGCCATTGTGGGCGAGTTGCCAAAGCAGAACTCACCACGGTGGCTGTCGGCGGCGAGCAGTGCTTCCAGAGCCTCAAAGCCGGCGTTGATCCAGGTGGCACACCAGGCATTCACTGCGGCATCATCACAGCCCAAGGTGTTGCGCAGGTATTCCAGCACTCGGCGGTTGTTGATGGGATGGATGTCGCACCCGACCAATGCCGCCAGCGCCCGCACGCGGGCGCGATCCTCGGGGCTGGCGGGCAATAGCGGCGGCGTCGGGTAGCGCTCTTCCAGCCACTCGATGATGGCCGGCGACTGGGTCAGCACGCTGTCGCCATCGACCAGCGTCGGCACCAGTCCCTGCGGGTTCAGCGCCTTGTAGGCCACACTCAGGTGCTCCTGCTTGCCCAGGCTGACCGCCAAGTACTGGTAGTCCAGGCCTTTGAGGTTCAGCGCAATGCGCAAGCGGTGCGAAGAGCCGCTGCGAAAGAAGTTATGGAGTTGCAGCATGGTTCAGTCAGTGGCTAAACAGTTACTTACATTCCAGCCGTACAGCCATTCCATGGCGTCGTAGAAACGCTCGGGCGTGCGGCCCTTCCACAGGTCGTTGCGCACCAGGCGCTCCACGCCCTTGGCGTGGTACAGCCGGCCCATTTCGCGCCCGGACAGCACGATGCGCGCCGTGCGGGCCACGCGGGAGCGCTGGTACAGTTCCAGCGCCTTGGGCCAGTCGTTGCCATGCACACGCAGCGCCTCACCCAAGGTGACAGCATCTTCCAGCGCCATGCAGGCGCCTTGGGCCATGTACTGCGTGGTGGGGTGTGCTGCATCGCCCAAAATCGTGGCGCGGCCATGGACCCAGGTATCAATCGGCTCGCGGTCGGCCGTGGCCCAGCGCTTCCAGGTCTTGGGCAGGTCGATCAGCTGGCGCGCCTTGGGGCAAATGCCCTGAAAGTAGCTCTGCACTTCTTCCTTGCTGCCATCGGTGACACCCCACTCTTCCTTACTACGGCTGTGGAAGGTCACCACCACGTTGTACTGCTCGCCGCCACGCAGCGGGTAGTGCACCAGGTGGCAATTGGGGCCGACCCAGATGCTGGCGGCGTTCCACTGCAGGTTCTCGGGGAAGTCTTTTTTGTCGATGACGGCGCGGTAGACCACGTGGCCGGTGACGCGCGGCGGGTCGTTGACATATTGCTTGCGCACCACGGACTTGCCGCCATCGGCGCCAATCAGGGCTACACCCTTCCAGGCCTTGCCGTTCTGATCAAAGACCGTCACGGATTGGTCGTCCTGCTCGACGCGCTCGATGCGGGTGCTGGTGTGGAACTCCACCTTGCCGGTCTCCTGCGCGCCTTCCAGCAGCGAGAGGTGCACGTCCACGCGGTGGATCACGGCGTAGGGGTTGCCAAAGCGCTTGATAAAGGCTTCGCCGGTGGGAATCTTGCCGACCTGGTATTCGTCCAGCGCATCGTGCATGACCATGTAGTCGGTGTAGACCGCGCGGCTTCTGGCCTTGTCGCCCACGCCCAGTGCGTCAAAGGCATGGAATGCGTTGGGGCCGAGCTGGATGCCGGCACCGATCTCGCCGATTTCGGCCGCCTGCTCCAGCACCTGGACGGTGAAGCCCTGGCGCACCAGGGCCAGCGCGGCAGCCAGGCCGCCGATGCCACCGCCGGCGACGATGACGGGAAGTTGTTGTTGTGTCATGGTATGTCTCCTCAGGCTGGAATGTCGTTACTCTTTTGCGCCAATCGTCAGCGCCACGCTGCCCACGCCTTCGACCGATCCGGTGATCACGTCACCGCTCTGCACCGCGCCCACGCCTTCGGGCGTGCCGGTGTAGATCAGGTCGCCGGGTTGCAGGTGGTAGTACTGCGACAGGTCGGCCAGCAACTCCGGGATGTTCCAGATCAGTTGGCCCAGATCCGCGGTCTGCTTGGCCTGGCCGTTGACCTGCAGGTTGATGACGCCTTTTTGCAGCACGCCCAGATTGCCCATGGGCACGATCTCCGAGCACACGGCTGACTTCTCGAAGTCCTTGCCCAGATCCCAGGGGCGGCCCTGGTCGCGGGCCACCAGTTGCAGGTCGCGCCGGGTCATGTCCAAGCCGGCGGCGTAGCCATAAATCAGGCTGGCCGCATCGGCTTCCTTCACACGAAAACCCGGTGCGCCAATGGCCACCACCAGTTCCATCTCGAAGTGGTAGTTGCTGGTGCCGGCCGGGTACGGAACCGTGGCGCCGGACTCGACCAGCGTGGAGGATGCCTTGGTGAAATAAAACGGCTTGCTGGTGGATTTATCCACAGGGCGGCCCATCTCCACCGCGTGGGCGTGGTAGTTGCGGCCCACGCAGAAGATGCGGTTCACGGGGAAGCGGGCGTCCACGCCGCGCACGGACAAAGAGGGTACGGGGGCGGGAGCGAAGAGGTAGTTGGTCATGGTGGCGTGTATGTTTTGAGAAGGAGCAGATCAGACGTTTCAAACTTCGCGGACTTCGTAGAGCCCCAGCTTTTTCTGCAAGGGTGCGTCGTCGGCAATAAACACAAAGGCAGGTTGGGTGGCCGACTGGTTGGCCAGCGTGATCGGCGTGTAACCGGGGATGCAGCAGGTGTCGGCCTCGGCCAATGTGAAGCCGCTGGCGTCTGCCTTTACCGAAGCGCTGCCTTCGATCTGGTGGAACACCATGGCGGTGGAGCGGGCGGGCAGGTTCAGTGTTTCGCCGGGGCGCAGCATCAGGGCCGAGAAGCCCAGGATTTTCTGCGCATCGCCACCGGTTTCGGGGTTGATGTAGGCCACCTGCACGGCTTCGATTTCCGGCTGGGTGCGGGCCAGGGTTTCCAGCGCTGCGCGCACATCCACCCAGGGGTAGCGCAGCATGGGGAAGGCCGTTTGGGTACGGGCAAACACTGGTGCGGGCACCACGCCGCCGCGCTGGTAGGCCAGGCCTGCCGCGTCGCTGTTCACAGTTTGGGCCTTGCCTTCGGTGACGTAGGACGCTTCCATGAAATAGACAATGGGCAGGTCCAGCACGTCGAGCCAGACCACGGGCTTGTCGCCGTCATGGCCGTGCTCGTGCCACAGGCCGGTGGGGGTCAGGATCAGGTCGCCGCGAGACATCAGGCACTTCTCGCCATCGACCGTGGTGTAGGCGCCCTCGCCTTCCACGATCATGCGCACCGCATTGGGTGTGTGGCGGTGGGCGGGGGCCCACTCACCTGGCAGCAGCAACTGCATGCCCAGGTACATGGTGGAGCTGGCCTGCATTTTTTCCAGACCGTGGCCCGGGTTGGCCAGCACCAGCACGCGGCGCTCGGCCTTTTCCATTGGCGTCAACTCGCCGGCCTGGAGCAGCAGTGGACGCAAGTCCTGGTACGGCCAGCAGGTGGGCTGGGTCTTGATGGCGGGCTTGCCGGGAGGCAGCACCGCGCGCAGGCTGGGCCACAGGGGAACCAGGTTTTGTGCGGTCAGCGCGGCACGGTAGTCTTCGGGCAGGTCTTCAAGGCGGCCAAGTTCTTGCATTTTTTTGTTCCCCAAGTTGATATTTCTTGCGATGGGTGGATCGTAGAAGTCGGTCAAAATGTTGTAAATCCGGGTAAGCGAATATTGGGTATTCGAAAATCGAATAAAGGTACTGCGATGAACACGATGGATCTTCGATTGCTGTCGGTTTTTGACGAGATTTACAAGACCCGCAGCGTGACCGGCGCGGCATTGGCGCTGGACCTGGGCCAGCCCGCGGTGAGTGTGGCCCTGTCCAAGCTGCGGCACCACTTTGATGATCCGCTGTTTGTGCGCACGTCCACTGGCATGGAGCCAACGCCGTTCGGCGAAGGGCTGGTGCGACCGGTTCGCGGCGTGCTGGAAGCGCTGGACGTGGTGCTGGGCCACCGCAACGACTTCGATCCCGCCACCTCGGAGCGCACGTTTCGCATCTGCATGACCGATATCACCCAGCTGGTGCTGTTGCCCAGGCTGTGGGAAACCCTGCGGGTCACGGCGCCCAGCATTCACATTGAAATTATCCCGCTGTCGGCGGACATTGCCCGCATGCTGGAGAGCGGCGAGGCTGACCTGGCCATTGGGTTTATGCCCCAGCTGGAGGCGGGGTTCTACCAGACAGTGCTGTTTGACCAGAGCTTTGTGTGCATGGTCAGCGCCCACCATCCGCGCATCCGCGACGAGCTGACGTTGCAGCACTTTGGCTCGGAAAACCACGCTGTCATCAGCTCATCGGGCGCGGCCCCGTTGTTGATTGACCAGGAAATTGCACGACTGGGATTGAAGCGCAAGATTTCACTCAAAATACCCAATTTTATCGGTGCGGCGCTGGTGGTGGAGCACACCGACCTGATCATCACCATCCCCGCACGACTGGGTGATGTTCTGCGCGGCCGCGGTGCGCTCAAGACATTTCCCGTGCCGTTTCAATTGCCGCAATACGCGGTCAAGCAGCATTGGCACGAGCGTTACCACCAGGATCCGGGAACACGCTGGTTGCGGCGCATCATCGCAAAGCTGATGACCGACCATGAGGAACAGGTGTTGTCACCAACATGATGGTTGGAGCGAGTGGTGGCTGTCTCATCGCAGCAACCACGGCAGACCGTGCAGGGCCGTCATGCCAACGATCACGGTGAGCAACATGCTGCCCCGGCTGGCCATCGCTGCGACGAAGGCCGCTGCCGCTGCCGCATAACGGGGCCAGTGGCTCAGGTCGGCCACCTGTCCGCCCACCATGACCACACCACCCAACACAATGGCTGCAAAAATGGCCGGAACCATCAGTTTGAGTGCCCGCTCCAGCCAGTGCGGCATGTCGCGGTCTGCCAGCAGGCCGATAAACGAATAACGGATCAGGAAGGTCCCTACCGCCAGGCCCAGCACCACTATCCAGCTTTGCGTGACGTCCACCAAAACACTCCTTTCTCAGCGAACACGCCGGCCAGCAAACCGGCCAGGCATGCCACCACCAAACCTAACTTGAGCGGCAGCGAAAACAGCAGCACACTGGCAAAGCCTCCGACGACCGCCGCTGCGGCCATCGGAACACTGCGCACCGAACCCACCAGGATGGCGATGAAGGACAGGGGTATCGCAAATTCGAGCTGCCAACTGGCCGGCACGATGTTGCCGGCGAAGATACCGATCACGCAAAACAACAGCCAGCTCGGCCAAAACACGGCGGTCAGGCCAGCGTAGTAGGCAATCAGGTGGGGGTCTTTCGGCCTGTCTAATTCGCGCTTTTGCATGAAGGCAAAGCTGTTGTCTACCAAAAAGGCGGCGATCAACATCCGTTGCCCAGTGCTGAACTGCCTGACTTTGGGGCTCAATGCGGCGCTGTATACCGCCATGCGCAAGTTGATCACACAGCCAGACAAGATGGCCACCCACAACGAGGCTGAACTTTGGATGAACTGGGTCAATACCGCTTGGGAAGAACCCGCAAACACCAGCGCGGGCAGGGCAATCGCAGCGCTGGTGCTCAAACCGGCGTTGACGGATGCGACTCCACACACCAATGCAAACGGAAGGTAAGACGGCACAACCCCCACGGTGTCACGCACGCCGTCCCAGAAAGCTGCTCGTGTGCCGGGCTGGCTCCAGTGTGGTGCGCTGATAGGTTGCATGCCCACCATTATCCAGTGCCCCGCACGGGCCCTGGCGCGGGTTGTGGCGTGCAGCGGGCCGCAGGTTCAGGTTCGCATCGTCCAGGCACGGTAGCGTGAACGCTGCAACGCTACCAACTCAACGACACCCCAGACCACGCTGCCCAGCACTGCAACGTAGCGCGCGGCGCTATGCATGCACTTGCTCCATCGACGTGCCAGCCTTGTCTTGCGGCGTGCCAATACTGCCACCACCACTGGCGGTGGCAAAGCCCAGCCCGACCCAGCCGTCGTCAAACAGTGCGTCTAGCTTTTTCTGCAATCCCAAGAGTTTCCAGAGCATGGCGTACTCCAATTCTGTCGTTGATGGAGTTCCTAGGCTAACGCGCCAATGTGACGGTTTCGCGTCAAACACGCTTACCCTTGCGATGGGGTCTGATATGCAACGGGCAGGTGCTTTGGACACTATGCTTCCCCGATGAATTACCTGCCCGAGCTTGAAGCTGTGGAGCGCATATTGGACCTGGGCGGCAAACACCTGGACGTACAGATCGCACACCAGGCCGCACTTCCCAACGGCAGCACGCTGCCGGTGTACGCCATTGGCTTGGGTAATACCAGCCACCAGGTGCCGGCCATCGGTTTTTTTGGCGGTGTGCACGGCCTGGAGCGCATTGGCGCCGAGGTGGTAATCGCCTTTCTGCACAGCCTGGTCATGCGCCTGCAGTGGGATGCCACGCTGCACCAGCAACTGGAGTCCGTGCGCCTGGTGTTCATGCCCATCGTCAACCCCGGCGGCATGTTGATGGGCACACGGGCCAACCTCAATGGGGTGGACCTGATGCGCAACGCCCCGGTGGATGCGGTGGACCAGGTGCCGTTCCTGATCGGTGGCCAGCGCATCAGCGCGGGACTGCCCTGGTACCGGGGACGGTTGGGCGAGGCCATGGAGGCGGAAAACCAGGCGTTGTGCGGCGTGGTGGAGTCCGAACTGCTGACCCGGCGCTTCAGCCTGGCGCTGGACTGCCACTCCGGCTTTGGCGCCCGCGACCGCCTGTGGTTTCCCTACGCCCACACCCGCAAGCCGATTACACATTTGGCCGAGATGCAGGCGCTCAAAGAGGTATTCCTGCAAACCTACAACCACCATGCCTATGTGTTTGAGCCGCAAAGCCTGCAGTACCTGGCCCATGGTGATATCTGGGACCACCTGTACCTGCAGGCCTGCGACAACGAGAACCGGGTCTTCCTGCCGCTGACGCTGGAGATGGGCTCCTGGCTGTGGATCAAGAAGAACCCGCGCCAGATGTTTTCGCTCAAGGGCATCTTCAACCCGCTGATTGAACATCGCCAGCACCGAGTGCTCCGCCGCCACCTCGCGTTGCTGGACTTTTTGTCCCGCGCAGCCTGCAGTTATGAACGTTGGTTGCCCTTTGAGGCCACGCGTATCAAGCTACACGCCGAAGCACTGAAGAACTGGTATGACTGACGAGGTAAAAGTGACCTGGGTCTTTTTGCGCGGCCTGACACGTGAGTCGGCGCACTGGGGTAGCTTTCCAGACGCGTTCCAGCGAGCGCTCCCGGATGCCCACGTTGTCGTGTTGGACCTGCCCGGCAATGGAATACTCCACCAACAACGCAGCCCTCTATCCATCACCCACCTGGTGGACTTTTGCCGGGCTGAATTGTCGCGCCAGGGATACGCGCCGCCTTACCACGTGCTGGCCATGTCGATGGGGGCCATGGTGACCGCGCATTGGGCCCACATGGCACCGCAGGAACTGACGGCTGCCGTGTTGATCAACACCAGCTTTCGCCCGTTCAATCCCGTTTACCAGCGCTTGCGGCCGCGCAACTACAACCGCCTCTTAGGCTTGCTGCTTTTGGGCCCATCCGACGCCGCTTTCGAGCGAGCGGTCCTGCGCATGACCAGCAACCAGCCCGACCAACACCTGGATGAGCTTGCCAACTGGATTGCCATTCGTCAGCGGCACCCCGTAGGCGCCGGTAACGCGATGCGCCAACTGATCGCCGCGGCACGCTTTTGCGCCAGCCCGCAGGCGCTGCACTGCCCGGTGCTGTTGCTAGGTAGTGAACGCGATGGATTGGTAAGCGTGCAGTGCACACGCGCCATAGCGCAGCACTGGGGGATTCCCATGGCCCTGCACCCCGATGCTGGGCATGACCTGCCGCTGGATGCCCCTCAGTGGGTGATTGAGCAAGTTCAGCAATGGTTCTGTCGTTTTTGACCGCGTGCTGGCGGTTGCGCGTCGACGACGCACTTTTTGACTCTGATGCGGGCCACGACACGCTATTGCAGTATCCTTTCGGCGCGCCCATCGGCCATGGCATATCAACTTTACTATTGGCCCGGCCTTCAAGGCCGTGGGGAGTTTGTTCGCCTGGCGCTGGAAGCGGCAGGTGCGCCCTATACCGATGTGGGGCGCGGGGAGGCCGCGGCGGGGCAGGGCATGCCCGCGCTGCTGCATTGCCTGCAAGACCCTTCGGCCGTGCGACCACCTTTTGCGTGCCCGGTGCTGGTTGACGGCAAACTGGCAATAGCACAGACCGCTGCCATCCTGCTTTACCTGGGGCCCCGCCTGAAGCTGGTGGGCGCCAGTGAAACGGACCGCATCTGGACGCACCAAATCCAATTGACCATTGCCGACGCCGTGAGCGAGGCGCACAACACGCACCACCCAGTCGGTGTGGGACTGTATTACGAAGACCAAAAACCGGAGGCCGCCAAGGTGGCCAAGTCGTTTCGTACCCAGCGCATCCCCAAATTCCTGGGCTGGCTGGAGACCGTACTGGAGCGCAACCCCAAGGGTGACAAATACCTGGTCGGTGCATGAATCAGCTATGCCGACCTGTCACTGTTTCAATTGGTGGAGGGCCTGCTCTACGCTTTCCCCAAAGCGACCCGGCGCGCCACGAAGAAGACACCTCGCGTGATGGCGCTGCATGCGCGCGTGACGCAGCACAAACGTGTGGCGGCTTACCTGGCGAGCGAGCGCCGCATACCATTCAACGAGACGGGCATCTTCCGGTATTACCCCGAACTGGATGCCTGAGTAGTTTGATCGCTGCATCACTGCAGGCGCTGTAGCAGGTCCAGTGTCGGATACCCGTCCGCCGGCAGGCCCACGCTTCGCTGGAAAAGACGAATGCCGCGCTGAGTGGCGGGGCCCATCATGCCGTCTGGCGTTCCGCTGTCAAACCCCTGCGCGTTGAGCGCCGTTTGCAGCGCCAGCACCTGGCTGCGGTTCAAAGCCTGCACATCACGCGGCCACGGTGTCTTTATGGCAGGGCCGTCGGTTAGCCGCTGCGCCAGCAGATGGACGGCCAGCGCATAACTGGTTGCGTTGTTGTAGCGCAGGATGGTGCGGAAGTTCGGTCCCACCAGAAAAGCGGGTCCGCGCGCGCCAGCGGGGAGCAGAACAGAACTGTCGGTCAAGGCTGGCAGCGGCGTGCCTTCCATGGCTTGCACACCCTCTGCGGCCCATGCATCTGCCGACTGTCGTACCGTGGCGTCGGCACGCACGTAGTCGAATCCTGACGGAAGGCGTACTTCCAGCCCCCATATTTGACCGGTCTGCCATCCGGACTTGCTCAAAAAGTTAGCGGTGGAGGCCATCACGTCGGGTACGCTGCCCCAGATGTCGCGTCGGCCATCACCATCGGCGTCGACCGCGTGGGCCAAAAATACCGAGGGCAGGAACTGCGTCTGACCCATGGCACCCGCCCACGAACCGATCATCTGCGTGCGGTCAATATCGCGGTTCTGCAAAATCTTCAATGCAGCCAGCAACTGGCCACGCGCCCACGCTTCGCGGCGCCCGTCAAAAGCCAGGGTGGCCAAGGCGTCGATGGTCGGTATGTCGCCCACAAATTGGCCGTAGCTGCTCTCCATGCCCCAGATGGCGACGAGGATTTCGGCCGGAATGCCGTAACGTGTTGCGATCGGTTCAATGATGGAACGGTGTTGCGCCAAACTGTCCTTGCCACGGGTGATGCGCTGCGCAGATACCGCGCTGTCGAGGTAGGCCCATACCGTGCGGGTGAACTCCGGCTGGGCCCGATCCGACTCGGTGACACGAGGAAGAAAGCTGACGTTGTCGAATGCGAGGTGAAGGGTGGCGTCGGTAATGCCGGCGGCGCGCGCTTCGGTACTGAAATCTGCCACCCAGCGGGCAAACTTCTGCATCGGTTCGAGCTCGCCGGATTCGGATGGGGCTGGCTTGGCTTCAGCCGTCGATGGTATTGGTGTCTGCGTTTCGACCAAGGGAGCAGAAGAACAACCCGCTAGCACCAGGATGGCCAGCAGTGCGGGAACCAGCACGGGGCGGCCTGAAGCCGAAAAGAGTGTCTGTGATTGCATAGGCTTCATTCTCTTCGCTCGTGGCGCCTGCACTCTGCGTGGAGTGTTATTCAGCCTCGCACCACCGACCGGAGTCCGGGCACACAGCGGCACGTGCACCATCCCGCCAGACTTGTTCTTCGTTCAACGTCAAAGAGGTCGTCGGGTCCACGTCGAAGTTGATCCCAAGGGCTTGCTCGACACAGGCGTTTTGGATGGGTAGCTCCCAGCTCAGAAATACTTGGGTGCAGTCCTGGTCAGCGGCGAAGTCAGCCGCATGGAAGCCATGGCTGTGCCGCTTGATGACGGCGTGAGGCTGTGCGGTGTCGAACACCACAAGCCTACCCCGAGAGAGAGGAATTCGATGACCGGCGTGTGGAAAGTGCAAGTCAAGACCTTTGTCCTCACTCAGAAAGAGATTGCAAAAGGCCATGCCGCCATACTGGCCGCCATCATGGTGGTACCTCGCACCGCGGCAGGCCATTAAAGCGACCTCACTGAGCGCCAGCACGTCGCGCAGAAGGAGTGTGCGCGTCCAATCGGACACCGCCTGCACGCAGTATTGGTAATCTGGCCAGCGCGCACGGGCACGCGCCAGCGGCAATACCTCGACGTCACCAGGTTCCAGGCCCAAGTGCAGCAATGACTCTCGTTCCCAATCGGCGATCAACCTTGCAGGTGGCGCAGGTGTGGCGACAATGCCAGACAGCACGGCGTCGCTCACACTTCGACTGCGGATGGCATCGCCATTGCGGAAATAGGAAATTAGCTGGTTTCGTGTGTGATGCGGTTGACGGGGTGGGCTCATTGGGACCAGTTTAGTGAAACGCAGAGCGAGAGATCGGTAATCGTGCGACAGACTGGCCAACCGAGGGCTTGGCCGACGTTTAGTCGATTTACACCAGCACGTTACGACGGTAATTTACCAACGACTTGCACAGCAGATCCTGCAGACCAAATGGATAAAATCAAAGGCATTGGATCATTACGGGTTGACGGGTTTGTGAGAAATACATGGTTTATCGCGCTGGGAATTGCGGTGCTGTTCATTGCGGCGGGTGCACAGGCGCAGCCTCGCTACACCTGCACCAGCAATGGCCGGACCTACCAATCCACCCAGCCCTGTCCGGGTAGTGGTGTGGTTTATTACGGGCCATCAGGCACACAAACGATCTATCAGACTCCCATACCCAAAGCACCCCCACCCCCGGCCAATTTGAAGTATTTGACGCCACGTTGTGCCTCACTCAACGACGCCATACGCATGGGTCCGACGAATGGCCTGAATTACGACACCATCAGTCAGATGCGTCGGGAGTACAGCCTGGAATGCTCCGAGAGTGAAAGCGCCTCCAATGCGCTCATGGCGCAAGAGCGCAGGGACAAAAAAGACCAGCTCACCCAGGCCAAGAATGCCAACAAGCTGGACAAAGAACGCGCATTGATCCATCAACAGCAATGTGGTGAGTCGAAACGCATTCTGTTCAGCAAGCGTGCGCGGACTGACCTGACCGATGGCGAGAAGGCTGAATTGCGCCGCTTCGAGGAAAACTACAACAGCCGTTGCGGGTAAAGAGTCACAGTGACTACTGAGCTCTTTAAATCAATGCCTTGATGCGCTCGTGCCCTGCACGGCTGATGGGCACTTGTTGGCCAGTGTGCAATACGGCTACAAAACTGTCCTTGGCCAGGCGTTCGATGTTCTTGAGTTGGGCCAGATTGATGATCCAGGAGCGGTGCACCCGCACAAACAGAGCCGGGTCCAGGCGTGTTTCCAGGTCACTCAGGCTTTGTGTCTTGAGATAGGTTTTGCCTGGGCAGTAGATTTGGATGTAGTCGTCCTGTGCTTCGACACAGGCCACAGTGTCCAGTGCCAGCACAAACACCTGGTTGCGTTCGCGAACCAGCAGCCGCTCCAACTTACCGACGGGTTGTGCGGCCAAGGCTCGGACCCCGGTGGAGGCCTGCCCCAGCAGCGTGCGGGCCCGCACCAGAGCCTCGTCGAAGCGTGCTTGTGCAAATGGCTTGAGCAAATAGTCCACCGCTCGCAGGTCAAAGGCCTTCAGCGCATGTTGGTCATAAGCGGTAGTGAAAATGACGCCGTGGTCGCGTTGCGTGAGCTCCAGCACTTCCAGGCCCGAAAGCCGTGGCATCTGGATATCCAGGAAGATCAGATCAGGGCGCAGCTCGGTAATGGTTTTGACGGCATCAAAACCGTTGTCGCACTCGGCAACAATTTCGATGTCGTCATGTGTTTGCAGGTACTCGCGCACCAAGCCGCGAGCCAATGCCTCGTCATCCACTATCAGGGTTCGAATCATGGTTAATGCGTCAACGGTTTACGCCCTGAGCACCGGGTGCGAATGGCAAGGTCAATTCCACCACAAAGCGCTCCGTCGTTGCGTGCTGTGTGATGCGCGCCTGGTCGCCATAGAGGTTACGCAGGCGCTGCTGGCAGTTTCTCAGGCCCAGGCCCAGGCCATCGACGGTATGCGTGACGTGCGCGCGCAAGGGGTCGGCCTCTATGGGGTTTTCTACGCTCAGGTGTAACCAGTTGCCTTGCACCCGGGCTTGGATCGCCACCACACCCGCGCCAACGCGTTGTGCAATGCCGTGTTTGACAGCGTTCTCAACCAAAGGCTGCAACAACATTGGGGGAACCAGTGCGGTTTGCGCGAGGTCCTGCAGTTGAATGTCGACTGACAATTTGCCTCCAAAGCGCTGCTTTTCAATGGCCAGAAAAGACTGGCAATGCGCGACCTCTTGCTCCAGCGCAATAGTGGCCTGTTCCGACAAAGCGAGCGTCTGGCGAAAATACTGCGCCAGTGCAATGGTCATGGACCGAGCACCTGCCGCATCGGAGCTGGTCAGAGCGCTGATGGAGTTCAGGCAGTTGAACAGGAAGTGCGGGTTGATTTGGGTGCGCAGCATTTGCAGTTCAGCCGCCTGCGCCAGCGCCAATGACTGCACCTCGCGTCGCTGTGCGGCGTGTACCTGGTCCATGGCAATCAGCACATCGTGCATCAGCAGCGACGATAGATAAAGACCGGCAGCCACAGCAAACAGGGCCAGCCCCAGGGCCGGGGTTATCACGATGCCGGCCCAGTCCTGTTCCAAACCCTGACCCAACCCATTCCAGCCCAGACAAATTCCCCAGCCAACACCACCCGCGACTGCCGATGCCGATGCGAAAAGTGCGATGCCAACCCCCAGGTGGCGCCGTGTAAAGGGCAAGGCGCGGCAGACGTAATAGGCGGAGGGCAGGACAAAGGCATAAGCGACACAAACCGGAATGGCAAACCAGAGCGCATTGCGCCACGGCGTTGTCGTTGACCATGCGAGAACACTGGCAACCGCAACGCCGAGGACCAACCACACGAGGAAATACCACGTCAGCGAACGCACGCTGGATAACACCGGATGCATGCTGGTTTACCCGTCGGGTCAGTTCTTGATCTCGACGCCACCCATGATCACGTAGCCGGTGATCGTCAGGCGTTTGGCAGGGTTGGCCGGTGGCACACTCTTGTCTTCTATGCCGGCCAGTAATGGGATGCCGTTGACGATAACGCTCCAGTCCGTCGGTACTTTGATATCAACGCCACCCATGGCAACGAACACCTGCAAGACGGCTTCGCCGTTGATGGACGCATTACTGAAATCTACCTCGACCCCACCCATGACGGCGGTAATCGCTCCACCCCTGAAGTCTTGGGAGTCCACTTTCAGCTGGGTGCCGCCCATGACCACCGTGAGATCCACTTGGGGCTCTTGTGAGGATGCGACAGAGTCGCCTTGGGCACCCGTGTCCACATTGCCGCGCAATTGCCCTTGAAGAATCACCACGGCACCCAATGCGATCAGTAGGACTGGCCACCAATCACGCCAGCGCACTTCAATCACACCCATGTGGGTCAAGGTCAGTAACACGCCCGCCAGCACCATGGTGCCGCCAACGACGTAATCCGCGGGCCGCCGGGCATTGCTGAGTTTCAGGCCACCGACCGCGATCAAGACGACTGGCCAGAAAGACAACACGGCCCGGGCATCAAATACCCGAAAGTTGTCCAACAAGAACAGCATGCCAAGAAACGCCAGCACAAGCCCAAATGCGATGCGCTGGCGCGGAGTGCGGTGGCGGCTCATGTCCGCTTCTCCCCGGGCTGGTCTTCGCCCTTGCCGGCAAGACCTACAAAGATGTGACGTAGTCCGAGGGCGATCAAAATCATTGGCCAGCTATTGTGGAAACTGAGGCCCCACACATGTTCCAGCGAGGCGTAGAGCCAGAAAGCCAAAAAGACCAGAAAACCACCTTTGGCGACTTGGTCTGCGCTGCGCGCACCCACGATGCCGACGACACCCGCGATGGCGATGATAAAAGGCCAGTACTGACGTAATGAAGGGGCATCCAGGTAGTCCAGCCGGTCCAGCAGGAACAGGCTGCCAATGCCTATCAAGATGGAGCCAGTGATCCAGTGCCCGTTGTGCTGGTGCTTGTGTTCTCGCGACCCATGTCCCATGGTGGTGTGCCTTTGCTTTCAAATGGTGGGAGCGCTTTTCTGCGCCATGGGTGTCACGATACCCAAGGCTTGCCTGCCTGTCGCTGCCTTTTCGGTGAATGGCGGTTGTGAGTCGGTGGGTAACGCCTGGTCGAGAGAAGCAAACGTTTATCCGCGGCGCGCCGCTTCTACCTTGGCGATATCGATCTTTCCCATGCCCATCATGGCTTCGAAGGCGCGCTTGGCCGCTGACGAATCTGGATCGGTGATCGCGGCAATCAGGGCGCGTGGCGTGATCTGCCACGACAGACCCCATTGGTCCTTGCACCAACCACAGGCGCTTTCATTGCCGCCGTTTCCAACAATCGCGTTCCACAACCGGTCCGTTTCAGCCTGGTCGTCGGTCGCTACCTGGAATGAGAAGGCTTCGTTGTGTTTGAACTCCGGCCCCCCATTCAGGCCGAGGCAAGGGATACCCATGATGGTGAATTCCACCGTCAAGACGTCACCCTGCTTGCCCGATGGATAGTCGCCGGGCGCGCGATGGACAGCGCCCACAGTGCTGTCGGGAAACGTTGCGGCGTAGAACGTCGCTGCGTCCAATGCAGTACCGTCGTACCAAAGGCAAATTGTGTTCTTGCTCAACATCTTGGCTCCTTTAAAGTTAGGAGAGGCACGTTAACCCAAACTGCGCAGGTCTGCCAGACCCGAGTGTTGGGCGGATACGATCCTGCAATGACTGCGAACCCACTTCCGAACCCAACCGGCCGCCCATCCCCACGGAGGCCGCGCGACGCGGCCAGCCTCATCGTCTACCGCGGCTCTGGTCGGCAGGTGGAAGTTTTGCTGGGCAAGCGCCACGCCCGGGCCAAGTTTGCGCCGGACGTGTACGTCTTCCCAGGCGGGGCGGTGGACCCGGCAGACTACCCCACATCTTTGTGCGCTGTGCCGTGGGCCGACCACATGGGGGTCGGCAAGCGCTTGGATCTGGCACATGCACTACAGACCGCCGCGATCCGCGAGGCCCGAGAGGAAACCGGCCTGGTTTTGAAGGCCGAAGCGGGCGCGCAGAGCCTTCGCTACATCGGGCGGGCTATTACGCCGGTGGTCAGTCCGGTGCGCTACCACGCACGCTTCTTTGCTGCGCCGGAAGAGCTGTTTCAAGGTGATATCGGTGGTGATGGGGAACTGCAGCATCTTCACTGGGCTGCGGTCGAGCACGCGTTGCAATACCCACTGATCGACGTAACGGTCTTCATGCTCCAGGAGCTGGTACGGGCGTTGAACGGTCATCGGTCCCACCTGCCCCTCTTTTCCTATTACGGCAACGGGCCGCGTGTTCTGTATCGACCCACGCTGTCAGTACCGTGGCATCCAAATTGAGCGGGTTCGGCGCTTCTCTTCTGAAGGAGGCGTTTCGTCTCTTGTATCAGGGGGCAGGGCGGCTCCTAGCCGGCCCAGGCGCGCGTGGCCGTCAGCAGTGCGCTGACGATCAGCATGCCGCCCATGGTGCGTGCAATCAGACTTTGGCGGGCGCGGATCAGGTCACGTGCCCGCACGGCCAGCGCGGCAACGGTGCCATAGACCACGATTTGCGTGCCCACGGTGATGAGGCCCAGGGCCAGTGTCTGCGCCACCAGCGAGCGGGTGTCGCTGCGCACAAAGGCGGGGAACAGTGCCAGCGTGAAGGCATAGGCCTTGGGATTGAGCAGGCAGGTGGTGACGGCGCGCCGGTAGATCGCCGCGCCCGACGGGGGTGCCACGTCGGATGGTGACGATGAGGGGGCGTCATCGGCACTGCGCCAGATGCCCCAGCCTATCCACAGCAGGTACAACGTTCCCAGCAGCAGCATGGCGCGAAACAGCTCGGGCACCACCAGCATCAGTGCCGCCATGCCGGTGGCGCCCACCGCCACATGGATGGCGCCGCCACTGGCAATGCCCAGCACCGAGCTGACGGCGCCGCGGCGCCCGCCGGACACGCTGCTGGCCATCACATAGGCCATGTCCATGCCGGGCAACAGGATGACGGCCAGCACGGCCAGAAAGTAGAGCCAGAGATCGGGTGCCATGGTGCGAATCCATTCGTGCGGAAGTGAAGAAGGCCGCAGTCTAGGTGCCATATAGGACCGTATGTGACCTATATCGGCGTACCATGCGTCCCATGGAAAAACCGCTGCAGCGCGTGCTGGCCGTGCTGGAACTCTTGCAATCGCACCCCACGCTGAGTGGTGCGCAGATTGCCACCCTGGTGGGCGTGGAGCGCCGCACGGTGCGCCGCTACATCGTCGAGCTGGAACGCTTTGGCGTGCCCATCCGCACCGAGCGCGGACGCGACGGCCACTACGCGCTGATGCCCGGCTTCAAGCTGCCGCCCCTGATGTTCAGCAACGACGAGACGCTGGCGCTGTCGGTGGGGCTGCGCGTGGCCGGCGAGCTGGGGTTGGCGGACATGACGCCCGCCGTGGCCAGCGCGCAGGCCAAGCTGGAGCGGGTGATGCCGGTATCTCTGCGCCGCAAGGTGGGTGACCTGCATGCCGTCGTTGCGCTGGACCTGACGCGGCCGCAGGCCGAAAGTGGCAGCGTGGCCTTTGCCGAGATCACCCGCTGTGCCAGTGCCGCGCAGCGCGTGCACCTGGTGTACCGCGCGCTGGACGGCAGCACCACCGAGCGCGACCTGGACCCCTATGGCGTAGGCTACCTGTATGGCGCCTGGTACGTAGTCGGCCATTGCCACCTGCGCCAGGCGCTGCGCTCCTTCCGCCTGGACCGTGTGCAGGCGGTGCAGGCGCTGCCCCAGTCGTTTGGCAGGCCGCCCGCGTTTGACGTGCTGGCGTATCTGCGCGAGTCCATCGCCCGGCTGGCGCGTGCACACGCCGTGGTGCTGCGCTTTCGGGCGGACCTGGCGGCCGTGCGGCGCGCCATTCCGGCCAGCATCGGTACGCTGACCGAGCAGCGGGGCGGCAGCATCCGGGTGGACGCGCAAATCGACGACCTGAGCGCCTTTGCCCGCGACCTGGCGCGGCTGAACCTGGCGTTCGACATCGTCAAACCCAAAGCACTGAAAGTGGCGCTGTCAGACCATTTGCGGCGCATGCTGGCCGCGCATGGCTGATCGATACGCCATTCACCCATAGCTTCAGCACGAACTTGCTTGGATGATGTATGTGATGCAAAATGACATCATCTTTGATGCGGAGATTTTCCCATGCGTACCACGGTCACGATTGACGACGCCCTGTTTGAGAAGGCCCTGGAAGTGGCCGACCCCGATATGGACAAGACAGACATTTTCCGGGAAGCCATGAAGACCTTCGTGCGTGTGCAAGCCGCGAAACGCCTTGCCGCGCTGGGCGGCTCCGTGCCTGAGATGCGGGATGTGCCCCGTCGCCGGGAAGAGCCGGCTTCGCCATGAGTGTGCTCATCGATACCTCGGTGTGGATAGACCACTTCAGACACGGCAACGATGTGTTGGTTGACCTCATCGGGCAAGACCTCGCGCTAACGCACCCCATGGTCATCGGAGAAATCGCCTGCGGAACACCACCGGCCCCCCGCGCCCAGACGCTGAGCCACATGGGACTGTTGCAGCCCTGCAATCAGGCGAACTTGCGCGAGGTCATGGCGTTTATCGAGCGCGAAAAGCTGTACGGGCTGGGGTGCGGGTTGGTCGATATGACCCTGCTGGCATCCACGCTCATCACGCCCGGAGCGGAGTTGTGGACGCTTGATAAGCGACTGGCGGATCTGGCAGAGCGTTTTGCCGTGGCGCATCGACCTAAGCTGCATTGACCCGCACGGCGCGGGTTACTTCAATCACACTTTGAGTTGCAACTCCAGCTCGTGCAGCACCTGGTAGCAAGGCAACACGCTGGCCACTGAACTGTTGGGCGCGCGCCCTTCGCGGATGGCGGCGAAGAATTCGCGGTCCTGCAGCTCGATGCCGTTCATGCTCACGTCCACCTTGGACACATCGATCTTCTCGTCCTTGCCATTGAACAGATCGTCGTAGCGGGCGATGTAGGTGGCGCTGTCGCCGATGTAGCGGAAGAAGGTGCCCAGCGGGCCGTCGTTGTTGAAGCTCAGCGACAGCGTGCAGATCGCGCCGTTGGCGGCCTTGAGCTGGATGCTCATGTCCATCGCGATACCCAGCGTGGGGTGGATGGGGCCCTGGATGGCGTTGGCCTTCACGATGGGGCTGCCGCACTGGTAGGCGAACAGGTCCACCGTGTGGGCGGCGTGGTGCCACAGCAGGTGGTCGGTCCAGCTACGGGCCTGGCCCAGCGCGTTCATGTTGGTGCGGCGGAAGAAGTAGGTCTGCACATCCATTTGCTGGATGTTGAAGCGCCCGGCCAGTGACTTCCTTGTGCACATACTGGTGGCTGGGGTTGAAGCGGCGGGTGTGGCCGCACATGGCGACCAGGCCGCTGCTCTGCGCCATGGCCACCACGTCGCGTGCGCCCTTCAGCGAGTCGGCCAGCGGAATCTCGACCTGCACATGCTTGCCGGCCTTCAGGCAGGCGATGCTTTGCGCGGCATGCATCTGGGTGGGCGTGCACAGGATGACGGCATCCACCTCTTTCAATGCCAGGCTGTCCGACAGCTCGGTGGTGACGTGGCCAATGCCGTACTTCGCCGCCACTTCGCGGGTCTTGTCCAGCTCGCGACTGACCAGCGAGACGACTTCAACGCCGTCAATGTTCTTGATGCCGTCGAGGTGTTTGATGCCAAAGGCACCGGCGCCTGCGAGGGCGACTTTGATGGTTTTGCTCATAGTTCTCTCCAGTTGGGGACAGAGCTAAAGGTCTGTCCCGCAAAGTCATTGGTTTTCCAAAATCAAATGTCCGACGGCCGTGTTGCTCGCTGGCACATGGTAAAAACGGTGGATAGCCCTCGCAGATGCTGCTTTGTTTGCTACATCTTTCATAGCACCCCGGGCGATCAGCCACATCACCAGCTCAATGCCCTCGCTACCCGCTTCGCGCACGTAGTCGATGTGGGGAATGGCGGCAGCGGCCGCCGGGTCGGCAATCAGCTTGTCCAGAAAGGCGTTGTCAAATTCCTTGTTGATGAGCCCCGCACGCGGTCCCTGCAACTGGTGGCTCATGCCGCCGGTCCCCCAGATGTGCACGTTCAGGTCGTCGTCGTAGCTTTCCACCGCCTTGGCAATCGCCTTGCCCAGGTTGAAGCAGCGCTGGCCGGATGGCACGGGGTATTGCACCACGTTGACGGCAAACGGAATCACCGGGCAAGGCCAGGCGTCGGGTTGTCCGCACATCAAGGAGAGCGGCACGGTCAGGCCGTGGTCCACGTCCATCTTGTTGACTATTGTTAAGTCAAAGTCCTGCTGGATCACCGACTGCGCGATGTGCGCGGCCAGCTCCGGGTGGCCCTGCACCACGGGCACGGGGCGCGGGCCCCAGCCTTCGTCGGCCGGCTGGTAGCTGGCGGCGGTGCCAATGGCAAAGGTCGGGATCATGTCCAGGCTGAAGGCCGTGGCGTGGTCGTTGTAGACCAGGAAGATGACGTCGGGCTTGTTGTCCTTCATCCACTGCTTGGAAAACTCGTAACCCTTGAAGACCGGCTGCCAATACGGCTCCGTGGTCTTGCCCAGGTCAATCGCCGCGCCAATGGCGGGCACGTGGGAGGTGTAAATGGATGCGGTGATTTTTGCCATGGTGTCAGGCACTCGCTTTCTGGCCTGTGTTGCCTTGGGGTTGGTGGTGGGCCTGGGCGTTGCCATCTTCGCCAATGACGCGGTTGCCCTCGACCGAGCGGCCACCGGCGACCATCATGGCGCGGTATTCGTCCTCGGTCATGCCGGTCATGCTGCCGGCCATTTGCTGAAAGCTCTTGCCATCGGTGGCACCGATCTTGGCCAGGAAATAGATATTGCCGCCCGCTGCGATGCAGCGGTTCAGGTCGCGCGCCAGCACGGCCTGCTTCTGCTCCTCGGTCATCGCCCACTCGTCCAGGTAGGCGCGCTCGTCGGCCTTGAAGCGCTCGCGGTTGGCGGCCTGCATCAGCGACATGCAGAACTGGTTTAGGTGGTAGCCCTTGCGACTCTGCTCGGCGTCAAAGATGGTCGTGCCGGGCACGTCCAGATAGGGTTTGTCGAGTGACATGGCTAGCTCCAGTACAAACGCGTGGGGTTGTCCACCAGCAGCTTGCGCTGCAGTTCCGCCGTGGTGGCAATCTGCGGAATGAAGTCCACCAGCAGACCATCATCGGGCATATGGTCCTTCAGATTGGGGTGCGGCCAGTCGGTGCCCCACAGCACGCGGTCCGGGAAGGTCTCGACCAGGTGTTTGGCAAACGGCACCACGTCCTGGTAGGCGTCCAAACCTTCTTCGCCGTTCAGGGCCTTGGGGCCGGCGATGCTGAGCCGCTCGGGGCAGCTCACCTTGCTCCAGATGTTGCCGTGCTCGCGCATCATCTTCACAAACAGCGCGAACTCGGGTCCATCCACGGGCTTGCTGACATCGGGACGGCCCATGTGGTCCACCACCACGGTGGTCGGCAGGGCGGTGAAAAAGTCATACAGCTCGGGCAGGTCCTGCGCCTCGAAGTACACCACCACATGCCAGCCCAGCGGCGCGATGCGGTTGGCAATCTCCAGCAGCACCTCGCGCGGCGTGAAGTCGGCCAGGCGCTTGACGAAGTTGAAGCGGGTGCCGCGCACGCCGGCAGCGTGCATGTCCTGCAGTTCGGCATCCGTCACATCGCGCTTGACGGTAGCCACGCCGCGCGCCTTGTTGTTGGAGGCCTTCAGGGCGTCCACCAGCGCGCGGTTGTCCGAGCCATGGCAGGTGGCCTGCACGATGACGTTCTTGTCAAAGCCCAGGTGGTCACGCAGCGCGAACAACTGGTCCTTGGACGCGTCACACGGCGTGTACTTGCGTTCCGGCGCATACGGGAACTGGTCGCCGGGGCCAAACACATGGCAGTGCGCGTCCACGCTGCCGGGTGGCAGCTGGAAGCGGGGCTTGCTGGGGCCGGTGTACCAGTCCAGCCAGCCAGGGGTCTTGGTGAATTCCATAGGGTTCCTGATAATTGCTATCAATAAAGTAGCTGCTTACGCAATATCCACGAGGGCTAGAGGCTACTTTTACCAAGTGCCGTAAGCCTGGGTGGCTGAGCGTTCTGTGTAGGTCAAGGAGGAGGCCGCTTGCGGCCGGGGGACACGGAACAGAACGCTCGGCCGCCCAGCGCAACGCCGCTCACTAGTCAACGTAACGCAGCCCCGCCTTCTCCAAACCTTCGCGCATCTTGTAATAGTCCAGTCCCAACACACCCGATGCAAAGATGGCGCGTTTGTCGCCTTCGTTGGCCTCACGCGCCTCTGCCGCATCCGCCACTTTTTGCGCGATGGCTGCAGGCACAACGACCACACCATCGATGTCGGCAATCACCACATCACCCGGATTCACCTGGGCTCCCGCGCACACTACGGGCACATTGACCGAGCCCAAAGTCGCCTTGATCGTGCCCTTGGCGTTAATGGCTTTGCTGAACACCGGGAAGTTCATCTCGGTCAGGTCCTTCACGTCCCGCACGCCGCCGTCGATGATCAGGCCGACGGCGCCACGGGCCTGGAAAGACGTAGCCAACAAGTCGCCAAAGAATCCGTCGGCGTTGTCGGTGGTGCAGGCGGCCACGGCCACATCACCAGGCTGCAGCTGCTCGGCAGCCACATGCATCATCCAGTTGTCGCCGGGTTGCAGCAGCACGGTGACTGCTGTGCCGCAGATGCGGGCTTCGTTGTAGATGGGGCGCATGTAGGGCTTCATCAGGCCGACGCGGCCCATGGCCTCGTGGATGGTGGCCACGCCGAAGCGGGAGAGTTTGTCGACGGCGGCCTTGTCGGCGCGGGTGATGTTGCGTTTGACGATGCCTAGATTGTTCATGTTGGTCTCCGTAAGTTGCACGGTTTATTGGGGTCAGGTCTGCTTCGCTTCGCTCTCGAACCCGACCCCAAAAAACCTTATTGGCTTTTGGCGGTTAGTAGTGCATCCAGTCGCGGGAACACGCGCCGGGCGTTACCTTCGTAAATCTGGTGACGGTCCGCATCGCTGAGGATCTTGGAGGCCTCGATGTAGCGCTTGGTGTCGTCGTAATAGTTGCCGGTCTCGGGGTCGATGCCGCGCACCGCGCCGATCATCTCGCTGGCAAACAGCACGTTCTTCACCGGGATGACCGTGTTCAGCAAATCGATGCCGGGCTGGTGGTAGACGCAGGTGTCGAAGAAGATGTTGTTCAGCAGGTGGTCCTGCAGCAGCGGCTTCTTCAGCTCCTGCGCCAGCCCCCGGAAACGGCCCCAGTGATACGGCACGGCGCCGCCGCCATGGGGAATCAAAAACTTCAGCGTCGGAAATTCCTTGAACAGATCGCTGGTCAGGCACTGCATGAAGGCGGTGGTGTCGGCGTTCAGGTAGTGCGCGCCGGTGGTGTGGAAGCAGGCGTTGCAACTGGTGGACACGTGAATCATGGCGGGAATGTCGTACTCCACCATCTTTTCGTAAATCGGGAACCAGGCCTTGTCGCTCAAAGGGGGCGAGGTCCAGTGGCCGCCGCTGGGGTCCGGGTTCAGGTTGATGCCGACGTTGCCGTATTCCTTGACGCACTTCTCCAGCTCGGGGATGCAGGTGGCAGGGTCCACGCCGGGCTTTGCGGCAGCATGGCGACCGGCACAAAGTGGTCGGGGAACAGCTGGCTGACGCGGTAGCACAGCTCGTTGCAGATCGCGGCCCAGGTGCTGGAGACATTGAAGTCGCCAATGTGGTGGGCCATGAAGCTGGCGCGTGGGCTGAACAGCGTCAGGTCAGAGCCGCGCTCGCGCATCAGGCGCAGCTGGTTGGTCTCAATCGACTCGCGCAGCTCGTCGTCGCTGATTTTCAGGTCGGCCACTTTGGGCATGACGGCGGGGTCTTTGATGCCGGCAATCTGCTGGTTGCGCCAGGTTTCCAGCGCCTTGGGCGCCGTCGTGTAGTGGCCGTGGCAGTCGATGATCATGGTGGATGGTTCCTTCATAAGGGTTTTAGGCCGCTAGCCCTCGTAAAACATGCGTAGGCTGCTATCAAATTCATATCAGATTGGCACCATGCCCTGGCCGCGCTTGGCGTCTGCCGCTTCTGGCGAGGCCATGAAATCCAGCAGCGCCTGCACCTCGGCAGGCCGCGTGCAGCCAGTCGTCATGGCGGCAGAAAACGTGGTGCTGATCTGGATGGCGCTGGGCAGCGGACCGACTATTGCGATGCCATCCACATGGATCAGCTCGCTCAGTTGCTGGAAGCCCAGTGCGACTTCGCCCTTGGCCACTAGGCTGCCGACCGGAACACCCGGCGGCGCGGTGACGATGCGCTCCTTGATCTGGTCCGCAATGCCCCAGCGCTCAAACAGCGCGGCCAGCGCAACACCGCTGGGGCCAGTCGAGTAGCTGATCGTAGGCGCGGCCAACACGGCCTGGCGCACGGCGTATTCGCTGCTGATGTCCGGCACCGCCGCACCGGCGTGCACGGCCACGGCCACATCGGAATGCACCAGGTTGGTCACGCTGTCGGCGCGCAGATGGCCGGCGGCCACGAGCTTGGCGATGGCGTCGGATGCCAGAATGACCACATCAAAGGCCTCGCCCGCCTGCACACGTTTGGCGGCGTCCACGCCGCCGACCGACTCGATGGCAACGGCTTGACCGGTACGGGCGGTGTAGGCCGCTGTCAGTTCGGCCAGCAACTGGCGGGTGGCCATGGAGGAGATGCCCGACAGGGGCGCTGGTGCGGTGCTTGCAGGGGTTTGCATGGACGCAATTCTGGGCTGAGCCGGATTTCCAGGGAAGACCGGGCTACTACTAGCAGCTATCGCAAATCGGCATAATTAAGCCTTAGCTATTCCCAATTACCGTTATGGACCTGAAGCAACTGGAATACTTTGTGCGCGTGGCCGAAATGGGCAGCTTCACCCGTGCCGCCATTGCGCTGGACGTGGCACAGCCGGCGCTAAGCCGCCAGGTGCGCCTGCTGGAGGTGGAGCTGCGGCAAAACCTGCTGACCCGCAATGGCCGCGGCGCCGTGCCCACCGAAGCGGGCAAGCTGCTGCTGGCCCATGGCCGCGGCATCCTGCACCAAGTGGAGCGCGCCAAGGAGGAGTTGGGCCGCGTGCGCGGCGCCCTGGCCGGGCGAGTGGCGGTGGGCCTGCCCACCAGCCTGGCGCGGGTGCTGACGGTGCCGCTGACCCGGGCCTTTCGCCAGCAGATGCCGGATGCCACGATTTCCATCAGCGAAGGCCTGTCGGTGGCCATGCTGGAATCGCTGGTCAACGGGCGACTGGACATTGCGGTGCTGTACAACGCCCAGGCCAGCCCGGACATTGAAATCCTTCCTTTGCAGGACGAAGACCTGATGCTGGTGCAGCGGCGTCCACCCGGCCTGCAGGAGGACCCCGGCCCCGGCCCGATTGCGCTGAAGGAGGTGGCCCGGTTGCCGCTGGTCATCCCCAGCCGCCCCAACGCGATTCGCATGCAGGTGGAGTCCGAAATGGCCAACATCGGCTGCCGCCCGGTGATTGCGCTGGAGATTGACGGTGTCTCCGCCATCCTGGACCTGGTGGCGGACGGCGCTGGCAGTGCCGTGCTGTCCCGCAACGCGGTGGCCAACTCCATACGCCCCTCGGCCTTCACGGTGCGCTCGATTGACGGGCCGCCACTGCGCACCCGGGTGTCGCTGGCGACCAGTTCACTTCGCCCGGCCACGCTGACGCAACAGGCCACGCTCACGCTGATCCGTGACACCATTGCGCTTCTGATGCCGCCCGCCTGATTCGGTCTTTTTTTCCTGAGTGCTTGGATCCAGTCGCAGCAGCGTGTCCGCGTAGGACATGAAGCGGTTCAGATAGTCCGGTGAAATGCCGCGCATCATGGCCAACGAGCGCAGCACCAGCATGTGGGAGTTAATGGGGCCGGCATTTTTTGGCGCCTGCAGCAATGCCTGTGTGACCTGTTTTTCGGCGCTGAGTTTGGACCAGGTATTCCTGAAATACCGTATTGACTTGAGTTCGGGGCGCGTCGAGTGGCTGCCAGGCTGGCTGGTTTCTGGGTTGTCCTGCGCATGCTGCGCCATGTGGCGGGCCAGTTCGGCCAGGCTGGCGCCATGGTGCTGGTGCTCCAGGGTGGCAACCCGCCGCGTCAGCCCTTGAAAATCTCCCGCGTCCAAAAGTCGCTGCAATTCGGTGGCGGCATCTGGGTACCGCTTTGACGCCTGGGCCGCCGTGTCCCTGGCAGCGCCCAAGGCCTGGTCAAATCTCGCCTGAAAGGCAGACAGCGATTGCCCCAAACGGCCTCGCAGAATCTGCTGAACACGCTCAGTTTGCCCCTCCATCCGACGTGCCAGCGCTTCGATGGCGTGCAAGCGAACCGGGTCATGCCGATGCGCGCCCGCCTGGCGCAGTGCAGCGATTGTCTGTTCAAGGTCAGCACTGCCTGGCACACACCCACCAGTCGCCGCGTGGTTCACCGCAACATTCATGGGGCGGCGTTTTTTTCGGCGCTGTTTCTGGGCACCGGCGCCATTTCAACCCTTCGGTTTTGCGCCCGCGAGGCATCACTGATATTGGGCGTGACCGGTTGTTCCGAGCCAAACGCTGCGGCAAAAACCATGGACGACGGCATGCCGTCTTCGATCAACGCCCGGGTCACGGTGAGTGCCCGCTGCGCTGACAATTCCCAGTTGTCGGCGAAGCGGCCGTTGCCTTCCCGAATCGAACGGTCATCGGTGAACCCGCTCACCATCAAGAGTTCCCCGCGTGAGCCCAGGTAGGCCTGCAAAGGGCTCACCAAACTGGTCAACAGTTTGCGGCCCTCGGGCTGCAATTGGTCGGAGTTCAGCGAAAACAATACCCGGCCACTGATGCCGATGCGCCCGTTGTCCAACGTGATGCGACCCGTCGCCAAGGGAATCGCCAAGGCGCGTTCAAGCGACATGCGGCGCTGCTCCTCCACGCGGCGTTTCTTCACTTCGTCTTCCAGGTGGGTTGCCAACTCCAGTTGCACCACCAGAACACCCACCAACAACAGCACAAAGGCACCCAGCAAACCCGACATCAGGTCACCAAATACCGCCCATACGGGAGCCGTTTGCTCCAGGCCTGCATCGCCTTCGCTCATGTCACAGGGCCTCTTCGGTTTGCAAGGCTTGTTTTGCCGGCAGTTGGCGCAGCTCGGCAAATATCTCTTTCTGCGACAGGATGCTCAGATCAATCACTTCACGCGCCTGCGCCACGTAGTAGGCCAGCTGTTCGTCACTGCGTGCCATAGACTTGTCCATCGCGCCTTCAATACGTTGCAGGTGGGTGATCAGTTTTTCATTGGCGTCGCCAAACGAGCCAACGGCAAAACTCAGCGTGTCGCTCAAGCTGGAAACCTCGACCGCACTGCTGGTGACCTGCGCCGCCACGTCGGCCAATTTGTCCGCCTCCTGGACCAGTGTTTCTGAAAACTGACCGCTGGCCTCGCGCAACGCCGTGGCAGAAGTGGTGACCAGCGCATCAATGGCGGAGCGTTGTTCCACCGATGCGTGGCGAATGGAGTCCAGCAGCGTATTGAGCGTCTCCAGAATCTGCGCGCGCTCCTGCAGCAATGCGTTGTCGCGCGCCGTGCTGTTGGATATCTCCTCGCGCAGCTTGCCGATGACCTCCGCCGCTGCGCGCGGAGCTTGTGAGGCGGTTTCGATGAGCCGCGCAATCGGGTCTTCCAATGCGGTACCCAAGGTGGTCAGGTGGCTGGCGAGTGCTGTCTGCAAATCGCCCAGCCGCTCAACAGCGGCGTTTGCGCGCGATGCCTCTGCGTCCCGAAGCGCCGTTAGCTCGTTTCGCAACACGCCCACCAATTGATCCAAACGTTCGCCATGTTGTTGTGTCCACGTGGCCTCGGATGCCATGCGCACGCGCACGAGCTCTTCGGAACTGGCCAGCAAGCGGGATACTTCGCCCGCCGCCTGGCTGGCATTGGCCTTGGCCGTTTCCGAAATTTCGCGCGCGGTCTGGCCCAGGCTGCTGCAAATCTGCTCTTGCTGGGTAGCGTAGGCTAGGCCCAGCTCGCGCGCCAATGCGGTGGACCGCTGCTCGAAACTCTGGTTAAAACCTTCCAGCGACTGACCCATGCTGGCAACCAAGCGCTCGTGTATGCGTTTGTTGTCCTGCGCAATGTCGGCCATGGCGGACTGGAGCACCGGGCGCATGCTGTCCCCGGCCGCTTTGGCGCCCTGGATCAGGCTTTCACGCAGCGATTGGTCGACTGCGCAGGCCAAATCGGTGTAGACGCCTTTGACATGGCTGTGAAAGTTTTCCTGGTTGGTGAGCAAGCGGTCGTTCAACTGCTCGCTCATGCGTTCCATGTGGGCCATCATTGCCTGCATCTGCTGTGCCACGGCGGGTATGGTTTGCGCTTGAAGTTGCAGGGCCCTGAAGGCTTCCTGGCGTTGGTGCGCATAGGAGAAGTCACGCAGCCGAGTGGCGATCTGGGTGTCGAGTAGTTGTGCTGCCAGCATGCGTTCACGTCGACTCATGGCAGACATCAGACCCAGCATCGCTGAGGCCGCCACCCCTGCTACGGACGTGCCAAACGCCAGGCCCAGGCCCTTGATGGGGGCTGCGAATGCCGAACGAATGGCCTGCAGATCGGTGGTGCCTTCCAGCGCGAACACCGCACCGTTGAGCGTGACGACCATCCCCAAAAAGGTCCCCAGCATGCCCAGCATGACCAGCAGTCCCACTAGATAAGGTGTCAGCGCGGGGCCTGGCAAACCGGTTCGTTCACCTTCTATGCGCAAACGCACGGGGTTTTGCAGGGAAGGGTGAACCTTGACCAGCCAATCGCCGAGGTTGACGAGCGGCTGTGGGATGGCCGACAGGGCGTTGGACAAACTGGTGGTTGCCTGGCGAAAACGATGCAACTCCAATGCACCCAAGGCATACGTCGCGCCAATGACCATGGTCACCGTCAGTGCCAGTGTGTTGGAGCCTAAGAAGGCGGAACCGGCCCAAGCCACGGCCGCTGCGCCCAGCAAAAAGCTGGCAAAAAAGAAATTTCTATGCATAAGTTGTGTCACTTGTAAGAGCTTCCAGCAGGCCCAGAGTGGGTTGTAGCCGCATGTCCAGTTCGGCAATCAGCACCGCTTGCAACTCCTTGCAGAATTGCCCGAGCCAGCCGCCGGCTTTCATCCAGGAGTCCACGCTGTCCGCCACTGGGGCTTGAGCAAGGCGTTGCTGATGATTTGCGAGTGATTGCTCAAAGCGTTTTGCCAGAAGCAGCGGCAAGCTGGAGAGCAACACACTTTCGCGTTCGCTGAGGATGCCATCGAGTGCGGCGTCCAGCGTAGCGAGTTGTCGCAGCGCGGGTGATGCCGTCGCAAGCACTTCGCGCACCTTGGCACGCAATGGGCGAACCAGCCCTTCAATTTCGCGCTGGTGCGCGTGGTGGAAGCGCCGGTAGGGCTCATAGTTGGTGGCATCCTCAAACGGGGTGCCGGGTTTTGGTGCGGGCAGGGGGTTGCGGGTGCGGCCCGCCGGGGTGGAGCAACTTGCCGTGATGGCCTGCACAGCGGTTGCGCGCGCGTGCTCAAACGCGGCAAGTGCGGTTTTTGATGCGGTGGAGCGTGGAACGGCAGTCGCCGCCCACGGACCCGAATCGCCAGCGCTGTGCGCGGCGCACAGGGTAATGGCGTCGGCAAAGTCAACCCATAGGCTCAGTTTTTCAGCAAATGCAATCCCTGGCTCGACAGCTTCCACAAGGGCCAGGTCGGTGAGAGTTCGAATGAGTTGGGAGCTGTTGAAGTTAGTACGCGTCAGATTTCGCGTCATAGGGCAGTGGGATCCAGATGAAAAAAGACAAGATCCGCAAGCAGGCTCGTTCCTGTCAGATTCGGCGCGATTTTAGCGTTTGTTGCGGCGGTCAGCGCCAGGGGCACCTAGCGCGTTGAGGTTGAACCATGACACTTTTTCACTCCCCCCTGGTTTTGTCCCTTCGCTCACTTCTGCGAGTTTTCGCCCTGGCGTTGTCGGGCCTGCTTCTATTCAGTGCGGGTTCTGCCTGGGCCGACCCGCCGGTGCGAGCGGGCCGCATCGCCGATGTGAGTGGCACCGCGTGGTTGTTTGACCCGGATTCCAGAGTGTGGGAGAGGGTCCTACGCAACCAGACCATCGGTCAGGGCGATCTTTTGCGCACTGCGTCCGGTTCACGGGTCACGGTCCGCGTGGGCTCCAGCACCACCTGGCTGGATGAAAACAGCGAGCTTCATGTATTGCAACTGGACGATTCCACCGTGTTGTTGCGCCTGCTCAAGGGTGATGTGGCGTTGCGCCTGCGCACCGAGGAGGCTGCCGACGAAACGCGGGTTCAGACCCGCGAAGGTGTCACCGCGCCAGAAATGGCGGGCCTGATCCGCGTGGCCCAGAGCGACCGAGCCACCCGTGTGGTGGTGGAAGAAGGGCGTGCCCAGTTCAACTCGGACCCGGCAGCCAACGTGCAGCGCGCCTGGCTGCAAGAGGGGGAACAAGCGGAGTTTGTATGGGCGGGCACACCCCGCATTGAGCGCCGCTCCATCCGCAACGATGCCTTCAGTGCCTGGTTTTTGGCCCGTGATCAAGCAGAGGAGCAGTTGGCCTTGTTTGACGAATCCTATGTTTCCCCGGAAATGACCGGCGCCGAAGAACTCAGTCAAAACGGCGAATGGGAAACGACCGAAGACTACGGTAATGTGTGGATTCCCACCCGTGTGGCACCCGGCTGGGAACCTTACCGCGACGGCCGCTGGGTCTGGACCCAACAGTGGGGCTGGAGTTGGGTAGACAACGCGCCCTGGGGCTTTGCGCCCTTTCATTACGGGCGTTGGGTGCAACACCGCAACCGCTGGGCCTGGGCGCCGGGACGGTTTGAGCGTCGCCCGGCCTATGCGCCCGCCTTGGTGACCTGGTCCAACGGGGGGCAGGTGCGCGTCGAAATCGGGGCTGGCCGCAGGCCCCCTCCTTCATATTGGTCCCCACTGCCGCCAAACCGCGTGTATGTACCCAGCCACACGCACAGCCCACAATACGTCGAGCGCTTCCGCTGGGACCGCAATGCCCCCAACCTTGGGCGAGACGAGCGGCCTTACAAGCGCCCGGCGCAGCCGTGGGTTCAGCCGCAACCCCATCGCCAGCCGGTGCCTCAGATAAACCCGCAGCCACCGATTCAAACAGAGCAGCAGAATTGGCGCGTACCGATGGCGCCACAAATCACCAACCGGGACCGTGGTGACCGTGACGCGCGGGACGGCGACAATAGCCGCGACGGCAGGCCTAACCGCAATGACCGTAGTGACCGCAATGACCGCAACCGGGAAATGCAACAGCAGACAGCGCCCGCCATCGCTGCGCCCAATGTGACACCGACCCAGCAAGCTGCGCCACCCAACCGGTTTGAGGTGCCCCTGTTCAATCGCGATGCCAATGCCGCTCCGCCAGCGCAGGCGGTGCAGCGCCCTGCACCGACAGTTGCCAGACCTCCCGTCACCGCACCGGCGCAACCCGTGGTACCGCCCGTGATTGCCTCGCCAGCACCGGCGCGTCAGCGGCCGGCCCACGCGGACGAAGACGAGTCGCCCAAAGTCAGAAACAACAAGCTGCGGGATCGCCAGGAGAAAGAGCGGCAAGAGCGCGATTTGCGGTAAGTCCGCCCGCCTACTGGTTCACGACCAGTGGCCTATCCAGTAACCGCAGCCGGTTAGCCACATCTGCCTTCACCTTGAACAACTGCGCTGGTCGGTGTGCGCCGCCCACGCGTTGCCCTTTGCATTCCTCCAGCACGTCCATCTCGGTCAGCTTGCGGCGGAAGGCGCTCTTGTCCAGTGCTACGCCCATCACATGCTCGTACGTCTCATGAACCTGGGCGAAGGTGAACTGCTCGGGTAAGAGGTAACAGGGCAGGGTGGAGTACGAACTTTTGTCGCGCAGGCGTTTGAGCGCTGTCTCGAAAATGCGGTTGTGGTCGAACGACAGGCGCGGCACCGCGTTTACGTCGACCAGGTCAAATCCGAAGCCTGGCGCGGTCGCCTGGGCGCTAGCCAGTACGGCGTGGTCCACCAACGCAAAGTAGCTCAGGCTGACGGACCAGCCACGCGGGTCGCGCGCGCCATCGGCAAAACTGTAGAGCTGCTCCAGGTAGGGCGGGGTGATGCCGGTCTTGCTGCGCAACACGCGCAGCGCGGCGACCAGGCTGTCGGCATCCTCCAGCTTGTGCACATAACCCCCAGGCAGCGCCCACTGGCCTGCAAAGGGCTCATTCGGGCGGCGGCTCAGCACCACGTGCAGTTGCTTGTCCAGCAGTGCGAACAGCACCACGTCTACGGTGACGATGATGGTCCGGTCGGGGTCGGTGTTTGGCATGGTTTTTTCATTTTAGCCATTAACAACACCGGTCCACACCCCACCGGTGGTGCTTTATGCCGCAATTACTTTAATAACACCCAGCAAGGTGTCATTTCCACGTCATTAGAATAGTTAGTTGCAAAATACAAATAACAACCTATACTCAAGTCATCACCACACCGAAAGGGGCATTCACCATGAAGACATCCACCAAAGTTCACCTGCTCATCATCGATCCGCAAAACGACTTTTGCGACATCCCGGTGGACGAGCAACCCGCCGACCCGTTGGCCGCTGGCCGCAAGCTGGCACCCGCCTTGCCGGTCACCGGTGCGGACCAGGACATGAAGCGCCTGGCTGCCTTCATAGACCGCGCGGGCAACAAGCTGTTTGACATCCACGTCACGCTGGACTCGCACAACCCCATAGATATTGCCCACCCCACCTGGTGGACCAATGACCAAGGCCAGGCGCCTGCGCCGTTTACCGTCATCACTGCCAAAGACATTGCGGCCGGCCTGTGGCGCTCGCGCAATCCGCTGCTGCAAGAGCGCAGCCGTCAATATGTGGAGCAGTTGGAATCGGCCCAACGCTACGCATTGGTGGTGTGGCCCGAGCACTGCCTGATCGGCCATTGGGGCCACAACGTGCACCCCGCCGTGGCGCAGTCATTGGACGCATGGGCGCGCAAAAAGCTGGACGTGGTGGACTACGTGACCAAGGGCTCCAACCCCTTTACCGAACACTACTCCGCCGTGCAGGCCGAGGTGCCCGACCCATCCGACCCCGGCACGCTGCTCAACAGCCGGTTGATCCGCACGCTGTCAGACGCAGACGTGGTCATCGTTGCCGGCGAGGCGCTGTCGCACTGCGTGGCCAACACCGTGCGCGACATTGCCAGCAACTTTGGTGAAGACAACATCCGCAAGCTGGTGCTGCTGACCGACTGCTGCAACAGCGTGGGCGGCTTTGAGCAACTGGGCGCAGACTTTGTGGCCGAGATGCGCGCACGGGGCATGAAGACCGCGCGTTCCATCGACTACATGCTCTAAGCCCTCAGCCGGCCGAGCCCCAACTCCACCCCCACCCGCCAGGGCGCTGCCCCGAATTGCCGTGCAAACGCCCGGCCGGGGAGAGCACGTCCTGTTACCCATAAACCACTGGAGAAAAACCATGAAACTGATGGACGCCAACACCATGCAAACCACGCAGATTGCGAACTTCGCCTTCTCGGGCGTGCGGCCCGATAAGCTGGGCTCTACCGAATACACGCTGGTGACCCTAGTCATCGACAAAACCGGCAGCGTGAGCGGCTTTGAGAAGCAACTGCTGGCCATGAAACAAGCCGTGGTCGAAGCCTGCCACCGCAGCCCGCGTGCCGATTACCTGATGCTGCGCAGCACCGAATTTAATGAGACGGTCCGCGAGGAGCACGGCTTCACCGAGCTGACCCGCGTGGACCCCGCCGTCTACAAGGCGCCCCGTTGCAGCGGCTCCACCGCGCTGTTTGACGCCACGCGCAACGCAGTCATGGCCACCAACGAATACGCCCGCATGCTTAGCGACCAGGACTTCAGCGTCAACGGCCTGGTGGTCGTGGTGACCGACGGCGACGACAACTGCTCCCACTACACCACCAGCGATGTGGCTGCCGAGGTGGTGCGCGGCGTGCAGCACGAATGGCTGGAATCGCTGAACGTGATTTTGGTGGGTGTGAACGCCAGCTGCTACAGCGGGCAACTGCTAGCCTTCCGGATTGAGGCCGGCCTGACCCAATACGTAGACGTGGGCGACGCCACGCCAGCCAAGCTGGCGCAGTTAGCCCAATTCGTCTCCCGCAGCATCTCCGCCCAATCCCAAAGCCTAGGCACCGGCGGCGCCAGCCAGGCGCTGGTGTTCTAGGCCGTCATCGGGAGCCTTACCATGCAGCGCCTAACCGTCGACCACTACTTCACCATAGGCTCCTCACACGCCCGCGCCGGCGAACCCTGCCAGGACTACGCCTTGTCGGGCACCCTAAAAGACGGCCGCGTCTACGGAATAGTCACAGACGGCTGCTCCGGCGCCAAGGCCCGCACCGACCTGGGCGCCCGCGTCCTAGCCCTGGCCATGGAAGCCGAGCTGCAACACACGCAGACATTGGAAGATTGCTTCACCCAAGCGTCCATCCAGCGCATCCGCACCCACTTGCAGGCCATGCCCCTGGGCGGCAAACCACAAGACTATTTGGCCAGCATCGTCGCCTTCTGCGCCACGAGCACCAGCGCCAAACTCTTCATGGCCGGCGACGGCGCCTACGCAACCCGCCAGACCAACGGCACCGTGCAAATCACCGAAGCATTCTGGCCCGACAACGCCCCTTATTACCTGGGCTACTGCCTGCAACCCACAGTGGCCGCGCAGTTCACTGCATCCGCAGCCAAAGGCGCACTCAGCGTGCAGCTAAGCACCCACACCACAAACGATGACACCAACACCACCCGCGACATCCCCGCCCAAGACTTCCTCCAAGGCTGGACCACAGAAATAGACCTGACAAACACCACGGCCCTGGCCATCTGCAGCGACGGCATCAGCCAGATCAGCAAGCTTGCATCGTTGGAAGCCACCACCGCCTGCCTGGCCTTCAAAAACTACGAGGGCAGTTTTGTCAAACGCCGCGCCATGAAAGCCCTTGCGCAGTGGGAGAAAAATGGCCCCATCCCGCAAGACGATTTCTCGATCGCCGCACTGGCCCGCATGCACAGGGAGGAGGGCGCACCATGAGCACGACCACAAGTATCAACCTCAGCGGTCAATCCCCCCTGCGCGTCTTCCTCCCCGGCAAGGGAGAAGTGGCCCTCACCCAAACCGACTACCTGGCCACCGGCGGCGAAGGCGTGGTTTATGCCAAGGGCGGCTATGTCTACAAGATGTATCTGGACCCGGCCGGTGCGCGCGCCCGTGGCATCGAAGACAAGCTCAAGCTGCTGCAAGCCATCCAACACCCGCACATCGTGGCGCCCACCGACGTGCTGCACAACGCACAACACGAAGTGGTGGGTTTCTACATGCCACAGGCCAGCGGCGTGCCCCTGGTCAAGACATTCACCAACGCCTGGCGCGACCCCAACAACTTTGGACTCAAAGAATCGCTGGCGTTGGTGGAGAACATGCGCCTGGCCGTGATTGCCGCGCACCAGGCCGGCGCCGTTCTGGTGGACGCCAACGAGATGAACTACCTGGCCGACGGCACCGCCCCGCGCCTGCTGGACGTGGACAGTTGGCAGATTGGCCCACACAAGGCCAGCGCCATCATGCCGTCCATACGCGACCTGCACAGCGGTGCCGACTTCACACCGCTGACCGACTGGTTCTCATGGGCCGTGGTCAGCTTCCAGGTGCTGGCCGGCATCCACCCCTACAAGGGCGTGCACCCCGACTTCAAGCGCGGCGACATACAGGCCCGCATGCTGGCCAACGCATCGGTGTTCGACCCCCGCGTATCGGTCAGCGCCGGCGTGCGCGACTACGCCACCAGCCTGCCTGGCGCGCTGCTGGACTGGTACCGCGCCGTCTTCCAACACGGCCTGCGCAGTGCACCCCCCGGCGTGCACGCGGCCCGCGTGGTAGCCGCGCCCAAGCGCGCCACGCGTACCACCACCAGCCAAACCGTCAGCCACGACGTGCTGGTGCAACTGGATGGCGATGTGGTCGAGGTGCTGAGCTGCGGCGTGGCCCTGTGGCGCGAGTCCAGCGGCGCTGGCAATCTGCGCGCATACGACCTGCAGCGCAAACAAAACCTGCCCAGCCTGACACCCCCGCAGTTGAAAGCCCTGCACCACGGCGTGGCCGCACTGGTGCGCTGCGCGGGTGGCTTGTTCTATGCGTTTCTGAACAACACCACCAACCCACAGAGCAGCGGCATCACCGGCCACCTGGTACCCGCCGAGCGCGACCCCGTGCCGCTGGCCACCACAAAAGACGCCAAACTCCTGCCCAGCCTGGCCCAACGCCTGGTCACCTTCGGCAACCGCCTCTTTGCGGTCAACGCCAATAGCGACCGCGGCCTGACAGAAATTGCGGTGGACCAAATGGGTGCCCAACACCGTGCTGTCAGTGCGCGCCAGTTGGCCCTTCCTGGCCCAGGCCGCAACCGTGTTCGCCACGATGGCCGTGTTCGACGCACTGGGCACGCCATTCCTGGTGCTGCCCACGGGCGACGGCGTGCGTGTAGACAAGGCCAGCGCCCTGGCCGCCTACCGGCTGGTGGACGCCTTCATGGTCTCACCCGACCACGTGCTGGCGCTGGCCTATGGCCGCAAAGACGGCCAGACCTACCGCCTGACCCTGAGCAGAGGCCGCGCACAGCAAGGTTTTGAGATCACCGCCACCGAGCCCATCGACGAGCTGGCGCTGAACGTGGCCGTCAACGAGCAAGGTATTGGCGTGGAGGTGTTGGCCAATGGCGAGCTTGCGGTGTTTAGCGCCAAGCAGGCCGGTAGCGGCAATAGCAAGCTGGTGCGCAACACCGGGCTGACGCAGGAGCACCGCGTGTTTGCGTTGCCTGCGGGGTTGCATTACAGCTATGGGCAGGAGGTGGTGCGGATTTCGATGCGGGTTTGAGGGATTGTGGACTCGACTGACCCACTACAGTGGCACAACAGTAGTTGACAACAGCCAGGTTTTTTTTCAATTGACAACCATAAAGTGGTAACAAGATGAATGACCTTCAATCGAAGAGCGAGACCGACGAACCTCGCCCCGCCAAGTTCTACAAGTACAGACAGTTGATTGGCGACTCAGCGAAATATCTGGAGCGCACTATCTGCCACAACGAGATTTACTTTGCCGCGCCGGAAACATTCAATGATCCATTTGACTGTCACCCGGACTTCTCGCATGAGGGGACCGCCGAGGAATTGATGGACTACTACATATATCTGGCTAAAAAGCGCGGAACTCCAATGTCGGAGGCTGAACTCCAGCAAGACGCGCGGCTAATGTTGGCTGATCCGATGCGCAACCCGCAGTACGGCATCTCCAGTGACGCAATTCAGGATGAATACGCTCGTCATTTGCGGTCGGAATATGGGGTCCTGTGCGTTTCAGCGGTTTGCGACGACATCCTTATGTGGTCGCACTACGCTGACTTTCATCGAGGGGTTTGCCTGGAATTTGACGGTGAGGCTAAGTTTATGCAGCGTGCATTTCCAGTGTCATATTCCAAAGAGCGCCCTACCATACATATGCGTCGGGATTCGAACGAAGTAGCTTTGGAGAAATCACTGCGAACGAAGTCCGATCATTGGAAATATGAGCGCGAATGGCGATTGTTGAAGTACACGGTGGGGCCAGGCGTTGTGCAGTTCAGGCCGGAGAATCTGACTGGAATCGTCATTGGTGCGGAAGCAACTTCAGTTACGGTTGATTTGGTTCGAAGATGGGTGAGTCAGCGAGCGGCGCCGATAAGTGTCTACCAGGCGACCAAAAACCGACACACATTTGCACTCGACATTGTTGAAATAACACTCTGAAAAGACACTTTTGCAATGTCGAATTCAAAATGATGTGATGCCAAAAATTGACTGACAGCCCCTCGTGGCGAGGGTAAAGACGACCCACAGTAGCCCAAGACGCGACGCCACGACGTTGATGATCAGCCGGGAGAACACATACGCCGCGTTATTTCGGTACAAACATTGCGGGACTAACACCAAAGAACTTGCCCAACTTGCCAGCCAGGGTGGCGCTGATCTTTCTCTTGCCCGCAAGAATCGCGGACAGGTTGCTCTGCGGAACGATGGTTGACAAATCCTCCTGCTTCAGGCCGCGTGCATCCATCAGAAACCGTAGCATGTCCTTGGGGCTGGCGGCTTCAATGGCGTGGTGTCCTTGTTCATGGCGGGATACCAAGTCTCCTGCCAGTTCCAGCAGGCTAGAGAATGGATGGTCATCGTCATCGTCAGCCACTTCCAGCAGCGCATTCGTCAAGCCAACCATGCGGTTGTATTCCGCTTCGCGGTCACTGTGTCCCATCAAGCAGCGCCCAATTCCGCCAGCCTTTGCAGCGTGGCGCTCTGTTCGGCATCGTCCAAAAACGTTGTGCTGCGCGCCCGCAAGCGCAGCATCGGCAGGCTGATGAGTTGGGCTTGCAAGCCCGCCCGCACCCAGCGCAGGTCGCGCGGCTCTCCACGGGCCAGTTTGGAGATCGCGGCGTCGTTCGGTTCCAGGCAATGGGCGGTGATGGGCGGCTGCTCGATGCGTATCAGGCGTGCCTCCCAGCCTCGGGGCAGGGTCGGCAGTTGGGGCGACATCGGGTCCAGGTAGACACCGTGGGCGTGGTGGTAAGGGCTGCCTTCGCCCAGTTGGGCGCTCAGGTCAAACACGCGGGGAGGGTCGGCCAGGGTGTAGCAATCGGCATCGATGGACAGCGTCATGTCCAGAGGAATCGTCTCCACCTGCGCCATGCCCAGCACCGACACGCTGCCAACCACCACGTAGTCGCGGTGACCGCAGAGCTGGTGCGCCGCCATCAGCAATTGCATGAGGGTGTCTACGTTCACAGAGGGTTATTTTAAAACATTGCGGGACAGACCTTCAGCTCTGTCCTCAACTGATTGTCGGATGTTGGGCGGCGGTAAAGGGCGAGTTCTGCCGCATGGCGGGGCCCCAACCTTCTGCATCACCACACATGAGCGGCGCGAGCTGCTGCAGTGGCAAGGCCAGCCAGGCTTGCCAGCGGTCGATGTAGTCGGCACTGCACAGGCCTTCGCTGGCCCAACGCGCCACTACGGCGTGGGCGCCTTGCAACTTCTGGGCTTGTTCTGCGGGCGGGGCACATAGCAAGTCGATTGCCAACTGCTGGTGGCGCATCAGGCGCTGTTGTTCGCGTTGTTGTTGTTCTGCCCGGGCCTGTAGTCGCGGGTTGGGCAATGCCTGAGCTTGGGCGGGCAGCATGACCACGGCCACAGTTTTGTTGTGCCGTGCGATGGCCACCGGGCTATGTTCTAGCTGACTCAGCAGCGCGCCGAAGTTTTGTTTGGCTTGAGAGGCGGTGAAGGTTTGCATGGATCAATTTTAGACAAAATATAGATTTTGGACAAAAGTTTGCAAAACAGGCCAATCATCAGCTTTCAGTGTGCACATGAAAGTTGCACGGCCCTCAGACGCAGAGTTATTGAGGTTGCAGCACAAATCTTTAAGCCAAATAGGCCTGTAGCCCTCGTGGAATATGCGGCAATAGCTCGCATAAACATAGCAAGCTAAATCCCCGTCACCTTCTCAAACCGCGCGTGGTAATCCCCCCGCTCCGTCCCCATCCACCGGTCCCACCACGTAAACCACAGCCCATAGTTGCCCTGTGCCGTCTCATGGTGCAGGTGGTGGTGCGTCGTCGTAGTGAAGCGCCCACCCAGCCAATGTCGGGCAAAGCCACGCGGCATGGTCTCTATGGACAAGTGCCCATGGGCGTTGCGCACGATCTGGTGGATGGCAAAGGCCAGCAGCACCAGTCCGTGCAGCGGCACCACCAGCAGCGCCAGCGGCGTTACCAGGCTGTTGATGAATGCCTCGATGGGGTGGAAGGCATACGCCGCCAACGGCGACGGGTTGCGTGATCGGTGGTGCACGCCGTGCACGCGGTGAAACAGCCAGCGGCTGTGCAGCAGGCGGTGCGTCCAGTAAAAGTAGAAGTCGTGCCACAGCAGCATCGCCGGCAAGCTGAGCGCCAGCCACAAATAGCCGTACTGGCCGGGCTTGAAGTAGATGACCATGTCGCCGCGCAAGATGGTGGCAAACACCACCAAACCCTGGGCCGAGAAAATCAGCAGCGTGGAGAATGAATACACCATCTCGCGCCGCATGTCGGCGCCGGTGGGCCAGCCTGCAATCACCCTGTGGGCCAGGCGTTTGTGCAGCCACTTGTGCACCACCAGCCACAGCAGCAGGGCGGCGAACAGGTAGTACAAACCTTCGCGGACAAAGTTTGTGGTGAATGCCCTGCCAAGCCAGTGCCATGCGTGGGGATCGGTCCAGATGTTCATGGGTGGATTATGCGTAGGCCAAGGCGGGCGTAGGGATGAGGCGTCAGGATGGCTTACGCGTGAACTGCATGACCCAGTTCACTTCCCATGTCGTTCCGCCATCGGGCGAAAAAGCTTGCTCCCAGCGTGCGTTGTTGGCCGTGATGTGGGACCAGGTGTAGCGCACGCGGATGGCTTGGCCTTTGTAGTCGTCGTTGGCCTCGAACACCCCCACGCCGTTCTGGAACTTGCCGACCACAGGGGCAGTGAGTGCGCCGGTGTTCTTGTCAATGCCACCGTCCTGGTTGTTTAGCCAGTAGATGGCCCACAGCCCGGTCGTCGGGTTAAAGACCCGAAACGACAGCCCGACGAAACCGGGGCGCCAGCCTTGGGGCACAAAGTCGTCGTAGTTGCCAATGTCGGCAGGCAGCTTCTGTGCGTGTTGTGTGGCGGCAAAGGTCTCCCATTCGTCGCTACCGCTCAAGGCCTTTGGCAGCCTGCGGTTTTCCACATGCCAGTGGCCCATCAAAAAATCGAAGTCTCGCGCGCCGCTGTGCGTGGCGGTGGGCAGTGCTGGGCTGGGTGCTGCTGCGTTGCTGGCAATGGCAGACTGGCCGGCTAGCAGGAGAGATGACAGCGCTACGGTGCGCGCCAGAGTTTCGGGTTTCATCGCAGGTCCATTTCAAAAGGAAGTTGGTGCAGCGGCCGATGCCGCGCTGGTGCAATGTAGAAGCGATGTAGGGCGGTATCCGTCCTATATCGATACTGGCCTTGTACGATGTGCCCATGCAAGCCATCCTTCAAAGCGCTTACGGCGAACCTGCTGAGGTCTTGTCGTTGGGCGAAACAACAAAACCCGTGCCTGCCAAAGGCGAAGTGCTGGTGCGCGTGCACGCCGCATCGATGCATGCCGACGTCTGGCACGTGGTGAAAGGCTGGCCGTATGTGCTGCGCCTGATGGGCGGCGGGTTCGCCCGGCCCAAGAACCCCATCCCCGGCACCGATATGGCGGGTATTGTCGAATCTGTGGGTGAGGGGGCGACACGTTTTCAGGTGGGCGATGCCGTGTTTGGCGAGTGTGCCAAGGGCTTTCAGTGGGCCAACGGCGGGGCCTTTGCACAGTATGTGGCGGTGTCGCAGGAGGCCCTGGCCCTGAAACCTGGCAATGTCTCGTTTGAGCAGGCCGCCAGCGTGCCAACGTCCGGTCTGATTGCCTGGCACAACCTCATGGGGCACCGCCCCTGGCGTTCCGGTCAGCATGTGCTCATCAACGGCGCGGCCGGCGGTGTGGGTGCAGTAGCCTTGCAACTTGCCAAGGCCCATGGCGCCATGGTCACTGCGGTGGAGCACACTAGCAAACTCGCCATGGTGCGCGCGCTGGGTGCAGACCATGTGCTGGACTACTCCCGGGACGACCCCACGCAAGGCAGCGCCCGCTACGACCTCATTCTGGATGTGGCGTCCAACCTCACACTCGGTGACTGCGCCCGCGTCCTCAAGCCAGACGGCGTCTACATTTTGATTGGCCATGACCACTACGGCGCGTCTGGCTCCCAATGGTTGGGTAGTGGCATACCGGCCTTTTTGAAGCTGGCACTGCGCACCGCCTTTAACCCGCACCTGATCAAGCCCAACATGGCTGCGCCAAACAAACAGATCGGCACTGCCTTGTTTTCCGACCTCATGGCCAAAGGACAGCTAACGCCCGTTGTGGACCGGGCGTTTCCGCTGGCCAAAGTGGTTGACGCGATGGCTTACCTGCAGTCCGGTCGGGCCCTGGGACGCATCGTTTTGATCCCATGAGTGAAGATTTGCCAGTGTTTGCGCAACTGCTGAAGGCTGCGCAAACAAAGAAACTTGCAGGCGCGCGGCATGGTTTCAAGCCAGCGTGATCAGACGATTCAGTTCCTGAAGGTTTGCACCGCATATCTCGCGAAACCGCGCACTGATGCGTTGGTCAGCCCTTGCCGTGTCCCAAAACAACTGCGCGGCCTGGCTTGCCAGCAGCCATGCGGCTCTGTCCTTGGGCGTTGGCAGGCCGGGTGTGTACTCGGCCCTTGGAATTTCCCCGCCGGCCATGGGGGCGTAGGCCATGGGCAGCATGTCGTACACCGGCGCGACCTGCATGTTGGGTCCCGGAGCAAAGCTCATATTGCCTTTGTGCATGTCGGCATTGGCGATGAGCTTGCCAAAGGCCCAAATGGTGCGCAGTTGCGCAGCGGCCTCCAAACTTAACCAGCCCAGTGCGTGCATGGTGTCGCCCGCGTCACCCCAGTCTGTGCTGGTGGTTGGCATCAGAGCGGCTTCCAGCGTGTCCAGGCAACACAACGGGCTGCGGCCAAACAGGCCATGCCGGTCGAAACGCTCTACCTCCAGAAAGGTGCGGCCGCCGTGTTGCAGCACCCGGCTGTTGGCACTTTGAAGCCCTGGAATGGTCCGAATCGTCTGGTGGGCCAGGTGCTCGCACACCAGCAGGTCAGACCACCGTTGGACGGTGTCAGAGCGGTCATCGGCCGAGAATTTCACAATGACGTGCGGCGTTTGTGCACCCGGCAGCTCGCGCAGGGCAGGGAATTTAGGGAACTCGCCCCCGGCGCTGGAGCCCGCGACGCCGCGCGAGCTGGTCTGCTCTGCGAACGCCAGGTAGCCGGCAGGGGTGTCGTGTTCATTCAACACGGATTGCGGAGCGGCTTTGTTGTGCAGCCAGAGGTCCAACGCGGCTTCACCCAGTATCAGGTTGCCGCTGGTGTCTGCCCCCCGGTTCAGCAGGATGACCAGCACATCGTCATCGCTCCATTCCTTGGGGTTGCTGGAGACGCCCAGCGCCTTGGATTCCAGCCGGGCAAACATGCGGCCCATAAACCCTTGCGGTTTCATGTCCTGCAAAGGGTAGGGCAGACCATCAGGCCACACACCTTGGGCGAACTCCTGCTCTATCGGCCAACCCATGCCCGCCACGTCCAAGACTGTCCCTCGGGGGGCTATCAAGTCCAGCTGGCCAACCAGGGTCGGCACGCCATCACGATCGATGGCGTAAACCGGCGCACCAGTTGTTGTTCCGCGCAGGGTGCGGCGCAGAAAGTAGCGTGTGCCACGGGCCTTGCCCAGGCGCAGCACAGTGTTCCCAGCCTCCTTGAGCATGCGAACCATGGTGGGCGTGCTGACTTGGGCCCTGGTGGCGAGTTCCGTGCTTTTGGCGCCAGGATTGCGCTGCAAAAGGCGCGGCAACTGGTTGCGAGGGATTTGCAACGGATTTGGTGGCATTGTGATTCGATTGGTGAAGCGATATTTTCACACGTGAACCGACGCGTACCAATGGAAAAACTCTAACAAACTATCGTTTTGTAGTTTTTGTGATTCGATATTTATGCTATTAGCACGTATCGAACGACGTGTAGCATGACCCTAATGTCGCTGTCACCGGCTCCAAGCTTCACAGTCGCTTCAATGTCCGGCACTCGGGCGCCGCCCGAAAGTCCTTGATGGACTGCAGGCCAGGCACTACCAGTTCTTTCCAGCTTTTGCGCAGGCGGCGCAGGGCACCCGGCACAGCTTGCAATCCATCCTGTGGTGCGGTTTGCGCCATAAAGAGTTGGTAAACCCCCTCCTTTGCGCCCGCCAGGGTTTTGTTGGCGAGCACGGTCTTGCCCGCGACCAGGTAGGTTTGCAGGTCACCAAAAGTCACCAGCAGGGGTTTGGATGGCGGGCTGAAGTCCTTCAGGTCTTCATCGGCCAGCCAGCGCAGCACGTTTTGTGCTGCCAGGGCACCCATGTCGATAGCGTTGAATGCCTGCTTGCTGACGGGCTTGGGCAAGGCTGCGGCATCGCCCACCACAAAGATACTGGTCGAATAGCGGCTTTGCAGGGTTTGGTGCACGGCCGCCCAGGTGTGGGGTGGGCGGATGAGCTTGGCTTCTCGCAGCAAGGGCGGCGCAGCCTGCCCGGCGGCCCAGATGGTCAGGGCTGAGGGCAAGCGTTTGCCAGACGCCAGCCAAACCATCTTGGGCGTAACGCGGGCCACGGACTCACCCGTATGAAATGACACCCGGTGTTCAACGCACAGCCGTCGCAAGTCGGCGTCTATCATTTTTGGAAAACCGGGCATCAATTGGTTGCCGGACTCGACCATGGCGAACGAAATCTCGGGCCGGTGGCGGTAGCGGCGCAGCAATTCTCCCAGCGCCTCGACGCCCGAGATGCCACCACCCACAACAACCACTTGCATGGGCGAGTGGGTGTGCTGCAAGGCCTCCATCCGCTTCTCGATCGCAAGGCTCTCCGCAACCGACCGAAACGGCCAGGTGTGGCTGTCCACGCCGGGGATGTGGTAGTTGTTGCTGATGCCGCCCACGGCGACGATGGCTGCGTCAAAGGGCAGGATGTCGCCACCCGCCGTAGTGACGCGACGACGGCGCACATCCAGGTGGGTCACGCTGTCTTGCACAAAGCGGTGCCCGGCGTGGGTAATGATGTCGGAGCGGTTGAGGCGCAGGCCTTGGGGGGTTTTGACGCCGGACAGAATTTCATGAATCCCGGGTGTCCACTCAAAATGCGGTGACGGGTCGATTACCGTCACGTCGCAGGTCTTGGGCAATTTGATGGCGGCGGTCAGCCCGGCAAAATTGGCGCCAATGATCAGCACTTTTTTTGGTTTGACGGTCATCGAAAGATTCTCCAATTGGTGTTGGGTAGGAAGTGGATAGCGCGGGTCGTAGGGGAAACGGAGCGATCAACCAGCCTGAGCAGCCGCTGCCGCATAGGATGCAGGGGCCTGGTAGACCAGCACCTTGAGTGCGCGCTCAGGTGAAGCATCGGCAAAGACTGCTGGATTGTCCACGCGCTGGACAAAGGTGAACTCCGGGGCCAGTTCGGCCATCAGCGTCTGCAAAAAAGCAGAGTCCAGTTCGGGCGCGTTCAGGCACAACACGACGTGCCCGCCAGGAGCCCACAGTTCAGGCAGACGCCGCAGCACCCGGGCGTAGTCTTTGGTGGCCACAAAGCTGCCCTTTTGAAAGCTGGGCGGGTCGACGATGATGAGGTCGTATGGGCCACCCCTGGTGATCTTGCCCCAGGTTGAAAAGATGTCATGGGCCCAGAAGCTGGCCCCGGTCAAGAGGCCATTGAGTTGGTGGTTTTGTTGCCCCAGGGCCATGGCGCCGTGGCTCATGTCCACGTTGACCACCTGCTTGGCACCGGCTTGCAAGGCCACGACCGAAAACGCGCAGGTGTAGGCAAACAGGTTGAGCACCTTGATGCCAGGGCGTTGCGCCACATGCTCGCGCACCCAGCGTCGGCCCTGCGCCATGTCGGGGAAAAAACCGTGGTTCTGCCCCTTGAGCAAATGCACCAGGTAACGCGCCCCGTCTTCCGTCACCGTATGCGGGCTGGGCACGGCGCCCGCCATCAAACGGGTCTCGGGTTGGCCCTTGTGGCGGCATTGGTAGACCCAGTTCAGCGGCTGTTCCGGGGCCAACTGGTGCAGGCGTTCACTCAAAGCCGCATGCACGCTGGCCAGTTCGTCGTCGGTGGAGGGCAAAAAACTGGTCAGCAACCACACCGGCGGGAATGCGTCCAGCGCCCAGTGCTCGCAGCCTGGATGCAGGCCGCCACGGCCATGAAAAATCCGCTGGGCATCTAAAGGCAGGGCCATCTGTGCGATGGCGTTTAACAAGGCTTGCATGGGTGGCAATGTACCTTGCCAACCCAAAGCGGTGGAACGAGTCGCCCGCTGGTTGTGTCGGTTTGCCGCAGAGTTTTTTTTTGCGGTGTTTTAACCCCATAGCCGCTGCCCATTCGTTTAAGCGTACGACCAACCCAGAAAGGCCACGTATGCACACCCACCGACCCAACACCACCGTCCCGCACCGCGCGAAAAGCGCGTTGTGCGCCCTCGTCCTTGCCGCCAGCTTGCCCCTGCCAGCGCAAGCCTTTTGCGGCTTCTACGCCGGCAAGGCCGATGCCAATTTGTTCAACGAGGCCAGCCAGGTGGTGATGGTGCGCGACGGCAAACGCACCGTCATCTCCATGCTCAACGACTACAAAGGCCCCTTGAGCGAATTTGCGCTGGTGGTGCCCACACCAACCACGCTGCAAAAGGGCCAGGTGCGGGTAGCCGACAAGCTGACGTTTGAGCGGCTGGATGCCTACAGCAGCCCGCGTCTGGCGGAATACCACGACAGCGATCCCTGCCAGGTGCGATTTGACTGGGGGTACGACACTATGGCCAAGCAAAGGTGGCTCGGCCAGGCTGTGCCAGCACCGGCCGCAATGGCCGCACGTGCAGAGAAATCGGCGCGCGACAAAGCGTTGGGCGTGACCGTCGAGGCGCACTACACGCTGGAGGAATACGACATCGTCAGCCTGTCGGCCACACAGTCCGATGGCTTGGAAACCTGGCTGGGTGAAAACGGCTACAAAATTCCCAAGGGTGCCAGCGCCGCCTTGAAGCCCTATATCAACCAGGGCATGAAGTTTTTTGTCGCCAAGGTCAATTTAAAAGAGCAGCTCAAGACCGGCTACACCACACTGCGCCCGCTGCAGTTCGCGTTTGAGAGCGAAAAGTTCATGCTGCCCATGCGCCTGGGCATGCTCAACGCCGCGCCCGATAAGCCGCAGGATTTGATCATCTACCTGCTCACCAAGGATGGCCGTGTGGAAAGCAGCAACTACCGAACCGTCAAGTTGTCCGCCAACGTCAATTTGCCGTTCTTCATCAAACCAAAATTTCAGGACTTCTACAAGGCGCTGTTTGCCAGCCAGGCCACCAAGGAAGACCACCGCGTGGTGTTTACCGAGTACTTTTGGGACATGGCCTGGTGCGACCCCTGCGCCGCCAATCCACTGAGCAAAGAAGAGCTGCGCGGCGCCGGGGTGTTCTGGACCGAAGGCAATGCGCAAGACAACTTCAAGGCGATGACCTCGCCGCCCGGCCCCGCCATCAAGAGTGTGGTGCCCCCCATGTTTGGTGGAGCACAGCCCGTGGTGCTGACCCGCCTGCACGTGCGCTACACCGCCAACACCTTTCCTGAAGACCTGATGTTCACGCAGACCAAGGATCGCCAGAACTGGCAAACGCGTTACGTGGTGCAGAACCCCTATGAGGGCAGCGTTGCACAGTGCAGTGCCAAGGTGGGCCAGATGGATTGCGAGGCGATGTGCAAACCCCGTGTGGCCCAGGTTTTGACCACACCTCCGTTCGAAGGCCAAATCCCGTTGTACCGCGACAAAGACCCCCTGGTCTTGCAGCGTGATTGCGTGAGCAGTTGCGTAGCCTCCAAACAAACGGGCATCAACAGTGCGGCACGTTACTACCAGACCGACCTGCCCAAACGCCTGGACAGCGAGAAGCTGACCTTGGCCCAACTGACCGGCTGGAAGCTGAGTGATATCGATGCACTGCCAGGCGCAGACCGGTACGCTGGAAGCATGGCCACCAGACCCCAAAGCACGGGGCCGACCAAGACTTGGTGGGAAGTGCTGTTTGGCAGCAGCAAGACCCAATAGGCGGGGGTGCTATGAATACACTAGCGGTTAGTGCACATTCCACGAGGGCTAGCGGCTCATTTGTCTTGCAGTTTCTGGGAGCGGCGCGCCTTCTGGATGCACGCTGGTTTCAGATTCTGTTTCTGGCCAGCTTCCTGTCCCTGGGTGCACTGGCACGTGACTTTGCGTTGACCGGGTCGCAGATGTTGTTGACCTTCGCCAGCGCCATATCCACCCAAGCGGCCTGGCAGTGGGGTCTGAATCTGCCCGGCAAACGCCAATGGGGTGGCTACCTGAGTGCGCTGATTTCCAGCTTTGGCATTTGTATTCTGGTTCGTGCCGAGAACGCTTGGGTACATCCCCTGTTGGCCTGTGTTGCCATGAGCAGCAAGTACCTCATCCGCGGTGGCCCTGCTGCTTGCAGGAGCCACTTGCTGAACCCCGCCAACCTGGCTGCATTTGCGGCATGGGCCTGGTTGCCGGGTGCCTGGTTAAGCCCGGGCCAGTGGGGGTCTGAGAGCCTGGCCGCCCTGTGGTTCATTGCACTCGGCGGGCTGGTAACGCAGCGCATCAATCGCTGGGATGTGTCGCTGGCTTTCCTGGCAAGCTGGAGTCTTCTGTTGGGTGTGCGGCTCTGGTGGCTCGATTACGCCTGGAACCCCGGAGCGGCCATGTGGTTGCAGCAAGCCAGCAATGGCGCCGTTTTGCTGTTCGCCTTCTTCATGATCTCGGACCCTATGACGACACCCCAGCGCGCCAGCGTGCGCATCACCTACGCGGTGCTGGTGGCCGTGGGGGCGTTTGTCTGGCAGTACCTGCTGTTCAAACCCCATGGCCTGATCGTGGTGCTGTTCCTGGCTAGCTGGACCGTGCCACTGTGGAATTGGCTCTGGCCGCAACAGCGGTTTCAGTGGCGTGACCCGGGCTGACCTACCGCATCACAGTTGGATGGCGGATTGCACCACGCGCCGCGCTGAGGCCACCGCACTCTCCAGCAAAGGAATACCTGGCGCAGCATAGGAGCCGCAGAAGAACACTCGCCGTTGTGGTTCTGCGTGCAGGGCCTCCAGCCGTTGCAGGTTGGCCTGCGTGGCCAGGTCGACGACGGGGCGCTGCAGGCTGCAGTCTTGCAACACCAGCTCAGACGCAGGCTCTACCAAGGGGTTGATGGTTTGAAACAAAGGGCGCGTATCTTGGTACGCTGGCAACAGGTGGTTGACCCAGATGCTGACCATGGGCCTGTCAAACTGCGGCGCCAGCAGGTAGTTGACCGGGCACCAGTCGGCGCGCTTGGCGGGCATTAAGCGCACGTCGTGGTGCATCACCACGCGCACCGTGCCGTAGCGCACGGCCCCCAAGACCGAGCGCTCGGCGGGGCTCACATCCGCCAGCATGGTCAAAACCTGGTTGGCTTGCGTGGCAAACACCAAGAAGTCGAAGGTCTCGGCATTACCGTCTTCCATGGTGATGAGCACGGTGTTGGCCTGGCGCCGCACGCTGCGAATGTGCGCACCCAGCCGCAACTGCGCCACGCGTGTTGTCAGCGCCTGTGCAATGGCCTGCGCGCCACCCACGGCGCGGTAGACGCTGGACACGATGAAGTCGCGATTGAAATACTGCGCAATCACCTCGGCCGGGTAGTCGCGCACTTCCTGGCAGCTCACGGTGTTGATGCCGGCAAAGGCGGGGATCAGGAAGCGGTCCGTAAACGTGCTGGAGTACTTTTGCAGGTCCAGGTAGTCGCCAATGGTGCGGTCCGCCAAATCGCCTGCGGCCAGAGCGCGCGGTGCCTGCCACAGGAAACGTCCCAGGTCGAACAAGATGTCGCGGGATGTGCTGCGCAGCCAGGTGCCGGGTGTGACCCAGGGAAGGGTCTTGCCCAGCGCTTGCAGGTTGCGGTAGCGAAAATAACAAGCGCCACCCAGATCGCTAAAACCCAGCGAGGCATCCAACGGCTCGACCGCCACACCGGTCTGTGCCAGCAGCGCAAACAACTCGGGGTAGTAGCCCGGGTAGATGACACGCAAGGGCACATCCACCACGCCGCCGCTCGCCTGCACGCTGTGCGCGCCAATCCCTAAACTTGGCTGGCGTTCAAACAGCGTGACCTTGTGTTTTTCTCCCAGGAACCACGACGCCGCCAGGCCGGCCATGCCACTGCCGATGATTGCGATGTGTTGCGCCATGGGGGCATGCTAACAGCCGCTGGTAGCGTCTTGCACCGACGTGTGTTGCCATAATGTGCTGACAATGGATGGTTCGCTGCACTGCGCAGCCGACGGCAAGAAAAGCGTAACGTGTTACACATAGTCCGACCGTTCATACCCTGGGTGACCGCATTGGCAATGGTGTTAATGCTGTTGTGCGGCCAAGGGTTGGAAATATAGCTAAATGCGCATATTCCACGGGGGTTAGCTGCCAAAAACATGGTGAACAATTAGCTCTGTTCAAAAGCCTGCTTGTGTGAGTGTAGGTGCGCAACGGACAGACCCCACATCCTGAGCGAAATCCACCGCGGCCACTGTATCAACCCAAAAATGCTCTGTACCGCCAACTTGCTCTTGCCACTCATGCGCATGGCGCGCAAGGCCGCGTGTGTGTTCGCGGGTTCCGCCAAGTTGTTTTCCAGTTCAGGCGTTTGGCGTTTTTCTTCAGAGCCAGAAACGCGGCTGGAGCTACGGCTTGGGCTTTGTTTCAGGCCAGGGCTTTGATTCGGGCCAGCGATTGATGGTGACGTCGATGGTGTATTCAAATTTAACTCCTGGCGTCTCCTGGCCAATCTGTACTGTGGCTTTTTGACCCAATTGGGTCTGCAACTTGGGCTCTCTTTGCTGGTTGTCGTCGTCACACTTGAACGGCATTTTGAACATCACAAGGTCATTGGGCAAAGTACCGATTTCCAGGTCAATCGTGCAGCCCTGTGGCAGTTGGGGGTTGGGAAATAGATGTACAAGTTGCCCGGTCTGCATCGGAATGAGCAATTTGACGGACTGTGTATTGCCTGGTAGTTCCCTCTTGAAATCGAAATTGACCTCGTAGCGCTGTGTATTGGCAGCGCTGGCCGAACCGGCTCCATTCGTAGGCGTCTGCTCGGTGGCCCAGACGCTGTAGCAGACGGCCAAGCTAACGGTGGCCAAGGCAACCATCGCGAATCGCCGCCGGGTGCGGTTGGGTGTGGATTGTGAAAGCTGCAAGATTCTCTCCTTCAAGGGGTGGTGGCTTTGCCAGTGACAGGCCAGCGGTACACCGCTGCTGAACAACTGGGTTTTCAAAATGGCATCAGCATAGACTTGGCGCGCCTGCGGGTGCCGCTGCAGCACGGCCTGGTCGCAGGCCAGTTCTTGGTCGAGCCGGAAACAGTTGGCAGCGTAGTGCAGCAGTGGGTTGAACCAGAACCCAATTTGCAGGGCGCTGGTTACGGCGTTGGCAAGTACGTCGCGGCGTTGCAGATGTACCTGCTCGTGAGCAAGGATCAATGCCTGTTCCTGCGCCGTGTAGCGGCTGGCAAAGTCAGCGGGAAGCACGATGCGCGGGCGCAACAGGCCCAGCAACAGCGGTCCCACTGGCGTAGTGTCCGCCGCAAAGTAGACGCTGCCCTGAAGGCCCGGCTGCAACCATCCCAGGCTGCGCACAAAACGGACTTGCTGCCAAGCCATCCAGGCGGCGGCCAGCGCTGCACCCACGCCCCAGGCCAACAGCCACAGCGTGGCGAGCGTCAGACTTTGGCTGGAGGATACGGTCGTGCTGCTGCTGGTCGCCACGATGGTCGCTACTGGGAGGCTGAACACCGGTGTGTGGATGGCCGGTTGTGGCAGCGTGCTGGTCAGCAGGGCCAACGGCAGCAGCCACCAACTAGCGTACACCAGAGCTGCGCCGCCATGGCGTCGCAGAATCGGGCGCAGCAATAGAACCGCCAACAGCGCCACACTGCTTGCTACTGTCAGGTTGACGAGGCGTTGCAACAGTGCGCCGCTCATTTTTCCATGTCCTGAATGATTTGTTTGAGCTCGGCGATGTCCTTCTTGCTGAGCTTGCGGTGTTGGCCAAAGTGCGCCACCAGCGGTGCCACGCGCCCATCAAATAGCCTGTCCAGCAAACCAGCGCTTTGGCGGTGCAGCCAGTCTTCGCGCCGCAGCACTGGGGTGTACAAGTAACGCCGCCCCTCGGTCACGGCCGAGATGGCGCCCTTTTTGAGCAGGCGATTGATCAGCGTCTTGATGGTGGCAATCTGCCAGTCATGCTGCTGCGCCAGTGCTGTGACGATGTCGTCTGCCGAGAGCGGGTGTTGACCCCACAGCACTTCCATAACGACCGACTCGGCCTCGCTAATGGCAATGTCATTTTTCATACGGGTTGGCGCCTTTTGTTTCAATTACGTGTGTAAACAATAAACGTAGTTTACACGTGTAATTGAAGTTGTCAAACGCCAGCTTATCGGGCGGCTAAGCCTTGAAACTGGCGTTGGAACGCTTCAGTGCGTGCAACGCCTGGCATTCACCCGAAAAGTCGCGTCAGATCTCGGCGCAGAGCAATCAACTCACAGCGGGTAAATTTTGACCGGCCGGGTCGCTACCGGAAAGCCTGCTGCGCCCAGCGTGTCGGCAATCGCCTTGTTGGTATCAAAGTACACCTGCCAATAGTGGTTGGTGTGGCAATAGGGGCGCACGGCGAGTTTGGGCCCGAATTCGTTGAACTCCAGAATCTCCACATCCACGGTGGGGGACTTGACGATATTGGGTACTTTGGAGACGGACTCTTTTAGCAATGCGATGGCCTTGTGTGCGTCGGCGGTACCCGCCAGTTGGGCGACCAGTTCCACACGGCGGTGCGGGTTGGCCGAGAAGTTCTTGATGTCACTGCCCATGATCTTTCCGTTGCCGACAATGGTCTTGACGTTGTCGGGTGTGGTGATGGTGGTGCCAAACAGGCCCAGCTCCAGCACCGTGCCCTCGATGCCGCCCACGCCCACATAGTCGCCCACCTGGTAGGGACGCAACACCAGCAGGAAGATGCCCGATGCGAAGTTGCCCAGCAAGCCGCTCCAGGCCGCGCCAATGGCCACACCAGCACCGGCAACCAGGGCTGCAAACGACGTGGTCTCCACACCAAAATAGCCCAGGATGGCGACCACCAGAATGATGTTCAGCGCCACGGTGATGAAGCTCACCAGGTAACGCTGCACGGTAGGGTCCAGCTTGTGGCGCGTCATGCCCGCGCCGACCAGGCCGGTCACCATGTTGATGAGCCAGCGGCCGATGACAAACACGGCAATGGCGCCCAGGGCCTTGAGGCCGAAGGCCACCAGAATGGGTTGCGCTTGATCGATCCAGGTAGTTATTTTTCCGGTGTCCATGGTGAGGTTCGTAGTTGGAAGAGGAAAAATAGTTTACCGGGCGGAACGTCTCGCGCGCGCTTTGCGATGCCCAGAACTATGGGCGGGAGTGAAAAATTCCCGGTATTGGCAAGAAATGTGTCCGCTACGATACATGGGGTCACCCTTCACCCCGCCCCTATAGCTCCCGTTCAACCTACATGCTCGATATTCTGCGCATCAAAGCCATCACGCTCGACCTGGACGACACCTTGTGGCCCATTTGGCCGACCATCCACCGCGCGGAGGCTGCCCTGGTGGGCTGGCTGCTTGAGCGGGCGCCGGGTGCTGCAGCCGTGTTTGCCGACCCACAGGCGCGCCTGGCGGTACGCGAGCATGTAGCAATAACCCGTCCTGACATCGCTCACGATTTGAGTGCCATGCGGCGTGAATCCATTCGCGCCGCCTTGGAGCGTGCGCAGGAAGACACCGCGCTGGCGGAACCAGCGTTCGACATTTTTTTGCCGAACGCATGCGGGTCGAGCTGTTTGCCGATGTGTTGCCGGCACTGGCTGCGCTGGCGGCACGTTACCCCATCGTGGCGGTTTCCAACGGCAATGCCCATGTCGGGCGGGTGGGACTGGGTGAATTTTTTGTCGGCAGTGTGAGCGCCAGCGAACTGGGCGTGGCCAAGCCGGACCCGCGCATCTTCCACGCCGGAGCGCAGACCGCCGGGGTCGCGCCCGCCGAGGTACTGCATGTGGGTGACGATGCCGCACTCGATGTTCTGGGCGCCCTGGGCGCCGGTATGCAGACGGTCTGGGTCAACCGCCAGCAGCATGCCTGGAGCCATGCCGAGCAGCCGCACCACACGGTGACGAACCTGCAGCAGCTCGTCACTCTGATGTTGTAAGATAAATTGGCACCTAGCCCACGTAGAATATGAGAACATTGCTATATATATGATAGCAATTGAGGCCAAGAAATGACGATGAATCGCCGGTACGCGGACCCATGCAAGCCGAAATACGCGGGCCTGTCGGCGTTTTTCGATCAGGCATTCCAACAGTTAATTGCAAAATGCAAATAACAGTACTACAATAACTCCCAAGGTGGGCAAAACAGTAAAGCAAGCCCTGTTGTTCCAAGCCCAGGCAACTGGTTTGATGGCAACGCGTCTGTGTCCACCGCACCCTGGAGTCACACCATGTCCACCACATCCCCACTGTTTCAGCCCGTCATCCGCAGCTTGCTGGAAACCGATCTCTATAAGTTCACCATGCAGCAGCCCATGCTGCACTCCATGCCGACCAACCAGGCGGAGTACCACTTTGTTTGCCGCAATACCCCGGCCTTTGCCTTGGCCGAGTTACAGGCTGAGGTGAATGCCGAGTTGGACGCGCTGTGTGAATTGCGTTTCACGGAAGATGAGCTGGCGTATTTGGGTGCGATGCGTTTCCTGTCGTCGGACTACATTGACTTTCTGCGCCTGTTCCAGTTCCAGCGCCGTTTCATCACCGTGCATACCCACGGAGAGTCACTGTCGGTGGTAGCCAAAGGGCCGCAGGTACACATCATGGGGTTCGAGATTTATGTGCTGGCCATCATCAACGAGTTGTACTTTCGCCGCCTGGCACTTGTACAGGGCGAGGGTGCGGCGCTGACGGAGGCCCGCGCGCGTTTGCAGGCCAAGATTGCCCTGCTGCGCGACTATGAAAATGTGGGTCCCGCTCGGGTCAATCCGTTCGAGTTTTTTGATTTCGGCGTGCGCCGGCGCTTTTCGTGCGCCTGGCAAGAGGAAGTGGACGCCACGCTCGCGCGCGAAGTGGCGCAGTTTTTCAAAGGCACATCCAATGTGTACCTGGCACGAAAGCTGGGCCTGACGCCCATAGGCACGATGGCCCATGAATACCTGCAGACTTTTCAGGCCGTGGGGGTGCAACTCAAGGGTTTCCAGAAGGCGGCGCTGGAATCCTGGGTGCAGGAGTACCGGGGTGACCTCGGTGTGGCCTTGACCGATGTGGTTGGCATGGACGCCTTTCTGGCCGACTTTGACCTCTACTTTGCCAAACTGTTCGATGGCCTGCGCCATGACAGCGGGAACCCTGTCGTCTGGGGCGAAAAGGCCTTGGCCCACTACGCCAAATTGAAGCTTGATGCCCACGCCAAGCGCCTGGTGTTCTCCGACGGGCTGGACCTGCCCACCGCGCTGAACCTGCACCGCCACTTTGCCGACCGCGTGCAAACCGGCTTTGGCATTGGAACCAACCTGACAAACGACACTGGTCTCGCTCCCTTGAACATCGTCATGAAGCTGGTGAGTTGTAATGGCCAACCCACGGCCAAGCTGTCGGACTCGCCAGGCAAGACCCTGTGTGATGACGAGACCTTTCTGGCCTATCTGCGCCAGGTGTTCGCAAAGAAGACCGAATTCACCGCTTGAAGGAGCCACCATGTTGCGTATCACCAGTGCCCAGATCAACCCCACCATTGGCGACATCACGGGCAATATTGCGCTGATGTTACGCGCCGCACGGCAAGCGCGTGATGAACACGCCGACCTGGTGGTGTTCCCCGAAATGAGCCTGACCGCCTATTACCCCGGCGACCTGCTCGACGACGCCAACTTTCAGGTCCGTGTGGAGGCGGGTCTAGTTCAGCTCAAGTTAGCAACCCGGGAAACGCCGCAGGTCTTGTGGGTGGTGGGGGCACCGGTACGGCGAACGGGCATTGGCAAACCGTTTCACAACGCGCTGCTGGTGCTGCAAAACGGCGAGGTCTTGCTGCAATACGCCAAGCAGTTGCTGCCCACCTACAACATTTTTGACGAGCGCCGCCACTTTGAGCCTGGTCCGGATGTGGCACGGGTACTGCGTATACGGGATGCCCAAGTGGGCCTGATGATTTGCGAAGACGGCTGGAACGACGACGGCCAGGACTATCTGGTCAACCCGTTTCAGCGCCTGGCCGACGCCGCGCCCGACCTGGTGGTGTCCATCAATGCCAGCCCCAGCAATGTGGGTAAACGGGAGCAGCGCCACCTGGTGTTTTCCAAGGCGTGTCTACGCCATGGTTTGCCACTGTTGTACGTAAACCAGATCGGTGGCCACGACCAGGTGATTTATGACGGTGCGTCGTTTGCGGTCAACGCCCTGGGCGCGGTGGTGTTTGAAGCCAAGCGTTTTACCGACGATGTGACAACGCTGACCTTTGACCCCCGTAGCCGCGCATTCAGTGGCGCAGACGGTCAGGACCTGCCACCGGTGCCGCTGGCCGGGCTGCCCACACTGGAGTTTTACCGCCAGCAAATTGTGCTGGGCCTCAGGGACTACGCGCGCCGCTGCGGTTTCAGCAAGGCGGTCGTGGGTTCGTCGGGCGGCATTGATTCGGCCCTGACGCTGGTGTTGGCGGCAGAAGCCCTGGGGCCAGACAATGTGGTCGGTATCACCATGCCGTCGAAGTTTTCAAGCGAAGGCAGTGTGTCGGACTCAGTGCGCTTGTGCCACAACCTGGGGGTTACCCTGGTGGAGCATCCCATCAAGGCGGTGGTGGCGGCTTTTGAAGACGCGTTTGCCACGGCGTTCGGCGAGCCACTGGTGGGCCTGCCGCTGGAAAACCTGCAAGCCCGCGTGCGCGGCACGACTTTGATGGAGTATTCCAACCGCTTTGGCCACCTGTTGCTGACCACCGGCAACAAGAGCGAGGTGTCGGTGGGTTATTGCACCTTGTATGGCGACACCAATGGCGGCTTGGGGCTGATTGGTGATTTGTACAAGACCGAAATTTTTGAGCTGTGCCGGCACATCAACTCCATGGCAGGTCGCGAGCTGATTCCCACCGCCATCATCGACAAGCCGCCATCGGCCGAGTTGGCGCCGGGCCAAAAAGACACGGACAGCCTGCCGCCCTACGCGGTGTTGGACGAAATCTTGAAACATCTGATCGAAGGTGACCGGTTGTCGGTGGTTGAGCGCGAGCGTGCGGACGCCACCATCGCGCAATTAAACGCCACGCTGGAGGGGCGTGCGCTGATTGTCAAGATCCAGAAGATGATCGCCCGCAATGAATACAAACGCCGCCAGGCGCCACCCGTGCTGCGCTTGCGTGGCAGGGCTTTTGGCAGCGGCCGCCAGGTGCCGATTGCCGCAGTTCAATACGCATAATGCCAAAGCAGTACACAAGGCGCGCCACCATGCAACCAACCCAACTTCATACCCCAGCGGACACGGCCGTCATCGTGGGCCGCTGGCAACTGTTCCACAAGGGTCATGAGAGCCTGCTCAATGCCGCATTGGAGAGCGCCGCACAGGTGATTGTGGTGATTGGTTCCGCCTTTTGCTCACGCAATGTGCGCAACCCCTTCAATTGGGAGGAGCGCCAGGCCATGATTCAGGCCTCTCTCTCTGCGGACGACTTGGGCCGTGTGAAGTTTCTGCCGGTGCGGGACTATTTTGACGACGCGCGCTGGAATACCGCCGTGCGTGAAGGTGTGCTGCGGCTCACGGGTGGCAAAGGCACGGTGAGCTTGCTGGGTTTCCGCAAAGACCACACCAGTTATTACCTCGATCATTTTCCGGACTGGACCTGGCAGTCGGTGCCACAGGACCTTCAAATCGATGCGACGGCCTTGCGGAACGTTTATTTTGAAGGCACCGACCCGGACGCGCGGCTGGAAGTGCTCAGCCCTTATGTGCACCACCAGGTGAAAGCCTATTTGCAGGCATGGGCGCGTCTGCCGGTCTATGCCCAGCGGGTGGTGGAACACACCACCGTCGTGCAGTACCGCAAGAAATGGGCGGCCGATGTCTACCTGACCGCCGACGCAGTGGTGCTGGCCAGCGGGCATGTGTTGCTGATTCGCCGGGGTGGTGATGTGGGCTATGGGCAGTGGGCCGTGCCGGGTGGTTTTGTCGACCGCAACGAGCGCTTCTACACGGCGGCATTGCGTGAGTTGCATGAGGAAACCGGCTTTAAAACGCTGGACTCCACGATGCGCAGAGCCATGAAAGACAGCCAGGTGTTTGACCATCCCCTGCGCAGTGCCCGGGGCCGCCTGATCACCCATGCTTTTTTCTTTGACCTGGGTGGCATACGCATGCCGGAAATCAAGGGCAGCGACGACGCGCTGGACGCCAAATGGGTGCCGCTGGCGGAGCTGTCTTCCATGGAAGACCAGTTGTTTGAGGACCATGCGGCCATTCTGGACCGCTTTGTGGGGCTGTACCGCGCGGCATGAACACGGTCAGCAGTTTCAAGCCGCTGGCACTGCCCTACGCCCGGATCTTGATCCTGGGCAGCATGCCGGGTGTTGAGTCCTTGCAGCGCCAGCAGTACTACGCCCATCCGCGCAACGGTTTCTGGCCGATCATGGCCAAGATCGCCGGGTTTGATGCGTCGGCTCCCTATGGAAAACGCGTGGAAGCGCTCACGCAATCGGGGGTTGCGGTGTGGGATGTTCTTGCGCGTTGTATTCGGTCTGGCAGCCTGGACAGTGCCATTGAAAGACACGACAGGGTTTACAACCGCTTCGCTGACTTCTTCGACGCACACCCCGGCGTTGCGCTGGTTTGCTTCAATGGTGCCGAGGCAAAACGGAGTTTTGACCGTGCCGTCTTGCCCACGCTGGCGGCCCGCACGATCCGCTATGTTCAGCTCCCATCGACCAGCCCGGCCCATGCCGTTCCATTTCAGCAAAAGCTGGATGTTTGGAGGGCAGAACTGGGTCCACACTTGGGCAAGCTCCCGTCCTGATCCGTTTGTGACAACGGGTGTTCAGCGTGACAGAGCGTTGCGCACGGCGTAACTCAGCGCGTCGACCAGGGCCACCAGAAACAGCATGGCTAGCAATACGGTGCTGGTCTCCGCCATCTGGAACAGGCCCATGTGAAACGCCAGCATCTGCCCCAGACCACCGGCGCCCACCACGCCCAACACGGCAGCCGCGCGGATGTTGTTTTCCCAGCGGTACAGCGAATAACTCAGTAACTGCGGCAAGACCAGTGGCAGCGTGGCATACAGAAACACCCGGGCTTCGCCGACGCCACGGGCGCGCAAGGCAAAGCCGGGGCCGGGTGGGGCATTTTCAATGGCTTCGGCAAACAGGCGGCCCAGCACGCCGGAGGTGTGTAGGCCCAGGGCCAGGGTTCCAGCGAAGGGCCCCAAGCCAGCAGCTATCAAGAGCAGGGCGGCCCACACCAATTCGGGTGTGCTGCGCAGGGCGTTGAGCAGCAGCCGGGCCGACGCACGCCCGCGCGCCGGGTCTTGCGCGTGGGCTTTGCTGGCGGGCAGGGCCAACACCAGGCCCAGTACCACGGCCAGCAGGGTGCCCAGGGCCGACATGGCCAGGGTTTCCAGTGTCGCCATCAGCACCTTGCCGAGAAAAACCGTGCCGGTCTGCGGGTGCAGCAGTTCCGCCAGAAACCGGCCCATGCGGGCAATTGCATCCATAGAGGCAAACTGGGCCCATTGCAGGTTGAGTGTGGCAAAACTGGCGACCACCAGCGCCACCACTCCCAGCAGCAGCCAACAGGCCTTGCAGCGGGCGTTGAACAGCCGGGGCGGCAGCTTGTAGGTTTCGTTGGCGGCCTGGGGTGGTGCCATGGGTGTGCCTGGTTCGGGGGCCATACCGTAACCTCAGGCCAAAGCCTTGCGCAGCCCGGCACTCATGCTGTCGGCCAGCCAGACCAGCGCCATAAAGACCAGCAGCACACTGGCGACTTCGGACCCGTTGAACATCTTCATGGACGAGTCCATCAATTGGCCCAAACCGCCAGCGCCAACAAAACCCAACACCGCACTGGACCGGATAGCGCATTCCCAGCGGTACACGGTGTAGCTGGTCAGCTCACCGGCGTTTTGTGGCAACAGGCCGTAAAAAAAGGCCTGCAAACGGCCAGCGCCATTGCGCATCAGACTGGTGGTGGCGTGGGTGTCGCCACTCTCCAAAATGTCGGCGTAGACCTTGCCCAGCATACCGCCATAGGTGAGGGCAATGGCCAGCACACCCGAGGTTGGCCCCAGGCCCACCACCCGCACAAACACCAGCGCCCACACCAGCTCTGGCACGCTGCGCAACAGCATCAACAGCCAGCGCACCAGTTGGCGCAGCAGGCCGGGGCCGGTCGCCATACGACCCGTCAGGCTGGAGAGCGACAACACCCGCACCGACAGCAGCGCCAAGGGAATGGCCAGCAGCAGCGCCAGCGTCAGGCCGGCCGTGGCAATGGCCACCGTGCGCCAGGTTTCACGCGCCAGCAGCCACAGGAACTCAGCATCGGTGCGGGGTGGGAAAAACGCGCCGACAAAATTCAGCGCGGGCTTGAGGGCGCCGGGCTCCAGCAGCGCCCAGGGCTTGAATTCGGTCAGCACCAGGGCGGGCCAAATCAGCACCAGGCTGGCGAGCGCCCAAAAGACGCGCCCGGTCCAGGCGGGGTCGCGCAGCGCTACCGAGCGGCGCGCGGGGTAGGGCGGGGTGGCGGTTAGCGGCAATGCATCACCACCGGTGCGGGCACCGGTGCCAGGCTTTCGACCGGCGCACCGCCAGGGCCGGTCAACTCGTCCAGGTGTTGTGCATACAGCGCCTGCAGGTGCTGGGGAGTTACGCTAGCCGAGGGCAAATCAAAGGCTACGACGCCTTCGCGCAGGCCAATGGTGCGTGGAAAATGCGCCAGCGCCATTTCCACATGGTGCAGCGTGGCCACCAGGGTTGCGTCGCGCTCACGGGCGGCGCGGGTCAGGGTGTCAATGGCGTTAACGGACCGGGTGGGGTCCAGGGCCGACAGCGGCTCGTCCACCAACAACAGGCTGGCTTGCGACACCAGGGCGCGGGCCAGACCGACCCGCTGGCGCTCACCGCCGGACAAGCGGTCCACCCGGTCAAACAATTTGTCGCTGGCATCGAAGCCGGCCAAGGCCCGCTCGGCGCGCGCCATGTCTATCGGGTAGAACAGGCTGCGCAGACTGGTCCACAGGCCCTCGTGGGGCAGGCGACCGGCCAATACCGCGGTGACGACCCGTTGGCGTGGTGGCAGCGGCGGCACTTGCGGAGCCAGAAACAACATGCCCCGCAACTGTTGCAGCTGGTGCCGCGACAAGCTCCAGGGGTTCTCGCCATCCAGCCACAGGCTCCCGGCCGACGGCTTGAGTGCACACGCCATCAGGTGCAACAGTGTGGTTTTGCCAGCGCCAGAAGGGCCGATAACGGCAACCTGCTCACCGGCCGCTATCTGGAGGCTGATGCCGTGTAGGGCCGGCGTCGCGCCGGCTTGGGCCGATGGGTGGCAGCCCGAAACACCCCGCAGCTCGATTTTCATATGCGAAAAAGGCCTCTAGCCCACGTGAAATAAGCGTAAGTAGCTATCAATTTAGTAGTAACTGAGAGGCGCACTTATTTCAGCAGACCGGCGCTGCGGGCCGCTTGTTCGATGCCTTTGTAGTTCTCAGCCTTGGTGGGGATGAAACGGGTGGCGCGTTGCAGCTCCAGAATCTCTTTGCCTTCGGGCGTGTTGCGGTCCAGGCTTAAGAAGGCCTTGGTCAGCTTTTCGCGCTGGGCGGCGGGCATGTCGGCGTGTACGGTCCAGTTGTAGTCAAAGTAGCCCGGGGTGGTGTAGAACACCTTGACCTTGCTGGTGTCGACCTTGCCGTCCGCCACAAACTTTTCCCAGACCGAGATGTTCAAGGCACCGGCTTCCACCTTGCCTGCCGCCACGGCGGCAATGGTGGCGTCGTGTGCGCCAGAATAGGCCACACGTTTGAAGTCTTTGTCGGGGTCGATGTTGGCTTGCAGCAGGAAGCTGCGGGGCATCAAATGCCCCGAGGTGCTGGACTGCGAGCCAAAGCTGACGTTTTTGCCTTTGAGGTCGGCCAGGGTTTTGATACTGGGGTCGCTGGTGATGAAGACCGAACGGAATTTTTCGTCTTCTTCGCGCTGCACTAGGGGCACGGCCTTGCCGCCGGATCGCACGTTGGCCTGCACAAAGGTGAAGCCGCCGTACCAGGCCATGTCGACCTGTTTGTTGGCCAGAGCCTCGACTGAAGCGGCGTAATCGGTCACCGGCGTGAATTCAACCTTCGTGCCCAAGGCTTTTTCCAGGTACTTGACCAGCGGTGCGGCCTTGCGGGCTAGCTCGGTGGGCGACTCGTCGGGGATGGCGGTGACTTTGAACACGGCCTGGGCTTGCGCCAGGGAGGCAAATACCACCGCGGCACAAGCCAATCCAGTACGCAAACGGGGTGCAGAGAAAAAACCAAACATGCATCACTCCTGAAATTGACAAAAGACGGCTTGATTAGACTCGAAACACAACGGGTCTGCTGGCGACGGCCAGTGCACCGCGCAGGGTTTTATGCCGCTGGTGACGGCAGCAAACTGTCGACCAATGCGTGTAGCGCTTGTCGTTCGACCTGTGGCGAGAACAAGGGTGCACGTTTGGCGCACTGGCCCTGCAGGTGCGCCAGGAAGGCGGCATCATCGCGGCACTGCCGAAGCAGCGCCACCAACCGGCTGGCGTCGTTCCAGTCAAAATAACCGGCATAGTCTTCGCCCAACATGCCCACATTGCCCGCAATGCGCGACGCCAACACGGGCGTTGCGCAACGCACCGCCTCCATGACCACGTGGGCACCACCCTCCATCCGGCTGGTATGCACCAGCACATGGGCGCGCTGCATGTGGCGGCGGGTGGTGTTGTGGGGCAGGCCACCTAACCAGCGGTAGTTTGGACAAATCAATGCGGTAGCTTGGGCCAGGTCCGCCAGTGCGGCGTCCAATGGTGCTCCAATGTGGTCCAGACGTATGGCGTCGGCGGGTGCGAGCAAACGCGCGGCGGCAAACAGGGTCTCAGGCGATTTTTCTTCCCGCAGATGGCCCACCATCAGAGCTTTCAAGAAGCGCGTGGGTTTGGGCAAGGCCACACGTGCTGGTGTGGACTGAAAAATCACACGGGCGCGTGCCTGCAGCGCATTTGGCAAGGCGCTTAGGCCCATCGCTTGCAACACCACCAGGTGCTGCGCCAACTCTAGCGAGCGCTGTGCCAGGGGATCGGTCAAGATGTCGCGGTACAAATCGGTTCCGGTCAACACCACGGCCAGCCCGGGCACCGGCTGTACGACGGCCGAATCGGTGTGTCCCGGTGACCGGCTGTTCGCCCAGGCGCTAACCGAGTCCGCAGAACGCCTAGCGTGCAGGGCCAACATGCATTGGTCTGTCAAGGCCAGAGGTCCATCGGGCCACTGGGTGACGATACGGGCCTTGCGTGGTAGCGCGGCGCCGCCTGGAGACTGCAGCAATTGTTGCCAGCGACGGGCGGTTTGCCAATTCCCGTTGTTGGCATCGGCCAGCGCCGGGCTCACAATCACCACTGTTTGTTGTGTCGAATTCATCAAAAATGTACTTTTCAACCGAAGCGGACCGGCCGGGCTGGCAGGCCGCACATGCCGCACGGTCCGCCGATGCCAGCCTGCTGGCGGAGCTGCTGGTCGACAGTCGCGCACATACCCTTGCGCTGGTGGATGCCTATGCGGCGGCCTTGGGCGAAGCCTTGGCGGTCGCGGTTTCGCCGCAACTCAATCCTCCGCTGTGGGAGCTGGGCCACATCGGTTGGTTTCAGGAGTATTGGATAACCCGCAACCCGCAGCGTGCGCTGGGTATCAGCGCCGACCCCATGTGCCCGCGGAGCGCCGCGCTGCTGGACCACGCCGACTCCCTCTACAACTCCAGCCTGGTCGAACACCGTAGCCGCTGGCACCTGGAACTGCCCGATCTGGGCGCTACCCGGCGCTACCTGGCGAATGGCCTGGACGCCACGCTGAATCATCTGGCGCATGTCGGGTCGGACGACAACGCGCTGTATTTCTACCGCCTGGCCTTGTTCCATGAGGATATGCATGGCGAGGCTGCTGTCTACATGGCGCAGGCCCTGGGTCTTGTGCTGCCAACCCCGCTGAATTGCCGTCGGCCGCGCCGGTCCATAAAGGCTGTGCAGCCGCTTGTTTTGACGGCAGGGGATTGGATGCTGGGTTATATACATGACCCAGCCAGCGGTCAGGGCGTTGGCCCGGGCGCAGGGTTTGCGTTCGACAATGAACTGGCGGTCAATCGGGTTGCTGTGGGTGCCTGCGAGATCGACGACCGGCCGGTGTCGTGGCGGCGGTATCTGGCGTTTGTGCAAGCGGGCGGATACGCGGACGCCCGGTGGTGGAGCGACGACGGCTGGCAATGGCTGCAAATGAAGGGCGCCAACCCTTGCGTGCCACGCTATGTGCGGCAGCGCAGTGGTAGTCACGCAGAAGCGGTCTGGGAGCAGCGTTGTTTCGGCGCCTGGCAAACGCTGGACTTGGATGCCCCGGCCTGCCATTTGAGTTATTTCGAGGCGCAGGCCTGGTGCCGCTGGGCCGGGCGTGGTTTGCCCACCGAGGCCCAGTGGGAAAAAGCTGCGGTGACGCTGCCCGGTTTCGATTGGGGCGAGGTCTGGGAGTGGACGGCCAGCACCTTCAACCCCTACCCCGGTTTTGTCGCTCACCCGTACCGTGATTATTCGGCACCCTGGTTTGGCAGTCGGCCGGTGCTGCGGGGCGCCAGTGTGGCAACCCACTCTCGCATGGCGCACCCCCGTTATCGCAACTATTTCACACCCGAGCGCAACGATATCATGGCCGGGTTTCGCACCTGTTCGCTTGCTGGGTAAAAAGGGCGGTTGTTGCCGTGTTGGCAACGGCAGCGGGTTCATGTAGACGGTGCCCACAACACGGCAAAGCGGCCGTCTTCGGGCGAGGCTGCATCGGTCCAAACCTGCGGCTTGCCAAATCCGGCGCTGCACAACAGGTCCGAAAACCCGGGGACTGTCCATTTGTACGAGTTTTCGGTGTGAATGCGCTCTCCCTGGCCAAACGACCGGCTGCCGCCTGGCCATTGCACAGTGAGGTCACGCTGTGCCACCAGGTGCATTTCGATGCGCGATGCGTCACTGTTGAAGTGCGCGTAATGGGTCCAGTCGCCCAGCCGCATGTCACTGCCGATCAGGCGGTTGACATTGGGAACCAGATTACGGTTGAAGGCGGCAGTGACACCCAGCGCATCGTCATAGGCGGCTTGCAGTTCGGCCGCGTCTTTCAGCAGATCCACCCCGATCAACAAGCCGCTGCCCGGTGCTGCGCCACAGGCGGACCGCACCTGGCGCAAGAAAACCTGGGCCTGCGCAGGTGTGAAATTGCCGATGCTGGAGCCGGGGTAAAAACACACCCGCGGACCGGCATTCGGTTCGCCAAGCTGGGGTGGCAAATCCAGTGATTGTGAAAAATCCAGGCCCACACCGACCAGGTCCATGTCGGGATACTGGCGTTGCAGACTCTCGAGACCGGCGCGCAAAAAGTCCACCGAAATGTCCACCGCGATATACCGTGCAGGTGCCAACGTTGCAAAAAGACTGGCCGCCTTGGCACAGTTGCCGGCTCCGAGGTCGATGAAGTCAGCACCCCGGGGCATCTGTTGTGCCATGGCAGGGCCATGTGCGCGGAAGATGGCCGCTTCTGTGCGCGTGGGGTAGTACTCCGGCAGCTCGGTAATGGCTTCAAACAAGCGTGAGCCCAGGGCATCGTACAAAAACTTGGGCGAAATTTCAGCGCCGCCCGGCGCCGCATTTGCCGTTAGTCCGTGGATCAGTTCCAGGCGAACCTTGTCGGCGTTGTCATGGTGAATTTGAAAGAACTGGGGAGATTTCATGACAGCAGCCAAATCGTGAAGAGTCTGGGTTAACCCGGTTGCCCGGGCGTTTACCAGTGATGCCGACAAAACTATGAAAGCGTGGCGCGCACCAGACTCCATCTGGTCGGGGTGAGAGGATTCGAACCTCCGGTCTCTACGTCCCGAACGTAGCGCTTTACCAGACTAAGCTACACCCCGATTTGTGCACCAATAGCCCCGTTCAATCAGTGATTTCTCTCAAGCAATTGGGACGCCAATTGTATCAAACACGCCTGGTGCGGGCCTGCTGGTAAACGCATCGCGGAGTCGATGGCGCGCTGCGCTTCCTGTTGTGCCGCACTGCGAGCCACGCCCAGTGCACCGGTCTGTTTCACAATGGTTATGACCTGATCCAACATGGCGACGTCGCCCGTTTCAATGGCCAGCTGTATGGTTTTTCGCTCGGTTTCCGTGCCGCGTTGCATGGCGGCAATCAAAGGCAGGGTGGCCTTACCCTCACGCAAATCGTCACCCAGGTTTTTGCCCATCACCGATGCGTCACCGGTGTAGTCAAGCACATCATCGATGACCTGAAAGGCCGTGCCCAAGGCTTGCCCATAGTCTGCACAAGCTTGCTCCAGATCTGCGTTGGCACCTGACAGAATTGCGCCAACACGCGCGCTGGCTTCAAACAGTTTTGCGGTTTTAGAGCGGATGACTTGCAGGTATCCGGCCTCGTCGAGCCCGGCGTTGTGCATGTTCATCAGCTGCATCACTTCGCCCTCTGCAATGATGTTGGTGGCGTTGGCGAGTACTTCCATGATGCGCATACTCTGCGTATCGACCATCATCTGGAATGCCCGGGAATACAGGAAATCACCCACCAGGACACTGGCCGGGTTGCCAAACTTGGCATTCGCGGTAGGGCTGCCGCGGCGCAGCGCGGAGTCATCCACGACGTCATCATGCAAGAGGGTTGCCGTGTGGATGAACTCAACCACCGCGGCCATATTGAACCGCTGGTCGCCCTGGAACCCCAAGGCGCCGCAGCACAGCAGCAACAGGGCAGGACGCAGCCGCTTGCCACCTGCTGAAATGATGTATTGGGAGACACTGCCCACCAGGGGGCACACCGGAGGCCAGCCGATAAGCGATGACCTGGTCGACTTGACGCATGTCCTGTTCGACGATGGAGAGGCCAGTCGGGGTGCCGGTTGGATTGGCTTGCAAGGCTGTACTGCTGTTGGTTAGTTGCTGGATTGTATCGAAGCCCATTCGCAGCCTTTCTAGGTTGGCCTCCCACGGTTGCCATCTATTGGGTGCGGTGCTATACTCTTGGGCTCTGCGAAAATTCGTTCGTAGGGTCACACCTGCTGAATCAAATCGGCAGGGTCAAGTTAAAGAGGTCAACATGTACGCGGTCATAAAAACCGGTGGCAAGCAATATCGGGTTGCTGCTGGCGAAAAAATTAAAGTAGAACAGATTGCTGCGGACGTAGGCCAAGAGATTGTGATCGACCAGGTTCTGGCAGTCGGAAACGGCGCTGAATTAAAGGTTGGCACACCCTTGGTGTCCGGCGCGACTGTCACAGTCACAGTACTGTCTCACGGCAAGCACGACAAAGTTCGCATCTTCAAAATGCGTCGTCGCAAGCACTATCAGAAACGTCAAGGTCACCGCCAGCTGTTCACTGAACTGCAAATCGGCGCTATCGTAGGATAAGGTCATGGCACAGAAAAAAGGCGGCGGCTCTACGCGAAATGGGCGCGATTCCAAGCCCAAAATGCTCGGTGTGAAGAAATTCGGCGGCGAATTGGTCAGCGGTGGCGCGATCATCGTGCGTCAACGCGGCACCAAGTTCCACCCCGGTACCAATGTTGGCATTGGCAAGGATCACACCTTGTTTGCGCTGACAGAAGGCCACGTTTCGTTCACCACCAAAGGTGCACTGAACAAACACACGGTGAATGTGACCGCAGCCTGATCTGCGGTGACCCTCCCCTAGAAACCCTGCGCCGAAAGCGCGGGGTTTTTCGTTTATAACCAGCAATACACCATGAAGTTCGTTGACGAAGCCTATATTGATATCTCTGCTGGAGACGGCGGTGCGGGCTGCGTCTCGTTTCGGCATGAAAAATACAAAGAGTTTGGTGGCCCCAATGGCGGAGATGGCGGCCGAGGTGGTCACGTGTTCGCGGTGGCGGATCCCAACCTCAACACTCTGGTGGACTTTCGTTTCTCGCGCCGCCACGATGCCAAGCGCGGCGAGCACGGCATGGGCTCCGACATGTTCGGAGCCGCTGGCGACGACATCACGCTGAAAATGCCGGTGGGCACCATCATCACCGACGCCGAGACGGGTGAGGTGTTGTACGAGTTGCTCAAACCGGGCGAAATCATCACCATCGCCAAAGGTGGTGACGGCGGCTTTGGCAACTTGCGTTTCAAGAGTGCCATTAACCGCGCGCCACGCCAGAAGACACCCGGTTGGCCCGGTGAAAAGAAGAATTTGAAGCTGGAGTTGAAAGTACTGGCCGATGTGGGCCTGCTGGGCATGCCCAATGCGGGCAAGTCGACCTTCATCACCGCCATTTCCAACGCACGCCCCCGCATTGCCGACTATCCCTTCACCACCTTGCACCCCAATCTGGGTGTGGTTCGGGTTGGCCCTGAGCAAAGCTTTGTGGTTGCCGACTTACCGGGCCTGATTGAAGGGGCGTCAGAGGGTGCCGGTTTGGGGCATTTGTTCTTGCGCCATTTGAGCCGTACCCGCTTGTTGCTGCATATCGTAGACGTGGCACCGTTTGATGAAAACGTGGACACCGTGGCGCAGGCCAAGGCGATTGTGAATGAGCTCAAGAAATACGACCAAGACCTGTACAAGAAGCCGCGCTGGTTGGTGCTGAACAAGCTCGACATGGTGGCGGCTGACCAGCGTGCGGCGCTGATCAAGGACTTCGTCAAACGCTTCAAATTCAAGGGCCCGGTGTTTGAAATTTCGGCGTTGACACGTGAGGGTTGTGAACCCTTGGTCAAAGCCATCTACAAACACGTCAAGGCGCAGCAAATGGCAGAACAGACACCGGAAGTCATTGATCCGCGTTTTGTTGAAATGCCCGACGAGTCCGCCTAGCTATTAAAACGGTAGCGGTCTGTGCAATACAGACGTGGGCTACAGCCAAATATGATGAATACATCCAGTTCTCCGGTGTTGCGGGATGCGCGCCGCGTGGTAGTAAAGGTGGGCTCCAGCCTGGTGACAAACGATGGCCGCGGGCTGGACGAAGTGGCCATTGGTGAGTGGTGCCGACAGATGGCGCACCTGATACGCGAGGGGCGCGAAGTCATCATGGTCTCCAGTGGCGCCATCGCCGAAGGCATGAAACGCCTGGGTTGGACGGTTCGCCCCAAAGCGATTCAGGAGCTCCAGGCAGCTGCAGCGGTTGGTCAAATGGGCCTGGCCCAGATGTACGAGACCAAACTCAAACTCAATGGCCTGGGCAGCGCCCAGGTGCTGCTGACCCACGCTGACCTCGCCGATCGTGAACGTTACCTCAACGCCCGCTCAACACTGCTCACCTTGCTCAAGCTCGGCGTAGTGCCGGTCATCAACGAAAACGACACGGTTGTCAACGACGAAATCAAATTTGGTGACAACGACACGCTGGGTGCCTTGGTGGCCAATCTGGTGGAGGCTGATGCACTGGTGATCCTGACCGACCAGAAGGGGCTGTTCACCGCTGATCCGCGTAAAGACCCTGCCGCAGAATTTGTTCATGAGGCCCGCGCAGGTGACGCGGCTTTGGAAGCCATGGCCGGTGGCGCGGGTTCCAGCATTGGGCGCGGCGGCATGATTACCAAGATTCTGGCAGCCAAACGTGCGGCGGGCTCGGGAGCCTCCACGGTGATTGCCTGGGGGCGTGAGCCCGACGCCTTGATTCGCCTGACCCAGGGCGAGGCTATCGGCACCCTGCTGATCGCACAAACGCAGAAAAACCAGGCGCGAAAACAATGGATGGCAGACCATCTCCAATTGCGCGGGTCCGTCGTGGTGGATGACGGCGCAGTGGCCAAGTTGCGCGACGAGGGCAAAAGTTTGTTGCCCATCGGCATGGTGTCGGTTGAAGGTGACTTTTCGCGCGGCGATGTGATTGCTGTGCGTGATGCCACTGGCATAGAAATCGCCAGGGGTCTGGCGAACTATTCGAACTCCGAGGCCCGGCTTTTATGCCGAAAACCGTCTGCTGACATTGAAAAACTGCTGGGTTACGCTGCTGAACCCGAGATGCTGCACCGAGACAACCTGGTGCTGACCCGCTAAACGCGAGGCTGGTGTAACCAGAACCTTACAGGTTACCGCTTTGGCGCGTCTTGAGTGCCTGGAGTATCGATTCCCGCTTGCCGGTGGCGCGACCATCACACGCACCTTGTTTCGAGATTGCGAAGGCGTGCCGCGAGCCCAGGTTGTCGGTCATGGCTTGCCACTGCGGCTGACTGACGACACTCCATTTGCCCGATGTGCCCATTCTTGCGTAGGTCTTTACCTCGCCATTGGTGCACAAAATGCCCTCAAAAGCGGCAGACTCGGAACCCATGTTGTTGCGCATCACCACGACGTAGCGTACGACCCCATCGGAGCCGACGGTCACCGTTTCGGGGTCAACGCCAACTTTGAGTGTCACATACGGTGGCATCTCGATAGGAATCAGCTGGCTGGTCGAAAAACGGGGAGGGGCCGTCACAGCGTCTTCCGCCCATTCCGGCGGGTCGACGGGTGTCTGGGCCGACACGGTCATTGCGCAGCCCAGTGCGCTGGCAGTCAAGAGCAGCTTACGAAGCACGGTCGATTCCATTCTGGGGTGGTGCAGCTGTGTTGGGGTCAGGTTCAAACGATGCACCCGGCGGCAACTCAACGCCAGACGGGACGGGGGTTTGTGAGTCAGTCCACATGTCATGCGGGCGATTGGCGTGGCGCAGGAACCGGTTGCGCGGCTCATGGCGTGGCAGATAACGTGAGAGTTCAGTCAAGGCGGTTTCATAAACCCCGCGTTTGAACTCGACCACGGCGTCCAGCGGCACCCAGTAGTCGTTCCAACGCCAGGCGTCAAACTCCGGATGGTCGGTGGCACGCAGGTTGAGATCCCAGTCGTGCCCGATCAATTTGAGTAAAAACCAGATTTGTTTCTGGCCTTTGTAGTGGCCGCGCGCATCGCGGCGGATATAACGGTCCGGCACCTCGTAGCGCAACCAGTCTCGGGTGCGGGCAACAATACAGACGTGCTCCGGGTGGAGCCCCACTTCCTCGTGCAGTTCACGGATCATGGCTTGCTCGGGGGTTTCCCCCCGGTCAATGCCACCCTGTGGAAACTGCCACGAATGGGTACGAATGCGCTTGCCCCAAAATACCTGATTTTTCTGGTTGAGCAGGATGATGCCGACGTTGGGCCGAAAGCCGTCCCGGTCAAGCATAATCAAACCCCAATTTTTAAACTTCGTTCATTATGCACAGCAACTGCCGTGTATCAAGTAGCGAAGTCCCCAGAAGTTCCGCGAGTCACCCCATGAAAGCATCCCAATTTTTCATTTCCACCCTCAAAGAGGCCCCGGCCGACGCCGAAGTCGCCAGCCACAAGCTGATGATGCGCGCCGGAATGATCAAAAAGCTGGGCGCCGGCATTTACACCTACATGCCCATGGGCCTGCGCGTGATCCGCAAGGTGGAGGCCATTGTGCGCGAAGAAATGAACCGCGCCGGCTCCGTGGAGCTGACCATGCCGGTCATCCAGCCGGCCGAGCTGTGGCAAGAAACAGGTCGCTTCACGACCAACGGCCCCGAACTACTGCGTATCAAGGACCGCCACGACCGAGACTTTGTGGTACAGCCGACCAGCGAAGAAGTGATTACTGACATCGCACGCCAGGAAATCAAGAGCTACAAACAGTTGCCAAAAAACTTATACCAGATCCAGACCAAGTTCCGCGACGAGCGCCGCCCCCGCTTCGGCCTGATGCGCGGGCGCGAGTTCACGATGAAAGACGCTTATAGCTTTGACCGCGACCTGGACGCCGCCAAGAAGAGCTACGACACCATGAGCGGTGCCTACCGCCGCATCTTTGACCGCTTTGGCCTGCGTTACCGCGCGGTGGCGGCGGATAGCGGCGCCATTGGTGGCGACCTGAGTGAAGAATTCCAGGTGATTGCCGACACCGGCGAAGACGCCATCGTCTACTGCCCCGACAGCAGTTACGCCGCCAATATGGAAAAAGCGGAGGCGTTGGCACCTGCTGGCGCCCGTGGCGCGGCGACGCAAACCATGGCCAAAGTGGCGACGCCAGGCAAAAGCACCTGCGAAGATGTGGCCGCACTGCTGAACGTACCGCTGCAAACCACGGTCAAGTCCCTGGTACTGGCCACCGATGCCAAAGACGACACAGGCAATATTGTCAAAACCCAGGTCTGGCTGCTGTTGCTGCGCGGCGACCACGACATGAACGAAGTCAAGGTCGGCAAGGTGCCGGGCCTGGCCGATTTTCGTTTTGCGACGCTGTACGAGATCGAAGAGCATTTCGGCTGCAAACCTGGTTACCTAGGCCCCATCGGCCTGCAAAAACCGGTCACGCTGGTGGTAGACCGCGAAGTGGCCGTCATGGCCGACTGGATTTGCGGCGCCAATGCGGAAGACTTCCACACTACCGGCGTCAACTGGGGCCGCGACCTGCCCGAACCCACCGTGGTTGCGGACCTGCGCAATGTAAAAGTTGGCGATCTGTCGCCGGACGGCAAGGGTGTGCTGGCGATCGAACGCGGCATCGAGGTCGGTCATGTGTTCGTCTTGGGTACCAAATACAGCAAGGCCATGAATGCCACATTCCTGGATGTGAACGGCAAACCCCAGTTCATGGAAATGGGTTGTTACGGCATTGGCATCACCCGCCTGCCCGCTGCCGCCATTGAGCAGAACCACGATGACAAGGGCATCATCTGGCCCGACGCGCTGGCGCCTTTCACCGTGGTGATGTGCCCTATCAGCCCGGACCGTTTCCCCGAGGTCAAGGCCGCTGCCGATACCTTGTATGCCGAACTGCTGGCCGATGGTGTGGACGTGATACTGGACGACCGAAACGAGCGCCCGGGCGCGATGTTTGCCGACTGGGAACTGATTGGCGTGCCCCACCGTGTCACGATTGGTGATCGCACGTTGAAAGAAGGCGTGGTCGAGTACCAGCACCGCCGTGATGCCGCTGCCACCAAGGTCACGCTGGGCGAGGTGGCGGCGCTGGTTCGCTCCAAACTGGCGGCATGACATCTGCCGCAGAGCCGTTGCACACCGCCATTACACGCAGAAACTGCCTTTTGCCCCCGTTGCTTGGGCTTGGACTGCTATCGATTGGAGAGCAGTCCTGGGCCGGAGGCCAGATTGAGGAACCGCTGATCGACTCGGTGCGCACAGCGTTGAGCAGCGCGGTGCACAACGCGGCGCCACCTATCCCCGAGTTCGCCACCACAGAACAGCGCCTGAATTACCTGCGCTGGCTGGGTGCCATGAGCGAGCGGCTTAAAAGGAAAAAAGCCGACTTGGAAACCCGCAAGGAATTTCTGCAAACCGTCTGGTACGAAAGCAAGCGTGCCGGGCTGGATGTGGCCCTGGTGCTGGGTCTGATTCAGGTGGAGAGCAATTTTCGCAAGTACGCCGTGTCGGTTGTCGGAGCCCGGGGATATATGCAGGTGATGCCGTTCTGGACCCGCGTCATTGGAGACGGTGACGCCGGCCGCTTGTTCCATATGCAGACCAATCTGCGCTTTGGCTGTGTGATTCTGCGGCATTACCTAGACCGTGAAAAGGGCGATATGTTCTTGGCGCTGGGGCGCTACAACGGGTCGCGGGGGAAGCCGCAGTACCCGGATGCGGTGTTTGCCAATAAGCGGTTGTGGGAATTTGTTGCCACTGCCAAGTAGGCGCTGATGCTTTTGGTGGATCAGTTGGGCTGCGCGTTTTGCTCCGTGTCCCCCGCCCGCTGCGCGGGCTCCTCCTTGACCTGCGCAAAACGCACAGCCCAACTGATCTGGCGTGGCGACGTGGGTGCACGTGCCCGACGACCAACTTCTAAACCCCGCACTCCAGCGTCAGGCATGGGGCGGGTGTTATGCGTAGGTAAAGGAGGAGCCCGAAGGGCGGGGGACACGGAGCAGAACATCCGCCCCATGCCTGATGCGTGCGAGGGCAGTGACCGTCGCGGGGATAAATTCAGGCCGGCGCAGTACCCAACGCCTGCTGCAACTCACCGTTCTCGTACATCTCCATCATGATGTCCGAGCCACCAATGAACTCACCCTTGACATACAACTGGGGAATGGTGGGCCAGTTGCTGTAATCCTTGATGCCGGCGCGGATGGCATCGTCTTCCAAAACGTTGACCGTCGCGACGGACTTGGGGTCCACGCCGCAGGCCTTCAGGATCTGGATGGCGCGTCCAGAGAATCCGCACTGCGGGAAGCTGGCGTTGCCCTTCATGAATAAAACGACTGGGTTGTTCTTGACCAACTCATCAATGCGTTGCTGTGTATCGTTCATTGCGGAAAACTCCATGGTAAGTGGCCGATTTGGCCCGGTGCTGCGACCGTGTCCCGCCATTATCCCAGAGCCATGCCGTCTTTCCGCTAAGACCACAATGCCGGTGCGGTACAAGGGGTCTTCACCAAGGACAAAGCCTGTGCATGCGTACTGATTGACAAACGTCAAGAAGAAGGTCTGGTTCTTTCCGTGGGAGCATGCGAACATTGGGTATTGACCCTTGGCCGCCATGACCGATCCTGACATTGAACTCCCACACGACGTTTTGTTGAGCAACGATTTCGCGCAACGAAAGGCGCACCGGTCCGGGGAATGGCCCGCCCAGAACACCGCACCGGTGCCCCTGGATGGCGGCAATGCCGTGGTTGCGCCCGGGCAAATGGGGTTGGCACGCAGTTTGGATGAACTGCGGGGCTTGTTGGCCCACGGCGTCTTTCGGGTCCTGCCACTGGAGAGCACTGGCCCACTGGAGATGGGTGCGGGTCATGCCTGCCTGGTTGAAACCTTCCGGGGTCGCACGCTCCATCCCATGGACGATGCAGCAGAGTTGACGACCCGGCTGATGGCGATTTCGCACGGGAGTGGGCCGATGACCCGAGACGTAGGCCAGGCGCTTCGGGTGGCCGAAGTCTTGAGCCATGTTCCAGTCTTGACGCTCAATGAGGTTGAGCCCGCCCTGAATGCCCTGCAGTGTCTGCCAGCCGACATGGCAGCGCGGCTGAATGTGCTTCCTTTGCTACGGGAAGGCGACGTGTTGCTGGTGGCGTTGTGCGAGCCAGTGGATGCGGATCAACAGCACCTGATTCGATTCGTAACCCAATGCCGGGTCGTGGCTGTGCTGGCGGCGGCTGAGGAAGTCAAACGCACGATTACCCGCTGTTATTCCTCGCACAGTGACGCGGAGGAACTGGAGTCGCTGGCCATCAGTGACATGGAACTGGGTACCGAAGAAGAAGAGCAACGGGTCTGGAGCGAGGCCGAACTGCTGGCCCGTCAAGCGCCCATCGTGCGACTGGTCAGCAACCTGCTGGCAGATGCGGTCAGCCGGCGGGCGTCGGATATCCACATCCGTCCAGGACAAAAGATGTTTGAGGTGCTGTTTCGCGTCAACGGAACGCTGGTGCCGATTCGGCGTTTGCGGCGCGCCTTGTTGCCGCCCGTAGTAGGGCGCATCAAGATTTTGGCCAGCATGAACAGCTCCGAACACCGCCTGCCGCAGGATGGGCGTATTCGTATCAATGAGGGCGGCGCCGGCATCGATCTGCGCATCTCCATCATCCCGTCGCAGTTTGGCGAAAGTGTTGTGATCCGTGTGCTTGCGCGCACCGTCAGCATGCGCAGCCTGGACGCCATCGGCTTCGAGTTGTCAGACCTCGATCGCCTGCGTGATTTACTGCGTCGCAGTATGGGTATTGTGTTGGTGACTGGCCCCACCGGCTCGGGCAAGACCACCACGCTGTATGCCGCGCTTCAAGAGGTCGTGCGGCAGAATGTCAACATCATTACAGTGGAAGATCCAATCGAGTACGAGCTGGAGGGCGTGATCCAGATCCAGGTGAACCCAACCATCGATTTCAACTTTCCCAAGGCGCTGCGCCATATTCTGCGCCACGATCCCGACGTGATTCTGATTGGCGAAATGCGTGACTTCGAAACGGCAAAAATTGCGGTAGAGAGTGCGCTGACCGGCCATCTGGTGTTCAGCACGCTGCACACCAATGACGCACCCAGCGCCTTGGTGCGGCTGATTGAAATGGGGGTGGAGCCCTACCTGATCCGCTCGGCGGTGATTGGCGTGCTGGCGCAGCGCCTGGTGCGCACCAACTGCCCGCATTGTCGGGAAGTCGAACCGGTGGACGCTTTGATGCGAACCAATCTGGACCTGGGTCCGGAGGAGGTGTTCTGGCGCGGCAAAGGATGTGACCACTGCCATGGAACAGGCTTTTCAGGCCGACAGGCGATTTACGAATTGTTGGTGATGGACAAACAGCTGGCCGAACGGGTGGATGTGGGGGTATCGGCCGACGTCTACCGCGACAGCGCTCTGGCCAGTCGCATGTTCAGCCTGCCGTCCAACGGCATCAAGCTGGCACGCACTGGGGCGGTGTCGCTGGCCGAGATTTACCGCGCTTGCATGTAGCCGGTTTGCTGCAGTGGGCGAGTAGGCCTACAGCAGGCCCACCATCTGGGCCGCAGGCCTGACGATCTTGCCCCGACCAAACATCAGGTGCTCCAGCAGCACCAGCGCCACACACACCAGAACAAACACCGGCAGTTTGGCGGTATCCCAGCGGTCCAGTTGCCACTGCTTCTGCAGCGTGAACCACCAGTCGGCCGAGGTCCACAGACGCAGCGCCTCGAAAAAGCTGTTCCAGTCCGAAAAAATGATGCGCCCCAGGCCCAGAAACACCGGAATGTTGACCAAAACCAGGATGAGCCACTGGGCGTTTTGGGCATTCATGGCTGGAGAGCCTCGGTGCTCAGGCCTTCTTCAGGAAACAGGCTTTCAGCATGAAGCTGCCGCCTTCCATTTTGCAATCGACCTCATGGTCGCCGCCGACCAGACGGATGCTCTTGACCTTGGTGCCCATCTTCAGCACGGTGGAGGAGCCTTTGACCTTCAGGTCCTTGATCAGCACCACGGCGTCACCGTCCCGCAGTGTCTGGCCGTTGGAGTCCTTGACAACGGCGTCGTCTTCGTCGTCGGACGCAGCGGCCTGCGCCATGGGCCACTCGTGTCCGCAGTCGGCGCAGACAAAGTTGCTGCCCTCAGGGTAGGTGTTTTCAAGGGTGCATTGGGGGCAAGCCGGGGCGCTATTGGGCATGGTCGGGGTGTATTGGGGTTGAAGAACCGCTATTCAATTAGGAGCTAATTAGGTATATTCTACGAGGGCTGGAGGTCTAAAACATGCAGAGGAAAGTAACTACTCAGCTCACGCAGCGAAGCAAGGCTGAATAGTCTGGCGGTTAAACACGCTGACCAAGCAGGCAAACAGATTGGCCTTTTGCTTGTGCATGGTTGCCAAGTACGAGCGAATCGTAAAGAACGTATCGGCGCCATGCGTGGTTCTGAAGCAGCCCGATATCTTCTGCTTCACCTTGGCCATGCGCAGCGCCTGCTCGGCCAGGTTGTTGGTGAACGGCACCCCGTCCTCTCGCATGAAACGCCACACATCCTGGCGATGATCACGCAAGCGCTTGAGTAAATTGGCCGCCTTGGATTGCTTGAGCCTGCCTCTGGTGCCCAGGCCCGCATCCTGTGAAGTTCCTGTGCGTTGGTTCAGCGGGTTGTATTCTTCACCGCGCTCCAGCAGCCGGCTCCACTGGACCTCAAACCAGGCTTGGCGCTGTTCAGTCAATGGGCCGCCTGTCAGATCGACCTTTTTGAGCGGTCTGCCCCCGCACCCCGGCTTGCGTGCAGCCTCCTGTCGGCCACAACTGCCCCCTCAATACTGGTAAACCCCCCGCCCGGTCTTGCGACCCAGGCGTCCAGCCGCCACCATTTCGCGCAGCAGCGGGCAGGGGCGGTACTTGCTGTCGCCAAACTCGGCCAGATAGACCTCCATCACGGCCAGGCACACGTCCAGGCCCACCATGTCGGCCAGGGCCAGCGGGCCGATGGGTTGGTTGCAGCCCAGCTTCATGCCTGCGTCAATGTCTTCGGCGGTGGCCAGGCCTTCTGACAGCACAAAAAACGCCTCGTTGATCATGGGCACCAGGATGCGGTTGACGACAAAACCAGGCGCATTCTTCACGGTGATGGGGGTCTTGCCCAGGGCTTTGGCCATGGTTTGCACGGCTTCATGGGTGGCATCACTGGTTTGCAGGCCACGGATGATCTCCACCAGCGCCATCATGGCCACCGGGTTGAAAAAATGCATGCCGATGAAACGCTCGGGGCGGCTGGTGACGGCGGCCAGTTTGGTGATGGAGATGCTTGAGGTGTTGGAGGCAATGATGACGTCGGCCGGAACAATGGCGTCGATCTGCTTGAGGATTTTGACCTTGAGGTCGTGGTTCTCGGTGGCCGCCTCGATCACCAGCTGCGAGGCCTTCAGGTCGTCATAACTGGTGCTGCCTTTGATCCGTGCCAGCGCGGCGTCGCGGTCGGCTGCGCTGATCTTTTCCTTTTTGATCAGGCGCTCAAGGCTGCTGGCCACGGTCGCGATACCCTTGGCCACAGCCGCCTCTGAAATGTCGACCATGACGACGTGAATGCCCGATGTCGCACAGACTTGTGCAATGCCGTTGCCCATGGTGCCTGCGCCGATGATGCCGACTGTGGTGATGCTCATGATGTCAAAACTCCGTTGAATGGTGAAAAGGGATGGGACTATCGTACTGGTGCCGGCGCACCCCGGGTCTGTTGCAGATCAATGGTCGGCTGACTCCGGCCAAACGGTGCTACTGGCCCTTGCTGCCGGCTTTTCTGGTGGCCAAGGGTGGTGGCAGGTCTTTGGCCAGCAGTTCGCGGGCCTGCACCACCAGCTTGTTGTGGGCGTCCAGAAAGGCGGCGGCAATCACTTTGCCTTCGTTGGTATTGCTCCAGCCCATGCCACCGCCACCTCCCATGCCGCCAAATGCCAGGCCACCCAGGCCCAGATCGGTGGTACGGGCGGACCCGGTGGCCGCCGACACCTGTTCGGTGGTCTCGTTGTCAGTCAACAAAAGTGCCACCTGCGCTTCCTTGAACTTGATCTGTTCCACCACACCAATCAGCGCGCCCAAATCACGCACCACGGGGATGTGGGCCAACACGCCGCCCAGGGTGCGGCCGGCATCCTGTTCGCTAAAAGTCAGGTTGGGCGTGAGGGTGTATTGCGCCTCATAACCCTTGCCTTTTTCGACCGTGTTGCCCTGTTTGCGCAAAACGCCGCTTTCCTTCAACTGCTGTTCCTGGATGGTTCCGCGCAATCCGGCCGCGCGGTCCACCACCCGGAAACATCCGCTTTGTTGTGCCAACAGGCGCACCAGAGGTACCGGTGAGCTGGGCAGGTTGTAGCTGCCACCCATGGTGTAGCCATTGGGGTTTTCTGCCAACGCCAAGGTTGCGATGGGGGTATCACATTTAACCAGCGACTTGCTCTCACCCTGGGCACCGGCCGGGCCAGCGGAGCCCGTAACCTCAGAGCTGCCACCCCCCAACTCCGTGCCCTTCTTGCCGCAGCCTGGCAGCATGGCCACCGCCAACACCACCAGCAGGCTGGTGATCCAAACGCGCGACGAAAAAGCGAGAATAACCGGCTGCATGTGGAGGCTCCTTGCAAATGCGGCCGAATGGTAACCCACTGGCTTGCGCGACCACCCCGGGCTCAGGCCCGCGGCAATAACAGCGTGAAACAGGTCAAACCGTCCGCCGAAGTGGCCGTGATGCGGCCTTGGTGGGCCAGCACAATGGCCTGGGTGATGGCCAGGCCGAGCCCGGTCCCTTCGCCGGTCGCGTTTTGGCGCGAGGGGTCAGCGCGGTAGAAACGTTCAAACAGATGCACCAGGTGTTCGGGGGCAATGCTGTCACCCGGGTTGACAACCGCCACTTGGACGAACTCTCCTTGGGTAGTCAGCCGCACCTGTACACAGCCGCCGGGTGGGGTGTAGCGCAAGGCGTTGGAGAGCAGGTTGCTCAAGGCGCGGCGCAGCATCAACCGGTCACCCCGGGTGTTGGCCTGCCCGGTGCATTGCAGTTGGATACCGCGCTCGTCAGCCAGCGCCTCGTAAAACTCGAACAGATCACCCACTTCACGGGCCAAATCGACCGGTTCCGGCTGAACCAGGGCTCGTGTTGCCGCGTGTGCGTTGTCGGCCTTGGCCAGAAACAACATGTCGGAGATCATGCGGGCCAGCCGTTCAAACTCCTCGGCGTTGGACTCCAGTATCTCGCGGTAACCGGTTGCGTCGCGGTTCCGGGCCAAGGAGACCTGTGTTTGTGTCATCAGGTTGCTCACCGGGGTGCGCAACTCGTGCGCGATGTCGGAGGAAAAGTCGGAGAGGCGGCGAAACGCTTCCTCCAGCCGCGCCAGCATTTCATTGAGGGTGTGGGCCAGGTCGGCCAGCTCCGCCGGTACCGCATCGGTGGGCAAGCGCTGGTCCAGGCTTTGTGCGGTCACCCGTTCGGCGCGGGACCGCATGGCCCGCAGGGGTGCCAGCCCACGCTTCGCGGCAAACCAGCCCAGTAGTCCTGCCGCGACCGCAGCACACGCCACAAACAGCCACAGCGTGCCCATCAGGGTATCCATAAAAACCTGGTGATGCCCGATGTCGATCGCCACGCGTACTTCCAGCGGTGCGGCGTCCGGGATGGCGCTTGCCACACGCGTGGCCAGACCACGAAAGTTGCGCTCACCAATGCTCCATCGTTGCAGGGGAGGCGCCGGGTCTGTCAACTGGACGGTCTGGCCGAACGGTTCGGTGAAGACCGGGAGCGCCGGCGATGCCAGCACCTGGCCCTGGGGACCGACCAGGTGCATCAACAAACCGTGGTGGCCGTGTGCCGGATCGCTCAGGATCGCCGGCAGTTGCTGCAATTCGGCAACTGTGGTGACCCGGGCGATGGCATGGTGGGCCTGTATCAGCCCGGCGCGCAGCGTGTCGCGGTCCAGGTCTTCAAAGTGGCGCTCGATGGACACGTTGATCAGAAACCCCAAGGCCAGCAACACCGCGCTGGCTCCGGCTGCGAACAACATCGTCAAACGCGCAGTGAGTGAGATGGTGTGTCGGAGAAAGCGGGGAAATCCAGACCAGGCCATCCAGCATTGTGCCCACAAACGACAGCTGACCTCTGACCCGACATGGCCTTTTGTTGTGGGTGCGGTATGGTACGGTTGTGTGAGATGTGGAGGTGACGATGGACCGACGGGTGGTGAGTGGCGCGCGCTGGTGGTTATGTTTTTTGCTGGCTTGGTGTGCCCAGGGTTGGGCGGGTGAGCCTCTGCGTATTGGCGCGGAAGACGACTGGGCTCCGTATTCCTCGGCTGCCGATGGCAAACCGGTGGGTTTTGCCGTGGATTTGGTGCGCGCCGCGTGGGCGGCAGCAGGCGTACCGGTGGAGCTGGTGTCTTTGCCGTATGCACGGTGTATGAAACAAGTGGCCCGTGGCGTGCTGGCAGGTTGTTTCGATACTTTGCGCGACGTCAAGACAGAACCGCTGTACCGTTGGCACCGACAACCCCTGTTCAAGGCCCGGATCGGGATCTATGGTCGCACATCGTCAGAACGTGGTACACCACCAGTGTCCTTTGAGAGTCTGCGCGGCAAGCGCATTGGTACTACCCACGGCTACGACTACGGTATGGCCTTTGACGCTGACAAAAGCATGCTGCGCGATGTGGCTCCGTCTGATCTGTCGTCGCTGCGCAAACTGGTCGCCGGACGTGTGGACTATGCGCTGGTGTACGACCGGGTTGCCAACCAGATCGCCAAAAACCACACGACACTGGGTAAAGGCTTTGAGCTGCAAGGCATCCTGGTAGAGCCCCATATTTACATATCTTTCGCCCGCAACTATCCGGGAATCGAACGTATCGTGTCCCAGTTTGACGAGGGGTTGGCCATCATCCGCCGGTCTGGCGAATATGCGCGTATTGAGGCCCGCTGGCGTTAGCGCTCAAACGCTGGCTTCTGGTGCTTCCAGCACATAACCCATGCCACGTGCGGTACGAATCAGGCGCGGTTCAAACGGGTCGTCGACCTTGGCGCGCAGGCGGCGTATGGCGACGTCGATGACGTTGGTGTCGCTGTCAAAGTTCATGTCCCAGACCTGCGACGCAATCATGGAGCGCGGCAGTATTTCACCCTGGCGGCGCAGCAGCAGCTCCAGCAGGGCATATTCTTTGGCGGTGAGGTCAATGCGCTGGCCGCCCCGTGTAACGCGACGGCGCAGCACGTCCAGTTCCAGGTCAGCCGCACGCAACACGGAGGCCTCGATACTGGCCTTGCCTCGGCGCAGCAGGGTGCGCACCCGGGCCAGCAGCTCGGAGAAAGCAAACGGTTTGACCAGGTAGTCGTCGGCACCCAGCTCCAGGCCTTTGACGCGGTCTTCGATCTGGTCTTTGGCGGTCAGAAACAGCACCGGCATGTCGCGCCCGCCCCGGCGCAGTCGCTCCAGCACCTGCCAGCCGTTCAGGCCGGGCAGCATCACATCCAGCACCACCAGATCAAAATCACCGGTCAGCGCCAGGTGCAGGCCGTCGACCCCGTTGCTGGCCAGATCGCAAACAAAGCCGGACTCGGCCAGCCCCAGGCGCAGGTAATCCCCGGTTTTGTGTTCGTCTTCAACGATCAGGATTTTCATGAGCGGAAAGTTCGGTGGGGTGGGTCTGGCGCCGCGCCACATCAATCAGTATGTTCGACAGCGCCTCGGGTTCGCTGACCATGGGGTCGTGGCCGGTGGCCAGTTCCCGCACCTCCCAACTCGGCTCGGTGCGCACGCGCTGGCGCATCACCGCAATGGTGGGCAGCGCGGGAGAGGTGCAGTCGATAAAGGTGCGCGGCAGGCTGGCCACGCGCGCCGCATCAAAGTCCAACCGGTCCTGGTAGACCCCCAACGGCTGTGGTGTCTGGCGGCGGTTGACCCAGTCGCGGTCGGCACCAGAGAGGCCAAACACGCTGGCATCCGGTGGCCCGAAGCTGATGCCGCCACTGGCCTGGGCTGCGGTCAGGCGCTGGGCCACGGTTTCCGGCGCGTGCATGCTGCTCCAGCTCTCGCCGGGGTGGGGTGTGACCGCATCCACATACACCAAGGCGGCGACCCGGCCCGGCTGGCTCTGCTGCAACTGGTCGGCCACACCGGTGATGACGATGCCACCGTAGCTGTGGCCCACCAGCACCACGCGCTCCAGCTCAAAGGCGGTGATCAGACCCAGCACGTCCTGCACATGGGTGGCCAGGCGGATGCCCGGCGCCATCAGGTGGGCGCGGTCCGCCACGCCGGTCAGCGTGACCGCATGCACGGCGACACCGGCCTGCTGCAGGCGTGGCACCACGCGCTGCCAGCACCAGGCGCCATGCCAAGCGCCATGGACCAATACGACGGTGGGCGTGATCATGGTGTTGTCCTTTCTGTCATGGGCGCTGCACGCGCCGGATCAGGCCTTCCTGCGTGACGCAGGCTACCAGTTGACCATCGCGGCTGAAGATGTTGCCGTGGTTCAGGCCGCGTGCATGGCCGGCCGACGGGCTCTCGCAGGCGTAGAGCAGCCAGTCGTCAATGCGAAAGTCGCGGTAGAACCACATGGCATGGTCCAGGCTGGCCGTGACCATGTCGGGCTGGTAGTAGGTGGCGGCGTGGGGCCGCAGGCTGGTGCCGAGCAGGCTGAAGTCGGACGCGTAGGCCAGCAGGCAGCGGTGCAATGCCGCATCACCTTCGACCGCCCCATCGGCACGGAACCAGATGGACTGGCGCGGCGCCTTCTTCTCGGGCTGGTAGTGGTCCACCGGGTCGATCGGGCGGATTTCAATGGCCAGATCCGGTGCCACATGGGGTGCCGACTGAGACGGAATCAGCTCCGGCACCGGGCGGCTGCTGCGCGCCGCACTGGGCAGCGACTCGGGGGGCGGCACGTCGGGCATGGTGACCTGGTGCTCAAAACCCGCTTCGTCGGCCTGGAAGGACGACGACAGAATCAGGATGGCCTTGTCCGCCTGCGAGGCCACGACCCGGCGCACACTGAAGCTGTTGCCATCGCGGATGCGCTCCACCTGGTAGTCGATGGGTGCCAGCGGGTCGCCGCCGCGGATGAAATAGGCGTGCAGGGAGTGGGCGCTGCGGTGCGCACAGGTATTGCCCGCCGCCACCAGGGCCTGGCCCAGGATGTGCCCGCCAAACAGCTTGCGATAACCCAGGTCCAGGCTTTGCCCGCGAAAGTGATCGGTCGTCACGGTTTCGAGCTGGAACAAGCCCAGCAACTGTTCCAGCGCGCTGGGCGTATTAATATGGGCGTCTGTTTGAACGCCTTCGGTATTCTGATTGTGCATCGCCATCCATTTGATGATTCAGTGGGGAATTGTAGGCAGACACCCCGCAAGGCGGTGTCACAGCCAAGCCAGCCTGGAGAACCACATGCCCATTTACGAATACGCCTGCAATGACTGCCACACCAGTTTTGAAGCCCTGGTGCGCTCCGACACCGTACCCGAGTGCCCCCAATGCCACTCCACCGCACTGGAGAAACTGCTGTCCGTCTTCTCGACCACCGCCAGCGCTGCGGCACCCGCCCCCTCCATGCCCAGCCCGTGCGGTAGCTGTGGGAACCCCGGCGGGCCGGGTGCCTGCGGCATGAACCCATGATCCGCGCCTTATTGGTCGGCATAGGGCTTGTCCTAGTCTGCGGTCTGGCCCCGGCCCAAAGCCCGGGTGTTGCGTTGTCCAGCTTTACCGAGGCCGATGTGCGTGCCTCGCGGGTCGTGGAACACCCGCCGGGCAGTCTGCCCGCCACACCGGCTGCAGTGTTCAAGGGTGTGGATATGCGGAGTCTTTTCATCGTTGTGGAAGCGGGTGACCACCATGTGACCGTGTTTGATGGAGACCGGCTGGAACCTATCCACCGATTTGCCAGCCGTGGCGCGTTGGCCGGTGACCCCCAGTTCACGCCAGACGGGCGTTACGTTTTTTTTGCCTCGCCTGACGGTTGGGTGAGCAAGTTCGATCTGTGGAATCTGAGTGTGGTTGCCCAGGTGCGTAGTGGCCTGCACACGCATCAACTGGCCATTTCGGGCGACGGCAAATTTCTGGCCGTTGCCAACGACCTGCCCAACACGCTGGTGCTGATGGATGCAGACCTCCAAGTGTTGAAAATTCACACCGTGAAAGACAAGAATGGTGCGAGCCCTTCACGCATTTCAGCGGTGGTCGACGCGCCGGCGCGCGGGAGTTTCATTGCCACCCTGAAGGACGTGGCCGAGGTCTGGGAACTGAGCTACCAGAAGGGCGCGGAAGACATTCCGGTTGGCATGGTGCACGATTTTCAGTACAAAGAAGGGGCTTTTATTCCCGGGTTCCTGAACCCGCGGCGCACCTTCCTGGCAGAGCCCATGGGCGACTTTTTCTTTAGCACCAATTACTCCGAACTCATGGGCGTCCGCGGTGAAGCGGGCAAGGGACCGGTCGTCAATCTGGACGTGCGCAAGCGTATTACCGATTGGAGTCTGCCCGGCATGCCGCAACTGCCAGCGGGGCGCGCCTGGCACTGGCAGGGGCGACCGCTCCTGCCCCTTCCCACGCTGGAAAAGTTGACCAGAATCGGAAGCAGCCTTGGCAAGCCTCCAGCCCATATCGCGTTCACCCATTATGAAAAATTCGCGTTGGCCAGCCTGGCAGAACGCAAGGCCGACGGCGGTGCGTTGATCGTGTTGGATGGGGCAACTCTCAAGGTGATCAAACGCATTCCTTTGGACATGCCGGTGGGTGCTTACGCGCTGCCATAGGACCCGCAGATCGGCCGTCCGTCGGCCCTGTCACCCGTGTTATTGCGGCTCCGAAACGGCCATGCTATCTTCGACTCCTTCCAGAATATTTTTGCACCAAGGGCCTTGCGCATGAAACATCTCAGCGGCGTCGATTCTGCTTTTCTGCACCTCGAATCACCCGAAATGCCCATGCATATCGGGTCCCTCAACGTGCTGGATTTGCCTGACGGATATAGCGGCGACTTCTACGAAGACACCAAGGCCCACATCATGCAACGCATGCATCTGGCCGAGGTATTTACGCGCAAACTTGCGCTGATGCCGCTGGACCTGTCCAACCCGGTGTGGGTCGAAGACGAAGACATTGACCTGGATTACCACATCCGCCATGTCAGCCTGCCCAAACCCGGCACCAATCGCCAGTTGCAGCAGTACGTGGCGCGCCTGCATTCCAGCCTGCTGGACCGCAGCCGCCCCCTGTGGGAGTTTTTTGTGATTGACGGCCTCAAGAGCGGTCAGGTTGCGCTGTACAGCAAGGTGCACCATGCCGGCATTGACGGCCAGGCCGGTGTGGCGGTGGCGAAAGCGATTTTTGATCTGGAGGCCAGTGGCCGCGTGGTTCGCCCGCCACGCCCGCGCGCCCGGCGTAACCAGTACCAGTTGGGCATTGCCGAATTGCTGGGGGCGGCCGTGCGCAATACCTTGCACCAGACGGTGGGGCTGGTCAAGTCACTGCCGGTGATTGCCAGCTCTGCCAAAAGTGCATTGTTGCCAGCCAAAGACGCGAATGGCAAACGCGACTGGTCAATGCCCAAAGACTTCAAGATTTTTGCGCCTCGAACCTCGCTGAACGTTGCCATCACCAACCAGCGCACCTTTGCCGGACGCACCGTGCCGCTGGCCGAAGTGAAGCAGATCGCCAAAGCGCTGGGTGTGTCGCTCAACGATGTGGTGATGGCCACCACGGCGGGCGCGTTGCGAACCTACCTGAAGAACAACAACGAATTGCCGGACAAACCCCTTTGCGCAGCCGTGCCGGTCAGCCTGCGCCAGGAGGGTGACGACACCTCCAACAACCAGGTCAGCATGGTGACCATGAGCCTGGCGACCGACGTCAAGGACCCGTTTGAGCGCATCCAGAAGATCCGCGAGTCGTCGGCCAACACCAAGTTGATGGTGGGGCGCTTCAAGGCCGCCATTCCTATGGACTTTCCGCTGCCGGCCGCACCCTGGCTGATGTCGGCCTTGGCCTCGTTGTTCAGCCGTTCCCGCCTCGCCAATGTGATGCCGCCCCTGGCCAATCTGGTGATCTCCAATGTGGCGGGCATTCCGGTGCAACTGTATTTTGCGGGTGCCAAGGTGGTGAGTTATTACCCGGTCTCGATTCCCGCACACAGCATGGCGCTGAACGTCACCGTGCAAAGCTACAACGGTCGGCTGGACTATGGTCTGATCGCCTGCCGCCGGGCGCTACCCGACGTCAACGAGCTGGCCGATGACCTGCTGGCCGAGCACCGCACGTTGCTGGAACTGGCGCGGGCACGCACACCCGCCGCCGAGCTGATCACGGCCGCCAAAAGTGTCCCGACACCGGCAAAGACGCAACAACTGGAAGCACCCGCGCCTAAACCGTCACCGGCCAAGACCGTGCGTGCCAAGCCGGTTCCAAGCAAAGTTACCGCGCGTAAATCCGCAAAACGCGCCACCGCAGTGGCGGCGTAAACCGCCGCCCAACTGAGCCCAAGCACAGCCGGGCTTGCGCACGACGGCGGTGCCCGCGACAGGGGGGCTAGTGCACCGTTGCCGGGTAATGTTCTGCCAGCCAGCGCTCAAATTGCTGGCACATGGCCTGGTCTGATTCCGCGTTGTCGGCAATCAGCTCGGCCCCATGCACGATGCGGATTTTGGCGTCCAGATCGGGGGCTGTGGACTCTGGGTACTGGCGTGATGCGGCGCTGGCCATTTGCGCCTGTGCTTGCTCCCAAGCCTGTTCAACCGTCTGGTTGCAGCTATCGGCCAGGTACTTGGCGTTGAAGGGTTCTCCGGTCAGGCTCAACAGTGTGTCGTTGTGGCTGATGCCATTGCCCCGTGCCCAATAGTGTTCTGACAGGGCAGGCCCAACGGCGGGGTTGTCGGTCAGGTAACCATATTGGCGCTCAAAATACGCCCGTGTTTGGTACACCGCCATATTGGCCAACAAATACCCGTGGTACGAAGCTGCTGACTCCTGGTTCAGTAGGTGCGGAATGCTGAGCAAGGGGCGGGGGCCGACGGCCACACCCAGAATGCGTTGCTCACAGGCACGGGCCAGTGTCAGCACCTGCTCCGGTGTCAGTTCCGCATCGCGCATTTGGTACAACGCGCGTTCAAAGTAGGGCACCACCAGAATGCCACGCTCACCAAAGGCCGCAAACGGTTGCGTAGTTTTGATGCGTTCGTGGATCAAGGCATCGGGGATGGACTCTCCCTTGGCATTGCGGGCGTAACGCTTGAGCCAGTCGGCATCGTCGAGCAGGCTGTCGCAAAACATCGACTGGGTTTCCGCATAGGCCATGGAGGTGGGCGCAAACTCCTGTGAGAAGCAGGGCGAGTTCTGTGTCACATTGGCAAAGTGCGCTGCGTGACCGCCTTCGTGGAACAAGGTGTTGATGGCGCGTGCACCGCTGCCCACCTGGTCCGGTTGGGCGTTGGCGGTGAAGTTGATTTGACCGGCCACCCATTGGCCATTGGCATCTACAAAACTGGGAATGGGTCCGTGGCAAAAACCGTTTTGGTATTTGCCGGTCCGCTCCAGCAAGTCCAACTGCATGGTGGCGCCACGGTACTGAATGCCCAGGCGGCGGAAACTCTCGACCCAGCGCTCCAGCCCTTTGCCAAACGACAAATATGGGTCCAGTTGGCGGGTCACATCGCCGCTGACGTAAAAACGCAGGTTCCAGGGCTGGACTGCGTCGGCTCCGTGGGCTGTCTGCAGATCGCCCAAGGCACGCTGGTTGGCATCACGGGTGCGGGTTTCAAAGTCATCCAGGATGGAGAACAGGTGGTCGGCCGACATCTGTTCGTTCTTTTCCACCTTGTAGTCAAAGTAGTTGGCATAACCCTGGGCACGGGCAAAGGCATTGCGTTTCCTGACGATGTCGAGAAATCCGTTGGCCAGCACCCACTGTTCCAATGACATCAGGGCGTCGTGAGAACTCTTGCGCGCGGCCTCATTGCGGTTGGTGGCCATATTGGTGGCCAGACCGCTCAGGGTGCTGGCTTCCAGTTCACCGGCTTCGTTGATGTGTTGCAACACCAGGTCGCGGCGCTTGGCAAACAGCGCGGACTCCATTTGGATCAACTCGCGCATGTGCTGGCGTGCGGCGTCGCTGTCCACAATATTGCTTTCAAACAGTGCCAGCCAGCCGGTCAGTCCGTGGCGCACTGCCTTGGTGGCTTCGTCCGTGTCCGCCTCGGGCAGTTGGGCCAAAGCGTTGCGCACGCTGGCCAGTCGCGCCGGGTCAGAAATGAAGTTTTTGTAAGACTCTTCGGCGCGGGCAAAACCCGCGTCGTCGCTGGAGACAGCCATATAGGTGTCCCAGAATAGGTCTTCTTTGGTTTTGTGAACCGTCAGGTACTCGGTGTTGAGGGTGTCAAACAGCGCGCGTGCTTCTTGCATGTGAGGGGTCTCCTTTGTGGGGACCGCGATTTTCGCACCAAGCTGATGCCCACGCTGCAAGACGGGGTGCAGTCATGGGTAGTTTTAGCTGCTGATCAGTTTGAGGTCGAAGGCGCGTTCGATCAACCAGACCAGTGAGACCAGGATCGTCAGGAACGAGCCCCACACAAACACACCGCGCTGGTAGAAGGGCGTTTGCCGCAACAGGTAGGCCAAAGGCAGGAATGCCGCAACGATTGCCAGTTGACCGACTTCTACACCCAGGTTGAACCCGATGAGGGACAACGCCAATGCATCGGTGGGTAGACCCAATTCGGCCAGCACACTGGCAAACCCAAAGCCGTGGATCAGTCCAAAACAAAAAGCAACCACCCAGCGCCGGTGGGCCACCACGGGCCACAGGTTGTTCGCTGCCGCCAACACCACCGAAAGGGCGATGGCCGACTCCACCAGGCGCGACGGTAACGAAATCAACTCCAACGCGGCCAGCGACAGGGTAATGGAATGCGCGGCAGTGAACGCGGTCACAACCCATAACACCTCTCGACTGGCTTCACGAAAGCTGGGCACACCGCGCCACCGCCTGGCCTTGTACACCAGTACCGACGGCAGCAACAGCGATACCAGGAACAGAATGTGGTCGAAGCCAATCCAGATGTGCCAAATGCCTTCAACCAGGTACTGGCGGAACTGTTCGACCCGCGACACCGCCTGTGCACCCCAGCGCATGACGCCGCTGGTGGGCGACAACACAGCGGTGTGGGTGGTGCCGTCCACCGACACACGCAACAAGCCGCGGTGCAGGTTGTCCAGGTCAAACAACAGGCGGTAGCCCAGTTCCAATTCACCGCTTGCAGCCGGGCAGGTGCCGACCATGCGCAACACGGCGTAGCCGCCATCGGTGTGTTCATCCACTTGCAATTCGGATACTTGCATGGCGCAAGCGCCACCCCGCTGGATGTCCAGATTGCTCAGAGCCCAGGCTCCCAGTGGGGACTGGCGGCTACGCAGTTCACCCCAGGTAATTTCGCCGTTGCCGTCAGCGTCCAGTCCGATGGCAAAGTCAATGTCGCGCAGCGCAATGTCCCATTGCACGGCCACCGTGGCGCCTTTGGCGTCGATCACCAGGTAACTGTCGCTGGCTTTGTGCGCCCAAACGGTGGTGTGGCACAGCAGTGCGAGGGTGATGAGGATTAAGCGCCGCATCATCGCTTGCTCCCAGGTGCCGCGTTTGCGCGCAGTCGCGCGAGTTGCTGGCCGAGTGACTGCAACAGAGGGTCCTGGAACTGACTGCTGCGCAGCCAGGCCAAACCATCGCTGGCCGACTCAGGGTCTTTGGCCGCCAGCGCGGCTTCCAGGGCAATGCGGGCGTCGCGGGGCTCTTTTTGAATTTGGTAGTTCTGGGAGGCCAGAATGGACGACTGCTTGGCATCTCCGCGCAACCGCAGGTAGTAACGCGCCTCTTCCGCCCGGTGCGTGGTATCGCCGCGCAGCCGGGCGGCGGCGTAACGCGCGTCCAGTGCCTGGATATGGGCGGCCGCCTGGGGTAGTTTCAGCCGTGCCTCGGCTTCGGCCAGTCGCAGCAGCAGGCCGTCAGAGGCTTCCCAACCGGCGAGTTGTTTGACCACTTCCGCCGCCCGGTTTTGATCCAGCAAGAAGTCACTCCAGGCGGCCAGCAAATAGCCGTCATCCTGGCCCAAACCCAGGGCGCGGCGGTAATGTTGTTCGGCTTGGGCGGGCCGCCCTTGCCAGGCCGAGACTTCCCCCAACCGCGTGTGCAACCACAACCTGTGTTCGTCATAACGGGCCGCGGCCAAGGCCTGTTGCAGCGTTGCGTATGCTTGGTCCAACCGGCCGGTATAGGCCTGCACCAGGCCCGCGCAACCACCGTGCAGAACCGGTCGGCCCAGCCGCTGCAAGGCGGTGCATTCCTGTTGGGCCAGGTCGTAGCGCGCCTGTACCAGAAAGATGGCCGCACGCCAGGCGTGGGCATCCGCCAGGTCAGGGTCTGCGGCCAGAGCACTCGCATAGTCTGCCAGCGCGCCGGCAAAGTCATGCCGGTATTGCCGCAACGTGCCCCGCACCACTTGCAGGCTGGCTGGCGGTTTCGCCGAAAAGCGTTTAACAATGGCATCGGCGTAACCCACATAGCGGGGGTCGCCACGGGCCATGGCCAGATCAAAGTACGCTTGTGCCAGCAATGCTGCCGGTGCCGGGTCGGTTGGAGCCTGTGCGACAGCCGAGCGCAACTCTGCTAGTGCCCGTGCACTACTGTCCCCCGCCCTGAGGGGCAGGGTCCCAATCACTTGGGTGTCGTTTTTTGGGGTGTAGGGTTCGGCTTTTGCAACGTTCAAAAATGTCGCTCCGGCTAGCAGTGCACCCAGACCCCATTTGTGAATATTTCCCATGCGATGCTGAATCCTTCTATTTGCAGTACATTGCGCCTGGGCAGCCAAGCCATTGATTTTTATATTTAACCTCTGGAGTCTACCTATGAATAAGTTACTTTCTTCGCTGGTTGTGGCCGCGTTTGCCACGGCATCCGTTGGCGCTTTCGCCGCCGCCCATGGCGGTGCCATGTCCGACAAAGACAAGGCTGCAAAAATGGAAGCGTGCAAAAAGATGGACCCCGCCAAGGCTGACGACAAGATGAAGGCGGAGTGCAAGAAAATGGAAGAAATGAAGAAGTAAATTCGTCCACGAGGACAAAAAAAAGCGGGCTTGTATGCCCGTTTTTTTTGGCCCTTCTGGTCGACCGGGTCGTTAGCACAAAACCGGGCGGCCGGTCCAACAGGGTTCACTGTCTTTTCAGTACGGAGTAACCATGTCCCATTTCGATTTGCTGGTGGTGGGCGGTGGCTCGGGCGGCGTACGGGCAGCACGGATTGCGACTAGCCACGGCGCGCGGGTGGCGCTGATCGAGGAGTACCGTTTGGGCGGAACCTGTGTGATACGGGGTTGTGTTCCCAAGAAACTAATGGTGTATGCCTCGCGCTTCGCCCAGGAATTTGAAGAGGCGGCGGGTTTTGGCTGGACCGTGGAGTCGGCCCGCTTTGACTGGGCCATTTTGAAGGGGCGGCGTGATGCGGAGGTGGCGCGGCTGGAGGGTGTCTATCGCAGCAACCTAGTTGATGCCGGGGTGCATATTTTTGAGGGGCGGGCCCGATTGACGGGACCGAATGCCATCACCATTGCAGCGACGGATGGTTCGAAGCAGAGTTTGTCGGGCACTCATATTTTGATAGCTACTGGCGCAATACCTACGGGGGCTGATGCCACTTTTGGTCATGAACTTTCGATCAATTCGAATGGATTCTTCGAGTTACCAAACTTACCCCGCCGGGTTGTGGTGCAAGGTGCGGGTTACATAGCGCTGGAACTGGCCTGTGTTTTGCGCGGACTGGGTTCGCAGGTGGATGTGGTGGTACGGGGCGACCAGATCTTGCGGGGTTTTGATGCCGACGTGCGCCAACATCTGGCAGCAGAGATGCGCTTGGGTGGTATCGAGTTCCATTTTGGCCGAACCATAAAAAGTATTGCCCGCGCCGACACTGCGCTGCGTGCGGAGCTGGACAACGGCTTGCAACTCGACGCCGACTGTGTGTTGCGGGCGTTGGGGCGCAAGCCCAACACCACGGGTTTGGGGCTGGAGGCCGTGGGCATCACGCTGGACGCGCAAGGCGCTATTCCGGTGGACCGCTTCAGCCAGACATCGGTGGCGAGTATTTACGCCGTGGGAGATGTGACCAATCGGGTGAACCTGACGCCCATGGCCATTCGCGAAGGCCACGCATTTGCCGATACGGTTTTTGGTGGCACGGCCCGTGCGGTGGACCATGCGCTGGTTCCTTCCGCTGTTTTTACGACCCCCGAGGCCGGTGTTGTTGGGCTGACCGAGCAGCAGGCGCTGGAGCAGTACCCCAGGCTTGACGTTTACCGCTCGGTCTTTCGCCCCATGAAAGCCACACTGTCGGGTCATCCGGGAAAAGTGTTGCTCAAGTTACTGGTGGACCGGGATACGGACCGCATTGTGGGCTTTCACGGCGTAGGGCCCGACACCGGAGAAATGGCGCAACTGGTGGCAGTGGCCTTAGGTTTGCGGGCGACCAAGCGTGCCTTCGACGCGACCTTGGCGGTGCACCCTACAGCGGCGGAAGAATTGGTCACAATGCGCACGCCCGCCGTGCGCCACAACCTGTGACAATCGCGAAAAATGGCCGACGACTCAGAATCCGTAGAATTTTTCCATCAAGCTGGCGCGCGTGCCCATTGGTGTGCCCGCTTCGATCGGGTGCGTGCGCGCAGCGTGGCGCTGACCGAGCCATTGTCAGTTGAGGATCAGTGTGTGCAGTCCATGCCGGACGCCAGCCCGACCAAATGGCACCTGGCCCACACCAGCTGGTTCTTTGAAGTGGTCGTGCTGCAGGTTTTTCAGACGGGTTATGTTGCCTTTGACGGGCGTTACCACTACCTGTTCAACTCGTATTACGAAGCCCTGGGACCGCGCCACCCCCGACCCCAGCGTGGCCTCCTGCCCCGTCCCTCGTTGACCGACGTGCATGCCTATCGCGACCATGTTAATAGTGCTATGCGGGCCTTTGTCACCCATAGCAGTGCACAGACCTGGGCTGCCGCAGCCTCTCTGGTCGAACTGGGACTATCCCATGAGGAGCAGCACCAGGAACTGTTGTTGACCGACATCCTGCATCTGATGGCCGGCAACCCCTTGCTTCCAGCCTACGCTGTTCAACCCAAGCCAGCGATAGGCGATGGCACGGGCGTAGTGTCCAGCCGTTGGGTACCGGTAGCTGGTGGGGTGTACACGATTGGGCATGGTGGGGATGGTTTTGCCTTCGACAACGAAACACCGCGGCACCAGGTGTTGTTGCAGCCATTTGAAATGGCAAGCCATTTGGTGACCTGTGGGGAATACCTGGAATTTGTTCGGGACGGGGGTTATGCCCGTCCGGCACACTGGCTGTCGGATGGCTGGAACGCCGTCACCGGCCTGGGCTTGCAAGCGCCCTTGTATTGGCTGGCCCCTGGTGATCCGCGCGCGCCCAGTGAACAATGGCAGACTTTTGGCTTGAATGGCCTGCAGACCATCGACACCAACGCTCCGGTGATACACATCAATTTTTTTGAGGCCGCTGCCTATGCCGATTGGGCCGGTGCACGGCTGCCCACGGAGTTCGAGTGGGAAGTGGCCTTTGACAGCCCGCACATCGCGCAAATGTTGGGACATGCCTGGCAATGGACACGCTCATCTTATGATCCTTATCCTGGGTTTCGCCCACTGAACGGCGCGGTTCGGGAGTACAACGGCAAGTTCATGGTGGGGCAGCAGGTGTTGCGCGGCTCCAGCGTGGCAACCCCGCCAAACCACGCCCGAAAAACCTACCGCAATTTTTTTCCGCCCGGCGCGCGCTGGCAATTTACCGGCATCCGACTGACAAAGGACATGTGATGAAAGCCATCTGGAAAAATACAGTGATTGCTGAAAGTGACGACACGGTGGTCGTGGAGGGAAACCACTATTTCCCGGAGTCGTCGCTCAAGCGTGAGTTCGTGACCTTCAGCAACCACAAAACGATGTGCCATTGGAAAGGCCAGGCCAGCTACTTGTCATTGATGGTGGCGGGAGAAATGAATCCGGATGCGGTCTGGTACTACCCTGATCCAAAACCAGAGGCTGCCAACATCAAGGGGCGGGTGGCGTTTTGGAAAGGTGTGCAGATTGAAAAATAGGCCCTGGGTGGTTTTCGGCTTCGATTGCATTCCCGTCTCAAGAATGGCTCGGGATGAATGATCTGATTTCCAATGCAATAGCCCGTCCGGCGCTGCTGGTGATCTTGGGCTGCGCGTTGTGCGGCATGTTACTGCGTATCTTCAGTACCGTTGGACGACGCGAGCTACAGACCATGTGGTTCTTCAATCTGATTGGCTTGGTGGTGGTGGTCGCTGCCAACGTGACATTTTCACGCGGCGTTATGAACTGGGCCAACGCGTTTGAGATTGCAGCGACAGGCCTTGCGGTGCTGGGTGCACTCCAAATAGCGTGCGTGTTGGTTTTTCAGTTGGTGATGCCTGCCCTGGGTTTGGCCGGCCCGCGCATCGCTCAAGACTTGGCTTTTATGGTTTCCGTGATGGCGTCTGCCATTTATGGGCTGAGCCAACTCGGTGTGGACCCGAGCAAGCTGTTTACGACCTCTGCCATATTGACCGCCGTATTGGCCTTTGCCATGCAAGACACGTTGGGCAATGTGTTGGGCGGAGTGGTGCTGCAATTGGACAACTCGTTGAAAGTCGGCGACTTTGTACGAGTCGACACGATTACCGGTACGGTGGTTGATGTGCGTTGGCGTTATACCGCCATTGAAACGAACGATCGTGAAGTGGTGATCTTGCCCAATAGCGCGTTGATGAAGCAGCGCTTTCATGTGCTGCGCCCGCGCAATGGGGAGCCGCTGGTCTGGCGTCGTACCTTGCACTTCAACATTGACCCCAATGCAACCGCCCCACATGTCATCGCGGTCATGAACAAGGCGGTGGCAGATTCACGTATCACGCTGGTATCTGCCACGCGGCCAGCCAGTACCGTGTTGGCAGATGTAACCGCAGGTTATTGTCGATACGCCTTGCGCTACTGGCTAACCGAACCAGAGGCGGATTCCAGCACCGACTCGCTGGTGCGCATCCATGTTGTTGCTGCCCTCGTTCGCGCGAATATTCGGTTCGGTGCGCCACAGGAGCAGCGCCAGGTCGTCGACGAAAGTGCTGAGCTGCAAAGGCAGGCTGCGATCGAACACGGACGCCGGTTGGTAGCCTTGCAGCGCGCTTCCTTGTTTGCGGGTCTGTCGCAGAGTGAGCGTGAAGCACTTGCGACATGTTTGGTACGCGCACCTTTTGTCAAAGGCAGTGTGATGACGCGCCAAGGCGCTGTGGCGCATTGGTTGTACCTCATTGTTGATGGACAAGCCAGCGTTGTTCTCGAACAAGGCGGGCAAATGACGGCTGTTTCCAATTTGAAGGAAGGTGACTTTTTTGGCGAAATGGGCATGTTGACGGGTGCACCACGCAGTGCAACCGTACTCGCTGTTACCGATGTGGAGAGTTATCGCCTGGATAAGAACGGTTTTGCAGAAGTTTTGTTGCAGCGCCCAGATATTGCAGTTGAAATTAGCCAGGTACTCGAACAGCGTCAGCGTGAATTGGCAAACGCCCTCCGTCAAAACCAGGCGTCGCAACCGGTGGGAAAGGCAGAAGAAATGTTGGTCAGCATCTTGGGGTTCTTCGGAATCCGGGAGTCGTCCTAAGTTGGCGCAGAACGAGCAAGTATGAAAACTTCAAACACCAAAGAGCAAGCGTCGTTGAGGTCCGCCCGCGACCAGGCGCAACGTGCAGGGCGCAGCCTGCGTTCAACGGTGGCGCGAGAAGATCACGCCGTTTGGCACCCAGGGATGCGCCAGGGCGACCCCATCGAAATGCTGATTGCCACCGGTCGCAGTCGGCTCCAGCATCTGCTGCCGTTGCGATATGGCCGCATGAGCCACACGCCCTTTACCTATATGCGCGGAGCCGCCGCGATGATGGCCGCTGACGTCGCAGCGGGCGCGATGACCGGCATTCAGGTTCAGGCCTGTGGGGATTGTCACCTCGGAAACTTCGGGGCGTTTGCCTCACCCGAGCGGCGGGTGTTGTTTGATATCAATGATTTTGATGAAACGCTGCCTGCATCCTGGGAATTTGACTTGAAACGTCTGGCCGTCAGTTTTGTATTGTTGGCGCGGCAGCAAGGTTATGACACCGGTTCGACGCGGTCTGTGGCGCAAACCATGTTGTCTGCCTACCGCCTGCATCTGCAAGACTATGCCCGGCAATCACCACTGGACAACTGGTACGCACTGATTGATTCAGAATTGCTTATCCGCACGGCCGGGGACGAAGCGACTCGCAAAAGGCGCATCCAGTTCGAAAAGAAAGCGCGCAAGCGCACTGCCGAGAGCCTGATTGGCAAGCTTCTGGAAGAGCAAAACGGACATCTCCGTTTTCTGCACCAGCCCCCTGTTCTCGCCCGGCTGCCGCGCAATGGCAAGTTGGAAAAATCGTTCCGCCTGGCACTAGAACGGTACCCAGCCACTTTGTCAGAGGAGCGCCGGCACCTGTTATCGCGCTACCGGCTGGACGACGTGGCATTGAAGGTGGTTGGCGTCGGGAGCGTGGGTACCCGTTGCGCAGTAGCTTTGTATGTGTCAGATGGCGGAGACCGGCTGGTGTTGCAGGTCAAGGAGGCTAGCACCTCCGTTCTGGCTCCTTACGCGGGCGCTGGACCACACGCACACCAGGGACAGCGCGTGGTCATTGGACAGCGGTTGGCACAATGCGCCAGTGACATCTTTCTTGGCTGGGCCAATGACGATGACGGCCATCAATACTACGTTCGGCAATTGCGAGATATGAAAACATCCGTCGCCTATGAGCAGATGACCGGGCAAGTGTTGTTCAATTTTGCGGATATGTGTGGTTGGGCCTTGGCGCGTTCCCACGCAAAATCGGGCGACAGTGCAAGGCTTACCGGCTACCTTGGCCGCTCCGAACAGCTCGACCATGCCATCAGTGACTTCGCCCAAACCTACGCCGATCAGTGCGAACAGGATTTCGAACAGTTCAAGCGCGCCATTCGGCTCGGAAAAATTCCCGTCGAAATGGAAGCACCTACGGTTGCGGTTTCCGAAAAAAAACCATCAAACTGAGCCCAAGAACCAACAGGCCCAATGTTGGGTGTGCATCGAATGATGCTTAAGTTTGCCGCAGCACGGTTTATTGATATAGTATTTGACCCTGATCACCTTTTTTGGAGCACGCCATGAAAAATTCCGCAACCGGAGTGGAGGACGCGAAAGTTTTGGAAACCCAGAGCGAGGTCGTTTCGAAGGAAGTCGAAGCCTTGTCGCTGGTGAAGACGTATGTGGGGTGGTCCTCAGGTGTGGCGTTGATCCCGGTTCCTATGGCTGATCTGGTCGGTATCAGTTTGACCCAGCTGCGGATGGTGCAAAAGCTCAGCGAACTCTACAAGATACCCTTCAACGAGAACTTGGCAAAAAACATCATTGGTAGCTTGGTCGGGTCTTTGGCGCCGATGCTCGCCGCCGCTCCTGCGGCCAGTCTTTTGAAATTGATTCCGGTGATTGGAACGGTGGTCGGGTCGGTGACTCTGCCCATCGTTACCGGAGCATCGACGTATGCGCTGGGCAAAGTCTTTATCCAGCATTTTGAGTCGGGTGGCACGTTCCTCGATATGGATCCAAGCACTGTGGCAGCTTATTTCAAAGAGCAGTATTCTTCCAAGGTTCAGGCCAAGCAAGGCAACGCAAGCTGAACATTGCGTTAGCGCGCTGGACCAAAAGAGCCCTTAGGGGCTGATGAAAAGCCGGTGGTAGCTTGGTACCCTGTGGGTTGGTTATCGGTCTACGATGGCTGTGAATTGAATCGAAAGAACCGATAACATGCATCTGGCAACAGCAGCCCGAATCTACAGCCCTGTTCCAGGCAGTCGTGTTCCGTTGGCAGTTGAAAAGCTGACCAATGGAGAGGAGGATTTATTGACCTTGGTGGGGCGGCATCGTGATCAATTGTCTGAGCTTCTGTTGACGCACGGCGCGTTATTGTTCCGGGGTTTTGCCGTCAACGATGCTGAGACGTTCGGTCGATTTTTGGATTCAATTTCCGAGAAACGCCTCGATTACGTGTATCGGTCGACGCCCCGAAAGTTGGTGGGCGATCGGGTCTTTACTTCGACAGCGTACCCGCCTGCGCTCGAAATTCCCTTGCATCAGGAGAATGCGTATCAGCGCGAGTGGCCTATGAAGCTTGCGTTGTGTTGTATTGTCCCGGCCACTTCAGGAGGTGAGACACCTTTGGCCGACATGGTCAAAGTCACTGCGCGCCTACCGGCGGAGCTGCTGGATCGTTTTGAAGAACGTGGTGTGTGTTATGTCCGGCATTATCACGAAGGTACCGACCTTCCCTGGCAGACTGTGTTTCAGACCGACGACCGCGAAGTGTTGGCAAATTACTGCAGAGACCATGGTATTGATCATGTTTGGCTGGACGAGAACACGTTGCGCACCAGCCAGCAATGCCAAGGGATCGCCTACCACCCGGTGACCGGCGACCGCTTGTTCTTTAACCAGGCGCATCTGTTTCACGTATCCAATCTGGGTGACGTTGGAGCTAAGGCTTTGATCGAAGTTTTTGGTGCAGACCGCTTACCTCGCAATGCGACGTTTGCCGATGGTGTGGAGATCGATGCCAGTGATCTCCAACTCATACGGAATGCGTATGCATCGGAGGCGGTCGCGTTTCCCTGGCAGGCAGGAGATGTTGTTGTCGTCGACAACATGCAAGTTGCCCATGGGCGCCGCCCATTCAAAGGCAAGCGCGAGGTGTTGGCTGGTATGTCGGACCCCTTTGTCCCTTCCGCCGACTGGCAACTACGTCCTGCCGGCGCGGGTACAGTTGTAGCACCATCGTCGCTGTCCCATGCGGAATAAGTGGCTTCCTTTCAAGAGGCCTTCTGAGCAGGCTGATCTGCGGATTTTTGCTTTTCCGTATGCGGGTGGTGGGGCCAGTAGCCTTTGCAAGCTGAGCCAGCAAATGCCCGCCTCCATTGATCTGTGCCCTGTGCAGTTGCCGGGGCGGGAAGGACGTCTTGCAGAGCCGCCTGTTACTGAGTTGACCGTGTTGGGAGAAATGCTGGTGTCGACGTTGGGCGAGTTCCTGCACCGTCCCTATGCGTTGCTGGGGTACAGCATGGGTGCCATCGTGGCGCTGGAGTTTGCATCGAGCATCAGTCGACACAGCTTGCCGGCGCCGACCCATTTTTTTGCCTGCGCACGCGGGGGGCCACGTACACGCCCACGATGGAACCACTCAGAGAATCCCACTGATCAAGAACTCATTTCGCGACTCGTTGAGTTGGGCGGGACCACCGCTGAAGTGATTGAAAACAAAGAGCTTTTGAGTATTTTTTTGCCGATACTGCGAGCAGACTTTGCACTCAATTCCAGCTATGCGTGGCGCGATTTCAAGCTTGAGTGTCCGGTCACCGTCATTGGTGGATTGGATGATTCGGCCGTCACCCTGGATTGTCTGCGAAATTGGTCGGAGGTCAGTAGGGCGCCGTTCCGCGAAAAAATGCTCAAAGGAGGACATTTTTTTGTCCAGGAGCGTCCGGCGGAGTTTGCAGCCGCCATCGCGAGTGCAGTCATGGTCGCCTGAAGTTGGCACATAACGCAACCCAAAGAATGCAAACACAGAGTGCAAGTACCTCCACGTGGTGTGGCGTGGATTCTTAGACCCTATTGGTCATCGGCAAAGTCATTTGTTGGGCGTTGAGCGGTCATAATGGGACGCCGAGTTGCGATCGGGTGAGTGCGGTTCTTGGTGCAAACAGCAAAGGGTGGAAGGTAACAGAAATGGTATTTTTGCTAATCTATATTTTCCTGTGCCTGGTCGTTGCCACCTTGGGTATTGGTGGTCGATTGGGTTATTTTTGGACGTTCTTGATTGCGTTGTTGTTGACTCCCTTCAGTGTTTTGATCGGACACATGATCAGGCGCATAAGTTATCGCGCGCGACTGGCCGATGCGAAGAAGATTGTTGACGAACACGAACGTCGTGTGAATCCCGCAAAGTAACAGTTTCATGATTCTGTTGCGGCTGTTATTGAGTGATATTCAGACGTCGAAGCGACGGCTGTTTTTCATGATCGCTCTATCGGGCTTAACCAATGCGGGCCTGTTGGCCGTGATCAATGCGGCTGCCGACACATCGTCCAAGAGCACCGGGCAATTCATGCTGGTACTTGGGTTTGTAGCCTTGATGGCGCTGTATGTCGCGTCGCAGCGTTTCATCATGATCACCGCGGCAGGTGAAATTGAGACCATGATCCACCGCATTCGCGTGCGGCTGATGGACAAGCTCTTGCGATGTGAACTGCTGGATGTGGAGACCATAGGAAGGGCCAAACTCCAGGCTGGACTGGGCCATGAAACACAGACGTTGTCACAGTTCGCAACGACCTTGGTATTGGCTGGTCAAGCCACCGTACTGGTGGTGTTCGGTATGGCTTACCTGGGTTGGTTGTCTTTTCCGAACTTTGCGCTTTGTGTTCTGTATTTGTCGGTAATTTTGACTTTGTATTTTCGCCGTACAAAAAAGATCACGGATGGGTTACACATGGCGGGCGCGCGCGAGAACGACTTGCAGGACGCTTTGACCGACCTATTGGACGGCTTCAAAGAGCTGAAAATGGATCAACGCCGCAAGAGCACCATTCAGCGTGAAGCAGAAATCATCTCGGACGACGCCAGTTGGAAGCGTATTGGCGTACAAATTCAGATGACGCGCAATTTTGTCTTCTCGCAATCCGCATTTTTTATGCTGCTGGCGGTGACCGTGTTTATCGTGCCCATGTTCAGTTCGGCCAGCGCAGCGAGTGCGGCAAAAACCATCACCACAATCTTGTTCCTCAGTGGCCCCATTTCAGGGCTGATGGCGTGTGTGCCCGCATTTGCGTCTGCCAATGCTTCTGCAGAGAATATTGTTGCGCTAGAACAGCACCTGTCGGAGTTGTTGGAACAGTCCGAACGCGTGCAGAAGAAAGGGCCCGGCGTGGTGGCGGAATCGGCCCTGCGTCCAATTACGCTTCCTTTCAAACATATCAGCTTTGAAAATGTGTACTTTAGCCATGACACACCATCTGCCAGTCATGGCTTCGTGGTCGGGCCAATCAATTTGACATTGAACGCCGGGGAAACAACGTTTATCACAGGTGGCAATGGCTCAGGAAAATCGACACTGCTCAAATTGTTGACAGCGCTTTACCGTCCGCAATCCGGAACGATCCGAATCGATGGCATTGCAATTGGGCCGCACAACGCACAACAGTACCGCGATCTTTTTTCGACCGTGTTTTCGGACTACCACCTGTTTAGCCGGTTGTACGGGTTGCCGCTGCCGGAAGAAGATGAGATGCACAGGCGTCTTACCGACTTCGAACTTGCCGACAAGACCGGTGTGGAAGGTGACCGTTTCCGTACGCTTGATCTTTCGTCGGGTCAGCGCCGTCGCCTTGCGTTATTGATTGCGCAACTGGAACACAAACCGATTTGTGTTCTGGATGAGTGGGCTGCTGACCAAGACCCATTGTTTCGTCGCAAGTTCTATCAAGAAATTTTGCCTGCGATGCAGGCCCTTGGCGTCACTATCATTGCTGTGACCCACGATGATCGCTACTTTGGAGTGTGTGATCGCCACATTCGCATGGACGAGGGACGTATAAACGAAAACGAGGATGACACCCACCATGTTTAATCGCCTGCGATATGTGATCAGTGAATACTCGATTGAAGTTGTGATCGTCATTTTTTTATTGGTCTTTTTGGCGATTTTTACGATTCCGATGATGCTCTATGCCGTACCTGCTGGTCACGTGGCGGTGGTCTGGAAGCGCTTTGGGGGAGGCACGGACATGGACAATCCTCCCATGGCCGAAGGATCTCACTTGGTCTGGCCGTGGAATATCGTGACCTTGTACGACATGCGTTTGCGCCACGTGAACAAGGAGTTTGATGTACTTTCATCGGATGGCTTAAAGATGACCATCAATATGAGTTGGCAGTTTCATCTCAACCCCATATACGTTTCTGAGATTCACAAAAGTCTTGGCCCGGAGTTTGACGAAACCGTCGTGGTACCTCAAATTGGTTCGCGGGCCAGGGACATTATTTCTCGAAATTCGCCAGAGGATTTGTACCAAACACGGCGATCTGAGATAGAAAAAGAAATCAAGCTGGCGGTAGAGGGTAGTCTTCCTCAAGCTCTTCCGCCAACGGCGGGTGGCAAGGAGCAGTGGCTTTATTTTTCAGATTTGTTGATTCGTGACATCAAGCTTCCAACTGCTGTGGAAGAGGCGATCGTTCGAAAGAATGAGCAATTCCATTTGAATCAGGAATACAACTTTCGACTCTTGCGAGAAGCTAAAGAAGCGCAGCGCAAGCGCATTGAAGCCTTGGGTATCAAGGACTTTCAGAACATCATCTCAACGGGCATTACTGACAGTTATTTGCGCTGGAAAGGTATCGAAGCGACATTGCAGTTGGCACAATCGAACAACGCCAAGATGGTCATCATTGGCAGTCCAAAAGAAGGCATGCCCTTGATCTTGGGAGGTCTCGAATCGACCACTCCTGCCAAGCTTGGTGACAATTCCACTGGTGTCAAGGCGAAGCAGCCAGAACTCGCCCCCCCAACTGGCAAACAAACAGCGGTCCTGCCCCCCCCTACCAACGTTAAACCTGCAGCCGAACCACCTTTGGCCGCAGCCTCGGGCGATCCAGGGAAAAAATAGCCATGTGCACTGGATGGCGTGCGCTGTTGCTTGCGCCTTTTATTCTTATCCTGTCACTTGTTGGCCGCGCGGCCCCAAACGATGATGCGCTGACGTCTGCAATAGAAGGTCAAGTTTTGCTCAAAATGGCTTCGGAGCGCGTCGTCGGATCTTCCGTGACCGAAGCGCTTATTCGAACCTATATGGCGCACGAGGGCCTGAGAGACATAGAAATCAAGCGTACGTCCGACCTGAACAAGTCGACATACACCGGTATCGCCGGCAAGGGTTTGAAGCGGTCGGTCATCGTTAGCGTGATGCCGCGGGAACAATCCCTTGCCGCTTTGCGAAGAGGTGAAGTCGACGTCGCCCTGGTCGCGCAACAACGAGTCTCTGCTTCACGCAAAATCGGCCGCACCGAGTTGCTGGCTGCCGGCTCAGATAGCCAGCACATCCAGATTGGCGAAACCGCTGCATTTATTATCGTTAGTCCGCAAAATCCAGTTGGCGAGCTCACTTTTCGCCAACTTCGACTCTTGTTGCTGGGTGCGGTAACTGACTGGAGTCAATTGGGCGGTCGACCCGGAAAAATAAATCCGGTTGGAACCGCTCAAATGCAACCAGCGATTGATCTGGTTGCCGACCTGATACACCTTGACCCTGACAATCTTGACCCTGAGGCTGAGAAGTTGTTGCGGTCGCGCCGTGAAGCACCCAACCCAATATCGATATTGCCGAACCGAGACGAACTTTTTGAAAGAATTGCGAGTGACCGCAATGCCATTACGGTTCAGTTTCCTCACATACCACCCTCGGTAAAGGCGCTGCGCTTGGGGCCAGATGCGAAGAAATTTACGGGGCCCGATGCTGACACTATCAAGAGCAAACTCTACCCACTCGCCTATCGAATCAATCTGCACTATCCAAACGGATCAATCCAGCCAGCAGTGGCCTCCCTTGTCCGCGCTAGCACCTCCCTAGAAATGGAAGTCAATCTGACCTTGGCAGGAGCCGCCTTACCTGGCACCGAGATGTTGTTTCTGGACCCTGATCCTAAGGCGCCAACTGGATACCTGGAGGCAACGAAATACGGCATGATGATCTCGAAAAGTATTCATTTCAAGGCCGACAGCCTGGAGTTGACCGATGATGGAAAGTCTGCAATCAGCCGAGTCGCCGACAAGCTTTTGTCCATCCGGCAAGATGCCGGAAAGATCCGGTTGATTGGATTCTCCGACAGCTTGTCTTCAACCGACGAAAGCAAGGCATCGGGCCTGGCGTTGGCGAATGTGGTTGCAGCTGAATTAAAAAAGCGCAATGTGAATACCGGTTACATCTACTCGTTTGGTGACACGATGCCTCTTGACGAAGACAGCACCACGTATGGACGAGAACGCAACCGAAGGGTTCAAGTTTGGATCGTTCCGTGATTGACACCATCAACTTGAAGTCCGCAGACATTTGGAGAGGTTTAGCGTTATTTTTTGATCCATTGGTGAGCTTTTTTGCGAGCGCACCCAAGCCCGCCCTTGCCAGCAGGATGGAGTTGCTTTTCAATATGACCAAGTTCGTTTCTTTACTGAAATTGATCGCTGCTTACTACGTTGAACGGCTTGCGTTCATGCTTGTGTCCTCAGCCTTGTGTCTGAACATTGCCGCGCATGCTCAACCAAACCGTGAAAATCTGACAGGCCCACAAGAGGGGAAAATTGTTCTCTCTATGGCATCTGAACGGGTTGTCGGTTCATCTGTGACGGATGCGCTTATCCGAACCTATATGGCGCATCAGGGCTTGAGAGATATCGTGATCAAGCGAACGCTCGACCTCAGCAAGACAATTTACACCGGTATAGCAAGGAAGGGATTGAAGGAGTCTGTCATGGTCAGCGTCATGCCGCGGGAGCAATCCCTCGCTGCTTTGCGAAGAGGCGAAGTCGACGTGGCGCTGGTTGCACAACAACGGGTTTCCGCGTCTCGCAAGATTGGTTCTACAGAGTTGCTTGCTGCTGTTCCGGATAGTCAACACATCCAGATTGGCGAAACAGCAGCGTTTATTATTGTGAGTCCGAACAATCCAGTCAACGCGCTCACCTTTCGTCAACTTCGACTTCTACTGTTGGGTGCAGTAACTGACTGGAGTCAATTGGGTGGTCGACCCGGAAAAATAAATCCGGTTGGAACAGCCCAAATGCAACCAGCGATTGACCTGGTTGCCGACCTGATACATCTTGATCCCGACAACCTAGATCCTGAGGCGGAGAAGCTACTGCGGTCACGCCGCGATGCGCCCAACCCAATATCAATATTGCCCAACCGAGACGAACTTTTTGAAAGGATTGCGAGTGACCGCAATGCCATTACGATTCAGTTCCCACATATACCACCTTCAGTGAAAGCTCTGAAACTAGGCGCCGACAATCGAAAATTGACGATTCCCGATGCGGACACGGTGAAGAGTAAAGACTATCCCTCGCGTACAGAATCAATCTGCACTATCCGCGTGGCCCTACCATCCCCGCTGTAGCGGCTTTGATTCGGGCTAGCATCTCCCTTGAAATGGAGGTCAATCTAACTTTGGCAGGAGCTGCCTTGCCCGGCACAGAGATGCTGTTTTTGGAGCCGGATCCCAAGGCCCCAAGTGGCTACCTGGAAGCGACGAAGTACGGCATGATGATCTCAAAGAGTATTCATTTCAAGGCCGATAGCCTGGAATTGACCGAGGACGGGAAGTCTGCGATCAACCGCGTCGCCGACAAACTGTTGTCCATCCGGCAGGACGCAGGGAAGATCCGGTTAGTCGGTTTCTCAGATTCCCAGGCATCCACTGATGAAAGCAAGGCACTGGGTCTCGCGATGGCGAATGTGGTCGCAACTGAACTAAGAAAGCGCAATGTGAATACTGGTTACATCTACTCGTTTGGTGACGCGCTGCCTCTTGACGAAGACAGCACTCCGTATGGACGAGAGCGCAATCGAAGGGTTCAAGTTTGGATCGTTCCATGATCACGGAAATGCGCAATGACGCGGTAGGCATACCAATAAATGGCGACACAACGCGCGGGTTTCCGTTGACCGCTGTTCAGCGGGACATCTGGTATTCGCTCAGTTTGACGCCAAATCCGGCATGTTGGAATATCGCCGACTACCGCGAGATCCACGCGGACATCGATCCCCTGCAAATGCGGTTGGCACTTCGAGAGATCGTTACGGAAACAGACACACTGCGTGTGCGCTTTGCGGAAGATGCCGATCAACCGTACCAGACCATAGGACCGGTTCCCGACGAGGTTTTGCAGTATTTTGATGTCAGTCATTCACCGGACCCGCTCGCCGCTGCCATGCAGTGGATGAAGACAGAGACGGGGCGATCGATTGATATCTTTCGAGAGTCTCTTGTCACGTATGCGCTGTTCAAAGTCGCATCGCGCCACTTTATTTGGTACCAGCGTTGCCACCATTTGATGATGGATGGGATCAGCGGAGCGCTGATAGCCCGCCGGTTGGCCCAACGCTATTTTTTGCAGCCCCATACGGATGATTACATCGGCAGTCTGAATGGATTGGTGCAGGCTGACATCCGGTACCGCGAATCCAGGCACTTCAACGACGATCGCGTTTATTGGTTGCGCCAGTTGGAAGCGAGGCCACAACCCTCCACGCTCTCCGGACGTTTGCCGATGCATGCAAGCGAGGTTGTTCGTCGAAACGCTTTGATTCCGGCGGCGTTGGCGGACGCCTTGCGGGGATACGCAAAGGCGTCCGAGGCCAGCATGGCCCAACTGTTCAGTGCCATAACGGCTGTTTTTCTGCATCGCATGACGGGTGATGAGGATGTGCTTTTGGGCCTCCCGGTGAGTGCGCGCTTGGGCAAAGACCTGCGCCAGATTCCGGGAATGGCAACCAACGTGATCCCGCTGCGTGTGCCGGTGACCTCGGTCGACAGCATCTCCGTCGTACTCGGACGTGTTGTGCGCTTGACACGTGAAGGCTTGCGGCATCAGCGCTACAGCCAGGGTGATTTGCGACGCGACCTGGGCCTGCACCCCGTGAACGATTTCCTGTTCGCGACCTTGGTGAACTACATGCCGTTCGATCCGAGCATGCGTTTCGGAACCGAGGCTTTTATCGCGAACAATCTGTCGACTGGTCCGGTAGACGATCTGTCAGTGATCGTTTATGAACAAGCTGCCGGGCAGCCCTTCCAGATTCTGTTTGATGGCAACGCGAAGTTGTACACCGACCAGCAGTTAGCCCTTCATCTACACCGATTCATCTATTTTTTGACCTCAGTAGTCCAACACACGGGCAACATTGAGAATATCAACCTCGTCACACCTCAAGAAAAACGTCAGTTGTTGACCGACTGGAATGACACCAGGTGCCAAGTTCGTGTATCGTCATTTTTGCCGTTGTTTATGGACCAGGTTCGGGCCTCGCCTGATGCAATTGCGCTGTCCTTTGAAGGGGTTGACACGACGTATGCAGAGCTTGCACGTCAGTCCGCGCAATTAGCTGGCGAGCTTCAAGCCCGAAACATTGGACCCGGACGGGTGGTGGGTGTTGCGCTCCATCGGAACCCATCGCTGTTGACAGCGCTGCTAGCTGTTTTGCGAGTGGGTGCGGCCTATCTCCCTCTGGATCCACACCATCCCCCACAGCGACTTGCCTATATCTTGGCGGATGCAGATGCAGACTTGATTTTGTGTGCACTCGACACCCTGGCGCTGATACCAACCGAAACTGAAGCGCTCTGCTTGGATGCTCCTTCGGTCGCTGCCCAGTTGAGACAACGTCCAGCGGTCCATGATTTTGCTGTGCCAAGTTTCTTCGAGTTGGCCTACCTGATCTATACGTCGGGCTCCACAGGTCAGCCGAAAGGCGTCGCTGTGACACACGGCAGCTTGGTCAATTTTCTACTGGCCATGCAGTCGGAGATCGGATTAAAGCAATCGGATCGATTATTGGCGGTTACCACTGTCTCTTTTGACATCGCCGGCTTAGAATTATTTCTGCCATTGTGCTGTGGTGCTTCCATTCAATTGGCCCCGCGAGAATCAACCTTGGATGGGCAGGTTTTGGCTCATCTCAGCGAGTCTTGCAGCGTGATGCAAGCGACGCCGGCAACCTGGCGCTTGATGCTGGCGTCTAGCTGGCGGCCTCGCACAGGCTTCAAAAGCCTGGTTGGTGGTGAGGCGGTTTCAGGCGAACTTACTGCGCTTCTATTGGGGGCAGGCGCGAGCGTTCGAGTCGTCTACGGTCCTACTGAAACTACGATCTGGTCGAGTTGTGCGAACCTCGAGGAGCTAAATTTTCGCCCGGCAGTCGAGTCAATTGGTAAACCGATCTGGAATACCCGTTTCTATGTTCTGGACAACCGTCTTCGTTTGGTGCCGCCGGGAATGGCCGGAGAGTTGTGTATCGCTGGCGATGGTTTGGCGCGCGGCTATGTGGGGCGACCAGGTCAGACCTCGGAGCGTTTCGTGGCCGATCCCTTTGGTGCCGCGGGCGCGCGAATGTACCGGACTGGTGATTTGGCTCGGCATGCCGCGGACGGAAGTCTGGAGTTTCTCGGGCGGATAGACCAACAGGTCAAGATCCGCGGTTTTCGTATTGAGCTAGGTGAAATAGAGTCAATCCTGGCTGCCAGTGCGGGTGTGGAAGCGGTTGTGGTGAATGTGTACCAAACGCCGTCCGATGAGGCCAGGCTTGTTGCCTATGTCGTTGGAAACGCTTCACACGTTCAGTTGCGCTTGGAACTCAAAGACCGCCTGCCCGACTACATGGTGCCTTCAGCATTTGTTTCGCTGGATCGATTGCCGTTGACGCCGAACGGAAAGATTGACCGCAAGCAACTGCCCGCGCCGAGTATCGATGTTGGCAGCGAAAGGCGCTACCGTGGGCCAAGAGACGCCCGTGAGGCGGTGTTGGCGGCTATCGTCGCTGAAGTGCTGCGGATTGAACGGGTTGGCATTGACGACGATTTTTTTGCTATGGGTGCGCATTCGCTGCACATGACGCGCTTGGTGGTCAAGGCCCGTCAAATGCTTGGGATCGAACTTCCATTGGGTTTGGTTTTTTCCCACCCGAGTGTTGCGGGTCTGACCGACAGTTTGTGTCTGGGCACAGTAGCCGAATTGCTGCCGCTGCAACGGCCTGGCGTTTTACCGCTTTCTTTTGCGCAACAAGCTTTTTGGTTTCATGAGCAAATGACTGGCGGCAGTACAGCCTACCTCATGCCCTTTGCACTGGAATTTGGTGACTCTTTGGATTCCCACGCGTTGCTACAGGCGTTGCGTGACTCATTGGAGTGCCATGAAATTTTGCGCACCGTGTTTGTGATCAAGGATGGTGTTGGTACGGTGCAGATCAATCCAGCCGAAGTTGTGCCGATTGAGGTGCGCGAAAACATCGATTGGCGCGAGCGTTTGAATGAAATGGCAAACACGCCTATCGATTTACATGTTTCTCCGCCGATTCGCCTGGAACTGGTAGCTTCGGAAACTGGTCACATGGTATTGGTCGTTGTTGTACACCATATTGCATTTGATGGGGAGTCCGCGCGTATTTGGCTGGACGAACTAGGCGATTTGTACCGCGCACGCAAAGAGGGCACCGCGCTGCTCTGCAAAGCTTCGGTAGTTCGCCAATACGTTGACTATGCGATCGGTCAACGACGTACCGATTGGGAAGCCAGCTCGGCACTTGCGTTTTGGAAATCTGCCTTGGAAGGTGCGCCGCCACTGCTGGAGCTACCGTACGATAGGCCACGACCAGCGGTACGACGCTATCGCGGTGCCCAACTCAGCTTTATCGTGCCTACCGCGTTGCTGCTTGAGATGCGAGCGCTGGCCAACGCTTGTCACGTGACGTTTTTTATGTTCCTGCATGCGTCTTTGGCGCTGGTGTTGGCACGGTACGCCTCAAGCGGTGATGTTGTCGTGGGAACTCCTGTCGCCAATCGACTCTCCAGTGACACGGAATGCATGATTGGTCCGCTGGTCAATACCATCGTACTGCGGACGCAAGTCGATGATTCCATGAGTGTGCGCAATTGGCTTGCATGTTGCCGAAGTGTTGCACTTGCTGCATACGCACACCAAGAGGTTCCCTTCGAAAAGGTTGTGGAGGCGTTGAAGGTAGACCGCGCCGCCGGTTACAACCCCCTTTTCCAGGTGATGCTGGTTGAAGAAAATGACACGGTGGCTCGTACGCAGTTTGCCGATCTTGAATTGCAAGTGCATACCGAAGTGGCGACCAGCGCGAAGGTTGATTTGCAACTGGCTGTTCGAGATACGCGCGAGGGCCTGCATGTACGTATGGAGTATGACAGTGACCTGTTTGATGCCGCAAGCATGCAGCAATTTGCGGCACATTGGCAGCAGTTGCTGCGTTCCATGGTCGAGGCGCCTGATTCTGCAATTGCCCGTTTACCGGTCCTCTCGGGCGCTGAGAGACGGCTCCTGTTAGACGGTTTCAACCAGACACAGGTGGAGCTCAATCAGGAAGAAACGCTGACGCAACTGCTGGAGTCCGCAGCGCAACATCACGCCCATGCTATAGCACTGGAGTTCGAGGCCGTAAGGCTCACCTACTCGGAATTGCACATCCGTGCCAATCAGCTTGCCCACCATTTGCAAGGGCTCGGTGTTGGGCCTGATGTCCTGGTTGGTATTTGCCTAGAGCGCTCGATTGATATGGTGGTGAGCTTGCTCGCCATTTTGAAAGCCGGCGGCGCGTATGTACCGCTTGATCCTAGCTACCCGGATCAGCGGCTTGGCTTCATGATTGCGGACGCGGCGCCGCAGTTGATCTTGACGGATACCCAATTGGCCGTCCGCCTGCAAGGCGCGCCCGTGCTGTGTCTGGATCTTTTGGTATTAGATCCAGCCCATCGTTTCGCGCCCGCGGTCAATCTGACACCAGCCAATCTGGCGTATGTCATCTTTACCTCCGGGTCAACCGGTCGTCCCAAGGGCGCGATGAACAGCCACGCGGGAATTGTGAACCGCCTTCGCTGGATGCAGCATGCTTTTGGACTTGAGCCACTTGATCGTGTGTTGCAGAAAACACCGTTTGGTTTTGATGTTTCTGTATGGGAGTTTTTCTGGCCGCTGATAGAAGGCGCTGCGTTGGTCGTGGCACGACCCGAAGGCCATAAAGATGCCTACTATTTGGCGAATTTGATCCAGTCGGCTGGCATCACCACAACGCACTTCGTGCCGTCCATGCTGCAGGTTTTTTTGCAAGAGCCAGATGCCGGTGCCTGCGTGGGATTGCGGCGTGTGATTTGCAGCGGAGAGGCGTTGGCGCCAGAGTTGCAAAGGCAGTTCGACGCAACACTGAACGTACCCCTTCACAACCTATACGGCCCCACAGAAGCCGCGGTCGATGTCAGCCATTGGCCATGCACAAGAAATGAACATGGAAGTGTGCCAATTGGGCGCCCGGTCTGGAATACGCGTTTGTATGTGTTGGACGCGTTTTGCGAACCCGTGCCAATGGGTGTTGCCGGTGAGCTTTTTATCGCCGGTATTCAATTAGGACGTGGGTATTTGCGCCGGGCCGGCTTGACCGCTGAACGCTTTATGGCTGATCCCCATGGCGAGCCAGGATCGCGTATGTACCGCACAGGGGACAAGGCTCGTATCCGTGCCGACGGGGCTATTGAATACCTTGGTCGTTTGGACGATCAGGTGAAATTGCGCGGACTTCGTATTGAGCTCGGTGAAATCGAATCGAACCTGCTTGCCTTCCCCGGTGTCGCCTCGGCCAGCGTGATTGTGCGCGAACAAGTTTTGATCGCCTACTTCACCGAGCAGGCCGGTGTCACCGTGGGGGTGGCGGAGTTGCGTAGCAAACTGAAAAGCACGCTGCCCGAATACATGGTTCCGGCTGCATTTGAGCGATTGGATGCCCTCCCGCTAAGTCCCAATGGAAAGCTTGACCGTCGCGCCTTGCCTACTCCGACTTTTGCACGTACGGAAGGTGTTTTGCAGAAGCCGCGCAATAGCCTAGAGACCCTATTGCTTGGAGTTTGGAAAGACCTGCTGGGTACCGATGCGATTGGCATCCATGACAACTTTTTCGACTTGGGCGGCGACAGCATACTGAGCATCCAGATGGTGGCCCGGGCGCGTCGGATTGGACTGCAGCTGTCACCCCAGCAGGTGTTTGCACACCAGTCCATTGCTGAGCTTGCATCGGTTGCGGTTACGGCGGATGGGTCAAATCCGGGAGGCCCTGCCAGTGTGGAAGGCCCCATCCCGTTGACGCCCATTCAACGTTGGTTGGTAGACCAGGCGGGTTCGATCGCGCATTCCCACCAAGCACTGATGCTGGCTATTCCAGCTGACCTGGATCTCCAGCGCCTGCACACCGCATTGGTGGCTATGGTCATCAGGCACCCAACCCTGCGCCTCAAATTTGCGCAAGGGGCCGACGGATGGAAGCAAGAGTACTTGCGCCCCACGCAATTGCTTGTGCCTATGCGGGTTGTGGAGGTTGATGATCCCAGTGTTGAAGAGGTGAAGTCTGCTGTGGAGCAGGCGTCCGCAGCGCTGGACCCGTTGAATGGTCGATTGGTTCAAGCTGTGGTCTTCCGTCGCTCAACCGCCCGTCCGAGCAGATTGCTTTTGCTGGTGCATCACTTGGGAGTCGATGGTGTCTCTTGGCGCGTTCTGTTGGAAGAGCTGCCGGCCCTGTATGACGGAGCGGATCTGCCTCCAACCGACCATGGGTTTGCCTTGCATGCGCAGCGATTGGCACTGCGGGCGAGCGACCCATCGACGCTCGCCGAGCTACCTCACTGGTTGGGTTCCATGGCCATCGCGCCAGCCCTTCCTGCCAATCCGGTCGAGACAGGGCCTTTGGATGTTGTTCTTCAAAAAAATGTACGGCTGTCGATTGCCAATACCCACGCATTGCTGACGGTTGGATGCAGCGCCTACCACGCGCGTATGAACGACCTATTGTTGGCTGCATTGGCGATGGCCGTAGCAAGGAACCGAGCGCGTTGCGGGTTGTCGCCAGCTGCGTTGGGTATGGATCTAGAGGGCCATGGTCGTGACGATTCAATGGATTTGTCGCGATCGGTAGGGTGGTTTACGTCACTTTTTCCGGTGGTACTGGACCTCGGTGACGTAGAGCTTGCACAGGCATTTGCCGGGGAGGCTGCGGCTGGCCAGGTTATTTGCCGGATCAAGGAGCAATTGCGCACAGTGCCGCAGGCAGGCATTGGTTTTGGTCTTTTGCGCTATTTGAATGCAGATACAGCCACTCAGTTTGCCGATTTTTCCCCACGAGAAATACTGTTCAATTATTTGGGACGAATTGATTTTGGTGGGGAAACATCCTGGCCTTTGGTGTGGCAGCCTCTCGCCTCGGTAGATGCTGAACTGCGTGGCTTGACGCATCTGCTTGAAATCAATGGCGTGCTCGTCGAGCAGCAGCTTGAAATCAACTGGCGCTGGAATGGTGCTCGGTACGGCGAGGCGCGGATCTCGCAGTTGGTTTCCGACTATGTCGACGCCTTGCATGGCCTGATCTCTCACTGCCAGCGGCCGGGAGTCGGGGGCCACACCTGCAGTGATTTTCCATTGGCGAAGCTCGATGGACCGGCATTGCTGCGCATTGAGAAGGCCTACCCTGGGCTTGAGGACGTTTATCCGCTCATGCCTTTGCAGCATGGCATGCTGTTCCATCGCCTACTGAGTCCTGCATCGGCGGCTTACCACCAGCAAGTTTGCCTCTCGATCGGTGGTGTTGTTGTGCCCGATCAGTTGCAATCTGCATGGCAAGCTGTTCTTGATCGCCATCCTGCTCTGCGCGTCGCAGTGATTCACGAGGACCTTCCTGCGCCATTGCAAGTGGTTAGGGGCGGTCTCACCTTGCCGTGGCACGCGGTTGATGGATCAGTCACGGGCCGCAGTGCAGAAGTTGTTGCCGAACAAGTGGAGCAATGGCTTGCCTTGGATCGGCAGCGAGGGTTTCAGCTTGACCGCGATGTTTTGCTGCGGGTCGCATTGTTCTACGGCGGCGAACAGCAGTTCCTGGTGTTTAGTTACCACCATGTCATTCTTGACGGATGGTCGCTGCCCCTGCTCACGGGAGAAGTTCTCCAGCGGTACGCGGCAAGCCTTCGAAGTGATCCCTTGCGCTTGGCGCCCACGACACGACACGCGCACTTGTTGCGTTGGTTGTCACAGCAAGACCCGGCTGTCGCAATTGATTTTTGGCGTGTTCGGATGCAAGGAGTTGTCAATCCGACCGATCTCAACCTGCCGCTGGCAGAAGGACCTTCTTCAGGTGAAGTGCATGTGGATGTGATGCAGGAGGACTTTCGCTTTGTCGAGCGTTGTGCGCGCGATTTGCGTTTGACACTCAACACCTTGGTGCAGGGCGCATGGGCATTGTTGTTGATGCGACTCAATGGCCTTAGCGACGTAGTGTTCGGTGCGACAGTGTCAGGGCGACATTCAGATGTACCTGGTGTTGAGTCGATTGTGGGAATGTGCATCAATACCTTGCCGATAGCAGTCCATGCACGGCCCGGCATCACCACGGTTGAGTGGCTGCGTGAACTGCAATCGGAGCTTGCAGCGGTGCAGGGTTTTTCACAGGTACCGTTGTCCGAGTTGCAGGCTCTTTCGACCTTAGGGGCAGGGCAACCGCTATTCGATACGATGGTTGCGTTCGAAAACTACCCCATCGATTCCACGCTGCTTCACCAGTCCAATTTGGGTGACTTAAAGGCCGCAATCTCGGTCGATGCAGTTCGCGTGATCGACAGTACTCACTTTGGCCTGGCGCTGATTGTTACGCCGGGCGAAGAGCTTTTGGTGCGGCTTAGTTTCGACACCGCTCGCTTCGATGATGCCAGCGTGAGGCGAGTTGGAAGCATGTGGTTGGAGTTGTTAAAGACCATGCTCACCAGCCCCCACGAGGAGCTTGCGGGTCTGTTGTTGCCAGATGTTCGTACCGCGCGCGCGTCGAGCGTTGCCCAACGCGGTCGGTTCGGGGATATTCCATGGCAGGATGGTGAGGAGAAAGTTGCTGCAATTTTTAGCGCGATTTTGGGACGTAGCGCAGTTGCGCGGGACGCACATTTTTTTGAAATTGGTGGTCATTCGCTGAACGCAATCCAAGTGGTTTCGCGCCTGCGTAAGACTTTTGCAATTGATGTGCCTCTGCGCAGCTTGTTTGATCACCCGGTCGTAGCCGATTTGGCGATGCATATCGGGCAGATCGGAAAGGGGCTGCGCGCGGCAACACAATCGATTCGGCCTCACGATGGTCCTCTGAAATTGTCTTTTGCCCAGTCAAGACTTTGGTTTTTGGACCAACTCAACACAGTGGATGCGGCTTATCATATTCCTGTGATGCTGGGTTTCGAGGGTGATCTGGATATCGCGATATTGCAGCATAGCCTTGACCGATTGCTGGTTCGCCATGAGGTCCTACATTCGCGGTTTGAGAATGTGGATGGACAGCCAACGTTACGTCTCGACAGTGCCCCCTATCTTGCGCTGACGCCAGAGGTTTTTGATGGCGATGAAGGTGCGTTGGCCGTGATGGCCAGCCAAGAGAGTCGTCGGCCTTTCAATTTGGCTGGCGATCTGCCGATTCGGGTGAGGTTATTGCGGCTTGCGCAGCGGCGCCACGTGCTGTTGCTCACGCTGCACCATATCGCAGGGGATGGATGGTCTGTCGAAATATTGATCAAGGAGCTAGGGGCGCTGTACCGAGGCAACGTGCCGGAACCTCTGCCGGTTCGATACAGTGACTATGCACACTGGTTGCAAGTTCAATTGGATGGAGACCGCCGAACACAGCAAGCTGCTTTTTGGCACAAGCAACTGGATGGTGTTCCCCATTTGATCAACTGGCCCTTGGAGCGTGCGCGCCCTACCGTGCAAAGCCACCGCGGGCATGGTGCGCATTTCGTAATTGACCTCCCAATGTCTGACGCGTTGCGGAGTTGCGCGCAAGAACATGGCGTCACATTGTTCATGTTGATGCTGACGGCCTATGGTGCCCTGCTGACGCGGTATACCGGCCAAATGGACATTGCCGTTGGCACGCCGGTGGCAAATCGCGATCTGATGGAAATCGAGGGTTTGGTTGGCCTGTTTGTAAATACCGTAGTTATGCGTGTCGACATGGTTGGTGAGCCAACCGTCAGTGAAATGATCGCTCGGGTCAGGCATGTGGCACTGGATGCCTATGCGCACCACGATCTTCCATTCGAGGAGGTCGTCGAAGCGCTGGCGCCGGATCGATCGTTGGCCCATACACCCTTGGTTCAGGTGATGTTTTCCTTGCAAGCCAAGCCGATGTCGCGGATGCAATTGAATGCCGATTTGACCATGACACGTGCCGAGGTCGACACCCACAGCATCGTTGGTGATCTTGTCCTCAACTTGTGGGAAACCGATGAGGGAATGACTGGTCTGCTGCAATCCAATGCAGATATTTTTGCGCCAAGATTTGGTGTCCAGTTCGTTACACACTTGCAGCGACTTTTGTGTGCCATGCTGGACGCGCCGCAATTGAAACTCCATCGATTGCCAATCCTCGGAACCGACGAGCAATTGGCCTTGGCGCAGTGGAACTGCACGTCTCAAAGTTACCCGGTGGATGAGTCATTGATTGCGCAGTTTGGCCGGGTAGTGGCCCAGCATGGCGACAGTGCGGCACTGGAGTATTCGGGTGGCACGGTCAGTTATTCCGAGCTGGATGCGTGGTCGGCACGCCTGGCCGATGAACTTCGCCGTGCGGGTGTGCGAGCAGGCCACCGGGTTGGCCTCTCGGGTGAACGTAGCCCGGCCTTGATCGCGGGCATGCTGGCCATTTTGGAAACCGGCGCGGCCTATGTCCCGCTGGATCCTGCCTATCCAACCGAGCGCCTGGCCTTTATGGCCAGCGACTGCGCCTTGCAAGTCGCCCTGATAGGTCCCGGTGGACGCGCACCATCGGACGTCAGCGTACTGGAGACCGGCCAGCCGCGACCCTATTCGCGCAGACGTGCGGCGGCCATCGTGCATGGCGACGCGCCAGCCTACATCATGTACACATCGGGCTCCACGGGAACCCCCAAGGGCATCGTCATCCCCCAGCATGCCGTCACCCGCCTAGTACGCCATACCGATTACGTCCAATTGGGAGCGGGAGACCGCATAGCCCATCTGGCCAGCCCATCCTTTGATGCTGCCACCTTTGAAATCTGGGGTGCCTTGCTCCATGGAGGGACCCTGGTCATTGTGGATCGGGACACCGTGCTGGCCCCGGTTGCGCTAACCGCCGCGCTGCACAGTCGCCGTGTCGATACGGCGTTCATGACCACGGCGTTGTTTAACCGCATAGCCCAGGAAATACCCCAAGGGCTCTCCTGCCTGCGTGACCTGGCATTTGGCGGTGAAGCGGTAGACCCGCGTCAGGTACGCGTTGTCCTGGCCGCTGGAGGACCCAAACGCCTGCTGCACGTCTATGGGCCGACCGAAACCACGACCTTTGCCAGCTGGCATCTGATTACGGCAGTAGAACCCGAGGCATACACCGTTCCCATAGGCCAGCCACTGGCCAACGGAAGCTGTCACGTGCTGGACCCCCACATGCAGTCCGTTCCCTTGGGCGTGGCCGGTGAACTCTACATAGGCGGTGCCGGCCTGGCCCACGGCTACCTGGCACGTCCGGCGCTGACTGCCGAGCGCTTTGTAGCCAACCCCTTTGGAGCACCGGGAACACGTCTGTACCGCACGGGCGATGTCGTGCGCCGACGAACCGATGGCAGCATCGAGTACCTTGCCCGGCTAGATCAACAAATCAAGCTGCGGGGTTTCCGCATTGAACTCGGTGAGATAGAAGCGGCACTGACTAGCTTGCCCGGCGTGGGCATAGCAGCCGTCATGTTGCGTGAAGACCAACCGGGTAACAAACGCATCGTGGCCTACGTGGCGCCACTGGCTGGTCAGCAACTGGTGGAGGAAAAGCTGCAAGCTGACTTGCGGGCCCAACTACCCGAATACATGCTGCCTGCGGCGCTGGTGGTGTTGCCGGAGTTGCCACTCAACGCCAATGGCAAGGTACACCGTACGGCACTGCCGGTGCCGCAGGCTCAGGTGAAGCGCACGTTGCCGCGCAGCACGACGGAGGCGGCTTTGGCTGGAATCTGGAAGGAAGTGCTGGGTATAGAAGACGTGGGTATTGAGGACGACTTCTTTGCGTTGGGCGGGCATTCTCTGCTGGCTACCAAAATCGTCGCTCGTGTGCGTAGCCAATTGTCGACAGAAATTGCGTTGAGGCAGGTTTTTGAAACTCCGGTACTCGCCGACTTTGCCGGTGTGATCGACCGAGAGCGATCAGCCATCAATGATGTGCAAGATGGGCCAGTTTTGCGTGCGCGGCCTTTGGGGTTGCCGCCAGTACTTTCTTTTGCTCAAGCGCGAATGTGGTTCATTGACCAGCTAGAGGCAACAGCCGGCGCTTACAACGTTCCTGTCGCTTTGCGCCTGCTTGGACCTCTTGACGAGGCTTCGCTTTTAGCTGCTGTGCATCAGATAGTGGACGTTCACTGCGTGCTGAGAACTCTGGTTGTCAATGGCAATGGCGTGCCATTGCCAACACTTGTCCCCACCAGTCTGCCAATGACAGTGGTTTCGGTGGACACAGACGAAGACGCACAGAAACAAGCTGATTTGGAAGCGATGCGCCATTTCGATTTGGCGACGGAATTCCCCATTCGTATCCGCTTGGTGCGCAGAGGTACCCAAGACCACATCCTCTTATTGACCCTTCACCATATTGCAGTGGACGGCTGGTCGGTCCAATTGCTGTTGCGAGAGTTGGCTGCAGCGTATTCGGGCACGACTTTGCAAGTGCCTACATTGCAATACTCCGACTTTGCCGCTTGGCAACGTGCTTGGCTTTCTGGCGCGCGCTTGGAAAGCAAGCTCGCGTACTGGAAAAATGTGTTGTCTGGGGCTCCGCCGCTCTTGTTGTTGCCGAGTGATCGGGCGCGACGTCCAACACAAAGCTTCTCCGGTGCACACCATCGCTTTGCGCTTGATGCTGGGCGAAGCCACGCTTTGCGAGAGCTGGCCCGACGTTCTTCCACCACCCTCTACATGGTTTTGTTGGCTGGATTGGCGACCTTGTTGGGTCGTCTTTCACGACAGGATGAGGTGGTCATCGGGTCACCGGTGGCGGGGCGCCAACTGCGTGAAACAGAAAATATAGTCGGCCTTTTCGTCAATACATTGCCAATGCGGGTCAAGCTCGCTCCAGATTTGAACTCAATGGGTTTGTTGCGTCAGGTGCAACAGACAGCTCTTGATGCTTTGGCGCATCAGGATTTGCCTTTTGAACGGATTGTTGAAGCCATTCAACCCGAGCGAAGTGTTGGTCATCACCCGATCTTCCAGGTTTTTCTGGCGATGGTGGAGGAGAGTATTCCAATCGACTTGTTTCAACACTTGCAAGCGACTGTTTTTGAGACAAAAACAGCGGGTGTGAAGTTTGATCTCATGTTGAATATGTCTGAAACAGCAGACACGATCACAGGCATCTTGTCGTACAACAGTGACATGTTTGACGCGGCAAGTGTGCGGCGTTTGGAACAACAGTTTGTCTGTTTGTTGGGCGACATGCTGGAACGTCCTCAAGTGCCCTTGAGTGAACTCAAGCTCATGGCGTTTTCTGAGCGCGCCCATGTATTGAGGCACTGGAACGAGACGGACCGCAGAGTGTCAGAAGATAGGCCACTGCACAGGCAGATCGAAGCACAGGCGCTGTCCAAACCGGATGCAGTGGCAGTCCTAGAGGGAGATCGCAGCCTCAGCTTTGCCCAACTCAACGCCCGAGCCAACGTCTTGGCCCTGCAACTACGCAGCCTGGGAGTTGGGGCCGACGTACCCGTGGCCATTTGCGGCCAACGCCGCTGTGAAATCCTGATCGCCATGCTGGCCACCCTCAAAGCCGGAGGCGCCTACCTACCGCTGGACCCGGCCCATCCGCTGGAGCGCCTGCGCTTCATGCTTGAGGACGCACGCCCCGCCGTATTGTTCACGGATGCCCCCTGCAAGCACAGCTGTCAGACCACTGCGCACACCCTGTTGTTGCAACCCTGCGAGGACGAAGCCCCCAACCTCAGCGGAGACAGCGACCCGCAGACCTTGGCGTATCTCATCTACACCTCAGGCTCCACCGGCCGCCCCAAGGCACCATGCTGACCCACTTCGGGCTCAACAACTACCTGGCCTGGGCGCGTCACACCATGGGCAACGAAGGCAGAGGTGGAGCCCCCGTCAACACCTCCATTGGCTTTGATGCCACCGTCACCAGCCTGTTATTGCCGCTGACTGCCGGACGCACGGTAACCCTGCTACCCGAAGCCAGCGAAATCGAAGCGCTGGCCCATGCCCTGACTGCCCAGAACGACTACTGGCTGCTCAAACTCACCCCCGCCCACCTGGACGCCCTGCGTCAGCTACTCGATCCAGCCACCCTGGCAGGACAAGCCCGCACCCTGGTTGTGGGAGGAGAGCAACTGACCGCGGCCATGGTCGAATTCTGGCGGACCCATGCACCGGCCACCCGCATCATCAACGAATACGGACCCACCGAAACCGTGGTGGGCTGCTGCACCTGGAGGTTAATGCCGCCACCGCGCACGAAGGGGCCATCCCGATAGGCCTGCCGATCTGGAACATGCGCCTGTATGTGCTGGATGACCGCCTGCAGCCATTGCCGCTGGGTAGCGCGGGCGAGTTGTACATCGCAGGAGACCAACTCGGACGTGGTTACCTTGGACGCCCTGGACTGAGTGCCGAGCGATTCATTGCAAACCCCTTTGCCGTGGGTGAGCGCATGTACCGTACCGGAGACCTGGCCCGCAGGCGCAACGATGGCGTGCTCGAATACCTGGGGCGTATCGACGACCAGGTCAAACTGCGCGGCTTCCGAATCGAACTGGGCGAAATCGAAGCGGTTCTGGGGGGCCTGCCCTGGAGTCAAGGAATGTGCGGTGATCGTGCGAGAAGACCGCGCCGACGATCGCCGCTTGGTGGCCTACCTGGTGGGCACAGCCAGTCATGACACGCTGCGCGGCGAATTGCAAAAGCGCTTGCCGGACTACATGATGCCAGCGGCGTGGGTAACGCTGGAGGTGATGCCGCTGACGCAAAACGGCAAGATCGACCGTCGCAAATTGCCGGTGCCGGTGGTGGAGCAGGAAGATGCGACGGATGCACAGAAACCGCGCGGACCGGTGGAGGAGATGCTGGCGGGCATCTTTGCCGAGGTGTTGGAGTTGGAGCAGGTGGGGCGTGACGACGACTTCTTTGAGCTCGGTGGGCATTCACTCCTGGCTATTCAAGTGATCTCGCGAATTCGCACTTCGTTGAGTGGCAAGGTGGCAGTGCACGCGTTGTTTGAAATGCCCAGCGTGGCGTCCTTGGCTGCCATGCTTGCTACATCGGTAGGACCGCCGGTGCTTCAGACGAGCATCACGCGAATTCACGACGATGTGGATCCGGTTGCATCCTTCGGCCAAAGCCGCTTATGGTTTCTAGATCAGTTGTCGGCAGTCGGCGCTGCGTACAACGTGCCCGTGTCTTTGCGTTTGCGAGGCACGCTCGACAAAGTGCGTTTGGCCGAAGCGTTCAATCGACTGATCGAACGACACGAAGTCTTGCGCAGTCGATTCCCTGTGGATGCCCGGACAGGAGGGCCTCTACTCACCATTGAACAGGGGGTCACACTGGCAATTCCAGTAACGGATCTCACTGACCATTCAGCGCAGGCTGATGAAGTGCGCCGTATTGCGATGATGGAAGCCTTGCAGCTCTTCGATCTGCGTTGCGATCTGCCGATTCGTCTGCAATTGTTGGTACTCAACCCGCAAGAGCATGTGCTGCTGATCACTTTCCATCACATCGCGTCTGATGGCTGGTCTCTTGGCATTGTTGTGCGTGAGTTGGCGGCACTCTACGGCGGCGTGCCTTTAGTGCCTCTGGAGGTTCGCTACCGTGACTATGCTGCGTGGCAGCGTACCTGGTTCGATGGCTCCCGCAGACAAGCGCAACTAGGCTATTGGAATGCACACCTTGCTGGCTTGCCACCACTGCTGGCGTTGCCGACAGATCGACCGCGTCCGACACACCAAAGCCATCGGGGTTCCAGCTTGCGCTGGAGTTTCGGGCCTGCTCTGTCGAATAGTCTGAAAAACCTGGCTCGCCAAACGGACGCGACGCTGTTTATGGTGTTGTTGGCCGGGTACGCAAGCTTGTTGTCACGTTTGGCAGGCCAAATGGACTTGGCGATCGGAACTCCGGTTGCCAATCGGGACCGGCTAGAGACTGAAGGCATCGTAGGCTTTTTTGTCAACACTTTGGTCATGCGACCAGCGTTGTCAGGCGAGCCCAGCGTACGTGAACTCATAACACGTGTTCGAAGTGAGGCGCTTGCAGCCTATGCACACCAGGATTTGCCGTTTGAAGAAGTGGTAGAGGCGTTGGCACCGCAGCGTTCGTTAGCACATTCCCCCTTGTTTCAAACCATGTTTGCGCTGCAAAACACGCCGTTGTCAGCGATGCGGTTGGGGAGCCTCGACATCGAGCATCTGGACTTCGGGAATCAGACGGTTACCTTTGACCTGGTCTCCAACCTGTGGGAAGAAGGTGGCGAGTTACATGGATTGTTGCAATTCAGTTCGGACCTTTTTGACATCCGCACGATAGAGAAATTCGTTGGGCACCTGCAGGCGCTGTATGCGGGCATGTGTTCCGACCCTGCGCGGGCCATGCATCTCCTGCCATTACTGAGCGCTCAGGAGTTGACTCAGTTGCAAGCATGGAACCAAACGTCTCAAAGTTACCCGGTGGATGAGTCATTGATTGCGCAGTTTGGCCGTGTAGTGGCCCGGCACGGCGACAGTGCGGCACTGGAGTATTCGGGTGGCACGATCAGTTATTCCGAGCTGGATGCGTGGTCGGCACGCCTGGCCGATGAACTTCGCCGTGCGGGTGTGCGAGCAGGCCACCGGGTTGGCCTCTCGGGAGAACGTAGCCCGGCCCTGATCGCAGGCATGCTGGCCATATTGGAAACCGGAGCGGCCTATGTCCCGCTGGATCCTGCCTATCCAACCGAGCGCCTGGCCTTTATGGCCAGCGACTGCGCCTTGCAAGTCGCCCTGATAGGTCCCGGTGGACGCGCACCATCGGACGTCAGCGTACTGGAGACCGGCCAGCCGCGACCCTATTCCCGCAGCCGTCCGGCGGCACTCGTGCATGGCGACGCGCCAGCCTACATCATGTACACATCAGGTTCCACGGGAACCCCCAAGGGCATCGTCATCCCCCAGCATGCCGTCACCCGCCTAGTACGCCATACCGATTACGTCCAATTGGGAGCGGGAGACCGCATAGCCCATCTGGCCAGCCCGTCCTTTGATGCTGCCACCTTTGAAATCTGGGGTGCCTTGCTCCATGGAGGGACCCTGGTCATTGTGGATCAGGACACCGTGCTGGCCCCGGTTGCGCTAACCGCCGCGCTGCACAGTCGCCGTGTCGATACGGCGTTCATGACCACGGCGTTGTTTAACCGCATAGCCCAGGAAATACCCCAAGGGCTCTTCCTGCCTGCGTGACCTGGCATTTGGCGGTGAAGCCGTAGACCCGCGTCAGGTACGCGCCGTCCTGACCGCTGGAGGACCCAAACGCCTGCTGCACGTCTATGGGCCGACCGAAACCACGACCTTTGCCAGCTGGCATCTGATTACGGCAGTAGAACCCGAGGCATACACCGTTCCCATAGGCCAGCCACTGGCCAATGGAAGCTGCCATGTTCTGGACCCCCACATGCAGTCCGTTCCCTTGGGCGTGGCCGGTGAACTCTACATTGGCGGTGCCGGCCTGGCCCACGGCTACCTGGCACGCCCAGCGCTGACTGCCGAGCGCTTTGTCGCCAACCCCTTTGGAGCACCGGGAACGCGTCTGTACCGCACGGGTGATGTCGTGCGCCGACGAACCGATGGCAGCATCGAGTACCTTGCCCGGCTAGATCAACAAATCAAGCTGCGGGGTTTCCGCATTGAACTCGGTGAGATAGAAGCGGCACTGACTGGCTTGCCCGGCGTGGGCATAGCAGCCGTCATTTTGCGTGAAGACCAACCGGGTAACAAACGCATCGTGGCCTACGTGGCGCCACTGGCTGGTCAGCAACTGGTGGAGGAAAAGCTGCAAGCTGACTTGCGGGCCCAACTACCCGAATACATGCTGCCTGCGGTGTTGGTGGTGTTGCCGGAGTTACCGCTCAATGCCAACGGCAAGGTACACCGGCCGGCCCTGCCGGCGCCCCAGGCTCAGGTGAAGCGCACCTTGCCGCGCAGCACGACGGAGGCGGCTTTGGCTGGAATCTGGAAGGAAGTGCTGGGCATCGAAGACGTGGGCATAGAAGATGACTTCTTTGCGCTGGGCGGGCATTCTCTGCTGGCCACCAAAATCGTCGCTCGTGTGCGTGAAACCTTGTCGCTGGAAGTATCCCTGCGTCAGGTTTTTGAAACACCCGTTTTGGAAGCTTTTGCTGCCAAACTGGCTGAAGTCCAAGGCAAGGCATTACCGACCACACCGACCATAAGGAAACGCGGTCGATGAACGTTCTATCAGCGAACCTGGCTTCGTCAACGCTTGACGAAGACCTCGTACCGGTGTCATTGGCGCAGCAGGGGGTGTACATGCTGGCTGAGTTCGATGCCACCGGCACCGTCAATACGATTCCCGCATCCGTCCGCATTGATGGCCCCCTGCAAGCTGGCGTACTTGCACAGGCGTTTAATCAGATGTTGCAGCGGCACGAGTCCCTGCGTACCCGTTTTCGAATGGAAGCCGGTGGTCTGGTGGCTATCGTGGACCCCTATGCCCCGCTCCATTTGCCAGTGGTCCCCATGGCTGTTGTCCATGACAAAGATATGGACACTCACATCGGGCGTTTGGCGCGCGAAGCCGCAACCCAGCGCTTCGATATCCGGCAACACTGGCCCATTCGAGCGTCGTTGTTTCAGTTCACTCCAAACACCTTTGTGCTTCAACTCAGTCTGCACCATATTGCAGCCGACGGTTGGTCCATTGGCGTGCTGATGCACGAGCTGGGTGAGCACTATGCCGCTGCGCTGGAGCAACGTGATAGCCGCTTGCCGGAGTTACCCGTTCAGTACACCGATTACGCGATCTGGCAAAACGAATTGTTGGCCAGTCCGGCGGGTGAGCTCAAGAAAGCATTTTGGCTTCAACAACTTGCTGATGCGCTGCCGGTATTGAGTTTGCCTGCGAGCCGATCACACTTGCATTCAACACGCTACAAAGGCGAAGTGCGAAGATTCGAACTAGACGCCGCTACGACCACAGCTTGCAAAAAAATGGCACAAGAATGTGGCGCGACGCTGTACATGGTGCTGTTAACCGCCTACGCCTGCTTGTTATCACGGCTTGCCGGACAGAACGACGTGGTCATTGGAACACCGGTTGCCGGACGCACTCTGAAGGAAGTGGAGCCACTTATTGGGCTGTTTGTCAACACGCTGCCCTTGCGCATCCAATTCGAGTCCAGTCTCACGGTGAGGCAACTGCTGAAGCAGGTACGCAACACCGCCCTGGATGCATTTGAGCACCAGGAATTTCCATTTGGAAGCATGGTGGAGATGTTGACGCAAAGTCGCCAGTCGAGCCGGCATCCGATTTTTCAGCACATGTTCGCACTGCAAAATTCCCCGGTGGTGCACCAACCTCTGGCAGGTATGCGCTTGACACCGTTGGACGACGTTCCCAATCCCGCCAAAGTCGAGACCTTTCTCGCGGCCACGGAAATAGGCGACCATTTAGAGTGTGCGCTTCAATACGATGTTGACCTGTTCGATAGTGACCGGGTGGATGCCTTTGTTGCGCATTTCCAGTGTTTGATGGCTGGCTTGCTCGGTGCCCTGGACGGTGCGGTGGCAACGCTCCCACTGTTCGGCACTGCGGAGCGAGCGCACATTTTGAGGCACTGGAACGAGACGGAGCGCAGAGTGTCAGAAGATAGGCCGTTGCACCGGCAGATCGAAGCACAGGCGTTATCCAAACCGGAAGCAGTGGCCGTTATAGAGGGAGATCGCAGCCTCAGCTTTGCCCAACTCAACGCCCGAGCCAACGTCTTGGCCCTGCAACTACGCAGCCTGGGAGTTGGGGCCGATGTGCCCGTGGCCATTTGCGGCCAGCGCCGCTGTGAAATCCTGATCGCCATGCTGGCCACCCTCAAAGCGGGGGGCGCCTACCTGCCACTGGACCCAGCCCATCCACTGGAGCGCCTGCGCTTCATGCTCGACGACGCACGGCCCGCCGTGTTATTCACGGATGCCCCCCTGCAAGCACAGCTGTCAGACCATTGCGCACACACCCTGTTGTTGCAACCCTGCGAGGACGAAGCCCCCAACCTCAGCGGAGACAGCGACCCGCAGACCTTGGCGTATCTCATCTACACCTCAGGCTCCACCGGCCGCCCCAAAGGCACCATGCTGACCCACTTCGGGCTCAACAACTACCTGGCCTGGGCGCGTCACACCATGGGCAACGAAGGCAGAGGTGGAGCCCCCGTCAACACCTCTATTGGCTTTGATGCCACCGTCACCAGCCTGTTATTGCCGCTGACTGCCGGACGCACGGTAACCCTGCTGCCCGAAGCCAACGAAATTGAAGCGCTGGCCCAAGCCCTGACAGCCCAAAACGACTACTGGCTACTCAAACTCACCCCCGCCCACCTGGACGCCCTGCGTCAGCTACTCGATCCAGCCACCCTGGCAGGACAAGCCCGCACCCTGGTTGTGGGAGGAGAGCAACTGACCGCGGCCATGGTCGAATTCTGGCGGACCCATGCACCGGCCACCCGCATCATCAACGAATACGGACCCACCGAAACCGTGGTGGGCTGCTGCACCTGGGAGGTTAATGCCGCCACCGCGCACGAAGGGGCCATCCCGATAGGCCTGCCGATCTGGAACATGCGCCTGTATGTGCTGGATGACCGCCTGCAGCCATTGCCGCTGGGTAGCGCGGGCGAGTTGTACATCGCAGGAGACCAACTCGGACGTGGATACCTTGGCCGCCCTGGACTGAGTGCCGAGCGATTCATTGCAAACCCCTTTGCCGTGGGTGAGCGCATGTACCGTACCGGAGACCTGGCCCGCAGGCGCAACGATGGCGTGCTCGAATACCTGGGGCGTATCGACGACCAGGTCAAACTGCGCGGCTTCCGAATCGAACTGGGCGAAATCGAAGCGGTTCTGGGGGCCTGCCCTGGAGTCAAGGAATGTGCGGTGATCGTGCGAGAAGACCGCGCCGAAGATCGCCGCTTGGTGGCCTACCTGGTGGGCACAGCCAGCCATGACACGCTGCGCAGCGAACTGCAAAAGCGCTTACCGGACTACATGCTGCCAGCGGCGTGGGTAACGCTGGAGGTGATGCCGCTGACGCAAAACGGCAAGATCGACCGTCGCAAACTGCCGGCGCCGGTGGTGGAGCAGGAAGAGGCCACGGATGCACAGAAACCGCGCGGACCGGTGGAAGAGATGCTGGCGGGCATCTTTGCCGAGGTGTTGGAGTTGGAGCAGGTGGGGCGTGACGACGACTTCTTTGAGCTCGGTGGGCATTCACTCCTGGCTATTCAAGTTGTTGCCCGGCTGCGCAAGCAGCTTTCCATCGAGTTGTCGGTTCGCAGCCTGTTTGACCACGCGAGTTTTGCGGCCTTGGCCAGACACATAGGCACCTTGCGCGATGCATCAACGCCTGGCGCCGACGGTTCAGATGTTGCGATGCAGATTCCCCGACGTGATCCACAAAGCGACCCACAGCTTTCATTTTCTCAGTCGCGTTTGTGGTTTCTGAGTCAGCTCGACAACATGGACACCACCTACAACGTTCCGTTGGCCTTAGAGCTGGACGGAGAGTTGGACGTAACGGCCTTGCGATTTGCGCTGGACGGCATGGTGGCCCGGCACGAGACTCTGCGCAGCCGGTTTGACACCCAGGCGGGTGGTCCTCGATTGACTTTTGCCAAGCAGCAGAACATGCCCTTGGTGCCCGAGGATTGCGCTGACCGTGAGGCTGAGCTTTCTGTCATGCTTGTTGAAGAGGCGGCTCGGCCATTCGACCTCACACGCCATCCCCCGATCCGTTCCCGTTTGTTGCGCATGGGAAACCGCAGCCACGTCCTGATAATCACGCTACACCATATTGCGTCCGACGGCTGGTCCATCGGCGTGGCAGTCAAGGAGTTGAGTGCTCTCTACGCGGGCCAGAACCTGTCCGGTTTGCCCATCAGTTACAGCGATTACGCTGCTTGGCAGCGAAACTGGTTGCAAGGCATGCAGCGCGAAAGGCAACTGGCGTACTGGCGTGAGCAACTCATGAATTTGCCGCCAATGTTGACCTTGCCGACGGATAGGCCACGCCCCGCTGTGCGAAGACATCGTGGTTGCATGCTGCATTTTTCGCTTAAACCGGAGTTGACGGCGGCATTGCGCCGGTTGGCGGGCGAGACAGACACCACACTGTACATGGTGCTGTTGGCCGGTTTCGCCGTTTTGCTGGCGCGCCATGCGGGCCAACACGACATTGCGATTGGTACTCCTGTAGCCAACCGGGACCGAGTTGAAGTCGAGAATCTGATTGGTTTTTTCGCTAACACTGTTGTGTTGCGCTCCGACCTGTCGGGTAACCCCACCGTTCGTCAACTGTTGCAAACCGTCAAGGGCACGGTGCTGCAGGCGTTTGAACATCAGGACCTGCCGTTCGAGGAAGTGGTCGATGCCTTGCAAGTGCCGCGTTCCCTGGCACATGCGCCCTTGTTTCAAACCATGTTTGCCATGCAGAGCCATGGCGACACCACTTTGAAGTTGGGAAATCTCTTGGTGACCCCGATCGCCGTCGATACCGGTGCAGCGATGTTTGACCTGTCTCTGGTTATGGGAGAAAACCCCACCGGTTTGGTTGCGGCGCTGCAATACGACTCCGACTTGTTTGACTCCAGTACCGTGGAGAGAATGATTGACCGCTTCCAAGTGGTGTTAGAGGCAATGGCACTCGATCCAGCAGTGCAGATTTCACGCTTGGACATACGGTGTGCTTCAGATTTCACGCTGTTGGCACACACTAATCGACCCATTGAAGTGTTGGGTGATGATCAGAATTTGCATGGTTTGGTTGAGCGCAGTGTCGCGCTACACGGACAAGCCGATGCGATCACGTTTGAAGGGCAAACCCTGAGTTATGCGCAACTGTGGACCGATGCTGCTCGCCTTGCCAATCGCCTGCAACGTGCAGGCGCCGGTCCCGATGTGTTGGTCGGAGTGTTCGTGGATCGTTCGTTGGAGTTGCCATTGGCCTTGCTGGGCGTTCTGCGGGCCGGTGCTGCTTTTGTGCCCATCGATCCCGCCTATCCAGTCGAACGCATTGCGTATTTGATTGCCGATGCGGGTTTGAACCTGATGGTGTGCCCCCACTCGTTGCGCGACCGTCTGAGCGGATACCACGGGACCATCGTCGCGCCTTCGGAGTCCGAAGGGTTGAGCGGAACCAACCTCGACGCAACCACTCCGCAGCCTGTCATAGTAAGGGCTGGGAATCTGGCCTATTCCATTTACACCTCGGGTTCGACCGGCAAACCAAAGGGCGCATTGTTAACCCATGCAAGCATCTGCAATCTGGCGCCGTTCATCGCTGACACACTGGCCATAACACCGGGGTCGCGCGTGCTGCAATTCTCGGCCCTGTCGTTTGATGCTGCGGTCTGGGAAATTTTTACCACCCTGGTGGCCGGTGCGACTCTTGTGTTGGCGCCGCGCGAGCAAATTTTGCCGGGTGCGCCATTGTCCATGTTGCTGCATCGCGAGCGCATAACTCACGCCACGTTGTCGCCTAGCGCGCTGGCAGCCATGCCATTGGGAGAATTTCCGCATTGGCGCACCATTGTTCTGGCGGGCGAAGCCTGCCCTGCAAGTCTGGTAGCCCACTGGGCCAAAGGACGCCGTTTTTTCAACGGCTACGGCCCTACGGAGACCACAATTTGCGCGGCCATTGCAGAGTTGGATCCCCGGGAATCGGTGATGCCCATAGGGCGTCCCGTGAAGAACGCCCGTGTGTATGTGTTGGACAACCAACTGCGCATGGTGGCTCCCGGGATCGCTGGTGAGCTGTGTATCGCTGGCGTCGGACTGGCGCGCGGGTACCTGGGTCGCAAGGGCCAAACTGCGGAGCGATTTGTTGCTGACCCCTTTGGCCCCGCCGGTACCCGCATGTACCGCAGCGGGGACCTTGCGCGCTTGCGAAACGATGGCCAGTTGGAGTACTTGGGTCGTCTGGATGAACAAGTCAAACTGCGGGGATTTCGCATCGAACCTGGCGAGATTGAAGCAGCGCTGCGCCAACTACCCGAGGTGGCCGACGCCGCTGTGGTGTTGGCCAAGGGCGCTACGGGCTTGCAGCTAGTGGGCTATTTGATCGCCACAGTCCAACCCTGTGACACATCTGCCTTGCGCTCTGCGCTGGCACAGACCCTGCCTGCACATATGGTGCCATCCTCGTTGTGTTTTTTGCCGGAATTTCCGCTCACCCCCGCAGGTAAAGTGGACCGGAAAGCGCTGGCGTCCCGCGCGATGCCGATGCCAGTCGCGGAAGCTACTCAGGGACCGCGTGATGCCACCGAACGCCAATTGGCCGACGTCTGGCAAGGCCTGCTGGGTTTGAGCGAAGTTGACATCCATCGCAACTTCTTTGACCTGGGTGGACATTCCCTGTTGGCAGTAGAGTTGATGCGCCGTGTTAACGCCAGTTTTGGCGTGCATCTGCCGGTCTCCACCATTTTCCTGGCTCCCAGCGTGGCACTCATGGCCGACAGCCTTCGCGGCCAGAACCATGTTGTCGGATCACCGTTGGCACCCTTGGTACAACGTGCCGGACCTACCTTGTTCCTGGTTCATCCGTTGGGTGGTGATGTGCACTGTTACCGCGATCTGGCACGTGCTTGGGACGCACCGGCAGCGTTGGTTGGCATACGTGCCCCTGGATTGGACGAAGACTTGCCACCACCTGCGTCGCTAGCTGCCATGGCGCTTGACTACGCCAAAGCCATCGCCAGTTATGGGCCTGCCGACAACGTACATTTGGCGGGGTGGTCCCTGGGCGGCAACCTGGCCGTCGAGATCGCTCGCCACTTGCAGGCAATGGGTCGACAGATTGGCCTGCTGGCGGTCATTGATGCGCCATCCAACATCCCACAAGAGGAACAGACGGAGATGGATGACCGACAAATCGTCGAGGCCTTGCTGGCACGGGATGATCTGGCGCACCAGGCCGAGAGTGTTGACGATCTGATCGCTCTTGCTCGGAAACACCATCTGCTGCCTGCGGAGCTGAAATCGCACGACATCCAGCGCATCATTGCAGTTGTGCGAGGAAATCTGGGAGTGGCATACCGCCATGAAGTGCAGGCCGTGCCGTTTCCCGTGACCGTGATCCGTGCGGCTAATCAAGAGGGGCGCAATGACGATCCCTCACTAGGATGGAGCAGGTTTTGCAAGGCCACTGTCATAGACGTTGCAGCGGTTCACACCACCATATTGCATGACTCCGGTGCCGTGCAGCTGGCTTCCATTTTTCAAAAAATTCTTGCGCCCACTACCATTTAAGGAGTACATAATGACTGAAAAAAACAGTGTTGCAGAGCAATGTCTTGCGTTGCGTAACCATGAACTTCAATACTCACTGTGGCAAGCCAATATCGACGTGCCAGCAGGGTGGGATATAGTGTTTGGACCGGAGACCAAGGAGGCCTGTCTGGCACATATCGAGGCAGAGTGGACCGATATGCGTCCCCTCAGCCTCCGTCGGCGAATGGATGGACAAACGGTCTAGTAACCATAGAGGAGTGATAGCCATGCACCACAAGGTATCGCGTCTAATTCTTCTGATGACCGCTGCCATGGCGCCCTGTGCGATGGCTCAAAACCAGCCAGCAACCGGGCGCATTGTGTTCGGTGACAGCCTCAGCGACACCGGAAACGTGTACCGGGTGATTGGTCAGCCCCCCGTCATTGGCGGGCCGGCCAGTTCAGACGCCGGGCGCTACTCGAATGGTCCGATGTGGGTCGATTTGATCGCTCCGGGGTATGCCTTTTACGCCAATCCTTTAAGTGGCGGCAACTTTCCGGCAGGCACAACCAGTGTCAATTTCGCAGTGGGTGGGTCTCAAAGCTGCGGTCTTGCAAGCTGTGATGGCGTCAGCGGCCTGCAGTCTTTCTCGATGAATATTGCCCCAGGAGCCCTGGTGCAAATCAACGACTACCTGAGCAACGTCAAGGCAGGGAAATTGCCCGCCATCAGCCCAACGACGCAGTATTTCATTTTCACCGGTGGCAATGATTACACGCCGTATGCGGTATCGGCAGGCACTGGCGCCAGTGCGGCCGGCGAGCAGGCTTTGGTCAACAAAGTTCTGGGAAATATCAACACGGGCATTGCCAAGTTGACGGCCGCAGGCGCGCGCCAGCTTGTGGTGTTCAACCAGTTTGACATTGGTTTAGTACCGCAGTTTCTTGATCCTAAACTGGCTTCGGGTTTGCCGAGCAATGCAGCGCAGGTCGCGACCGAACTCAGCAATCTACATAACGCACAGTTGCCCGGGCGCCTGAAAGAAGCCTCGGCAGCAACGGGAGCCTCCATTATTCAGGTGGATGTGAATCGGCTGTTTCGCGACCAGTTCAACAACCCGGCCATTTGGGGCCTGACCAACGTCACAGGCACCTGTGTTGCGGGAGACTTCACCACAACCACCGGCCTGTGTACTACCAAGGCGCAGGCTGACCAGTTGATGTTTTGGCAGCCCACGCATCCCACGGCGATTACCCATGCCCATATTGCAGCCTTGGTGGATGGAACCCTCCACACCGTCAACCATGCACCGGCCGCCATTGCCGTGCAAAGCCAGTTGTCGATGCGCGCCGCTGAAGCCAGGGCCGACCTGATTGCGGACCGCCTGGACGGCTTGTTCAAACAGGGGCGCTCTGTATTCCTGGACGCAGGAAATGACGACGGCACGCGCAATGCCGAAGTCGGTCGGTCTGGATACGATTTCACGGTTCGCCAGGCCAGTATCGGGGTGAGCCATCCGTTGGCGCAAAACACATTGTTTGGTTTAAGCTTATCGAATGGCAACGCGAATGCCGAGCTCAAGAATGGGGCGGGAGCGACCGACGCAGACACTGTTGGCTTCGGTGCGTTCCTGGCTTTTCGGCAGGACGCCGTGACGACCCTGATTGAAGCGGGTGGCCTGCGAACAACATTCAACACCATCGACCGAGCCAGCGGTTTTAGTTACTTTCCGACCGCCAATGGCACCAGCAAGTCTTCATTGTGGTCGCTCAGTGCCTCTGCGCGTTATCGGATTCCCATGGGTGGTTTTGACCTGAGCCCGCAATTGGGCTTGCGTCACAGCAATGTGACGGTAGATGCCTACCAAGAAAGCGGTAGCCGTTTACTTGACCTGGCGGTCAGTGACCACAGTCTGCGGTCCAATCTGGCCACCGTTGGTGTTCGAATGGACAGCAGCTTTGTTGTGGGCGATGTCAATGTGTTGCCCCAACTCGATGTGGACTACCAGCACGAACTGAGCGGCGAAGGGGAAACCATCATGGCCAGTTTGCCCAGCGGGCAAGAAGTCAATGGGGTCAGTGAGTTAGGTTCGCGCAAAGCACTGAAGGTCAAGTTTGGATTGAGTCTTCTGTTTTCAGAAAAAACCCGATTGACTGCCCAGTTGCAGAAACGCTTTGCCGATGAGGGGGGCAATTCCCTGTTGGCCAATATCACGCTCACCCATGCGTTCTGACCATTTGATCAAAAACTATTGATATGACCCATCACCACCCCACCCAGCGTCTGGTTCTGGCGGCCACCTTGCTCATGTCCAGCGCAGTGTTTGCACAACAACCCCCCAAACCAACCTACCAAGTGGGTGATATCGGCTTCACACCAACCCTGACCACAACCATCACGCACACCGACAATGTGCGGCAGAATCCTGCGGCGGTATCGGACTACCGAACCGACATCACGTTTCAGCTCTTCACCACGCTGGTCAACACACCCAATGTGACGCTCACTCTGGACCCGATTGTGCTGACGCGTGCGTACGCGAATTACGATTCGGACAACCGAACCCTGACCTCGGTGACTGCCAGTGGTGAATACAAACTCAACAAAGAATGGAGCCTGAGTTCCAATTTGCGTCGCTTTGATACCGCCGTGTCGGGCAGTGATCCCAACGCCATTCCCGGCGCGCTCAGCTCGACCTCAACAACCAATCTGGGCAATTTTCAGCTTAATTACGTGTCCCCAACGTATTACGACAACGTTGTGGTGAACATTCAAAAACTTACGTTTGCCTCGGTCTTCTTGCCGCAGTCGGGTACGACGGTTTTTCGAAGCGATCAGGATAGAACCCAGACAGAAGTCGACAATCACTTTGGGCGTAAATTCGATTGGCTTGGGCTCAATACCTATCTCTATATTGGCACTAATAAAATTGCCTATGCCAGCAGCAACGCTGGCAGCGTTTCAGGTAGAAACTCGTCGGGCGAAAAAATCGGATTCGGCATCGGGTTGACACCCTCACCGGAAGTCACTGGAACAGTGTTGTATGGTTTCCAGCGTCAAAAATACGAAGATCCTGCTCTGGGAACCATGGAGGGTTTGTGGACCAATATTTCCGCCAACTGGAGACCCGACCCAGCCAACCAGGCGGCACTCACACTGACGCGGAGTTTCAACGAGACCATCATTCCCGGCGCGACAGGCTACTTCGCGAACAATTTGTTGTTGCAGGCGCAACACTATTTTTCACCTGTATGGAGCGTGGATGTATCTCCGTCTTTGTTGGTGTCTGAGGTTGCGAATTACCCCGCCATCCTGAAACAACACATGATCACGGTCGGAGTCAATCGAAGTTTTGCCGGAGGAAGTTCTTTGCGCGCTGCGTTCATGACGTCAAACCAGGACGTCGGAAATGAGGAGTTCGCGTCATTTCGCTATCGGGAACGTACATTTTCTCTGACCTTGACCCTTCCGCTCTGAGTAGGCGCCTGCTGGGGCACAGTGTTGATGGTTTGGGCCACGCGCCCGGTGGGGTTGATGTCTGGTGGTTCGAGGACGTCACCGCGTTCGTCGGCACAGACGATCTCCTGACACCCGAGGAGTCTTCTCGCGCCGCTTCTTTTGCCTTTGAGCAGGATCGAAGACGGTTTGTCGCCCGGCGAGGCTTGGTCAAGTGTTTGCTTGCGGCCCAGTTGGGGTGCGAACCAACGGAAGTTGTGCTCGGCTTCAATGCCTATGGCAAACCAAGTCTCGAAACCGGACCTTATGTCTTCAACACCTCGTCTAGCGGTAACAGCCTGTTGCTCGCCATCGGTCGGCGCTCGGAGGTCGGCGATATCGGTGTCGACCTGGAAACCATGCGTCCCATGCCGGATGCATTGCTTATTGCGCAGAATTTTTTTACCCATGACGAAGCGGCCGAGTTGGGATCTTTGACGGGTGACGAACGCGATCAGGCCTTCTTTAATTGCTGGACCCGAAAAGAGGCGCTGATCAAGGCCGTTGGCAGTGGAGTGTCCTTCGGCTTGGACCGATTCAGCGTGACCATGCTGCCCCAAGAATCGGCCCGAATCCGCCAAGTCGATGGCCGGCCCACGACTTGGCATCTGAACGCCTGGTCGCCCTCGCCCCAACACATCGCCGCATTGGCAACCCCAATCGAGCCGACGGAGGTCAGAATGCATCAGATCGCCGTCGCAACATGACAGCAATGTAATGCTTCCGTCATTTGCGGGCAGCAGGCCAGCGCTTAGACTGCACGTGTTTCAGCGCCCTGTGGAATCAAGACCTATGAAATGCAACTATCGACTATTGATGTGGACGTTGGGCATGGGTCTTTTTGCTGCAGCAAATGCCCAGAACGCGGGCCATTTCCCCCCAGGGGCTACGCTCGACAGCCTGCTGGCCGTGGCCCGCCAGAACAACCCGGAGTTCAGCGCCATGCGTCACGAAGCGCAGGCCGCCACCGAGCGGGTGGCCCCGGCCGGTGCGCTGATGGACCCCAGGTTGAAGGTGGCGCTGGAAGACATCACCAGGATGGGAGAGCAGGGCGCAACCCTGCTTCCGTCGCAGGTGGGAGGCACCTCCTACACCCTGACGCAGGAGCTGCCCTGGTCGGGCAAACGCGATCTCAAACGCGACATTGCCACGCTGGATGCCGCCGCCGCCCAAGGCCGCACCCGGCAAACCTGGGCGGAGCTGTCGGCACGCATCAAGGCGCTGTTTGTGCAGCGTTACCTGGTGCAGGTGAACCAGCGCATTGCGAATGAAACGCTGGATCTGATGTTGCAACAGGAAAAGGTGATGCAGGTGCGTTACGCCGGTGGCCTGGCGGCCCAACAGGACATCACCCGCATCCACGTGGAGCACACCGCCATGCGCGCCGAACTGGTGGCGCTGGTCGCAGAGTGGCGCCAGACCCAGACCCGGCTGAACCAGTTGTTGGCCCGCCCGACCGACGCACCGCTGGCCGCACCCCAGATGCTGCGCCCCTTGCCCGAGGCGGCGAAGCTGGACTTCGCCGTGTTGTCCGAGCGGCTTCGCGCCGCCAACCCCCAGATCCTGGTGACAACCACGGGCGTTCGTTCCGCGGAAAAGGCCCGTGACCTGGCCTACAAGAGCCGATACCCGGATTTCATGCTGGGGATCAGCGCCATGCAGCGGCAAAACACGGTCAATGAATGGAGCCTGATGCTGGAGCTCAATCTGCCGATCCGCGACGGCGTGTTGCAGTCGCAAGAACGGGAATCCGAGGCCATGTTCTCGGCCGCGCAATCGCGCCAGCAGGCGGCAATCAACCAGGCACTGTCGGACCTGTCGGACAACCTGATAGCGATGGAGGCGGCCCGGCAAACCGAACACCTGATGACATTCAGTCTGATGCCACAGGCCGATCTGACCTTGCGGGCGGCCTTGGCGGCCTATGAAAATGGCAAGGCCGAGTTCACCATGCTGCTCGAAGCCCAGCGCCAGATACGCCAGGCCCGGCAAAGCCAGATCAAGGCCCAGGCAGAAGCACAGATGCGTCTGATCGAAATTGAACGATTGGTGGGAGAAGAATTATGAAATCGGGTGCAAGCATTGCCTTGGGGGTGGTGGCCTTGGTGGCTGCAGTGGGAGGCGGGTATTGGTTGGGCCAGGCTGGCAATGCGCAGCCGGAGCATGCTGCAACCGGCGCAGTGGCCGGTCCTGCGGCCGAGGCGACCAAGAAGCAACCCAGGCTGCTGTACTACCGCAACCCCATGGGCCTGGCGGACACCTCGCCGGTGCCCAAAAAAGACTCTATGGGCATGGACTACATCGCCGTGTATGACAGCGATGACGCGGATGAGCCTGCTTCCGCCAACCAGGTCAAGATCAGCACCGACAAGGTGCAAAAGCTCGGCGTGAGGACCGAGGCGGCCCAGTTGCGCAGCATGGACCGCAGCATCCGCGCAGCAGGGCGGGTGGAGCCCGACGAGCGCCGCATTTTCATGATCGCGCCCAAGTTTGAAGGCTATGTGGAGCGCCTGCATGTCAACGTGACCGGCCAGCCGGTGGCCAAGGGACAGCCCCTGTTTGAGGTCTACAGCCCGGAGCTGGTGTCGGTACAGCGCGAGTACGCGATTGCTGCGCAGGGTGTGGTGTCGCTCAAAGGCGCGGACAGCCCGGCGCAACTGGGGATGGCGCGACTGGTGGAGTCTAGCCTGCAGCGGCTCAAGAATTGGGACATTTCCGAAGAACAGGTCAAGGCCCTGGTGGCGTCCGGGGAAACCAAACGGACCATGACCTTTCGCTCGCCCGTGTCCGGCATCGTGACCGAGAAGAAGGCCGTGCAGGGCATGCGTTTCATGCCGGGCGAGGCGCTGTACCAGGTGTCCGACTTGTCGGCGGTATGGGTGGTGGCGGATGTGGCCGAGCAGGACATTGGCGCTGGTCAAGAACGGCAGCAAGGCCAGCATCAAGATCAATGCCTACCCCGACAAACTGTTTGAGGGCAGGGTCACCTATGTCTACCCCACGCTAAAGTCCGAGACCCGCAGCGTGGCGGTGCGTGTGGAACTGGCCAACCCGGGGCTGTTGCTCAAGCCGTCCATGTATGCGCAGGTCGAACTCCCCGTATCGACGAAAGGCCAGGTGCTGACCGTGCCGGTGTCGGCGGTCATCGACAGTGGCACGCGCCAGATCGTGTTGGTGCAACTGGCCGCCGGGCGCTTTGAGCCGCGTCCTGTCTTGCTCGGCGAGCGCAGCAACGACTTTGTGGCGGTGCGCGAAGGGCTGAAGGAAGGCGAACTGGTGGTGACCGCCGCCAACTTCCTGATTGATGCCGAGAGCAACCTCAAGGCGGCTCTGGGTAGCTTTGGTTCTGCATCAAATTCGACTCCAGCCCTCGTGGATACTGCGCAAGCAGCTACGAAAAAAATAGCGTCTGTCAGCCACCGTGCCGATGGCGTGGTGGACAGCGTGGATGCCAAGGCCAATGCCGTCACGCTGACGCACGGCCCGGTGGCCAGCCTCAAATGGCCGGGTATGACCATGGAATTCAAGCTGGCGAATGCGGCTCTGATCAAAGACCTTAAGCCCGGCGCCAAAGTGGCAATTGAGTTTGTGGAGCGCCAGCCCGGCGAATGGGTGATTACGGCCGTGCAGACCTCACAAGGGAGTGCCAAGTGAAAACGGCGAGAGCGTCCGAGGGGGCTTGGGGTCCCGCCGATTTCTGTGCATTTGACAGCATGAGGGGGGGGCCCAAGCCCCCTTGGACGCGGCGCGTTCAAAGGTAGACCCTCATGCTTTCAAACATCATCGACTGGTCCGGCCGCAACCGTTTCTTGGTCCTGCTGGCCACACTGTTTATCGTGCTCGCCGGCATCTTCGCCGTGCTGCGCACGCCCATCGACGCCTTGCCCGACCTGTCCGACGTGCAGGTCATCGTCTACACCGAAGTGCCGGGCCAGGCGCCGCAGGTGGTGGAAGACCAGGTGACCTACCCGCTGACCACGGCCATGCTGTCGGTGCCCAAGTCCAAGGTGGTGCGCGGCTTCTCGTTCTTTGGCGCGTCCTTTGTCTACATCATCTTTGAAGACGGCACCGACATCTACTGGGCGCGCTCCCGCGTGCTGGAGTACCTGAACTTTGCCTCCGGGCGCATGCCCAAGGGCGTGACGCCGCAGATCGGGCCGGACGCCACCGGCGTGGGCTGGGTCTACCAGTACGCGCTGATGGCCAAGGACAAGACGCTGGCCGAGCTGCGCAGCGTGCAGGACTGGTACCTGCGCTACCAGCTGACCAAGGCGCAGGGGGTGGCCGAAGTGGCCTCGGTGGGCGGCTTTGTGCAGACCTACCAAGTGACGGTGGACCCGGGCAAGCTGCGCTCCTACGGCATTCCGCTGATGAAGGTGGCACAGGTGATTCGCGACTCGAACCGCGACGTGGGTGGCCGCGCGGTCGAGATGGCCGAGACCGAGTACATGGTGCGTGGCAAGGGCTACTTACGCGGCAAGGCGGACATCGAGATGCTGGTCGTCAAGAGCGACAAGGGCACACCGGTGCTGGTGCGCGACATTGGCCGTGTGGAGCTGGTGCCCGACGAACGCCGCGGCGTGGCCGAACTCAATGGCGAGGGCGAAGTGGTGGGCGGCATCGCGATGGCGCGTTATGGCCAGAACGCGCTGGAGGTGATTCACAACGTCAAATCCAAGATCGCGGAGTTGCAATCGGGCTTGCCGGCCGGTGTGACGGTGCAGACCGTGTACGACCGCTCGGACCTGATCTACCGCGCCATCGACAACCTGAAGCACACACTGCTGGAAGAGTCAGTCATTGTTGCCCTGGTCTGCTTTGTGTTTTTGCTGCATGTGCGCAGCGCGCTGGTCGCCATCCTGATGCTGCCGGTGGGCGTGCTGATGGCCTTCATCGCCATGCGCCTGCTGGGCATGAACTCCAACCTGATGAGCCTGGGCGGTATCGCCATTGCCATTGGCGCCATGATTGACGCGGCCATCGTGATGATAGAGAACGCGCACAAACACCTGGAGCGCCTGCCACCCGAACACAGCACGAGCGACCGTGCCACGGCCATGATGGACGCGTGCAAGGAGGTGGGCCCCGCGCTGTTCTTCTCGCTGCTGATCATCACCGTGTCCTTCCTGCCGGTGTTCACGCTCGAAGCCCAGGAGGGGCGGCTGTTCTCGCCGCTGGCCTACACCAAGACCTTCGCCATGGCCGGTGCGGCCATGCTGTCGGTCACGCTGGTGCCGGTGCTGATGCTGCTGTTCATTCGCGGCAAGATCATGCCCGAGGCCAAAAACCCGGTGAACCGTTTCCTGATCTGGGTGTATCGCCCCATCATTGCCGGCGTGATGCGCTGGAAAAAATCCACGATCGGTATCGCGCTGCTGGCGCTGCTGGTGTCGCTGTATCCCGCCTCGCAACTGGGCTCCGAGTTCATGCCCACGCTGAACGAAGGCACGCTGCTCTACATGCCCGCATCGCTGCCCGGCATGTCCATCACCAAGGCCGCCGAGCTGATGCAGACGCAGGACAAGATCATCAAGAGCTTCCCCGAGGTGGAATCGGTCTTTGGCAAGGCCGGTCGCGCCAACACCGCCACCGACCCGGCGCCCACCGAGATGTTCGAGACCGTCATCAACCTCAAGCCCGAGTCGGAGTGGCGCCCCGGGCTGACCATGGACGGCCTGGTTGCCGAGCTCGACAAGGCCCTGCAGTTCCCCGGCGTGGCCAACGCCTGGACCATGCCCATCAAGGCGCGCATCGACATGTTGTCCACCGGCATCCGCACACCGATCGGCATCAAGGTGTTTGGCAAGGACCTCGCTGAAATGGAGAAGCTGGCCAAGCAGATTGAATCGGTGGTGAAAGCCGTGCCCGGCACCACCAGCGCTTTTGCCGAACGCATCACCGGCGGCTTCTACCTCAACATCGAGCCCGACCGCGAACAGCTGGCCCGCTACGGCCTGGCCGTGGGCGAGGTGCTCGATGTCATTGGCACGGCCTTGGGCGGCGAAATGGTGACCACCACGGTGGAAGGGCGCGAGCGTTATGGCGTGACGGTGCGCTACCCGCGTGAACTGAGAAGCGACCCGCAGCAAATCGCCAGCGAGGTGCTGGTGCCCACGATGGATGGGGCCATGATTCCGCTGGGCCAGTTGGCCAAGGTGGTGGTGGCCAAGGGTGCGCCCGGCATCCGCACCGAGAACGCGCTGCTGTCGGCCTACATCTACGTCGACATCCGCGACCGCGACATTGGTGGTTATGTGGCCGACGCCAAAAAGGCGGTGAACGACCAGGTGAAGTTTCCACCCGGCTACTACATTGCCTGGAGCGGGCAGTTTGAATACATGGAGCGCGCCATTGAAAAAATGAAGATCGTGATCCCGGTCACGCTGCTGTCCATCTTCCTGCTGCTGTACCTGAACTTCCGCCGCCTGACCGAGACCCTGATCGTGATGCTCTCGGTGCCGTTTGCGCTGGTGGGTGGTGTGTGGCTGATGTGGCTGCTCAACTACAACCTGTCGGTGGCCGTGGCCGTGGGCTTTATCGCACTGGCCGGCGTGGCGGCCGAGACTGGTGTGGTGATGCTGATCTACCTGGACCATGCGTGGGAGGCGGTCAAAGTGAACTGCCGCGCAGCCGGCCGAGCGCCGGCAGTTGCGGATCTGTATGCGGCGATCATGGAAGGTGCAGTAGAGCGTGTGCGGCCCAAGATGATGACGGTGGTGGCCATCATGGCCGGCCTGCTGCCCATCCTGTGGGGCACCGGCACCGGCTCCGAGGTGATGAGCCGCATTGCCGCGCCCATGGTCGGCGGCATGGTTTCATCGACCGTGCTGACGCTGGCGGTGATTCCGGCGATTTACGCGCTGGTTAAACAATGGCGGCTGAACAGAGGCCTGGAAGCGTAACAGTTTAAGCCCGTGCAGCGGACATTTGCTCTGACCCCGTTCCTCGTATCCGTCGGCGACTGTGAAGTTGAAGTTGGCGCTGGCGTAGCGAGGGTATTGGCACAAAGTTTCTCAAGTGCTGCAGCTGTGTATTCAGCTGGCAGTTCGATATTGAGATCTTCGACTTTCCTCAAATCTGATCGACTCAAGGTTTGTGTGCTAAGCCGGCTCTTTGAACAAGTTAAATTAGAGCTCGTTTCAAGAGCGGATCACCCTGGCGACAACATACCAAGTAGCTACTGCTGGAAAAGTACCTACACGACCTCACCCGCCACGTTGCCCAGCGACGTAACGGATAAAGCCGAGTTGAATTTCGCGCACAATCGCTCGGGCCGATCACCAAATTTCTTGTTATGCCCGTCCTGCTTGCAACCCTGCTAGTTCCCGCCCTGCTCACCTGGGCTTTGAGTAGCGCCCTGCGTTTGTCCGAAGAGGACATGATGATCGTTTTTGTCACGCTGCTCTTTCTCACCTTCCTGCTCTCGGTAGCAGGTGCGCACTTGCTGGAACACGGTCAGCGCTTTCGTCGCCAGAAGCTCCTGGAAGACATGACCACCACACAAAAGCTGCAATGGGTACTGGGACAACGCGAGATCGTGGCTGCCTTGGTGGCACTTTTGGCGCTCGCCGTTTGGGTGGCGTATCGGGTGGGCACTTCCGACGGCATTGGTCCGGCAAAGCCGACCGACAACCTCGGCGCAGTTGCGGCATCATCTCCGGTCAGTTCTCCCGTCTCCAGTGCGTCGCTCGCCTACCAATCCGCCCCACTGCCGACTCGCCGACCTGACGTTGTCGCATCCACGACCGACGCGCTGGCCGACCCAGGTCAGGCAAGGACAAAGGCGCAAGCTAAGGCTGAGACACAAGCCGTGACAGCAGCTGAAGCGCAGCTCAAGTTACTAACTGAGGCAAAGGCCCAGGCTGACGCAACCGCCAAGGCAGAGGTTCAGGCAAGAGCCGTCGAGCAGGCCAAGACCGATGCGCTTGCCAAGGCGCTGGAGCAGGCAAAAGCAGAGGCACAGGCTGAAGGGCTAGCACAGGGCAAAGCATTGGAACAAGCCCGGGCCAAGGCAGATGCGCTTTCCAAGGAATTGGAACAGGCCAGAGAAGAGGCAAAGGCCAGGGCCCTTGCTCAGGCAAAGGCAGAGACACAAGCCAGGGCAGTAGCCGAAGCGCAGGTCAAGTTACAAGCTGAGGCAAGGGTCCAGGCTGACGCAGCCGCCAAAGCAGAGGCTCAGGTGAGAGCCGTCGAGCAGGCCAAGACCGATGCGCTTACCAAGGCACAGGCACAGGCGGTTGCCCAGGCCAAGGCACTGGAACAAGCCCGGGCCAAGTCTGATGCGCTTGCCAAATTGCTGGAACAGGCAAAAGCAGAGGCACAAGCTAGGGCAGTAGCCGAAGCAAAGCTTAAGTCCGATGGACAAACACAGGTCAAGTTACAAGCTGAGGCAAAAGCCAAGGCGGACGCGTTAGCCAAGGCAGAAGCCAATGCCAACGTCAAGGCGCTGGCAGAAGCCAATGTAAAGGCTGATGCGCTTGCCAAAGCACTGGAACAGGCAAAAGCAGAGGCAAAGGCTGAAGGGCTCGCACAGGCAAAGGCTTTGGAGCAGGCCCGGGCCGAGGCAAAGGCGCTAGGGCAGGCCGGCCAAAACACAAAAGGACGGGAAAGGGCCAAACCAATGGAAGGACAGCAAGCAAGCAGGGCACAGCGAAGCCAAGGCAGAGGCTTGCTGGAAGCCCAAGGCACAATCCGACGCTGTGGGCAAGGCAGAGGTGCCCAGACTGAACCAAGCCAAGCGATCAAGCGCAAGTCCGCACGCCATTCAGGAGCTCGAACTGGCAAAAGCTGAGGCGAAGGCCCAGGCTGACGCGGCCGCCAAGGCAGAGACTCAGGTGAGAGCCGTCGAGCAGGCCAAGACCGATGCGCTTACCAAGGCACAGGCACAGGCGGTTGCTCAGGCCAAGGCGCTGGAGCAAGCAAGACAAGAGGCAAGGGCAGATGCACAAGCCAGGGCACAGGCCGAGGCAGCGGCCAAAGTAGCAGCCAAGGTACAAGCAGAATCCAAGGGCAAAGCAGACGCGCAAGCCAAGGCGCAGGCGGAAGCAGTGGCCAGGCAAGATGCGCAAGCTAAAGTAGATGCGCTTGCCAAAGCGCTGGAACAGGCAAAAGCAGAGGCAAAGGCTGAAGGGCTCGCGCAGGCTAAGGCATTGGAACAAGCCAGGGCCGAGGCAAAAACCAAGGCAGATGCGCTTGCCAAAGCGCTGGAAAAGGCAAAAGCAGAAGCGGTCGCACTGGCAAAGGCTTTGGAGCAGGCCCGGGCCGAGGCAAAGGCCAGTGCGCAGACAAAGGCAACGGCAGATTCGAAGCCCAAGGCACAATCCGACGCTGTGGGCAAGGCAGAGGCGGTTGCTCAGGCCAAGAAACTGGAACAAGCCAAGGCCAAGTCCGACGCGCTTTCCAAGGAGCTCGAACTGGCAAAAGCTGAGGCGAAGGCCCAGGCTGACGCAGCCGCCAAGGCAGAGGCTCAGGTGAGATCCGTCGAGCAGGCCAAGACCGATGCGCTTACCAAGGCACAGGCACAGGCGGTTGCCCAGGCCAAGGCACTGGCACAAGCCCGGGCCAAGTCCGATGCGCTTGCCAAATTGCTGGAACAGGCAAAAGCAGAGGCACAAGCTAGGGCAGTAGCCGAAGCAAAGACCAGTGCACAGATCAGGGCGATGGCGGATGCGAAGCCTGCGGCACAGGAACCGGCCAAGGCACTGGCACCAAGCCAAACGATCTTGTCTACAGCACAACCGACCAAGCCAACCCAAGCTGTGCAAGGGGACGAGCGTCGTCAAATCGAAGCGTCCGTCCGTCAATGGGCCAAAGTGTGGGCGGCGGGAGAAGTCGATCAGTACCTTGCGATGTACAGTGATTCGTTCGTGCCTGATGACCGCGTTACGAGATCGCAATGGGAGAAGATTCGTCGACAACGCGTGGGCAATGCGCGGGGTATGGCAATCGATATTCGTGATCTGACAATCACCCAGCTCACACAGACCAAAGCGCAAGCGGTTTTTGTCCAGAGCTACCAGGCAGTCGGTATCAAGGATCAAATGCGCAAGATGCTGATACTGGAAAAGACCGGCGACCGGTGGAGAATTGCGTCGGAGCGTGCCGCTCTCGGCGCTGGTAAATAGAACAAATAGGGCCTTCCAGGTGATTCCGTTCACTGATGCTGATCTACTTGGACCAAGCCTGGGCTCCGAGGTCATGAGCCGCATCGCAGCGCCCATGGTGGGGGGCATGGTGTTATCGACCGTGCTGACGCTGGCGGTGATTCCGGCGATTTACGCGCTAGTCAAGCAGTGGCGACTCAAGCGGGGGTTGGAGGCGTAACAGTTCATAACCGTGCATTTGACGCTGGCTAGTACGCAAATACGTTGAAGCCGTGGTGGAGCACTGGCGGCTAGCTTGCAAGTGGTAAGGTTGCAGCCATGCGACACGTCATCATCCTGTACTGCACAACCGATGGCCAGACCCTGCGCATCTGCGAATACCTGCAAGGCGTTGTGGAGCAGTCTGACAAGCGAGTCACCGTGTTGCCCATAGAATTGGCCGATGGGCGTGATTTGACCGTTTTTGACACCATCGTGATTGGCGCCAGCATTCGTTATGGCAAGCATTCCAAACTGGTGTACGACTTTATCCATCGCCATGCCATGCTCCTGGACAGCAAGCCCAACGCGTTTTCAGTGTCAATGTGGTGGCCCGAAAGCCGGGCAAAAACACGCCCGCCACCAACCCTTACCTGAAGAAGTTTCTACTGCAGATACCGTGGAAACCGCGCAATTTGGCGGTCTTTGCCGGCAAGATCAACTATCCCGTGTACGGACCACTGGACCGCCTGGTGATCCGGTTAATCATGTGGATGACGAACGGACCCACCGACCCAAAGAGCGTGGTCGAATTTACCAATTGGGAGCAGGTGCGCGCATTTGGCGAACTTATTGGGCAAATGGAGTAGCGGGCACAGTCTCCCGTGCGGGGCGCCAAGCCAATGCCTGCTTGCGTTAGATCATGTTTCGTGTGCTGGCTTGCGTGGCCGACGCTTGATCCTCATCAAAATAGAGATCACTGCAAGGGCTAGCATGTACTGAAGCCGACCACCGGTTCCATTCAAAGAGTCATGCGATGCGCACACCCAATAACCCCGAAACAACACCCAGCTCCCCAACCCAGACCGTGGAGTCAGCCACGCAACGTCTGGACCGCTTGACCCACGCCGCAGTGGCGCCCTTGACCGGCGGCCTGTCCCCGGTAGCCCTGGCCCTGGCCATGGCCGACTGGGCCTGGCACCTGGGCGCTTCACCCGGTCGACAACTCGAACTGGCCGCCCTGGCAGCCCGCTTGGGGCAAGACACCCTCAGGACCCAGCGCACGGCTCCAGACGATGCCGGCTCGGCCGACGACGATCCGCGCTTTCGCCATGAAGCCTGGGCCACCTGGCCGTTCAGCCAGATCCGGACCGGTTTTCGCAACACCGAAGCCTTCTGGCGGGAAGCAGCGTATGTGCCAGGCATGACCGCCCACCACGCCGACATGACCCAGTTTTTTACCAGGCAATGGCTGGGCATGCTGGCGCCAGCCAATTGGCTGGCCACCAACCCGGTGGTGCTGAAGGATGTGGTCGAGTCCAACGGCACCCATTTGCTCCAGGGCGCGCAGAACTGGTTGCGCGACGCAGCAGGCCTTCAGTTGTCGAGCGAGCCAGCACCGCAAGACCACTTTAGGGTCGGCCGCGATGTGGCGGTCACCCCCGGCAAGGTTATTTATCGCAATGCCCTGATCGAGTTGATCCGTTATGACGCCCAGACCGACAAGGTACACCCCGAGCCCGTGCTGATCATCCCGTCATGGATCATGAAATACTACATCCTGGACTTGTCGCCGCACAATTCCATGGTTCGCTACCTGGTCGAACAGGGGCACACGGTCTACATGCTGTCGTGGCGGAATCCGGACGCGCAGGACCATGATCTGACCATGGACGACTATCTGCGTTTGGGCGTCATTGACGCGTTGCACGCCGTGGGCGAATGCAGCGGCACGCGCCACGGCGTGCACACCATGGGTTATTGCCTGGGCGGCACATTGCTGGCCATCGCCGTTGCACTGGGGCGACGCGGCGGCATGTCCGACCACCCCCACATGCCCACCATCAAAACCATGACGCTGCTGGCGGCCCAGACGGATTTTTCGGAGCCAGGTGAATTGGGTTTGTTCATAGACGAGAGCCAGGTCGGATTTCTGGACCAGATCACGCGCGGCAAGGGCTACCTGTCGGGTGACCAGATGGCGGGATCGTTCCAGTTCCTGCACTCCCGTGATTTGGTGTGGACCCGGCGCATGCGCGAGTACCTGATGGGTGAGCGCGAGCAGCCCAATGACCTGATGGCATGGAATGCCGACACCACCCGCATGCCCGCGCGCATGCACCACGAATACCTGACGTCGCTCTACCTGCACAACGCCCTGGCCAGCAGCACCTACCGGGTACGGGGACGCGCGGTATCGCTGTCCGACATTCACTTACCCGTGTTCCTCGTCGGCACCCAGCGCGACCACGTATCGCCATGGCAGTCAGTCTACAAGCTACACCATCTATGCAATGCCGAGATCACGTTTGTGCTGACCAGCGGTGGGCATAACGCCGGCATCATCTCAGAACCCGGACACGCCCATCGCAGTTACCAGATGCAGATTCGCCCCGCGCACAGCGCCTGGATCGAGCCGACCCAGTGGGCGCAGCAAACCCCGGTGCAGGAGGGATCGTGGTGGCCTGCCTGGCACCAGTGGCTGGGCGTACGCTCGGGCCGCAAAGTGCCGGTGCGGTCGCTGCCTGCCGAAGCCGCAATCTGTGACGCGCCAGGCTCCTATGTCATGCAGCGCTACCAAGACTGAGCCTTCCCCTCCACTGAAAAAACTGCACCTGTGCCCTGTCGGCCAGTTTGTGGATAGGCGTGTTCACAAGCCATGAAACGCTTGCCCGCCTTGGGTTTTCCGATCGTGCCTGGGTATTGGAGAGCTGCGTGTGGCGCGGTTTCTGGCCGGCAACACCCAAACGTACAATTCCCGCATGCCCTTTCGTCCTGTCAGTCCAATGGCTCGTAAAGGGGGTGTCGCACCCGCCTCGCCAAAACCTGCACACATCGCCCTGCAATTGCAGCAAGGTGTTGTGTTGCACCGTCAGGGCAAGTTCCAGGAGGCCCGGACGCACTACGAAACGGTGCTGCGTCATGCCCCTCGCAATTTTGATGCACTGCACCTTTTGGGCGTGATTGCCGCCCAGACGCAAGACAATACGCGCGCCCTGGAGCTCTTTGATCAGGCCCTGAAAGTCAATCCTGGTTCTGCGGACGCATGGAGTAACCGCGGCATCGCGCTCAAGAACTTGAACCGCTTTTCGCAAGCCTTGGAGAGTCTTGAGAAGGCCCTGGCGCTCAAGCCGGACTTTGCAGACGCGCACAACAACCGTGGCATCGTGATGCAAGAACTCAGGCGTTTTGATGCATCACTGTCCAGCTACGACCAGGCCCTCAAGCTGAAGCCAGACTTTGCTGAAGCCCTCTTCAACCGTGGCCGCGTTCTTACAGAGTTGAGACGGTTTGATGAGGCCATAAACCACTACGACCGGGCGCTTGCGCTGCGCCCGGGCTACCCTGACGCACGCTTCAATAAATCTATCGCATTGCTGCGCGAGGGATTCTTTGAAGCGGCATGGTCACTTCATGAGTCGCGGTGGGATGTAGAACATGCGGGCTTCAAAAAACGCGAGTGTGCTGCGCCCCTGTGGCTGGGTAGGGAGCCGTTGGACGGCAAGAGCATTCTCCTGCGCACGGAGCAGGGCATGGGCGACAACATCCAGTTTTGCCGCTACGCCAAACTGCTGCATGAACAGGGTGCGAGGGTATTGCTTGAAACCCCCAAGCCTTTGATGTCCCTTCTCGCCGGGTTGGCGGGAGTGGACGAACTGGTAGAAATAGGAACCGCACCAGCCGCCATTGACTACCATTGTCCACTGCTGTCGTTGCCGTTGGCGCTCAACACCACGCTCGCCACCATTCCGGCACCTTGCGCCTACATCGGGGCTGATCCATCCAAGTCAAAGGCCTGGAAGGCTCGGCTTGGCCCGGCCACAAAACCGCGCGTGGGATTGGTCTGGAGCGGCAACACGTTGCACAAGAACGACGCCAATCGCAGTCTGAGCCTTCAACTTCTTTTGAGCCATCTGCCGAGCGAGTGCGAATACTTCAGCCTTCAAAAAGAGGTCCGTCCCTTTGACAGGCAAGCCCTGCACGAGGGCAACCTGGGGCATTACGGCGACGAACTGCACGATTTTTCTGATACCGCCGCTCTATGTGCCCAACTGGATGTGGTTCTGAGTGTGGACACCAGTGTCGCGCATTTGGCAGGTGCCATGGGTCAGCCAACCTGGCTGTTGCTGCCGTTTTTGCCGGATTGGCGTTGGCTGCTTGACCGGGACGACAGCCCTTGGTATCCCACAGTCCAGCTTTTCCGGCAAAGCGAATCCCGTAGCTGGGAGCCCGTGCTGGCGCGTGTCGCCTCGAACTTGCAGAGGCTGGCGGGTCAGTGGAGTAGCCAGCCAGCCAGGGGCGGGCCGGAGGGCTGAGACGGTCACAATCGCCATGCGCGGTATTCGCGGCAAAGGCCGACGAGCCGCGCCTTGAACGGAATCGATATGAACGAAAACATCACCCAATTGCTAGCCAAGATGGCCGCATTGGAAGACGAACTGCGCACGGCGGTCCACGAGCAGGAGAGCCGCATGTTCTTCCAGATCAAAGGCAAGCGCATCGAGTTCGAAAGCTCCGTCAAGGCCGCCCATCGCAAACTCAAGAAGAATTTTTTCCGCTGGCTGGTCACCAACCGGCCACAAAACCTCATCACCGGGCCCATCATTTACAGCATGATTTTCCCGATGATGCTGTTCGACCTGTGTGTGAGTTTCTACCAGTGGTCGTGTTTCCCGATTTACGGCATCACCAAGGTGCGCCGCAGCGACTACATCGTGTTTGACCGGCACCACCTCAGTTACCTCAATTTCATCGAGGTCTTTCACTGCACCTACTGCGAGTACGGCAACGGTTTGATGGGCTATATGTCGGAGATATTGGCCCGTACCGAGGAATACTTTTGTCCCATCAAACACGCCCACAAAATACTGGGAACCCACAGGCACTACAACCGTTTCCTGGACTACGGTGATGCCGTGGACTATGAGAAGAAGCTGGAGGAGTTCCGGGTTGGCTTGGGCAAAGTGAAGTCCTGATACCAGGGTACTTCCAAGGGCTGCACGCGGTTCACGCGGCATCCAAGACTTTTCAAGATTTCACAAATTTTGGGTGCGACTTTATACTCTGTGGCACAGAGTACTCTACAATTGCTTCATGAAATATCAAAATGCCCCGTTACTGAACCGGGAAGACGCCCGCCAAGCACTGGACACTATTGCAGCCACCACCCAGCGCAGTACCACCTTGTACCGTTACCACCAGGCCTCACCGTACTTCTTCGTGTGGGGCGTGGTGTGGGTGTTCGGATATGGGTCGAGTGACCTCTGGCCCACCCGGGCCGGTTGGATATGGATGTTGCTGGATGCCATTGGCGTTGCCGTATCCATCTGGATTGCCCAGACGGACCGCGCGCGCCGCGGTGCCGGTTCAGGATTGGCCTGGCGCATCGCCGGTATGGGTTTCAGTCTTTGCGTGTTTTTCGCCGCAAGCTTTGTTGTGATGGCACCGTTGAGCGGTAAACAGGTTTCCAGCTTTATCACCCTGACCGTGGCATTGGCCTATGTGTTGGTCGGACTGTGGGCTGGGCTGCGCTGGATTGTTGCTGGTGTGGCGGTGGCTGCGCTGACCCTGTTTGCCTATTTTGTTGCGCCTGCCTACTTCAACACCTGGATGGGGTTGGTGGGCGGTGGTGTGCTGGTGTTGACCGCGTATTGGTTGCGCAGAGTTTGAGATGGCTGAATTTAATGACATCATTCACCAGCCCATACGGCTCAAGATCATGGCGACCCTGAACACCTTTCCCAATGGCGAGCTGGTGGAATTTGTGCGGTTGCGCGAGATCATCCAGGCCACCGAGGGCAATTTGGGTGCGCATCTCTCAACCCTTGAAAAGGCCGGCTTCATCGAAGTCCTGAAAGATTTCTTTGGCAAAAAACCGCGCACCCGTGTGCAAATGACTTCCGAAGGGCGCGAAGCCTTTCGGCAACATGTTCAGCACCTGACACAGCTTCTCGCTGGCGACCACTAATCGCCTTTCTCAACCCAAGGAGTTTTTTATGACATCCCTTGTTCGTCGTGCTTCCCAAATTGCTCTGCTGGCCCTCATGGTGGTTCTTGCGCCTTCATCGTGGTCACAGGCACCCGAAAGCCCCGCTGTGTTGATGGCCAAACAGCGGGAGGCCATGGCGCAGTTGAGTTTTATGGACGGTGCCTGGCGGGGCTCGGCCTGGAACGTGGACCCGACGGGCAAGCGCCATGAAGTGACGCAGACCGAACGGGTGGGCAGTTTTCTGGACGGCACGGTTCGTGTCATCGAAGGGCGTGGCTACAACACGGAAGGCACGGCTGGTTTTCAGGCTCTGGCCGTGTTGTCCTACGATTTGAATAAAAAGGCCTGGGTCATGCGCTCCTGGGCCCAGGGCCGCACCGGCGAATTTGCGTTTGTCCCCACGGCCGACGGATTTGTCTGGACCGTACCCGCCGGTCCGAACGCCACCGTGCGCTACACCGCCGTGATCAAAGGCGACACATGGCGGGAAATCGGCGAATACATCAAGGAAGGCAGCGAGCCCCGCCAGGTGTTTGAGATGAACGTGCGCCGTATTGGGTCCAGCCAATGGCCGGAAGACGGCGCGATTCCGATGAAGTGAACCAGCCGTAGACGGGTCAGCGCCGTTGCAACAATGAGCCCAGCATGCCTGCCAAATCACCGGAGTTGCCCAGGCCGCCAGCGGGTGCGGTGCCTTGGGGCGTGAGCTGGTCAATCAAGCCCGGCAAGATCTGCGACAGCTGGCTCGACGCCTGAGCCGGGTCAATACCGAGTTGGCTGGCAATTTGGCCCAGGTTGCTGCGGCCCAGCACGCTGGTGATCTGGTCGGCAGAGATCGGCAGGTTCTGGCCACTGCCGATCCAGGAACTGATGATATTGCCCAGGCCCGCCTGGTTGAACTTCTCGGTGAGACCGTTGAGACCGCCCGAGGCAGAATTGTTGGCCAGCAGGTCGCTCAGCACCTGGCTCATACCACCGTGTTGTTGCAATTGGCTTGCAACTGCGCCCATGACCGAATCCAGCAAACCCATGGAGACACTCCCGTGAAAAGTTGAATGAAGGTGGGGCTATCGTAGCAAAGGCGGGCGAACCTCGTGTGGTCAGCAACCAAGGTGACTGGTGGTCCCACCCAACTGGCGCTACTCTTGCGGACTATGACGCAAACCGCCACGCCTCCTTACATCCCCCAAATCCGCCTGTACCAGGACTGGCTCCAGCGCGAGCGGGGTCTGGTCTTTGAAAACTACGACGCTTTGTGGCGCTGGTCGATGGATGATCTGGAGGCCTTTTGGCAGAGCGTGTGGGACTACTTCGCGCTGCAGTCACCCACATCCCACACCGCGGTGCTGCAAGACCGCCGTATGCCGGGAGCCCAATGGTTCAGCGGAGCCCAGGTCAACTATGCGCAGCAGGTGTTGCGCCATGTCGATCTGGCCGGCGCAGCGGGTTTGCCCGCCATCCTCAGCCATAACGAGAAAAGCCTGGCCATCAGCGCAGCGCCCCGCACCCTGAGCTGGCCGGCGCTGCGCCAGCAAGTGGCGTCCATGGCACTGCACTTGCAGGCGCAGGGTGTGCAGCCCGGTGACCGCGTAGCCGCGTATCTGCCCAACACGCCCGAAGCCGCCGTGGCGTTTCTGGCGACCGTCAGCATTGGTGCAGTCTGGAGCCTGTGTGCACCCGACATGGGGACGAACGCGGTGTTGGACCGGTTCAAACAAATCACCCCCAAGGTGTTGATAGCCTGTGATGGGGTGACCTATGGTGGTCGTGACCTGGACCGCACAGCGGTGGTCGCCGAACTGTGCGCCGCCCTGCCGTCGGTGCAGCACCTGATTCTTCACAGCAATTTGGGCGTCGATACAGTTGCTATTAAAAATGTAGCTGACTATGCATATTTCACGAGGGCTACAGGCCTGGACTTGGGGTCTTGCCAAAATGATTCAAAGACTTCGGCGTTTGAGCCGCTCTGGCTGCCATTTGACCATCCGTTGTGGATTGTCTACTCCAGCGGCACCACGGGCTTGCCAAAACCCATCGTGCACAGCCACGGCGGCACGATTCTGGTGGCCATGGCGCTCAAGTGCCTACAGAACGACATTGGGTGCAGTTACCACCCCAACTCGTTCGGCGAGCGTTACCACTGGTACAGCTCCACCGGCTGGGTCATGTGGAACGCCCAGGTGGCCGGTTTGCTGGGTGGCACGACCTGCTGCATTTTTGACGGTAGCCCGGGCGGCAGCACGTTAGATGCCAGCGGCAACAAGCTGGCCCCGGACTGGACCACCTTATGGCGTTTTGCGGCCCATCTGGGCGTCACGTTTTTCGGCGCTGGCGCGGCCTTTTATGCCAACTGCCTGAAGGCGGGTGTTGATTTGGCAAGTTGTGGCGACCTGTCCCGTGTCCGGGCCTTGGGTACCACCGGGTCCCCGCTGAGCGCCGAAGCCCAGGCCTGGGGCACCGCGCAGTTTGCCCGCATGGCACAAACCGAAGCGCAAAGTGACATCTGGTGGTGCAATATCTCGGGCGGAACCGACTTCGCTGGTGCCTTTATTGGCGGTAACCGCGAGTTGCCACAAACACCGGGCGCCATGCAATGCCGCGCACTGGGTTGCGCCGTTGAAGCCTGGAACGAACAAGGTGAGGCTGTGATCGACGAGGTAGGTGAACTGGTCTGCACCCAGCCCATTCCCAGCATGCCTTTGTATTTCTGGGGCGACACCGGCAATGTCCGTTACCTCTCCAGCTACTTCGATACCTACCCCAATGTCTGGCGCCACGGCGACTGGCTCAAGGTGGGCTCCGACGGCAGTTGCATCATCTACGGCCGCTCCGACGCCACCATCAACCGCCATGGCCTGCGCATGGGCACCAGTGAGCTGTACAGCGCGGTAGAGACTTTGCCGGAGGTGCTGGACTCCATGGTGGTGGACCTGGAGTACCTCGGTCGTGAGAGTTATATGCCGCTGTTTGTCGTGCTGCGTGACGGGCTGACGCTGGACGTAGCCATCCACACAAAAATCGTGGATGCCATCAAGACCGCGTTGAGCCCGCGTTTTGTGCCCAACGAAATTTTTCAGGTAGCCGAGATCCCGCGCACTTTGTCGGGCAAAAAGCAGGAGCTGCCGATCAAGAAGCTGCTGCTGGGCCAGCCGCTGGAGAAAGTGGTAAACCGCGAAGCCATGGCCAATCCCGGCTGTCTGGACTGGTATGTGAACCTGGCCCGTGCCAGGGGTGCGCTATCGGCTTGATTCGCCCATTCAACGGCGGCACTGGTAAATGACTTCGTAGGCTTTTTCAGCCACTGCATCGTCCTGCAAACAGGCGATGGCCTGCGTGAAGTCTTTGGGCGCGTTCTTGATGACCAGGTCCGTGACCCAGTTGTGGACAAACAGTCGGCGCTTTTCATCGGGCATTGACAGCAATTTTTCCAGGGCGTCGTTAACCTTGCGGTCGTCGCAGGCGGCCATCAGCAGACTGACGAATCCTTCAATCTCGCCTACCGTGTGCGGGTTGGAGGGCAGGTCCCTTGGAGTAGTCATGCACATAAGTCTACCTGAGTGCACGGCCCTTGAAAAGACACAAAAAGCAGGATTTGCGCTACCGCCAAAGTCAAAAAGAGTAGCAAAAAACCTACTACTGGCGGGGGCTGGGGTGCTGTTTCGTTGTCATTGTGGTCTGGGAGTTTCTTTCCGGTGCACCCATGCCAAAAAGCCGCACAAGGCCACGCCCGCCACAATCAACCCGGCCGTGCTCATGGCCCAGTAGCCTTGTGCACCCTGCAACTCTGCCGGTGCCCATGCACTGGTGGTGACCCAGTAGCCGCCCAGCAACCCGACGCCCCACAAGGAGGCCACATAGATCACCAGCGGTATCAGTGTGACGCGGTGTGAACGCAGTACAAAATTGGCCAGGGTCTGGGCGGCGTCGGCGACATGGAACCACCAAACCCACACCAGCAGCGGCATGGCAGCGGCGATGATGGTGGGGTTGTTGGTGTAGACATGCAGAATCGGCTCACGCGCCAGATAGACCAGAGCACCTAGCACGGCGGCAAAGCCCACCCCGATCTCAACGCCATGCCAGCCCAGGCGGCGCGCCTCCAGCAAGTCGTTTGCTCCCACCCGCTGGGCCACCAACGTGGCGGTGCCGTTGGCCAGCGCCAATGGCAGCATGAACATCATGGACACCAGGTTGGCAGCCAGTTGGTGCCCGGCCACTGCCTCGCCACTTTGGCGCGAGATCAAAAAGGCCATGGAGCTGAAACCGGTTACTTCGATCATGATGGCGGCCCCCATCGGTACCCCCAGGCGCAGTTGCGCCAGGATGGCCGTACGGTTCGGACGGCCCAAGCCCTTGGTGTGTAAACCGAACTGCGCATAAAACGGGTCACGGCGCACCACCGCCCAGGCAATCAGCGCCTGGCTCCACATGACGATTGCGGTGCCGATGCCGCAACCGACCACACCCATGGGTGCAACATGCCATGGCACCATACCTAGCGGCAAGGGCAGCGTCCAGCCGTAGATCAACAGGGCGCTCAGCGGAATCTTGAGCATCAGGCCGGTGATTTGAATCGCCATGACCGCTTTGGGCCGCGATACGGCCGTGTTGAAGCCACGGTACACCGTGAACAACATGGCGGCCGGCAATGAAAACGCCAGTGCGCTCAGGTAACCCCGCACCTTCTCGGCCACTTCGGGGCCGGTCTTGGCCAGCGCCAGAAATGGGCCAGGCAATAACAGCAGCGTGCTGCCCAGCACTGCCAGCCCCAGCGCCAACCAGATGGCCTGGCGCACCTGCTGGCCGGCGGCGTGCAATTTGCCCGCGCCAAACAACTGCCCGGCCATCGGACTAATGGCCAGCACCATGCCCATGAAACCGATAAAAATGGTGATGTACACCGCCATGCCGATTGAAAGCGCTGCCAGGTCGGTGGCTGAAAAACGAGCGACAAGAATCGTGTCAACGGTGCTGAAGCCCAGCACGGCCAGCTGTCCAATCAGGACTGGCCACGCCATAGGCAGGATGCGGTTGAAGCTGTCGCGTAGCGAGGCCAGGTAGCTGGCGTGGGCTGGCAATGAAGCAGTGGGTGAGGGCGTCGTTGGTTCGATCATCGACATGCCAGTATCGCTTATCAGTGCAGACACTTGGCGCTTGACGACTGCGCAATGCAACTGGCTGCCGGAGTTGCCGTTATAGTCTTTGGCTCCGTCTTTCGGTTTTATGCTTTCAGGAGCTCTGAATGGCCAAGAAATTATTGCTGGGATGCGTGGCGCTGGTCGCCTTTTTGCTGATATTTGCGACGACCCGGCCGGACAACTTTCGGGTGGAGCGCAGCATTGTGATCAAGGCCGATCCTGCCCGTATTTATGCGCTGTTAAACGACTTTCATAATTTTGGCTCCTGGTCCCCGTGGCAAAAGCTCGATCCGGGGATGAAAGTCAGTTATGCCGGTGCAACCAACGGCAAAGGCGCCATCTATACCTGGGACGGCAACGATGACGTCGGTTCCGGACGTATGGAAATACTGCAGACGGAACCCCATAGCCGCGTGTTGGTCAAATTGGACTTCCTCCAGCCTTTTGAGGCCCACAACACATCCGAATATACTTTGGCGAGTGCCTCCGGCAACACAACTGTCACCTGGGCGATGTACGGGCCAAGCCCTTACGTGTCCAAACTCATGGGTATTTTTGTCAGCATGGACAGCATGATTGGCAAGGACTTTGAGCGAGGTCTGGCCAACCTCAAAGCGGTATCCGAACAATAGCCCCCAGCTGGGCGCAACAGTTTTCATTTTCCTAGTTCCTCTACGCGAGACCACGATGCAACAACCCACGGTTAAACCCCAGAGCTCCAATTTTTCCTCAGGCCCGTGCGCCAAACGCCCCGGCTACAACGTCGCGGCGCTACAGCTCGACACCCTGGGGCGGTCACACCGTTCCGCACTGGGCAAGAAGGCCCTGGGTCTGGCGTGTTCCGAAACGGCCCGCATTCTGGGTCTGCCCGAAGGTTATCGGGTGGCCGTCGTCCCGGCGTCCGATACCGGTGCGGTTGAAATGGCCATGTGGTCTCTGCTGGGGCCCCGCGGTGTGGACGTGTTGGCCTGGGAGTCGTTCGGCTCCGGCTGGGTGACAGACATCGTCAAGCAACTCAAGCTGCCCAATGTCAACAAGATCGAGGCGGGCTACGGTGACATTGCCGACCTCACACGGGTGAACTTTGATAACGACGTGGTGTTCACTTGGAACGGGACCACTTCCGGCGTCAAGGTGCCCAACGGCGACTGGATACCGGCTGAGCGCGCCGGCTTGACCATTTGTGACGCCACCTCGGCGGTGTTTGCCATGGAACTGCCCTGGGACAAACTCGATGTGGTGACTTACTCCTGGCAGAAGGTGCTGGGTGGCGAGGGTGGCCACGGCATGTTGATCCTGAGCCCACGTGCTGTGCAGCGGCTGGAGAGCTACAGCCCGCCCTGGCCCATGCCCAAGATTTTCCGCATGACCTCGGGCGGCAAGTTGACTGAAGGTCTGTTCAAGGGTGAGACCATCAATACCCCGTCCATGTTGTGTGTGTCCGATTACCTGGACGCCCTGGCCTGGGTGGAACGCCTTGGCGGCGTGCCCGCCACCATGGCCCGCAGCGAAGCCAACCTGAAAATCATGGCCGACTTTGTGGCCGCCAACGACTGGATTTCCTTCCTGGCCAAGGATCCCGCCACACGTTCCAACACCAGCGTCTGCCTGACTCTGACTGTCAGTGAAGAGCAGGTCAAGAAGATGGTCAAGCTGCTGGAAGCCCAGGGCGTGGCCTATGACATTGGTGCCTACAAGGATGCGCCAGCCGGCATTCGCATCTGGTGCGGCGCCACGGTTGAAGCGGCCGATTTACAAGCGTTGCTGCCCTGGCTGAGCTGGGCCCACGCCGAAGTCACTGCCAGCTGATCGGTCGGGCCTTTCGGCCTGGCGTCTAAACCAATCATTCCGGAGAGCGTGCCCATGTTCAAGGTTCGTACCTACAACCAGATTTCCGTTCGCGGCCTGGAGCGGTTTCCCCGCCCGCACTATGAGGTCGGAAGCGATATCGGCCACCCTGATGCTTTTTTGCTGCGCAGCCAGAAACTGCAGGGCATGGAAGTGCCCGACACACTCTTGGCGGTTGCGCGGGCCGGTGCCGGCGTCAACAACGTACCCATTGCCGACTACAGCAAACGCGGCATTGTGGTGTTCAACACACCTGGCGCCAATGCCAACGCGGTCAAGGAGCTGGTCATGGCCGGCATGTTGCTGGCCACCCGCGGCATCCTGCCGGGGCTGGCCTACGTGCAGACGCTGACCCATATGAACGATGCGGTCGAGATGTCGGCCTTGCTGGAGAAAGAGAAAGCCCGTTTTGCCGGCGGTGAACTCAAGGGCAAGACGCTGGGCATTGTGGGTCTGGGGGCCATTGGCTCCATGGTGGCCGACATGGCGCTGGCTATGGGCATGAAGGTCGTGGGGTTCGATCCCGCACTTTCGATTGACGCCGCCTGGCGCCTGTCCAATGCCGTGACGCGCATGGAAAATTTGCAGGCCCTGATGGCGCGCTCCGACTACGTGTCCCTGCACGTTCCGGCTATGGATGCGACCCGCCACCTGATCAACGAGGGACGCGCTGGCCTCGGCCAAAAAGGGCGCGGTTTTGCTGAACTTCGCCCGCGAAACCATTGTGGACCCGGCGGCCGTGCTGCGCAGCCTGGACCAGGGCCGTCTCAGCCGTTACGTGTGCGACTTCCCCGAGCCCGCCCTGCTGGCGCGCCCTGACGTGATTGCCATGCCCCACATCGGGGCCAGCACCGAAGAGTCCGAAGAAAACTGCGCCGTCATGGCTGCCAACCAGCTGATGGATTTTCTGGAGAACGGCAACATCACCAATTCGGTGAATTTTCCCGCCGTGGCCATGACCCGCACACCGGGCACGTGGCGCATCACCTTTACCAATGACAATGTGTCCGGCGTTCTGGGAAATGTGTTGTCGGTGTTGGCAGGGCACCAGGTCAATGTGGTGGACATGATGAACAAAAGCCGCGCCGAGCTGGCGTTCAACATCATTGATGTGGAGCAGCAGCCCAGCGCGGCCGTGGTAGCGGCCATTGCGGCCACCGGCCATGTGATCCGGGTTCGGGTGCTGGGCTCCGAATTGCTATAAAAAATGTAACTTCCTACCCACTATTGACGAGGGCTGGAGCCTGATTTGTCTCATAAGAACTGCAGTGGAACACGATCGGTCGGGGCTCGCGCATCCATTCACTCTGGCTCCAGTGTAGCAACTACTGCGCATTCAATAACTGAGCCTGCTTGGCGCGCGCCGCCAGGTTGACGCCGGGCTTGAGCAGTGCCACGCTGTCGCCCAGAATGTGAGCGGCTTCGATCAGCAGCACATCTTTGTCATTCTTGCGGGCCTTTTCCGCTGCCAGTTCGACGCTGAGATCGCGCTCACCGGCTTGCAGGCCGTCATCTTTCGCGACATCGTTCTTGATGTTGTCGTCACCATCCTTGGCCTTTGTGCCGGCCTTGCGGGCGGCCAACTTGGCTTCTTGCGCCTGTTTTTCCTTGCGCCGCTCGGCCTCGTTGAGCGAAAGCTCGTTGCGCTTACGCTTGAGGTTGAATTCGGCGATGTCCTCTTGCAGGTACTGGAAGTCTTTCTCATTCTTCACGCGCAGCTTGTGCTGCCCGACCAGGATCGGCAGCAGGTCTTGCAAGGTGCCGTTGGGTGAAAACTTGGCGGCTGGGATCTGGACCCAGGGCAGGGCGTTGTCGTAGCTGGACTCGCCATGTTCGCCGGTCTCCATCACGGTGGGGAACGTGACGTCGGGTGTGACACCGCGCAGTTGGGTGGTACCACCGTTGATGCGGAAAAACTGGGCAATGGTCAGCTTGATCTCGCCCAATTGCGGTTTCTCTGACTTGGCGATACGGTCCAGGTTGATCATGGTCTGCACCGTGCCCTTGCCAAAACTGGGCTCACCCAGGACCAGGCCACGGCCGTAGTCCTGAATCGCGGCGGCAAAAATTTCGGAGGCCGACGCGGAATTGCGGTTGATCAACACCGCCAGTGGACCCTCCCACGCCGGTTGCGACTGGGGCGATGATTCGATGCGGATTTGTCCCTTGGCATCGCGCACCTGCACGACCGGGCCTTTGCCGGTAAAGAAGCCGGTGAGTTCTATGGCTTCCGACAGGGAGCCACCGCCGTTGTTGCGCAGGTCCATCAAAATTGCATCGACCTTTTTGTCTTTGAGTTCCTTGATCAGAACCGCCACATCGCGCGACGTACTCTTGTAACCCGAGATGCCTTTTTGCTTGGCAGCAAAATCTTCGTAGAACGAAGGCAGCGTGATCACACCGATTTTGCGGGTGAGCGCGCCGTCGGTAATGGTTTGCACCGATGACTTGGCGGACTGGTCTTGCAGGCTGATGGGTTTGCGCACCAGGGACACCACTTTGTGTTTGCCGTCCGGACCGGCGTCAGCGGGTAACACTTCGAGCCGCACCACCGTGTCGGCAGCGCCACGGATCAGGGTGACCGAATCGTCCAGGCGAGCGCCCATGATGTCGGTCATGGTGCCGGCGTCACCCTGGGCCACGCCGACAATGCGGTCACCTACTTTCAGCTGGCCCGACAGGGCAGCCGGTCCACCGGCCATCAGCTCCCGAATGGTGGTGTATTCGTCCACTTCGACCAGTACCGCACCAATGCCCACCAGGGACAGCCGCATGGAGATGTCGAAATTGGCCGCCGTGCGGGGTGCCATGTAGTTGGTGTGGGGCTCAATGGCCATGGTGTACGCGTTCATGTAGGTGTTGAACGCGTCTTCGTTGTTGAGGCGGCCTAAGCGCTTGAGGCTGTTGTCGTAACGTTTGCCCAGCAGGTCAACAATGCTTTTGTCGTCCTTGCCCGCCAGCTTGAGGCGCAGCCAGTCGTTCTTGACGCGTTTGCGCCACAGGTCCAACACGTCGGCCTCGGTCTTGGACCAGCCTTGCTTGTTGCGCACAAACTGGTAACTCTCCGCGCTGTCAAATGTGAAGCCACCTTTGAGTAAATTGCGCGCAAAAGCCAATCGTTCCACGGCTCGCTTGACGTACAGGTTGAAAATTTCGAAAGGCCGACCAAGTTCCCCGTTCAACATGTCGGTTCCGAGCTTGCTACGTGCGGGTGCCAGTTCGTCAATGTCGGCCTGGATGAAGAACAACTTCTCGGGATCGAGGGCTTTCAAATACTGGTCAAAAATCTTGCCCGACAAGGCTTCATCCACGGGCGTTGGTTTGTAGTGGTAACGCGACAGCAAATCGGCCGCCATGGAAGCCGCCTTGGCGGCCTGCGCGTCCGGAACGATGGGCGCGCTATGTGCTGCGGTGATACAAGCAAACAGCAGTCCGAGTAGTTTCAATTTCATCCGGTTTCCGTTTCAATTGACGGGAGTTAAGAGGCCATGGATCGCCACGTTCCAGCGACCAAGCCCAGCATAGGAGACACCGAGAGCCCTAAAAGTTCCAAGACAGCAACACCCCACCGCATGGGGCTAATTTTGCCAGCTTCAGCATAAAATTTGCTGCATAAAACAACATCACCCAGGGAGACGTTCTATATGAAGAACCGTCGTGCGCCAAGTTGCGCATCTTCTTTCAATCCATGGCGTCTTGCTTCTGTCGCCCTGGCCATTGGATTGCTGTCGGCCTGTGGCGGCGGGGGCAGCGCCGCACCCGACGTTCCAAAGTGGCCCGTCAGTGGCATCACCAAGGGATTGCCAGCAGGCAATCGCCTGGTATTGCAGAGCAATTGGGGCGAAAGTCTGACGGTAGCAGCGGATGGTCCATTCGCTTTTTCGACCCTACAGCCTGGCGGTGCTGCCTATGTGGTGTCTATCAAGACTGCCCCCGAGGGGTTTCAATGCACCGTTCCCAATGGCGTTGGAACCATGCCCAGTGCGGCTCTGGATTCGCTCAGTGTGCGCTGCACCGTGCCCGGGGCGCTGCCAGTGGGCCACTGGGAGCAGGCCGTGTGCAGCCCTACCAACGCTTTTGGAACGACAAGAAAAGCGCTCCGCAATTTGATCTATGACGCCAGGGTGGATCCGTCTGGAGTGAGCTACTTCGCTTCGGTTGCCCTCTACACCAACGCGGATTGTTCCGGCGAACGGCAGGAATTCGGTGCAGGCAAACCCTTGGCGCGCTCTTTTGTAACAGCGCGTACCCAAGCCACGGTCAAAATGACGGTTTATTGGGGAGAATCGAACGCTGGCGGTATGGGAATCTATGATCCCTTCACGACCATCATGGTTTGGCAAGACACCCAACTTTGTATTTTTGAACGTATTGTGATTACTGATTTTCCTGATGCGGCGAGCCTCGAAGCGCAGGTGAGTGCCGCCATTGCGGATGGCAAGTGTTACACAGCTCGCTAACGCGCAATACAGAAACGATGCAGCAGTCACTATTTTTTTGATAGCTGGTAACGCATATTCTGCGTGGGCTAGAGTACTAATTCGACCATACTTTTGTTCAGCGCGTCTCCACCCGCCCATCCGCATGTTTGGCAAAGCGGCCTTGTTCACGCGGGTGCACCGGGTCGCTGGCGCCCCAGGGCCAGCCGCCAAAATTGGTGGCGCGGTAGTCGGCAAAGGCCTGGTGAATTTCGGCCTGGGTGTTCATGACAAAGGGGCCGTATTGGGCCACCGGTTCGGCGATGGGGCGGCCTTGTAGCACCAGCAGTTCGGTGGCTTGGTCGCCGTTAACCAGTTCCGCCTCGGTCTGGGCCCGCACTTCAATCGCGCTGCCGGGTGGCACCGCTTTTCCGCCAATCGACAGCGCCGAGCCCTGGAAGAAGTACAACATGCGCCGTGTGGCCGATCCCTTGGCAGCCGGTAGTGTCCAGCGCGCACCTGGCTCCAGTTTGAGGGTCCAGATGGCCAAGTCGGAGTCCGCTTGCGACGCCCACGAGTCCGGTGGCGGAGGCAGGCCTTTAGCGTCGCCTAATGTGCCTGCCACGCAGGCCACGTCAGTCGCCAAGCCTTGGGCGTCCACCGAATGTACGCGGGCGATGTTTTCGCGCCAGAACATTGTGAAATGCGGCTCCACCATCTTGTTTTTGGCGGGCAGGTTGAGCCAGATCTGGAACAGCTCCGCCGGGTTGGCCTGCTCCGCATGCACCAGCGGGAACATCTCACAGTGCACGATGCCTTTGCCAGCGGTCAGCCATTGCACGTCGCCACCACCAAAACGTGCAGTGGCGCCCAGGGAGTCGGAATGGTCAATCAGCCCCTTGCGGGTGATGGTTACCGTCTCGAAGCCCCGGTGGGGGTGCGATGGAAAGCCCGGAACTGTTTGCCCGTGGTACATGCTCCAGCCGTCTTTGCCGCCAAAGTCCTGGCCCAGGTTGCGCCCTGCCAGCGATGTTGACGGCCCCATGGCGGCATTGCCGCGCGGGTAAGCATCCAGGTGGTGCACACAAAACAAGAAAGGGTCAAGGGTTTGCCAGGGGAAGCCCAGATGTTGAACGTTGAGGATGGTAGAGGTGTTCATGCTGCAGATTTTCGCCGGACTCACAAAAGTATCGGCGACCCCAGGGGTTTGCCAGACGCTGCCACTAAGATACCCGGTTGTTTCAACCCTTGGATGCATTCGTTTTGTCGTTGGTATCGCAGTCTGTCCGTTCGGTCAGCCGCCGGCCCCCCCCTGGGGGGCGGTGCCTCCGGGGGCCGCCCCCCGGCCCGGCCCGGGCCTTTTGGCGTCTGCTGCTTGCGCTGCTGGGTGTGGGCGCCTTGCTGGCGCTCGAAGTCTGGCAGCGGCCCGAGAGGCCCTGTCCGGCAAATGCGGTGTGGAGCGGCCCTGCTGCGCCGCCAGACTTGGCCACCTTGCGGGTGGTAGACCGTGGCCCCATACCCATGCCCGCTGGCATGGCTGCCGCCCATGCCAGCAGCTTGCTGGCCATGCCCGCCGGTCATGCTGCGGCGCTGACGGTGTTCTGGTTTTCCGGTGACCGGGAGAGTGGGCCCAATGTGCAGATTGCCGCCTCGCAATACCTGCGCGCCACACACCAATGGTCCCCGCGCGATTTGTGGTCAACCGTTTTGTCGCCGGCTCGCAACTGGGTTTTGGCATTCGCCGGCTGGGTAACCCGGTCGCCTGGCTGGATGGCCAGGGCCGCATCCATGTCTTTGTGGTGGCGACGGGCGGCGGCGGCTGGGCGGCTTCGCGGGTTTTGCACCTGCGCCAGAGCAGCACGGGCAATGGCCTGGAGGATTTGGCCTTTGAGCCGGTGCGCGTGTTGCCCTTGTCGTGGATGTGGAACACCAGCTTTCTGGTTCGCAATGCACCCTTGCCACTGGCGGATGGCGGCATGGTGCTGCCGGTACATTTTGAGCTGGGTATCAAATACCCGGCGGCGCTGCGTTTTGACCGCAACGGTGACTTCAAAGGCATGGTCCGCATCTCACAACGCCCTTTCTTATTGCAACCCAGCCTGGTCATGCAGTCGCCCACCCAATGGCTGGCGCTGATGCGTGATGAGCGACCGCAAGGGCAAGATTGGCGTGGCCCACACGGCCGATGGCGGCGCGCACTGGAGCGATTTACCCGACCTGGCGCTGGACAACCCGGACGCTTCGGTGGCCGGCCTGGGCCTGGGCCCGGGGCAGATGCTGCTGACCCACAACCCATCCAATACGTCGCGCGGCACGCTGGACCTGAGCCAGTCGGTCGATGGCCGTAGCTGGCGAACGGTCCAGACGCTGGAGCGCGGCGCGCCGCAAGACGAGTTTTCGTACCCGTCTCTGCTGTGGTTGGATGGCAGCCTGTGGGTGAGTTACACCGTGGAGCGTGAGCGCCTGGCATGGCAGCGCTTGGCACCGGTTGTCGCGACCACCAAGGGCGAACCATGAACGCACAACCCAGTTTGTGGTGGGCACATCTGCTGGCAACCGATGCACCGGCGCTGCCGACCGCGCTGGCCATGCAAATCTGGTTGCACCTGGGTTGGAGTGTGGTGCTAGCCAGTATGGGCGCGGGTGTGGTCAGCCGCTACTGGCCTGGCACGGCTGGTCGGCTGGAGTTGCGGCATTGGGGTACGGCGCTGGTGTTGGCGCTGTGGACCTGGGTGCCAGGGCCGTATTCACCTGCGTATTGGTTGGGTCTGGTATTTCAGGCGCCCAGCATCGTTGCGGTGCTGTTGTGTGATGGGTTGTTGCGCAAGCGTTTTTTAGCCAGCCGATCCGCCCCGGCCGCAGTTCACGAACCCAACCGTTTCCGCTTGTCACTCGCCTTGGCGGGTGTGCTGGTGGGCTGGGCTTTGTTGCTGGACACGTTTGCTCTGTTGCCGATGCAACCGTACGCCTGGGGCTTCAGCCCGGTGGCCGTAGCGTTGGTGGTGTTTGGCGCGTTGTTGCCATGGCTTGCGGGCACAAGCCCCAGACACTCCCGGTGGTGGGTGTCGCCTGTCGCCTTGTTGGTGTTTGTGGTGTGGCGGCTGCCCAGCGGCAATGTGTGGGACGCCGTGCTGGACCCCTGCTTGTGGTTGGCACTGCATGGCTACCTCTTACGGGCTGTCTGGCGCCACTACACGACACGCAGTGTGGGGTGAGTACAGGTTATAAATCACTACGGTATTGATAGCAGCTTACGCAGTGTTTTCGGGGGCTAGAGGCCAGAAAGGCTATACACCGTGCGCGTGCCAAACAGTTCGCCACACGCCACAAAGCGCTCATCGGAAACAGCCTGGTGAAACGTGTCCGTCACCAAGACCTCACCGCCTTTGGCCATCTCCTCACCCAACTTGGACGCGGCGTTGACCTCGGCACCCCAGACTTCGTCGTTGTCAATGCGCAAGACGGTGCCATAACCCAGGCCAATACAGACTTCGATACGGTCTTCGGGCGCACGCCCCGGATTGGCTGCCAAGGTGGCATCCACCATGGCCTTGGCCGCTGCCAAGGCTTGCTGCGGCGTATCAAACACCACCAACAATGAATCCCCCTCGTGCTTGAGGCACACACCGCCGTGTTGCGCTATCAATGGCATAAACAGGGTTTCAGACTCCTGGATCAACTGCAGAAAATGCACGATGCCAAACGCCTCCACCACCCGCGAGAACCCCACCAGATCGGTAAACATCACCGCCTGCACCCGGCCAAAGCGGGCATAAATGGCGGCGTCAATGGCGGCACGGTCGGCGCCCGCCAGGCGGCGCTGCGCCAGGAAAGAGTTGAGTTCGTCGGCGTCGGTCATGTGCGGCATTCTCACACCGCGGCTTGAATAGCTCAAGCGCCTAGAGCCGCCGGGCCGCCCCAAGGCGCGTGGGGGCGCTCGGTTAGCCGCTGCCTTAGCGTGGAACGATGAACGCCGCTTTCTCAACGACCCGGCCGACTGCGCCCTGGGCCGCAATCTCAAAGTGAATCGGGTAGGAGCCGGGTGCCGTGCCATCCATAGGGCCTTGAACCCGCACCGCCACCCAGCGGGCCTGTGTGGACGCAATGCTGATGTCGTTCTCAGACGCCACCGTGAGTTGGGGCAAACCGGACACCGAGATATGAAACTGCTGTGTGGCCTCCGTCGCGTTCATGATTTGCAGGCGGTACACGTTTTCAATGTGCCCACCGTCGGCAATACGGGCCAGTGCGCCGCGGTCTCGCACCACGTCCACCTTGAACGGCACACGCAGCGTCAGGCTGACAGCCATGGCGGTCACCACTGTTCCCAATATGGCGACGTAGATCAAGACCCGGGGGCGTAGTACGTGGCGCAGGGTCTGCGCTTGGGTCCAATGCTGGTTGATGGCGTTTTCGGTGGAGTACTTCACCAGGCCGCGGGGGTAGCCCACTTTGTCCATGACGGTATCGCAGACGTCGGCACAAGCCCCGCAGCCAATACATTCGTATTGCAGGCCGTTGCGGATGTCAATGCCGGTGGGACATACCTGCACACACAGGCTGCAGTCCACGCAAGCGCCCAGGTTGAGTTTAGCCGGGTCGGCCTTTTTGGAGCGCGCGCCGCGCGGTTCACCCCGCTCGGCATCGTAGGTCACGATGAGGGTGTCTTTGTCAAACATGGCGCTCTGAAAGCGGGCATAGGGGCACATGTATTTGCACACTTGCTCACGCATAAAGCCCGCCATACCGTAGGTGGCAAAGCCGTAGAAGAAGGTCCAGAACATCTCCCACGAACTCAGCTCCCAGCGGACGAACTCGCCCGCCAGTTCGTGAATCGGTGTGAAGTAGCCCACAAAGGTAAAGCCGGTCACCAGCGCCACCGCCAACCACAGCAGGTGTTTGCCCACCTTGCGACCCAGCTTTTCGGCAGTCCAGGGGCCAGCATCGCGGCGCATGCGGGCGGAGCGGTCACCTTCGGTCTTGCGTTCCAGCCACAGAAAGATTTCGGTGTACACCGTTTGCGGGCAGGCGTAGCCGCACCACAGGCGTCCTGCCACCGCAGTGAACAGAAACAGGGAGTAGGCGGAGATCACCAAAATGCCGGTGAGGTAGATGAAGTCCTGCGGGTACAACACCAGCCCAAAAATGTAAAAGCGCCTTGCGCCCAGGTCAAACAGCAAGGCCTGGCGCTGGCCCCACTCCAGCCAGGGCATGCCATAAAACACCAGTTGGGTCAGCCACACCATGGTCCAACGCCAGCGCGAGAAGAAGCCCGTCACACTGCGCGGATAAATCTTCTTGTGGGCCTGGTAGAGCGACACCATTTCCGCATCGGCGTCTGCTGGCGGTTCTATCGGGCTCTTGTCGGGCGAGACGGCAATCGGAATGATCACGCGTCCTCTTTCGTTCTTGGTGTTCATGTTCGCTTCCTGGGACTCAACGGGTGTGTCGGGGTGCATGGGTTGGTATAGGGAAAAGGTGGCACGCTTACGCTAATCGCCCGGCGTTGCGGCCGCGACGCGGGCCAAAAATTCGTCGCGCGACAGACCCGCAAACAGCGGGTGCCAGCGCCTTTGTTCCATCACGGTGGTGAACGCGTGGGCGCGGTGGGTGTGCCCCGCAAACAGCAGCGTTTCATCCGGCAAGGTAAAAACCTGTAGGCGCACGCTATCCCACAGGGCCTGGGGTGATGCCGGTTGGGGCTGGTGCGGGCAGGTTTCCCCATACAACAGACCCCCGCAAAACAGACGGTCACGCCACGAGTAGCTAAGGCAGTGCAGTGTGTGGCCCGGCGTCGCGCGCACGTTGATCACTTCATTGCCAAAGGGCAAAAGTTCTCCGGCAGCCGCCGAATGCGTTTCCAGCGCAGGCTTGCCCTGCACGATGGGTGCACCCAGCTGCGCCAACATCGCCATTTCATTGGGCATTACGGCATCATGCTGGTGGGTTCGCAAAACCCAACGAAGGCGCAATCCCCGCTCGGCCAGAAGCGACTGCAGCAGCGGCAGATCACCCCCTCGAGGGTCCACCAGCACGGCTTCTGCCGCATCGGTGTCTGCCAGCAAGTATCCCAGTTCACCGCTGGACTCGTCGTGGAGGATACGAAAGTACATGGTTTTCAACCCGCGACGGTGGCGACTTCACGGCCTGAGAGGCGCGTACAGGCGGCAGCGGCGGTGTGGCCCCTGGCGGCCTTGTTGTGCTGGTTTAACGACATCGTGGCACTTGATTAACAAGAAACGTGCCATGCCAGGCAAAAGGAAAAGTTGTTTAAATTCAATGGCTTGGGTGCCATGCTTGGAGGCGCGTGTGTGGGAAATTGCCACAAACTGCCAATATTGGCAGTTCCGACCTGACATTTGGCACACACTCTGGCAGTGGCAACCTACACTGCACACCATGAATGACCCTGTTGCGAAACCCCTGCCAGAAATGGTGTCCTACCTGGAGGGCCTGCCCGAGCCGCACATCTTGTTTGATGCGCAGTACCGCATTCTCGCGGCGAATGCCGCCTACCGCCGTCAATTCAGTCCCGAGCGCAGCGTGGTGGGGCGCACCTGTTATGAGGTGTCGCACCACTTTTCTGTGCCGTGTGATCAAGCGGGTGAATCCTGCCCGCTGGCGCGGGCGCGCGAGTCCGGTCAACGGGAAAGGGTGCTGCACCTGCACCACACACCCAAAGGCGAGGAATACGTGAATATCGAACTTGCGCCGTTGCTGGACGCCGGTGGTAAACAAGCGTTTTATGTCGAAAAAATGGAGCCGCTGCGGGTGGCCCAAGGGCAGTTGGGGTCGCAAACCCTGATTGGACGCGCGCCCGCGTTCCAGCGTATGTTGGCCTTGGTGGCACGGGTGGCGTCGTCGCAGGCATCGGTGTTGCTGTTGGGAGAATCCGGTACCGGCAAAGAACTGGTGGCCAGGGCGGTGCATGAAGCCAGTGCGCGTGCAGCCAAGTCACTCGTGGTGGTGGATTGCTCCAGCCTGCCGGAGAACCTGTTTGAATCCGAGTTGTTTGGCCACGAGCGGGGGGCCTTCACCGGTGCCGTTGTTTCCAAAGGCGGATTGGTGGAGGCGGCCAGTGGTGGTACGTTGTTCCTGGATGAAGTGGGGGACATTCCGCTGAGCATGCAGGTCAAACTGCTGCGCTTGCTGAAAGCGGAACTTACCGCCGGGTTGGCAGCACGGACTTGCGCCATGCCGACATTCGTGTGGTCGCCGCCACGCACCGTGACCTCGCCCAGATGGTCCGCGAGGGGGCGCTTCCGCGAAGACCTGTACTACCGCATCAGCACCTTCCCCATTCACCTGCCAGCGCTCAGGGACCGGCGCGAGGACATTGCTTTGCTTGCGGAATCCCTGTTGTTGCGGGTCAGCCCGCAACGGCCTTTGACCCTGGCACCGGATGCCCTTGGCCTGCTGCAAACACATGCATTCCCCGGCAACGTGCGCGAGTTGCGCAACTTGCTAGAGCGCGCCTCCTTGCTGTGTGATGGCCAGACGATAACCACCGTCCATATTGCGCAGGCTTTGCAGGCCGGTCGGGGAAGCTCCGCCCCTGCACCCAAGCTGGCCGACGCAGCGCTTGCCGCTGCCTTGCCGTCCACCAAGGCACTACAGCTCCAGGCATTGCAGCAGGCGCTGGCGGCCCACACCGGCAGCCGCGTAGAACTGGCTGCCAAATTGGGTTTGAGCGAACGTTCGCTGTACAGAAAACTCAGAGCTCTGACCGAGCCCGGTTGAACGCCGCCGAGCCGCAAGCCAGTGGCAACAATAAATACTTGACATCTAAAGGTTTAAACTTAAACTAATTGCAAATCCCACCCCGAGTCGCAAGACTTTCTGGAGTTGCAATGAATATCGTGTGTATTGGCGGCGGCCCCGCCGGGCTGTATTTCGCACTGCTGATGAAGCAGGCCAACCCGGCGCATGTGGTCACGGTGGTGGAGCGCAACAAGCCATACGACACCTTTGGCTGGGGCGTGGTGTTCTCGGATGCCACCATGGACAACATGCGTGTGTGGGACCCGGAGACGGCCACCGAGATCGAACAGGCCTTTAACCACTGGGATGACATCGAACTGCATTTCAAGGGCGAGGTCATTCGTTCGGGTGGTCATGGCTTTGTTGGCATCGGCCGCAAGAAATTGCTCAATATCTTGCAGCGACGCTGTGAGCGGCTGGGTGTCAAGCTGGTGTTTGAGGTGGATGCCGAATCCGACACCCAGTACCCCGACGCCGACCTGATCATAGCCAGTGACGGCATTAACTCCCGCATCCGTTACCAGCACGAAGACGTGTTTAAACCCGACATTGTGGTGCGCCCCAACCGCTTCATCTGGCTGGGAACCCACAAACAGTACGACGCCTTCACCTTCCTGTTCGAGAAGACCGAGCATGGCTGGTTCCAGGCCCATATCTACAAGTTTGACGAAAACACCACCACCTTTATTGTGGAATGCCCGGAGCACGTCTGGCAGGCCCACCGCCTGGACCTGGCGGACCAGGAAGAATCCATCGCGTTTTGCGAGAAGTTGTTTGCAGCCAACCTGCAAGGCGCCAAGTTGATGACCAATGCGCGTCACCTGCGCGGCTCGGCCTGGTTGAATTTTCAACGTGTCAAATGTGAACAGTGGTCGTTGTACAACGGCCGCAGCCATGTGGTGCTGATGGGCGACGCGGTGCACACGGCCCACTTCGCCATTGGCTCGGGCACCAAGCTGGCGATTGAAGACGCGATTGAACTGGCCCGCCAGTTCCGCGACCAAGGCGACACTGCGGAGCACATACCCGCCGTGCTGGAGCGCTACCAGGCGCTGCGCCATGTTGATGTGCTGCGGTTGCAAAATGCCGCGTGGAACGCCATGGAATGGTTCGAGGCCTGTGGCGAACGTTACTGCGACCAGTTGGATGGCCCGCAGTTCATGTACTCCATGCTGACCCGCAGCCAGCGCATCAGCCATGAGAACCTGCGCCTGCGCGATGCCCAATGGTTGGGCGATTTCGAGATCTGGTTTGCCCAGCGCGCCGGCATGCAACTGGCACCCGGCCAGGACGCACCGCCACCCATGTTTACGCCGTACGCCGTGCGCGGCCTGACCTTGAAGAACCGCGTTGTTGTGTCGCCCATGGCCCAATACTCTGCGGTCGATGGTGTGGCCGGTGACTACCACCTGGTGCACCTGGGCGCCCGCGCCATGGGTGGCGCCGGTATGGTTTTTGCCGAGATGACCTGTGTGAGTGCTGAGGGGCGCATCACGCCGGGCTGCCCCGGCCTGTATGCACCGGAACACACGGCCGCGTGGAAACGTATTGTCGATTGGGTACATACGAATAGCGATGCCAAGTTCGCCATGCAGTTGGGCCATGCCGGTGCCAAGGCGTCCACCCGCGTGGCGTGGGAGGGCATAGACCAACCCCTGCCAACCGGCAACTGGCCCATCATGTCCGCCTCGGCCCAACAGTACCTGGAAGGCGTGAGCCAAGTGTCGCGCGCCATGACCCGTGCCGACATGGACGCGGTGACGGCCCAGTTTGTGGCCAGCACACATGCCGCTGAGGAGATTGGCGCGGACTGGCTGGAGTTGCATTGCGCCCACGGTTATTTGTTGTCCAGTTTCATTTCCCCACTGACCAACCAGCGCGACGATGCCTATGGCGGCAGCCTGGAGAACCGCTTGCGTTATCCGCTGGAAGTCTTTGCGGCCGTGCGTGCAGTGTGGCCCGCCGACCGGCCCGTGTCCGTGCGTATTTCGGCGCATGACTGGGTAGAAGGTGGTATCACGCCGACGGATGCAGTCGAGATCGCCAAGGCCTTCAAGGCCGCCGGTGCGGACCTCATCGATTGTTCGTCCGGCCAGGTCAGCAAACAAGAGAAACCGGTCTACGGCCGTATGTTCCAGACGCCGTTTGCCGACCGCATCCGCCAGGAGGCCGGTATCGCCACCATTGCGGTGGGCGCCATCAGCGAGGCCGACCACGTCAACAGCATCATCTCCGCTGGCCGCGCCGATTTGTGCGCAGTGGCGCGGCCGCACCTCGCCAACCCGGCCTGGACCTTGACCGAGGCCGCCAAGATTGGCTACACGGCTCTTGCCTGGCCCAAGCAATACCTGTCCGGCAAAATACAAATGGAAGCCATCTTCCAGCGCGAAAAGGCGCAGGCTGGCGCGGCGGCAATGTCCCCCGCACGCGCGGCTGAGGCGTAAAGTTATGAAAGCAGACCCCAGCCGCACCCTGTTGAACGATGCCGACGAACTGGGCCACGAAGCGCGCTCCAATGGGGGCGACCATGCAGCGCTCAAGCTCTGGCTGCGCATGCTGGCCTGCACCACACAGATCGAAGACGAAATCCGCAAACGCCTGCGCACACGCTTTGACATCTCGCTGCCGCGTTTTGACTACATGGCCCAGCTCTACCGCCAGCCCGAGGGGCTGAAGATGAGTGAGTTGTCGCGTTATCTGATGGTGACCGGCGGCAATGTGACCGGCGTGACCGATGAGCTGGAGCGCGAAGGCCTGGTCTCGCGCATCAACAAACCGCAAGACCGCCGCGCCTGGATCGTGTGCCTCACTGCCAAGGGCCGCGACACCTTTGAGGCCATGGCCGAAGAACACGAGTTATGGATTCTGGAACTGTTCGCCGGGCTGCCTGCCAACACCGTGCAACAGCTTTACACCCAGTTGGGCACCCTGCGCGTGCAACTGGTGCGCCAACAAGACAACCCCACCAAGGACAACAACAAATGACCACTGAATCCCATACCCCCGCTCTGGACCCCGCATTACAAGCCGGCAACCACAAACCCCTGGCCGGCTACCAGCCGCTGCATTTCTTGTGGAAGCTGGAGGCCGGCGTGGCCACCATCACACTGAACCGCCCGGACCGCAAGAACCCACTGACCTTTGACTCGTATGTGGAGTTGCGCGACCTGTTTAGCCAATTGAAATACGCGACCGACGTGCATGCCGTGGTCGTTACCGGTGCGGGCAACAACTTTTGCTCGGGTGGCGATGTGCATGAAATCATCGGCCCGCTGATCCAGTTGAAGGCGCCCGAGCTGTTGATGTTCACCCGCATGACCGGCGATTTGGTCAAGGCCATGCGCGCCTGTCCGCAGCCCATCATCGCCGCAGTGGATGGCGTGTGTGCCGGTGCTGGCGCCATCATCTCCATGGCGTCCGACATGCGCCTGGGCACCGAGCGCAGCAAGACCGCGTTTTTGTTCAACCGCGTCGGCTTGGCCGGCTGCGACATGGGCGCCTGCGCGATGCTGCCGCGCATCATTGGCCAGGGCCGCGCCAGCGAATGGCTGTATACCGGCCGCTCCATTGGTGGCGCCGAGGCAGAACGCAGCGGCTTCTTCAACCGCCTGTGTGCGCCAGAAGAGTTGGCTGCTGCAGCGGAAGCGCTGGCGCGTGATCTGGTGGCCGGCCCCACCTTTGCCAATGGCATGACCAAGACCATGCTGCATCAGGAGTGGTCCATGTCCCTGGACCAGGCGATTGAGGCCGAAGCCCAGGCCCAGGCCATTTGTATGCTGACGCAGGACTACCACCGCGCGTACAACGCATTTGTTGCCAAGCAACGGCCCGTCTTCCAGGGTAACTAAGGAAAGCACGTTATGAGCGACACCGCATACCTGGACTGGCCCTTCTTCGCGCCCCAGCACGGTAAATTGGCCCGCGCGTTGGACGCCTGGGCCACCGATCACATTTCTCAAGTAAACGGCCACGATGTCGATGCCGAATGCAAGGCCTTAGTGCGCACGCTGGGTGCTGCTGGCTGGCTGAAATATGCCGTGGGCGGCACGGCGTATGGCGGGGCGGGTGACACCATAGACACCCGCTCCATCTGCCTCATCCGCGAGACGCTGGCCCGCCACTCCGGCCTAGCCGACTTTGCGTTCGCGATGCAGGGTCTGGGCTCCGGTGCCATCAGCCTGCCCGGCACGACTGAACAAAAGCAGCGCTACCTGACGCGTGTTGCCAGTGGAAAAGCCATAGCCGCTTTTGCACTGAGCGAACCCGATGCAGGATCCGACGTTGCCGCCATGCAATGCAGCGCCCATGTTGATGGCGACCATGCGGTGCTCAATGGCACCAAGACCTGGATATCGAATGGCGGCATTGCCGACTTTTATGTGGTGTTTGCCCGCACCGGCGAGGCACCTGGCGCACGTGGTATCAGCGCCTTTATTGTGGACGCCGACACACCTGGCTTAGCGATTGCCGAACGTATCGACGTGATTGCTCCCCATCCCTTGGCCACGCTGCGCTTCACCAATTGCAAAGTGCCTTTGAGCCAACGCGTGGGCGCCCCCGGTGAGGGCTTCAAGATCGCCATGCGCACGCTGGATGTGTTTCGCACATCAGTGGCTGCCGCATCGCTGGGCTTTGCACGTCGCGCATTGGACGAAGCCTTGTGCCGAGCCACCACGCGCAAGATGTTCAACCAGACGCTTGCCGACTTCCAGCTCACCCAGGCCAAGCTGGCACAAATGGCCACCACGGTGGACAGCAGCGCATTGTTGACCTACCGCGCCGCCTGGCAGCGCGACCAGGGCCGCAACGTGACGCGTGAGGCAGCCATGGCCAAGATGGTCGCTACCGAAGGCGCGCAGCAAGTCATTGATGCTGCGGTGCAAATCTGGGGTGGCATGGGTGTTGTCAGCGGCCACATCGTCGAGCGCTTGTACCGCGAGATCCGCTCGCTGCGCATTTACGAAGGCGCCACGGAGGTGCAACAGTTGATCATTGCCAAAGACCTGCTCAAGGAGAAGTCGTCTTAATCGCCTGGGGTCAGAGCACATTCGCTGCGCGAAGTGATCTGACCCCGAAGGTTTCTGTCCCGCAAGAACTCAGCAAGAGAACCGCCATGTCCAGTGCCCACATAGACAGCTTCGCGCGCGACAATCTGCCGCCCGTTGAACAACAACCGCAGTTCCTGTTCGACCTGCCCGAGCTGCATTTCCCCGAACAATTGAATTGCGCAACGGAGCTATTGGATCGGCACATTGCAGAAGGCAACGGCAGCCGCATCTGCATCCGCGCACCCGGCTTAAGTTGGACCTATGCCGACCTGCAGGACAAGACCAACCGCATCGCCAATGTGCTGGTGCAGGACATGGGTGTGGTGCCGGGCAACCGCGTGCTTTTGCATGCTCCCAACAACCCGATGATGGTGGCCTGTTGGTTTGCCGTCATCAAGGTTGGCGCCATTGCCGTGGCTACGATGCCGCTGCTGCGCGCCAAAGAACTAAAACCCGTCATAGACAAAGCGCAGATACGCCATGCGCTGTGCGACTTTCACTTGGCCACCGAAGTGCAGAATGCTGCAGAGCAGTGCCCCACGTTGCAGACCGTGCGTTACTACAACGACGACAGCGCTGATGGCCTGGGCGCCGCCATGGCCCGCCACAGCCCCGTGTTTGCCAACGCCGACACCGCGTCGGATGACACCTGCATCATCGCTTTCACCTCGGGTACCACCGGCATTCCCAAAGCGACCATGCACTTCCACCGCGACGTGATGGCCGTCTGCGCCTGCTGGCCGCCCCACGTGTTGCGCGCCACTTCTGAGGATGTATTCATCGGCAGCCCGCCGCTGGCATTTACCTTTGGCTTGGGTGGTTTGGTGCTGTTCCCCATGTCCGTTGGCGCATCCACCGTGTTGCTGGAAAAAGCCGGACCACCCCAGTTGCTGGAAGCCATACAGACCTTTGGTGCCTCCGTGTTGTTTACCGCCCCCACGTCCTACCGCGCAATGGCGCCGCAGGGCCAGGCATTGCGCAACGGCACGCTGCGCCACTGCGTATCAGCCGGTGAGGCCCTGCCGGTATCCACCCGCACCTTGTGGTTTGAGGCCACCGGCATCGAACTGATAGACGGCATTGGTGCCACGGAGTTGCTGCATATCTTTATCTCGGCAGACGAAGAACATGCCCACCCCGGCGCCACAGGCAAGGTGGTGCCTGGCTACCAGGCGCAGGTGGTGGACGATGACGGCAAGCCAGTGCCCGTGGGCACCGTCGGCAAGCTGGCCGTGCGCGGCCCCACGGGGTGTCGTTACCTGGCAGACGAGCGCCAAACCAAATACGTGCGCAACGGTTGGAACCTGACCGGCGACGCCTACAAGATGGATGCGGACGGCTACTTCATCTACCAGGCCCGCACGGATGACATGATCGTCTCCAGCGGCTACAACATCGCCGCGCCCGAGGTGGAAGAGGCGCTGATGCTGCACCCCGCCGTGGCCGAATGCGCGGTGATTGGCAGCCCCGACGAAGAACGCGGCCAGATCGTGCAAGCCTTTGTGGCGCTGCGTGCAGGTCATGCAAGCGACGACGCCATGGTCAAGACCTTGCAGGACTTTGTGAAGAGCACCATTGCGCCCTACAAGTACCCACGGGCCATCACCTTCGTCAGCTCGCTGCCCCGCACCCAGACCGGAAAACTGCAGCGCTTCATGCTGCGTGACCTGGCCTGATAAACCCATTGCCTGCGCCTTCCAGCACCACGCCCACGACCATCATCCATTATTCGCAACGAGAGGCCCATCCATGAAAGTACTGCAACCCCCACCTGGGTGCGCCCACGCGGCTACGCCAACGGCGTCATGGCACGCGGCCAGACCGTGTGTGTGGCCGGCATGATCGGCTGGGACGCGCAGTGCCAGTTCCACACCGACGACTTCGCCGGCCAGGTGCGCCAGGCGCTGCTGAACGTGGTGGCCGTATTGCACGAGGCCGGCGCCAAGCCCGAGCACATCGTGCGCATGACCTGGTACGTGACCGACAAGCGCGAGTACATCGCGGCAGGGCGCGAGATTGGCGTAGCGTTCAGAGAGATCATCGGCAGCTTCAACGCGGCGATGACGGCGGTACAGGTGTCGGCATTGATGGAAGACCGGGCCAAAGTGGAGATCGAGGTGACGGCGGTTATACCGGATTGAGGGGGCAAAATGGCCTTGAAATGCCCAATTCAGGGTCATTAACCTATTGTTGATGGTGAAATATGCCTCTGGCCCTCGTGGAATATGCATGATATGCTATCAATATTGCAGCAGTGCGCCAGCAAAGGCGGTAGATCGTAGTTGATGAAAGTTCAATACTGGGAAGAAATGGCGAATCACTCCAGACCCCGAGTCATGCGTTGCACATCGCGAGGTGTACATCGAAGCGTTGACAGGGGACACCGGCGGGCCAGCCATTGAGCCGCGTGTTGACGCCGGCTTCAATTTGACCGAGGCGGCCGACTTTCAGTGACGTAGGGCGATATCTTTGGAATTGTTGCTGGGCGCGGGATGGCGGCTTGCCAAGGTGGGTCAGTCATTAGGCGGCACTTGGGTCAATCTGACGTCGACGCCAACACATATTTGTGCCGATTCACATCTAGCCCAGTCTTGGGCGCAGTTCAACCTTTGGAAAACAGCGCATTCGTCGCGTCATGCCCCCCCGAGTTGGCAAACAAACTCGCAACGCGCCGGTTCGCCAACAGCGCGTGCGCCAGTCCCGGGCTTGCACCAGCCGCAGCCTAGAATCATCCGCAGTGTCTGAACCCCTCTCAATGCAACCCGCCATGACTACCCGAACTGCGTCCTGTAGCTGCGGCCAGCTGACGGCCATCGTGACTGAAGACCCCATACGGGTGGCGGTTTGCCACTGTCTGGCCTGCCAACGTCGAACCGGTAGCGTCTTTGGCGCCCAGGCGCGCTTTCGTAGCGGGGCAGTCAGCATTGAGGGACAGTCCCAGCAGTACGTGCGTGTTGGTGATGAGGGCAGCAAGATCACGTTTAATTTCTGCCCGACCTGCGGCGCCACGGTTTACTACCGTATAGACGAAGAAAGCGTCGCCATCCCCGTGGGAGCCTTTGCCGAACCCAGCTTCCCCCCGCCTACTTTCTCGGTGTACGAGGAGCGCAAACACGCGTGGGTTGGCCTGCCAGACAACATTGAGCATATGGCGTAGTTGCAAGTCGTGCGTTGCCCATCAAACAGACCCATCCTGGTTGTGGCCGCGCCCTTCTAGCCCTTGTATTTCGATGTGCGCGACCTACTGGGTTCGCGCTCGCCAAGCGACAGCCAGTGTTCGCCACCGCACGGAGGAAATGCACATTCGCGAGTACCTTGGCTAAGTGTTTGCAGGCACATCTGTAAAACATTTCAGCAAAACCAGGGGTGTCGGGCCATGAGATTTTCCAAAGCACAGACCCTTTCCTTTTTTGGGTCTTTCCTGCTGCTGGTGCTTTGGGTGTCCACCATGTTCTGGACCTTTTCCCGCATGGAGGATTCCGCCGCTGCCCGTCGCCATGCATTCCTCACCCTGATTTCCAACACGGAACTGTTGTCTGCTTTGAGCGATGCTGAGACCGGGGAGCGTGGATATGTGGTCACCGGCGATGTGAAGTTTCTGGATACCTACTTTGCAGTTGAACGCAGCATCACAAAAGACCTGGAAGACCTGCGGCTGTTCAATACCAACCGCGAGGTCGCCAAACATCTGGATGCACTGGTCCCACTGGTGGATGAAAAAATGAAGGAGCTGGCGGAGATCATTGAGTTGCGACGAACGCATGGACTGACTTCAGCCGCTGCTGCGGTAACGCAAGGCCATGGCAAGCGCGTGATGGATGACATCCGGTCAACTCTTGGCACCATTTCTGCGGTCCTGAACCAATCCGTGACGAAACAATCGGATGAGCTGGACGTGAGCATGGATCGTCTGTTCATTTTCCTGGTGTCGGCCGGTGTTCTGGCGCTGGTGCTGGCACTTTCGTGGGGATTTTTGGTGCATCGCAGAACCAAGCTGCAACTGGAGCGTTTGGTGGCTCAGGAGACGCAGCACTTGCTCAAAATTCAGCAAGACACCAGTCGCGAGTTGCAGCAGCTCAACGATAACTTGCAGACCAGTGAAGAGAAACTGTCTGTCACCTTGTATTCCATTGGTGACGCGGTAATCGCCACCGATGCGCAAGCGCGGGTCACCCTGGTCAACAGCGCAGCCGAGTTGCTGACCGGATGGACCCAGGAGCTGGCCCTGGGGCTCACGGTCGATGAAATCTTTCGCATTGTCAACCGCGACACGCGACAGCCAGCCCGGATCCCGGTGCTGGACACACTCAAATACGGAACGGTGCAGGGCCTGGCCAACCATACGGTGCTGATTGCACGTGATGGCCGTGAGTGTGATATTGCTGACAGTTGCGCACCCATTCGGGACCGTGCGGCGCGGATCATTGGCGCGGTGCTGGTCTTCCGTGATGTGACTGAGGAATATGCGCTGCAACAATCCCTGCGCGACAGCGCCGCGCTCGTCCAGGCCATTCTGAATACGGTGACCGACGGCATCATCACATTACACGCGGATACCGGCAAGATTGAGACGGTCAATCCCGCAGCGCAAAACCTGTTCGGTTACCGCGCGGACGAACTCAAGGGTTCGCAATTGGGCGTTTTGATTCCGCAGCTAGCTCAGCAGGAGCGCCCGGTGTCCGAGGACTATCTGGATTGGTCGATCGCAGCAGGTGGCGTTAGCCCGCCGCGCGAGGTCAGGGGTCTGCGCAAGGATCACACGGAGTTTGCACTGGAGATGGTAGGCAACGCCATGGTTTTAAAGGGCGAACGTTATGTCACCTGTGTGCTGCGCGACATTACGGAGCGCAATCGCCTTGACCGAGCACTGGAGCAAAGAGGCGTGGATCTTGAGCTTGCCAAGGCAGCAGCAGAAACGGCGAGCCAGGCCAAATCGGACTTCTTGTCCAGCATGAGTCACGAAATACGCACGCCCATGAACGCCATCATCGGCATGTCGCACCTGGCCTTGGGCACGGAACTGACGCCGCGCCAAAGCAATTACATCCACAAGATCCAGGGTGCCGGGCGCCATTTGCTCAACATCATCAATGACATCCTGGACATTGCGAAGATCGAGGCCGGAAAACTCACGGTCGAACACATTGAGTTTGATGTGCAGACGGTGCTCGACAACGTCTCGGATCTGATTGCCGAGAAATCGGCCGCCAAGGGCCTGGAGTTCGTCATTGAAGTTTCCCCCAACGTGCCCGCCCGCCTCATTGGCGACCCCCTGCGATTTGGCCAGGTTCTGATCAATTACAGCAACAACGCGGTCAAATTCACAGAGCGCGGTGAGGTGGCCATCTCCATCGTGCTGCAGGCGGAATCCGACCACGATGTCATGCTGTATTGCACCGTGCGTGACACGGGTATTGGCTTGTCGAAAGAACAACAAGCCAGGCTTTTCCAGAACTTTGAACAGGCCGACAGTTCCGTGACCCGGAAAATTTGGCGGTACCGGCCTGGGTTTGTCCAGTTCCAAAAAAATAGCGGAGTTGATGGGCGGCGAGGTGGGTGTTGACAGCGAGCTTGGCGCAGGCAGCACATTCTGGTTTACGCTGCGCCTGGAAAAGTGCCTGGCACCATTGCGCAAGCCGATGCTCTCGGCGGACCTGAAAGACAAACGTGTTCTGGTGGTTGACGACAACCCCTCCGCTCGCATGGCCCTGGGGGGCTTGCTCACCAGCCTGAGTTTCCGGGTTGACGAGGCCGCGTCAGGACAGGATGGACTCAACTCCATCGTGCGTGCTGACTTGCAAGGTGCGTCCTTTGAAGTTGTTTTTCTGGACTGGCAGATGCCAGGTATGGATGGCAACGAAACGGCCCGGCGGATTCAGGCACTTACGCTCAACTGCCGCCCTCGTTTGATCATGGTGACCGCTTTTGGCCGCGAAGAGGTGATCAAACGTGCACACGATGCGGGCATCGAGGACGTGCTGGTCAAACCCGTTAGCCCCTCGGTACTGTTCGACAGCGTGGCGCGCATACTGGGGTCCGTTGAAGCAGGGCTTGCGCCCCCAATGGCGGCGTTGGGTCAGGGCGAGTCTTACGAGCAGCTCGCCAGCATTGCTGGCGCGCGCATTCTGCTGGTGGAGGACAACGAGTTGAACCAGGAAGTGGCGCTTGAATTGCTGCGCGATGCAGGTCTGGTGGTTGACCTGGCCGAAAACGGTCAGGTTGCGCTGGAGCGGCTCGGCCGTGCCGCCTACGATCTGGTCCTCATGGACATGCAGATGCCGGTCATGGACGGCCTGGCGGCAACCCGGGCGATTCGCCAGCAGTCACAGTTCGACTCGCTTCCGGTGGTTGCCATGACGGCCAACGCCATGCAAGGCGACCGCGATCGCTGTCTGGCTGCGGGCATGAACGATCACATTCCGAAACCCATAGAACCTCAGGATCTGTGGAACGCCCTGTTGAAATGGATTAAGCCACGTCAACCGGGTGTAGCGCAGCCCCGTAGACAGGTTGAGGCGCCTCCGCACGTTCAACTGCCGTCTGCCATCGCAGGCTTGGACATGGTCGCAGGCTTGCGGCGCGTGCTGGGCAAAGAACAGACTTACCTCTCTTTGCTGCGGCGGTTTGCGGCGAGTCAGAAAAATGCGGTGGCTGAAATTCTCCAGGCGCTGATGAGTGACGATCACGCGGTGGCCGAACGTCTGGCGCACACGCTCAAAGGCACCAGCGCCAACATCGGGGCTGTCCTAGTGCAGGAACTGGCAGCGGGGCTTGAGGCCGCGATCAAGAACCGGCGTCCACGCGCAGAACTTGAGGCGCAGCTCGCCCCATTGCGCATCCCGCTTGAAACGTTGATCGACCATTTGGAGCGCGAACTGCAAACCGACACAGCCGGACCGGCGATCGTGGTCAGTGCCGAGAAGTTCAAAGCGGTGTACGACCACCTGATGGTCTTGTTGGCGCAGGGCGATTCCGAAGCAATTGACCTGTTCGACGCCAATGCCGGCCTGTTCAGTGCCGCCCTGCCCAATCACCATACGGCAATAGCTGCTGCCATTCGGGCTTTTGACTTCCCCAGTGCAACGGCCCGTCTGGTGGAGGCCGCCAGTGCCATCCCCCAAGGAGATTTCCGATGATGGGTCTTGATTTCACCGGCAAGCGCACCGTGCTGGTAGTCGACGATACGCCAGACAACTTGTTTCTGATGAAAAGTCTGCTCCAGAACATCTACAAGGTCAAGGTTGCAAGCTCGGGCGAGCAGGCCTTGCACATTGCCGCATCCGACACCCCGCCAGACCTGATTCTGCTCGATGTCATGATGCCCGAAATGGACGGTTATGAGGTCTGCAGACGACTCAAGAACGACCGCCTCACCTTGCACATCCCGGTGATTTTTCTGACGGCCAAGTCGGCAGTGGAGGACGAGGAGCAAGGTCTTGAGCTCGGGGCGGTGGACTACATCACCAAGCCGATCAGCCCCCCCATCGTCTTGGCCCGGGTCAAGGCGCACTTGGCGCTTAAAGCGATGGATGAGTTCCTGCGCGACCAGAACCACTTTTTGGAATTGGAAGTCGCCAAACGCACCCAGGAAGTAACGGCAATCCAGGATGTGACCATTCTGGCCTTGGCATCTTTGGCCGAGACGCGTGACGTGGATACCGGCAACCACCTGCGTCGCACCCAGTTCTACGTCAAGGCACTGGCTGAGAAGCTGCGCGACCATCCCCGTTTCAGAGCGTTCTTAAGCACCGCCAACATCGAGAAGTTGTTCAAGTCTGCGCCTTTGCATGACATAGGCAAGGTCGGAATTCCCGACCACATTCTGTTGAAGCCTGGGCGCCTGGAGGCGGAGGAATTCGAGATCATGAAGACCCACACCACGCTGGGCTACAACGCCATTTTGAACGCTGAAAAAGCGCTGGGAACCCACGTCGAGTTTCTGTCCATCGCCTTGAGCATTGCACTTTCGCACCAGGAAAAATGGGATGGAAGCGGTTATCCGCAGGGCCTCGCCGGCGAAGACATTCCCATTGCTGCGCGCCTGATGGCGGTGGCGGATGTCTATGACGCGCTGATCAGCCGACGCGTCTACAAAGAGGCCATGCCACATGCGCTTGCAGTGCAAACGATGCACATGGGTCGGGCGCATCACTTCGATCCAGACGTGCTCGACGCCTTTGAAGAGATTCAGGAGGAATTTCGCGCCATCGCCGAGCGCTTTGCCGATAGTGATTCGGACCCTGAATACAAAGCAGCCGTGCCCCGACCTTTTGCGAACCATGCGGCTGGCGTTTCAGTCTCCGCGTGAAGGGTGTGCAGTGCGCGACGACTTTCAGCGGTGGCGGTCCTCATAACCGGTTGTGATCTTGGCCAAAAATTGTGCCCAGTTGGTGGCTTGTGCAACCAGAACACGTGGCAACGCGTAGACGTTGTCGCTTGCCAGCACGCGCGCGCGCTGGACGGTAGTGGCGCTGGCATACCCGGCCTGTTCCACCATCGTGCGGTGGGTTTCGTTGAAGTGGCCGTAGGGGTAACAAAAGTGCCGTACTTCGACATTCAGTGCCGACTCCAATTCGGACTTGCATCCCGCAATTTCATCCAGCGCCGTTTTGTCGTCCTGCAGCAGCAAATCCAGATGGTTTCTTGAATGTGCGCCCACATCCATGCCCGCAGCCAACCACTCCCTGAGTTGGGCTCTGTCCATCAGCGCTTTGCGGGGAATGCCTTTCTCGGCATCCCACTGGTTCCATCCGCCCAATGCGTTGCTGACGGCATAACAGGTGGCAGTAAACCCGTTTCTTTTGAGGATGGGTAGTGCGTGTTGCAGGTTGTTGAGATACCCATCGTCAAAAGTGATGGCGACGACCGGGTCGTCTCGTTCACCTTTCAGCCAGGGCTCCAGGTCGCGCATGGAGACACCCTTGAAGCCCAGCATTTTCAGCATGGCCATTTGCCGGGCGAAGGACCGTGGGGCCACCACCATTCCACGCATGGGGGTGCCCGATGGTGGTGGCATGTCCACCTGGTGGTACATCAGAATAGAAATCGGTCGTTTCATGATGTGTGCTCGGGACATATAGTTGGCAAAGCCTGTGGAATGCATTGGCCTACATGGCCAAGAAGGGTGTGGACCGCCGTCTCGACGGTAATCGGTTTCTTGGTCGATGGCATCCACGAGCCCCGCTGCCAGGCTTGGTGGGCCTGATCCAGGGCGTTTGAAATCAATGCTGTGTTGTCCCACGGGGCGGTGTAGCCATTGGCCTCTTCGATCAGCAAGTCCAGCTCACGGTTGTCAAAGGTGCAGGCCAGAATTGGCTTTCGGGCCAACAGGTATTCGTAGGTTTTTGCGGGAATGTATTCGCTGCATTCATCGGCAGAACCATGGATCAGCAGCAACAGGTCGACCTGGGCCATGGCCTCGAATACCGCGCTGTGCTGAAGGCGACCGTGAAAGACAAAAAGGTGTTCAATACCGGCTTTGGCTGCCGCAGCGCGGCCTACGGGGTCCAGGTCACTGCCATACAGATTCACAATGATTTGCTGCGCCATTTCCGGCCGGCGGGCAATGAGCATTGCAAGCGCTTCGACAAAAGCACCCATGTTGCGGCTCTTGGACAGCGAACCAAAGTGCCCTAGGTGCATTCGCCCCCGGTTTCGGCGGTGTGTTGGAGCGCTGGGATGTGCGGGGGCACTTACGCCGCAATGCACCCAGAAACCGCGCCCGGTCAGTTCGGCATGTCGCAACAACGCCCCCTCAAAAGCCCCGCGGGTCAACCACCAGGCTAGATTGGCGTGCTGGCAAATCAGTGCTTCGGTCTTGGCAATGCGACGGGTGTTGCGGTTGGTCGATACGTGGTCGGGTTGATGCATGGGGTCATGCACTTCTGCAATCCACGCAACTCCAGTGAGGCGCTTGAGCCAATACCCGGCCCAGTGCGCACTATAGGCACCCCCGGTTGAGTAGATCACGGTTGGCTGGCGAAGTCGGATGACACGCAGCCCCAGGACGATGGCACTCAAAGCCCATGAGGCATTGTTTTGCAGACCAAAGGCGATGCGTTCCACCACGATAAAAGGTGCCAGAACGGTGGCGACCAGCGCCGTCAAAATCCGGTACCAAAAACCCCTGCCGATCCGTTCGCTGATCAAATGCCGTGCGTCAAACCGCAGTGCGGATGGGCCCATGGAATAGGCCTGGATATGTGGGTGTTCCATGGCCCGCTGACCTGTTGGTGCACTGATCACGATGGGAGTGATTCCGTGGGCCATCAACAAGGGTATCTTGTCCACAATGACTTGGCTGGCGGCGCTGCCATCCATGTTGAAACAATGAGACAGAATCAGCCAACAGGTCGGCGAAGAAGACGGTGGGCTGGCGGCTTTATCCATGGGGTGGGGCGGCAAGGCGCTCACGCTGGCGAATGGTCGCATACAGAAGAACAATGGACAAGGCAAAGAACGCGGTTTGCATCGAGATGGTCAGCAGGCAATCGGTAAGACCAAACAGGATGTAGGACAAGATGGTCACGATGCCGGCATACGCCGTGGACCGGATTCGCGGGTCTGCAGCGCGAAAACGCTTGCAAAAAGCGACCAAAAAACCCGACGTAGACCGCCAACACCGCAAGGGCGCCAGCAATGCCAGTTTCGGCCAACAAGAACAGCATTTCGTTATGGCTGTGTTTGAACCCGGCCGCCCACTGCGTCATCTCTTGTGAATCGGCCATTCTTTTAAATTCCAGCGGCAGGTTGCCACGCCCAACCCCAGCCAGGGGTGGTCGAGGAATACACGGGCGGACGCACTCCAGATTTGAAAACGTGTGCCAATCGAACTATCGGCTGCTGCGCTGGATTGGGATGACAGGTCCTGGATCGTCACGCGAAGGCGATCTTTCAACACAAACGCCACCGATCCCGCCAGCACCACGGCAGCGATGCCGACCCACACCACGTGGGTGCGCTGCATGATCCCCTTTTGTCGATAAGAAAAAAAATAGAGAACACAGGCCAGAGGCAACACCAGCAACACGGCCCGTGACTCGCTGGCAACAGCAGCCCCAGCTCCCGTCAGCATGGCAATCCAAAGAGCGACCCGCTCGCCCAGCCTTTTTTGCGACTGATCGGGCAGGGCCGAAAAAGCCAGAATCAGGGCGATACAGGCAAACGGAATCGGGTTGGTAAAACCATTGGTGGCCCGGTTGAAATGGGCGGCATTGGGCAGGTTCACCGTCCACAGCGCCCAGGCTGCAGCAGCCATGGCACCCAGGGCACAACCCCAGCGGTATTCGATAAAACTCGGGGCCTCCACACGTGTCAAAAAAACCAGAATCGGAGCCACCAGCATGAAGCGGGACGGCGCATCGAACTCGGGCCACGGGAACTGCCCCAACCAGACAAAACCCAACAACACGGAGGCTGGATACAGAACCAGTGACCAGGCCAGAAGTCGCTCCTCCACCGTCAACGGCTGGGCCCGGACTTTGACCAGCTTCACCAGTGCGAGGCCCAGCAACAAAACCAGGCACAGTTGCATCACGGATTTGACTGCAAGAACGCTGGCGGGTACCAGAAAGACCAGGAATCTTGTCAGGTTTAGCGGCAGTTTCTCAAGTTGGGTCATGGGGCTTTTCACAAACCTCAATGCGAACGGCACGGGTGTTGGGGATGGCTTTGAGCGGGTGGGTGTGCATGGCGGGCAAGTTTAACTTCTGGGTTTGCCGCCCGTAGCTGACTCCCATGCAGGCTGGAGCCACACGCCACTGACGGCGCGTTCTTCAAACGAAATTTCCGCAAACACCCACTTGAAATCAAATCCGGAATCCTTAGTTCTGTATGCGAACCGGCTGGAACTGGTCTCCTGCCGGTGTTTTTCAACCCATCGGAGGACACACCATGTATGTATCTTTGTGGAACCAGCCGAGCAATCTGTTCGGTCAGTTTGAACTTCTGCGCCGGGAGCTGGATGAGGCATTCGGCGCGTCGGGCTTGCCCAGCAGCATCCGATCGGTCACGCCGGGCACGCTGCCTGCGATTAATGTCGGCCGCACTCCAACCAGCATCGAGGTGTATGCCTTTGCACCCGGCATTGACGCGTCCAAGCTGGAGATCACGCTGGACCGAGGCGTCTTGCGTATCGCAGGTGAGCGTGCATCGGCCATTCCCGATAAGGGCACTCCCGTGCAGATTTATGCCCGGGAACGGGTAGCGGGCAGCTTCTCCCGCACGGTCTCGTTGCCGGATGACATAGATCCCACCAAGGTGAATGCCAATTACCGCGACGGTGTATTGCAGATCAGCATCGCACGTCGCGAAACCAGCCAACCCACGCGCATCACCGTGCAGTGATACGCATGTTCAGTACGCAAGGAGAAAGGACCATGAGCAACAACACCGCTACTACCAAACCAGTCACCCGCACAGCATCTGCCGAGCAGGACCCGCAGCAACGTGCCGTGCTCCCCGCCGTGGATGTGTTTGAAGACGCATCCGGCATCACGTTGCTGGCTGACATGCCCGGGGTCTCCAAAGAGCAGTTGGAGTTGAAGGTGGAGGGCGAGGCCTTGCTGATCGAGGGAGGCATGCAGCAACGCACCCCCGAGGGCCTGGAAGCCATCTACGCCGAAGTGCGGGTGCCACGTTACCGCCGCAGCTTCACGTTGAGCCGCGAGCTGGATACCACCCGCATTGAGGCAGTGTTGAAAGATGGTGTTTTGAACCTGCGTATCCCCAAACAGGCACACGCGCAGCCACGCCGGATCAATGTCACGGTGGGTTGAGCCCTACCTGACCCGTAGATCGCTATCAAATAAATAGCTGGTTACGCAATGTTTTCGGGGGCTGGAGGTATATTTCGTTTACAACTCCGTCCGCAGCGACCAGATCTCCGGGAACAGCACCACATCCAGCATCTTGCGCAGATAAGTAACGCCACCGGTGCCACCGGTGCCACGTTTGAAACCGATGACGCGCTCCACGGTAGTCACATGGCGGAAGCGCCACAGGCGGAAAGCGTCTTCCAGATCGGTCAACTCTTCGCCAAGTTGGTAAAGATCCCAATGCGCTTTGGGGTCGCGATAGACCTGAAGCCAGGCTTGCTCGACCTCCTTGCTGGCCACGTACGGTTGTGACCAGTCGCGCTGTGTGTGTGTGGTGGGCACCGCAATGCCGCGGCGCGCCAGCAGGCGCAGGGACTCGTCATACAGCGACGGCGCCACATACGCAGCCTGCACCAGGGCAAGGCGCTCGGGCGCGTGGGCATGGGGTTGCAGCATGGCGGCGTTTTTATTGCCCAACGCGAATTCGATACAACGGTACTGGAAGCTCTGGAAGCCGCTGCTCTGGCCCAGGTAGGGCCGCATGGCCGAGTACTCGGGTGGCGTCATGGTGCCCAGCACGTCCCAGGCGTGGACGAGCTGTTCCATGATCTTGCTGACGCGCGCCAGCATCTTGAAGGCAGAGCCCAGTTCATCGTTGGCAATATTCTTAATGGCGGCGGTCAGCTCGTGCAGCATGAGTTTCATCCACAGCTCGCTGGTCTGGTGCTGGATGATGAATAACATCTCATCGTGTGTGGGCGACAGTGGCTTTTGTGCCGACAGGATGGTGTCGATGTGCAGGTAGTCGCCATAACTCATGCTTTTGCTGAAGTCGAGTTGCGCTTTTTCTTCGGCGACGATGGATTCACCGGCGGGTTTTCCGCCCATGGGGCAGCCAGAGGTGGTTTGGGTCATGAAGGTAGTTCCAAATGTGTCTTATCCAACTGTGTGTGCGGGCGGACGCAGAGTGTGCAGAGGCGGCGTCCTCATGGTGCCAAACGCGCACAAATCGGCCGCCCCCTCCACACCCTCTGCGTCTTACGTGACTGCGTGCTTCTGATTGAATTCAGGTTTCTTCCATTCTTCGGTGTTCAGCACTTGGCGCAAATGCTCCACCGCATTCCATACGTCTTCAAATCCGATGTACAGCGGCGTGAAGCCAAAGCGCAGGATGTCCTTGTGGATGCCGCCATCACCGGCGCGGAAGTCGCCTATCACGCCGCGAGCGATCAGCGCCTGCACGATGGCGAAGGCGCCAGACCCAATCGCGCCCCCGGCGTTGTGCTCGCGTGTCAGGCAGACCTGTGATCCTCGCTGCATGTGGCCGCGTGGGGTTGCCAAGCCCAGGCCGTAGCCCTGGCAACGCTCTTCCACCAACTGGATGTACAGGTCGGTCAGCGCCAGTGATTTGCTGCGCAGCGCCGCCATCCCGCCCAATACCTCCGCAGCCTTGAAGCCATCCAGCCCACACTCCAACAACGACAGGCTGACGATGGGTTGTGTGCCGCACAGGTAGCGGGTGATGCCGGCGGCGGGTTGGTAGTCGGCGGTGAAGGCAAACGGTTTGGCATGGCCCCACCAGCCCGACAGCGGTTGCCAGAAACGGTCCGCATGTTTTGGGTTGACCCACACGAAGGCCGGTGCGCCGGGGCCGCCGTTCAAATACTTGTAGCCACAGCCAATGGAGAAATCAGCTTGGGCGCCGCTCAGGTCCACCGGCACCGCGCCCGCGCTGTGCGCCAGGTCCCACACCACCAGCGCGCCGGCCGCGTGTGCGGCAGCGGTGACGGCGGCCATGTCGTGCATGGCGCCGGTGCGGTAGTTCACGTGGGTCAGCATCAGCATCGCCACGTCGGACGTCAGCGCGGCGGCAATCTCTTCGGGCTCCACCAGTTGCAGCGTGTAGCCGCGCTGTTTACACAGGCCTTCAGCTATATAGAGATCGGTCGGGAAGTTGCTGCGTTCACTGACCACCACGCTGCGCTGCGGCGCATCTTGCTGGGTGATGGACAGCGCGGCAGACAAGACCTTGAACAGGTTGATGGAGGTGGTGTCGGTGGTGACCACTTCGTCGGGCCCGGCGCCAACCAGCGGCGCGATCATATTGCCCAGGCGCTGCGGCAGGTCAAACCAGCCGGCGGTGTTCCATGAGCGGATCAGGCCCGTGCCCCACTCTTGGGTGATGACCTCGGCAGCGCGCGCGGCGGCAGCTTTTGGCATCACGCCCAGCGAGTTGCCGTCCAGGTAAATGACACCGGGTGGGATGGAAAAAAGATCGCGCAGGCCGCGCAGAGGGTCGGCTGCGTCGCGCTGTTGGCAGTCTTGCAAAGTGATCATGGTGTGGTTGGCTCTGGGTTGCTGGGGGGACACGCAAAGTTAACACCGGGCAAATTGCTGTGGTGTCGGTTATTTCCAACAGGCTAAAAATACTTTAGACCTAAACCATATAACTGTCTAGGAGCTGTCTGGGCGGCAGAGCGTTCTGCGCAGGTCAAGGAGGAGCCCGAAGGGCGGGGGACACGGAGGAGAATGCTCTGCGCCCAGGCAGCTCCTAGACCGTGCGCACGTATTCCTCGTCGTCAACCGGCTCGCCACGCAGGGTGTCGTTGTCGGAGAGGATGCAGGTGAATGAAAAGCCTGCTTTTTTCAGCACCTTGGCCGATGCGTGGTTGCCCACGGTGACAGTTGCGACCAACCGGTGTATGCCCTGATGTACCAGATGGTCCGCGATGGCACTCACGGCTTCGGTCGCGTAGCCCTGGCCCCAAAAGTCTGGAAAGAGGTAATAGCCCAGATTGGTACACACGAGCTTGTCATCAACGTCGGCGTCCACCTCGCCGACGAGTGCGCCATCGCTGCGCGTCATGATGGCCCACACCGGCCAGGCGTTATCCCCGTCGATAGACAGGCGCGACTCCAGGCGTGTCCAGTTCGCCCGCAGCGACTCCACGGTCCGGGGCTTGTTCATTGAAATCCATTCGTAGATGGCATCGTCCTGCATGGGGCCAAAGGCCGCATCGGCGTGGGAACCCATCAGAGGGGTCAACAGCAGGCGTGAGGTCTGGATGGGACGGCAGAGTTGGCGGGCGAAGTCAAATTGCATGCGAAATGGTAGCTGAGACGGTTGCAGCATCCCAGTCGTCAGAAACACTATTACTTTGATAGCGCATTAAATAGTATCTACAGGGGCTATAGCCTATTTCTCTGTTGCTGCAGGTAGCGCCGCACGGCCGGGTCCAGCTCCAGCCCTATTGCTTGGGCATAGGCCGCATCGGCTGCCAGCGCCTCTCCGTTGCGCTGTAGCAAGTGCGCACGTGCCGCCCAGTACGGCTGGTAGCTGGCCAGGCGGGGATCGTCGGCCACGCTGTCCAGAATCTCCAGTCCCTTGGCAGCACCTTCACACTCGGCCACCGCCACCGCGCGGTTGATCTCCACCACCGGTGAGCCGGTCAGCTCGGCCAATGCGCCGTAAAGCTGGGCCACGGCGGGCCAATCCGTTTGGCCGGTGAAGCGGCGGATCACATGGGCGGACTGCACGGCCGCCTCCAGCTGGAAGCGGCCGATGGCGTGCAGTGTGCTGGCCCGGTGCAGCAGGCGTTCGGCCTCATCGATCAGGCTGGTGTCCCAGAGATTGGGGTCTTGCTGCGCCAATGGGATATAGGCGCCGCTGGCATCGCGCCTTGCGCCACGCCGGGCGTGGGCGTGCAGCATCAGCGCCAGCATGCCCAGGGCTTCGGGTTCATTCGGCAGCAGGGCGGCAACCAGTTGGCCGAGCCAGATGCCTTCGTCACTCAGGTTGTGGTGGCGTGGGTCCAGGCCGGAGGGGTCGGACCAGCCCTGGGTGAAGGCGGCGTAGATCGCGTCCAGCACCGTGTCCAGCCGCTCGGGCAGGTCTTCGCGCTCAGGCAGGCGAAACGGAATACCAGCCTGCTTGATCTTGGCCTTGGCGCGCGACAGGCGCTGGCCCATAGTGGTGGGAGGCACCAGAAAAGCGGATGCGATGGCCGCGGCGTCCAGGCCCAGCACGGTTTGCAGCATCAGCGGGGCCCGCACGCTGCGTTCGATGGCGGGGTGGGCGCAGGCAAACAGCAGGGCCAGGCGGTCGTCGGGAAGCTCGCGCTCGGTGTCGTTTTTGTCTTCGGTGGACACGGGGGTGAGCAGCAACAGGTCATCGGTGGCTGCGTCACTGGTGGCGGTGCGGCGCTGGGCGTCTATGGCCTGGCGTTTGGCCACGGCCATCAACCAGGCTTCGGGGCTGGCGGGAACGCCCTGAATGGGCCACTGCTGCAGCGCAGCTTCGAATGCGGCGGACAACGCGTCCTGCGCCGCTGCCACATCGTGCGTGCGCCGGCTCAGGAACGCGACCAGTTTGCCGTAGCTGTGCCGGGCGGCGGTCTCTGCCGCGCGCCGCGCCGCGCCGGTCTCTGGCGCCTGCGGGCTTACATCTCCCAAATCGGGCGCACTTCAATCGTGCCGTAGACCGAGCTGGGGCAGCGCGCGGCCCATTGCAGTGCGGCGTCCAGGTCGGGCACGTCGATGACGTAGTAGCCGCCCAGCTGTTCCTGCGTGTCGGCATAGGGGCCGTTCAGCACTTCGGACTTGCCATTGCGTACCCGCACCGACGTTGCGTCGGTGACCGGGCGCAAGCGCTCGCCGGCCTGTAGCACGCCGGCCTTGACCAGGGCGTCGGTATAGGCGCCGTAGGCCTGCATAATGGCGCCCATCTCTGCGGGGGGCATGGCGTTCTCGGCGGTTTCACTGGCGTAGATCATCAACAGGTATTTCATGGGAGCTCCTTCAATGCGGTTGCGATGTGGCACATGCCCCATCTCCACCATGACGTTTGAGTCTTGCAGATTTCGACAAGCAGGGCAAAAATATTTACGCGAGGCCTATCGCCGCACGTTTCACCACGTGATTCAGAGGTTTCAGACCAAACAAAGGGCGCAGCCACGGCGAGCGCACGATCAGGCCTGAAGTCAGTATCCAGCATCCCAGTACGGTGCCCACCCCCACGAGCAGGGGCTCTGCCACCGCCCCGACGTGCAGCGGTACCAGCCAGTAGGCCAGCACCACGGTCAGGCTTTGGTGCAGGATGTACCAGGGGTAGACCGATTCAGTCGCCCGGGGCAGCCAGCGGAAAGGCCGGTTCAACAGGGCGTAGCTCCAGCCCAGAATGGTGCACAGCGTGGCCCAGACGTAGAGGTTGCGCAGCGTCCAGATCAGCCACTGGGTTGCGGTGGAGACCTCTTCATTGGACTTGAACTGCAGCACCAGGGCCAGGTAGATGGCACCCAGGCCCAGGGCCAGGCCCAGCGCCGGTTTGCGCAGGCGCAGCAGCTCGGCCCACAGCGCGTCCGAGCGGGCCAGGCACCAGCCATATACAAAGATGGTGAAGTACATGGCGTGCATGTACCAGTCGTGGATCAGATCGTTGGTGCCGGGGAAGTGCGGCTGCAGCGCCACGGTGTACAGCAGCAGGGGCAGCGCGGGCAGCAGCAACAACCGTGCGCCGCGCAGGCCCGTGAATGCCGCCTGCAGGCGCTGGCCGGCACGGCTTGCCAGCGCGGGTTGCAGCAGCGCCAGCAGCAGGGTGTAGCACCACAGGTAGGCCAGGTACCACAGGTGGTTCCAGGTGTAGCCGTGTTGCCAGCCGGCGAAGGCGTGCTCGGGCCAGGGGGCGGCGGTGTAATAGCGAGCCAGAAAGGCCACAAAGCCCGGCTGCACCACGCCGTTGGTCACGCCCTCGGCATAGGGCTGGATCGGTACCACGACCACGATGCCAAACGTCAGCGGCAGCAGCAGGCGCCAGTTGCGCTGGCGCAAAAAGTCGCCAATGCGGGAAGTGTTTTGCATCAGAAAGGCGGTGGAGATGCCGGAGATCAAAAAGATCAGGTCCATGCGCCAGCGGTTCAGCATCAGCATCGGGATTTGCAAGGCCTCGGACAGGTAGCTGCTTTTGACATGCCAACCCCATTCGGTCACATACAGCATGGACAGGTGGTACAGGATCAGCAGGCCAAAGGCCAGGGCGCGCAGGGCGTCGATATCGTGGCGGCGGTTCATGGCTGGTAGTTCGCATAGGGGTTGAAAAGGGCGCCAGATTAGGTGCAGGCAGGCCCCGGCGGGGCCAAATGTGACGGTTTGGGGGCCTGCAGGGACCAGTGGCGGGTGGTTGGGGACGAATTTCGGCGCCGGCAAGGCCCGGCATCGCTACCATCGCCCGCATGGCAAACGATTCAATTCCCCCATCCCCGGACGCCCAGGCCTGGCTGGCGCGTTACCGGCTTTGGCAGCATGTGGTCGAACCCGCGTTGTGGATCCTGCTGTTTTGCGGCCAGGCCACGCTGAACAGCCTGACCGTGTCGCTGGACATCAGCCGCATCGGCCTGGGTTTCGCGCGCTGGGAGCCGGTGGTGTGGGAGTGGAGCAGCAACCTGGTGCTGCTGGCGCTGGTGCCTGCCGTGGTCGCGTTCGAGCGACGCTTCGGTTTGCAATGGGATTGCTGGCGGGCCAAACTGCGCTGGCATGTGCTGGCCAGCGTGGTCTTCAGCCTGGTCCATGTGCTGGCCATGGTGGGCCTGCGCAAACTGGCCTATGCCAGCCAGGGTGCGGAGTACGGGTTTGGCAACTGGCCGCTGGAACTGTTCTACGAGTATTTAAAAGACGCCCGCAGCTACGGCTCCATATTGATATTAGTGGCCCTGTACCGCCTGCTGCTGCTGCGCCTGCAGGGCGAGGCCAGCCTGCTGGATGCGCCGGATGACGGCCCGCCGGTGGAGTCGGTCGAACGACCCGAGCGCTTTCTGGTGCGCAAGTTGGGCAAGGAATACCTGCTGCCCGCGGCCGAGGTGGAGTGGCTGCAGGCCTGGGGCAACTACGTCAATCTGCGGGTGCGCGCCCACGACTACCCGCTGCGCGCCACCATGGCGTCCATCGAGGCCCGGCTGGACCCGGCGCGCTTTGTGAGGGTACACCGCAGCTATATCGTCAATCTGGACTACGTGCAGGAGATCGAGCCGCTGGACTCGGGTGACGCACGCGCCCGCATGCGGGACGGCGGCCAGGTGCCGGTGAGCCGGCGCTACCGCGACAGTTTGCGCCGGGTCGCGGAGACGGGTAGTTAGAGTAAGGAATGTTTTATGGGCGGTGTTTCACCCGAGAGTCGGGAGAAAAAAGTGCCTCTTGCCCTCGTAAATGCTATGTTGTTTGCTATCAATAGCATAGTATTTATTGTGGCAATCCGGGGCAGCCGATTGGATGCAGCCCAGCATTGCACTATCGCCCCGGCCCTTGGCCGGGCGTACCCGGCGATCACCCGGATGAGATAGGTGCGCGGGCAGGTTGGCGGGTTGCCACATTAACGTGAGTCCACGCCGTCACCGAGTCGAACGAAGCATGTGGCGACGAATCCCCCAGTGTTCCGCTGCTGCAACCAGAACGATGGATTCTCCCGCTGCAACATGCCCATCAACCTCGGCAAGCTTGATACACACATCGAGGACGCTGCGCCTGAGGGTGGGGTCGTCGATTTCCCGCATGAATTCTGACAGCGTGTACTCGTCCACCGGGCAGTTGTCGGCCCAGGCCAGCTGCTTGCTGGACAACAAGTCTTCGCAAAAAGTATCGAGTACGGCGTGCAACGCATCGCGGCTCAGTCCGAGCTGTTCGTGCACCGCCAACTCATCGAGCAGTTCAAACTCAGTCTTGTCCGCTTCACCGTCTGCAACAATGGTCAAGGCGATGATTCTTGCAGCGGCCTGGGGACTGTTTTGGGCATATTTGCGCATTTCAATTTCCTTTTTTAACGGGTAAGGGTCGTCGTCTTCACAGCCAAAGTTGTGCCGCATATACATAGAGCGGTATGCCGACCAAAATATTGAACGGGAAGGTAAGACCCAGCGACATGCCGAAGTACAGCGAGGGGTGGGCTTCCGGAATGGCATGGCGTATGACTGCGGGCACGGCGATGTAGGACGCGCTGGCCGCCAGCACCATCAGCAGTGCCACATTGCCGTGTGTCATTCCCAGTGCCCAACCCAAACCAAGCGCTATACCCGCATGTACCAGCGGCCCTGCAATTGCGTACACCAGCAGCCAACCCGAGTGGCCTCGCAAGTTGCCCATATTTCGCGCGGCCAGCAGACCCATATCCAGCAAAAAGAAGGCCAACATGCCCTTGAACAGGTCCACGGAAAACGGCTTCATGGCAGCCTGGCCCGCGTCGCCGGTCAACACTCCGATGAGCATGGCCCCCAGGAGCAGCAGTTGTGCGCCATCGGTCAATGCTTCGTGCAGGATGCGCCCTAGCGGCGGATTGGCTCCTGCTGCTGCGCCGGGTTGAACTGTTGCCGCTGCTTTTTGGCGCGCGTGGTTGGCTAATACCACCGCCAGCACGATAGCGGGGGACTCCATCAGTGCCATGGCTGCTGCCATGTGTCCACCGAAGGCAATGCCGTGGGTGTCGAGGTATTGCACCGCAGTGATGAAGGTGACAGCGCTGACCGACCCGTAAGTGGCTGCAATGGCGGCCGAGTCAAAGCCATTGAGGAATCGTCGCAACACCAGGTAGCCAAGCATGGGCACAAGGGTGGCCATGCCCAGTGCAGCCCCCAGACTCACCAACACCTCACCTGTCATTCCCGACTGGGCCAAGGCAAAGCCGCCCTTGAGGCCCAAAGCCATCAGCAGATACAGCGACAGAAATCGCGAGATCTGGGGCGGAATTTCCAGGTTGGACTTCAGCGACCCCGCCAGGATGCCAAACACAAAAAACAATATTGCGGGGTCGGAGAAGTTTTGCATCGGGGCAGGTGAAAGTCAGTCAAACATCTCGTTCAGCCACGATTTTTTGCGGTTCCGGTGGTAGCCCTGTCCACTGCGGTAGTCGGAGTCTTCAAAGTCAGGCTGCTTGCGGTTCTGCGCAGCAGATGCAGCTGGTGCGGGCGGCGGCGCCGACATCGCAGCGGAACGTTCCAGCAGTTTGTCCAGTTCGCCGCGGTCGAGCCAGATTCCGCGGCACGCGGGGCAGTAGTCAATTTCGACACCCTGGCGATCAGACATGACCAGGGTGGAGTCGGGGCAGTTAGGGCATTTCATGGTGATTGCTTTCCAGTAACGTTAGTCGCTCGATCCGCCCAACCCAAACAGGCTCAACAGGCTGGTGAACAAATTGAACACCGACACATACAGGCTCACGGTCGCCATCACGTAATTGGTCTCGCCCCCGTTCACGCTACGGCTGGTCTCAAACAGAATCAGCCCTGCAGACAACAGGGCCACCATGGCCGCCACCGCCAGACCCAAGGCCGGCATTTGAAAAAACATCGCGGCAATGCCCGCTAACAGCGCAATCACCATGCCCACGAACAAAAAGCCGCCCATGAAGCTGAAGTCGCGTCGGGTCAGCAGCACGTAGCTGGAGAGTGCCAGAAAGGTCGCACCGGTTGCGCCCAAGGCCAGGGTGACAGTTTGTGCTCCACCGGGCAAGGCCAGAGAGTGTGTGAGCAGCGGCCCCAGGGTGTAACCCATGAAGCCGGTCAGGGCAAAGACGGCTGGCAAGGCCCAGCCGCTGTTTTGTAGCTTGAACACGGCGAACAGCAAGCCAAAGTAGCCCACCAGCGTCAGCACCAGGCCCGGCGCAGGCAGTTGCAGCGTCAGCGTGGCAACGGCCACCCCGGCACTGAACAGCAGCGTCATGGCCAGCAACGCATAGGTGTTGCGCAAGACCCGTTTGACGTCGGCCGAGTGCAATTCGCCGGGAGAAGCCGAACTGTCCGAGAAGTGGTTGGGGGACTGACCTGCGGTGCGGTCGGTCTGGGGTGAGAAGGTGTTGTTCATGGCGATTTCCTCAAGGATTTAAAAGTGTTAGCTGTCCAGGGCAAGTTTTGCCGTGCGGTCTCGCGTTGGTTTTTGGTTGCGCTGCAGGCTGCGCGTTAGCACCCGGGTTGCGCGACCCAGTGAACGGTCCAGCGCGGTACGCCAGTCGCGGGCCAACGAGGCAATGACCACTGTGCCAGCGGCATCGGTGCTCAGTTCGACCTGGCAGCGTTTGTCTATGCCACCGCGCGGGCCGTTCACGTCGGAGAACTGCACTTTGGCGCGCGGCACCATTGCGGTCAGGCGGCGCAGCGCAAAGCGGACGCGCTCCACAGACAAGTCGCGCATTTGGGCGCCATCGGCATCGCGGGATTCAAAAATGACTTGCATCGAATTTTCTCCAGTGGGTTGATTGAAGGTTGAGAATAGGCGTCAACAGATTGTTGAAAAAGCAGATAATTTCGCATCATTAATCTCAAAAAAACTGAATATGAGCACCTCTTTCAACTACAAGCACCTGTACTACTTTTGGGTTGTGGCTAAAGAGGGTGGTATCTCCCGCGCGGCAGAAAAGCTGGACATGGCGGTGCAAACCGTCAGCGCACAGGTGCGTGAGCTGGAGCGATCTTTGGGTTATGCCTTGCTGAAACCCGCTGGGCGCGGTCTGGTGCTCACCGCTGCGGGCCTGGCGGCCATGCAGCAAGCGGACCAGATTTTTCAGTTGGGTGAAGACCTGCCAGCGCGGGTACGCGATGCGGTGAGCACCCCTGCCGTGCGGCTGGCAGTGGGTATTTGTGATGGTCTGCCCAAGTTGGTCGTGCATCGGCTCATTCAGCCGGTCATGGCCGAGCCCCACTTAAGACTGCTGTGCCACGAGGGAAATTTGGACGACTTGCTGGGTGACCTGGCCTTGCACCGGCTCGATGTGGTGTTGTCTGACCGTCCGGCACCGGTCAACCCCAACATCAAGCTCTACAGCCACAACCTGGGGTCTTCAACCATTGGCTGGTACGGCAACGCTGCGATGCTGAAGGATGCAGGCAAAGACTTCCCACAAAGTTTGGCCGACGTACCCATGTTATTGCCAACCCCGCACACTGCCGTGCGCGATCGACTGGACCAGTGGTTCGAGCAGCGCGCCATTCGACCAAGGATAGTGGGCGAGTTTGCCGACAGCGCATTGCTCAAAACCTTTGGTGCCAGTGGCATGGGTGTGTTTCCAGCAGCGGAGTGGGTGCACGACGATTTGCTGGCGCACTATGCCGTTCAGCGCGTAGGCCCGTGCGAAGGTGTTAGCGAGCAATTCTTTGCCATTGGGACCGAGAAGAAAGTGCAGCACCCGCTGGTGCAGCGCTTGCTGCAGCCGGCGCTGTAATACGGCGCAGGGCCGGGATGTCAACTTACAAGGATGCTTTTTTCGGGCGCAAGCGGCCTGCCAATTTCAGCCCGTCACGCATGTTTTTGGATAGCATCCAAAAGTTGATGGCCCCGGCTACCAGTTCCACCACTTGAACTGCGTAAAAGCTCGTATCGAACACGCCCGCCTGGGCCTTGGCGTGCAGGTAAAAAGCCGACGGCAAGAGAATCAACAAACCATTGAGCGCGATAAAAGGCATGCGTTTCTTTTTGGACTCAAGCAACCGGCCAGAGCGACCCTTGGCAAGCGCGAAGCCGCTGCCTCCGGTTGCCACCATCGCGGGTATGAGAATCCACATCGCCTGCAGGATGATGCCTTTGACCGTGACGATTGCCGCCGGTGACAAAAACAGCTCGGAGAAGAGTGTCGAGGTCAAAAGCTCAAGATACAGAGCATGGCAATGCTGCCAAAAATTGCGTGGGCGCGTGATTTCATTTTTTGGTACCTTGGTTTTTACGAGTGGTGCGTTTGGGCGTTGCGGGTATGCGTATCTTTTCCAGTTGCACAACAAGCTGCTCCAGCACGCCAAGCGCACTTGCGATATCCGCATCGCCGATGGCGCTCCGTAACACTTCGACGCGCTGCGCCCATGCAGACGAAATGGCGGCATAGGTGGCTTTGCCCTCTGGACTCAGCGTGTAGACCGCCGCACGGGCGTCCAGCGGGTTGTCATGCGGAGTCAGCAGCCCTTGATCGACCAACAGGTTGATTTGCTTTGTCGCAGCCTGGCGGGTTAAACCCATGATGCGGGCGATGCCAGAGGCGGAAGGGGGTGAATCGGAAAGTTCTACGGCCCCTAAAATTTTCCACTTGGCACTGGTCATTCCCCACTGCAAGGTCAAAGCGTCGCCAACGCTGGAGAGGCTCTGCTGTGCCCGAAACACGTGCAGCGCCAATTGTGAAATGGGATCGAGAAGTTCTTGGCCCATGATGGTAAATATTGACAACTGGGTGTCAATTATTTCAGTTTGACAACCTGTTGTCAATAACGCGGTTTTTAGCGCGGCTTTTTTGACCTCTGGCCCTCGCCGAATGTGCGTAAGCTATTCTTTCAGGAGCAAAGAGTTTCCACCGGCACCACACCCGGCGAGGCGAGCATCGGCAGGCGTTATCGCGGGAGCAGATGCGGGGGGTGGCCTACCAGCACAGCGGCTTCTCGGTCGATGCGGGGGTCTGCATCGAATCACACGACCGCGCTGGCCTGGAGCGGCTGCTGCGCTATTGCGCGCGTCCACCCTTTTCCATGGAACGCCTGCGTACAGAGGGTGTTGCGCTGGTGTACCGCTGTGCCAAAACGCACACCGCCCCTCGCCGCTGGGCAATGCAATTTCACCCACGCCCGAACCCGCACCGACCAAGCGCCCGAGAAGATCCTGCACCACATCGGTGTCGACTCCGAGCCCCCGCACGTAGCACCGGCGAGCGGGCCGCCGCTGTGGGAGGACTGTGATGCGCAAACGGTTGAGGGTGTTGCGGTCGAGCCGGACTGGGATCTGGCGGCGCAAGCGACACCCGGCTTTGAGGTCGATCAGCGCATCAGTTGGGTGGTGAACCTGGTACCTGGCCTGGTAAATCGGGCGTTTCACACGGATTGAGGGCGCTTTCAAGGTGCGATACTTGGCCCCGTGTGATTGAAATGCCTATCCGTAAACTCGAATCGGCTTGCGAATCGGACAATTGGCCGCGCGGTGATCGTGGGGCCGTGCCCGATCCATGTCCCAACCGCGTTTACCGTATTCCCGGATGCAACCCGACCCAAACCTCTCCGTCCCGAGCCAACCGACCGCCATTGCGGGCAGCGCCTGGCCGAATGATGCACCGCACGCCTTTCACCTGCTGGCCAAGCCCAGCGGGTCGACCTGCAATATAGACTGCAGCTATTGCTTCTTCCTGTCCAAGGAGGCGCTGTATCCGGACCAGCGCCAGCGTATGTCGGACGGCACCCTGGAGACCTACATCCGCCAGTTGCTGGAGTCCCACCAGGCACCGAAAGTACAGGTCACATGGCAGGGGGGTGAGCCGACGCTGATGCAACTTGCGTTCTTCCAGCGCGCGGTCGAACTGGTTGAAAGACACCGTCGGCCGGGCCAGATCATTGAGCACAGCATCCAGACCAACGGCACCCTGCTCGACGACGACTGGTGCCGCTTCTTCAAGCAGCATCGGTTCCTGGTCGGACTCAGCGTGGACGGGCCACGCGAGCTGCATGACCGCTACCGGGTCGACCGGCTTGGCCACGGCACATTCTCACGCGTGTTGCAGGGTTGGCGGCACCTGCGCCGGCATGGCGTCGAATTCAACATCCTGTGCACGATTCACGCCGCCAACCAGCAACATGGTCGCGCCATCTACCGTTTTCTGCGCGATGAACTCGATGCGCGCTGGATTCAGTTCATTCCGATTGTCGAGCGCATCGGTGCGCAGGTGATGTCAACCAACGAGCAGAACCCACGTCGGCCACAGAAGAATCAGCGCCTGCTGTATACCCAAAGCGGCCACCAGGTCACGCAGCGTTCGGTTGACCCGACCCAGTACGGACAATTTCTGGTCGATGTGTTCGAAGAATGGGTCCGCCACGACGTGGGCCGCGTGTTCGTGCAGCAATTCGACGTGGCACTGGAGGCCTGCTTCGGCAGGCATCTGCTGTGTGTCCACGCTCCCGACTGCGGCTATGGGCCCGCGCTCGAGTACAACGGCGACCTATACTGCTGCGACCACTATGTCGAGCCGAACTACCTGCTGGGCAACATCCACCAGACCCACATGCTGGCACTGGTGGCAGGCGACCGGCAGCGCGCGTTCGTGCAACACAAACGGAAGTCCCTGTCCGCGAAATGCCGGCAATGCGCGGTGCTCCAGTGGTGCCATGGGGGTTGCCCGAAGGACCGGTTTGTCCCCTCGCCCGAGGGTGATGCGGATCAAAATTATCTCTGTCCGGGTTATGCACACTTCTTCTCCCATGCACGGCCAGCAATGCAGTGCATGGTCGACCTGCTGCAACGCGGGCGTCCGGCGCTTGGCGTGATGGCCTGGATGACGCAGCGCGACGCGGCTGGCGGCCCGTACCAGGCCTGCTCCTGCGGCAGTGGCCGCAAATTGCGCTTCTGCCATGGTGAACGTGCGCCGACCTCGCCATTCGAGGGCGTGGCCGCCTGCCCGAGCGGGCTCGATCAGCCGAGCGCCAGCGCGGTTGATGGCGGTCCGGCAGGCGTCTGATGGCGATGAACGCGACGGCGACAATTGGCTCGCACATAATGTCAAGCTTGCCAGTGCGGCTCACTGCGATGGTCGGCGTTGCGAAACCGGTCGCAAGGCGGCTCTGCCGCAATAGGGGTGTGCGATGACTATTTTCCAAAAGACCCGGGCCTGCATGGCGGCGCTTGCCGCATTCGGCCTTCTCGCCAGCGCCCCGGCCCAGGGGCCAGCCACGGTGGCACCCAGCGCCCAGGCGTCCACGAAAGTCGCCAAGCAGCCCAATATTGTCCTGATTCTGGCTGATGACTTGGGCTACGCAGACGTCGGCGCGTACAAGGCCGACCGCTATCAGACCCCCAACATTGACAAGCTTGCCAAGCAGGGCGTGCGCTTCACCGCCGCCTATGCTGCCGCACCTGTCTGCGCCCCTTCGCGGGCCGGGTTGCTCACCGGGCGCTATCCACAACGGTTCGGATTCGAGTTCAACCAGGGACCCGGCAACCGGGAATTCAAGGAGGGCTATGGGCTGGACGCCAAGGAGCTGACGATAGGAAATGTCCTGCAGACCGCCGGTTATAAGACGGGGCTCGTCGGCAAGTGGCACATGGGAATCGCCGACCAGTTCTACCCGACAAACCGCGGATTCGACGAGTTCGTCGGACTGCTGACCGCCGAGACATCCTATGGGGATCCGGCGCAGCCCGGCGTACGGGTTTGGCCGAAGGATCGTGCCGCTGCGGTCGCCGCTACGAAGGATGGTGTGTTCCATCGCTGGCCCCACGCCAAAATCCTGGATGGACCGAACCGGACACCGATCACCGACGCAAACGAGTACCTCACCGACTATCTGACGAATCGCAGCGTGGAGTTCATCGAACGGAACGCGAAATCGGACAAGCCCTATTTCCTGTACGCGGCCTACACGGCGCCCCATAGTCCGCACATGGTCGTGCAGAAATACTACGACCGCTTCCCCGAGATCAAAGACGAACTGCAGCGCATCAATGCGGCCATGATCGCATCCCTTGACGACGGGGTTGGCCAGATCATGGCGGCGGTGGAGGCGTCGGGCGAAGCCGACAACACCATCGTCGTGTTCACGTCCGACAACGGCTGCGGGGATTACTTAAGTGGCCTGTGCTCCTGCGACCCGATGCGCGGCGGGAAGCTGACCCACTATGAGGGCGGAGCCCGGGTGCCCATGATCATGCGCTGGCCCGGCAAGCTCACGGCGGGCGCCCTCTACAGCGGTACCACCTCATTGATGGACCTGCTGCCGACCGCCGTGGCCGCTTCTGGCGGACATCTGCCTGCGGATCGCACCTACGATGGCGTCAATTTTCTGCCCTTCGTCGCGGGCAAGGCGACCGGACAGCCCCATGATGTCCTGATCTGGCGGCGCGCGCCCCTGGTCTCCATCCGCGCCGGCGACTGGAAACTCTGGGAGGTTTCTGACAAGACCCGCATGGCCGGTCAGTCGCCATATGGCGACTACACCCTGCTCTTCAATCTCAAGGACGACGAAAACGAAACCACCAATGTCGCCAAGCAGAACGCCGCCAAGGTCAACGAACTGCGCGCCCTGATCAAGGATTGGGAGAAGGACAAGAAGCCGGCCGCGTGGCCGACCGCCCGCGACGTCACGTGGAACGTCTGTGGCGTGGTTTTCACCGTGCCTATCTGAGGGCCAGGAGTAGGTTGCGGCGCGTCAGCCGCTGAATGGCCAGACCGAGCATGAAAAAGCTCCGCTGCGCTGGAGCAAGTGCATGCGCCGTTGCAACAATCACCAACGCCTCCTCGCCCGGCATCGTGGTGTGACGCAAGAACACCAGCGCGTTGCCGCGCAGCCGGTCACCCAACACCGTGACCTCGCCAACCTGCAGGGCCGGGTTGGCCTGGCGAATGCTGATCAGTTGCTTGACCCAGTCCCGCTGGGCATGGACAGAATTTTCATGGGACTGGGTTTGCAAGCCAAATCGGCCTGCAGCCCTCGTGGAATGTGCGCAGCCAGCTATCAATTCAGGAGTGATTGGTCTGCCCCATGCCCACCGTCGCCCGCCCAACGCACTCCCATCCACACGCGGGCGGGCCAGCGGGGGCCAAACCCTGATAGCGATCCGAGAAGAAATGAACGAGGTCCTGCCGGGTCTGAAAAGATCGGCAAATCGCGGTGACTTGGTCCAAAACAAGGCGTTCATCAACCGATGCGGCCGACCAGATACGGGGAAAGGTTGAATGGTGTCCGTGGCTTGCCAGCTCTTCAGACAGCAAGGGCTGGGCTTGCCCTGTCAAAGAAACGTGATGATGAATCTGAATGCTGCCTGACAAGCCCCGGACAGCCGTGACTTCGACGCAGTGCGTCAGCTCTTGCGACTGGCGAATGAAGCGTGGCCCGTCCTCCACGAAGCCTGCGTCACAGAAGTGTTTGCGGAGCGTTGCGCGCACCTTTTTGGGAGTCATGATGCCCGCAGTTTGCGCTAACCGGCCCGTGGCGGCTGGCCGCCTGGCCCGGGTTGTTGTGGACAATGCAGCGCGGTTTGAGCTGCTGCCGTAAAGTCTGGAACCACTTGCTGCAGCGCTGCAAGAACGTTTTCGAGCGTCCCCACAACGGCTGCTGTTCTTTGCGCGTTGGTGAGTGCGGATGCCTCGGACTGTGCCCTTTCCATGGCTGCGACATGTTCTCTTCCGGGGGCCATGGGCTTGATCACAGAAACCTGATCCCAAGGAGTGGGAATGGTGTAGCCGCAAACGGCTGATTCACCCTGTATCTGTCGAAGGTGAAGGGCTGCGGCAGGGAAGTCATGATGCGGGCCCCGCAGCAAGTACAGCCGCGGCTCGTGCTTCTCGGGAAGCGGCATCGTATCGACATTTGGACTCCAGCCGACGAAGACGTCGAAGTACCTCTCGACTCCGGGGCCGGGCACCCACCACAACCAAACCGTCTTTGTTTTGCTGACAGGCGACGCGAAGAGCAGTGCCCCCGTAAAGACGTCGCGTTGTGGGTGGTTTTGCGGGATGGGCGTGAGTCTAAAGTCAGGAAGCGTCAGTGCCATCAGGCGCTTGAGCTCTCGGATGAAATGGGGCTTGTATTGTTTGTCCATGCGCCAGCGACGGAATGTTCCTGTGTTGCCTAACGGAAAAGACCGCCGTCACGCAACACTGGCTGCGAATCGGCAACCCGATGGCGCTCGTCCGAGTGGGCAGGACAGCTTGCCAACGCCAATCGACTGCGCGAGTTTGTCCAATTCTTGCGCGTTCTTGCAGAAAAGCGAATGATCGACGTCATCGCCTGAATTTGCCGTACCCGCTTGCGACTTTCTCCGTACCCAAATCGTATCGCTCATGTTTCCATCCTCGAATGGTTTGGTGTTTGCTGGTTCAGTTTGATTCTAAAAGGCCAGGCGGATTTTTACTCAAAATGGACAACAATCGGCAAAGATTGCTTTTGACTGGACACCGCCATGGATTCAATGGAAACCCTGCCAGCCGCACTGAAACCCTTCCAGGAACAGAAGCGCGCGCGCAGCCTGATCTATGCGCCCGGCGACGACTACTGGTACCACCGTCCGGCGCTGGACTTCCCGCCGCGCAACGTGCGCGACCCGGCGGACCATGGTGTAAACGAGCGGCTGTCGCTCGCAATCACCCAGACCACCCTCAAGCCCGCGCAGCAAAAGGCCCTCGTGCGCGAGTGGTGCGCGCTGCTGCCCACGCTCGCCAACGTGCGCACGCTGTGGTTTCACACCAAGGTGACGCAGGAGATTTTTGAGGCCGCGTGTGCCATGCCGAACCTGGAAGGGCTGTACATCAAGTGGAGCGCCATCAGCTCGTTGGCGCCCATCGCGGGCCTCAAGCGCCTGGCCCATCTGCATCTGGGCGGAGCACCGTCGGCCACGCACATCGAGGCGCTGTCACAACTGCCAGCGCTGGTGTCCCTGGACGTCACCAACGTGCGTGCCGCCGGCGACCTGCGCTTCCTGCAGGGCCTGCCAAAACTTCGCGAGCTGTGGATTGGTGGCGATTCCAACAGCCTCAAGCCGCTGCTGATCGAAAGCCTGGCGCCGCTCACCGCGCTTCGCGAGTTGGAGCTGCTCACCCTCACCACCGTGCGCCTGGCCGACGGCTCGCTGGCGCCGCTGGCCGAGCTGCCCCGGCTCATCCACCTGGGCTTGGCGAACATGTTCCCGATGGAGGAATACGCCTGGCTCGCCGGTCGACGCCCCGACATCCAGTGTGATCGCTTCGAGCCCAGCTACGGCCCCAATGAATCGCTGCGCTGCAAGGCCTGCGGCCAGTACAGCCTGTTCGCACTCACCGGCAAGGGCAAACCCTGGCTTTGCCAGCACTGCGACGCAGAGCGACTGGCCCTGCACGACGCCGGGTTCAGGGCGCTGGTGAAGGCTGCTGCTGTAGGCTGAATTGCGCTGCCCGCTATGTGGGGTCACAGGCTTTGGTCATTGCACTGTGTCCTGTGATCCCCCATCGCGTGATTTAGACTTTGCCGCGTGCGGGCTGATCTACCGGAGAACCATTGAATGGCGATACTGATGAATAGCGTTGGGATCATTGGTCTGGCGATAGCCGCGCTGGTGGTGCTGGTCTATGCCATCGGTGTGCAACGCTTGCTGCGCCTGCGCTGGCAACGCATTGGCAGTGCCCCGGTGAACCGGGCAGATATTCCAGAGGCCAGCCTGAAGATTTGGAGCAAGCCGCACCCAGATTTGGTGGCCTTAGGTTTTCACTACCTGGGTAGCGGCATGACCCAGACCGCCGTGGTGACCCCCTGCCGACCTGCCGGTGTACTTTGACATCTACCGCCACGCCGACCACGCCACCTACGTGCTGGTAACCCCTTCGCCCATGCCAGAGCACCGACAACTCTGCGTGCTGCAGTTCATCACCTGCTTTGACGATGCAAGCCAGTGGATCACGCTCAACTGCTTCCAGCACTACTCACCCCAACAACTCCCGGGCTGGCGCGTGTTTGACGACTACCTGCCCACATGGCAAGAGGCTCTGCAGCGCCACACGGCACGGGTGCAGGCGGCCAGGGTGCCGGTGTGTACCGATAGTGCAGAGCTGCTGCGCAGGCTGCACCAATCGTTTGCGGAACTGGTGCCGTACATGCAGCAGTCCGGCCAGTTGCAGGCCGTGGCCCACAGCCCGCACCTGCGCCTGCGCCTGACCTGGGCCGCTGCCCTGCGTTATACGGCCGTAGCGCTGGCCGGGCAATGGCGTGCGAGCCGCGCAGGCAACACAGTGCGCAACTTGCCCGCCACCACTGCGCAGCACGGCAGCACAAGCTCGGAATCAGATGCCGACTTGGCCGCCTTTCAAGCACAGAGAGCGCTGCACCACGACGCACCCAGTAGCAGCCGCACCAAGTGGCTGGTGTTTGGGGTCAGCGCTTTGCTGTTTTTGGGCGTGGGCGGGTTCTGGCTGTCGTGGAGCTTTGTGCCCATTGTGCTGGCGGTGGTCGCCCTGCACGAAGGCGGGCACTACCTGGCCATGCGTCTCACGGGCTACCGCAATGTGTCGGTGTTCTTTCTGCCGGGCCTGGGTGGCTTGGCCATGGGTGAAAAAGCCACCGCCACACCCATGGAAAAGCTGCTGGTCTACCTGGCCGGCCCGGTGCCCGGCATTGTTTTGGCGGGCGTGGCCTTTTGGGCGGCTGCCAGCGGGTGGTGGTCGGCACCGCCCTGGCTCAACGCATTCTTGATTGCATCGCTGGTCATCAACTACCTGAACCTGCTGCCTATCGTGCCGCTGGATGGTGGGCGCGTGCTGGAGACCTTCTTGTTTGGGCGCGCACCCCGGCTGCGCCTGGGCTTTGCGGTGCTGTGCTGCGGCCTGCTGTTTGGCCTGGGGCAGTGGCTGGATGACATGGTGCTGCGCGTTGTGGCCGTGCTGTTCGCCTTTGGCCTGCCACACCAATGGCGGGTGATGCAACTCGACCTGGCAACACAAAGGCCCGCTTAGACGGCATTGGATGAGTCGCAGGCCGTGCAAGCCTTGTTTACGGGGCTACAGGCATCCGGGGCGCGCCTGGTCGTTTGCACAGCGCAGCGCGGCGGTCACCACTTTGCTGCCCGAGCTCATGGGCCGCAAGGCCCGTCTCTGGGAATCGGTAGTGGGCCTCACCTTGTATGCCGCCGTACTCTGCGCTCCGGTCGCGGTGGCCTGGGTCGCAGTGCCGCAGTTCGGGTTTTTGGCCTCGGTATTGATACCCGCTTTGCAAGTGCCTGCGGACGACGTGGAGCCCGCGCCAGTGCCCACCGCTGCGCCAAAGCCAGAACTCTCACCCGCAGACTGGGAGGCACGGCTGGCGCAAGCCGCTGCGCTGCCCGACGCCGAGCGTCTGGCACTCCTTTTGGGGGCTGGCAAAGCCGCCAACAACGCGGAGGACTCAGACGCCGCCATGCGCCACTACCGCGCCGCATGGGCCATTGCGCAACACCTGCCCACGCGCGATCTGCGCCGTATCGATGCGCTGGAAGGGCTGGCCTCGCTCGTGGAGCCAGAAGCCGAGCGCGTGGCACTCTTGAACCAGATCGTGGACGAACTCACTGCGCCGCAAGGCGAGGAGCGCCTGCGTGTTGCCTGGGCCAAAGAACAACTCTCATATGGTGAGCTGGCGCCTGCCGCGCAGGTGGCGCTGCTGCAGGACGCGGTGCGTTTGCGCTCTGCAGCAAGCCCCGCCCAAGACCCAATGCTCTTGGGCACGCGCCTGATGCTCGCCCGGGCGCTGGAGGGTGCCAATGACCCGCTTGCCGCAGAGACTGAACTCACCACCCGCATTGAAAGCCTCGCCCTGCCCGAGCGCGGCGACCGCACCCGCGAAGCGCTGCACAGAGGCGTGCAGCGGGTCTCAGCCCAGGTGGACTTGGCCTGGTTTCTGATGGCCCACCAACGCCATGCCGATGCACAGCGCACCGTGTCCGTCGCATTGGCCAGTTTGCCGGCCCAGATCACCGTGAGCTGGGTGTACCCCCAGCAGCAAGCCCTGGAAGCTGCGGTGTGGGCCGAGGTTCTGGCACCCTCCACCACCGAACTACGCCGCCGCTGGGATGCGTATGATGCCTCCCGCAAACAGGGTTTTGGAGGCGGCCGTCCCACCCTGGCCCATGAGGCCGACCGCGCCGTGGTGGCGCAAGCCCTAAAAGATGCGGGCATCTTGGCCCAGGCACAGCGCAGCATGGCGCAGGTGCGGGCCCAGCTGACGCGCCGCCCGGCGCTGTGCGAGGCACCCGCACCCTCTGCGCAAATCAACTGGCGCCAACCACAGCAGAACGTACGTCGGCGTGTGCTGCAGGCATCCGGCAACTGCAACAACTGAGTTTTTTAGCGCGAGGACACCGCCATGACACCATTGCAAGAACTGCTGAACCAACGGGACTCTGTGGATCCATCTGAACTGATGCTGCAACTGCGCGAGGGTTTGTCGCACTCGCCTGCAGCCTCGGGGCCGGGCAGTGCCACCCACCAGCTGCTGTTGGCGTACTTCAAGCTCAATGAACGCGCCTGTGATGCCAGCTTTGCTTCGGCCTTCAAGCGCTACCCGGACACAGCCATAACGCTGCTGGCGTTGTGCGCCCAGCATCAACTCACGGCGCTGGGCACCTTGATGCACTCGGTCATGCAGGGCCAGGCCAAACCCGATGGCACGTTTCAGCGTGCGCTCAAGGCGCAGGCCGCAGAAAAAGCCAACCAGCCGGGTCTGGTGGCGGCACTGCAGGGCTTTGCCAGTGCAGCTTTTGCCACCCCCGGCCATGAAGCTGAAATCGAGCTGTCGCTGGCCTGGAGCTCGCTGGAAGACTGCCTGCTGGACGAGGTGGCGCTGCATGCCGCCCACATCGACTTTGCCTGGGGCCCCACCGAGCGCAAAAAGCGCCAAGAAGCCCAAGCCGTGCAGTCCGCTCTGGTGGACAAGTCAGCGGCGCAGATGCTGCAGGACTTTTTGACCGATGCCGCCCCGTATGTGTTGGCGCAGCCCAGCGAATGGGATGTGGCGCATGAGGGGGCTCCTGCCGAAATCATCCAGATTCCAGTGCAGCACGTGGCGCTCAATGACCCGCTCACGCAGGCGCAGGCCACCCACCTGGCAGCCTACCCTGCTGCCCTGCAGTTGCTCGCGGTCTACCGCCAGACCCCCGGTGTCGCCTTGTTTTGCACCGATCCAGATGACCACTGGACGGCTGGCTTTCTATTCCTGCCCCCTGCCCATTGGGAAGATGCCAGCGTCGAAATGGTGGAGTGGCTCACCAGCGTTGATTTTCAGGATGACCCGGTCGGCCTGCCGTCGTGGGTACGCAGCGCCATTGCGTTTGGCAAAATACCGGGCGATGCCAGTTACTGGATGCTGCCCCTGGAAGGCCCATGGGCCGGGCATGTGCTGCTGTCCAACGAGGATGTGAGTGCGCAGACCTCGCGCTACTCCAGCTTTGATCAGTTTGTGGCAACCTTGCGCGTGGCCCCGCAAGCCATTTTGGGCAGCGGTGGTTATGTAAGCTACCCCAGCGCCGACACAGTTTCAGCTGTACCCGGTGGGCTACGGTCATGCATCTGTAGGCAGTGGTTGAGTACGGATTTCACCCGCATCTAGCCAATTAGCCCCCGTGGAAGCACCCCAAACCGCCTGGAAAACTGAGTTCATCGCCCCCAACCCGCCAGGTTCATCACCAGGGTTAGGAGTTTAGGAAAGCGATCTGCGGTGCACGGCTTAAAACGGTAGCAGCAACCCCGAAGCGATTCGTAATCGCCGGTGGTACCTGCCATTCATTGATGCGTTGATCGACATTAAAAATCCGGTGCGTGTTGTGCTGCCAGATCCACGGTTGGCTCGATCTCGACACCCTCGTCCATATGCGCATCGCAGTCCACTCAGAGCGCAGGGCTGCGTGCCAAACTGTAACAGCGCCAATGGCCGGTTTGGTGCAGGCAAATCGCAACCCGCTATGACTGGTAACAGCCTGTTGAAGTCAGCCGCCCAAAATTTTCCCCGTTTTCACTGACGGGCT
>JADJBC010000006.1 GCA_016703945.1 Candidatus Aalborgicola danicus
TGATCTTCAAGTGGCCGTGCGCATCAATGAAACCGGCGTCACTGGTGTGGTACCAACCTTGAGCGGTCAACACCTCGGCGGTGGCGGCCGGGACGTTTTTGTAGTATTCTTCAGGCCCGGTGCACTTGACCAAAATTTCGCCGTTATCCGACACCTTGATCTCAACGCCTCGCACGGAACCCCACCGTGTCGGCACGCGCTTCGTGGTCGGGCTGCAGACAGACAAACACGGCGGTCTCGGTGGAGCCATACAACTGTTTGAGGTTGATGCCGATGGAGCGGAAGAACGAAAACAGGTCCGGGCCAATGGCCTCGCCAGCCGTGTAGGCCACGCGTACGCGGCTCATACCCAGGCGTGTTGCGCAAGGGGCCGTAGACGAACAGGGGTCCCAGGCCGTACAACACACGGTCCATGAAAGACCGGCTTGCCATCCATCAGGTCGGGTCCCACGCGTTTGGCGATGCCCATGAAGTAATGGAACATGTTGCGCTTGATCGCCGGCATCTTCCATGCGGATCATCACGCTGGTCAGCAGGCCTTCAAACACCCGGGGAGGTGCAAAGTAATAAGTGGGGCCAATTTCCTTGAGATCGATGGTGACCGTGGCCGCCGACTCCGGGCAGTTCACGACGTAGCCACAGGCCAGCCACTGGGCGTAGGAAAAAATGTTCTGGCCAATCAGGCGGGCGGCGGGTACGCCAATACCTCTTCGGTGCCGGTGAGTTTGTCAAAATCTGCCCCACGCGCGCCCGGTTGAGCAGTGAGTTGTGGGTGTGGACCACTCCCTTAGGGTTGCCGGTGGTGCCGGAGGTGAAAAACATGGCACCGACATCATCCGGTTTTGCCTGGTTAACCTCGGCTCCGCATAGAACTCCGGGTGCAGTGCAATAAAGGCCTTGCCCGCCGCCTGCAACTCGTCCAGCGAAGCCAGGCAGGCGTCGTCATACTTGCGCAGGCCGCGCGGATCATCAAAGTAGATGCGCTCCAGCTGCTGGCATTGGTCACGAATCTCCAGCAGCTTGTCGACCTGCTCCTGGTCCTCGGCAGCGCAAAACGCACTTCGGCGTTGTTGATGGGGAAGACACATTCCGCCGCTGCGGCGTCCTGGTACAGAGGTACCGGAATGGCACCCAGCGACTGCCGGCCAGCATGGTGGCGTACAGGCGTGGGCGGTTGGCACCGACCACCACCATGTGCTCGCCACGGCGCAGACCGGCCTGGTGCAGGCCGGCAGCAATCTGTTGCACCATTGCAGACAGGTCGGCCCAGCTTAATGATTGCCAGATGCCGTATTCCTTCTCGCATGGCGGGCGCGTTAGGCGCTCACTGGCGTGCTTTTGAAGTAGCCGCGGAAAAGTCGTTTGCATTCCTGATCCTTCTCACCATTTGTCTCAACCTGCTGCCGCGCAACAAGCCTTTCTATTGCTGCGAATAGTAGCTTCGCATTTGACGTCGGGTTGTCGTTTGAACGACAATTCATGCATTTCTCGCTAGGGTTTCCCTTCACTTTCTGCCAACTTACAACCCAACCCATGACGTCCGAATCCGCATTGCACCAACGCCGCCGGGGTTTGACGGAGCCAGAACTCGACGCCATTCCATGGATTCACCTCTTGCCGCCGAACGACAACGCGCCGTCGACGAGCTCAAGATCGCGGATGCCGACACCAGCGAATACATCTGCCGTATCGGGCGCCCGGTAACCTACTGGTTTGGCGTTGTGGATGGCTTGCTCAAAATGAGCAGCGACAACGCGGACGGTCAAACCATGACCTTCACCGGTGTGCCACCGGGCGGCTGGTTTGGTGAAGGAACCGCCATGAAACGCGAGACTTACCGCTACAACATCCAGGCCCTGCGCAAGAGCCGCGTGGCTGGCCTGCACGTGGACACCTTCCACTGGCTGCTGGACCACTCGATCGGCTTCAACCGCTTCGTCATGAATCAGCTCAACGAGCGCCTGGGCCAGTTCATTGCCGCGCGGGAAATCGACCGCATGACCAACCCCGATATTCGGGTGGCCCGTAGCCTGGCTTCGCTGTTCAACCCGGTGCTTTACCCCGGAGTGGGTGAAGTGCTGCGCATCACCCAGCAGGAGCTGGCCTACCTAGTGGGTCTGTCGCGCCAGCGGGTCAACGAGGCGCTGACCTCGCTCGCGGCCAGCGGGGCAATCAAAGTGGAATATGGGGGCCTGCGGGTGCTGGATTTGGGAGCACTGCGCAGCCAGGTGACGTTCCGCTAAGCGACTTTAACTTGCAAATGCGTAGACCAGTTTGCCCTGTTTGGCCTTGTACATGGCAGTATCGGCACTCTTCATCAGGGCACTCAAGCTTGTCCCGTCCCTGGGAAAAATCGCAATTCCGATACTGGGCTTGATGGTGAGTTCACCAATGCTCAGCTGAAACGGAAGCTGGACTGCGTCTGCAATCTTCTGTGCAACCACCGCGGTATCGTGGTCAGTGTCGATTTCGGTCAGCAAATACAAGAACTCGTCACCACCGAAACGGCTGACGGTGTCGTCACCACGGGTGTGTTGTTTGAGCCGTTCTGCGGTGCACTGGAGCACCGCGTCACCAACGTCGTGACCATACACATCGTTGACCCTTTTAAAGCCGTCCAAATCCAGGAACATCACAGCCAAAGTCCTTTTTGGCGCTGGCCTGCGCCAGCCCGTGTTCCAGGCGGTTTTCAAACAGCGTGCGGTTGGGCAAGCCGGTCAGGGCATCGTGCAGAGCCGCATGGCGGGCTGCCTGCGCGTCTTGGGTGACTGTGGCCAATTGCGCTTCGAGTACATGCCGCGCATTGACCTCGGCCTCCAGCGCCAAATTGACCTCAGACAGCTTTTCGGATGCTTCTTGCACCTTGTTTTCCACCGCCTGGCTTTTTTCCAGCGCGACCCGCACCCCGGGTGACTCGCGACTGTGGGCCATCTCTTGTGCAAGCCCGGTATTGACGGATGAAAGCTCCTGCGCACTTTGCTCCACCAAACCCTTCACATGCTCGGCCTGCCCCAGAACATCGGTCAAGGTCTTGCCTGCGTCCGCATCAACGGGCAACTTGGAGTCCATTGCCGGCTGTTTTGAATTCTCTGGGGGTTTCATCCGCAGCAGCGTATGCCGGGTGTAATGTGCCGTCTGTTCGCCAACTCACGCCCGGGTGACGCGGTTCGACGGATCACGGCAGGGACGTATTCAGCACTGGGGATTCAATACCACTACAATCCTCGGCCCTTTGACGTCAGGTGCCGGCGATATCCACAAATCGCCAAATGCTCCCGGTTTTGCCAATGTTGATCGGTCAAACCAAGACAACCCGAAAGTTTCCATGTCAAAAATAGCCGCCGCGAACGCACCCGATCCCCAGTTAAACCAAATACTGGCGTCGCTCCCCGCTGCGGACTACGCCAGAATCCTTCCCGAATTGGAACTGGTGGAAATGCCTCGGGGTTGGACCATGTCCGAGTCGGGCGATCATGTGAATTTTTTGCACTTTCCGACGTCCGGCATCGTGTCCTTGATCTATGCACTGGAGGACGGGTCTTCCAGTGAGATTGCGCTGGTTGGCAACGAGGGCATGATAGGCAGCTCCATCTACATGGGCGGCGAAAGCCTGCCCAGCAGCACCGAAGTGCAAAGCGCAGGCCAGGCCTATCGCCTGAGCCGCAAGATCATGAAACGCGAATTTGCATTGGGTGGCAAGTTGCAGCACCTGGCCTTGTTGTACACACAGGCCCTGATTTGCCAAACATCCCAGACGGCGGTGTGTAACCAACACCATTCCTTGGTTCAGCAGTTCTGCCGCTGGATCTTGACGAGTTTCGACCGTTTGCAAAGCAACACGATGTCGATTACACAAGAGCAGATTTCGCATTTGCTGGGTGTTCGCCGTGAAAGCGTGACGCAAACTGCTGGCCTTCTTCAAAAGGAAGGGGCGATTGCCTGCTCCAGAGGACGCATCGAACTGCTGGACCGTGCCAAGCTGGAGGAACGTGTGTGTGAGTGTTATGCCGCAGTCAACGAAGAATGCGCGCGTTTGCTCCCCCATCCAAACCCGCCCCAGTAGTCCAGAAAGATTGGCTTGGGGCGGTGCACTTGTTGAAGCGCAACGGCCTTCAAAACCGCACCCGATACCCAAAGGACAAAAAGTCCTCGCCATTGGCGCCGTAGTTATTCAACAAATCGTAAACAGCACAACGGTGGTGTAGCCGCACAAAGACTTCGCGTGAAGGGTCCTTGGGCCGTGAAAACGCCAACTCGATCATCAAAAAATTCAGCGTCTGGCTGCCCTTGCCCTCCGGTCCCAACTCCAGCGAGCTCACCTTGGACGTGTAGGAAAACCCAAGGGCCCTAAACGCAGATCAGTTTGCAGGGTGTCCTTCCACGGAAAGCTGCTCCAGCGCAGCACCGGGGCAAAGGCAATTTCGGTTAGAGAGTCCATGCCGAATTGCTGGCCAATCATGGCGTCGAGTTCCAGCGACATCGGGAACGACTCGGACCGCCACAGTGTCTTGGTGCCGGTGACCGCCAGCATGCGGTGGTTCATGAAAGTGGCTTTGCCCTGCGTCAGACCCGCGGGCTCGGTGTCGTAAAACTTGCCGCCATAGACGCCGATGCTCCAATCCGGTTCTGCGGACAAGGCCTGGGGCTGGTATAGCAGGCCTGCAGACAGCAGAATGGCGGTTGCGCCGAATGTGCGCAGGCCAGCGCACAGGGAGGGGGTGGTCGGATGCATTGGCCTATTTTTTCGCAAGGACGCCCTGGTGTCAAATTGACAAGCCAAAAGACCCTCCAGCCCTCGTAGAATATGCGCAACTAGCTACAAAAGATATAGCAAATGACAGACTCCAAACCGCCCGCCCCTGCATTCCGCCGCGCTCCATCACCGGCGGGCAAAGGCACCGCCAGCCGCGCGGCCATCCCGGCCGGGCAAACCAACACCGCAGCCCACGGAGCCAACGGCACCATGCGGTTGAACAAACGCATGGCCGAGCTGGGCCTGGCCTCAAGGCGCGAGGCCGACGACTGGATCGCCAAGGGCTGGGTCAAGGTCAATGGCAAGGTCGCCGAAATGGGCATGCAGGTGGCCCCCGATGCGCGCATCGAGGTTACCCAGCAGGCCAAGGGCGCACAGGCCAACCAGGTGACAATTCTGCTGAACAAACCGATTGGCATCGTCAGCGGTCAGGCCGAAGACGGGCACGAGCCTGCCATCAAACTGATACAGCCGCAAAACCGCTGGGCGGACGACAACGCCCGCTTCTTCTTCCATGGCAGTCAACTCAAAAGCCTGGTGCCGGCCGGGCGGCTGGACATTGACTCGACCGGGCTCTTGGTACTGACGCAGGACGGCCGCGTGGCGCGCCAGTTGATTGGCGAAGACTCGGGGATGGAAAAAGAATACCTGGTGCGCGTGGTCTACACCGGCGTGACCAATCCGGCGGCCGCCAACTCGGCCGCAGCCACTTATGGTGCGCGTGCCGCCGCCCGCCCTGCGCCACCGACCCAACTGAGCCGCATTGACGATGACGACCCCGTCAGTTCCGACGTGCAGTCGGTGTTTCCCATTGACAAGCTGCGCCTGCTGCGCCACGGCCTTCGCCTGGACGACCAGGCTCTGAAACCCGCCAAGGTGGAATGGCAAAACCCCGAGCAACTGCGCTTTGTACTGACCGAGGGCAAAAAGCGCCAGATCCGCCGCATGTGCGAACTGGTGGGGCTCAAGGTGGTGGGCTTGAAGCGGGTTCGTGTGGGCAAGGTCATGCTGGGGAATTTACCCGTGGGGCAGTGGCGCTACCTGGCGCCGCATGAATCGTTCTAAACCATACGCAACGCTGGAGCGAGCCAAGTGGTGCAGTGGCATGACAGGGTAATCGCCCGCACGTCGCGGTGAAACATTGCCCACACGATCTCGTTGTGCGCCCGCAGCAGAGCTGGGGCAAGCGCCGCCGTTCGTGTCCTCCGGCCTTCGGCCTCCCCCTTGACCTCACTTTGTCGTTCACCCCAGCCCTGCTGCTCGAACCTATGCGTGCAACGGTTGGTCGCGAGTACCGCCTCAGGAAGGCGAAGCGAGACGACGGACTTCTCCCCTAAATCGGCACCAACCCAGCCGCGCAGTAGCAATCGGGTAGTGGGTTTTGCGCAGGTAAAGGAGGAGCCCGCGCAGCGGGCGGGGGACACGGAGCAAAACCCGCTACCCGATTGATACCAAAGTCACCATGGCACTCCCCCAAAGGTTTCTGCTGGTAACCCAAAGCCCTTGAATAACACCCCATCGCCCATAATTGAGGGTTTCGCGCGCGACGCCTTAGGCGTCCGCTGGCATCCCTTTATTGTTATTGAAGCTTTACCGAAAGTTCTAACCCCATGACCAAGCAAACCCTTTCCTTCCAGGCCGAAGTTGCCCAACTGCTGCACCTGGTCACGCACTCGCTGTACTCCAACAAGGAAATTTTCCTGCGCGAGCTGATCTCCAACGCGTCGGACGCCTGCGACAAACTGCGTTTTGAGGCCATCAATGACGGCGGCCTGTACGAAAACGACTCTGAACTCAAGGTCAAGGTCACCTTCGACAAGGATGCCAAGACGCTCACCATTACCGACAACGGCATTGGCATGAGCGCCCAGGAGGCCATTGACAACCTGGGCACCATCGCCAAGAGCGGCACCAAGGATTTCGTCAGCAAGCTCAGCGGCGACCAGAAGACCGACTCCCAGCTCATCGGCCAGTTCGGCGTGGGCTTTTACTCCGGCTTTATCGTGGCCGACAAGATCACGGTCGAATCGCGCCGTGCCGGCATGAAGGAAAGCGAAGGCGTACGCTGGGTCAGCGACGGCGGTGCCAGCGGTGGCGGCGCCTTTGAAGTCGAAACCATTGAACGTGCCCAGCGCGGCACCAGCGTCACGCTGCACCTGCGCGAAGACGCCCAGGACTATGCCCAGGCCTGGAAGGTCAAGGGCATCATCAACAAATACTCCGACCACATCAGCCTGCCCATCCAGATGGAAAAGGAAGAGTGGAAAGACGGCGAGCTGATCAATCCGTCGGACGAGAACGGCGGTCGCCAACCCGGCGGCATGGTCAAGACCGGCGAATGGGAAACCGTCAACAAGGCCAGCGCCATCTGGAGCCGCCCCAAGAAGGACATCGCGCAAGAGCAGTACGACGACTTCTACAAACAGATCAGCCACGACTTTGAAGCGCCCCTGGCCCACACGCACAACCGCGTGGAAGGCAGCACCGAATACACACAACTGCTCTACATCCCCGGCAAAGCGCCCATGGATTTGTGGAACCGCGAGAAAAAGGGCGGCCTGAAGCTGTACGTGAAGCGTGTCTTCATCATGGACGACGCCGAGGCCCTGCTGCCCACCTACCTGCGTTTCGTCAAGGGCGTGGTCGATTCCGCCGACCTGCCGCTGAATGTGAGCCGTGAGCTGCTGCAGGAAAGCCGCGACGTGAAGGCCATCCGCGACGGCTGCACCAAACGTGTCTTGTCCATGCTGGAAGACCTGGCCAACAACGACAAGTTGCCAGAGGCATCGGCCGACGGCGTGACCGACGTGTTATCTGCCGAAGACAAAGCTGAAGCCGAGAAAAACGCGGGCAAATACACCAAGTTCTACAGCGAATTTGGCGCTGTGCTGAAGGAAGGCCTGGGCGAAGACTTCGCCAACAAGGAGCGACTGAGCAAGCTGCTGCGTTTTGCCTCCACCAGCACCGACTCGGCCAGCGTCGGCTTTGCCGACTACAAGGCGCGCATGAAAGAAGGCCAGGAAGCCATCTACTACATCACCGCCGACACCCTGGCCGCCGCCAAGAACAGCCCGCAGCTCGAAGTGTTCAAGAAGAAGGGCATCGAAGTCCTGCTGATGACTGACCGCGTTGACGAGTGGGCTCTGAACTTTGTGCAGGACTTTGACGGCACACCGCTGCAAAGCGTTGCCAAGGGTGCGGTCGACCTGGGCAAGTTGCAGGACGAAGCCGAGAAAAAGGCCGCCGAGGAAGCCGCCGAGACCTTCAAACCCCTGCTGGCCAAGCTGAAAGAAGCGCTGAAGGACAAGGCCGAGGACGTGCGCGTGACCACCCGCCTGGTGGACAGCCCGGCTTGCCTGGTGGTCAAGGACGACGGCATGAGCACCCAGTTGGCGCGCATGCTCAAGCAAGCCGGCCAGGCCGCACCGGAAGTGAAGCCCGTGCTGGAAGTGAATGCCGAGCACGCGCTGGTCAAGAAGCTGGACGGCTCGGTGCACTTCAACGACCTGGCGCACATCCTGTTTGACCAGGCGCTGCTGGCCGAAGGCGGTATGCCGGCGGACCCGGCGGCTTATGTGAAACGGGTGAATGCGCTGCTGGTGTAGGGCTGCGGATCAGTTCTTTAAAAAAAAGAGCTTCCAGCCCACGTGGATGTTGAATAAGTCGCTACAAAAAGCGTAGTATTTTCATCCTCGCCCGGCGCTGGAATGCTGACTTCCAGCCCGGTCCCAGCATGGCTTAACCAGCAAAGCGACGTGACAACACTTCAAATGCCGGCAGCGTCTTGCCCTCCAGCACCTCCAGGAAGGCGCCTCCACCGGTGCTGATATAGCCCACCTTGTCTTCAATGCCGTATTTGGCAATGGCGGCCAAGGTGTCACCACCACCGGCGATGCTGAAGGCGCTGGACGCGGCAATCGCCTGGGCAATCACCTTGGTGCCGTTCTCAAATGCGGGGAACTCGAACACGCCGACCGGGCCATTCCAGACGATGGTTCCCGCCGACATCAGCTGCGTGGCCAGCGCCTGCGCGGTTTGCGGTCCAATGTCCAGAATCAGGTCGTCCTCCGCCACGTCGGTCGCTGCCTTGACAGTGGCGGGAGCATCGGCGGCAAAGGTCTTGGCGGTCACCACATCGGTGGGGATGGGCACGGCAGCGCCACGCGCCTTCATGGCTTCGATGACGGCGGTGGCTTGGTCCAGCAAATCGGGCTCGGCCAAGCTCTTGCCAATCTTCAGTCCCGCAGCCAGCATAAAGGTGTTGGCAATGCCGCCACCCACGATCAACTGGTCCACATTGGCGGCCAGGCTCTTCAAAATGGTCAGCTTGGTCGAGACCTTGGAGCCAGCGACGATGGCCACCAGCGGGCGCTTGGGCGCCAGCAAGGCCTTGGAAATCGCATCCATCTCGGCCGCCAGCAAGGGGCCGGCGCAGGCAATTGGCGCGAACTGGGCGATGCCGTAAGTGGAGGCCTCGGCGCGGTGGGCGGTACCAAAGGCGTCGTGCACAAAGATGTCGCACAGCGCGGCCATTTTCTTGGCCAGTTCTTCGTTGTTCTTCTTTTCGCCCTTGTTGACGCGGCAGTTTTCCAGCATCACCAGTTGACCTGCATTCACCTGCACACCATCCACCCAATTCGCCACCACGGGGATGCTGCGGCCCATCAGCTCGCCCATGCGCGCGGCCACCGGGGCCAGCGAGTCTTCGGGCTTGAAGTCGCCCTCGGAGGGGCGGCCCAGGTGGGACGTCACCATCACCGCAGCGCCAGCATCCAGCGCCATCTGGATGCACGGGATGCTGGCACGAATACGGGTGTCTTCGGTGATATTGCCCGCATCGTCCTGCGGCACATTGAGGTCGGCGCGAATGAAGACGCGCTTGCCGGCAACTTTACCTTGCGCGCACAGATCGGAGAAACGGATGACGTTCATGGAGATACCTCGGATGGAAGTGGGAAATACGATGCAGCGCCGTAACGCGCGTTCAGCGGATTGTAGAAGGCGATTTCCCGAGTTTCACCACGTCGAGCAGCAGGGCTGGGGTGAGCGCCAAAGTGAGGTCAAGGGGGAGCCCGCAGGGCGGAGGACACGAACGGCGGCGCTCGCCCCAACCCTGCTGCGGGCGCACTGGAGTCAAAGCCTTCACCAGCCGAGACCGACGTGCAACGGCAGGTACACCGCCATGCCCACCACAATGGTGCCCAGCACCACCTGCCCGGCGCCCTTGCGCCAGAAAAAATAGCCTACACCGGCCGCAGCCGCGTACAAGCGGGCATCCTGCAGGGTGTGAATGAGCATGCCCTGTGTCATTACGATCTCGGGCACGATCACCGCCGACAGCGCTGCAATGGGGGCGTACTGCAGGCCGCGCTGTACCCAGAGTGGCAATACCCAATCTTTCTTCGAAATAAAGAACAAAGAGCGCGACAACACGCTGACACCCGCCAGAGCCACGATCGTCACAAGTGTCCAGGCATTGGTTTCACCGGTAAAGAAGTCGGCCATGTTTAATGCCCCGTTGTGCGGGTTGCTCCACGGCCGGACGGCAGGGCTTTTTCAAGCACCACACAGACCAACACTGCGGCAGCAATGGCAACCAGGATATTGAGCTTGAGTGGCAGCGCGAAGGCGGCGACCGCCGCTGTTCCGGCCACGGCCGCCGAGACCCAGCGCAAGCGGTTGGAGGCCAGCGAACACAACATCCCCAACAGGGCCAGAATACCGGCAAAGCCCAGACCCCATTGGGTGGGTATGGCATTGGCCAGCACCACACCCACCACACTACAGGCCGTCCAGCTGATCCAGTTGACACCGCCATTGCCGACCAAGTAGGCCATCTGGCCGTTGCGGCCATCGGCGTCCGTTGCCGGGTCGGCAAAACGTTTTACAAACAAAACGTAGGTCAGGTCTCCTGTCAGGTAACCCGCCAACAGCCGTTGCGACAGCGGCAGGTGCATGACATAGGGCCGCATGTGCACACTGAACACGACAAAACGCAGATTCACGCACAGGGCGGTGGCCAGTACCACCCACATCGGCGCCCCTGCCAGAATCAGGGGGATCGAGGCCAACTGTGCGCTACCAGCGAACACAATGGCCGCCATCAGCAGGGCCTCGACCGTACTCATGCCTGACTTGACCATCGCCACGCCGGTCATCAAACCCCAGGCTGCAATGCCCGGCGCCACGCCCAACATGTCAAGCGCGCCCTGGCGGAATTCGGGGTGCTGGCGGTAGGCGCGCCCCAGAATCATGGGTTTACCGATTCAAAGCGCATACCCGGTTGCATGTCAAAGCCCCGCAGGAAGTCGGCAGCGCCCAAACGTTTACCACCCGGGCGTTGCAGTTCAGTCAAAATTGCTATTGAATTCATAGCTGTTACCGCAATACCCTCGGGGGCCAGAGCCAGAATTGTTCCAGGAGTTTGCCCCAAGACGGGGCCTAGCGCCATGGTTGGCGCGGGCTGTTCTGCGACATGTGCGGCCCAAACCTTGATGACTTCTCCGTTGAGTGTTGCGCTGGCTCCAGGAAAGGGGTTAAAGGCACGCACCCTCTGCACGATGCGGCGTGCATCCAAATGCCAGTTGATGGCTGCTTCGTGTTTTTCGATCTTGTGGGCGTAAGTCACGCCGTCAAGGGGTTGGGCCACAGGCTTTAGCCGCCCGGCGGCCGCCAAGTCCAGCGCCATCACAATCAGTTTTCCACCTAGGTCGGCCATGCGGTCATGCAGCGATGCCGTGGTGTCAGTCGCAGTAATGCGCAGGCTGTGCATCAGCAGCATGTCGCCCGTGTCCAGGCCAGCGTCCATCTGCATGATGGTGATGCCGGTTTCCACATCCCCGGCTTCGATGGCGCGGTGAATCGGTGCCGCCCCACGCCAGCGCGGCAGCAGGGATCCGTGAATGTTCAGACAACCATGCTTGTTCTGAACGGGCGTGAGCGCAGACGGGACGCCCCTAGGCGCGAGGGCCTCCTCGGGGGGTAGCGAACCACGCACAGCGGGGAGCGTGGGGGCCATCTCATCGAGTACCCACTGCGGCAGGATCAGGCCGTAGGCCGCAACAACCATCACATCGGCTTGCGCATCAGCTATCGCCTGTCGTGCATTGGCTGCGTCCTCGGGGTATTTGCCATCGAGTTTGAGGCTGCGGGGCTGGGCTACCGCAATGCCGTGTTGCAGGGCAAATTGCTTGACGGCGGAAGCCTGCAACTTCATGCCGCGCCCTGCCGGCCGATCGGGTTGGGTCAAAACCAGCGCAATGGTGTGGCCACTGGCATACAAGCGCTCCAGCGCAACGCGAGCAAATTCGGGGGTGCCGGCAAAAATGACCCTCACCGGTCATCCTCACGCTGGGCTTTGAGCATTTTTTTCTTGATGCGGTTGCGCTTGAGGGGCGACAGGTATTCCACAAAGACCTTGCCGAGCAGGTGGTCCATCTCGTGCTGGATACACACCGCCAGCAGGCCATCCGCCTCAATGGTGCGGGTATTGCCGTGTTCATCCCCGGCACGCACATGCACGGCGTCAAAACGTTCAACCCCATCGTAGATGCCGGGAACGGAGAGACAGCCCTCTTCGTTGATGTGGGTCTCAGGGCTGGTCCAGACCAGTTCGGGGTTGATCAGGATCAGCGGTGCATCTCGCTCTTCCGACACATCGATCACGATCAATCGTTCATGCACGTCAATTTGTGTAGCGGCCAGGCCAATGCCCTTGGCGTCGTACATGGTCTCCAGCATGTCGGCCACCAGAGTTCGAATACGGGCGTCAACGCCATCGACCGGCTTGGCCACGCGGTGCAGCTTGGGGTCGGGATAACAAAGAATAGGAAGCAGAGCCATAGTTCATCCACGGAGGGCCAGATGGGCGCGCGGAGTGTGATCAGCACCGCGCCATTAGATTGGGAAAATGTGGCTATTTTCGCCACTTTTGGGGGATCGCGCAGCGCCAGATGGCTAAAAACGTTGCCGAATCAAGGGCTTGAGCGCAAAATCGCGCGTAACTTATCAAGTTATTTCCTGGGACTGCAACACGATATGACGACACACCTATTGGCCAAATCCACCGTGGCAATGGCCAAGCTGGCCGCGCTGAGCGCAATGGCAAGTGCTTTGGTGGCGGTTCCCGCGTGGGCGCAGAACCTCCCGATCTCCACGGCGCAGCGGCAAACTGCTAACGAAGTGTCAAAACAGGGCGTACCGCTGGCCGATCTGGCGACCAATGCACCCGAGCGCTACACGGTGAAGTCTGGCGATACCTTGTGGGCCATTTCAGGATTGTTCCTGAAACGTGCCTGGCGCTGGCCAGAGCTGTGGGGCATGAATCTGGACGATGTCAAAAACCCACACCGCATTTACCCTGGCCAGGTTCTGGTTCTTGATCGGGTTGGCGGGCTGGCCCGGTTGCGCCTGGAAGGGGAACAGCGTGACCCGCCTAACGTCAAAGTGTCGCCGCGCACGCGCTACGAGACGCTGTCCGACTCGGCACTGCCAACACTGCGCTCCAGCGCCATTGAAGCGTTTTTGGCCGAACCTATCGTGGTGGATGAAGCCGGTTTGCTAGCCGCCCCACGCATTGTTTCCGCATTGGAGAGCCGTGTATTGATTACCAAAGGCGACCGGGCTTACGCACGCGGACCGCAAGGTGTGCCGATGGTCGATGACCAGGCGCGTGAGCAACAGTTCCGTGTGTTTCGCAATGCCACGCCGCTCAAGGACCCCACGACCGGAGAGATCTTGGGCTATGAGGCCCAGTATGTTGGGAAGGCCACCATGGTGCGCGGCGAGGGAACTTCCGAAGTAGAGAACCGAGATGGAAGCAAAAGCATGGCCATCATTCCGGCCACCATTGACATCATCAGTGCCAAAGAAGAAATTCGGGTGGGTGACCGTTTGGTGCCGGAGCCGCCACGGCAGATCCAAACCTATACCCCACGGGCCCCGGATGGCTTGGTGGAGGGACGTATCGTGTCCGTTTATGGCAGCGCCGTTGTGAACGCAGCGCAGAATCAGGTCGTTGCCATCAACCGTGGAACTGCCGATGGCATGGAACCCGGCATTGTGTTGGCGATTCAAAAGGATGGAGCCCGCGTCATTGACCGAACGGATGACAGCCGCACGGAGCTAAAGCTGCCCGACGAGCGCAACGGACTGTTGATGGTTTTTCGCACCTACGAACGGGTTTCCTACGCCCTGATTCTTGAAATCACCGATGGTGTTCGGGTCGGCGACCGACTCATCAACCCACGCCAATAGTCAGCCTTGGCAGTGACACGGTCGCCAGACAGTCGGCACTAGCGGAAAAATGACTGGGTCTATGGACCGTGAAGAGCTTGCAGACTGGTTGCGCCTGGGGCTCACACCGGGTGTCGGCAACACCACGGCGCGCCGGTTGCTGACGGCCTTCGGGCTACCTGATCAGGTGTTTGTGGCAACCGCGCATTCGCTGGAACAACTGGTCGGTGCCCGGGTCACTGCCGCTCTTCAATCGGAACCTGCCGAGTTGCCGGCCCTGTTGGACCTGACATGGCAATGGCTGCAAGCGAGTCCGCAGCAGCACCGTGTTCTTACGCTCGGGGACCCGGCGTATCCGCAGTCCTTGTTGCACATGGAAGACCCGCCCTTGTTGTTGTATGCGATGGGTGCGCCGGAAAGCTGGACGGCAGACGGTATCAGCACCAGCATGGCGCGAAGTGTGGCCATTGTGGGCAGTCGCAACCCGACGCCCCAGGGCGCTATCAACGCGCGGGAGTTTTCGCGGGCTTTGGCCCAACAGGGTCTGACCATCGTTTCTGGTTTGGCGCTGGGCGTTGATGGTGCCGCCCATGAGGGTGCCCTTGAAGGCGCAGCCCCAGGACAACTCGCGACCATTGCCGTTGTGGGTACCGGGCTGGACCGGGTCTACCCCCGCCAGCATCGTGATCTGGCCCATCGCATTGCCCAGCGCGGAGTGTTACTCAGTGAATACCCGTTGGGTACTCCTCCGATATCGGCCAATTTCCCCAGGCGCAACCGCGTCATTGCAGGCCTGTCCTGTGGCACCTTGGTGGTGGAGGCGGCGCTGAAGTCCGGGTCACTGATTACCGCACGCCTGGCAGCAGAACAGGGCAAGGAAGTGTTTGCCATCCCAGGCTCCATCCATTCCACTCAGGCTAGGGGCTGCCATGCCCTCATTCGGCAAGGTGCCAAACTCGTCGAAAGCGCGCAGGATGTACTGGAAGAGCTGTTACCGGATACACACGCAGACGACCCTGCCAAGGGAACATCGGGTTTGGACACGCCAGAATCCGACGGCGAAAATGACGTGCTTCAGGCCTTGGGTTTTCTGCCCATGGGCCTTGATGCCCTTTTGGCGCGCACGGGTCTCGACACGGCGACGCTGCAAGTGCGGTTAATGGAACTGGAACTGCAGGGCAAGCTGGTGCGCATGCCGGGGGGGCTGTTTCAGCGCATCATCCGCGCTTGAGGTGCGTTGGGCCTCTGTACCCTATTTGCGCCAACCGTGAAATTATGGGTAAAGCCGGATATCGGTCAAGAGATCAGGTTTTCTGCGCTATATTGAACGCATGTTTGAAGTCCTTGTCTTCGTTTACGAAAACTACTACGCTGGCGACAGCTGCCCTGAGCCCGCGCATCTGGAGCGCAAACTCAATGCGGTCGGATTTGAATCGGATGAAATTGACGACGCGCTAAGTTGGCTCAGTGGGCTCAACACGGCGGCCAGGGGCTCTACCGGTTTTGTCGGCACATCGCAATTGGTTTCGCCTGAGCCTTGGTTGCGTGAACCATGCCCAACCAGCGCCAGGGTTTACCCGGCAGCGGAGCAAAACCACTTGGGTGCCACCTGCCTCGGGTTCATCAGTTTTCTGGAATCGGCCGGGGTCTTGCCGGCAGCGATGCGTGAAGTGGTCATCGACCGCGCGATGGCGGCACCAGGGGCGCCGAGTTTCCCTCGATGATCTGAAGATCATCATATTGATGGTGTACTGGAGTTTTGGACAGGAACCCGATCCACTGGTTCTCGACGAACTCTGCGATGACTCGACTGATCGGATTGCGCACTGAGTTTGAACGGGCCTGTGCACACAAACGTGGTGCGGGTCATATTGCACCGCCGGACTGCCCTACCGTGAAATGCGGCACCTTTGGGGCGCAGGGAGGCGCCCACAGTGGGCGACCGTGGCGACCTAATGCATCAAACGTTCCGGATTGGCCTCGATCTTGGACAGTGCGTCCCGTGTGGCACGAACCGTCAAGGTTTCTTCTTCCCCCTTGAATCAGGTAGCTCTTGCCGGAGCTGGCCGCAAACAAATTCAAATGTTTGCGTTCACTACGCCAGGCAAACTGGACCTGGGTAATTTGGTTGTTATGGTCCAGAGTGAACCACGAACCCAACTGCAGCTCTTGTCCCCAGGCCATCATGGCAGCGGTGGGCCTTGAGCCCCCGTTGCCAACCACTTCGATGGCCGATGCGTCGATGCCCAGCATCATTTCTATGCTCTCGGCATCCAGTGGAAGATCCCCCAAACCATCTTCACTGACAAAATCTTCCAGGTTTCCGAGGCGCTGTGCCATCGCATCGATCTTGGCCTGTGGAATAGCCTGGGTTTTGGACAAAAAGGCGTCAGCCAGCGTATCGCTGACGGTCTTGATATGCGTATCTTGCTCTGATGGCGCCATTGCCAACAACGCCATGCCAGAGCGCAAACGCAGCAGCAAGTTGGGCAAATCCTGAATCACCCGCGCCCGGTCGGCGCGGTTGTTTGGCACTTGCCGACCAAACGAGGTCGGTCGCCGATTTCTTGAGCATCAGCGTGTCCTTGTGCTGTGGGCCTTTGCGCACAGCAGCAACCGCCAATACTTCGGCCCAGACTTTGAACAGGAACTCGCGGATTTCCTCGCGCACCGGCATGTCTTTCAGCATGTTGCGCATTTCTATGGTGTATTGAATGGCGAGCGTTTCCTTTTGCTCAACCTGCTGCGCAACACTGACAATCTTTTGGGTAGAGTCTTTTTCGGTCAAGAATTTTGAGAGGAATTTCTGAAATTCCTCATAAACGACCTGGTAGACCTTTTTGCCTGTTTCCGGGTATTGCTCGATAACCTGGACGATACGTTTGATCTCCAGTTCCATGGCGTTCCCTTGCACGCCGGTCGCTTCAAAGCCCATGACACAAGAGCCCATGCGATCAATCAGCAAGCGTGCCGGGTGGTTGGTGGTGCCCAAGAAATCGGGGTCTTCCAACGCCATGCGCAATACCGGCATCTGCAAACGGGCAAACCATACCCGGATACCAGGTGGAATCCGTTCTTCGGCCAGAATCGCCTGAAACATCAGGGCGACAATTTCAATGGTGGCCTTTTCCCCTTTGGTCTCAGCCTTCTTCTTGAGTTCTGCCGATTTTTCGCGCAAATCAACGGCAACCCGGGCCACACCGGCAGGGCTGTAGTCCTCATACAGCGTGCCGCCCGCAGCATAAGTGCCAGCCTGTCCAGGCAGCGGCGGAGCCATGGCTGCAGCCAGGGGCCGGCGAAGGGGCATGATGCGGGGCTGTGCCGCCAAAATCACCACCGACATGGCTCACAAACAAACGGCGAATCTGACCGATGACCCCCTGTGCGCGGTTTCGTGCACGTGCCATCGGTGTGGTCGACGTCATCATGCGGGTTTCCTCGGAGGCAGAGTGACCGTGCCCCACGTTGTTTTGCATACCCGTGGATTGTTTCCAGAATGGCGTCGGGGCAGATCCGCCGCCACCCGAGGAACCCGATGAGCCCGACGCGTCCTGTGTTGTGCCGCCGTTTCCTTGGGTAGCGGACTTGGCGCCCCAGCCCAAACGGCCGCCAAAGAATCCGCCGGCGGCGCGGTTCTGCCCCGCCTGCGCTGGGCGGTGCATTGGAGTCAGCGTAACCGCGCTGCGAAAATTGGCTAGGGCCGTGGCCATCGCCAGCGGGGTCGGTGGGTCCTGATTGACTGCCATAAGGCGCCTGCCCCTGGGTGTGGCCGCCCTGAGCGTATCCGACATTGCCACCACCCTGTCCCAATTCACCGTGTGCTGATGGGGCTCCATCGGACGTCTGACTCGGTCCGGACGGCGGTGACGCGCGAGGGCGGGCGGGTGGGGTAGCACCACGTGAAGGACTCTTGACGCGATCCTTCAATTCAATCGTGGGCATGACACCCTTCTTGATCATGGCCTCGTTGGCATTGCCATAAGCCGCCTTGAGACGCTCAACCAGCAATTTTTGAACCACTTCGTTGACAAGGGCCCACGAGTCGCCAGGCATACCCGAGTTGGCCCATTGTTCAACCATCAGCAGTACCAAAACTTCGGGCCGCAACAAATCGTTGCCAGCCAGCTCTTCGGTGCCTTCCAAAAACTGCATCCGTAAACGCAAGTCTTCCAGCTGGCTGCTGACCTTGTCCATGACGGCCATCACCATTCGCGACGCAAGAATTTTATTCTCGACGACCTCGGTACCAACCAATTGCAAGCCAGCAGCCTCAAGATTTGCCTGTTTTTTTACTTTGGGGGGGTCCAGGCACTCCCGCCATACCTTCATCGTACCGTCGACCCACAGTGGGCGGCACTTTTTGTAGGCCATCCATGTGTCTCGCCGATCCTGACCTTCCCTGGCGTTGCTGGGTTCATCCATCAACGTCGTGATTTGATCGTGCACGGCACCACTGATTTCAATCAAGGCCTTGCCCGCTTCAGCAAGGAAGCGCTCACGCACCACCCTGGCGAATTGCAGTCTGGGAGTGCGCGGGATTGAACTGGGAGCTGTGGCCATAAATCCAGGAAAAGCTTACACCGTGGCGCCCGCGTTGGGGTCGGTTGGATCGGTTTCCTTCTTGGGTCCACCGCCTTTGACCAGGTCCTCGCGTTGGATGCCTAGCCACATGGCTATGGCCGCGGCAACAAAAACAGAGGAATAAATGCCAAACAAAATTCCAATGGTCAGTGCCAATGCAAAGTAATGCAAGGTGGCGCCCCCAAACAGCAACATGGATAACACCATCAACTGCGTGGATCCGTGCGTAATGATGGTTCGACTGATAGTGGAGGTAATTGCGTTGTCAATGATCTGCACCGTGTTCATTTTCCGGTAGCGGCGGAAGTTCTCGCGAATCCGGTCAAAAATCACCACGGATTCGTTCACCGAATACCCCAAAACGGCCAGGACGGCGGCCAAGACGGGCAGAGAAAATTCCCATTGGAAGTATGCGAAGAAGCCCAAAATGATGATCACGTCGTGCAGATTTGCGATGATGGCCGCGACGGCGAACTTCCATTCAAAACGAATGGCCAAATACAGCATGATGCCTACAATCACAGAGGCCAAGGCCTTCAGTCCGTCGGCGAACAATTCATCCCCACCTGCGGTCCGACAAATTCTGTGCGGCCAAGAGCGGGTATTGGCACGCCGGTCACGCAGCCTTGGCGGCCTGCAAGGTCTCCAAAACCCGTTCACTCTTGAGCGCCCGAGGTGCTCCTTTTGCACCGGCATGCGGATCAATACATCCTGGGCGGTGCCAAAGTTCTGGACCTGGACATCATTGATTCCCAAGGCGGCGACGTTGTTGCGGATGGTATTGAGATCAGCGGGCTGGGAGTAACTGACTTCCATCAGGTGCCGCCCGTGAACTCCACGGACAAATGCAAACCCCAGGAAAACAGAAAAACACGGCCGCCAAAAGTAGCCAGTGACACCAAGTTGAACACCAGCGCATGCCGCATAAACGGAATGTCGCGGTGAATTTTGAAAAATTCCATGCCTGTTTCCCCTAGCTTGTCGAGACCTGATTGCCTGAATCCGGCCGCCAAACTGTCCCTATGGACACGCCTTTGAGTTTCTTCTGGCGACCGTACCACAAATTCACGACACCGCGCGAGAAGAAAACGCCCGAAAACATGCTCGTCAGTATGCCCAGACAATGCACGACTGCAAAACCGCGTACGGGACCTGAGCCAAACGCCAGCAGGGCCAGGCCCGCAATGAGGGTGGTCACGTTGGAGTCAATGATGGTGGCCCAGGCACGGTCGTACCCCGCATGGATCGCTGCCTGCGGGGAAGCCCCATTGCGCAACTCCTCGCGCACGCGCTCGTTGATCAGTACGTTGGCGTCAATCGCCATACCCAATACCAGGGCCATGGCCGCCATGCCCGGCAAGGTGAGCGTTGCCTGCAGCATGGACAAAAACCGCCACCAGCAGCAACAGGTTGAATGCCAATGACACGCTGGAGATGACGCCAAACAACATGTAGTAGGCACAAGATCGCGACCGCCACAAAACCCCAGGTCACGCTGTTAAAACCTTTGGCGATGTTTTCCGCGCCCAGACTCGGACCAATGGTGCGTTCTTCGATGATTTCCATGGGAGCAGCAAGGGAGCCGGCCCGCAACAGCAATGCAAGGTCGTTGGCCTCCACCACACTCATGGAGCCTGATATTTGAAAGCGGTTGCCCAACTCACCCTGTATCACAGGTGCTGTGAGCACTTCGCCGCGTCCCTTCTCGAAGAGAACAATCGCCATGCGTTTCTTGAGATTTTCACGACTGACGTCGCGCATGATGCGCCCACCTTTGGCGTCAACCGTCAGGTCGACTTTGGGTTGCTGTGTTTGAGAGTCAAAGCCTGGTTGCGCATCGGTGAGACTATCACCGGCAATAATCACCTGTTTTTTGACGATGACCGCTCGCCCATCACGTTCCAGAAAACGTTCGGACCCAAACGGAACAGCGCCGGCGCCTGTTTCGGCATCGCGCGCGGCGACGCTGTCGTCGACCAGTCGTAATTCAAGTGTCGCTGTGCGGCCAATCAAGTCCTTGGCACGGGCGACGTCCTGGATTCCAGGCAACTGGACAACAATGCGGTCAAGCCCCTGCTGTTGAATCACCGGTTCGGCGACTCCCAGTTCATTGATCCGGTTGTGCAGGGTGGTAATGTTTTGTTTCAGGGCTTGTTCCTGAATCTTGCGTGCGGCCACGGGTTGAATGGTGGCCAGCATCTTCACCTCGGCGCCTTCTGCGCTCTCGTTGGTCGCAAGTTCTGAGAATTGCTCCTGGATGATTCGCCGCGCGGCCTCTGCGGTGGCGGCGTCGCGAAAGCGAACTTCAATGTTCTGTCCGTTGCGGCTGACGCCGCTGTGGCGTACGTTTTTTTCACGCAATGTCGTCCGGATGTCGCCAGTCAGGGATTCCGCCCGCTTGGTCGCGCCGCCTGCATGTCGACCTGCAACATGAAGTGCACACCGCCGCGCAAATCCAGACCCAGGTACATGGGTGATGCGTGTAATGCGGTTAACCATGCCGGGGAGCGCGAGAGGAGGTTTAAAGCCACCACGTAGGATGGGTCATTGGCATTCGGGTTGAGTGCCTTTTGGATGGCATCCTTGGCTTTCAATTGCACATCAGTGCTGCCAAACCTGGCTTTGATGGAGGCCCCCTCCAATGCCACAGCATCGGCGGTGATGCCAACAGCCTTGAGTGTGTCTTCCACCCGGCTGAGGGTTGCAGCGTCAAGTTTGAGATTGGGTTTCGCTGCGGAAACCGGCAGCAGCAGCGCCTCGCCAAACACATTGGGCAGGGCGTATAGGGCAATCTTACCACCAGTGCGATCAGGATGATCGCGTATTTCCGGCCACGGGGTAACGGTTCATGATCGCATTTCAGACGGGTCAAAGGTGTGCAAAAGTACACGGGATTGAGCCCTTGGGCAAACCTGACTACGGCTATCACGCTGGATCTGGATCCGACACCGGGCTAGCCACTTCAATGCCCAAATAGTTGTCACCAATTTTGCTAAATTTTCCTTAAAACACCACCGGCGGTGACCACTTGTCACCTTTGGCGACGGCATCATAATCATCGCCTTGTGCTCTTTCTGCTTCTTCATCTGAGGACGGATCATCACAAAGTAAAGCACTACAAACATCAAACCAATGGCAACATGCTCATTTAGGAATTCCTGCATGCTGCCCCCAGCGGCGGCGGCGGGAGCAGTTTGGGCAAAAGAAGAAATAAACACAGGCAACCCACAAAACAAGGACAAAGGAATACCCACCACCCTTTTATCGGTGCAGAAGACTCATGCACTGGGGCAACCTCGATTGTAGTCGGGCGAGGCCGAATGCTTTCCAGTTTGGATAACAGCAACTAATCCCTTTACGCAAGTTCAGGTCGGACGGTGAAAGCGTTCCAGCAACACCGACCACTGCTGGCGGGCCGCAGCCAAATGCCGTG
>JADJBC010000007.1 GCA_016703945.1 Candidatus Aalborgicola danicus
GAGCCTCCCATTGGATGCTGGGCCCCACATCATTGAGGACCAGCCGACGCACTGGCACAGGCAAAGGGAACTGCGTTTGGCCAAACACGGCCATGCCAATCAAGCCGCCCATACTAGTACCCACCCAGTCCAGCGTCTGGGTTTGGGGCACCAGGTGGCCCAGCAGGCTTAGCATGTCGGCCGCGTAGGTTGGCATCTGGTAGGCCATTGGGTCAGCAAGCCAATCACTGTGACCGCGACCGACCACGTCAGGGCAAATGACGCGCAGCGGATGATCTGATCGGGCCACAAGCGCCTGAGCCAGCGTGTCAAAGTCCCGGCCCTGGCGCGACAGACCATGCACACAAACAACCACATGACTGGCATCCACCGCGCCCCAGCTCCAATAGGCCATGCGATGGCCCGCGCCACTGTCCGGGCATGGTAGGTAGTTCAGCTTAGGTTCAGACATGGTGAAATCAACGTTTGATAATGATTGAATCGTAATTGAATCGCTGTCCCATTTTTTACTGATCAGGAGAACAACATGCTCAAAGGCAAAACAGCTCTTGTTACCGGTTCCACCAGCGGCATTGGCCTCGGCATCGCCAAGGCTTTGGCGGCCCAAGGCGCCAACATCGTTCTCAACGGTTTTGGTGATTCCGACGGCCCCAAGGCCGCAGTCGCCGCCCACGGAGTGCAGGTGGCCTACCACGGCGCCGACATGAGCAAGCCGGCCGAGATCGCGGACATGATGGCCTTTGCCACCAAGACCTTTGGCAAGCCTGGACATTCTGGTCAACAACGCAGGTATCCAGCACGTAGCACGCACCGAGAATTTTCCGGTGGAGAAATGGGATGCCATCATCGCCATCAACCTGAGCAGCGCCTTCCACGCCACACGACTGGCTCTGCCAGCCATGCGAGCCAAGAACTGGGGCCGCATCATCAACGTAGCATCTATCCACGGTCTGGTAGCGTCTGCCGAGAAAGCCGCCTATGTGGCCGCCAAACACGGTGTCGTGGGCCTGACCAAGGTGGTCGCGCTGGAAAATGCCACTACGGGCGTGACCTGCAACGCCATTTGCCCCGGCTGGTGCTGACGCCGTTGGTGCAGAAACAGGTCGATGCCAAGGCGACGGCTTTGTCGATCAGCAACGAAGGGGCCACAAAGTTGCTCCTGGGCGAGAAAGGCCACTCCATGCAATTCACCACGCCTGAGGAGCTGGGTGCGCTGGCCGTGTTCTTCTGCTCAACCGCAGGCAACAATGTGCGTGGTGTGGCCTGGAATATGGATGGCGGCTGGACTGCGCAATAAGACAGTTCGCGCTAACTGAACGAAGTGCTTCGATCAGCGACAGGGAAGGCCCCACCGAAATGCCGACCCTGCTCGCATGGGCTACGCTTCGCCTTGGACGAACGTGTACAGGTGGGCGTAGTCACCGTTTTGCACCATGTCGTCTGGGCTGGTTCCGTAGCCGGCATACACCTCCAAAGCGCAACCCGGCTCAAGCCCGGGAATGTCAATTGGCAATGAAAAAGTGTGCTCAGTCAATGTAACGGATAAGAACGGCTCAAGCGAACCAAGCCCGGCGGCAATAAATCCAGTGGGTGTAGCGTTGTACAGCGTGTCCATTGCTGGCTCCTTGGCAGCCACGTAGATGTGCGCATCGCGTCCACGCATTGCGTCACGCACAACGATCTGGATTGATACCTCACGTTGGCCCGCATTGGCAACTGGCGAACCCCTGAACACATTCATTTCAGTTTTGGACGGTTTGGTCAGAATGCAAACCGACTGCCCCAGAAACCCCAAACCCTTCATGATGGTCCCATTGTCGAGGCGGATGTCTTCAGAAATGGGGATATGCGGCGTGTCACCATCAAACATCCCAACAACCTGCAGATTCAGGTGATGGGCCCACGCAGAAAGCGCATCACGGCTGATGAACTGATTCAGCACGTGGTGATCTACGCCTTCGCCAACCATCTGCTCAAAAACGTCCCAGTGGGCCGGGATTTTGAACTCAAGGAACGAAATGACAATCTTGCCGCCAATTCGAAGAACCCGCGCTGCTTCACGCAAATACCGAAACGAATCGGCATGGGTCAAATGGGTGATGACAGAAAAGAAGCAAACAAAGTCAGCCGCCTCGTCCTTTTCAGGAATTTTGAATCCGTCCGCTTCAATGAATCGCCAATCAGGCCGCCGACTGGTGGACTGGGCGTAACGCAGCAACTCGGGAACAATATCAATGCCCAGGTATTTGCATTGCAAGTCATTCAGTTGAACCGCGAGCCGTCCACTTCCGCAGCCAACATCGATCAGGAAACTGCCGTCCGTCAATCCCAGGCTTCTCAATAAAGCGCTCTCCAAGCGGCCAATCCCGTCGTATTCGCCCCCGATGGCAAGACTCATGGCGGTTTCTACGGGCTCTGTACTCAACAAGTGCCTGGTCTTTTCTTCATAACTTGAACGGTAGGCAGAGTGCCCTCCCTCGGACACCTCCAGACTGTCCAGACTCAGCAGATGCGGTACGCCTTCAAATTCGTTACCCGTGTCCACTACGGATGGTGTCGGTTTGCTGGATGTCATGGGATTCCTTTACACATTGCGATTCAACTCCATTCAACCATACATTTTTGACAACGATGCACCCGCCATACTCCGTCGGTCGGCGCCCAACGCAATGCGATACTTGACTGGATGTTGTTGAATTTCCCGTCTGTCATGTTCAGGTCCCTGATCGATGACTTCTATGGCCACCTGACACCCCAACTCAAGCGCCTGTCGCGTGACAAAGTTTCACTCGGTGTGGATGACATAACGCCTGTCATCCAGGAGTTGGAGAAGAAACATGGCCGGGCACTGTTGAAGCTGGATACCGAGAACGGCTCGTGGCAGTTTGTTCGCAGCCTGATGCGGTCAACCCAGCCCCACTTCTGGCGCGCCCTGATTTATATGGTCATCTCGACCGCGGCGGCGGCGGCGCCTGCGCTGCTGATCGAAATGGTCATGACCCATTTCGAGGCCATTCAGGCGAACCCGTGGTCACCACGGCATTTGGGGATGCTGGCACTGTTTCCGCTGGTAATTTATGTCACCAACGTCAGTTTCCAGCGTTATTTGAAGGCTTTTAGCCGGGCGCATGTGCTGCAGAAAAGTGCTCTGATGCACGAGTTTGCGCAAAAGTGGTTTCGCCTGGCACCCCGCGTGCGCCACGAGCTGCCACAGGGGAATATTCAGAATTTGATCCACGTTGACGTGCCAGCAGTCAGCCATTGTGTGGAAAAAATTGTGGACGCGCTGATTGTGGTGGTGCACATCACCATCGCGGGCATTCTGTTGTGGCGTTACCTTGGCGTTACCGCTGCCTTTGGCCTGGCGCTGATGGCTCTGACGGTGCCACTTTTGAAAGTCATCGTGCGTGCAACCTCCAAACGGCAGAAAGACTTGCTGGTCGCACGGGACAGGCGCATTGATTTGTTCGCACAAATTCTCTCGGCCATCAAGGTGATCAAACTCTCGGGCTGGTCCGATGTTTTTTTGGGGCGCACCCGAAGTGCGCGCAGTGCCGAAGTGGAGCGTCTGATCTCGGTCATGTTGCTGCAAACCCGGTCGTCTCTGGTGTTTTCCTGCGCCGGTTTGGTGGTGGCAACGGTGACTTATGGCATCCACATCCTGCGCGGAGGCGAGTTACACGCCGCCATGCTGTTGCCCACACTGCTGATCTTCCAGGGGCTGGACTTTCCGTTTATGGTGATGAGTGATGTGGCCGGTGCCTTGGCGCAGACCGAAGTGTCTGCCACACGTTTGCTGGCGTTTTTCAAGCTCAAGGATGAAGCTCCTTCGGGGGGGGAAACGGCTGTTGGCGCTGCGACCCCAAGCCTTGCCGTTCACAGCCTGGTGTTTGCCGCCAACGCAAACCAGCGCATTCTGAACAACATTTCTTTCAAGCTGGAGCCCGGGCAAAGTCTGGCCATTGTGGGACCGGTCGGTGCCGGTAAAACAGTGTTACTGCGCATGCTGATGGCGGAATTTGAAGCCAGCTCGGGTGGTGTGCATTGGTCGGCGCGTCCGCGCTTTGCCTATTGCCCGCAAGAAACCTTTATCGCCAGTGGAACGCTGCGCGACAACCTGACGCTGTTTGGCTATGGCGACGGTTACAGCGATGCGGCCATTGGCAGGGCATTGCAACTGGCCAGTCTCTCGCAGGAAATCAAGCAATGGTCGGGCGGGCTTGACACCGAGATTGGAGAACGCGGGTTGAACCTGTCGGGCGGCCAAAAGCAGCGGGTATCGCTGGCCAGGGCGGCCTTGCATGCCGCCAATGTGGTCATTCTGGACGACCCCTTCTCCGCACTCGACGTGGCCACAGAGCGGCGCATCGCGCTAGACCTGCTCTTTGGAGAATGGAAGGGCGTAACACGCATTTGCGCCACGCACCGGCTGGCGCATCTGGATAAATTCGATCACATCTTGTTCATTGACTCCGAAGGACGCGGTGAGTTCGGCAAACTGGACCAACTACGGACCGCGAACCCACAGTTTTCCAACTTTCTGCGCATTGAGATGGATGGTCACTCGGACCAGACCGCTGTCATGGAACATCTGGAAAGCCCGGGCCACTCGCTCTCAAGCAAAGAAGAATTGCTCACGGATAAAGAAAGCCAGGCGGTGGGTAGTGTGCGCGCTTCCGTATGGAAGGACGTTTTGCTGACGCTGGGCGACAGCAGTTGGGAGAGCCGCGCGGTAGCGGGTGCCTTGTTAACGTTTGGTTTGATGCTGTTGGCGAGTGCCCTGCCCTTGTCGCAGCAAGTGCTTATTTCCCGAATGGGGGGTGACGCGTCGTTGAACCCAACGCAATTTTTTCTGACCTTCGCCGTGCTCACGGTGCTTATTTTGGCGGTAGGTTACATCGCCCAGGCCACCTTTCGCCGCGCCTGTGCCCACACTGCACAAAAGGCACACGACAAGATGCTGACCGGGGTCATGCATTCGCCCCTGCGTTTTTTTGAAACCACACCGTCAGGGCGAATGATGAATCGCTTTTCCGCGGACATCCAACAACTGGATGTGGAACTGGCAAGTCGTGGCTTTCGCTTCACCCAGGGCGCGACTGCTGCGGTGGCCAGTTCCATTGGAATCCTCAGTGTGGCGGTGTCGGCCGCGCTGCCTTTTCTCGCAACCATCTACTTGTCCATCAAAGTATCCCGTTTGTATGGCGTTGCGGTGCGGGAAACTTCGCGCCTGTCGTCGGTGGTGCGCTCGCCTGTGTTCTCCTTGTTCAACGATGGCCTGCGCGGCCACTCAACATTGCGCGCCTTTGGACGCGAAGCGCACATCGTCGCGCAATTCGACCGCGCCAACCGACGCAACCTGAATACCGAGATACGCCGCTGGGATCTTGTTTTTTGGTTGTCCATGCGCCTGACGGTGGTCTCTTGCGGCCTGATTGCTTGCCTGTTGGTACCCCTGGTGTTGGCAGGCCAGCACGCCTTGCTGCCGACAATGAGCGTCGGCACAGTGGGCCTGTTGCTGGCTCTAACCTTCGGATTGCTGGCGCGGGTCGAGCGGCTGTGCCGGGACTTCTTTGCGCTGGCGACGATTCTGGTTCCCTGGGAGCGTTGCCAGCAATGGGCCGAGCTACCACCGGAGGAGCAGACCCGGGCCACAGAAACAATAGCCCCGGATTGGCCCAGCGAAGGCAGGATTGAGTTTCGCCACGTCTGCCTGCGTTATGCACCCGCGCTGCCGGTCATTGTGGAAGACGCGACATTCACGGTTCCTGCCCATACGCATGTGGCCTTGCTGGGTCGAACCGGTGCGGGCAAATCGACCGTGTTGTTATCCCTGTTGCGCACGCTCAGTGTGGAGCGCGGTGACATACTGATTGATGGAATCAACATCCAAACCGTACCCCATGCACGGCTACGCCAATCCATTGCCTATGTGCCGCAAGACCCCGTACTCTTTCTGGGTCCTTTGCGTGAATCCATCGACGTGACCGGATCCTATAGCGACCAGGATATTGAGGCTGCGTTGACGCAGATCGGGCTGGGAAATTTTGTTGCCAACTTGCCATTGGGGCTGGTAACACCGCTTGAGGAAGGAGGCCGCAATATCAGTGCCGGCCAACGCCAGCTGATTTGCCTGGCACGCGCACTGCTCTCCAAGGCTTCGATTATCCTGATGGATGAAGCCACAGCCAGTGTTGACGTGGAAACCGACGAGTTGATTCGTGCGGCTATACAAAAGCATTTGCGCAACACCACCATCCTGTTGATCGCGCACCGACCGAGTTCGCTGGCCTTGTGTGACCAGTGGATCCGTATTGAACAGGGACGCACGGTGAGCGTGAACCGCAATGGCGAAGTCCCCAGCTTGAGTGCTTGAGTGCCCAGTCCGCGATTTGGTTGTCGTCTGTTGCCGTAACAACCCTGATCGGTTCAAGCCGCGAGTCGATTAGTGCCCTTGTTGTCGCAGTTGTTGGCGCAATTGCGCGCGCTCCTTTGGGCTCAACTCGGGCGACTTTCGGGGGACGTTTTCCGATGCTCGAGATTTGTCCTGTTGTGCCAGCAGTGCGGCGCGCAAGGCAGCGCGCCGCTTGTTCGAGTCCGCGTCGTTAGCCGATGGGCGCGGCTCCACCGACACATCTTGAGTAAACATTTTTTCCGGGTGCGCGAAGGCCACGGTGCCCCAGAAACTCAAAAAACAACAAATGATGACGGACTTGAACATCAGACTTTTTGGGAGTGCAGTCAACGGTATGCCATTGTTGGGCTGGCAGATATTCTCGTTTCACGGTATTTGTAACATTGTGTCAAAGTTTGTCGTTTCGACCGCCTGTGGCCTGGCGGGACGCGCAAAATGAGCCTTGTTACAAATTACTCACCAGCCCATGCAGACTCCGCCTTCTCGCCCCAACAAGATCTTGGTGGTTGACGATGACACCCGCATCCGTGACCTGCTCAGACGTTATCTGACGCAGGAGGGTTTTGACGTTCTAATGGCAGAAGATTCCAAGTCACTGGCGCGGATCATGCTGCGCGAAACGGCAGACCTGATCGTGTTAGACCTCATGATGCCAGGCGAAGATGGCTTGTCCATCTGCCGGCGGCTGCGGGCTGCGGGTGATGTCACCCCCATCATCATGCTCACCGCCAAGGGAGAGGACATCGACCGCATTGTGGGACTCGAAGTTGGCGCGGACGACTATCTCGGCAAGCCCTTTAACCCACGTGAATTGCTGGCGCGTATCCACGCGGTGCTGCGCCGCCGCCCGACACCGGAGGTCCCTGGGGCTCCCTCTACCGAAAACGAGATGGCGCGTTTTGGCGCGTTCACCTTTGACCTGGGCGCCCGCACTTTGCACAAAGATGACCACGAGTTAACCCTGACTACTGGTGAATTCGCCATGCTCAAAGCCCTGGTTCGACACCCTCGGGTGCCGCTGTCGCGCGAGAAGCTGGCGCAGTTGTCACGTGGTCGGGAGTTCGAACCCTTTGACCGTAGCCTCGACGTTCAGGTTTCGCGACTGCGCAAAATGATAGAAACCGACCCGGCTGCACCACGTTTCATTCAAACGGTGTGGGGTGTGGGTTATGTTTTTGTACCGGACGAGGCAGCCTGAATCGCTTGCGGGCCCAATTGAGCGCAAACCAGACCTCCACCCAATTCCAGGATAACCAAGACAGTGCCCCGGCGGCACTGGCGGACCCCGTTGTCGACGCAGCTTCACCCACACGCCGCGGTCTCAGCCTATTTTGGCGTACCTTTTTTTTGTTGGCCTTGTTGTTGTTGGGCAGCATTGTGGCTTGGCTGCAAACCCTGCGTTCGCTGGAGTTTGAACCCCGGGCCATTCAAACCGCGCAGCAATTGGCCTCACAAGTCAACCTGAGCCGCGCCGCCCTGATCCACGCTGACGCGATTGCCAGGACGTCTCTGCTTAAAACCATGAGTGACCAGGAGGGTGTTCACATCGTTCCGCGCGAACCAGGTGACCAATTTGTGCCTTTTGGTGCCGATGCTATTGACCGTCAGGTAACCCGGGAACTCACAAACCGGCTGGGGAAGCGAACGGTTGTCGCCAGCAGTGTCAATAGCAAACCCGGTTTGTGGATCGGTTTTGACATCAGCGGAGATGACTATTGGCTGTTAACCGACCCGCAACGGTTCAATCCGGGCGGCGGCAAGACGTGGGTGATCTGGCTGGTAGTGGCCGCCGCACTGTCACTAGCTGGTGCAGCGCTGATTGCCAGATTGATAAACCGGCCGCTCAAGGAATTGTCGTTCGCCGCAAGTCGGGTAAAGGAGGGCGATTTTGACGCCAGCCGACTCGACGAAAACGTACAAACCGGTGAAATTCGGGAGGTCAACATCGGCTTTAACCGCATGGCCCAGCGTTTGGCCAAGGTTGAACAGGATCGCGCCGTGATGCTGGCCGGCATTTCACACGACTTGCGCACTCCGTTGGCACGCTTGCGACTGGAAACCGAGATGAGTGTCAGCGACCTGGACGCCCGAGCGCACATGGCAGCAGATATCGCCCAGTTGGACGCCATCATTGGCAAGTTTTTGGACTATGCCCGTCCCGAGAAAGAGAAACTCACGCCTGTGGTGCTGTCCGATGTGGTGGAGGCCTGTACGTATTCGTACCAGAACCAACCCGATGTACAAATCAAGATCCAACTGGAGGACAACCTGCTAGTTCTGGCTGATGAAGTGGAGTTGGGTCGCATCGTATCGAACCTGCTCGAAAACGCGCGGCGGTACGGCAAATCCGCCGACTCAGGCATCGCCAGCATCCAGATTGCGGCAATTGCGCGGGACAAATGGGTACTGATGAAAATACGGGACCATGGCATTGGCGTAGCTGCAGAACAACTGTCCAACCTGACGCAGCCTTTCTACCGGGGGGAAGCGGCGCGCACCGCGGCCAACGGAGCGGGGCTGGGCCTGGCAATTGTCGAAAAAACAGTCCAGCGCATGGGTGGCGCGTTTTCGCTCACCAACGCCACATCGGGCGGCCTGTCGGCCAACATCCGCTTACCTCGTGTAACCAGCGACTGATCAAAGGCTGGCGGCCAAGACCGCGCCTTCGCGAATGGCGCGCTTGGCATCCAACTCGCTCGCCAGAGCGGCACCTCCGATTTTGTGGAAGCGTGGTGCTCCGGCTACAGATGGCGCGTCGGCAGGCGGCATCAGCTCGGTCAGCGGCTCCTGGCCCGCGCATAACACGACATGGTCAACTTCCAACACCCGTGGTTCACCGTTGACAGTAATGTGCAGACCTGTGTTGTCGATGCTTTGGTACTCCGCACCGCCCAGCATCGTGACGCCATTGCGCTGCAGCACGGCACGGTGCACCCAACCCGAAGTCTTGCCCAAACCCGCCCCGAGGCGGGTGGTCTTGCGCTGCAGCAGGTAGACCTCCCGATACGGCTTTGCAGCCGCAGGCTCCACAAGTCCACCGTGGGACTGCGCCCGCAGGTCAACGCCCCAATCCCGGCACCAGTGTTCAATCGACAAGGGCAATGGCACCGAAGGATCGTGCAACAAGAATTCGCCCACATCGAAGCCAATGCCCCCGGCCCCAATGATGGCGACCCGCTTGCCCACCGTGACTTTGCGTTGCAAGACGTCGATGTAGGACACCACATTGGTGCGCTCCACGCCAGTAATGCGGGGGGTGCGCGGAACAATGCCCGTGGCCACGACCACCTCGTCAAAACCTTGGCGCAATAGATACTCGCGCGTGACCCGCGTCTGCAATTGGAGCTTGACACCGGTGATGGCGAGTTGGCGCGAAAAATACCTTAGGGTCTGGGCAAACTCTTCCTTGCCAGGCACTTGCATGGCCAAATTAAATTGGCCGCCAATACGGTCGCTGCTGTCGAACAGCGTCACGTCGTGGCCACACTCGGCCGCCACAGTTGCAGCGGACAGGCCCGCCGGTCCGGCACCCACCACGGCCACTTTCTTTGGTTGTTGTGCCCTGCGGTAAACCAGCTCGGTCTCGTAGCCCGCGCGAGGGTTGACCAGGCAACTGGCCCGTTTGTTGGCAAAGGTGTGGTCCAGGCAGGCCTGGTTGCAGGCAATGCAGGTATTGATTTCGTCGACCCGGCCCGCCGCAACCTTGTTGACCCATTCTGGGTCGGCTAGAAAGGGGCGCGCCATGGACACCATGTCCACACTGCCGCTGGCAATCAATGCTTCGGCATCGTCCGGCATGTTGATGCGGTTGCTGGCGATCACCGGTACCTTGACCGCCTTCTTCAAGCGTGCTGCCACGCTGGCAAAGGCAGCCCTGGGCACGGAGGTGACGATTGTGGGAGTCCGCGCCTCGTGCCAGCCGATGCCGGTATTGAACAAGGTCACTCCAGCGGCTTCGAGAGCTCGGGCAACGTGTACCACTTCTGCCCAAGTATTGCCGCCCTCCACCAGGTCCAGCACCGAATGCCGGTACATCAAGATGAAGTTCGGCCCCACAGCCTCACGCACCTGGCGCACGATCTCCACTGGCAGGCGCATACGGTTGTCAATCGAGCCACCCCAGTCATCCGTGCGTTGATTGGTTCGCACACACAAGAACTGGTTCAGCAAGTAGCCTTCGCTGCCCATAATTTCCACCCCGTCATACCCCGCTTTTTGTGCCAATCGGGCGCAGCGCACATAGGCCTTGATGGTGGCGGCGATGCCGTCTTCCGTCAGCGCCTTGGGTTTGAACATGGAAATCGGGGATTTCACTGCGGACGCCGACACCACGAAAGGCTGGTAACCGTACCGACCTGCATGCAATATCTGCATCAGAATCTTGCCACCCTCGTCGTGTACCGCCTGCGTCACGGTGCGATGGTTGGGCACATCCAGAATCGAACTCAAGGTGCCACCAAAAGGCAACAACCAGCCCTGCCGGTTGGGCGAAATGCCCCCCGTCACGATCAAGCCCACCCCGCCCTTGGCGCGTTCACGGAAATAAGCCGCCAGCTTGGGGTAGTTGTAAAACCGATCCTCCAGCCCCGTGTGCATCGAGCCCATCATGATGCGGTTGCGCAAACTTGTGAAACCGAGGTCCAGTGGTTGCATCAAATGGGGGTGGGCGTTGGCGGACTTGGTCATGGATTGGCTACAAAAGAACGGATGAAGTCAATGAAAAGAGCTGTTGGAAAGCCCAAACGTCAGGTCAGCAAGACCACTGCACGCGCCTCAATGGCCTGGCTTTCGCCAACCGGGCCCATCTTCTCGGCGGTCTTGGCCTTGACGTTAACCTGGCTCAGGTCAACACCCAGGACCTGGGCAATGCGCCTGCGCATGGCCGGTATGTGCGGAGCCAGCCTGGGCGCTTGGGCAACCACCGTACTATCGACATTGCCAATTTCGAAACCCAGCTCACGTACACGGCGAGTCGCCTCGGCCAGCAACAGGGCTGAGTCTGCGCCTTTGAAGTACGCGTCGGTATCCGGGAAATGCGTGCCAATGTCACCCAGAGCAGCGGCACCCAGCACGGCATCGGTGATGGCGTGTAACAGGGCGTCAGCGTCGGAATGGCCCAGCAACCCTTTGCTGTACGGAATTTCCACGCCACCCAGAATCAGTTTGCGGCCGTCTACCAGCGCATGGATGTCCCAGCCTTCTCCTATTCGCAGCTTCATGGTGAGGGGTGTCCGTGTAATTTTCTAACTTGGCTAAGGCCTGCATGGTAGGCGCATTCGATGAAGAAAGTCCGGGTGGCGCTAGAGACTTGACTCCATTTGGGGCGCCCCAACCTGACCCGCTTGATCTATAACAACTTCTGCCGACTCAGGTAGTAACAGAGGGGTCAGTGGCCCCCTAAAACCAAGGGTTCACCCTAGAATGGTTTTAATGAAACCCTTGGAGGTGAGATGCAACAGCCAGAACCAGAATCCATCGTGAGCCCGCGTAGTCGGCGTGACCCGCGCTTCGTAAGCCAACTCACACGCAACACGTTTGCCATCGTACTCGCTGGCGGACGCGGATCCCGCTTGCATGAACTGACTGACTGGCGCAGCAAGCCTGCAGTTCCGTTTGGTGGAAAATTTCGGATCATCGATTTCACCCTGTCAAATTGCGTGAATTCCGGGGTGCGAAGGGTAGGAGTTGCCACGCAGTACAAGTCGCAAAGTCTGATTCGGCACCTGCAGCTAGGTTGGAGCTTTCTTGACGGGCGGCTGGGTGAGTTCATTGAAATCATGCCTGCGCAACAACAGGTAAATGACTCTCATTGGTACCGCGGTACCGCCGATGCCGTATATCAAAATCTGCGGGAAATTCGTCACGCCCGTCCAGAGTACGTATTGGTCTTGTCGGGCGATCACGTTTACCGCATGGACTACGGCCGCATTCTGGCGGCACACGTCGAGCGACAGGCTGACATGACGGTGGCGTGTATCGAGGTTCCGTTGAACGAAGCCCAGGGCTTTGGCGTCATGTCCGTTGACGAAGGCATGCGGGTCACCGCCTTTGACGAAAAACCCGCATCTCCAAAACATCTCCCGGGTCGCCCGGATTTGGCCCTGGCTAGCATGGGCATTTATGTGTTCAATGCGCGCTTCCTGTTTGAGCAACTGCAGCGCGACGCAGACGACCCAAAATCCAGCCACGACTTCGGCAAGGACGTTATTCCGCATTGCGTCAAGCGTTACCGAACCTTCGCACAGAGTTTTACCGATAGCCATGTGGGTGATCCCGACAAACCGCCGTATTGGCGCGACGTCGGAACACTTGATGCCTACTGGGAAGCCAATATGGATCTGGTTCAGGTCAACCCGCAACTGAATTTGTACGATGAAAACTGGCCTTTGTGGACATGGCAACCGCAAAGCCCACCCGCAAAATTTGTCTTTGACGACGACACGCGCCGTGGGATTGCGGTGAACTCCCTCGCGTCTGGTGGCTGCATCATCAGTGGCGCCACGGTGCGCCGCAGCATGTTGTTCTCGGGGGTCTTCGTCGACAGCTACACAGTGGTTGAAGACTCCATCGTGCTGCCCAGTGTGCATATCGGCCAGAATTGCCTCCTCAAGAAGTGCATCATCGACAGGAACTGCAGAATTCCAGATGGAACCCAAATTGGAGTGGACCCGGAAAAAGACCGCTTGCGTTTTCGCGTCACGGCCTCGGGGATTGTGCTGGTTTCGCGTGCCATGCTGGACCAGGACTTCAGCGCCATGCGCACGTATGAAACGTCTTGAAACCCAACGGCGAGACATCAATATTCTCTTGTCGGGCCGAGCCCGCCCTGCGGACGCGACGCAAACAAATCGTCAATTCAGCAAGCCGTTTGCTGTCGTTGGCTCTTGGCCTTTGTGCACCAATGCTGTGCTACAGGGCCCGTGACCGCAGAACGGCTTGCGCCAATGCGAAGTCCTGCGGGTAGGTGACCTTGAAATTTTGCGCATTGCCTTCCACTAGCAGCGGGGCCTTGCCAACAAACTCCAAAGCACTCGCCTCGTCGGTGACGGCATCGCCCGCCTCCAGCAGAGCCTGTTGCAGCTCGGCGATACGAAACATCTGCGGCGTTTGGGCCAACCACTTGTCAGCGCGCTCCACGGTCTGGGCAACCCGTCCATCGACCTCACGCTTAAGCGTATCCGGCAGTTTAAGCGCCAGCAGGCCGCCGACCACATCCAACTGGCAGGCATCAATCAGCGTATTGATCTGGTCAGCGGTGATCAGGCAGCGGGCTGCGTCGTGGACCAGCACCCAGTCCCCCGGCGCCGCACCACGCTCCAGCAAGGCAGACAATCCGTTAAAAACGCTTGCAGCCCTCGTGGATCCTCCACAGTTAGCTATCAAAATAGCAGTAACCAGATTATCAAAGAAGGTATCACCCTGCGACACCACCACCAGCACCCCACTCAAACGTGATACCCCTGCAAAGGCGTCTAGCGTATGGAACACCATGGGCTTGCCGGCCACCGGCTGGTATTGCTTGGGGCCATCCGAACCCGCACGGGAGCCGGTGCCAGCACAGGGGATCAATGCCCACAAGCGGGCGGGCGACGAAGTACCTGGGGCGGTGACCGGAGCTGTCATGGAATAGAGTTTTGGTGTGTCGGCGGTCATAAGGAATGCAGAAAATGCCAGCATCCCTAGCCCATAGCGGTGCACCATTCTAAAATCGACTGATCCGGTTCAAAGTTTTCTTCCCTTTCTCTTCGGCGACGGTCCCCTCAACCGCCCGCCTCGCAACCAACACTCCATGGATTTACCCAAACTAACGGTCGGCAAACGCTTCACCCTGCCCCGCCCCGCAGGCTCTGCCGACGCGATGCTGCTGGCCCGCCTGGGTGAGCGCGAAAAGGCCGCCGGCAAACCCATGACCGTGGTCACGGCCAACGCCAATGACGCGCAGCGCCTGCTCGACGAGATCGCCTTCTTTGCCCCCACGCTGCGCTGCGCGCTGTTCCCCGACTGGGAAACCCTGCCCTACGACACCTTCTCGCCGCACCAGGACCTGATCAGCGAGCGGCTGGCGACCCTGTGGCGCATCAGCCAGCGCGACAAGGACACCGGCGCCGACGTCGTCATCGTGCCCGCCACCACCGCGCTGTACCGTCTGGCGCCACCCAGCTTTCTGGCCGGCTATACCTTCGAATTCAAGGTCAAGCAAAAACTCAACGAGGCCAAGCTCAAGGCCCAGCTCACGCTGGCGGGCTACAGCCATGTGACCCAGGTGGTGAGCCCCGGTGAATACGCGGTGCGCGGCGGCCTGATCGACCTGTTTCCCATGGGCAGCTTGGTCCCTTTCCGCGTGGACCTGTTTGACGACGAGATCGATTCGATCCGCACCTTCGACCCCGACAGCCAGCGCAGCCTGTACCCGGTGCCCGAAGTGCGCCTGCTGCCCGGGCGCGAATTCCCGATGGACGACGATGCCCGCGCGCGCTTTCGCAGCCGCTGGCGCGAGCTGCTGGAGGGCGACCCGACCAAGAGCCGCATCTACAAGGACATGGGCGCCGGTGTGGCCACGGCCGGTATCGAGTACTACCTGCCGCTGTTCTTTGAAGAAACCGCCACGGTGTTCGACTACCTGGGGCCGGACGCCACGGTGGTGTTGCACGGCGACCTGGAGCCAGCCTTCCAGCGCTTCTGGCAGGACACCAAGGACCGTTACCGCCTGGTGCAAGGCGACCCCGAGCGCCCCGCCCTGCCACCGGAAAGCCTGTTTTTGGGCACCGAGCAGTTTTATGCGCGGGCCAACACTTACGCCCAACTCGCTATCAAATCAGGAGCGTTTCACGCAATATCGACGAGGGCTGAGGGGCAAATTGGCACAGAGAATCCGGTCTCACCGTATGTGGAGCTGGACACCCTGCCCCCGATGGCCGCCGAGCGCGGCAGCGAAGACCCGCTGGCCCGCCTGAAGGCGCACGCGCGCAATACCCAGCACCGCGTCCTGGTACTGGCCGAGAGTGATGGCCGCCGCGAAAGTCTGCTGGACTTTCTGCGCGCCAGCGGCGTCAATCCACCGGTCTTTGACTCGCTGCTGGATTTTCAGACCAGCGACGAGAAATTTGGCATTGCCACCGCCGCGTTAAGCATCGGCTTTAGCTGGCTGGAATATGGCATCGACCTGGTGACAGAGACCGAACTCTTCGCCAGCGCCCCCACCACGCGGCGTCGCAAGAAACAGGAACAGGTCAGCGACGTCGAAGCGCTGATCAAGGACCTGAGCGAGCTGAATGTGGGCGACCCTGTGGTGCACTCGCAGCACGGCATTGGCCGCTACAGGGGGCTGATCCATCTGGACCTTGGCAACAAGATGGCGAACGGCGAGCCGGAGATGCAGGAATTCCTGCACCTGGAATATGCCGACAAGGCCGTGCTGTATGTGCCGGTCAGCCAGTTGCAACTGATCAGCCGTTACACCGGCGTCAGCGCCGACGAAGCCCCGCTGCACAAACTGGGCAGCGGCCAGTGGGAAAAGGCCAAACGCCGCGCCGCCGAACAGGTGCGCGACTCGGCCGCCGAGCTACTCAACATCTATGCCCGCCGCGCCGCCCGTGAAGGCCACGCCTTCCGCTATTCGGCCAACGACTACGAAACCTTTGCCAACGACTTCGGCTTTGAAGAAACCGCCGACCAGAAGGCCGCCATCCACTGCGTGATTCAGGACATGGTCAGCCCCCGCCCCATGGACCGCCTGGTCTGCGGCGATGTGGGCTTTGGCAAGACCGAGGTGGCCCTGCGGGCCGCCTTTATCGCCGTCACCGGTGGCAAGCAGGTGGCCATATTGGCGCCGACCACGCTGTTGGCCGAGCAGCACTTCCAGACCATCTCCGACCGTTTCTCCAAATGGCCGGTCAAGGTGGCAGAGATGAGCCGCTTTCGCTCCACCAAGGAAATCAACCTGGCGCTCAAAGGCTTGGCCGATGGCACGGTCGACATCGTGGTCGGCACGCACAAGCTGCTATCGCAAGACACGCACTTCAAAAACCTGGGCCTGCTGATCATCGACGAGGAGCACCGCTTTGGCGTGCGCCACAAGGAGCAGATGAAGGCCCTGCGCGCCGAGGTCGATGTGCTGACACTCACCGCCACGCCCATCCCCCGCACCATGGGCATGGCGCTGGAAGGCCTGCGCGACTTGAGCGTCATCGCCACCGCGCCGCAGCGACGTCTGGCCATCAAGACCTTTGTGCGCACTGAAGGAGCAGGCGTGATCCGCGAGGCCGTGCTGCGCGAGTTGAAACGCGGCGGCCAGGTCTACTTCTTGCACAACGAGGTGGAGACGATAGAAAACCGCCGCGCCAAGCTGGAAGAGCTGCTGCCCGAGGCCCGCATTGCCGTCGCCCACGGCCAGATGCCCGAACGCGAGCTGGAGCGCGTGATGCGCGACTTCATCGCCCAGCGCTACAACCTGCTGCTGTGCTCCACCATCATCGAGACCGGCATCGACGTGCCCACCGCCAACACCATCGTGATGAGCCGCGCCGACAAGTTCGGCCTGGCCCAGTTGCACCAGCTGCGCGGCCGCGTGGGCCGCAGCCACCACCAGGCCTATGCCTACTTGATGGTGCCCGATATCGAAGGCCTGACCAAACAGGCCACACAACGGCTGGACGCCATCCAGGCCATGGAAGAACTGGGCTCGGGCTTTTATCTGGCCATGCACGATTTAGAGATTCGCGGTGCCGGCGAAGTGCTGGGCGAGAACCAGAGCGGCAATATGCTGGAAGTGGGTTTCCAGCTCTACAACGAGATGCTGAGCGAGGCCGTGCGCTGCCTGAAGGCCGGTATCGAGCCCGATCTGCTGAGCCCGCTCAATGTCACCACCGACATCAACCTGCACGCACCTGCCCTCTTGCCAGACGACTTCTGCGGCGACGTGCACCTGCGCCTGTCGTTCTACAAAAAGCTGGCCACCGCCAAGAACGCGGATCAGGTCGACACACTGCTGGAAGAAATTGTGGACCGCTTTGGCAAGTTGCCGCCGCAAGCCCAGACCTTGATCGACGTTCACCGCCTACGCGTGCTGGCCAAGCCCTATGGCGTGGTCAAGGTGGATGCAGCGCCGAGCGTCATCACCATCACCTTCCAGAAGAACCCGCCGATTGATCCGATGAAGATCATCCAGATGATCCAGAAGAACAAGCACATCAAGCTGGCGGGGAATGAGAAGCTGCGCATCGAACGCGAACTGCCGGAGACCAAGGACCGTGCGCAGATGGTGCGGGATGTTTTGAAATCGCTGGGGCAGCCGGTTGTGGAGGCAGTGGCTCGTCCTGTGGCTGTGGCCTCTGCTGGCACGAAGTAGCTTGCCAATCGCTGTGCTCTGCTTCGCCGCTCATAGGCGTGGGTAGCAGAGTTTGGGGCAGTGGCCCGCGCCTCATACTGTCAAACGCCCAGAAATCGGCGTGGACCACTACCCCAAACTCTGTGGGAGTGTTGGTTTGGAGGGGTTGCGAAAACAAGTGTCATGGGAGCAGTCAAGTTCTCTCAGGAGTAATAGATGAGTAACAAGTGGGGCATTCCCAGAGACACAGGCGCTGGAGGCTATTCTGCGCACCAAGCAACTGTTGGTGGAGCGGGCCGATCAGGTGATGCGCGCCCTGCGGGTTTTTGCAGCGGGCAAGGCAGACTTTGCGGATTGCTTGATCGAGCGCTCTGCATCAGGTGCCGGTTGCACGCAAACCATGACATTTGATGTTGGCGCATCCAAACACGCGGGTATGGCGCTGGTTGGTTGACGGTATTGAACAGCCTTCTCGCAGAGCTCTAACCCCGAGGCGGATGGCGTGGCTTGCGGGTGCAGGCCCAATACTGTTCAGATAGAACATTTATTGGCACAATCTCACTCCATCAACGCTTTGATGGAGTCACCCAATGGCGCGAACCAGCAAGACCCTGCCGGCCAAGATTGATATTGCACATCTGATCAGCGCCGGCGTATTGGCCAGCGCGTGCCCACGGGCGTTGATTGAGGAAGTGCTTACCCAGACCGACAAAGCCAGCAAGCGTGAACGGCTGTTGCCGGCTCCTGCGGTTGTTTACTACGTGATGGCACTGGCATTGTGGCGCGAAGCGCCACTGGAGGAGGTGCTGCGCGTCGTTTGCGAAGGCCTGCAATGGATGGGTGGCGGCCAGGCTGATGCAGTGCAAGCCAGCAAGTCAGCCATTTCTCAAGCACGCACCCGGTTGGGGCCAGAGGTAATGCGCCAACTGGCGTTGCGCGTATTGCGCCCGTTGGGCGTGGTTGGTGCACCCGGCACGTGGTACCGGGGCCTGCGCATCATGGCGCTGGACGGCAGCTCCATGGATGTGGCCGACGAAGTGGCCAACGCCGAATTCTTCGGCTATCCGGGCAACTCGCAAGGCAATGGCGCCTTTCCCCAACTGCGCATACTCGCACTGGTGGAGTGTGGCACGCATGCGGTGGTGGCTGCCAGCATGGCGCCCTTTCTTAAGAGTGAGCAGGCCATGGCGGCCCAATTGCTGGAGCGGCTTGCGCCTGACATGTTGGTGCTGGCTGATCGCAACTTCTACGGCTTCAAGCTCTGGCAAAAGGCTTGCACCACTGGCGCACGGATGCTTTGGCGGATGAAAGCCAGCCAACGATTGCCGCGCGAACAAATACTCAGCGACGGCTCGTACCTCAGCACCGTCTTTGACAGTGAGGACCGCGCGCGACGCAAGCCACAAATCGTGCGGGTAATCGAATACACACTCAACAACTCAGCCACGCCAGTGCTAGACAGCTATCGACTGATGACCAACATCCTGGACCCCGATGCGGCGCCAGCGCTGGAGTTGGCTGCGCTGTATCACGAACGTTGGGAGATCGAGAGCGTCTTTGACGAACTCAAGACTCACTTGCGCGGCAACAGCACGGTGCTGCGCAGCAAAACCCCGGATTTGGTGCAACAGGAGCTTTGGGGGTTGCTGTTGGCCCACTTCGCCATCCGCCAACTCATGGCGCAAGCGGCCTGGTCGCGTGGTCTGGATCCGGATCGATTAAGTTTTACCCACGCAGTGCGCGTGATCAAACGCAAGATGCCGCAAGCTGCGGCTGTTCCCCCCTAAACGATTGATAGCTTGGCGCAAGGCTCTGTTTGATGAGATTGCCCAAGGGCTTTGCGTCAGCAGTCGGGGTCGCTTGAATCCACGCGGTGTCAGAAAAAGGATTCACGATTACCACCTCCGACATCGTGGTGAGCCACTTAAATTGCCACACGCACCAATGCCTGTGTTGATTATATGAACAGTATTGGGGTGCAGGCCGCACTCCCGGTGCAAGCTACACCGTCCGCTGCACGCGAACCACGACGCAGCACCCTGAGTCGCATCAAAAACGATAGCGCCTCACCCATATTTCGCGAGGGCTACAACCAAAACCGACATAACTCTTTTTGTGTTCCTTCATGCCAATTTGCAATCAAATAGTGATTGCAATATTCAATGCATCCCACCACAATTGCAATCATGAACAGCAAGCACACAAAGACGCTGAAAGCGATATTTGCAAAGCCTGCTGCCAGCAATATCAAATTTTCAGACATTGAGGCGCTTGTTATTGCTATGGGTGGCGAAGTGCGTGAAGGCGATGGTTCTCGGGTTGCCTTGCTGCTTGGCGGTGGCGTCAAGCATGCCCACCGTCCGCATCCGGGCAAAGAGGCAAAACAGTACCAAGTCAAGGAAATCAAAGAATGGCTTACTGCCATAGGAGTAAAGGTATGAGCAGCATGACGTACAAGGGCTACACCGCCCGTATCGAGTTTGCTGAAGGTGACGGTATCTTTTGGGGCAAAGTGCTTGGCTTGCCCGCCAACACCAGCATAACTTTTGAGGGCGAAACGGTTGCGCAGTTGACGCAAGATTTCCACAACGCGGTGGATTTCTACATTGCAGACTGCGCCAAAGCTGGCAAAGAAGCACTCAAGCCTGCTAGTGGCAAGCTGATGCTGCGGGTTTCTCCTGAAGTTCACAGTGCTGCGCTGATAGCAGCACAGGCACACGGGTTAAGCCTGAACCAATGGGCTGCCAAAGCGTTGCAGGAAGCCGCGCAGGCGTAGTTCGAATCAACATTCCTTGCTTTGTAGTAAGACCGTTTCTATTGACTACATGAATCGGGCCGTCTGGAGCGATCCGCATTAGGTGCCGGTTACACGCAAACCATGGCCACCTAATTTTCGGACACTTATATAATTGTCGATGTAATTATTTGGAGAACTAGCATGTCCCAAGTCACCATCTACATGGACGAAGAGGCTATCGCCAGAGCCAAGGCTTCCGCTGCTGCGGCCAAGCTGTCGCTTAGCGCGTGGATATCTCAGTTGGTCAAGGAGCAAACCTCAGCCTTGGACGCAAACGGCTACCCTCTGGGGTTTTTTGAGGAAATTGCCGCCCAGGCCAGCGCTTGGCAAGACTTTCCGCTGTCACCGTCGCTGCGTGCGGGTGACACGCCCGACCTGCCACGCGAAGCCCTGTAACGCCTGAGAACACCTAACGTGTTTGCGCTGGACACCAACACCCTCATCTACTTCTTCAAGCAAGAAGGCCAAGTCGCGTCACACTTGAAAGGCATTCCGGCCAACCAAGTGTTTGTACCCGCCGTGGTGTGGTTCGAACTGGAATATGGCGTACTGCGGTCCAACCGGCCAGAGTTACAGCGCCGAGGCATGGAGTCGGTACAACGTGCGTACCAGATACTGAACTTTGACGCTGCCAGCGCCAAGTCTGCAGCTCGGATCAAACATGCGCTGGACGCGGCGGGCACACCTATCGGGAACTCGGATCTGTTGATTGCCGCCACCGCGCTAGCCAGCGATCTCACTCTGGTTACTCGCAATAGACGAGAGTTTGAGCGCGTGCCGGGTTTGCGGGTTGAAAACTGGTACGACAATTAGCCTAACTTCCGCGCCCAGCAACTCAGCGTCAAACTGGCCTCTAGCCCCCGTGCAAATTGCCTAATACGCTACTGATTCAATAGCACTCCAACACCATGCAAGCCACCGAACTCTCCCCTGGCCTCGTCCTGCGCAACTGCACGCCCGGCAAAAAGCTGTCCGACTTCAAGCTCATCGCCTTCGACATGGACTCCACGCTAATCAACATCGAGTGCATCGACGAGATTGCCGATGCCGTTGGTCGCAAGGCCGAGGTGGCCGCCATCACCGAGGCCGCCATGCGCGGCGAGATCACCGACTTCAAGGACAGCCTGCGCCGGCGCGTGGCTTTGCTAAAGGGCGTCACCGTGGCCGACATGGAACGCGTCTACACCGAGCGCCTACGCATCAACCCCGGCGCGGCCGAACTGATTACCGCCTGCAAGGCCGCTGGCATGAAGGTACTGCTGGTCTCGGGTGGTTTCACCTACTTCGCCAATCGCGTCAAGGAACGTCTGGGCATAGATTTCGCTCGCTCCAACATTCTGGAAGTCGACAGCGGCCCGACCTGCGGCACGCTGACCGGGCATTTGGTGACCCAAGTCTGGGGCGACATCTGCGATGGCGCGGAAAAGCGCCGCACGCTGCTGGAAGTGGCCTCGCTGATGGGCATTGAGCCCGGGCAGTGCATCGCCATGGGCGACGGCGCCAACGACTTGCCGATGATGGGCGTGGCCGGACTGTCCGTGGCCTACCATGCCAAACCCAAGGTGCGCGAGCAAGCCATGGTGTCGATTGAATCCGGCGGTCTGGACCGGCTGCTGGAAGTGGTTCGGCCCGACTGAGTTCCCCTCCATCACGGCACCCAGCGCCAATACCGAGTTGTCGGCCGACGGCGCAAAAAAGCTGGGGAGTGTTTGCCTTCAGCTTGCACCAAACGGCTGGATGCAGGTGCAGTGCGGGATCTTAGAATAAAAGCTGTATTTAAAGTGAATGTATTGATAAAATATACGCTTCATATCAATCTTTAAGGAATACGAGCATGAACGCTAGGCAACCGCTGGCATCCACTACGCCAGATCGCACAGAACAATCCTTGGGAAGCATCGCCGTCCAGTTGCCCGGCGCAACGGCTGTTTTTCGAGAGTTGAAGCTGGATTTTTGTTGCAACGGCCACGTCAGCCTGCGACAAGCCGTTCAGGACAAAAATCTGAGTCTGGCCGAGGTTGTGAACCAATTGAACGCATTGGAGCACTGCGAAGATCTGCCCGATGAATTGACAGCAACTGACCTGGTTGACCACATCATTGCCCGCTACCACGACGTGCACCGAACCCAACTGCCGGAGTTGATCCGCATGGCCCACCGGGTGGAAACCGTGCACCAGAACAACCCGAACGTTCCAGCCGGACTGGCAAAGCTTCTTGAAAGCATTCGAGACGACTTGCTGGACCACATGGTGAAGGAAGAAACTATTCTGTTCCCGCTCTTCAAGTCGGGTGGTAACCCGCAGATAGGTCAACCAATTGGCATGATGCGCGCCGAACATATCAGCCACGGGGAGGCCATGGACCATGTCAACGCGCTCACTAACGACGCCACGCCACCGGCTGGCGCATGCAATACCTGGCGCGCGCTGTATCTGGGTATCGCCCAGTTCAACGAAGACCTCATCAACCACATCCACCTGGAAAACAATGTGTTGTTTCCCGCGTTCGAAACGGCAATCGCGCCCGCAACGCGCTCAGGTTGCGGCGGCGGTGGCAACGGCTGCGGCTGCCATTAAAGTGATTGTCAGCCCGCAGCCAACTGGCGCAGGGCCTGCTCAAACACTTCCGGCGGTTGCCCGCCGGAGATCAGGTGGCGGTCGTTAATGACCACGGCCGGCACCGAGTGGATGCCCTGTTCCAGATAAAACTGCTCCTGCTTGCGGACTTCGGCTGCAAATTCATCCTTGGCCAGGATCTCGGATGCGCGCTGCGCATCCAGGCCCACCTCGCCCGCCAGTCGCACCAGCACAACATGGTTGCTGGGGTCTTCACCATCCGTGAAATAGGCCTTGAGCAAGGCTTTTTTCAAAGCCAATTGGTGCCCCTCGATTTCCGCCCAATGCAGCAGGCGGTGCGCATCGAAGGTGTTGTAGATCCGCGAGCGTTTGTCCAGGTTAAAGACAAAACCCAATTCAGCACCCCGTGCGCGTATGGTTTCCCGAATGGCAGCAGCCTGTTCAGGCGTCGAGCCATACTTGCGGCTCAGATGTTCGGTCGTGTCTTCGCCTTGCGGAGCCATGTGGGGGTTCAATTCGAACGGTTGAAACCGGATATCCACCTGAACGCCGGGGCCTACACGGTCCAGCGCTGTCTGCAGGGACGCCAGTCCCACCGCACACCAGGGGCAGGAAACATCGGACACAAAATCAATTTTCAACTTCTTTGTCATGCTCGATCCTTAACGAATGTCTGCACATGGGGACGGTCAGACTGATTTCACCAGTGTAGGCGTGCACAAGTTCTGAAACAGCATCCCAGCGCAGGGGCGCTAGTCGATATTTTCATGTCACAGGATTGACGTCCGCCGTCTGGCCGACAATAGCCCATGCCTTTTCTTTCCCTCGGTTTATCTCCCGCCCTTGCGCAGGCCGCCCAAGCAATGGGCTTTTCCGACCCCACCCCTATCCAGTCCGCAGCCATTCCGGTTATTTTGCGCGGTACCGATGTGGTGGGATCCGCACAAACCGGGTCCGGAAAAACGGCCGCGTTTGCCTTGCCCCTGTTGCAGCGCCTGCAAGAATTGCCGCCCGAGAACCGCCACCAGTATGGGCGTGCGGTGCGGTCGCTGATTGTGGTGCCGACCCGTGAGTTGGCAGCGCAAGTGGGCGAAGTGGTGCGCGGCTTGGCGCAGGCGCTGCCGCAACCGCCCAAAGTGGTGGTTGCGTCCGGTGGCGTTTCGATCAACCCCCAAATGCTGGCTTTGCGGGGCGGCGCCGACGTGCTGGTCGCCACGCCGGGGCGCTTGCTCGATTTGGTCGGTCAAAATGCCGTGCAGTTGGCTACGGTGCGCCTGTTGGTACTGGACGAAGCGGACCGCCTGCTGGACCTTGGGTTTGCCGAGGAATTGGCGCGCGTGATAACGCTACTGCCACCCCGACGCCAAAATCTGTTTTTCTCGGCCACTTTCCCACCCGAAGTGCGTGGGTTGGCAGGTCGCCTGCTGCACGATCCCATCGACATTACCGTACCCGTCGAAGAACAAGCCCAACCTGAGATCAGCCAACGGGCCATCGCGGTTGATGCCGGCAAACGCACCCAGTTGCTGCGACACCTGATCAAAAGCCAGGGGTGGACACGGTGCTGGTGTTTGTGGCAACCAAATACGCGGCAGAACTGGTGGCCGAGAAGCTCTACAAAGCCAAGATTTATGCCACCGCTTTCCATGGTGACTTGAGCCAGGGTGCACGCAAGCAGGTGTTGGCGGAGTTCAAGGACGAACAATGGAAGTGGTCATCACGACGGATTTGGCGTCGCGCGGCATTGATATCGCCAAACTCCCGGTGGTCGTCAACTTCGACCTGCCCCGCTCAGCCGTGGACTATGTGCACCGCATCGGACGCACCGGGCGCGCAGGTGAGCCCGGCCTGGCCGTGAGTTTTGTCAGCGCCGATACCGAGGCCCATTTCCGACTGATTGCAAAACGCCAAGGCTTGCCAGTCGTCCTGGAGCAGATCGCAGGTTTCGAGCCGACCGATATCGCCACCCCCATTACTCCACCCGTGGCCGCCGACAAAGGTGGCATTAAAGGCAAACGGCCGAGCAAGAAAGACAAACTGCGGGCCGCCGCGGCCCAATCCAAACCACTTGCCTGACCGCGCCAGGAAAGCGGGTCGGTCGGGTTTATCGCAGCCTTGTTCAGGGTTTGAGGGTTGCCGCCTTGCGGTCTTGCGCGACCTTTTGTGCACTTGGCCGTTCACCAATCATTTTGATGTAGGGCTTGTAGTCAACACCAGCAGCAAGTAACAAGTCCTCGCCGTAGATGGCTTTGGTTGCCATGCCGACCAAGGGCAGGCTGCAAAACGCCGCGCAATCTGCCAGCGTAAAGCTGTCGCCGGCCACATAGGGGGAAAATTTCAACAAACGCTTGGCACCCGCGATATTTTTCTCAAGCTGTTTTCGAACCCGTGCTTGTGTGTTTTCGCTGACAGTGCCGCCAAAAAAAGCCTGGGTGTACAACTCGCGCACCACTAACTCCAGGTGCAGTTCGATAAAAATAGCCAATTCCCGCACCTTGGCGGCCGCAAACGGATCGGCAGGCATCAGCGGTGGATTCGGGTAGGCCGCCTCAATGTATTCCAGAATGGCCTCACTCTCACACAAGCTGCCTTGCGGTGTGCGGATGTAGGGAATTTTGCCCAAAGGTGAACACGACAACACGTCTTCATCCGTGCGACCGGTTTTGACATGTTCTTCAACAAACGCGACATCTTTTTCCAAGAGTGCGAGTTTGACCTTGTTGTAATAGTTGGAAACCGCAAAACCACACAGCGTCAACATAGAAAAATCTCCTCAAAAACAATGGATAAGGGCCATCAAACCGGCTGCTGACCCGCAGGCCGCGCGTTACGGCGACCATGTGAAGCCAGGATTTCCACATAAAACTGCTCGCCGCCTGCGCTGGCGATGCCGTCGATCAGCTCCGTCAGCGTGGCAAAGTGGACCACAACGGCCTGCGCCTCAGTAGCACCAAAGCGACAATCAAAATCCCAAAAGTCGACGCCTTCAGGCAGTGCGCGGCGACGTTCACGCTTGACGTACTTGCGAATCTCATGTTTGACCGCGTCGAGCACGCGGTCACGGTTCTTGCCTTCGATAGTCAGTTTGAATGTTTTTTTCATGCCGCGATTATGCTTTGGCAGCCCAAAGTACCCCGTTATCCCGCACACTCCTGCCCCATGCACACCACCCGCCTTACGCCGAGCAAAGAACAAATTGCCCTCCTCGCGCCTTTCGAGCGGCTGGCTCTGCCGCACATCACGCTGGTATCCACGGCACAGGAGGCCAGCCGAGCCTGTGATGAATTGATGCGGGCACGCGTGTTGGGTTTTGATACGGAGTCAAAACCCACTTTCTTGAAGGAGCAGGTGTCTGAAGGATCCTACATAGTGCAACTAGCGACTGCCAACAGGGCTTGGGTCTTTCAGTTGCACGATCTGCAGTGCCGCGCGCTGGTGGCGCAATTGCTGGCCAACGGCACGGTCACCAAAGCCGGCTTCGGGCTGGGGATGACCGACGCCGCATCATTGCCAAATTGGGGTGGAACCCGCCGCCGTGCTGGAACTCAACGCAATTTTCCGGGAACGCGGTTACCGCAAGGACATGGGGGTCAAAGGCGCCGTGGCCGTGTTGTTCGGCCAACGTTTTATCAAATCCAAAAAGGTGGCAACGTCCAACTGGGCCATGCCGCAGCTGACTGAAGCCCAATTGATTTATGCAGCCAACGATGCCTATGCGGCGCTGCGCGTCTATCAGACACTCCAACTCACATGATTTCGCTTTCCGTACTTGATCTCAGCCCCATAGCGGAAGGGGAGCAACGCAGCGCAATCGTTTCGCAACACGCTGGACTTGGCCCGACATGCCGAGAGCTTGAGGTTCACGCGTTATTGGCTGGCCGAACACCACGGTATGCCTGGCATCGCCAGTGCGGCCACGGCTGTACTCATTGGTCACGTCGCCGCAGGTACTTCGACCATTCGCGTGGGAGCGGGTGGCATCATGTTGCCCAATCACTCCCCACTGGTGATTGCCGAACAATTTGGCACGCTGGAGTCGCTCTACCCGGGTCGGATCGATCTGGGCCTGGGGCGTGCGCCGGGGTCCGACCCCGTGACCGCGCGGGCCCTGCGACGCAATCTGGCTAGTGACGCCGACGAGTTTCCCCGCGATGTTGTCGAGTTGATGGACTATTTTTCCGACCGCCCGCGCCAAAGCGTTCGTGCCGTGCCGGGCACAGGGTTGAAGGTTCCCATCTGGATTCTGGGCTCAAGTTTGTTTGGCGCACAACTCGCGGCGCATCTCGGGCTGCCGTTTGCATTTGCATCCCATTTCGCACCCGCGCAAATGATGCAGGCGCTGGACCTGTACCGAACCACATTCAAACCTTCTGCCGAGCTGCAGAAGCCCCTACACCATGCTGGGCTTCAATGTTTTCTCCGCTGACACGGATGGCGAGGCACAGATTCTGGCGACATCCATGCAACGGGCATTTGTGAATCTGAGAAGTGGCCGCCCAGCACGCTTGCCACCACCGCTTCCCGGCTACGCAGAGCAGGTAGGCCCGGCTGAACGGGCGATGCTGCAGAGCGTGATGTCGTGTTCCGCCATCGGTACACCGGAGACAGTGCGCGCAGTGGTTCTGGATTTTGTAGCCCGCACTGGCGCGGACGAATTGATGATCACCTCCCAAGTATTTGATCACCAGGCCCGCAAGCGATCCTACACATTGACCGCCAACGCGTTGCTGGGCTCGTGTGCGTAAACCTGCAACATCCATCGGAGCGATACCATGTCCATGTCCATGTACAAAAGTGCTGCCCTTGTACTTTGCCTCGGCGTCACAGGCTGCGCCATGACTTTGGCGCCGCTTCCGGCAAGCGATGCGAAAGAACAAGTGATCGCCGCAGAGCGCGCTTTTGCCAAAACCATGGCTGACCGGGACCACACGGCATTCGCTCAGTACGTATCCGATGAAGCGGTGTTCTTTTCGGGCCCGACACCGTTGCGCGGAAAGCAAGCTGTGGTGGACTACTGGGCCAGGTTTTACAGCAAACCGAACGCACCTTTCTCTTGGGAGCCCAAAGAGGTTGAAGTTCTGGATTCTGGCGGTCTGCGATCAGCTCGGGTCCTGTGAAGGATGCCGACGGCAAATTGATTGCCACATTCACGTCCATCTGGCGCCTGGAGTCACCCGACACTTGGCGTGTGGTGTTTGATAAAGGCAATCCAACCTGCCAGTGCGACAAGCCCTGAACCGAATTGCCACCCACCGTTTGTCCCGCGTGGAATCCATCGGCGACGCAGTTTCAGCAGTCTGTCGCAAACCGATTTCAATCATGCGGCCTGGCAACTACATTTCTTCCAACAGGCCGCTGTGGCTCTGTTTAGGAGAGAGAAAATGTTCACGACCCGCAAATCACACTTCACCGAATTCGCCTTTGCCGTATTGATGACGATTGCCGTCAACGGCGCCGTGTTGTGGTCTTTCGAAAGCGCGGCTCAGGACAACTCTCAAATCGCCGCCAACGCGCCACAAACCATGGTGTCGTTGGACACCGTCACCATCGTGGCGCGCCGTAGCTAAAGCCATGCAGACCTTGCTCTTGCTGGTCGGCTGGTGCATCCTGTTTGTGCTGTGCTGGCCTCTGGCCTTGTTAGCCCTGATCGCCTGGCCCATCGTCTGGCTGCTGTCGATTCCGCTGGCGCTTATTGGCATTGGCGTGGGAGCCGTTTTTGCTCTGATCAAGGCCCTCTTGTTTCTTCCGGCCCGCCTGCTCGGGTACCGCGGATGATTTTTCGCTGACACAGCATCGGGGTGTCGTCGCTTGGCGGTTGCGTTCCCCTTGCTGAGCGGGTGACGCTCATTTCCAACCAAAGATTGTTCCCACAGTCGGCCTGGGTGTATTGAGCCACCTTCCTCGTTCGAAAAGGCATTTCACTATAATACCCCCATGGGTATAATTGCCTATCAACGAAACAAGGAAGGAATTCAACAATGACCTGGATCAACAGCATGTTTTCAAATGCGCCCAAGGCAGCCAGCACTGCCCTCAGCAGCGACGCCGTCTTCCTTGACGTCCGCTCGCCCATGGAATTTGCCTCTGGTCATGTTGCGGGAGCCGTCAGCTTGCCGCTGGATCGCTTTGTCGACCACTACGCGAGTGTGCTGCCAGACAAAACACAACCGGTGGTGGTGTATTGCGCCTCGGGGGCGCGGTCCAGTCAAGCCGTTCAATATCTTGCGCAGCAAGGCTACGTGAATGCGACGAACGGGATTTCCGCGCACAGCGTGGCGCAGCAGTTTCAGAAGGCAGTCGTTTAAACGTCGCTCGGCCTGCCTGCAACCTTCCACCCTTCCCTATCGTTTCCAGGAGTTACATGGACCTTTTGACCACCCTCAAAGAACAATGGCCAATCTTCGCGCTGATCGCCTGGTTTGGCTACAAATGGTGGAATTCCCGACGCGTCGTGCGGATGCTCCCCGCGCTCAAGGCCAAGGGGGCCGTATTGGTGGATGTGCGCTCCGCACAGGAGTTTGCAGCGGGGCAGGCACCCGGCACCATCAATATCCCACTGCCCGAGCTGGGTTCACGGTTGCATGAAATTCCGCGCAATGCACCGGTGGTGCTGTGCTGTGCCAGTGGAACCCGAAGCGGCATGGCCAAGCTGCTGTTGCGCAAGAACGGGTACAGCGACGTGTACAACGTGGGCGCTTGGACCAAGTTGGCCTAACACGCATCCCTGCACTGGCCAGCGGTGGCTGTGTCGCTTTCGCTCAGGGTTGCATGCCCAAAATACGGCCCGTGATCTTTCTTGCCACTGGTGCGAGGAAGTAGATCACGGGGACGCCAATCACATAGGCAATGACAAAGGCCTTCATCCAGGCGCCCGGAAATTGAGGGCCGAGGCCGACGTTGACCCAGGTAATGACGAAGGTCATGACGGAAATCATCATGGCGCCCATCACCGCCGAGAAGAGCATGTGAAATTTCTTTTGCGGTTGCACGATACGGGTCCTTTGCGCGGTTAGCAGGTTTTTTTCGATGTCATTGCGGCTGGAAACATCGCCAACTTGGACTACTGTAGACCAGCTTTTGATGGCACCAACGATGGCGTTCAGGCCAGAGAAGACGATGAACCCAGTCAAAAGACGCAGAGAATCTGAATCTTCCGATCAAATCAGGCCACAGCCCACGTGGAATATGCGCAAGCAGCTATCAAATACATAGTAAAAAAAGAGCCTCATAATTTTTGGAACATAAACCCAAACATTCCCACGCAGAAGGAGCCACCCATGAAAGCCATCGTTTATGAAGCCTTTTCAGCCCCACCCCAACTGAACACGGTGCCGGACCCCACGCCCGAGGCGCATGGCGTTGTCGTCAAGGTGCAGGCAACCGGTGTCTGCCGCAGCGACTGGCACGGCTGGGTCGGGCACGACACCGACATCGTGCTCCCCCATGTTCCGGGTCATGAACTGGCAGGCATTGTGGAAGCAGTCGGCAAAGACGTGAGCCAATGGCGGGTTGGAGATCGGGTCACCGTTCCGTTTGTGGGGGGATGCGGCGCCTGTCCAGAGTGCCACTCCGGCAACCAGCAGGTCTGCGAAAAGCAGTTTCAACCCGGCTTCACCCACTGGGGTTCGTTCGCCGAATACGTCTCCATTCACAAGGCGGATCTCAACCTGGTGGCCTTGCCCGAGACGCTGGACTTTGCCACCGCAGCCAGTCTGGGGTGCCGCTTTGTAACCTCGTTTCGCGCGGTTGTGGACCAGGGCAAAACGTCCGCCGGGCAGTGGGTTGCGGTACACGGCTGCGGCGGTGTGGGCCTGTCGGCCATCATGATTGCCAACGCGGTGGGGGCCAACGTGGTTGCCATCGACATCTCCGATGAAAAGCTTGCCATGGCGCGGGCCATGGGTGCGGTTGCCACGGTGAATGCGACCAAGGTTGCCAACGTGGTGGAAGCCGTGACCGAGATCACCAAGGGGGGCGTCCACGTTTCCCTGGATGCGCTGGGCCACCCCACCACCTGCTTCAATTCGATCAGCAACCTGCGCCGGCGCGGCAAACACATCCAGGTGGGGCTCATGCTGGCGGAGAACAGCACGCCGGCCATACCGATGAGCAAAGTCATAGCCCATGAGCTTGAAATTCTGGGTAGCCACGGCATGCAGGCGCACCGTTACGGCGCCATGCTGGACATGGTGCAAGCCGGAAAACTGGCGCCTGAAAAACTCATCGGCAAAAGGATCAGCCTGGAACAATCCATCGATGCGTTGATGAACATGGATAAGTTCGAAGTCGCGGGCGTAACCGTGGTGACGGAGTTCTAAGGGGCGCTGCATCCTGATCCTGACCCCACCCTCCGACATATCCGCCATGCCTTCCCCAACCCTTGACCTCATACACCCCAGCGCCCACTTGCGTGACTCGTACCGCGCGCTGATCGCCGAGTTTGTTGCCAATGGCGATGCTCTGGTTCCATTCACGCTGGCGTTTGAGAATGCGGACTTCGACGCCTTTATGTCCAAGCTGGGCGATTGCGCTGTTGGTGTGGGTGTGCCAGAGGGCTTCGTCGCACACTCCACCTTCTGGCTGGTCAGGGACGGGAAAGAGGTTGTCGGGGTATCCAATATTCGCCACGCGTTGACCCCGGCGTTGCTGCGCGAGGGTGGCAGCATTGGCTACGGCATTCGTCCCGCGGTACGCCGCCAAGGCCTTGGCCCTGCCATCTTGCGCCTGTCGTTGCTGCGCGCTGCAGCGCTGGGCCTAACGCGCGTTCTCGTCACCTGCGGCAAACAAAATGTTGCGTCCGCTGGCGTGATCCTGCGCAATGGTGGTGTGCTGGAGTCCGAGGAATACCTGGCCGATAGAGGCGAGGTCGTTCAACGCTACTGGATTAGCCTTGCCTCAAGCCATTCAGAGGCCTGAGTGCCAGTATTTCCGGAAACTTACTGATAAAAATGGCCGCTAGCACTCGTGGAATATGCGTATGCAGCTATCAAATACATAGTGCTTTTTTTTGGCCTTGTCAGCACATCGGGGCTACAGTCCTTGGCGCGCAGTATCGCACCCGCTGCGCCACCAAGGCCTCCACCAGCGCAAAGTTCAAAACCCAGGCTGCGCTCATCAGCACATCGCGCGGCAGCCCCGTTATTTCGCCAAACACAATGCTTGCCGGAATAAACAAAATGACCTGTGTGCCCGCGCCTTGGCCCAGCGCATAAGCTCGGGCCATCATGGCTTGGTGCCGTGTGATGTCTCTGGCCAGAATGGCCGCAATGCCTTGCAGCAAAAAAGAAAGCATCGCGGAACCCACCACCACACGCACTACCAGCAGCAGACTGCCCTGCAGCGCCTGGGGTATGGGGTAGAAGAGCGTCATCCACAAACCAGTCAGCGCGGTCATCAGGCCACTGAGCAGCACCACCCAGCCTGCCCTGCGGTGCCAGGCCGGCCACCTGCTTCTAAGCCCCGTATCAAACTGGAATGCGCCCAGCACGCAGTACAGGCCCACGCAAACAATGTGCAGAACCACGGGCAATGGGGCACTGGAAAAACGTGCATCACCCGGCGCAACCGACCCATTGGCCACGTGCAGCAGGCGCACGCCGCCAGCCACCAGGGGCACCACGCTCAGTGCCAGCAGCCAATACGGCAATTGTTGGAGCAGGCGGCTTTGCAGCCCATGCAAGCGGTGGTGGTGGTGTTGTCCCATTGGTCATCCTTGTTTGATTGCGTGCCCGGCTTCGAGCCCGCTCTGGGCTTGCAGTGTATCTATGCAAGAATGAAAGCACATCACCCAGCATTCAACATCAGATATGCAAAAACGCATGAATCGCAAGGCAGTGCAGTTCGACTGGAATTGCGCCAAGGCCTTCCTCGCCACGGCGGAAGACGGCTCGTTATCCGCAGCGGCGCGCACGCTGGGCGTCACCCAGCCCACACTGGGGCGCCAGGTGGCTGCGCTGGAGAAAGAGTTGGGCGTGCCTCTGTTTGAGCGCCGTGGCCGCGGGCTGGAGCTGACGCCCAACGGGCTGGCCCTGATGGACCACGTGCGCGCCATGGGCGAGGCGGCTAGCAGCCTCTCGCTGGCGGCCAGCGGCCAATCGGAATCGATTGAGGGCAATGTGTGTATCAGCGCCAGCGAGGTGATGGCCGCATTCGCGCTGCCGGCCGTCATGCGCAAGCTGCGCAAACAGTTGCCGGATATCGACGTGACCCTGGTGGTGTCCAACAGCGCCAGCGACCTCAAGGGCCGCGAGGCCGATATTGCCGTGCGCCTGTTTGCGCCCACGCAAGGCGACCTCATCGCCAAGAAGATCGGCATGGTGAGTGGCCAGATGTATGCCACGCCCGCCTATCTGCAGAGCATTGGCAACCCCAGCAAACCCACTGAGTTTGGCCAGGCCAGTTTTATCGGTTTTGAAGACAACCACCAGTACCTCAATTTCCTCAAAGGCTGCGGCTTTGTTGACCTGACGGCGCGCAATTTCCCGCTGACAACCGACAACCGCATCGTGCAGTGGGAGCTGGTCAAGCAAGGGCTTGGCATAGGCGTCATGCAAGAGAGCGTGGGCGAGGCAGAGCGGACCGTGACACGCGCCCTGCCCCACCTGGACCGCGCGCCCGGCGAGATGTGGCTGGTGGCGCATAGTGAGTTGCGGACCAGTCGACGGATTCGCAGCGTGTTTGATTTTTGGCTAGTGAATTGGTTTATTGACTTGACCTCCTACCTGGAACGCCTACCAGGAGGCATGCGCCAACCTCTATGGTGTTTGAGTTCACTCTGCGTTGACCATGGCAGCAAATGACATTCCCTGTCAGGAAGAGCTGGCCGACCTTTAGCCGTCTCCAAAAAACGTCCATGGTCGGCACCGACTGGCAGTGACTCTCCGCCTCGCCGCCAAGCTCGTTCTCAATGCCGCCCGTAACTTGCCGTTACGATTGAGCCGGTGCTGAGCCTCACGCCCATGCTGACGACGCCCCCCGAGATGGGATAGCGGACGGCGGGCCAAGGCTTGGCTCAACAAAAATCAGAACGACCAGGGGGTGACATGGCATCTTCTAAACGAGACTTCGAGCGGTTCGTGGCCTGGCTGCATCTGCCGGCGACCGAGGCTCCGCCAAACGTGCGGCGCTTGGCGAACCTGGCCTTGGCCCACTTCGACGACCTGGCGCAGACCTCGCGCCAGCACAGCCAGCGATCCACCTTCTTGGTCGGGCACGCCCGCAGGGCTTTGGCCCGAACGCCGGACACTCCGCCCAACGTTCAAGCAGTGGTTGCCGATGGCGCCTGGCCGTGGAAGCGGCTTCGGGATATGACCATTGGCCCCTTCCGGGGCTTTCGCACGCCCGAGCCCTTCGACTTGCAAAAGCGGGTCATCCTCTTCTACGGCCCCAACGGCAGCGGCAAGACCAGCTTTTGCGAAGGCTTGGAATATGGCCTACTGGGATCGGTCGAAGAGGCCGAGACCAAGCGCATCGACGGGCGCACGTATCTCGCCAACCTGCACGCCAGGCGCTTCGAAGCGCCGGCCCTGCGGGCGACCGACCACCAAAACCGGGATGTGGCCGTGGCCTCCAACCCCGACACCTTCCGGTTTTGCTTCATCGAGAAGAACCGCATCGACGCGTTCTCACGGATCGCCGCCCGTCCACCGGCCCAGCGCACCGAGCTGATCGCCACGCTGTTCGGCATGGATAAGTTCAACGAGTTCGTTGGGCACTTCAACGAATCGATTGACCAGCAACTTGTGCTGACCGCCACGAAGCAACTCGCACTGACAGGCAAACGCAATGCCTTGACCGCTGACCAGACCACGGTCAACGGCGAGGCCAAAGCCCTGCTGGACCTGGCAGCCGAAGAGGCTACCCTCGCCCTCACGCACTCAGCGGGCATGACCTATACGGGCCTCAAGGCACTCATTGGCATGCCCGAGGCGCCTGGCCGCCTTCAAGAGCTTGACGGCATCCTCAACGCGGTGCCGCCAGCAGCAATCGGACTTTCGCGCGATGGCCTGCTGAGCGCCTTCGAGGCGCCGCGCTTGGGTCAAGAAGAGCTAGCGGGCATCGCCGCTAAGCTCGAAGCGCGCAGCAGCCAGGTGTCCTTCAAAGACCTCTACACCGCAGTCCTGGCGCTGCAGGCCACCGAAGGCGACCATTGCCCGGCTTGCGACACGCCGCTGGCGGGCGCGAAGTCCAACCCGTTCGACAAGGCCACGGCTGGGCTGGCCCAGTTGAAGGAGCTTGGTGAACTGCAAGATAAGCTCAAGGCCGCCAGGACGAAAGTCGGCACAGCCTCGCGCGAGCTTCGTCGGCAGCTTGACATCCTCGCCGCATTCACGGCTGCCCAAGATGAGCAAGAGACGCCGGTGGGGCGATACCTAGCGGGCCTAGCGGCCGAGCCGGCCGGGGAGTGGTGGAGCGCGGTCTACCCTGCCCGCCCGCCACAGGAAGGCGCGGTCGCCGACGCCGTGACGCTCGATCTCATCCTAGCGGTGGCCGACCGAGTGGCGACCCAAGACGCGGCATCGGCCCTCGCGCGGCAAGAGCGCCAACGCAACGCCACCGAGCGCGCCGGCCTCGTTGCTCTTCAACTTTTGGTGCAAGCCCAGGACTTGAAGCGACAGCAGCTTGTCGATGGTGTGACGGCTGCCAAGGGCCGGATCGCGGCCTTCGACGTTGACAACGCGCAACTCATCCGCGACGTGGCCCAAGAGATGCTCGACATCGAACGAGATGCCCCCATCAAGGCGGCATACGACCGCTTCCTGGCTTTGCTGCGGAGCTACCGCAATCAGCTCCCGGGCACGCTGATGGCGGGCCTGAACGACGCGGCCATGAGTCTCTACAACGAGTTCAACCACAACGACTTGGACCCAGACAAACTCGCGGCGCTACACCTGCCGCTGACGGGCGACCAGAAAATCGAGATTTCGTTCAGGGGCAATCCCGGAGTGCGGGTGGACGCCTTGCGCATCCTCAGCGAGGGCCACATTCGCTGCTTGGGACTAGCGATCCTGCTGGCCAAGAGCCAGAGCATCCAAAGCCCGCTAATCGTGTTCGACGACGCCATCAACGCCATCGATCACGACCACCGCAGTGGCATCCGTGAGACGATCTTCGAGAGCGACCATTTCGCCGACACGCAGCTCGTCGTCACTTGCCACAGCAACGAGTTCATCAAGGACATCCAACAGCACTTGCCCGCGCAGCGACGCAACGACTGCCAGGTCTACTTGTTCCGCAACCACACCGGCAACTACCAGCCCCGCGTCTCCGGCAACGTCGCCATCAGGAACTATGTGGCGAAGGCTCGGGCGGCGAAGGACAACCTCGACAACCGGGACGCCCTTGCCGCATGCCGGCAGGGCCTCGAGATGCTTTCTGAGAAGGTTTGGCGCTGGCTCGGCAGCCACGAGCTCGGCGTGCTGAACCTGCAGCTCGCTGGCATCGGCGCCGAGCCCGGCCTTCGCAATCTGTGCGACGCTCTGCGCAAACGCCTGGAAGACGCGGCGACCTTCAACCACGCCAACAAGCCGTTGCTTGTGGCCGCATATGGCCGAATCCTTGGCATCCCAGCCGTCAACTTGGTGTGGACCTACTTGAACAAGGGGACGCACGAGGAAGCCAATCGCGACGACTTTGACGGCGACCTGGTGGAGTCCGTCGTGCAGACGCTCGAAGAGATTGACGCTCTCGACCTGCGCGTAGGGCGGTAAGAGGCTTCGCCTCAGACAGCAGCGGCGCTAGGTCAATAAAACAAGGAGTCCACATGGCGTTCGATTGGGGTGAGATGCGAGCCATGATGATTCAAGTCCACGAAATTCGGCGGGCCGACGACAAGTTTGCCTTCTTCTACGACGAGACCAACAACATACGCAAGTTCCTGCTGACGGACGACGGGACCAATGTCGATGAGCACAAGAACTTCGTCCTTGGTGGCATCGTCCTCCTAGAGGGGCAGACCCTGCCGGAGATCGCACCTTTGCGCGAGGCCTTGGGCATGCAGGACAACGCGCCCGAGATCAAGTTCAAGCACGTCGCCAGCGGCGACTTTGAGGCGGTCTTGGCGTCTCGCAAGATGGCACGCTTCTTAGCCTGGCTGAGAGAGCGTCAACTGGCGATCCACTACTCAAGCATCAACATCGTCTACTGGTCCATCGTGGACATCGTCGATTCGATCCTAGCAAGCAAGCGCTTTGAAGCCTTCAGCCATAGCGGGAGGGAAATGAAAAACGAGCTCTACCGCATCGCCTGCATGGACAAACCGGCCTTCCTGGGCTTGATGAAGCGCCACGGCTACCCCAGCATTCAGAGCGGCAGGGTCGGGGCGTTCATCGCGGAGGTGGAGGCGTTTCTCAATCTCCACAGCCCCAAGACAATCAACCTGCCGGCCGAGATGCTCAAGGAAATGGTCCGAAAGGCCAAAGTCTTGGCCGAGTTGCCCTTCCTTGATGAAGAAAACGCGGACGTGCTCATCGGCAGCTTCAGCTCGTTTTTCACCATGCCGATCCTGCTGTTCGAGAATGCCACGCACGTCTTCGATCACGAAATTCAAGTAGAAAAGAGCCTCAACACCGATGGCTTCAAGCAACGCGCACAGGGCATCGACTATCGGTTCTCCGACTCGAAGGCCGATGCTGGCATCCAGCTCGCCGACGTGGCGGTGGGCCTGATCGGCAAGTATCAGGACTTCGTCGAGATGCACCGCTTGCCGGAGCTAATGGCGCGCAAGAAGGCATGGAGCGCCGCGCAGACGGAAACCTTCGATCTGCTGCGGGGCCTCATCAACTACTCCGACGATGTAAGCAACGCGTTCATCCATCGCATCACCGCCATGGACAGTGAGTGGAAGAACGACACGTTCATGCACGGCCTGCCGCCTCCACCTCATTTGTATTGAGCACACCTTGCGGACTTCAGGCATTCCTTGTTTGATGAATCAAAGGATCAAACAAATCAATTGCACTGAGGCCTACATGACCACTAGGTACTGGTGCATGCGATGCATGACCACCCGCCATGAGTGGTGCCGCTTGTCCACGCCCACCCAGTGGTGTAGCGGCCTGCACCGCCGTCGCGTTCTCCTGCGCCAGGCCCAAGTCTTTCAGCATCAGGTCCGTAATTCACTATGTATTTGATAGCTATACATTCAATATGTACGAGGGCTACAGCCAGATTTCGCACATGGATTCGCCGACGACGCCGCAGCGCCACTGCGCACGGATGTTCAATGCGCGGTGGCCAAGGCCAACTTAATCCAGCGAAGCCGCCGACTCCCGCAGCGCCTGGCGCGGGTTGTCCTCAATGATGTCGCCATGCGACACCACAATGCGCGTCAGCGTCGGCATGGCGGCCCACTCCATCAGTTGCAAGCGCAGCGCCAGGGTGTCGTCCACCACCATCATCTTCACCACAGACGGAATAGTGGCTCATCCCCCGCAAAGCCCGCCATGCGCAGCAGCCAGCCGCCAAAGCTCTTGGCATTGCGGATATTGCCCACCACGTCGTTCAAGATCAGCGTGCAGCTCCTGGCCTGGCGTTGTAACAATTTGCATTGCCGCGTTACCTGCTATCACATACATAGCATGTTACGCAATATCCACGAGGGCTAGCAGCCTATTTTGCACCAAGCCCCATGGCCCGGGTGATCACTTCCTTCATGATCTCGTTGGTGCCGCCGTAGATGCGGGCAACCCGTGCATCGGCAAAGCCACGGGTAATGGGGTATTCCCACATATAGCCATAGCCGCCGAAGAGCTGTACACACTCGTCCATCACCTTGCATTGCAGGTCTGTGCACCAGTACTTAGCCATGCTGGCCGTGGCGGTGTCCAACTGGTCCTTGCAGATCAGTTCGCAGCATTTGTCCACAAACACCTGGGCCACCTGCACTTCGGTCTGCAGCTCGGCCAGCGTGAAGCGGGTGTTCTGGAAGGCGGCCACAGGCTGGCCAAACACCTTGCGCTCTTTCACATAGTCCACCGTCCAGTGGATGGCGGCCTGCGCACCGGCCACGGCGCTCACTGCAATCTGCAGGCGCTCCCACGGCAACTGCTCCATCAGGCAGATGAAGCCGCGGTTCTCGTGGGCCTTGCCGCCCAGCAGGTTTTCCGCGGGGATGCGCACGTTGTCAAAAAACAGCTCGGAGGTGTCTTGTGCCTTTAGGCCCAGCTTTTTCAGGCGCTTGCCCACGCTAAAGCCGGGCATGCCGCGCTCCACCAAAACCAGGCTGGTGCCCTTGCCACCGGCGGCGGGGTTGGTCTTGGCCACAACGATGACCAGGTCGGCATGCCAGCCGTTGGTGATGAAGGTCTTGCTGCCGTTGAGCAGGTAGCTGCCGTCCGGCTGCTCGATGCAGGTGGACTTGATGCCTTGCAGGTCCGAGCCGGCAGCCGGCTCGCTCATGGCGATGGCGCCAATCATCTCGCCCGTCGCCAGCTTGGGCAGGTACTTGGCCTTTTGCTCCTCGGTGCCGTAGTGCAGGATGTAGGGCGCCACGATTTCGCTGTGCAGGCTGTAGCCGATGCCGCTGGTGCCGGCGCGCGCCAGTTCCTCGAACTGGATCACGGAGAACAGCTTGTCGGCGTCTGACCCGCCGTATTCCTCGGGCATGGTCATGCACAGAAAGCCGTTGGCGCCGGCCTTGTTCCAGACCTCGCGGGCCACATAGCCCTGCTCTTCCCACTCGGCGTGGAAGGGGGCGATTTCCTTTTCTATGAATTTGCGAAAGCTGTCGCGGAAGGACTCGTGGTCGGGGGTGAAGAGGGTGCGTTCAATCATGGCGGATCCTTGGATGGAGTATTTTCGAAAAGCAAGCGCTTTGTGAAAAGGACTATACCCGTTCCAGCGCTCAGGGGGCCTGCTTGTAATCGCGTTCGCGCCGGCTGCGCACGGCCAGAACCCACACAGTATCCAGCGCCGGGTCGTACCGGTACAAGGACAGGTAGCCACTGGCGCCATGCGAAATGACCAATTCGCGCTGCCCCAAGGCCACGGGTCGCCCGATCAGCGGGCTACTGGCAAGCACATCCAGCGCCGCCATGATGGCTTCAATATGCAGCGCGGCATTTTCGGGCACACGGTCAAAGTCGCTGCGCACGCCAGCAGACAGAACAATCCGGCTCATCAATCCCGGGCCTTGGACTTCGGCTGGGCATCCGTCAGGCGCTGTTGCAGGTAGGTTTTCATTTCATGCCATTCCACCCCAGGCTCTCCGGCCTGCAAAGCGACGTCGCGCTGATGGGCTTCCTGCTGCACACCGAGACGCCACTCCGCCTCGTCGGCCTTTTGCGCCAGGGCTTCCACCATGAAGCTGTGGGGGGTTTGGCGCATGGCATGGGCCAGCTTGGTGATCCGGTCACGCAAGGATTCATCAATGCGCAAGGTGGTGGTGGACATGGGGCTTACTCCAGAAAGTGACACAAGTGTGCCACAACCGGCCATTGTCCGACAAGCCCCCGCCGCGCGCCCGTGGCAACGGGTATGATATTTTTACAAAGCAATTGCTTGGTGAAAAGCAATATACTCCAAACCGAATCGCCATTTCCACCTTGTTTCACATTTCGCCTGGAGCCCTCCCATGACAGAAGCATTTGTATTCGACGCCATCCGCACCCCGCGTGGCAAAGGCAAGAAAGACGGCAGCCTGTACGAGGTCAAGCCCGTCAACCTGCTGGCCGGCCTGCTGATTGACTTGCAGCAGCGCCACCAGTTCGACACGGCCAAGGTGGACGACGTGGTGATGGGTATCGTCTCGCCTGTGGGGGACCAGGGCGCCGTGCTGCCCAAGGTGGCCGCTCTCAAGGCCGGCTGGGATTTCCAGGCGGCAGGCGTGCAGGTCAACCGCTTTTGCGCCTCCGGCCTGGAGGCCGTGAACATGGCCGCTCAAAAGGTGCGCTCCGGCTGGGAAGACCTGGTCGTGGCCGGTGGCGTGGAAAGCATGAGCCGCGTCCCGATTGGCTCGGACGGCGGCGCCTGGGCCATGGACCCCGAGACCAACTCACAAACCGCCTTTGTGCCGCAGGGCATTGGCGCCGACCTGATTGCCACGCTGGAAGGCTTTAGCCGGCAGGACGTGGATGCCTTTGCGCTGGAATCGCAGAAGCGCGCCACCGCGGCACAAGCTGCGGGCTACTTTGACCGTTCAGTGGTTGCAGTGAAAGATTCTTTGGGCCAGGTCATTCTGGGCCGCGATGAGTTCATCAAACCCAACACCACGCTGGAGGGACTGGCCGGACTCAAACCCGCGTTCGAGCAGATGGGCGGCATGGGCTTTGACCAGGTGGCGCTGACCCGCTACCCGCAGGTCGAGCGCATCCACCACGTGCACCACGCAGGCAACTCGTCCGGCATCGTCGATGGTGCGGCGGCCGTGCTGATTGGCAACGAGGCCGCGGCCAAGGCCCATGGCCTGACACCGCGCGCCCGCATCGTGTCCACCGCGCTCAGTGGTGCCGACCCCACCATCATGCTGACCGGCCCCATGCCCGCCGCCCGCAAGGCGCTGGCCAAGGCCGGGCTCTCCATCAACGACATCGACCTGTTTGAAGTGAACGAGGCCTTTGCCGCCGTGGTGATGCGCTTCATGAAGGAGATGAAGGTGCCGCACGACAAGGTCAACGTGAACGGCGGCGCCATCGCCATGGGCCACCCGCTGGGTGCCACGGGCGCGATGATTCTGGGCGTGCTGATTGACGAGCTGCACAGGCGCAAACTGCGCTACGGCATGGCCACGCTGTGCGTGGGTGGCGGCATGGGGATTGCCACCATCGTGGAGAGACTCTGAGGCAAATGAGCCTCTAGCCCTCGTATCTATTGCACATATTGCTCCTCTATTAATAGCATTGCGGGACAGACCAAGAGTTACACGAAGTGAACTTTGCTCTGTCCTCAACTGATTAGAAACACCATGAAAACCATCCAATACTCCCTGGTTGACGGCATTGCCACCATCACCTTTGACGAACCCAACTCGCCCGTCAACACCATGTGCCTGCAGTGGCAGGACGACATGGCCGAAGTCGCAGCGCAGGTCGCCCAGGACAAGGACGCCATTAAGGGCATCCTGCTGGCCTCCAACAAGTCCACCTTCTTTGCCGGTGCCGACCTCAAGGCCACCATGCGCATCACGCCCGCCGACGCGCAGAAGGTCTACGCCGAAATCGAGCGCCTGAAAAAGAACATGCGCTTTCTGGAAACCCTGGGCAAGCCGGTGGTCAGCCTGCTCAACGGCACGGCGCTGGGCGGCGGCTGGGAGGTGGCCTTGATCGGCCACCACCGCATCGCCATCGACTCGCCCAAGACCCAGTTCGGCCTGCCGGAAGTGACGCTGGGCCTGCTGCCCGGCGCCAGCGGCGTGACCAAGATGACGCGCCACCTGGGCCTGATGGGTGCCCAGCCCTATCTGGTGGAGGGCAAGACCTTTTCGCCGTCCGAGGCCAAGGGCCTGGGCCTGGTGCATGACCTGGTGGCGCCCGGCGACAACGCCGCCGCCGAGATGAAGACCCGCGCCCTGGCCTGGATCGCCGCCAACCCCAGCGCACAGCACCCGTGGGAAGCCAAGGGCTACAAGGTGCCCGGCGGCCTGCCCTCTTCGCCTGCCGTCGCGCAAATGCTGGTCGTAGCCCCGGCCATGATCAAGAAGCAGACCCGTGGCCTGTATCCCGCGCCCGAGGCCATCATGGCCTGCATGGTCGAAGGCCTGCAGGTGGACATCGAAACCGCGCTGCGCCTGGAGAGCCGCGCATTGGCCAAGCTCATGACCGGGACGAACGCCAAGGCCATGATCAACACCTTCTTCTTCAACCTCAACGCCATCAAGAGCGGCCAGAGCCGGCCCAAGGACGTGCCACGCTTCAAGCCCTCCAAAGTGGGCCTACTGGGTGCCGGCATGATGGGCGCGGGCATTGCCTATTCGCAAGCCAGCAAGGGCATTGCCACCGTGCTGAAAGACGTGAGCCAGGAGAAGGCCGACCTGGGCAAGAGCTACAGCGCCAAGATCACCCAGGGCCGCGTGGACAAGGGCCGCATGACGGCCGACAAGCAAGCCGAAATCCTGGCCCGCATCCAGCCCACCGCCAAGGTAGAAGACCTGCAGGGCTGCGACCTGATCATCGAGGCCGTGTTCGAAAACCGCGAACTCAAGGCCCGGGTCACCAAGGAGTCCGAGCCCATGCTCGCCCCCGGCGGCTTCTTTGCCTCCAACACCTCCACGCTGCCCATCACCGGCCTGGCCACGGCCAGTGCCGCGCCGGAGAAGTTCATCGGCATCCACTTCTTCAGCCCGGTGGACAAGATGCAGCTGGTGGAAATCATCCGTGGCAAGGAGACCAATGACGAGACCGTAGCCCGCGCCTATGACTACGTGCAGGCCATTGGCAAGATGCCCATCGTCGTCAACGACTCGCGCGGCTTCTTCACCAGCCGCGTGTTTGGCACCTTTGTGATGGAAGGCATTGCGATGCTGGGCGAAGGCATCCCCGCAGCAGCCATCGAGAACGCCGGCATCCAGTGCGGCATGCCGGTGGGGCCGCTGGCGGTGATTGACGAGACCTCGCTGTCGCTGAGCGTGCACGTCATGGATCAGACCCAGGCCGACTACGCAGCCGAGGGCAAGACCTACACACCGTCGCCCGGCGAAGCCCTGGCGCGGCGCATGGTGACCGAACTCGGCCGCGCCGGGCGCGCGGCGGGCGGCGGCTTCTACGAATACCCCGCCGAGAAGGGTGCCAAGAAATTCCTGTGGCCGCAACTCAAGCCCCTGTTCGAGAAGGCTGACGCCCAGTGGTCCATCACCGACCTGAAGGACCGCCTGCTGTTCCGACAGGCGGTGGAAACCGCGCGCTGCCTGAGTGAGAACGTACTGACCACGGTGCACGACGCCAACATCGGCTCCATCTTCGGCATTGGTTTCCCGGCGTGGACCGGCGGCGCCATGCAGTTCATCTACGGCATGGGCATTGAGGCATTCGAGGCGCGTGCGGCCGAGCTGGCGCAACAATTTGGTGCCGGTTTTGTGTTGTCCGATGATGTAAAGGCGGCTGTCCGGAAATACCAGCCACAATACTGATCCGAAGGAGGACGAACCCATGCGTAGTGTGCGAGGGAAGATCGTGGTTATCACCGGCGCGGCGTCGGGCATCGGCGCGGCGCTGGCGACGTCCATGGCGGCCCAAGGCGCACGGCTGATGCTGGCCGACATCGATGCCGCGGGGCTGGAAAGCCTGGGTGCCACACTGCGGCTACAGGGCTGCGACTGCCACACCTGGGTGACCGACACTGGCAACGAGGCGGCGATTTACGCGCTGGCGGCGCAAGCGGAACAACGCTTTGGCGCGGTGGACATACTGATCAACAACGCGGGGGTAGGCCTGGTGGCACCCGTCGACAAGCTGCCAACGGCAGATGCCCATTGGTTGATGAACATCAACTTCTGGGGAGTCGTGCACGGTTGTCAGGCATTTCTGCCGTTGATGCGCAAGAGCCCGGACGCTGTGTTGGTGAACATCTCCAGTATTTTTGCCATGGTTTCGGTACCCACCCAAAGCATTTACAACGCCAGCAAAGCTGCCGTGCGGGCCTTTAGTGACGGTTTGCGTGAAGAATTGCGTGGTTCCAACGTGGAGGTGTTGTGTGTGCACCCCGGTGGCATCAAAACCAATATTGCCAACAACTCGCGCATCGTCGACGTCAGCCTGATTGCTGATTCGGCCCAGGAGATGCGCGACAACTTCTCAAGCCTTGCACGCACGACGCCGCAGCAAGCCGCGGCAGTCATCGTGCACGCCATTGAACGCGGAAAGACACGGGTGTTGATTGGCGCAGACGCCAAAATCATGGACTGGATCTTCCGCTTGTTTCCGGCCTCGGCATCGCGTTGGACCAGCGCTTTGGGTCAGCACCTGCGGGCCAAATCCCAGGCGAGCAAGGCATTGGCACATCAATGAAAACACCTGGCATGACAGCCCGTACTTTTTCAAAGGCCTGACCATGCTGGCACAACTCCTGCGGCGCGTGCTGCTTTTCCAGGTACTGGTCGGCGCCCTCCTGGCATGGGCTCTCGTGGCGAACCGCATGGTTACGCCGGTGTTTGCTCTGGCAATTCCGCTGCTGCTGCCATTGGCGACCTTGGCACTGGCCGTTGTCTGGACGTGTTTTGCTTCTCGGGCGCAAGAGCCTTGGCGCCGATGGTGGCAAGCCCTGGCAGGTGAAATCTGGGCCGGCGTTCGGACCTTTGTAATTCGGCAACATTGGACACGCGGTGAACCCGGCGTTTTGGATCCCCATGGAGATCCGCATCGTGTACCGGTGGTGCTGGTGCATGGATTCGTGTGCAACCACCGCATCTGGGACGATCTGACAGGCCGCTTGCGCGCTGCTGGTCACACCGTGTACACCGTCAACCTTGAGCCCCTGTTCGGCTCGATTGACCAATACCCGCCCATCGTGGAGGCGGCGGTGCAAACCCTTTGCAAACACACGGGTTATAGCCAGGTCGCGCTGGTAGGCCACAGCATGGGGGGCTTGGCTATCCGTGCCTGGATGCGCGAGTTTGGCACTGGGCGGGTCGCCAAGGTCATCACTCTGGGGACGCCCCACCAAGGCACAGCCGCCCGCGTGCCCATGCCAACCACCAACTCTTTGCAGATGCAGTGGCAAAGCGCATGGCTCAAAGAACTGGCGGCCTCGGAAACGGCGGACACCCGCAGGTTGATACGCATCGCCATCACACCGCAAGACAACATTGTTTACCCGCAACGCGCGCAAACGCTGGAGGGAATTGAGCCACGCGTGTTTGAAGGTATTGGACACCTACAGATGTGCACGAACTCCCAGGTCATTGCCTGGGTCGTTGCAGAACTGGGCGATTTGACACCCACGCAAACCAGAGATACTGATCCATTGGCAGGCCCAATCTAAGGCAGTCCTAATTGAGCCACTTTTGCATGAACTGAGCCTGCCCCATAGCCGGATCCAGTTCGTAGTTGGCAAAACCAATACGCCGGTACAACCTGCAAGCTCCCACATTGCCCTGCAAGACTTCAAGCGTCAACTTGCAAGCCCCCCGCTCCAGCGCTATGGACTCGGCCAGCGCCAACATTTTCTCTGCGACACCTTGCCCCCGGTGACTAGCCAGGACCGCGACATCGTGCACATTGACCAACGGGCGGCAAGCAAAGGTAGAGAAGCCTTCGATGCAGTTCACCAGGCCCACAGGTTGCAATCCCGCAAATGCCAACACGCTGTAGGCTTGTGGACGAGATGCCAGGGCCGTCACCAGATTCGCCTTGGCAAAGTCACTGAGCGGATGGTTACCGCCCATAGGATCTTGGGCGTAGGCGTCGAGCAAAAACACCAGTGCCGATGCATGTTGGGGGTCGGCATAGTCGGCGCGGCAAACGTACACGGGAATCGATGGCTGATCAGGATCTTCGGTGGCGTTGGCAGTCATGGGCAAATTCAAAACAATCAAGTTGACAGTGTGTCGGCAATGCGCTGTGCACACTTCTCAGCCTGGGCCCCGTCGCGCGCCTCCACCATGACTCGCAGCAAGGGCTCGGTGCCGCTGGCACGGATCAAAACCCGACCGAAATCACCCAGCTCGGCCTCGACCGCGCGGGTTTCCTGCGCCAGGCGCTCGTTGGTTTTCCATTCCTGACCCGGTGCGAGCCGCACATTGATCAAGGTTTGTGGAAAGAGCTGCACAGCAGCCAGGAGTTGTGCCAAGGTTTGGCCACTGCGCTGAAGTGCCTGCAGCACCTGCAAAGCGGAAATCAAGCCGTCACCCGTCGTGTGTTTGTCCAGCGCCAGTAAATGGCCCGAACCTTCGCCACCCAGAATCCAATGGTGCTTTTCCAACTCTTCGAGTACATAACGGTCCCCGACTTTGGCCCGCACGAACTGCACTCCCCGGGCCTTGAGGGCCACTTCCACAGCCATGTTGGTCATCAATGTGCCCACAACACCCGGGACGTGTTCGTCGCGTCCCAAACGTTCGTCAGCCAACAGGTACAACAGTTCGTCTCCGTTGTAGAGGCGGCCATCGGCGTCCACCACCTGCAGTCGGTCGGCATCGCCATCCAGCGCCACGCCAAAATCCGCTGCGTGCTCTTTGACCGCCGCCACCAGGGCCTGTGGATGGGTGGCACCCACTTCGTGGTTGATATTCAGCCCATCGGGCGCACAACCAATCGCAATGACTTCAGCCCCCAACTCGTGGAAAACCTTGGGTGCGATGTGATACGCCGCGCCATGGGCTGCGTCCACCACAATCTTCATGCCCTTCAAGGTCAGGTCATTGGCAAATGTGCTTTTGCAAAACTCGATGTAACGCCCCGCTGCGTCGTCCAGGCGGCGGGTCTTGCCCAACGATGCGGAATCCGCCCACTGGGGCGGCTCATCGATTTGGGCTTCCACGGCACGCTCCCAATCGTCGGACAATTTGGTCCCTTGGGCACTGAAAAACTTGATGCCATTGTCCGCAAACGGGTTGTGGCTGGCACTGATCACCACGCCCAAGGACGCACGCTGGGCACGGGTCAGGTAGGCCACGCCAGGTGTCGGCAGCGGCCCCAACAACACCACGTCGACGCCGGCTGAATTGAAGCCGCTTTCCAACGCGCTCTCCAGCATGTAACCGGAAATACGGGTGTCCTTGCCAATCAGCACCGTCGGACGGGCTTCACTTTGCTTCAGAACCCGACCCACAGCATGGGCCAGGCGCATCACAAAGTCGGGGGTGATGGGCGCCTGCCCCACCGTGCCGCGGATACCGTCGGTACCAAAGAATTGTCGAGTCATGTCTTTTTTAGTCCTTGTTGTTGCATCGCGCTCCACACCTTGAGCGCCTGCACCGTTTCCTTGACATCGTGCACCCGCACGATGTGTGCGCCATTTTGCACGGCCAGCAACGCAGCGGTCACACTGGGAACCAGCCGCTCGCGGATACCCAAAGTCGCCGCCGCGGCCAGGGATCGCGCGGTGACAGCCGCCAACGACGATTTGCGAGACCAACCAGCAAGAACCGGATAACCCAACGCAAGCAAGTCAGACTGGCGAGCCAACAGTGAGAAGTTTTGCTGCACCGTCTTGCCAAAACCAATGCCAGGGTCAATACAGATGCGAGTCTTTGCTACCCCCAGCCCCCGTAAATCCTGCGTAACATGCTCCAAAAACGATAGCACCTGGGGTACCACATCGCCCTCCATGGGCGCCAATTGCATGGTCTGGGGGTTGCGGTGCATATGCATCAGACACACGCCACACTGTGGATGCTGACGGATCACATCCACCCCAGAGGAGCCGCCACCATCATCCCGCCAACGCAGAGCCCAGATGTCGTTGATGATGTCCGCGCCCAAGTCCAACACCGCCTGCATGACCTGTGGTTTGTAGGTATCCACGGAAACCGGAACCCCCAAGGTAATGGCGTGGCGCACGACCGGGAGAACACGCTCCAATTCATCCTCGACAGGAAGCGCAATGGCGCCAGGACGGGTGGACTCCCCCCCAATGTCCAACAGGTCGGCGCCATCCTCGACCAGCCTTTCACAATGGGCGAGCGCGGCATCTCGTGTGGCAAACGCCCCGCCGTCTGAAAAAGAATCCGGCGTGACATTAACGATGCCCATCACCTTGGGGGTACTGAGGTCAATCGAAAAGCGACTGGTCTGCCAATGCATCAACCCCTCCGGTGGATTCCTGCCATAAGAAACGGGGCACAAGGCCCCGTTTGATTAACGCCTGAATGAATCAGGCTACGGTTGGACTAGGGTCCGCAGCAACGGCGGGCGCGCCACCGCTACCACCACCGCCGGAATTGGGCGAACGGGGAGTCCAGTCTTTGGGCGGGCGTGGCTCCTTGCCAGACATGATGTCGTCCAACTGGTCGGTGTCAATGGTTTCCCATTCCAGCAAGGCCTTGGCCATGGCGTGCATCTTGTCCTTGTTGTCTTCAATCAGCTTGCGCGCCAGGGCGTACTGCTGGTCGATGATGCGGCGCACCTCGGAATCGACCTTTTGCATGGTCTGCTCGCTCATATTGGTAGTCTTGGTGACCGAGCGGCCCAGGAACACTTCGCCTTCGTTCTCGGCGTAAACCATGGGGCCCAAAGCGTCGGTCATGCCGTAGCGGGTCACCATGTCGCGCGCAATATGGGTGGCCCGCTCAAAGTCGTTGCTGGCACCGGTGGTCATCTGGTTCATGAACACTTCTTCGGCAATACGACCGCCAAACAACATGCTGATCTGGTTGAGCATGTATTCGCTGTCATAGCTGTAACGGTCTTGCGCCGGCAGGCTCATGGTCACGCCCAGCGCACGGCCACGTGGAATGATGGTGACCTTGTGCACAGGATCACACTTGGGCAGCATCTTGCCGATCAGAGCGTGGCCTGACTCATGGTAGGCCGTGTTCTTGCGCTCTTCTTCGGGCATCACCATGCTCTTGCGCTCCGGGCCCATCAGGATCTTGTCCTTGGCTTTTTCGAAATCCTGCATTTCCACGACCCGCGCATTGCGGCGTGCCGCCATCAGCGCAGCCTCATTGCACAGGTTGGCCAAGTCGGCACCAGACATACCGGGTGTACCGCGCGCAATGGTGTTGGCGCTGACGTCCTGCCCCAAGGGGACCTTGCGCATGTGCACATTCAGGATTTGTTCGCGGCCGCGGATATCAGGCAGCGTCACATAAACCTGGCGGTCGAAACGGCCAGGGCGTAAGAGCGCGGCGTCCAGAATGTCGGGTCGGTTGGTGGCAGCCACCACGATCACGCCCACATTGGTCTCAAAACCGTCCATCTCGACCAGCATCTGGTTGAGTGTCTGTTCGCGTTCGTCGTTACCACCGCCCAAGCCAGCGCCGCGTTGACGGCCCACGGCATCGATTTCATCGATAAAGATAATGCAGGGCGCGTTTTTCTTGGCGTTGTCGAACATGTCGCGCACGCGCGATGCACCCACGCCGACAAACATTTCCACGAAATCGGAACCCGAAATGCTGAAGAACGGAACCTTGGCTTCGCCGGCAATGGACTTGGCCAGCAGGGTTTTACCAGTTCCAGGCGGGCCGACCAGCAGCAAACCGCGCGGAATACGGCCGCCGAGTTTCTGGAATTTGCTGGGGTCCTTCAGGAAATCCACGACTTCCTTGACCTCTTCCTTGGCTTCGTCGCAACCAGCCACATCGGCAAAGGTCACCGTGTTGGTGTTTTCGTCCAACAAACGGGCCTTGCTTTTACCAAAGCTGAACGCACCGCCCTTACCACCACCTTGCATCTGGCGCATGAAATAAATCCAGACGCCCACCAGCAGCAGCATGGGGCCCCAGCTGACCAGCAGGGTCATCAGGAGTGAGCCTTCTTCGCGGGGTTTGACGTCGAACTTGACACCGTTGTTACGCAAGTCGCCAACCAAACCGCGATCCAGGTAGGTCGCTGTCGCACGGATCTTGCGGTCATCGGTTGTGGTGGCGAAAATCTCTGAACCGCCTGGACCTTCTTGAATGACGGCGCTCTTGATGCGTTTGGCCGCCACCTCATCAAGAAACTCGGAATAGCCCATCACGCTCGCGCCGGCTGTACCGCGCGTGTCGAATTGCTTAAACACGGTGAACAGCACCAAGCCGATCACCAACCACACTGCAATTTTCGAAAACCACTGATTATTCAAGCGAAGCTCCAATAGGGGCACAGACTAGGACACTGATCATATCTGGGCCTCATTTTAGGCGTTTCAAGGCAGCCAAGGCGGCAATTTCCAGTTTTCCGCCACATATACCGCAAGGTTATGTAACAGCCATGACGCCAGTCAATTCCATGAATCTGTCTCTACACCGGGTGTTTTCTGAGCCCAAGACCTACCAGAAAAGTCTCCGACGACCGGTCGCGCGAAGCCTTGGGTTTGAGAGGCTTCACGACCTCAAAGGCCGCCTTGAAGTGCTGCACCACATCGTTGTAGCTGCCCCCATGGAACACCTTGGCGACCAAAGCTCCCTGTGGTTTCATGTGGTTCTGCGCAAACTCGATGGCCAATTCGACCAGGTGCTCAATACGTGCTGCATCCGCCGACGAGATGCCGGACAGGTTGGGGGCCATGTCTGAGACCACCACATCGGCCTGACGGCCCTGCAGGGCTTGCTCCAGCTTGGCCAGCACATCAGCCTCTCTGAAGTCGCCCTGGATAAAGGTAACGCCTTCAATCGGCTCCATGGGCAACAAGTCCAGACCGATGATGGTGCCGTTCAGTGCTCCTACCGCGGCGCCCGTAGGTGACAGGCGCCGGCGCACATACTGACTCCAGGCCCCCGGCGTACAGCCCAGGTCGACCACCAGGTAGCCGGGTTTGATCAGCCCCAGGGTTTCGTCGATTTCCTTGAGTTTGTAGGCAGCGCGGGCGCGGTAACCTTCCCGTGTGGCCAGTTTGACGTAGGGGTCGTTGATGTGGTCGTGCAGCCAGGCCTTGTTGACCTTTTTGTTGCCGGCTTTGGTTTTCATGGGTGCTTTCTAAAGGGACGGCTCTACCGCCCGGATTCCGTTCAACCGATAATACAGGGATGCCCCTAATACAACTGACCCCTGCCCAGCGCAAAGAACACCGTGCCGACGCACACCACCTGGACCCTGTGGTCATGGTGGGCAATGACGGCCTGACCGACAACGTCAAGAAAGAAATCGACAGTGCTTTGAATGCGCATGGCCTGATCAAGGTCCGCGTCTTTTCGGACGACCGGGTGGCCCGTGAAGCCATGTTCCAGACCCTCGCGGACGAACTCAGTGCAGCGCCCATTCAACACATTGGCAAGTTGCTGGTGTTTTGGCGCCCCAAGGTCGAGAAAGAAAAAACCGTCGACGAAGACCGCATGGCAGGACCACGCGACTTCAAGGTCTTGAAATACAGCAAACGTGCCGGTCAGCGACCTGAGGTCAAGACCCTTCGCGTTCTTGGCAACCAGCGTTTGACCGCCGGTGGGAATGTCAAACGCGCCAAACCCAAGCCACAGGTTAGTGTGAAGAAGCGCAGCCAAACCTGAAAACCTAACCTCCGCAGTCCGGGGGGTTTTTTTGGGCACACGCGCCGCACAGGGTCAGGCCGGGTGGCTCATACGCTGCGCTTTTTGAAATCGCCACCCGGCCTGACCCCATGCAGCGGGTTTCGAGTGTCTCGGTCTTCTGTATCCGAACACACGACGCTCGCAGGGCACAGTCGGTAATGCCGGCTGCGCCCTACCTACCCACCCAGCCTGCCAGCGACAGACGCTAGCCCCTGCGACGCACGCTCAACTTGCCGAACACCACTGCAGCGCAAAGCCACTGCACCACATACAACCCGGTTCCCACGCTGTGCCACAACGCCAGGTTGTCGCGGGCGACGATGCGTGGCGAAACACCAAACTCGGCAAGTAACGCCATCAACACCCCGCCCACTACAAAAAGCGTAGCAGTCTGCGAAATGTCTACGAGGGCTAGAGCCTTATTTGACCTAAACAGCATCAGTAAAATCAACCCACACACCGTGGAAATGGCGGTCTGGGCGGCAAACAGCTTGGCAGCCATATTGCCGGCCATGGCGGGGGTTGGCAGGTGCGCGAATAACATGGGCACGACGAAGAACCCCAGGGTGCTCAGGCTCCCCCACCAAACGGCTGCGACCCAGACGGGCAAATTGCGCATGTTGTTGGCTATGCGGATCAGATGTAGTGCACGGCCCTAACTTCATAGGCCCGCTCTCCGCCGGGAGCCAACACCACCGCGGTGTCGCCCTCTTCCTTGCCGATCAAAGCACGTGCAATTGGGCTGCTGATATTGATCAGGCCCAGTTTGATGTTGGCCTCGTCCTCACCCACGATCTGGTACTTGACGTGGTCGCCCGTTTCTTCATCCTCCAGTTCGACCGTAGCGCCAAACACCACACGTCCTTCGGCGTGGATGGACGAGGGGTCAATGACCTGGGCCACCCCTAACTTGCCCTCGATTTCCTGGATGCGGCCTTCGATAAAACCCTGGCGCTCCTTGGCAGCGTCATAGTCGGCGTTTTCGCTCAGGTCGCCCTGGGCGCGGGCCTCTGAAATTGCCTGTATCACCGCAGGACGCTCCACGGTTTTGAGTTTGTGCAACTCGGCCTTGAGCAGTTCGGCGCCACGCTTGGTAATAGGAAAGGTTGCCATGTTAAAAATCTGAGGGGCTAAGGAGTAAACAACAAAGGCCGAAATCGGCCCGTATAAGTAACAAGGACAGCGCAACGTCTACGCGCTGCACTGTCCTTCACAACTAGGAGGGATTATGCCAACTCTTGCGCGCTCTACCTAGTCCCCACGCTCGTGCACTTAGTGCCACCCACTGCGCCCGAAAGGGCAGCGTTTCTCCTCTGGGCGGCCCGTCGGAGAAACCTAGTCTTGCAATTGCGCGTGCATTTCCTGCACCGAGATCACGTCCAGCTGGTCCAAATACTTCATGCCCTCCACCGCGGCTTCAGCGCCGGCGATGGTTGTATAGGTCGTTACCCGCGCCAGCAGCGCGCTGGTACGGATCTGGCGCGAATCGGCAATTGCGTTGCGGCGCTCTTCTACGGAGTTGATGACCATGGCCAGGGGTTCGTTCTTGATCATGTCCACGATGTGCGGGCGGCCTTCGGTGACCTTGTTGACCACGGAACAGGCCACGCCTGCCGCACTGATGGCCGCCGCCGTGCCTTTGGTCGCCACCAGCGAGAAGCCCATGTCGGCCAGCTTGCGTGCCACTTCCACAACTCGGGGTTTGTCGCTTTGCTTGACCGAGATAAAGGCTTTTCCCGAGCGTGGCAGCTTGGCGCCTGCACCCAGTTGCGACTTCACAAAGGCCTCGCCAAAGGTCTTGCCCACGCCCATCACTTCTCCGGTGGACTTCATCTCGGGTCCAAGGATGGTGTCGACACCCGGGAATTTCACGAAGGGGAACACCGCCTCTTTGACGCTGAAGTACGGCGGTGTCACCTCTTTGGAGATACCTTGGGACGCCAGCGACTGGCCGACCATGCAGCGCGCCGCCACCTTGGCCAGCTGAATGCCGGTGGCCTTGGAAACGAAAGGCACGGTGCGCGATGCACGGGGGTTCACCTCCAGCACAAAAATCACGTCCTTGCCATCATGGCTTTGGATCGCAAACTGCACGTTCATCAGGCCCACCACGTTCAACGCTGCGGCCATCGCGGCGGTCTGGCGCTTGATCTCGGCCACCGTGGCCGCACTCAGGCTGTACGGTGGCAGCGAGCAGGCAGAGTCGCCGCTGTGCACCCCGGCTTGTTCGATATGCTCCATGACGCCACCGATAAAGGTCACACCGGTGTTGTCGCGGATGCAGTCCACGTCACATTCAATCGCGTCGTTCAGGAAGCGGTCCAGCAGCACTGGGGAGTCGTGGCTGACCTTGACCGCTTCGCGCATGTAGCGTTCCAGGTCGCGCTGCTCGTGGACGATTTCCATCGCGCGTCCGCCCAGCACATAGCTGGGACGCACGACCAGTGGGTAGCCCAGGGCCGCGGCCTTTTCCAGCGCTTCAGGCTCGGTGCGGGCTGTGGCATTGGGCGGTTGGCGCAGCTTCAATTCGTGCAGCAACTTCTGGAAACGCTCGCGGTCTTCGGCCGCGTCGATCATGTCGGGACTGGTGCCGATGATGGGCACGCCATTGGCTTCCAGGTCCAGCGCCAATTTCAACGGTGTCTGGCCACCGTACTGGACGATGACACCAACCGGTTTTTCCTTGTCGACGATTTCCAGCACGTCTTCCAGCGTCAGCGGTTCGAAATACAAACGGTCGGACGTGTCGTAGTCGGTGGACACGGTCTCGGGGTTGCAGTTGACCATGATGGTCTCGTACCCGTCTTCCCGCATGGCCAGCGCGGCGTGCACGCAGCAGTAGTCGAATTCAATGCCCTGGCCGATGCGGTTGGGGCCGCCACCCAGCACCATGATCTTCTTGTTGGTCGTGGGTGCTGCCTCGCACTCCGCGCCTTCGGACTCGTAGGTCGAGTACATGTAGGCGGTATTCGTGCCGAACTCGGCCGCGCAGGTGTCCACCCGCTTGTAGACCGGGCGCACACCCAGGGCGCGGCGCTTCTCGCGGATCGCCTTGTCGGTGGTCTTGAACTGGCGGGCCAGGCGGCGGTCGGAAAAACCTTTTTGCTTCAGGCTGCGCAGCGTGGCCGCGTCGATGTTGTCAAAGGTCGTGCCACTGGCTGGTTGTGGCAGGCGCTCAATCTCCAGTTCGATCTTGACGATCTGCTCGATCTGTACCAGGAACCAGCGGTCGATCTTGGTCAACGCAAACACCTCGTCCACGCTCAAGCCTTGCGCGAACGCATCGCCCACGTACCAGATGCGCTCGGGGCCGGGCTCACCCAGCTCTTTTTCCAGTACTTCGCGGTCCTGGGTCTTCTCGTTCATGCCATCCACACCCACTTCGAGGCCGCGCAGGGCTTTCTGGAAAGACTCCTGGAAGGTGCGGCCCATGGCCATGACCTCGCCCACGCTCTTCATCTGCGTGGTCAGGCGGCTGTCGGCGGCGGGGAATTTCTCGAACGCAAAACGCGGAATCTTGGTGACAACGTAGTCGATGCTGGGCTCGAACGATGCAGGTGTGGCACCACCGGTGATGTCGTTGCGCAACTCGTCGAGCGTAAAGCCAACCGCCAGCTTGGCAGCAATCTTCGCAATCGGGAAACCTGTGGCCTTGGAGGCCAGAGCCGATGAGCGCGACACACGTGGATTCATCTCGATGACGATCATGCGGCCATCCACTGGATTGATGGAGAACTGCACGTTCGATCCACCCGTGTCCACGCCGATTTCGCGCAGCACTGCCAGCGAGGCGTTTCGCAGAATCTGGTATTCCTTGTCGGTCAACGTTTGCGCTGGGGCCACGGTGATGGAGTCACCGGTGTGCACGCCCATGGGGTCCAGGTTTTCGATGGAGCAGACGATGATGCAGTTGTCCGCCTTGTCGCGCACCACTTCCATCTCGTACTCTTTCCATCCGAGCAGCGACTCTTCGATCAGCAGCTCGTTGGTCGGCGAGGCTTCCAGGCCACGCTTGCAGATGACTTCAAATTCTTCGGGGTTGTAGGCAATGCCGCCGCCGGTGCCGCCCAGCGTGAAGCTGGGGCGGATGACGGTGGGAAAGCCCAATGTCTTTTGCACATCCCAGGCCTCGGCCATGCTGTGCGCAATGCCGGAGCGGGCCGAGCCCAGACCGATCTTGGTCATGGCGTCCTTGAATTTCAGGCGGTCTTCGGCCTTGTCGATGGCCTCGGGGGTGGCGCCAATCAGCTCCACCGGTTTGCCGGTGGCCGCGCCCGTGTACTTGGCTAGCACGCCGTTGTGCCACAGGTCCAGCGCGCAGTTCAGCGCGGTCTGGCCGCCCATGGTGGGCAAAATCGCATCGGGACGCTCCTTGGCGATGATCTTTTCGACCGTCTGCCAGGTGATCGGCTCGATATAGGTCACATCCGCCGTGGCCGGGTCGGTCATGATCGTCGCCGGGTTGCTGTTGATCAGGATGACTTTGTAGCCCTCTTCGCGCAGCGCCTTGCAGGCCTGCACGCCGGAGTAGTCGAACTCGCAGGCCTGGCCGATGATGATGGGGCCGGCGCCGATGATGAGGATGCTTTGGATGTCGGTACGTTTTGGCATTTCTTCTTCTCTGCTCTTTACTATTCAATCAATTCAGGCTTGCGGTGGCGAGCTTGGCGCCAAACCACAAAAACAGGCCGCCCACGGAACTGGACAACGCGCTGGACAAGCGTTTGCGGGCACGGAACAACTGGGCCAAGCGTGCACCGGCAAAAATCAGCGCGGACAAATACAGGGCACTGAAGGCCATCACGATGGTGCTCAGTATCAAAAACGGCACGGCGGGCGTCTCATACGTCGGATCAATGAACTGCACAAAAAACGACAGCAAAAACAAGATCGCTTTGGGATTCAGCAGGCTGATGACCAGTGCCCGTTTAAACGGGTGCGCCAGATTGGCCGGGGCTTCTGCGGTCGCCTGTGCCTCGGGAACCTGCGCGCTGCGCCATTTCTGGATGGCAGCCCACAACAGGTTGAGGCCCAACCATGCCAGGTACGCAGCGCCAGCGTATTTGACAACCATGAACAAGGCCGGGTTGCCGCGCAACAGGCTGGCTGCCCCCAGCGCAGTCAACATCAGCAAAATGGTGTCGCCCACAAAAACGCCCATGGCGCCCTGGTAACCGGCCTTTACCCCGCGCGCCGTTGCCACCGACAACACGAACAGCGAATTGGGACCGGGCAGCAAAATAATGCCGATCGCCCCCACGATGTAGGTCCAGATATCGGTGACACCGTAGAAATTCATGTGCCTTAGCCCTTCGCGGTTTCCATCATGGTGATGAAGCGGTCAAATAGGTAGCCAATGTCGTGCGGACCGGGCGATGCTTCAGGATGCCCCTGGAAGCAGAACGCCGGTTTGTCGGTGCGCTCCAGGCCCTGCAGCGTGTTGTCAAACAGGCTGATGTGGGTAGCGCGCAGGTTGGCGGGGAGTGTTTTCTCGTCCACCGCAAAACCGTGGTTCTGGCTGGTAATGGAGACGCGGCCGTTGTCCAGGTCCTTGACCGGATGGTTGGCACCATGGTGGCCAAACTTCATCTTGAAGGTCTTGGCACCCGATGCCAGCGCCAGAATCTGGTGCCCCAGGCAAATGCCAAAGGTCGGAATTCCGGAATCGATCAGTGTACGGGTAGCGGCAATGGCGTAGTCGCAGGGCTCTGGGTCGCCGGGGCCGTTGCTGAGGAAGATGCCATTGGGCTTGTGCTTGAGCACATCGGCCGCAGACGTTTGCGCGGGCACTACGGTGACCTTGCAGCCACGCTCAGCCAACATGCGCAGGATGTTTTTCTTGACACCAAAGTCATACGCCACCACGTGGAAGCGCGGCGCGGTTTGCTGGCCGTAGCCCGTGCCCAGGGTCCACTCGGCTTCGGTCCATTGTGTCGTCTCCGTAGCAGAAACGACCTTGGCCAGGTCCAGACCCGACATGGCCGGTGCAGCCTTGGCCGCAGCAATCGCCTTGTCCACCAGCGCGGTCGTCACGACCTCACCGGCGGCCAGCGCCAGAATGCAGCCGTTTTGCGCGCCCTGGGTGCGCAATTGGCGGGTCAGCTGGCGGGTGTCGATGTTGGCAATGGCAACTGTCCCGGCTTGCACCAGGTATTCACTCAAACTGGCCGTGCTGCGGAAGTTGGAGGCCACCATAGGCAGATCACGGATGATCAAACCTGCGGCATGGACCTTGTCAGACTCGATGTCTTCAGGGTTGGTGCCGTAGTTGCCGATGTGGGGGTATGTGAGGGTAACGATCTGCTGGCAATAGCTGGGATCGGTCAAGATCTCCTGGTAGCCGGTCATGGACGTGTTGAACACGACCTCACCGACGGTGGAGCCACTGGCTCCAATGGAATTGCCAATATAGACCGTGCCGTCTGCGAGCGCCAGGATGGCGGGGGGGGTGGTTCCCTTGAGAGACAAAAGCACTGGGTTCTCCGAGTGTGTTACGGGTACGCCCAAGCGAGCTCAAGAACAATTCTTGGCGGCTGATGTAGGTTGGGAAAGGTGCTTGAAATGCGCTTGGGACGGCAGTTTTCTGGAAAGCCTCCTATTATATCGGGTTAGTACCACCCCAATCCGGCTCCATGCCCATTCAAACAGACATCAAACTGTTGGCATGTAAACAAATAGCTGCTGCTGCTGCCACATTGAGCGACTCTTCCCCGCCGGGTTGTCCAATGCGCACGTGCACCTTGGCACGCTCCATCAGTTCGGGGCAGACGCCCTGCCCTTCGTGGCCAAAAGCCCAGGCGCAGGGCTGGGGCAGTTGTAGCGTCTGGATCAGGTCGCCATGGTGCGAGCTAGTCACCACGACCGGCACCTGCAGCGCCTGCAAGGCGGCCAGATCCAGGCCCTCCAGCAGATGCAGACCAAAATGCGCGCCCATGCCAGCGCGCAAAACCTTGGGCGACCACATCGCGGCCGTGCCCTTGAGTGCCACCACCTGTTTGAACCCAAAGGCCCCAGCACTGCGCAGGATGGAACCTACATTGCCAGCGTCTTGAACACGGTCGAGAATGACCGTGGCCGCTCCGGTCTGCAGCGCAACATCCACCGGAAGGTCAAGCACAAAGCCCACCCCAGCAGGGGATTCGAGCCCACTCAGCTCAGCAAACAGCTTCTTGGGAATCACTATGCTTTTGATAGCTGCTTGCGCATATTCCACGGGGGCTAGAGGCCTGGACTTGGGGTTTTGCCAATATTCCTCAGAAAAGACGACGGCGGCAGGTGATACGCCGCGCTGGAGGGCCGCGCCGCACAGGTGGTCGCCTTCGACCCAAAAACGCCCGGCCTTGCGGTAGGCAGTGTTTTCGTGGGCGACCTTGCGCAGTTCCTTGAGCAGCGGGTTGTCGCGTGATGTGACGAAGAGCGGATGGCCCACGCTCACCTCCGTGCTGCGCACTGGGTACGAGCTTGCTTGCTGCGGCCCTGCGCTGCGCTCATGCCAGCACCTTGGCCACCGGGCTGAAGGTTTTGCGATGCTGTGGACAGGCTCCGTGCGTTTGCAGTGCCAACAGGTGCTCGGCCGTGCCGTAACCCTTGTGGCTGGCAAAGCCGTATTGCGGGTACTGGGCATCCAGCTCGGCGCACCAGCGATCGCGCGTGACCTTGGCCAGGATAGAGGCGGCAGAGATGGCAGCTACTTTGCTGTCGCCCTTGACGATGGCCTCGGCCCGCATGGCCAGCACCGGCAGGCGGTTGCCGTCCACCAACACCAGGCTGGGTTTGAGGCGCAAGCCCTCCACCGCGCGGCGCATGGCCAGCATCGTGGCTTGCAGGATGTTGAACTGATCAATCTCGTCCACGCTGGCCTCGGCAACGGAGCAGCACAGGGCCTTGGCGCGGATTTCGTCGTACAACTTCTCGCGTTTACGCGCGGTCAGCACCTTGGAATCGGCCAGTCCACGGATGGGGTTCAGGTCGTCCAGAATCACGGCAGCCACCACCACGGGGCCGGCGAGCGGACCGCGCCCGGCTTCGTCCACGCCGGCGATCAGGCCAGGTGTGTCCCACGACAGCGCGACCTGTTCAGCGTGCAAGAATTTTTTCGATCGCATCGGTGGCCAATGTGGAAGTGTCACGCCGCAGGCTGCGGTGCAGCGTGACGAATTGTTGTTGCAGGGCCGTCATTTTCGCAGGTTGACGGTCAAGGTCGTCTAACCACTGCAGCACGGCGTTGGCAAGCGCTTGCGGCGTGGCCCGGTCCTGAATCAACTCGGGCACGATGAAGTCCCGGCAGAGGATATTGGGCAAACCCACCCAGGGTTGCAATTGCTTGCGCCGCATGATTTGCCACGACAGCCAGCCCATGCGGTAGGCAATCACCATCGGCTGCTTGAAAAGTGCCGCTTCCAGCGTGGCGGTGCCACTGGCGATCAGCGTTACGTCGCAGGCCGCCAGCACGGTGTGCGACTGGCCGTTGACGATCTGCACCTTATCAAGTACGCCCGCCTGGGCGGCGGCACGCTCGATAGCGCTACGCAGTGCAGGCACCGCAGGCACTATCAATTTAATAGCTGGTTGCGCTTGTTTTACGAGGGCTGCAGCCTGAAAGAACCCTAAAGCAAGATGCTGAATCTCAGAGGAGCGGCTACCGGGCAGCAGCGCCAGCACCCGGTCGCTGGCGTCCAGACCCAGCGCCGCACGGGCTGCCGTCTTATCAGGCTCCAACGGGATCACATTGGCCAGCGGGTGGCCCACATACGTCGCGGCAATGCTGTGGCTGGCCAGCAGCTCGGGTTCGAACGGGAAAATGCACAACACATGGTCTACGCTGGCGCGAATCTTTTCGACCCGCTCAGGCCGCCAGGCCCAGATGGACGGGCAGACAAAGTGCACGGTCTTGATGCCCTGCGCACGCAGATTGTGTTCCAGGTCGAGATTGAAGTCCGGCGCATCAACACCAATGAACACATCCGGTCTTTGTTCCATCAGCCGCGTCTGAAGCTGCTTGCGAATCCCGACGATCTCGCGGTAGCGACGCAACACCTCCCACCCGAAACCATGCACGGACAGCTTGTGGTGCGGCCACCAGGCCTCGAAACCGTGGCGCACCATCTGCGGGCCACCAATGCCCATGGACGTCAACTGCGGCCAACGTTCACGCAAACCACCCAGCATTAGACCGGCCAGCAGGTCACCCGACGCCTCACCGGCGACCATGGCCACCACGGGTTGGGGGGACGGCGCCACGGCCACAGGTGACGCCACGTGTATGACGCGGCGTTAGCGGACGATGCCGCGTTGGGGTGAGGATTCGTCCAGAAAGGACAACATCATGGCCACGTCGATGGCGGTTTCCGGCTCGTCTTCTTCCAGATCAGCGATCCGAGTCTTGGCCTGCTCCAAGGTGAGGTCGTCACGGTACAGGGCTTTGTGCATGGCCTTGATGCCGGCAATACGCTCTGGCGACCAGCCCCGGCGACGCAAACCCTCAAAATTCATGGAGCGTGCCGATGCCGGTTGGCCCTGGCACATCACAAACGGTGGCAGGTCCGCAAACAACAGGGAGCACATGGCCGTCATGCTGTGCGCACCGAGCCGCACAAACTGGTGCACCACGGTAAAACCGCCCAGAATGACCCAGTCACCCACCTGTACATGGCCCGCCAACTGCGAGTTGTTGGCAAATATGGTGTGGTTGCCGACACTACAGTCATGGGCCAGGTGCACATAGGCCATGATCCAGTTGTCGTCCCCAACCTGGGTGACGCCAGCATCACCTGGAGATCCGATGTTGAAGGTGCAGAACTCACGAATGGTGTTGCGGTCGCCAATGCGCAACTCACAGGGCTCACCCGCATACTTTTTGTCCTGTGGAATGGCCCCCAGCGAATTGAATTGAAAAATGCGGTTGTCGCGGCCAATGCTGGTATGGCCCTCAATCACGCAATGTGGCCCGACGGTGGTCCCCGCCGCGATGCGAACATGCGGCCCGATCACGGTGTAGGGGCCTACGGTGACTGAGCTGTCCAGCTCGGCCGCCGGATCAATAATGGCGCTAGGATGGATGTTCGTCATGGCTGTGTACCTCGCGAGTTCACGCAATGGTACGCATGGTGCACATCAGTTCGGCTTCACAGGCCACGTTGCCGTCGACCCGTGTAACACCCTTGAACTTGAAGATACCAGCTTTGTGGCGCACCAATTCCACATCCATGATCAATTGATCCCCTGGCTCAACCGGACGCTTGAAGCGGGCGCCATCAATACCGGCAAAGTAGTACACGGTCTTGTCATCAGGCGTTACACCCATGGTATCGAACGACAGCAGTGCTGCTGCCTGGGCCATGGCTTCGAGCATGAGGACGCCTGGCATGACCGGGCGGTGGGGGAAATGCCCACTAAAAAACGGCTCATTGATCGAGACATTTTTGAGTGCCTGGATGGATTTTCCCTTTTCAACCGACAGGACACGGTCCACCATCAGAAAGGGGTAACGATGGGGCAGCTGTTTGAGAATTTCGTGGATATCCATCATTTTTTTGTCTCTTTTTCCAAAGTCTTGATCCGGTCACGCAGGCTGTGCAATTGCTTCAAGGTAGCCGCGTTGCGCTCCCAGACGGCGTTGTCGTCGATCGGGAATATGCCAGTGTAGTGCCCGGGCTTCAAAATGGATTTGCTGACCAGGGTTCCGGCCGAAATATTGACATGCGCGCCCAGTGTCAAATGGCCCAAAATCACGGCCCCACCGCCCACCGTGCAATGCTCACCGATGTTTGCACTGCCCGCCACACCGACGCACCCGGCCATCGCCGTATGGCGGCCGACACGGACGTTGTGGCCAATCTGGATCAGGTTATCGAGTTTGACGCCATCTTCTATGACCGTGTCCTGGAGAGCGCCCCGGTCAATACAGGTGTTGGCGCCAATTTCCACGTCGTTGCCAATACACACTGCGCCAAGCTGCTCGATTTTCTCCCAGGCATCGCCATTGGGCGCAAACCCGAATCCGTCAGCCCCAATCACCACGCCAGGGTGGACGATACAACGCTCCCCTACCACGCAGTCCTCTCCCACCGTCACACGCGACTTCAGCACGGTATTTGCGCCAATGCGCGCACGCCGCTCCACCACGCACAAGGCGCCTATGGACGCGGTGGGATGCACCACGGCTTCGGCATCAATTACCGCACTGGGATGAACAAAGGCCCCCGGGAGCTGATCGCGCCCACGCTTCCACAACTGGGTTAGTCGCGCAAAGTAAAGATAGGGTTGCTCCGCCACGATGCAGGCCCCTCGCTCCAGCGCCGCGTCCTTCATCTGCGGGGCCACGATGACACAGGCCGCCCGCGAAGCTTGCAGTTGCGGCTGGTATCGGGGGTTGCTGAGAAAGCTGATCTGCTGGGGTGTTGCAGTCTCCAGAGAGGCAAGACCAGTCACCACCTGAGCCGCATCACCATACAGCTCTCCTCCGAGGGCAGCGACAACCGACGACAGATCCAGCTTCATACGGCCTCGTCGGCGCGCAAGAGTTTATTTTCCGCCGTTATTGAGAATTTTGAGGACTTTTTCGGTGATGTCATGTTTGGTGTTGACATACACCACTTCCTGCAGAACCATATCAAATTTTTCAGCATCGGCCACTTGTTTGACCGCCTTGGTAGCCCGATCCAGAACCTGTTGGAGTTCTTCGTTTCGACGTCCGTTGAGATCTTCCTGAAACTCACGTTGGCGGCGTTGCAGATCACGGGTCAACTCCGCACCCTCTTTTTGCCGACTGATGCGCTGACTTTCACTCAGTGTTGGCTGGTCACGCTCAAACTTTTCGCCAAACGCCTTGAGGGCAGCCTGTTGGTCAAGCAACTCCTTTTGTCGCTTGGAGAATTCTTGTTCCAGTTTGGCCTGCGCCGCTTTGGCCGGGGTGGACTGTGTCGTGATCGTTTGGGTGTTGATGTAGCCGACCTTGAATTCTTGCGCAACGGCTGCGTACGAACTGACTGCCAACCCTGCCGAAACGAACCAGGCTATTTTTGAAGTATTCATTAGAAAGAGCTTCCAATCTGGAATTGCAGTGTTTGGATTCTATCGTTTTCGAATTGTTTGACCGGTTTTGCAAACGCGAGGCGCAAGGGTCCGACCGGAGAAATCCAGCTGATACCCACACCGTAAGAACTCCGCATGTCGCCCAGCTGAATGGCTTCGTCCGGGCCATAAATGCCACCGGCATCCATGAAGGCATAAACACGCAAAGTGCGATCCTTGCCGCCTCCGGGAAGGGGGGACAGCAACTCTGCATTGAAGTTGATCTTCTTGGTACCACCCGTAGATGTCAAACCAAGGCTACGTTGTGCTCCGGTCGTCAAGCTGCCTTGTTCAAATCCCCTTACCGAGCCCAGTCCGCCAGAGTAGAAGTTCTTGAAAATAGGGTACGGCGAATCGCCGGTTCCAGATCCTACAGAAAGCTCCGCATTCAATGCTGCCGTGATCTTGTTGGTCACAGGAATGTACTGCTGGTAGACAGAAGTTGCCCGCACATACTTCAGCTCACCGGCCACGCTCCACTCGGCCGAAGCCTTGATGACTTTTCCCACCGTCGGCACCAAGGCGCTGTCACGGGTGTCTCTGCCCCAACCCACCGTCAAGGGGACTGCCATACTGGTGAAGCCAAATCGATTGGCGAAATCCTGGTAAACAACAGGCAACAGGCTTCCCGGAACTACCGTGGTTTGGTCGACACCCAGCCCGAAGAAAACCGTGTCGTACTCGGTAAATGGTACTCCAAATCGAACACTTCCCCCAGTGGTCTCAATCGCGTAGCTATCAATGTCCACATACGGTTTGGTATTCCGCTGGTACAGATCAATGGTCCGCGATACGCCGTCTTCCGTGAAGTACGGGTTGGTGGTGTTGAACACCAACGTGCGGTTTTGTTTGCTCGTGTTCAGCTCAATGCCCAGCGAATTGCCCGAACCAAATGCATTGTCTTGCTTGAATCCGAATGACACACCAAACCCATCAGCACTGGAAATACCAGCACCCAAACTGATGCTTCCGGTGGGCTTTTCCGATACGGTCACGGTGAGGTCCACCTGGTCAAAAGATCCCGGAACCTCCGACGTATCCAGATTCACCTCCTTGAAATAACCCAGGCGGTCAACCCGGTTGCGTGACAATTTGATTTTTTCGCCGTCGTACCAGGAGGCTTCAAGTTGCCGAAACTCACGGCGAATCACTTCGTCCCGCGTGCGATCGTTCCCAGCCACGTTGACGCGACGAACATAAACACGCCGCGATGGATCTGCCTGCAAGGTTACCTCGACGCGATTGGTGGCCCGGTCAATGTTGGTACGCGCTTCGATCCTTGAAAAGGCGTATCCAAAGTTGCCAAAGTGGTCTGTAAAGGCCTTGACGGTTACAGCGACCATGTCGGCGTTGTAGGGTTGCCCTGCCTGAATGGCGACCAAGGAACGAAACTCTTCTTCGCGGCCCAGAAAATTTCCGGCAAGGCTGACTTTGGACACGACAAACTGCTCACCTTCACTGACGTTGATCGTGATGGAAATGTCCTGTTTGTTGGGGGAAATGGCGACCTGCGTCGACTCCACCTTGAACTCAAGGTAGCCACGCGCGACGTAATACGAGCGCAAGGACTCCAGGTCGGCATTCAGCTTGGTTCGCGCATATCGATCGGACTTGGTATACCAGCTCAACCAGCCACCCGTGTCCAAATCGAACAGACCGCGCAGCGTCGACTCGGAAAAAGCCTTGTTACCCACGATGCGGATGTCGTTAATTTTTGCCGGTTCACCTTCGACGACGGCAAAGCTCAGGTTCACGCGGTTACGCTCAATCGGCGTGACGGTCGTAATCACCTCCGAGGCGTACATACTGCGATTGATATATTGCCGCTTTAGCTCCTGCTCAGCACGGTCCACCAAAGCCTTGTCAAAGGGGCGCCCGTCGGCCAAGCCAATCTGTACCAGCGCCTTCTTCAGAACGTCCTTGTCAAACTCCTTGGCACCGACGAAATCGATTTCGGAAATTGTTGGCCGCTCTTCGACGATCACGACGAGAACATCCGCGTTCACTTCGATACGGACGTCTTTGAACAGCCCCAATCCGAACAAGGCTTTGATGGAAGCCGCAGCCTTGTCATCACTGTAGGTGTCACCGACCCGCACCGGCAGGGATGCAAAAATGGTCCCCGCCTCCGCCCTTTGCAGGCCTTCAACCCGAATATCCTTGACGGTAAACGGCTCTACCGCCAACGCGCCCTGCATGACCAGAAGCGACGCGGCCGCAACAGAAACGCGGCGCAGAAAATTACGATTGAATTGCATTTTTTTCAATTTAAGTAGTCCGGAGATCGGATGACAGGCTCGATTCGTCACTGCAGCAAGCGCGTTACATCATTAACAACTGCAACGGACATCATGGCGAGCAAGAGTACCAAGCCCACTTTTTGCAGCCGTTCAGTCCACGATGGCGTCACAGGCTTGCCGGAAAGCGCTTCCCAAAGATAATACATCAGGTGCCCACCATCAAGGACCGGCACTGGCAGAAGGTTCAGAACACCAAGACTGACGCTCATCAGGGCCAAAAAGACCACATATTGGGTCCAGCCGATAGCCGCCGATTTACCAGCGTAGTCCGCAATCGCGATCGGGCCGCTGAGGTTCTTGAGGGAGGCGTCGCCAGTCACAATTTGCCCCATGACCCGTAGTGTCAGAGCCGAAATTTCCCAGGTGTGGCTAATCGCCCGCGAAATCCCTTCGATGAAGCCATATTGAACCCGTGTCATGACGGGAGATGCCCCGACAACAGCCCCGACCCGACCAATGGACTGATCACCATCATGCACCAGTTTGGGGGTGACAGCGACTTCAAGACGTTGGCCATCTCGATCCACGAGCCAAGTCTGCTGCCTAGGCTCACCCAAACGACCCGACGAACGGATGAGTTCGCGCAGTTGCGGCGCATCGACAATGTCGATTGTGCCGACACGCAGCACCACATCACCCGCCTTCAGTTTCGAAGCCGCAGCGGCACCGTCTGGCGCCAGGGGCCCCAGTTGCGCACGCGAATAGGGACCGATCACGCCTATCTGCTGAAAAAGTTGCGCATCCGCGTGGCGGGCATCCAGTGTTGTCAAGGGCAACAGAACCAAGCGGGTGTTAGGATTCAGATTGGGCGCAAATTCAATTTCCACATTGCGATGCTCTATGGCGCCCCGAGCCAGCCACCAACGAAGTCCGTCAAACGAGGCGATTCCCGTAAGAGTTTCCCCCTCGAACCCGACGTTTTGAACGCGCTCTCCACCGACCAGCCCTGCCGAAGCAAGCACCGACCCTGGAGGGGGCTTCGCCAATATGGCTTGAGGTTGCTCCTGCCCGATCCAATTGACGATGCTATACAACAACACCGCAAGCAGCAGATTGGCTATCGGCCCCGCAGAGGCGATTGCAGCCCTAAGTGAAACGGGTTGGGTGTTGAACGCCATAGCGCGCTCGGAGGACGATACTGGCCCCTCCCGTTCATCCAGCATCTTGACGTAGCCGCCCAGTGGCAGCCATCCAATTACGTACTCGGTGCCAGTCTTTGGCGACGTCCAGCCGACCAGTCGCGGACCAAATCCGACTGAAAATCGCAGGACTTTGACACCACAGGCGCGAGCCATTACGTAATGCCCCCACTCATGCACCGCCACCAGCACGGCGATGGCAACAACAAATGCCGCCGCAGTCAACATGTCAGACGATTTCCACGGTCAGGCACGCCGTTGAGACACAGCGTTTTCCGCAGCCTGTCTGGATTGCCTGTCGATCTCCAAAAGATCATCCAGCGTTTCTGGAGCAACCGGTCGAATGCATTCCAAGACCTCGGTGTTGACATGGTGGATCTGGTCGAACCGAATCTTTCGTTGAAGGAACGCTTCAACCGCCACTTCATTGGTCGCATTTAATACAGCTGTTGTACCTGGTGGTGCATCCAGTGCCGCCCACGCAAGACCCAGGCCCGGGTAACGCTGTTGGTGAGCTGGCGTGTCTACAGCTTCAAAACTAAGCCCCTGCATCCTCGAGAAATCCAATGCCGAAGCGCCGGACGTAATGCGATCCGGCCAGGAAAGCCCATACGCTATAGGACCCCGCATATCTGGGGTGCCCAACTGCGCAACAACCGAGTTGTCAACATACTGGACCATGGAGTGAATCACGCTCTGGGGATGAATGACCACTTGAATCTGCTGGGAGGTGACACCAAAAAGGAATCGGGCTTCGATGACCTCCAGCGCCTTGTTCATCATGGTCGCGGAGTCAACGGATATTTTGCGCCCCATGACCCAGTTGGGATGGGCACAAGCCTCTTCAGGAGTCACTTCCCGCAATGTCAACGGATCACGATTGCGAAATGGCCCGCCCGACGCCGTGAGGATGATTTTGTCAATCCGTTCAGCCCAAAGCTGCGGATCCGATGGTAATGACTGAAACACCGCAGAATGCTCGCTGTCAATGGGCAGCAATGTGGCTCCACCCAGTTTGACCGTATCCATGAACAACTGCCCACCAACCACCAAGGCTTCCTTGTTGGCCAGTAACAGGCGCTTGCCAGCTTTGGCAGCCGCTAGGCAAGGAGCGAGTCCGGCAGCACCCACAATGGCGGCCATGACAATATCCGTCAACTCGTGCGCAGCCACCATTTCAATTGCGGTAGCTCCCCACAGCACCTCGGTGGCCAAGCCCTCCGCGATGCACGACTGGCGCAACAACTTGCCGTGGGCTTCACTCGCCATGACAGCAAACTTCGGCTTGTGTTGAGCGCATTGCGCAAGCATGACCTCAACACTGGTTGACGCTGTTAATGCAAAAACTTCATATCGATCGGGATGGCGGGCGATCACGTCTAATGTACTGACGCCGATGGAGCCGGTCGCGCCCAACACAACGACCCTGGATTTGTCCGAATTCATAAGCTGGCAAACATCATCGCAAGTGGGAGTATGGGTAGCAGTGCATCGACCCGGTCAAGTACACCGCCATGCCCCGGTAGCAGACCACTGCTGTCTTTGACACCCGCACTGCGTTTGAACAGGGACTCTACCAAGTCTCCAACAATACTCATGCTTGCCAAGAACAAGACAGCCAAAACCATGAATCCCCAATGCACTTCCGACAGCCGCGAATAGAGGCTAGGAACCGCCAAGGGCACCGTCGAATCCATTACCCGCCATACCAACGCACAGCCGACAACACCGAACATGCCGCCAAAAGCACCTTCCCACGTTTTACCAGGACTGATGCTTGGAGCCAGTTTGCGGTTAAACAATCGCCCACCGAAAGCCCGTCCGAAAAAATAGGCGAATACATCGGCAACCCACACAAGCACCAACACAGAAAACAAAAAATTTATTCCGATCGTGCGCGCTTGCGCAACCGCCATCCACGCAACAAACAATGCGCATATGCCTCCCGTCAAGCGCAGGGCCTGCGGTACGCTGGACCAAGCCTTGACCCCACCGCTGAGCAACCACGCGCTTAGCAAGACCCAGCCGCTGCCGCTGAGCAACCAAAGCTCCTTCATTGGCCTCAGAAGCAATCCGCCATACCATGCTAACAAACAGGCAACTGCGCACAATGCGGCGACTGCAATAGAGCTTGATTGTCCATATTGATTCAGACGACCCCACTCCCAAGCACCCGCCGCTATCAGAATCAGTGCAACGGCATAGAAAGCTGCTGGATCGGGATAAAAGACGGCCGGCAACAAAATGGCCAACATTAACAAGGCCGTAATGACTCTTTGCCTCAGCATTCGCTACCTTTCAAGCATGCAGGTTAGCAGGAACAACCAACTGATCTGAGGTTTTTCCAAAACGTCTCTCACGTGTGGCGTACTCCAGCAGCGCCGCATCCAATGCTTGCTCATCAAAGTCAGGCCACAGCAGTTCGCTGAAATACAGTTCCGAGTATGCCGCTTGCCACAGCAGAAAATTGCTCAATCGTTTTTCATTTCCGGTGCGGATTAGCAGATCAGGATCGGCACAATGGCCCATCGCCATCGCCGCCGAGAGGCTGTGCTCGGTAATTGGAGTACCCGCCGCTGCGAGGCGCGCTGCGGCAGAGGTGATGTCCCAGCGGCCACCATAATTAAAACAGACGTTCAATGTTAAGACCGAATTGGTAACGGTTGCAAACTCAGCCTCTTCCAAGCCCGTTCTAATCCGAACGCTCAAATTATCCCTTGCGCCGACAAAGCGAAGTCGAACGCCTTCCCGTTGCAATTTGGGAACTTCACGTGATAGCGCCAGTACAACAATATCCATCAGGCCGGAAACTTCTTCAACTGGGCGGTTCCAGTTCTCTGATGAAAAGGCAAACACTGTCAAGACCGAAATACCGCGACTGGGACAGGCGCTGACGATACGCCCGAGGGTATCAACACCCTGCTTGTGACCCGCAATACGTGGCATATAACGTTTGGAAGCCCATCGGCCATTGCCATCCATGACAATCGCTACATGACTTGGCACGTAAATCCGTTCTTCCATAAATGCCCCATGGATCAAGTTTGAGTCCGGCGTCAAACCGCCATGATGTCATGTTCTTTAGAAGCCACCAAGCGATCAATTTCAGAAATGTGTCGGTCTGTGAGTTTCTGAATTTCCGCCTCGGATCGCTTCTGATCATCTTCGGAAGCCAATTTTTCTTTCACCAGCTTCTTGACCGCTTCATTGGCATCTCGCCGTAGGTTACGGACTGCAATCTTGGCACTTTCACCTTCACCCCGCACGACCTTGGTCAATTCACGTCGACGCTCTTCCGTCATAACGGGCATCGGTATGCGAATCAGGTCTCCCATGCTGGATGGATTGAGACCCAAGTCGCTATCACGAATGGCCTTTTCAATCTTGGCGCCCATTCCCTTTTCCCAAGGCTGCACGCTAATAGTGCGAGCGTCTAGCAAGGACAGATTGGCTACCTGACTGATTGGCAACATAGCACCGTAATAGTCCACATGAACGCTGTCCAGCAGGGCTGGGTTGGCGCGCCCGGTCCGAATCTTCGTCAAGTTGTGTTTGAACGCAGCGATGGACTGGTCCATCTTGCCATCTAGTGTTTTTTTGATTTCATCAATCGCCATTGCTCATTCTCCGAATATCAAGCCTATGATTCAGGCACAGTCTGTCGCACTTAAGCGTAAACCAACGTGCCTTCATCTTCGCCCAAAACGACCCGCTTCAATGCGCCATGCTTGAAAATAGAAAAAACCTTGATAGGCAATTTTTGATCACGGCACAGGGCAAAGGCAGCCGCATCCATGATCCCCAGGTTCTGAGACATTGCGTCCTTGAACGTGATTTTGGAATAACGGGTTGCATTCACATCCTTCTTGGGATCCGCAGTGTAAACGCCGTCAACCTTGGTCGCTTTCAGCACGATTTCGGCGCCGATTTCAGCACCGCGCAACGCCGCGGCAGTGTCAGTTGTAAAAAACGGATTGCCCGTGCCCGCCGCGAAAATCACTACCTTGCCTTCTTCGAGGTACTGCAAGGCTTTTGGACGCACATAGGGCTCAACAACCTGCTCAATGCCAATAGCTGACATCACGCGGGCAACCAGCCCAGCCTTGTTCATCGTGTCACCCAAGGCAAGTGCATTCATCACCGTCGCCAGCATACCCATGTAGTCGGCTGTCGCACGGTCCATCCCAACTGAGCCTCCGGCAACACCCCGGAAAATGTTTCCACCGCCAATCACGACCGCGACCTCCACACCCAGCCGTGTGACTTCAGCAATTTCATCCACCATCCGCACGATGGTGTCGCGATTGATGCCGAATTGGTCGTCACCCATCAAGGCTTCGCCTGACAACTTCAGCAGTATTCGCTTGTAGGCAGGCTTTTCTTGGCTCATGGGTGACTCCAGTATTCGCAAATAGACAGAATGGCGCGCAAAGGCTCTCGGTTACGCAGCTTGCTGTGCAGCCGCAACTTGTGCAGCCACTTCGGCTGCGAAGTCGTCAACCTTCTTCTCAATGCCTTCGCCGACCACGTACATGGTGAACGCCTTCACCGTGGTACCGGCAGCCTTCAACATCTGCTCCACGGTCTGCTTGTCGTTCTTGACGAAGGCCTGGTTAAACAAGGAGACTTCTTTCAGGTACTTTTGCACGCCACCGTCGATGCGCTTGGCAACGATTTCGGCAGACTGTACGGGCTTGCCAGCAGCGGTCGCCACAGCGGCGTCTTCGGCCGCTTTGGCAGCTGCCACGGAACGCTCTCGCTCTACCAGTTCGGCGGGCACGTCATTGCTAGTTAAGGCGACGGGCTTCATGGCAGCTACGTGCATAGCGACATCTTTGGCTGCAGTGGCGTCGCCTTCAAACTCAACCACCACACCGATGCGGGTGCCGTGCAGATAAGAAGCCAGCGGTGCACCAGATGCGAAACGCTTGAAACGGCGGAAGGTCATATTTTCGCCAATCTTGCCAATCAGCCCCTTGCGCACATCTTCCAATGTGGGGCCGAATCCATCTTGTTCATAGGCCAACGCGCCCAATGAGGCCACGTCTGCCGGATTGTTCTTGGCGATCAGGGCCACGGCCGCGTTGGCCAGGCCCAGGAAGCTGTCATTCTTAGTCACAAAGTCGGTTTCGCAATTAACTTCGAGCATGGCACCTACGTTGCCATCCATAAAGTTAACCACAACGCCTTCTGCAGTGATGCGCGCTGCGGCTTTGCCAGCCTTGCTACCCAATTTCACACGCAACAATTCTTCGGCTTTGACCATGTCACCTTCGGCTTCGGTCAGAGCCCTTTTGCATTCCATCATGGGAGCGTCGGTTTTTCCACGCAGTTCAGCAACCATGCTAGCGGTAATTGCAGCCATTTCGTTTCTCCGTAATCAGTTCAATAGTTTAATAAAGGGCTAAAAAAAAGGGGCAACGAAGCCCCCTTTTTCAGGCGGGACAACTTCAGGCAGAAGCGTCGCTCACCTCAACGAATTCGTCACTGCTCTCAGCGGCAACTGCCTTGACCACATCGTCCATCTGGTTGGCGCGGCCTTCCAGGATCGCGTCGGCGATGCCACGAGCGTAAAGTGTCACGGCCTTGGAAGAGTCATCATTGCCGGGAATCACATAATCGATACCTTCGGGCGAGTGGTTGGAGTCCACCACACCGATCAAAGGAATACCCAGTTTGCGCGCTTCTGCGATGGCAATCTTGTGGTAACCCACGTCGATCACAAAAATCGCATCTGGCAAAGCGGCCATATCCTGGATACCGCCAATGTCTTTTTCAAGCTTTTGCAGTTCCCGGGCAAACATCAGTTGCTCTTTCTTGCTCATACTTTCAAGGCCGGTTTCTTGCTGGGCCTTCATCTCCTTCAGACGCTTGATCGAAGTCTTCACTGTCTTAAAGTTGGTCAACATACCACCGAGCCAACGCTGATCGACAAAGGGCACGCCTGCGCGCTGGGCTTCAGCAGCAACAGTCTCGCGTGCCTGACGCTTAGTGCCCACCATCAAAATGGTGCCGCGCTTGGCCGACAACTGGCGGACAAACTTGGCCGCGTCCTGGAACATCGGGAGCGATTTTTCCAGGTTGATAATGTGAATTTTGTTGCGATGACCAAAGATGAACGGGGCCATCTTGGGGTTCCAGAAGCGGGTTTGGTGTCCAAAATGAACGCCGGCTTCCAGCATTTCGCGCATTGTTACTGACATGGTCTACTCCAAAGGTTATGTCTAAAATCCAGCCCCTTTATCAACCAATCAGACCAAGCTGAATAGCCAACACCTTGACGGGGCGAATTTGCGTTTTGAGTTGCATAAAGCGAAAACTAGCAATATGCAAAGCCAATCGAGTATAACATGTAGGACCAATCTAGGGACTGCCCTTTTTTCGTACCTAATTTCATTCTAGGCAATAGGTTGCGCTTGCCAGATGGTTTTGATCCGGTTTCCGGTAAGGGCTTTGATAAGGTTATGTCAGTTCAGTTGCGTTACAGCCATTTTCCGGTCCGCGAGGCGGAAATGAAGGCGCGCATAGAGTACGGCACTTTGGTACGTGGTGAATCGGTACAAAGTGGTTCTGCGACTGGCACGCCTTGCATGCTTAACCATCCAGTCATCGACTTTGGATACCGGATAAAGAGTCACGAGAAATCGGTTTTTTCACCGGCGACCATGAGCCCCTCCACAACATATACGAACCTGGTGACGAGAGATACGACGAATATCAGGTTTTTGTCGATGAAAAAGTGGTGGCGATACACAAAGCGGTGGAAGGCGTTGACGTTTTCATTGCGGATAGCTCTTACACCGATGCTGAGTACCCTGCATAGAGGATGGAGGCACGGTACTATTACCTCTAACATCGTGAATGCCGAATTGGTCAGAGCCAAGGTATTGTTCTGCTCGCACCATGAGCCGACCCGAAGCGACGGCGCTTTAAAACAAGCATTTCAGACTGCACTGTTAACTAATTACTTATTCACAGCGGGCATGGACATCCGTTTGGCACGCGTAGGAGAAACTTACGAGTTCTAGCTGCATTTCCAGTGAAGCGGGCACTTTTTCCGCCGCAACCCACAGACTCTTTCGCAGTGAGGCGACGCGGGCATTAGAGGTTTGGGCTTGTGCGCATTTACCGGCCCACACACTGATGCAACGTGCTGGCCTAGCGGTAGCTCGACTGGCCATGGCGACGTCTCCCCACGCCCGCAACATATGGATTGCCTGCGGTCCAGGGAACAACGGCGGTGACGGATACGAAGCAGCGCGTCACCTGAAATTGTGGGGCAAGACGACTGTTGTCACGTCAGCCAACCCAACAGTTGCGCTGCCACCCGACTCCACCGCGAGTCGACAATCAGCTTTAGAAGCGGGAATGGTATTTTCTGACCACCCTCCAGAGCAATTCGACCTATGCATTGATGCACTGTTCGGTATCGGTTGCCGAGGTCCGCTTGACGCACCTTACGCCCAGTGGATTTGTACAATGAATTCGCGGGCCGTTCCCGTTCTTTCCATTGATACCCCGTCCGGGTTGAATGCGGATTCGGGTATTGCCCAAACGATTTGCGTTCGTGCAAACATCACCTTGAGTTTGTTGACACTAAAGCCAGGGCTCTTTACAGCAGACGGACGCGCGACCTGCGGCGACATTTGGTTTGACGCACTCGACGTCGCAGAGCCAAAGGACCTGTGTGCCGAACTGAACAAATCACCGCCTCACATGATTCGCGCGCACAACACGCACAAAGGCAGCTTTGGTGACGTTTGTATTGTGGGCGGATCCAGGGGTATGGCCGGTGCGGCCATGCTGGCATCCGAGGCAGCGTTGCGTGGTGGTGCCGGACGGGTTTACCTTGCTATGCTTGATACAACTCTCCAAAAACTGCACACGCACTGTCCCGAAGTGATGTTTCGCGATGTGTCGACCATCGCCTACGAGTCCATGACCACAGTTGCAGGATGCGGAGGAGGTGACGACATCACTGCGCACTTGCCAGAAATCCTGGATCGATCTGCCCGCTTGGTGCTTGATGCAGATGCATTGAATGGCATTGCAAAAAGTAACTCACTGCAGCATCAGCTTGCAGCCCGAAAACCGAATACAACTGTGCTGACCCCCCATCCATTGGAAGCTGCTCGTTTAGTGAACGAATCAAGCGCCTACGTTCAGGCGAACAGGCTTACGGTAGCGCAAACATTGGCGGACCGCTTCGGATGTGTGGTGGTCCTCAAAGGATCTGGCACCATCATCGCAGCCCCCAGCCTAGTACCAAGAATCAACACCAGCGGCAATGCGCGATTGGCTACTGCCGGAACAGGCGATGTCTTGGCAGGACTCGTTGGAGCCCGGCTCGCAGCAGGTGCGAACGCCTTTGTTTCTGCATGTGATTCGGTGTTTTTGCATGGCTGCGTAGCGGATGCCTGGGAATCAAAAGCCAGCTTGACAGCCAATGAACTGGCAAAGCGGCTTTTCGTTTAGCCATTGAAAAATTCGGTGCCAGCACAAAAGTCTCTACCAAGTCACACTTTATGTCGCATTTTTGAAGTCTTCTTGAGTCCGGTTGACTGCTTCGCAGCAGACTTGGAAGCGCGTTCCGATTTGCTGATGGCACGTTTTCGTGACTCCCCGGCGAACGACGGGAGCCTTGTGCCGTCAGGCAAATCAAAACGTTCGTCCTTGCTTGAGCGAGATTTGGTATCGCGCCCGGGACTCCTGTCCTGCATCAATCGAGACGCTACCCCGTCACCATCCTGTACGAGACGAAAATCAATCTTCCTTCCATCCAAGTCAACACGACTGACTTGAATACGCACACGGGTTCCGATAGCGTAGCGGGTCCCGGTCCGCTCCCCTCGGAGTTCCTGACGGGCTTCGTCGAACCGGAAGTACTCTCCGCCTAGTTCGGTGATGTGCACCAATCCTTCGACATACATGGCATCGAGCGTGACAAAAACACCAAAGCTCGTGGCCGCTGTCACTACCCCCCCGTACTCTTCGCCCAAGTGTTCCTTCATGTACTTGCACTTCAACCAGGCTTCTACATCGCGGCTTGCCTCATCGGCGCGACGCTCATTGGCACTGCAATGCAAACCGGCGGCCAGCCACGCCATCCCCTCTGCGTTGGTTTTCTTGGATTGCTGCTTGGGTTCTCCTACTCTTGAAGCAATGCCTTTTTCAAGCCGCCGTGCTAATTTGGCATGGGCCTCACCGGGGGTTGGCAAGTCCGGCAACTGGTATCGAGTTCTGGCAAGAACCGACTTGATCACCCGATGAACCAACAAATCCGGGTAGCGGCGGATGGGGCTTGTGAAGTGGGTGTAGGCTCCATACGCCAATCCAAAGTGACCGCTATTGGTCGGTGTGTAAATCGCCTGCTGCATGGAACGCAACAACATCGAGTGAATCTGCTGGGCATCCGGTCGGTCTTTTGTCGCCTCAGCAATGGCTTGAAATTCACCAGGTGAAGGATCGTCACTGATACTCATGCCAATACCGGACGCCTTCAAATAGTTCTGGAGAATCTCCTTCTTTTCCGGCGTGGGCCCCTCATGAACACGGAAAAGGCCCGGATGCTTGCTTTGTGCAATGAAATCCGCACTGCAGACATTGGCAGCCAACATCGCTTCCTCGATGATCCTATGGGCCACGTTTCTAGTGCGCGGCACGATTCTCTCGATACGCCCGCTTTCGTCGCAAACGATCTGGGTTTCAGTCGTTTCGAAGTCCACGGCTCCACGCTTCTGACGGGCCTTGATCAACGATTGGTAAACGCCATGGAGGTTCAGTAGATCACCCACCCGGTCTTTACGCTTTATCGCCTCCGGCCCGCGGGTATTGCTCAAGATCGCTGCCACTTCGGTGTACGTGAACCGCGCGTGACTCCACATCACAGCGGGAAAAAACTGATAGGCTTCAACATCGCCGTCCGTCGAGATGAACATGTCACACACCATGCATAAGCGGTCGACTTCGGGATTCAGTGAACACAGCCCGTTCGAGAGTTTTTCGGGCAGCATGGGGATCACACGGCGCGGAAAATACACACTAGTAGCGCGCTCGTATGCATCAATGTCAATGGCCGACCCTGTGTCCACATAGTGGCTTACATCGGCAATCGCGACCAACAAACGCCAGCCTTTCCGTGCATTTCTTCCACGCCCGCTTACAGCCTGTTCACAGTACACGGCATCGTCGAAGTCCCGTGCGTCTTCACCGTCGATGGTGACCAGCGGTACGTCTGTCAAATCAATACGATCCTGTTGATCTTGTAGACGAACTTTATCTGGCAGGGTTCGTGCGAGCGCAATACAGGCATCCGAAAATTCATGCGGAACGCTGTATTTGCGCACCGCAATTTCAATTTCCATGCCTGGGTCATCAACTTCGCCCAAAACCTCTTTTATTCGACCTACTGGCTGACCAAACAGTGCGGGTGGTTCGACCAGTTCAACGACCACAACCTGCCCTGGTTTGGCCACACTGGTAGCGCCCTTCGGTATCAGCACGTCCTGCCCATAACGCTTGTCTTCTGGCGCGACCAGCCAAACACCGCTCTCCTGCAGCAGGCGGCCAATAATCGGCTGATTCGAGCGCTCAAGAATCTCGACAACCCTTCCCTCCGGCCGCCCTTTGCGATCGCTACGCACGATGCGGACTTTGACACGGTCTTTGTGTAGAACCGCACGCATCTCATTGGGTGGCAAATAAATGTCTGGCGCACCATCGTCACGCGACACGAATCCATGACCGTCGCGATGACCTTGAACAATTCCGGAAACTTCGTCCAGCAAGCTGCTGGTTTGGCTAATATTTTTGATACAATTACTCTCTTTCCTGAGATGCCCAGGTGGCGGAATTGGTAGACGCACTAGTTTCAGGTACTAGCGAGTAACTTCGTGGGGGTTCGAGTCCCTTCCTGGGCACCAACTATGTTAATGTAGTTAATGAAAAGCCGCTTCAATTGAAGCGGCTTTTTTTTGCTTACTGCCCAGCAGAAGCTGGGTCAGAGTCATATGGGTTGTCCCACCAAATCATGTCCCTGTGCTGCGACGATGCGAGCCCTGGTGAACTCGCCCACTCTCAGGGTCTTGCTGATCTTCTCAGGGGGCAATAGACGCACCAAACCATCGATCTCCGGTGCATCAGCGTAACTCCTACCCACACCACCCTTCTTGCCCAAACCAGGCGCCGAATCCACCAAAATCTGCATGGTTGATCCAACGCGTGTCTTCAACTTCGCGACGGAAACCTGCTCAGCCACGGCCATGAACCGAGCTCGGCGCTCTTCACGGACTTCTACTGGCAACATACCCGGAAGGTCATTGGCAGTGGCACCATTCACGGCGCTGTAGGCGAAACAACCGGCACGGTCTATTTCGGCCTCACGAATGAAATCCAGCAGGTGTAAAAACTCCTCTTCCGTTTCGCCAGGAAAACCCGCAATAAAGGTGCTGCGAATCACAATCTCCGGGCAGGCCTCTCGCCACTTCAACAGGCGTTCGAGATTTTTTTCGCCACTGGCTGGGCGCTTCATGCGACGCAAGACGTCGGGGTGACTGTGCTGCAAAGGCACGTCGAGATACGGAAGCACCCGACCGATTGCCATGAGTGGCAACAGTTCGTCCACACTGGGGTAGGGGTACACATAATGCAAGCGCACCCATGCCCCAAATGGTTCAGCGATTTCTCCCAAAGACTGCACCAATTCCAACATCCGCGTTTTCACGGGCCTGCCATCCCAAAACCCTGTTCGATATTTCACATCCACGCCATAGGCCGAAGTGTCCTGACTGATCACCAGGAGCTCCTTGACACCACCTTCGAACAGCGCCCGCGCTTCAGATAACACGTCGCCAATGGGACGCGACACGAGGTCGCCTCGCATGGACGGAATGATGCAGAAAGTACATCGATGGTTGCAGCCCTCGCTAATTTTCAAATATGCGTAGTGTTTGGGCGTGAGTTTGATACCTGCAATGCCAAAGGTATTCGGAACCAAGTCAAGAAACGGATCATGCGGCTTGGGCAAGTTGGTGTGAACGGCATCCATCACCTCTTGCGTCGCATGAGGCCCGGTCACAGCTAACACCTTGGGATGCATTTGCAAAACCAGATTGCCACCATCCGCAGAGGACTTGGCACCCAAACAGCCGGTCACAATAACTTTCCCGTTTTCGGCCAATGCTTCGCCGATGGTATCCAGGCTTTCCTTAATCGCCTCGTCTATAAAGCCACAGGTGTTGACGATGACCAAATCCGCGCCCTGAAAGGTCTTTGATGTTTGGTAACCCTCGGCACTGAGTTGGGTCAGAATAAGTTCAGAGTCAGTCAATGCCTTGGGGCATCCCAAACTAACAAATCCGACTGTAGGAATATGTGTGGGGCTAGAAAATGCTTCATTCATGTACCGATTGTCACTGTTTTCTTAACCCCCACATCGGAAACCCATCCTGCCAAGGCTATCGCTTTAGTCCAAAAGTCCCCATCAATTGCTCGGTCTGTTTTTGCATTTGTTCCTGCATCTGCTGGAACAAATTGTTTCCTATCGTTCCTTGCATAAGAGGAGCCTGCATGTCCATCAGAGCTTGCATGTTCTTTTCCAAGTAGCCGCCCATCAAACCTTGCATGGCATGACCATAAAAACGAATGACGTTTGCAAGCACCGCCGCTGTAAACATCGGTGACCCGTTCGCCTCTTCCTCTAAGATGATTTGCAGCAGGATGCTACGAGTGATGTCTTCCCCAGTTTTGGCATCGCGCACAATACAAGGCTCATTCTCCATCACCAACTGCTTGATCTCCGCGAGCGTGATGTAACTTGACGTGTCGGTATCGTACAAGCGCCGGTTGGGATACTTCTTGATCACCCTCTGAATCGGCTTACGATCTGTACTTGATTTGCTGTGCATGGGCAGTATTGCTTCCCTGAAAACCGGCAGTGTATTGCAGTGCAACAGATTTTAGAGAGTGGCTCTGTCTGACCAACCTAGGTTTACCCTAGCGCAGAAATTAAAAAGCCCTGGTACCACAACGGAACCAGGGCAAACTGTTTGGTAGGCGCGATTGGACTCGAACCAACGACCCCCACCATGTCAAGGTGGTGCTCTAACCAGCTGAGCTACGCGCCTACAGTATTCGAGAGATGAGAGTATAGCAGGAATCGGGTCTAGTATCCAAAGTTACCTATTTTTGTAACGCGTAATTTGACTGCGAACGTCGAAAAAAGAATGCTCTTATAAGGTCGACAAATTGGGAGTTACGACGACGACAATCGCTTATTTCAAATTAAAAAATAATGGGGAAGAATGTAAAAAATAGTCGCCGCAGTCGCAATTGGCGAGATCGAACGAACCGCGTACCCAAAATGGAAACGGGCCATAAGGCCCGTATCATTTTGTTCATTGGCGGAAACGGAGGGATTCGAACCCTCGATGAGGCTCTACACCCCATACTCCCTTAGCAGGGGAGCACCTTCGGCCACTCGGTCACGTTTCCTGAACAACAGCGATTATCGCACGACTCTGCCCGTTTTTCAATCGGCAGGCTGATCCAGGTCAAAAGCTTTGTGCAGGGCACGTACCGCTAGTTCCATGTACTTCTCGTCGATGACAACTGAAGTCTTGATCTCTGAAGTCGAGATCATTTGAATGTTGATACCTTCTTCACTCAAAACGCGAAACATGCGACTGGCCACACCTACATGACTACGCATACCGATGCCTACGATGGACACCTTACAAATCTTGGTGTCGCCAACGACTTCTTCCGCCCCAAGGTTGGGAAGAACCTTGGTGCGTAACAATTCAACCGTCTTGTTGTACTCACCACGGTTGACCGTGAAACTGAAGTCGGTCTTGCCGTCTTTGCTCAGGTTCTGGATGATCATGTCCACTTCGATGTTGGCGTCAGCCACCGCACCCAAAATCTGAAATGCGATGCCAGGCTTGTCGGGCACACCCATCACAGAAATTTTCGCTTCATCGCGGTTGAACGCGATGCCCGAAACAATGGCTTGTTCCATTTTCTCGTCTTCCTCAAAAGTAATCAGGGTGCCAGACTTGGCTTCCTCTTCGATATCGATATCCCAGTCGGTGAAGCTGCTCAAAACACGCAGCGGCACCTTGTACTTACCAGCAAATTCCACCGAACGAATCTGCAGCACCTTGGAGCCCATAGAGGCCATCTCCAACATCTCTTCAAAGCTCACCGTCTTCAATCGACGGGCCTCGGCGACCACCCGCGGATCAGTGGTGTACACACCGTCCACATCGGTGTAGATAAGGCATTCGGACGCCTTCATTGCAGCAGCCACCGCTACCGCCGACGTATCCGAGCCTCCACGACCCAAGGTAGTGATGTGCCCATGCTCATCCATGCCCTGGAAGCCCGTGACAATCACGACTTTGCCCGTGTCCAGGTCGGCTCGTACACGGGCATCGTCGATAGACTCGATACGGGCCTTGGTGTACGCACTGTTGGTGCGAATCGGCACCTGCCAGCCGGCATAACTCACGGACTCCATTCCCTCGGCCTGCAAAGCAATCGCCAATAATGCGGATGAAGCCTGTTCTCCTGTGGCGGCCAACATGTCGAGCTCTCGGCCATAGGCTTCATCTTGCTTGGTGGGGGCCAGTTCTCGGGCCAAGCCGAGCAGGCGGTTCGTCTCGCCGCTCATCGCGGAGGGAACAACCACCATCTGATGACCCGCGCGCGCCCATTTGGCGACGCGTTTGGCGACATTGCGGATGCGTTCCGTTGAACCCATCGAAGTGCCGCCGTATTTGTGAACAATCAGTGCCATGTAATCGGGATTATTTGAAGCAAAACCTAGGGATTGTACCAAGTCAATCGCGAGCCACGGCGTTCAACAAAACCGCTCCCCACCTTGATGTGGATGTGGTGCGCCCTGGTCGTGCACGCGTTGATTTGATTCAGCAATTCCTCGAGTTGTGCGGTACTGGGAATCACACAAAAAGTCCTCTTGAGCCAATGACGCAGCAGATTGGCTTGTCGCGCACGGCTAAGAACCTGCAGTGCCTTGATCGGCAATGGCCCATCCTCGCCGCGACAAACCTGCTCGCAATCCTGCGTCGCCAGCTCATCCAGAAGCAACTGAGCCTGCGCTGCGTGTAACGCACTGCGTGCAAATGTGTCAAGAAACTGCGGAAAGGCTGTGCGCAAGACCGGCGTCACCTGCGCCCTGATACGGTTGCGGGTATAGCGCTCATCCAGATTGCTCGGGTCTTCCACATAGCCGACTTCTTGCGAGTCCAGCCAGTTTCGGATGTCCGCACCAGAGACCTGCAAAAACGGGCGGTAGTAGTGCAAACCATCGCGCGCCCATCGACTCGGCATAGCGCTCAAACCGGCAAGGCCTGCACCACGGCTCAAGCCCAACAATAGGGTCTCAACCTGATCATCGGCATGTTGTGCAATCGCTATCGATTTAATAGCTCCTTGCGCATATTCCACGAGGGCTATAGCCGAAATAGCCTTATAACGTGCCTGGCGTGCGGCATCTTCCGGGCTCTCACCTGCGCGATTGCGGGCATCCACTTTTTGAACATGCAAGGGCACATTCAATTGCTGGCAAACGGTGCGGCAATGGCCTTCAAAGATCGATGCTGCATCTTGCAAGTCGTGGTTGATATGTAGCGCAACAACTTGCCCGGGCCACTTTCGGTTACACGCCAGCAACAAGGCCACAGAATCAGCACCGCCACTCAGCGCAACCGCCAGCGGTAATTGCGGATTGAAACTCTGAATCGCCTGCTCAACGGACTGGGTCATGGCAAGCTGCCAACCAACCAACTCACCGTCCAAACTGTCAGCGCGAGCCGCCTGCAGCCATCAGCCACTTAACGACTGGCCGCCTTGGTGTCGGTAAAGCGCCCATAACTTTGCAAGCGCTCATAACGACGATCCAGCAATTCTTTGATCTTCAGGTCGCTCAGCTGCCGATAGGCATCGGCCAGAGCACGCTTCAAAAATGCCGCTGCCTGCTTGACGTCGCGGTGCGCCCCCCCGACTGGCTCATTGACGATTTTGTCAATCACGCCCATGGCCTTGAGTCGGTGGGCTGTGATGCCCATGGCTTCCGCCGCGTCCGATGCTTTGTCAGATGTCTTCCACAAAATAGAGGCACAGCCTTCGGGACTGATCACCGAGTAAATGGAATATTGCAGCATCACCACCTGGTCAGCCACCGAGATCGCAAGCGCACCACCCGAGCCACCTTCACCAATGATGGTGGTAATGATGGGAACTTCGAGTTGGGCCATCTCAAAAATGTTGCGACCGATCGCCTCAGACTGACCGCGTTCTTCTGCGTCAATGCCGGGGTAGGCGCCCGGCGTGTCTACAAACGTAAACACGGGCAGGTGGAATTTTTCAGCCAGCTTCATCAATCGCAAAGCTTTGCGATACCCCTCAGGCCGGCTCATACCAAAGTTGCGCAGACCGCGCTCCTTGGTGTCACGTCCCTTTTGATGGCCCAACACCATGCAAGGCGTTCCGTTGAACCGCGCCAGACCACCCACAATGCTCAGGTCATCCGCAAAATGGCGATCACCGTGCAACTCCACAAAATGGGTGAACAATTCGTTGATGTAGTCCAGCGTGTAGGGGCGTTCCGCATGGCGGGCAATCTTGGTGATCTGCCAAGGCGTCAGGTCGCTATAGATGTCCTTGGTAAGCTGTTGGCTTTTCTTGCTAAGTTGCTCGATTTCAGCAGAAATATCAACAGCAGATTCATTCTGCACATAACGCAATTCTTCGATTTTGGTTTCGAGCTCCGCAATGGGCTGTTCAAAATCCAGAAACACTTTCTTGGCCATGGTTACATCCTCATCAGTAGTGAACAGGCTCTCGCGCTTGGCTGCGCGGCCCGTCCTGCATGGTTTCAATACCCCACCGGCACCGGCTCCAACGAGCGCCAAATATACCAAGTTGCAACCGTGCAATAGGGAGCCCAGGCCGCAGCCACCTCGCGCGCATCACTTCGGCTGACCGCGTCGCCAGAAAAATAGTTCACACTGATGCCATTGATAAGCCCCACATCGTCGAGAGGCAACACATTGGGTCGCATCAAGTAGAAGATAAGGAACATCTCCGCCGTCCAACGACCAATACCCCGTATGGCGATCAACTCGGCGACGATCTCATCATCGCTCATGGCGTCCCACGACTTCACATGCAAGGCCCCGTTGTCAAAATGAAGGGCCAAGTCCACCAGGTACTCCACTTTACGGGCACTCAAACCAGCAGAGCGCATGTCGTCTACCTTGAGCTTGAGCACATTGGCCGGGGTCATTTTGCGCGACAGCAACGCAAAGCGGTCCCAAACCGTTTGGGCCGCCTTGACGGAAATTTGCTGCCCGACAATGCTACGGGCCAAGGTCACGAACGCGTCGCCACGGGTCTCAAGGCAGGCGTCGCCAAATTGCGGGATCAAGCGTTTCATAACCCGGTCTTTCTTTACCAGGTGTTTGCACGCATCCTCCCAAAAACCGGGTGTCTGTCGCTCGCTGACCGGTTTCTTGACCGTCGCCATCACGACTGCACTTCCCAACTTGTTCCGTTGGCGGAGTCTTTGAGCACGATGCCCAGGGCCAGCAAATCATTGCGAATCGTGTCTGCCAGCTCGAAATTGCGCGCGGCCTTGGCATCGGCGCGCTGTTGAATCTTGGCTTGAATGGCGGAGTCGTCCAGCCGAGCGCCAGCCTGCAAGAAAGCCTTGGGGTTGTCCTGCAGCAAGCCAAGCACCCCACCCAAAGAACGCAGCAACGCAGATAACGCCGAAGATTGGGTGCGATTGACTTCGCCGGCCAGGTCAAACAAAACCGCTACAGCCTCGGGCGTGCCAAAGTCGTCGTCCATGGCCGCCTTGAAGCGTTGTGCGTAAGACTGTGTCCAGTCGATGTCGCCGCTTGTCGCCGGGGGTACCAGATCAAGCGCTGTGTACAAACGCCGCAGTGCGTTGCGAGCGTCATCCAAATGGGCGTCGCTATAGCCCAAAGCCGTACGGTAGTGACCCCGTACCAGGAAAAAACGCACGGTTTGCGGGTCGTATTTGGACAGTACCTCTCGGATCGTAAAGAAATTACCCAGGCTCTTGGACATCTTTTCGTTGTCCAATTGAACCAAGCCGTTGTGCATCCAGACCCTGGCCATCGGCTGGCCGGTGACACCTTCGGTCTGCGCAATTTCGTTTTCATGGTGGGGAAATTGCAGATCGGCTCCGCCGCCATGGATGTCAAAAGTCTCACCCAAAGTCTGGCAGCTCATGGCCGAACACTCAATATGCCAACCCGGCCGTCCAACCCCATAAGAATGGCCGCTGGCAGCACTGTCCCATTTGGCGTCTTCGGGTTCCTCCGCCTTGGCGGACTTCCACAAAACAAAGTCCATCGGATCGACCTTGCCGTCGTCCACCGCCACGCGCTCCCCGGCACGCAGATCTTCGAGCGACTTTCCAGACAACTTTCCATAACCGGCGAACTTGCGTACGGCAAAGTTCACATCACCCGAGCTGGCCTTGTAGGCCAGGCCTTTGCCCTCCAGCTGACGGATCATGTCCAGCATCTGCGGCACATATTCGGTGGCGCGGGGCTCTATGCTTGGCGCTTCAATGCCAAGACGCCCAATGTCGTCGTGCATCACGCCAATCATTTCGTCCGTTAACGCCCGAATCGGGATATTGCGCTCCAATGCGCGGCGAATGATCTTGTCGTCAATGTCCGTGATGTTGCGGACATAGGTCACGCGGTACCCGCTGCTCTTGAGCCAACGCTGCACGATATCAAAGGCCATCGCCATTCTGGCATGACCGATGTGACACAGGTCATAAATGGTCATGCCACATACGTACATGCGGACATGATTCGGATCGATCGGGGAAAACGGCTCTAAAGCACGCGTCAGCGTGTTGTAAATTCTCAAACTCATGGGTTATGCAGTGCCTTTGCGCAGGATCACCGGTTCGTGGCAACAAGGGCCAGTTCGTTCAGATCTCTTCAAGGTAAATCTCGGTCTTTGGCCGAAGGCACGAATCGCCCCCTCAGCTACAATTCAACGCAGTATAAAGCCCCCGCCAGAGGGCTCGCCCAACGCTTGAGGTTCTGAAAGCTCTATGACGCACTCCCATTCACCTGTACGCCGACCACTGCGCCTTATGACCTTGGCGCTTGCCTTGGTGTTTTCGCTGGCCCATGCAGACGAATACTCGGACGTATCGCAGTTGGTACGTGCAGGTAAGTTGGTCGAAGCCTTGAACAAGGCCGACCAACACCTGGTAAGCAAACCGCGTGATCCACAAATGCGCTTCCTGAAGGGCGTTATTCTGCGTGACTCCGGCAAAACGGCGGACGCCATTGCGACCTTTACCCGCTTGACCGAAGATTTTCCCGAGTTGCCCGAGCCTTACAACAATCTGGCCGTGCTGTATGCAGGGCAAAGCCAGTTTGACAAGGCCCGTACCGCACTTGAAATGGCCATACGGACCAACCCCAGTTATGCAACGGCACACGAAAACCTGGGTGATGTCTACGCCAAGCTTGCCAGCCAGGCCTACAACAAGGCCCTGCAACTCGATGCCTCGAATGCGGCGGTTGCACCCAAGCTGGCTTTGATCCGAGATCTGTTCAGCCCAACGGGTGCCAAAAATCAACGGCCCACCCTTCCCTCGCCGTCCGCTGCTGCGGCGTCAACTCCACCGGCCACTGCAGCTGTCAAGCCAGCTTCCACCGCTGCCACAACGACACCGACTCTGACGGCCAGCGTTACGCCATCGACCGCCCCAGCGACCACACCAAAGCCCGCGAACACCAATGCGGCTGTCGACGCAGAAGCCGCTGTGCAGACCTGGGCGAAAGCGTGGGCCGCCAAGGACGTTAAAGCTTACCTGGCTTCGTACGGAAAAGATTTTGACCCACAGGGCTCCATGTCGCGCAGCGCATGGGAAGAAGAGCGCCGTCAACGCATCACCAGCAAGTCCAAGATCAGCGTGCGACTTGAAAATCTCACAATCACAGTGTCTGGCAATACCGCCATTGCCAAGTTTCGCCAAGATTACAAGGCCAATGGTTTGGCTGTTTCCAGCCGCAAGACACTGGAGTTGCTCCGCAGTGGTGACCGCTGGCTGATCATCAAAGAATCCACGGGCTCCTGATCGTTGACTGCTGCGATGGTTCGGCTGATTCTCAACGCCCTGCTGCTGGCCGTGTTCGTTCTGGGCAATGACCCAGTCGTGGCCGCCAATCCAAAGAAAAGTGGCAAACAAAAGCCAGTGCGCCAGGCGATCACCCTCCCCAAAGACGCCGACGGTGTCGCCGAGGCTCGCCTGATCGAGATTTATAAGCTGGTAGGACTCGCCCAGAACCGGGAAGCCCTCGCCAAGGCCGACCGTTTGGTGAAGGACTACCCCCATTTTCAGTTGGCCCAACTCGTCCACGGCGACTTGTTGGCCTCCCAGGTTCGACCGTTAAAGGCCTTTGGCGACGTCCCGTCCAGTCCGTCCAGAAGCGCCAACACCGCGCTGGAAGAGTTACGCGAAGAATCGTTACGGCGCGTGATGGCATTACGGGACCGTCCGGTCAGCGGCACCATACCCTCGCAGTTTTTGACGCTGTCGCAGAAATCCAGGCACGCAATTGCGGTGGATGCATCACGTTCACGCCTCTACTTGTTCGAGAACTCACCGGGCGGTCTGACCCTTAAGGCCGACTACTATATTTCTGTTGGCAAGGCAGGTACTGCCAAAACAGCTGAAGGTGATCAGCGCACCCCACTTGGCGTGTACTACATCACCAGCAACCTAGACCCAAAATCACTCAAGGATTTTTACGGTTCGGGTGCTCTGCCCATCAATTACCCTAACATCCTTGATAGCAAACGTGGCAAGACCGGCAGCGGCATCTGGTTGCATGGCACGCCACCCAATCAGTTTTCCAGGCCGCCCCAAGCAACCGATGGCTGCGTTGTGTTGGCGAATCCGGACCTGCAACATATCATCCGCACCGTCGCGGTCCGAACCACACCGGTGGTCATTGCATCCGAGCTGACTTGGGTTGCACCGCACAGTACGCGTGTTGCTGGCAAACCGTTTGAAGATGCGCTGCATGCCTGGCGCAACGCCAAGACATCGGGCAATCTGCAACAAGTGCTGAGCTACTACACTCCCGACTTCACCAGCAACGGCAAGACACTCTCGGAGTGGACGTCGACCCTGAAGAGCGAACTGGACCAGACACATGGCCGCACCATCCAACTGAAAGATTTGTCTTACCTGCGTTGGACCGATGCTGCCGACACGATGGTCGTAACATTTGGTGAGGTGGCCGATGGTACCCGGATTGGGTGGACCAAGCGCCAATACTGGATTCGACAAGAGAACCAGTGGAAAATATTTTTTGAAGGAGTTATCTGATGACAACACGATGCAACTTTTTGCTACGCCGGACCCTGTTGGCCTGCGTCGCGGCGGCTTGGTTGCCCTTGGCGGCCATGGCCCAAGCGGCCCCCCAAGTCCAGTTCCAAACCAGCCTGGGAGATTTCGTCGTCGAGGTCTACCCTGACAAAGCGCCCAAGACGGTCGAAAACTTTCTGCGCTATGTCAAGGACAAGCAGTACGACGGCACCATTTTTCACCGCGTCATCCCCAACTTCATGGTTCAGGGCGGCGGTTACAACGCGAAGTACGACGAAAAAATTACTCGCCCGCCAGTGCCACTGGAAGCCCTCAATGGACTTAAACATGAGACCGGAACCATTGCCATGGCGCGCACCAACGATCCCAACTCGGCCAAGGCCCAGTTTTTTGTGAATGTCAAAGAGAATCCATTCCTGAATGCGAAAGGTTCGTCTGACGGCTACACCGTGTTTGGCCGCGTGGTGTCGGGTATGGAAACCATTCAAAAAATCAAGGAAGTACCCACCGGCTCCGGCGGCCCCTTCCCGACCGATGTTCCCAAAACCCCGGTTGTTATCAACTCTGCCACCCTGGTGAAATAAATCATGAGCAATCCACAAGTCGAACTCCACGTTGCTAACTACGGCGTCATCACACTGGAACTGGACCAGGAAAAAGCACCCCAGTCGGTGACCAATTTCTTGTCGTACGTAAACAAAGGGCACTACAACAACACGATTTTCCACCGTGTGATCCCCGGCTTTATGGTGCAAGGTGGTGGCATGGAGCCGGGCATGAAGCAAAAGACCTGCGACGCCCCGATCCAGAACGAAGCCAATAACGGCCTCAAGAACAACAACTACACAGTAGCGATGGCGCGCACCGGAGACCCTCACTCCGCAACAGCCCAGTTCTTTATCAATATTGCTGACAACGGATTCCTCAACCACACAGCGCCCAGTGCACAAGGCTGGGGTTACGCCGTGTTTGGCAAAGTAATTTCGGGCGCAGAGGTGGTAGACAAGATCAAGGCCGTCGCCACCGGGCGCAAGGGCTTTCACGATGACGTGCCAAAGGAAGACGTCATCATTGAAAAGGCTGTGGCGCTGTAAGCCTCACCCTGCACGGGATGGAACTCCTGGCCCCTCCCCGTTGGAGTTGTGTCGATTTCATCTCGGATCTGCACCTCCAGGCCTCGGACACCAAAACCTTCCAGACGCTGAGTCACTACTTGAATCACACGATTGCAGACGCCGTTTTCATACTGGGTGATCTGTTTGAGGTGTGGGTTGGCGATGACGCCTTGGTCTTGGAAGGCAGTTTCGAGCGCCGTTGTGTCGACCTGCTGCATACCGCAGGGCTGAAGCTGGATCTGCACATCATGCAAGGTAACCGCGACTTCCTGATGGGCACAAGCCTGATGAAGGCCTGCCACGCCACACTGCTGGAAGACCCCTCTGTGCTGGTCTTTGCCGGTCAACGCTGGCTGCTGACTCATGGAGATGCCTGGTGCCTGGAAGACACGCAGTACATGCAGTTCCGGGCTCAAGTTCGCCACCCGGATTGGCAGACGCAGTTTTTACAAAAACCACTGGCGGAACGTGTGGAATTGGCGCGCGGCATGCGTGCTCAGAGTGAGGCGCGCAAACGTACAGCCGCAAATTACGCGGATGTAGACGCCGCCACGGCAAATGCGCTGCTGGTATCGGCCCAGGCCCACCACATGGTTCATGGACACACCCACAGACCGGCACGGCACAGCATGCTCGCAGATCGCGAACGGCTGGTACTTAGCGACTGGGACCTGATGGCCGTCCCACCGCGTGCGGAAGTGCTACGTTTGCGCCAATTGGGCAAACCCCTGGCAATTCCTGCTCCTACACCTTAGAACGGCTGCCACCCATCATGGCAGCGGGCTAACCGCCTGCTACACCCAAGCCTGTGGGTTGACCGTGTCGATTTGCCAAGGGTCCAAAAACTGGTTGGCGTACCGCAGGTAAACCCCCTCTTTGACAAAGATATCAAAGAGATCCGGATCAATGTGACCCCCCGTACGGAATTTGTGCATGATGCCCATGGCCTGGGACAACTTCATACCCTGTTTATAGGGTCGGTCGCGCGCGGTCAACGCCTCAAAAATATCGGCAATGCCCATCACCCGGGCCTGCACCGACATCTGGTCTCGAGTCAGTCCTTTGGGGTAACCTTTTCCATCCATGCGCTCATGGTGACCCCCCGCGTACTCGGGCACGTTTTTCAGATGTTTGGGCCAGGGCAACTGCTCCAGCATCTTGATGGTGGCGACAATGTGGTTGTTGATGACTCCGCGTTCTGCTGACGTCAGGGTGCCGGCCCGAATTGTCAAGTTTTCCAATTCATCGGCACTCAAAAATTCGGACTCCAGTCCGTTCACATTGCGCCAGATGTGTCCCTGGCCAATGTCACGCACACGGTGCAAATCGGCGTCTTTCATGGCCTCTGCCCCCTGATTGACGTGTCGCAAAAAGTCGCGGTCGGCATCCAGGGCATCGATCTTTTCGCGGCAAGCGGTCCACAGCGTGGCTTCGGCTGCCGGGTCCTTTGGTTCTCGCATCTCTAGTTGCGCTCGCAAGACAGCAATTTCCTGGTCGCGCTTGAGCACCTCAAAACGGGTGTCAATCAGATCAATACGGTCAAACAGGGTTTGCAGCTTGGTAGCCTTGTCAACTACGTGAACCGGCGTCGTGACCTTGCCACAGTCGTGCAACAGCCCGGCTATCTTGAGCTCGTATCGGTCGCGTTCATCCATCGAAAAGGACGCCAGGGGCCCCTCCTTGTGGGCATTCACGGCCTCCGCCAGCATCATGGTCAGAGCCGGCACGCGCTGGCAGTGGCCCCCGGTGTAGTGTGACTTTTCGTCAATCGCGAGGTTGATCAGACTGATGAACGACTCAAACAGCGTCTCCAGTTGCGACATCAAATTGCGATTGGTGATGGCAATGGCTGCTTGGGATGCCAGCGACTCCGCCAGACTCTGGTCCGAACTGGAAAACGGGACCACCTGACCATCGGGCTTGCGCTTGGCATTGAGCAACTGCAAAACACCAATCACATCCCCCTCGTGGTCCTTCATCGGTACGGTCAAAAATGACTGCGAGCGGTAGCCCGTGCGCGCGTCAAATTTTCGGGTACCCGAAAAATCGAAGTTGGGTGCCGTGTAAGCGTCAGCGATGTTGACGGTCTGCGCGTGAATGGCCGCATAGGCAGCAACCAAAGAGTCATTGGGCCTGCCCTGACTGTCATGCAGGGGCAAATTGGGAAAATCAATCGGTTTGCCTGACGTACCACCCATGGCGATGTTCAGCGAATCAGTCTTGAGAATCTCAAAACGCAGGGCCTGCCGGTCCTCTGTAACCCGGTACAAGGTGCCGCCATCGGCCTGTGTAATGGTTTTGGCAGCCACCAGAATGCTTTCCAGCAGGCGCGTGATGTCCCTCTCTTTGGACAGCGCAGCGCCAATGGCATTGAGTTGCTCAAGTCGACGAAGCAGGTCTTCAATGGAGTCCACAGATCCCCCTTTGTACAAGAAACCGTCCGCCACAGCGGACGCCTCATTCTTCCACAAGCGACCAACCAGGGTCACTCAACGGCTATTTCTTCAGCAAAACCTTCAGCACGTTTTGTACCCGACGCGCCGCCGCTGGGTTGAATACTCCGGAAAAGACGGTCGCACTGTCCGCACCCCAGGTCTGAGCCGGCGGCGGGTCATTGCGGCGAGTCAACAGTTGCAATTGCAGATTGCGTCGGGCGTCCAAGTCTTCGGCCGGCGTGGGCACCTCAGCGGCCATCTCCAGACGGAGCAAGGCGACATGGGGGTCAACCCCCTTGGCGGCTGGCTTAGGTTCGCCACCCAGCGCTTGTACCCATGCGGCCCGGCTTGCGGCCGCAGCGCGGTTGCCCAAATCTTGCGCACCCGGGACCAGACTGGCGTCGCGCTTTTCCCACGCCGTCATCAACTGGGTCAAGGCCTCTCCATGGGCCTGAGCAGCGAGCTTTTTGAGTGCCAACTGCGCGTGTTCCAGGGCGTCGCGCTGGGCGCGAAATGCTGCGTCACCCAGACGCGGGGCTTCTTGCCAACCGTCGGTGCGGCTTCGCCCATCGGACGCAAAACGACCATCAGGTCGGGCGTTGTCCCGTCCGCCCAACCGCGCCCCACCCCGCTCATCACCGCGCGGCGATCCTGGGAAGCCGGGCTTGGAGTCACGGGGGCCGCGTCCACTATCCTTGCGATCACCAAACTTGCCAGGGCGACCGGTAAAGGCAGCAGGGGCCTCTTTCTTCGTGCCCGGCCGGTCATCACCGCGCGCCGCAATGACCCGCTTGGGTGCGGCTTTGGCGGGTGGGGCTGGCTCAGCCGGGGCATCGGGTGCAGTCTCTGAACTGGATGCCCCTGAATCTTCCGCTCCATCTGCTATATCTTTCATAGCGCCTTGCGCAGATTCCACGGGGGCTGGAGGTGAATTTTCTTCAGAGTTTGCGGATTGGGTCGCTGCTTGCACGGCACTCTCTTGCACGCCAGCGGATTGCACATCCGCTTGCGCCTGGGCCTGTCCTTGCAAAGCGGCGTCCAAGTCGGCCATGGCGGCACGAATCGTCTGTGCATCGCCACTGGCATTGGCAGCGTCCAGCGCCTTGGCGGCCTGCAAAACCATGCGGTCACGTGCCCCTAACGCCTCTTCCGCCTTTTCGCGGTCGGCCGTTTTGCGATTAAAGGCATCGTCAATCGGTTTGCGGAAAGCGTCCCAGAGCTTTTGCTCTTGCCGGCGGTCCATCGGTACGCGATGTGCCTGGGCTTGCCAACGCTGCTGCAATGCCTTGACTGCATCGATGCGCAATTCAGCGGCCGCGCCCAAAACCTTGGCCTCTTCAATCATGGCGTGGCGCAAAGCCAGGCTTTCCGCTTGCAGCGCCTCCAATGGCGCTGCTGCCTTCGAAATGGCGGCTTTCCACAACGGCTGTATCTCGGCAAATGCTTTTTCACCCAGGTGGCCCGCTTCGCGCCAACGGTCGCCGAACTGGTGCAGGATGCGGTTGAAACCTTTCCAGTCGTCGTCCAATGCGGTCTGGTTGGCTTCGGCCCAGGCATGGACCTCTTCAATCAGCGCCAGGCGCTGGGCCTTGTGCTCGGCCGATTCGGCACGGACCTTGTCCAACCAGGCCTCCACCACCTTATGGGCTTCGTTGCAGGCTTCATCGAAGCGTTTCCACATCGAGTGGTTGGGTGCACCGCCCTGATCGGTCTGTTTCCATTGTTCGCGCAGGGAGCGCAGAGTTTCCTGCATTTTGCGTCCACCAATGGCCTGGCCGTCTGGGCGCTTGAGCAAACCTTCAGCCTGGGTCACCAGGGCTTCACGCAATTGGTCGGCGCGCCAGCGTTGCCAGCCTTCCAATTCGCCGGCGGCAGCCAGCGCCGCGTGGGCCTGGTTCTCCAGCTTGTCATCAATCACTTTGCCAAATTCTTTTAGCGCATGGCGCAACGCATTGGCCGCACCGGCGCTGGCTTTTCCATGGCCTTCTGCAATTTCCAACTCCAGGGTAGAAAGCACCTCGCGGACGGTCGCCGTCGCTTGGGCCCGCACCTGCGGATCCATTTTGGGTTTGGGCTGCTTGACCGGGGTCTCTGCCGGAACGCCACGCACCGCACGTAATTCATCGGCCCATACCGGAACGGGGGGCAAGGGAGCCGCGCCGTCTTCGGCGGCACGCACAGCCAAAGACAAAGCCGCCTGAAACGCATCCCAAACCACGAGAAGTTGGCCTTTGGACGCCTCCATGAGCGGCGGAAATTTGGCGTCGACACTGGGCCAACTGCTATCGGCGACCAGTTGCGCGGCTTGCGCCTGCCACTGCTCCACATCCACGCGCAATGGCTCAAGTGCCGCTTGTGCATCACGCCACGACTTGGTCGAGAGAACTTCAATGCGCTGGGCCAGCAACACGGCCGCCTCGCGCTGAACCTGAACACGGCGCTGCAGGTCTTCGATCACCCTGACCCTTTCCGCCAGTTGGGTCTTGAGTGCGGACAGCGGTTCGCGGCTCAGGGGTGCACCGGCTTTGGCCGCATCACGCTGCCAAGCCAGGGCATCGGCAATATTGAGTTTGACCATGTCCAGCAGGGTCTGCGCTTTGGACGCCCACTCGGCAGCCACGGCCTCCTGGCCTTTGGCCCGACGGGCTTCGTCGATTTTTTCTCGAATCAGCTTGGCGGCGCCTTTGTCTTTGACACTCAGCTCCTTGAAGACGTCGGCCAGTTGCTCAGGCACCGGGGTGGTCAGCAGCCACTCACGAACACGCGCGGCGCGCTCGCCGGAAGTCGGTGCTGTAAAAGCGCCACCGGTCAGACTGTCTAAAAGGGCTATATCGTTGTTTTTGGCGGTAGAAGGCGACGTCACGGTGGGCTCAGAGGTAGGTTAAAAAGAGATCTGCAACTGCGTATTTTCGCCGCGAAATGGAATCAGGCTTTCGGTTTTTGTGGTGGCCGTCACCACAGCCGCGTTTTAGGACCGCCTGCATCAGAGAACTCTACGAAGAATCGGGATCTAGCCCACGTGGATATTACACTTATAGCTATATTTTCTATAGCATTTCAATTTCAATTCCATTCCAAAGGAATATCCGCGTTCCACAGTGCGCATCACCATGACTCCAAGGACGCACACATATATATAGACAGGGGCACCCACCGCGCAGCTGTTTTCCCTGGGAGACAAAAGAAAGCCCGGTGCTCGAACTTTTGGGTTCGAGTACCGGGCTTGACGGCTGACCAAAGGCCCATGCCATCAGAACGAGCGCCGGGGAGATTGAAGTCCACCAGCCCCCAGAAGCAATAGATTGCCTCCAAAAGTTACCGGGGCCGCTTTATCACAAATACCGTTTCGGTACGGACTGGCTACTGCCGGAACAAACCTGAATCAACAGGCATGGGGAGTCTAGTGACTGCCGCTCTCCATTTCAAATCGGGTTTTCAATGGAAACGGGGTTCGTGATTGCTAGATTTTTCTTGCGTTTCAAATCTTCGCCAACCCGCATCCCGTCAGGGTTTTAGACTTCATACAACCAAAAATAGAATAATGAACCTATTTAATATTGTTGACTAGGTATATCCAAGCCCCCTAGAATCCGCCCATTCCTGGTTTCACCTAGGGATAAACCCGTAACCGCTGCCGAACCCGGCATATTCAAATCGCTGCACATGTCGAATCGACGCCGCAGGATATTGATAGCGTACCAACCCAAACGTGGGGTCTTTGGACTCCCCGCCTAAGAAGGAAGAGCTATGACAGCGACCGAAAAATTCACCAAGGGCCTCGCAACATTTGCCAGCGATGTCGCCCAAGGTTTCTTCGAAATCACACACAACGGTTTTGCCCTGCTGGGCCTGGCCGTCATGTTTGCCGTGATTACCCTGACCGCAAAGCCGGAAATCCGCCAGGCGGGCGAAATCCAGTTGATGAGCTGGCTGCAAACCCGCCAACAGGAGGTCACCGGCATTGCCACCGATACCGACGCCATCGAGCGGGCGACCGCCACCCATCCACAAAACTTGCCCAAACAGCAAGCCGCTGTGGCGTTTTGGCTTAGCAAAAAGTACAACGTAGCACCCGAACCCATTAGCGCACTGGTGGCGGAAGCGTTTGAGACTGGCAGCCGCGTCAAGATCGACCCGACGCTCATTTTGGCCATCATGGCCATTGAGTCCGGCTTCAACCCCTTTGCACAAAGTTCAATGGGTGCTCAAGGACTGATGCAGGTCATGACCAAGATCCACAGTGACAAATACGAGGGCTTCGGCGGAAAGCTTGCTGCTTTTGACCCCATCAGCAATTTGCGGGTGGGCGTGCGAGTGTTGCAGGAATGTGTTTCCAGGGCGGGTTCCGTTGAAGGCGGATTGAAGCTCTACGTCGGCGCGGGCAATTTAGAAGAGGACGGTGGCTACGCCGCCAAGGTTCTGGCGGAGCACAGCCGCCTGCAGATGGTCTCTTCCGGGCGGGCCGTACCGCTGCGCGTCCCACAGGTCACACAGGTCATACCGGTGAACAATAGCACCACTCCACCACAGCCAGCGGTAGAAGAATTAGGCAGTCTTTTGACTTCTTAAGGCGGGCTGCGCTGCGGCTCGGGTAAACTCAGGCGGCACGCGACTGGCGATAGGCGCCGAACCAATCCGGTTCTGGGGCGCTGACGTGGGACTACCACTGGGGAGCGTGCCGCGGCATCTGCACAGGTGCCTGCGTTCAGCCGTTCGCCTGGGCAGCCCTTGTCTCATGCCGTTTCAGCATGTGTATGAACAAGGTTCAATGTCTTTAAGGACTGCCATGTACCACCGCAACATCCTCGTCGAACAAACCGATCCCGAACTGTGGGCCGCTATTCAAGCCGAGAACGCCCGTCAGGAACACCATATCGAGTTGATCGCCAGCGAAAACTACGCCTCGCCCGCCGTCATGGCCGCGCAAGGCAGCCAGTTGACCAACAAATACGCCGAAGGTTACCCCGGCAAACGCTACTACGGTGGCTGCGAACACGTGGACGTGGCCGAACAACTGGCGATTGACCGCATCAAGCAGATTTTTGGCGCTGATGCCGCCAACGTGCAGCCGCATTGCGGTGCATCCGCCAACGAAGCCGTGTTTTTGGCTTTCTTGAAGCCTGGCGACACCATCATGGGCATGAGCCTGGCCGAAGGTGGCCACCTGACCCACGGAATGCCCCTGAATATCAGCGGCAAATGGTTCAACGTGGTGTCTTATGGACTCAACGCCCAGGAAGCCATCGACTATGACGCCATGGAGCGCAAAGCCCACGAGACCAAGCCCAAGCTGATCATCGCTGGCGCCAGCGCATATTCCCTGGCCATCGACTTTGAACGCTTCGCCAAGGTCGCCAAGGATGTAGGTGCCATCTTCATGGTGGACATGGCCCACTATGCCGGCCTGATCGCCGCTGGCGTCTACCCCAACCCGGTGCCCCACGCCGATGTGGTGACCAGCACCACCCACAAGAGCCTGCGTGGCCCCCGTGGCGGCATCATTTTGATGAAAGCCCAGCACGAGAAGGCCATCAACAGCGCCATATTCCCCGGCCTGCAAGGCGGCCCGCTGATGCACGTGATTGCGGCCAAGGCGGTGGCCTTCAAGGAAGCACTGGATCCCGGATTCAAGGTTTACCAACAACAGGTACTGACCAACGCCCAGATCGTGGCCCAGACCCTGACCGAGCGCGGCCTGCGCATCGTCAGTGGCCGCACCGAAAGCCACGTCATGCTGGTGGATTTGCGTGCCAAGGGTATTACCGGCAAGGAAGCGGAAGCCGTGCTGGGCAGCGCCCATATGACCATCAACAAAAACGCCATCCCCAACGACCCGGAGAAGCCGATGGTCACCAGCGGTGTGCGCATCGGCACCCCGGCCATGACCACCCGCGGCTTCAAGGACGAAGAGGCCCGCGCCACCGCCCACCTGGTTGCCGACGTGCTGGACAACCCGCGCGACGCGGCCAATATCGAAGCCGTGCGGGCCAAGGTGCATGCCCTGACTTCACGCTTCCCGGTCTACGGTTAAGTACCATGCAAAGCGCAGTCACTATGCATTTGATAGCTGGCTACGCTTATTCCACGAGGGCTAGAGGTCGATTTGGCTTAAATATTTTGCTCATGGAAGCCCTATGAAATGCCCCTTTTGCAGCCACTCGGAAACCCAGGTTGTGGAGACCCGGGTTTCCGAGGATGGGGATTTCATCCGCCGTCGGCGCCAATGCGGCTCCTGCGAAAAGCGCTTTACCACCTACGAACGCCCCGATGTCAACTTCCCCGCCATCGTCAAAAAGGATGGCCGGCGCATTGAATATGAACGGGTCAAACTGTTGGCGTCCTTCAACCTCGCCTTGCGCAAGCGCCCGGTCAGCACCGAACAGATTGACAGCGCCTTAGAGCGTATTGAAGAAAAGCTGCTGAACCTGGGCCTGCGCGAAGTCCAGTCCTCTCGCATTGGAGAACTCGTGATGCGGGAGCTAAAGAAGCTTGACAAGGTCGCTTACGTGCGATTTGCCAGCGTCTACCGCAGTTTTGAGGATATTGATGACTTCAAGACGTTGGTGGACGAGGTGCGGCGGTAGGTTTAGCGCCCTCCAACGGCAATCGCTCACTATCGCCAGCAGTCCGCGACACTCATCCCAGTGCCAGAGCGACCCTTGACGCCGGTACTGGTCAACGTCAAATTTCCACAGTTTGCGTCGGTTCCCGCGTGGGTCGCCTGCAAGGTATAGCTAGCCAGTGCAGGGCTTTCGACGGACAAAGTGTATTTGCCCCCGCCGGCGGACTGTAGTCGCTCTGGCAAATTGGGCGCAGTTGTACCGGCCGCGTCGGTGGTGTAACGGCTGTTCGCCGCGTAGTACCTCTCCATAAACTGCTGCGCCTCCACCAAAGCCGTTCTCGCTTCGGACCGCTGCCCCCTGTCTACGTAGGAGCGGTAACTTGGCAAAGCAACAGCGGCCAAAATTCCAACGATGGCCACCGTGATCATCAGCTCAATCAGCGTGAACCCTAAAGCTTTGCCTCTCATATGAACCTCCCTCCGCGTAAATCCCAGCGCGCTGTTAGATTTCATAAATACTCCTCAACGAATCGGCGGATTGATGACGCGACTCCAAATGCGATCCTTTACCGCCTTTGGCGGACAGGGCGGTTCGCCCGGGTCACCGCACTTGGGACAAGGCGGTGCGCCCGAAGTGCCGCACAATGGTGGAGGTGGCGGTGGTGGCAAGCTACCCGGATCGTCCTCGGCCACATTGGCCCGCATCTGGGCGGTTGTATTCTGGAAACTCACATCCTGGTTACAAACACCCGCAAGACACACCTTGGTGCCAAATACCACTGCATCAATACCGTCTGCGCCCGTTCCATAACCCGCCACAGCGCGATCCCGGGCATCGATGACGCCGTCACCGTCGGTATCAAACGACGACTTCGAAACACGGTCAAGGCTGTCAATCTGACCGTCGTTATTGGCATCGTATCGCGGGTCAAATGCGCCACAGTCAGCAGCGGTGATCTTGCCGTCTCCGTTCAAGTCATACTTTGCATCAAGCGTACGGTCCAGCAAGTCAATCTTGCCATCACTGTTTTTGTCGGTCGTAGGATCAAACCCGCTGCCTCGGGGGTCCGCTATCGCTGGATCGGTGCTCACAGGTGGCAAACCAACGTCGCCGCCCTCAGCAATCCCCAGCAAAAAGTTGATCCCTGAACCCGACGCTGCTTCACACACCACGACGTCGCGCGCGGGAGCCACCGTACTGAACAAGGCCGTCTTTGAATTGACCCGTTGTGGCGGGTACACGACCCGCAAGCCTTCGATACCGGTGACAGACAGATCAATCACCCAGCCACGCTGTTTGGTCCAATTGACACGGGACCCATTGCTCCCGTAAAAGACGCCGCCAGACACGTCAGCGCCGCTGTACGCAGAGATAGTTCGGGGTTCCAAAGTATTAGCCAGCGTAGTTGAGTTGTAGCCTCTTCCCATCGGCCTCGGGATCGTGTCCCCGGGCTTATCCCACACGGCATACATGGCCTGCACGTCCTTGGAATTGGCGTCCGCCTTGGTATTGAGCACTCCGCTGCCAAACAAAATCAGATGGCCACCGCCCTCGCTCACGCTGGTACAGGTCGAACCAGAGCTGGTAACAACCGAAGTTGCGGGGAACGGGTACACCAAAGGTGGCTCCATGATCTGTTGCACAGTCGCACCACTAGCCGGCGTTGCCTGAAACATGGCTTTGCCACCATCGACCTCAAACCGAGACGCTGCACTTGCCTTGTAATTCAGCTTCCACAAGTTGCCTTTCAAATCGCCAACATACAAATTGGTGATGACGCCTTCAGTGTTGCGCAACACGCCGACCCCGCCTAGGCCATTGGAGCCCAGGGTTGTCTCAACTTCCAGGGTTTGAACCGCTTTGGTATTGAGGTTAACAACAAAAAGTACCGCCTTGCCGGCATTGCTGAATCGGCCATTGCCAAACAATGCGACCCACTCACCGTTGTCCAGCACACCCACTTGCACTGGGCTGCTCACATATCCCAGATCGCCGTTACTGGCACTGGTAATTTCCCACGCAATTGTGCTGCCATTCAAACTTGCAGGATTGGTGACATCCAGAGCAAAGACTGAGCGTCCTCCAGCCCCAGTGGAACCAAGCAAATAGTTCCGCCAAGCACCGCCTACATAGGCATCTGACTCGGAGAGCGGGCCGTCAACGTAAAACCGGTGCGTCAGACCGCCTGACGCCAGCCCATAGGTCTTGTCGCTCAACTTCATCAATTCCGGGTAGGCAACACTGGGCACATAGGCGAAGACTTCCTTGCCGTCTTCCGAGGCCGTTACGTTGAGCGTGTCTTTGAATCCATGCAACATGCCATCGTTACCACCCACGTACAACACGGCGTGGCGTGCAGCCTTGGCAGTCAAGAATGCCGTGTAAGGCGACCCACCACCCGGCTTAGTCAATGCGGAGTACCCCATATTGACGGAATCCTTGACCAAGACCGGGTTGGAATTGATGAAATCACCCAACACCCCCAACCTTGCACGGTAGGGCTTGCCGTCTCCTTCGTTGCTCCGATCACCGCGCAAATAGTCAACCAGGGCGGCATTGGCACCCGTGCCCAGGGCGGTCTGGTTTGCAGCACCGATGGTCGCCCAGGTGAACTGGGAAGCCGCATTGGTGTTCGTATTCCAGGTCCAGATGTTGCGGCTTGCAGCCGGTGGCAATTTCGACTCTGCGGTCCAGACCTTGACGCCGGCTTGCCCAGCTGCGTCCAACACGAAGGCCTGAATATCACCCGTCCAGTCCCCAGTTTTGTACAGCGGTACGTATTTACGGTTGCCGTCTTGCAACACCGTAGACGCTGTGGCAACGCCCGCTTCGCGCAACTCACGCTTCAGGGCAGCACCCAGTGAAGTTGTGATCGCCTCAGCCAACTCGGTCGGATCCTTGGCACTGAGACTGTCGCCCCGCGAGTTCAATGCGGCGTGCCAAAGATCGTCAATGCGGTCCGTACTCCAGGCTTTGCTTCCCGAAATCAGCGCGGGCAAATCACCGGGCTTGCCCGTGGGGTTATTGGGGTCGGGTGGCTGCAAAAGGCCGCGTACGCCCAGACCCACGGTGAAATTCGTCAAGTGTTGCCAAAACGCGGGGTTTTCGGCAGATGGAATGACGTTGTTCACCAAATCGGTGCGGAGGTCATTCTTCCAGTATTTGATTGAATAGTCGGCCAACGTATTTTCATTGCCGTCGGAATAGGGTCTTGTCGCGATGTATTTATAGGTTCTGCCAGGCCCGGTGATGTCCAAGCCATTGGTCCCGTCCGCATTGCCCACGGCGGTTGTCGTGTCATTCCAGTACCCGTCGGTCACCATGATCTGGTAATTGCGTCTGCACGACTTGTGTGATGCCGAGGTGGCCGTGCCCGGTGTGTCCGTCCATGGTCCCTTGTTGTCGTTGCGCGAGAAGTATTTACCGACAGAATCCATTGCACGTGGCAACGGCGTGCCTCCATTCGCCGGCAGTGCATACAACCAGTCGAAAAATGCATTCTTGGTTGTTTGTGAATAGTCTCGCACCCCTTGTTGAACGACCTTGGTGTTCACTCCGTCCACACTGAAATCAGAACCCTGGTTGATACGTCCCCAGCCCAGGCGAAAGGTGTTGGGCGATTCCTTGAATGCCTCTGCCACCGACCCACGGGCCAGCATGTTCCGTGTGCGGTAGTAGGTGAACCAGTTGGCGAAATTCTTGCGCTCTTCGGTCTGGGTGCAGACTGAACCTGCGCAATCCACGCGGGTTGCCGCTTTGGTCGGGTAAGCGGCTCCAAAGGTGTTTGGGTTGATGCTGTATTCAATGTAATTTGCTGCCACACTGGGATCCATGTACAGGCCGCCGGTGGTCTTTTTCAAGCGGTAAAACAAACCGGGGTCGTAAGACTCCTTGGCTTTTGATCCATCTGGATAGTCGGCACAATCGGTCCGCGAGTCACGGAAGCACCACCAGTCGGTCACGTCCCGCTTGCTGGTCAGGTTGACCGTGCCGCCGCCGGCATTCATGGGGTCTATCAAGGCAGCGGTTACCGAAGCGTTTGCCATCCGCCCTAAAGGGTTGGTCGAGGTTGCGGCGGGCAATGGGTAGGTTTTTAGTGCCCAAGGCAAATACCGGACATCCGGGTTGTAGTAGATGGAGTTGGTATCGGGCGAGCGCATCAATTTCTGCAGCACATTCGTACTGCCTTGCTGGGCAGCAATAGTGCCAGAAAACTGATTGTCATTGCCGTTAGCGGAACCAGGACCGCCCAGCGTCTGGGTGTCTGAAGGATCAAATCGGACCGAACCTCCACCGATTGGACTCGCCATTGAATAGGCACCTGCGGCGTTGTTCTGAGCCTTCGTTTTGCTATTGTCCCAGGCATTGATGAAAATCGTAACCTCGGGCATGTGCTGAAACATCATGGAGCCGGAGTCGTCCAGTGTCATCATGATGTTGGGTGGCACACCACCGCCATCGCGATTGAGCAACGGATCTTGAGAGGGCTGGGCCAACAAACCCTGTGAGATCAAGAGTCCGCAGAAGGCAGTAACCAACGCAGGGTGTTGAAACTGAAAACCGTGTTTAAAAGAAATCATGGTGTTACCTCGTTCATCATTTCAGACTAATTTGTGACTGCAACCAGACCACAGATCCGCTCTCGGTTGTGCCGCCTCCGGCAAGCGGTGTGTAGTCGGTACTAAAGCCCCGGGCTGTGATCAGGTACGACGATGGCGGGTCTACGCCTGCATTGGCCAGTTGAAACGCAGTGACGGCAGCGGCACTGGCCATCGTGAAAAACCGACGCTCGACCACACACTCTGGTCGCCTGCCCGGTTTCAGATTCGTACTGTCCGCCGAGTAAACCCAAGAGGCCGGTGTTACGGTCAAGGAAGCATTGGCGCCGCCTCCACCCCCCCACGTCTGGGTGTTTTGCCAGGCCACCGGTGGGTTGGGATCACCCGAATAGGTTGTGACAATGTTGGCCGCATCAAGCGTAGCAACAGGTGCTGGCAGTGCCAGCTGCGCTTCGCAATAACGCAACGCTGCCTCGGCATACTGCTGGGCAAGATTCTGCAAGCGCACACTGTTGGTCACTTTTTCTGCCGAGGTCGCACTGCGCATCGCCGCTGCCGACGTGAGACCAATGATGACCAGCATGATCAAAACGATGATCAACGAAACCCCGTTCTGCACCCGGCGGGGGTGGAGTTTCAAACAAAACAGTCGGTGCGACATGGCAATTCTCATAAAGACATTTTGTTGCGCAAGGTCACGGTTGTGAAGTAAGCGCGACGGGCAGCAAGATCACCTGCCGCATTGGTTTGCGTTGCGGAGTCACAGTCGAGGTAGGTCAAAGCGCCTTCCTCCGCGCTACGGGCTGGCTCTGGACTGCGCATCAGCAGGCAAATGCGTACGCTCACCACATTTCCAAAAGAGACATCTGCCAAATTTCCGGCCGTCACATAGCGCTCAATGTGCCGATCCACCGCTGTTGTTTCGCCATACCAAAACTTGATGGCTTCCACGTTTTCAATCAACGGCTGACCAATTTGACCCCAACTGGCACAGTGCAGCTCCGACCGCCCGCTGCTGCTGTTCGCGATGTAATAACGGTTGTACGCTGTATAAAAGCCTCCACCACCGATTACAAGTGCATTGCCAAGGCAATCTGTGGGTGTATTGACTCCAGACACGGCCCGCGGCACCGTATTGCGCAAATCGGCTTCGTAGATCACTTCGATGGCAGGCGACCCTGCGACCAGACTACAGGTCGCCGCGGCGCTAGCATTAGTGGCTACAAAACCATTGTCACAACCAAACACGGAGCGTGGCACCGCGTTGCGGATGAACAAACCCGTCACTGGGTCGGCGGCGGTGGCGTTGGCGTAGCCTGCCAACTGAATATCTTTTGACAGCATCGCCAGGCCAATTTGGGCGTTTTCATTCATGTCGGCATACGCTGCCTGCAACTTGGTGGTCTGCCCAGAACCCACGTAGCTCACCAAAACTGCGCCCACAACGACCAAGCCTATAACAAGAGATATCAATATCTCAACGAGAGAAAACCCTTGCTGAGGCTTTTGCGGATAGTGCGTAGGCCTCATAGCGTCACCCTGAAGTAGCTGCAGCGGATGCTGTTGTCTGACCCCTTGGACAAAGAATCGGGGCACTCACTTGCATTTGCAGGAGACTCGTCGGTGTTTGCAACAACTGGGTCTCGCCAAGCGATCCAAACCTCCATCGCTGAAGATGCAGAGATATATTTCAACACCACCGATCCTTCCGGCAACATATCTCGTACCGAAACGCGCCACTGTGCGAGGTCCAACGCAGCAATTTTTTCTTTGCTGCAGGTAATCAATTTTGTATTGCAAAGGTCGTTTCCGGTAGGCAACGCCGGCGCCGTTGCCTGCCCGGCAAAGTTGGTTTCAAACTGGTAACTCGACGGGGTTGTGGTGGCTGCAGCCTTGTTTGCACGCATTCGCTCTCCGATGTCATTGGAGAGCTGGGCAGCAATCGCCCTGTATTGGGACATTTTGGTGTATCGAATCGACGAGGAATTCACTGCCGCCAAAGCCAAAAGGGCGAAAGAAGACAAGACAATCGATATCATGACTTCGATCAATGAAACACCTCGGATCCGGGTTCTGGTCAGCCCCTCCGACCGTTTTGCCAGCGTTACCTTACGCTTCATGTTGATTAACATGCGGAGTCTCCCACCTTGCGAAGCGCGGCACGGCCCTGAATTGAGACGCAAATAAGCCTCGTCGTACCATTTGCCGCACTCCCACCACCATTTGGCGTAACCACAAAATTACCATTCGCCTGCCGAGCCAGACCTAGCGGCAGATAACTAACAACCGCCAAAGTGAAAGGCATGGACGCAATGTTCTGTGGTGCCTCTTGGGCACGGACTACCACTTCACCAGAATCGAGTGTTCCGACCGCTCCACCAACCTTGTCATCGACCCAAACAATCCAGCCGTCTTTCCAATCTGTCAAAGCCGAACAACTGGTTCCGTTTGAAGAACTGCAGATACTTACTGTGGTTGTGCGCCGAATGGCTTCTGAGCGCGCAAACTTCATGTCGGTGACCAAAGCTTCTGCAGCGGCATTCACACTGCGCTTGACAAGGAGAATTCGGAAATTCGGTGCCGCCAACGCAATGAGCATTCCGGTGATGGCCACCACAATCATGAGCTCAATCAAGGTAAAACCGGTTTCGCGGGATTTCATATGCTGGAGAATAAAACATGGATCAGGTGATCTGGACGTTTTCCCGACAGGCGGGTTGTTCGCGCCGCCCAACGGCAAGGTTTGATACCAATTATTACTTGAAAGACTGGACGTAGCTTTGATTCATTTCGCATTAGCGCTTGCAAGCGCGGCAAGCACCAAATCCTCGCCGAATCCAGCCGTTGGATGTGTGTTGGTATCTCGCGATCAGGTCGTGTTGGGCCAGGGTCACACGCAGCCAGTCGGGGGTCCACACGCGGAAGTGATGGCCTTGAGAGACGCCACAGAACGCGGACTCTCTGTTGTCGGAGCCACCGCTTACGTCACCCTGGAGCCCTGTTCCCACCACGGCCGCACAGGACCTTGTTGCGATGCGCTGATCGCTGCGGGCATCTCAAAAGTCGTTGCCACTGCAGCAGACCCAAACCCCTTGGTGTCAGGCAAGGGGTTTGCCCGACTGCGTGCCGCAGGTATAACCGTCGAAGTGCTGCCAGCGCTCGACCCATTAGCCGTGCAGTCACGGGAACTGAATATCGGATTTTTCAGCCGGATGATCCGGAAGTCACCATGGGTTCGCATGAAAATCGCCGCTTCACTTGACGGCAAGACCGCACTCTTGAATGGGGTCAGCCAGTGGATAACCTCGACCGAGGCACGGGCGGACGGCCATCAGTGGCGCGCGAGATCTTGCGCTATCCTGACTGGTATCGGCACCGTCCTGAAGGACGATCCGAGGTTGGACGTGCGCCTTGACGGGGTCATCCGACAGCCCAACTTGGTGGTGGTCGACAGCAAGCTTCAAACCCCATGCGATGCCCGCCTCTTCGCAAACAATCGTAAAGTCTTGATCTACACGGCGAGCCAAGACGATGACCGAACCGCTGCACTGCGCGGTCAGGGCGCACTCATTGTGCACATGCCAGAGAGGGCTTCAAACGGCTCCCATACTGGTCGGGTCGATCTTAAGGAGATGCTTGAAGATTTGGGGGAACGTGAGGTGAATGAACTACATGTCGAGGCGGGTCACACCCTCAACGGAGAGTTAGCTCGTTGCGGACTGGTCGATGAATTGGTGGTCTATCTTGCGCCAAAATGCTTGGGGCAAGGGACTGGCATGATGAGCTTTGGCCCACTTACCGACCTTACCGGCCTGATTCCTTTGACATTTCTGTCGACGACCATGGTGGGACCGGATTTAAGAATATTGGCCCGCTTACAAAACCATGATCTGTTCTTGACTCAATAATTTCCGGCTCACTTCTCGTCTTCTGACATCACCACGTCGGTTCCGCCAGTTCCAGTGACTGCGTGCGGTGGTTCACGCCATTTCAACTGCCGATTGGATTCCCCGCAATCGCAAGGCCCGAACGCACCAGTAGATTTTCAAGGCGTGCGAAAATCAGCGGGAAACCATGAAAAAATCTTCCGCGCGACAAATCACCGGACTTCTCACGATGGTTGAGTCCATGATCCATTTAAGTTGCGCACAACGACATGTGACAAGAGTTCACAGACCTACGCGTTGCTGCTGGCGCATGCCATTCAGCGATTCGCTCACTTCAGCATGACATATTCTTGCGCTATACCGACATGCAAATTCCCAAGGACAACAATGAAACGCGTTGATGACTTCCGCCTGAAATTTGGAAACAAAGAATTGGTGCCACTGATGATTGGTGGCATGGGCGTTGACATTTCCACGGCCGAACTGGCGCTGGAAGCGGCCCGCCTGGGTGGCGTTGGTCACATTTCAGATGCCATGGTGCAAGACGTGTCTGACCGGCGCTTTGACACGGATTTTGTCAAGGAAAAAACCAAGTTCTACAAGCACAACATCAACAACTCCGACAAGAGTGAGGTGCAGTTCGACATGGGTCGCCTGGCGGAAGCTACCAAGTTGCACGTGGGCCGGACCATGGAAGCCAAGCGCGGCGACGGCCTGATTTTTGTGAACTGCATGGAGAAGCTGACGATGAACTCGCCACGCGACACCTTGCAGGTTCGCCTGAATTCAGCGCTCGATGCGGGCATCGACGGCATTACGCTGAGTGCCGGCCTGCACCTGGGTTCCTTCGCACTTATGGCGGACCACCCCCGCTTTCGGGATGCCAAGCTGGGCATCATCGTGTCCTCAGTGCGCGCGCTGCAACTGTTCCTGCGCAAGACCGCGCGCCTGAACCGCCTGCCCGATTTCGTCGTCATTGAAGGCCCGCTGGCCGGCGGTCACCTGGGTTTTGGCATGGACTGGGCCCAATACGACCTGGCCACCATCGTGACCGAGATCGCCCAGTTCCTGAAAACCGAACAATTGGACATCCCGCTGATCGCCGCTGGCGGCATCTTCACCGGCAGTGACGCCACCCACTTTCTGGAACTCGGCGCGGCCGGCATTCAGGTGGCCACCCGCTTCACCGTGGCCAACGAGTGTGGTCTTCCCGACAAGGTCAAGCAGGAATACTTCAAGGCCAGCGAAGAGGACATCGTGGTCAACACGCTGTCTCCTACCGGCTACCCCATGCGCATGCTGCGCAATACCCCGGCCATAGGCGCGGGCATTCGCCCCAACTGCGAGGCCTATGGCTATTTGCTGGATGGCAATGGCGGCTGTGCCTACATCAATGCGTATAACGCGCAAATTGTCATCCACCCCGATGGCAAGAACATTTCGGTGCCCGACAAGACCTGCCTGTGCACCCACATGCGCAACTACAACTGCTGGACCTGCGGCAGCACCACCTACCGCCTCAAAGATACTACGCGCAAGCAGGCCGATGGCACATACCAGACCCTGAGCGCCGAACACATTTTCAAGGACTACCAGTTCAGCGCGGACAACCAGATCCTGCTGCCAGCTTGAGGCCCGACAACACCATGACCACACCCACTACTGTGCCTATTTCCCCGGTTGAAGACATCGTTGCCGACATGCGCGCCGGGCGCATTGTCATCCTGGTGGATGAGGAAGACCGCGAAAACGAAGGCGACCTGGTACTGGCCGCCGACCACGTGACGGCAGACGGCATCAATTTCATGGCTCGTTATGGCCGTGGGCTGATCTGCCTGACGCTGACGCGCGAGCGCTGCGAGCGCCTGCAATTGCCCCCCATGACCGCCCGCAATGGTGACAAGAAAGGCACGGCCTTCACCGTCTCCATCGAGGCTGCCGAAGGTGTCACCACCGGCATCTCAGCCGCCGACCGGGCCCGCACCGTGCAGGCCGCCGTGGCCAAAAATGCCGTGCCCGAAGACCTGGTGCAACCCGGCCACATCTTCCCCCTGCAGGCGGTGGACGGCGGTGTACTGATGCGTGCCGGCCACACCGAAGCGGGTTGTGATCTGGCATCCATGGCGGGCTGTTCACCAGCCTCCGTAATCTGCGAGATCATGAAGGACGACGGCACCATGGCCAGGCTGCCGGACCTGCAGGTCTTTGCCGCCGAGCACGGCCTGAAGATCGGCACGATCGCCGACCTGATCGAATACCGCAGCAAGACCGAATCCCTGATCCAGCAACTAAGTTCGCGCCCCATGCAGACCGCCTTTGGCGAATTCACGGCGCATGCCTTCCGCGACAGTACAGGCCTTGGTGTGCACCTGGCCCTCGTCAAAGGGGCGTGGAGTGCTACGGAATCTGTAGCAGTTCGGGTGCACGAACCATTGTCCGTGCTGGATGCGCTGGAGACCGGACGTGCCATGCACTCCTGGAGTCTGGAAGCCACGCTGCAACACATGCAGCAGGAAGGTGCCGGCGTAGTCGTGCTGCTCAACTGCGGTGAAAGCGGCGAACAATTGCTGGCGCAGTTTGACGGCACCGCACAATCGGCCCAGGCCCCCGTGCGGGGCCGCATGGACCTGCGCACCTATGGCGTGGGCGCGCAAATCCTGCGCCACTGCGGTGTGCACAAGATGCGCCTGATGGGCAGCCCCCGTCGCATGCCCAGCATGACCGGTTACGGCCTCGAAATCACCGGCTACATCAATAAGAACGACGTTGCGGGACAGACCGCAGCGTAGCGCAGCTCTGTCCTCAACACTTTAAGGAAACCGATATGTTTGGCGCAGACAAAGGCCATGTGGACGCAACCGACGCGCGCATGAATGGCAAGAAACTCAAGATCGGCATCGTGCAGGCGCGTTTCAACGCCTCCGTGACCGACGCCCTGGCCCAAGCCTGCAAGACCGAGCTGCTGGCGCTGGGCGTGGCCGAGAAGGACATCGACCACATCACCGTGCCTGGCGCACTGGAAGTGCCGGTGGCCCTGCAGGCTCTGGCCGAAAAAGCCAACTACGACGCGCTGGTGGCGCTGGGCTGCATCATCCGTGGCGAAACCTACCACTTCGAGCTGGTGGCCAACGAGTCCGGCGCCGCGGTTACACGCCTTGCACTGGATTACCAATTGCCCATTGCCAACGCCATCCTGACCACCGAAGATATGGCCCAGGCCATTGCCCGACAGGAAGAGAAAGGCCGCGATGCTGCCCGAGTCGCCGTCGAAATGGCCAACCTGCTGGAGTCCCTGTAATGAGTGAAATCAAGAGTTCTGCCGCCGCCAAGCGCCCACCGCGTCAACCCCGCACCGGGCTGACCAGCACGGGTGCACGCAAGGCCGGCAGCAAGTCCGACCGCAGTCGGGCACGCGAGTTCGCCTTGCAGGGCCTCTACCAGAGTCTGGTGAGTGGCAATCCCATCGCCGACATCGACACCTTTACCCGCGACCTGGCCGGCTTCAACAAGGCCGACTCGGTGCATTTCGACGCCCTGCTGCAAGGCTGCGTGGAACAGGGCGCCCAGCTCGATGCGCTGATCATCCCCTTGCTGGACCGTCCGATGGCGGAGATATCCCCCGTCGAGCACGCCGTCATGTGGATCGGCGCCTATGAGCTCAGCCACTGCCTGGACGTGCCGTGGCGCGTGGTGCTCAACGAGTGCATTGAACTGGCCAAGGAATTTGGTGGCACCGACGGCCACAAGTATGTGAATGCCGTGCTCAACGGCATAGCCCCCGTTTTGCGCGCTGCCGAAGTCGAATCCGACCGCAGCCAAGCCAAGAAACCCCGCGCCTGAACCGGCGCCGCCCAGCATCCATGCAAATATCGTCGCGCGCCCAGAGAATCGAACCCTTTTACGTCATGGAGGTGGCCAAGGCTGCCTCAAGCCTCGCCCGTGAGGTGGCGCACACCGATGCGCCCATGATCTTTTTGAATATCGGCGAGCCGGACTTCACCGCGCCGCCCCTGGTGCAGCAGGCAGCCGAACAGGCCATCCGCGACGGGCGCTCGCAATATACCCAGGCCACAGGGCTGCAGAGCCTGCGCGAACGCATCAGCCAGTGGTATGCCGACCGTTTTCAGACCCAGGTGTCGCCCGAACGCATCGTGGTCACGGCCGGAGCCTCGGCCGCGCTGCACTTGGCCTGCCTGGCCCTGATCGAGTCCGGCGACGAGATCCTGATGCCCGACCCCAGCTACCCCTGCAACCGGCACTTCGTGAATGCCGCCGAGGGCAAAGCGGTGCTGATTCCCACCACGGCCGAGGAGCGTTTCCAGCTCAGCGCAGACAAGGTCAAGGCCGCCTGGGGACCGCGCACCCGCGGCGTGCTGCTGGCATCGCCCTCCAACCCCACCGGCACGTCGATTCACCCCGACATGCTGTGTGACATCCACCAGGTGGTGCAGACGCACGGCGGCATCACGCTGGTGGACGAGATCTATCTGGGCCTGAGCTTCGACGCCGAATACGGCCAGACCGCGCTGGCGCTGGATGACAACATCATCAGCATCAACAGCTTCAGCAAATACTTCAACATGACCGGCTGGCGCCTGGGCTGGATGGTGGTGCCGGAGAAACTGGTGCCCGTCATCGAGCGGCTGGCGCAAAACCTGTTCATCTGCCCCAGCACCATTGCCCAGCACGCGGCCATAGCGTGCTTTGAGCCGGAAAGCCTGGCGCTGTACGAGCAGCGCCGCAGCGAATTCAAGGCGCGGCGTGACTATTTTCTGCCGCAGCTCAACGCCATGGGCCTGACCGTGCCGGTCATGCCCGATGGCGCCTTCTACGCCTGGGCCGACTGCTCGGCGGCCTGTGCCAAGCTGGGCGTCAAGGACAGCTGGGACTTTGCCTATGCGGTGATGAACCGGGCCCATGTGGCCATCACACCGGGGCGTGACTTTGGCAGCGCAGAGACCCACAACTTTGTGCGCTTTTCCACCGCCAGCTCCATGGAGCACCTGCAGGAAGCCGTGGCCCGCCTGCGCGCCCTGCTTGCCAACTGAACCGCTGACATGAACCAAGACCTCTCCATCCTCCATCTGGTGCTCAACGCCAGCTTCGTCGTGCAATGCGTCATGCTGCTGCTGATGGGCGTGTCCATCACCAGTTGGGCGGCGATCTTTCGCAAGTTCTTTGCCCTCAAAAGGGTCAAATCGCTCAACGAGGCTTTCGAGCGTGAATTCTGGTCGGGCTCCAGTCTGAACGACCTGTTTGCCTCCGCCTCCAAGAACGCCGCCCTGACCGGCCCCATGGAACGCATCTTTGGCAGCGGCATGCGCGAATTCCAGAAACTGCGCGAACGCCGCATCACCGACGTGGGCACGCTGATGGACGGCGCCCGGCGCGCCATGCGTGCCAGCTTCCAGCGCGAGATGGACGAGGTCGAGACCAACCTGTCGTTCCTGGCCTCGGTCGGCTCCGTGTCGCCGTATGTGGGCCTGTTTGGCACGGTATGGGGCATCATGCACGCGTTCGTCGGCCTGGCCGCGTTGACGCAGGTCACGCTGGCCACCGTGGCGCCCGGCATTGCCGAGGCCCTGGTGGCCACCGCCATCGGCCTGTTTGCCGCCATTCCGGCCGTGGTGGCCTACAACCGCTTTGCCCGCGACATTGACCGCATTGCCACGCAGCAGGAGACCTTCATCGAAGAGTTCTCCAACATCCTGCAGCGCAACGTGGGCGCCCAGCCCGCCCAGGGGCGCTGAACATGCCTGCCGTCTCTCACCGCGGCCGGGGCCGGCGCACCATCAACGAGATCAACATGGTGCCCTTCATCGACGTGATGCTGGTGCTGCTGATCATCTTCATGGTGACAGCGCCACTCATCACACCGAGCATGATCGACCTGCCCAGCGTGGGCAAGGCCTCGCGCCAGCCCGACCAGATCATCCAGATCGTGCTGGGCAAGAACGACAGCCTGGAGATGAAGATCAAGGACAAGACCACGCCGCTCACCCTCAAGGACCTGGCCAGCGCCGTCAAGGGCGCGCAGGGTCCGCGTGACAGCGTGGCCGCCAACTCGGCCGTGGTCATCAGCGCCGACAAGGCCGTGAAATACGAGAGCGTGGTCAAGGTCATGGACACGCTGCAGCGCGCCGGCATCCAGCGCGTGGGCCTGTCCGTGCAACTGGCCAACTGACGGCCACGCAAAGGCACGCGCACCACCCGCCATGTTTGCCCACACAACCACCCGCCTTGAATTTGCCCCGCCGCCCACCCCGGGCCTGATGCGCGCGCTGGGCCTGGCCATCGTGGCGCACGCCCTGCTGCTGGCAGTCCTTGCACTGGGTGTGCAGTGGAAGCGTGACGCCACACCGGTCACGGTGGAAGCCGAACTGTGGTCGGCACTGCAGGTGGAAGCGGCGCCTCCTCCACCCCCGCCGCCCCCACCGGTGGAGCCCGAGCCCATCGTCAAACCGCCGCCGCCCAAGCCCACGGTGGCGCCGCCCGCCCCCACCCCGCCGCAGCCGGACCCCGCGATTGCCATCGCCCGGGAAAAGGCCCGCCTGCAAAAGGAAAAACAGTTGGAGCAGGAGAGGCTGGAAAAACTGGAACAGGAAAAACGCCAGAAGGAAGCGCTGAAGCAGAAGAAGCTCAAGGACGAGCAAGCCGCCAAGGAAGCACGCGAACGCGAACTGCGTGACAAGGCCACCCGCGAGAAGAAACTGCAACAGGAACAGCAAAAGCAGCAAACCGCCAAGTCCGCGGCCGAGGCCAAGAAAATGGAAGAACTGCGCCAGCAGCAGATCGCACGCGCCCTGCGCATGGCCGGCCAGGCGGAAGGAACCGGCAGCGCGGACGCACGCGGCACGGCCAAGCAGTCGTCCGGGCCATCAGCCAGCTACGGCGGACGCATCAAGGCGCGCGTCAAACCCAACATCACCTACACCGACACCCCGGTGGGCAACCCCGCAGCCGAGGTCGAAGTACGCACCTCACCGGACGGCACCATCATCAGCCGCAAACTGGTGAAGTCCAGCGGCGTCAAGTCCTGGGACGATGCGGTGCTCAACGCCATTGACAAGACCGAGGTGTTGCCACGCGATGTGGATGGTCGGGTTCCGCCGTTACTGATACTTGTGTTCCAGCCCAAAGACTAGGTGCCGTAGATTCAGAGTGCTGGAAAAACAGGTTTTGATGGAGGCGCGGTCCGGAGTCGAACCGGACTAACCGGATTTGCAATCCGGGGCATAACCGCTTTGCTACCGCGCCATATATGCATGCTTGACCTGCGTACCCCACCTTCCAATGAAAGAAAAAGGGAAGCTGGAAGCTTCCCTTTTTCGGAATGTGGAGCGGGAAAAGAGTCTCGAACTCTCGACCTCAACCTTGGCAAGGTTGCGCTCTACCAACTGAGCTATTCCCGCGTTTCAAGCCGTAAATTATAGCGTGAATCTTTATTGATTTCCAAATTCTGTCAAAAAATCAAACGCCTCCGAGGCTCGTCAACTCAATTAATGCTTCACTGAACCCTGCAGGTTTGCCACGGGCAGATTCGGAGTGACAACCGGTGACGCCGGTGCTACCTCGTCGTCTGGTAGTGCGACAGGCTTGGTCTCTAGTGCCAAGTCCAGAACTTTGTCGATCCAGCGCACCGGAATGATTTCCAGACCGTCCTTGACATTGGCCGGAATTTCTTGCAAGTCCTTGGCATTTGCTTCCGGAATAAGGACGGTTTTGATTCCCCCTCTCAACGCAGCCAGCAGCTTTTCCTTCAAACCACCGATTTCGGTAACCTCACCGCGCAAGGTGATCTCACCGGTCATCGCCACATCGCCCCGCACGGGTATACCGGTCAGAGCAGATACAAATGCCGTTGTCATCGCAGCTCCTGCGCTAGGACCGTCTTTTGGCGTTGCGCCATCCGGCACATGAATGTGGATGTCTTTCTTTTCAAACACCTCATCTTTGATGCCCAAGCGGCGGGCACGGCTGCGGACCACAGTGCGTGCTGCCTCTACCGACTCCTTCATGACATCGCCCAAGGAACCTGTGCGTGTAATGACACCTTTTCCAGGCGTCAACGCTGCTTCAATGGTCAACAAATCTCCGCCAACTTCAGTCCACGCCAAGCCAACCACCTGCCCAACCTGGTTTTGCTGTTCGGCGCGGCCGTAGGTGTACCTGCGCACCCCTAGATAGTCATTCAGATTGTCTGCCGTAACCAAAACCTTGGCTTTGAGTTTTTTCAACAACAAACCCTTAACAACCTTGCGACAAATCTTGGACAGTTCGCGCTCCAGTGAACGCACGCCTGCTTCTCTGGTGTAGTAACGCACAATATCCCGCACAGCATCCTCAGCAATCGACAACTCGGTATCTTTGACACCATTGTTCTTCATTTGCTTGGGCAATAAATACGTGATGGCGATGTTGGTCTTTTCGTCTTCCGTATAGCCAGACAGCCGAATGACTTCCATTCGGTCCAACAATGCCGATGGAATGTTCATGGAGTTTGAAGTTGCGACAAACATGACGTCGCTCAGGTCGTAATCTACTTCAACGTAGTGGTCCCCGAATTTATGGTTTTGCTCCGGATCGAGCACTTCTAGCAGCGCACTGCTGGGGTCGCCACGAAAGTCAGTGCCCAGCTTGTCAATTTCATCCAGCAGGAACAACGGATTGCGGGTACCCACTTTAGACAAACTTTGCAGAACCTTGCCGGGCATGGCGCCAATGTAGGTGCGTCTGTGACCTCTAATCTCCGCTTCGTCACGCATGCCGCCTAGCGCCATACGTACGTACTTCCGCCCTGTGGCCTTCGCAATGGACTGCCCCAGAGAAGTCTTGCCGACTCCCGGAGGTCCCACCAGGCACAGGATCGGAGCCTTCAGTTTGTCAACACGTTGCTGTACCGCGAGGTATTCCAGGATGCGGTCCTTGACCTTGTCCAGCCCGTAGTGATCTTCATTCAAGACGGTTTCCGCATTGGCCAAATTGTGCTTGATCTTGGTCTTGGCGGCCCAAGGCAATCCAACCAATACATCTATGTAATTGCGTACTACCGTGGCTTCCGCAGACATTGGAGACATGAGTTTGAGCTTTTTCAGTTCGCCCTCGGCCTTCTTCAACGCATCCTTTGGCATCTTGGCCGCTTTGATGCGTTTTTCAATGTCCTCTATGTCAGCGCCCTCTTCGCCTTCACCCAGTTCTTTCTGAATGGCTTTGACCTGCTCATTCAAATAAAAATCGCGCTGGTTTTTTTCCATCTGGCGCTTCACACGACCGCGAATCTTCTTGTCAACATTCAAAATGTCGACTTCCCGTTCAATTTGCTCGAATAGATTTTCAAGCCGTTCCTTGACACTGGAAAGCGCCAACACCGCCTGTTTGCTATCAAGTTTGAGCGGGAGGTGCGCGGCAATGGTGTCCGCCAGGCGCCCCGCGTCGTCGATGCTGGATATCGACGTCAGAATTTCGGGAGGTATCTTCTTGTTAAGTTTCACGTACTGATCGAATTGCTGCATCACGGCTCGACGCAGAGCTTCAATCTCGCTACCCTTGCCACGTCCCTTTTCGGCGACGTCGCTGACTATCTCCACAGGAGTGACATCAGCTGTGAAAAAGGTTTCGCCTTCTTCAATGCGATTAACTGTCGCGCGCTGGTGACCTTCGACCAACACCTTGACAGTGCCATCGGGCAATTTGAGCATTTGCAGGATTGTGGAAACACATCCGACGTCAAACATGTCGGATACCAATGGATCGTCTTTGGCCGCAGTTTTCTGCGCCACCAGCATAATCCTTCTATCCGTTTCCATTGCCGCCTCAAGAGCCTTGATGCTCTTGGGGCGTCCAACAAACAGAGGAATAACCATGTGCGGAAACACGACAACATCCCGCAAAGGCAGTAGCGGCAATTCGATGGACGTTGGAGGCAGGGGGGAATGACCAGACATGAAAAATCCTCTTATTTACCCATTGAATATGGTTCGTGAATACGGAAATTCAAGCGATAGGCCACTATCAGAGCACACATCGCCAAAACTCCTGCGTAAACCCCGACAAAACCCGCATTTTCAGGAAATTGTCTGCGGATTCAGTCACGCTTTTTTGGCAATCTCGCGGTAGACCAGCAAAGGAGCCTTGTTTTCGTCGATCGTGGACTCATCGACCACAACCTTCTCGACATTGGACGCATTGGGCAGTTCGTACATCGTATCAATCAGGGATTGCTCCAGAATCGAACGCAGTCCCCGTGCGCCCGTCTTGCGCGCCAAAGCTTTTTTAGCAATCGCCTTCAGCGCGGACGGACGGATTTCCAGCTCGGCACCTTCCATGGCGAGAAGCTTCGTGTATTGCTTGACCAGCGCGTTCTTTGGCTCTGTCAGGATTTGAACCAGCGCGTCTTCTGTCAACTCTGCGAGAGCCGCGACCACCGGCATGCGCCCGACCAGCTCAGGGATCAATCCAAACTTGATCAGGTCTTCTGGTTCAACTTCCTTGAACACATCCGTCAAACTGCGTTGCTGTTTGCTCTTGACCGTTGCGCCAAAACCCATACCCGAAGACTGGGTGCGATTCTCGATCACTTTTTCCAAGCCAGCGAAGGCACCGCCACAAATGAACAAGATGTTGGTCGTATCGATCTGTACAAAATCCTGGTTCGGATGTTTGCGGCCACCCTTGGGGGGGTACGCTGGCCATTGTTCCTTCAATCAGTTTCAGCAAGGCTTGCTGCACTCCTTCGCCAGACACATCACGCGTGATAGATGGGTTGTCTGATTTTCTCGAGATCTTGTCAATCTCATCGATGTACACAATTCCGCGCTGGGCGCGCTCAACCTCGTAGTTGCAGCTTTGCAGCAGCTTCAGGACGATATTTTCTACGTCTTCACCAACATAACCGGCTTCTGTCAAAGTGGTCGCGTCCGCCATCACAAAAGGGACATCCAGCATACGAGCCAAAGTCTGTGCCAACAGAGTCTTACCAGAGCCTGTGGGCCCTATCAACAAAATATTGCTTTTGGCCAATTCCACTTCGTCCTTCTTGGCCTTTTCCTTGTGGCGAAGACGCTTGTAGTGGTTGTAGACGGCCACGGCCAAAATTCGCTTGGCCGCTTCTTGCCCGATTACGTAATTGTCGAGATTGGTCTTGATCTCTGAAGGAGTCGGCAGATCCCCTTTGCCGTCTTTGGCCTCTGTGGTGACCGGCAATTCGTCGCGAATGATCTCATTGCACAACTCGATACATTCATCACACACAAAAACGGAGGGGCCAGCGATCAGCTTCTTGACTTCGTGCTGGCTCTTTCCGCAGAAGGAGCAGTACAGGGTTTTTTCACTGGAAGAGCCTTTTTTTTCGGCCATGGGTCACTCGCCTTTTCGGATGGTGTCCGAATGATACTCAAATAAAAAACGGTGCTTGCGTCATCGCAAAACACCGTCAATGAAGGTGACCTGTAGCTGTCAGGCGCGTTTCGCAATCACCTGATCGATGAGACCGTATTCCTTGGACTCGTCGGCTGACATGTAGTAGTCGCGCTCAGTGTCGCGCGCGATGCGCTCCAAAGACTGGCCAGTGCATTCCGCAAGGATTTTGTTAAGTTGTTCACGGGTCTTAAGAATTTCTCGGGCTGCAATTTCGATTTCAGTCGCCTGCCCTTGGCTTCCACCGGATGGCTGGTGAATCATTACCTTGGAATTCGGGAGTGAAAAACGCTTGCCTTTGGCACCTGCAGCCAGCAGAAATGCACCCATGCTTGCGGCCATACCAATACACAAAGTGGAAACATCGGGCTTGATGAAGTTCATGGTGTCAAAAATCGCCATCCCCGCGCTAACCGATCCACCTGGGGAGTTGATATAGAAAGAGATGTCCTTGTCAGGGTTTTCGCTCTCAAGAAACAACAATTGGGCCACGACCAAATTGGCGGTCTGGTCATTCACGGGGCCAACCAGAAAAATAACCCGCTCTTTTAACAAGCGCGAATAAATGTCGTACGAGCGTTCACCGCGACCAGATTGCTCAATGACCATGGGCACCATACCCAGCGCCTGAATGTCCATGCTGCCACTCGTCCCAATATTCACGTTCATAAGGTCTCCAAAATTCTGCTCAGACTGTAACGAAAAATCCTAAACCCAAATGCAAATGGGGCTTGTTAGCAGGACTGCAAGTCCAACACAAGCCCCACGGCACCAAAGAGTTAGCGACCAACAGCGAAATGCTGGTTAGCTCTGACCCATCAACTCGTCAAAGGAAATTGCCTTCTCTACAACTTTGGCCTTTGACAAAACAAAATCCGTAACGTTGTTTTCAATCACAACACCTTCAACCTCGGCCATGCGGCGGTTGTCGCCGTAATACCAGCGCACCACATCAGCGGGCTTCTCGTAGCTGGCCGCCAGTTCATCAATATGCGCCTTGATCTGTTCAGGTTTCGCATGCAGTGCATTGGCACGAACCAGTTCACCTACCGCCAAGCCAAGTCGGACACGGCGCTCAGCCTGTGGGCGGAACATGTCGTCAGGAATCGGCGCTGTGTCGGCATCCTTCATCCCGCGCTGCTTCAAGTCTGCGCGGGCACTGGCGATCATGCGTTCCAACTCCGCTTGCACACTCGACTTTGGCAAATCGAGTTCCGCCTTGGACAACAAAGCATTCATAGCGCCTTGCTTGTTGCGTCCCAGCAACCGGTGCTTCACTTCACGCTCCAGATTCTTGCGAATGTCACTGCGCAGACCTTCCACGGTCGCGTCAGCAATACCAAGAGATTTTGCCAGTGCGCCATCGACGTCTGGCAAGTTTGCCGCCTCGACCTTTTTCAAGGTGACCATGAAGTCTGCCGTTTTGCCAGCAACGTCCTGGCCGTGGTAGTCCGCAGGGAAAGCCAACTGGAAGGTCTTGCTTTCGCCGAGTTTCATGCCACGCACGGCTTCTTCAAATTCCTTGAGCATCTGTCCATCACCAACAATGAACTGGTAATCTTCAGCCTTGCCACCTGCAAAGGGCTCGCCATCAATTTTGCCTTCAAAATCAACGACTACACGATCCGTGTCTTGAGCCGCAGCGTCCTTTGCACGCAGCGCAAAGGTACGGCGCTGCTTGCGCAGAATCTCTACCGTCTTGTCAATGGCCGCTTCTGTCACCTCGGCACTGATTTTTTCAACTTCGGCCGTCGCCAAATCGTCAATCTTGACCTCAGGAAAAACTTCGAACACCGCATCAAAGGCCATCTGGCCTTCGGGCGACACGGCACTCTCGGTGATCCGGGGTTGGCCAGCGACACGCAATTCCGCTTCATTGGCAGCCGAGGCAAACGCTTGACCCACTTTGTCATTCATCACTTCATAGTGCACCGAGTAGCCATAACGTTGGGCAACGACATTCATGGGCACTTTACCGGGACGAAAACCGTCCATCTTGACCGTGCGGGCCAACTTGCGCAAGCGTGAATCGACTTCTGACTGGATCGCTCCCACTGGCAAAGTCAGGGTGATTTTTCGCTCCAGCTTATCCAGAGTTTCTACAGTAACGGCCATGATCAGTCTCCTAAACTAAATGGTGATGGGCCGGACCTGGCGTTTCAACGCTTTCGGTTCGACCATCAAAAAATCAAATACGTGGTGCGCGGGGGGGGACTCGAACCCCCACACCATTGCTGGCGTCAGGACCTAAACCTGGTGCGTCTACCAATTTCGCCACCCGCGCAAAAAATACAAAAAAGCGATCAATCATCCTGACAAAAGCTGTTTGCCGGACCCCGATTACCCATTTGAAATTGGTCAACCCGCTATTTTAACCTGCGCCCGGCAGCTTTTCCTCCGCGAACTTGCGGGTTCATGATCCACAGGGCAGTTTTACGGAAACGCCGGTGTTTCGCGCTTCACGCGAAACCATGCGGCGTACATGGCCGGCAACGCTAGCAGCGTCAAAACGGTCGCCACAATCAGGCCACCCATGATGGAAACGGCCATCGGACCCCAGAAAACCGATCGCGACAGAGGAATCATCGCCAGCACGGCAGCAGCCGCCGTCAGCACAATGGGACGCAAACGCCGCACGGCCGACTCCACAATAGCCTCCCACACCGGCACGCCGGCGGCGCGGTCCTGCTCGATCTGGTCGATCAGGATCACCGAGTTACGTTGGATCATGCCCATCAGGGCAATTACGCCTAGCAGAGCCACAAAGCCAAAAGGTCGCCCGGACAACATCAAGGCAGCGGCCACACCGGCAATGCCCAGGGGCCCGGTCAGAAACACCAGCATGGCCCGGCTGAAGCTGTGCAATTGCAGCATCAACAAGGTAAAGGTCACAAACAGCATGATGGGAATGCCCGCGGCAATCGAGGCGGACCCCTTGCTGCTCTCCTCCACCGCACCGGCCACTTCGATACGGTACGCGGTCAGCCCCTTGTCTTTCCAGCTGGCCTCCAGCGCCCGGAGTGCGGGCAGCAGCTCGGCCGTGACGGTGGCGCCCTGCAGGCCTTCCACAATGTCGCTCTGCACCGTGATGGAGTAGTCGCGGTTGTCGCGCCACATCACACCCGGCTCCCAATTGAAGATGGGTTTAGCGATCTGCGTCAGCGGTATGGATTTTCCACTGGCCGTTGGCAGGTAGGCATTCGCCACATCGGTAATCGCATTGCGTTCGTCCATCGGCTGGCGCAACACGATGTCGATCAGCTTATCGCCTTCACGGTATTGGCCCACCGTGGTGCCACCAAAAATGGTTTTGGACGCCTGGGCAATACTTTGGCTGGTGACACCCAAGGCCCGCGCCTTGGTCTGGTCCACTTCCAGGCGAATGGTCTTGATGGATTCATTCCAGTTGTCGTTGACGCCACGTGTATTGCTGCTGGCGCGCATCACCGCTTTGACTTCGTCAGCCCTGGCACGCAGCACCGATGGCTCACCTCCGAGCACGCGAAACTGCACGGGGTAGGCCACAGGCGGACCGTTGGGCAGAATCTTGATGCGTGCCCGCACCTCGGGGAATTCCTGCGCTATCAGCGCCGGCAGCTTGATGCGCAACGGCTCGCGCAGCTTCAACTCCTTGGGCACGATGATGAACTGCGAGACGTTGCTCTGCGGGAAAATGTTGTCAAGCGGCAAATAGAAGCGCGGCACGCCCGAGCCGACCCAGGTGCTCACGGTCTGGACGCCGGGCTCCTGCAACAAGCGCTCTTCAATGCGTTTGGTTGTCAGCTCGTTGGCTGCAAATGACGTGCCCTCGGCATACCACACGTCCAGCAATATTTCCGACCGAGCCGAATCCGGGAAGAACTGCTGCTGCACCCGCCCCATGCCGAAAATGCCCAGCGCAAATGTCAGCAACATGACGCCAATGGTGACCCAGCGGTGTTCCACACACCAGTTCACCGTTTTGCGAAAGCGGTTGTAGAACGGTGTGTTAAATAACTCGTGCGGCTCGTCGCCCGCATGGTGGGGCTTGATTTTGAGGAGCACGGTGCCCAGGTACGGCACGAAGTACACCGACACCAGCCAGCTTAGAACCAAGGCCATAACGGTCACGCCAAAGATGGCAAAGGTGTACTCACCCGTGGCCGATCGGGCTATGCCAATGGGCAAAAATCCTACAGCGGTAATCAAGGTGCCCGTGAGCATGGGCATGGCGGTGATTTCGTAGGCAAAGCTGGCGGCTCGCACCTTGTCCCAGCCTTCCTCCATCTTGCGCACCATCATCTCCACCGCAATGATGGCGTCGTCCACCAGCAGGCCCAGCGCAATGATGAGCGAGCCCAACGATATCTTGTGCAGGCCAATACCCCAGTAGCCCATGCCCAAAAAGGTCACCGCCAGCACCAGCGGAATCGTGATGCCCACCACCAAGCCCGGGCGCATGTCCACGTAGTACCGGTTGTACCAGCGGGTACTGTTGTTGCGCTTGTGCAGGCCCAGGCTGATGAAGCTCACCGCAAGCACAATGCCAATCGCCTCGATCAGCACACCGACAAATTCATTGACCGACTTGGCCACCGCGGCCGGTTGGTCCTGTACCTGAACCAAATGGATGCCTGCTGGCAACGTGGCTTCAATGGCCTGGGTCGCAGCTTTCAGCGACTTGCCCAGGGCAATGATGTCGCCGCCCTTGGACATGGAGACACCCAGCGCGACCACTTGTTTGCCCTGGTGGCGCACCTTGGGTGATGGTGGATCCATGTAGGCCCGCTTGATCTCGGCAATGTCGCCCAGGCGAAGTTGGCTACCCGAGCTACCCCGAATCGGCATGTCGCGCAATTGCTCAACTGCCTGAAACTGTCCCGCCACCCGCACCTGCACCACATCCAGTGGGGTCTGGATGGCACCTGCGCCTTCCACGGCGTTTTGCTGGCCCAACTGCGCCAGCACCTGGTTCATGTCCAGGCCCAACTGCGACAGGCGCTTGTGCGAAATCTCGATGTACAGCTTTTCGTCCTGCACACCCATCAGCTCGACCTTGTTCACGTCGGTCACACGCAGCAACTTCTGGCGCACGTCGTCGGCGAAGGATTTGACTTCGGCATCCGAAAAACCGTCGGCCTCCAGCGCGTAAATCACACCGAATACATCGCCAAACTCGTCATTGAAAAATGGCCCCTGCACGCCTGCGGGCAACGTGCCCCGGATGTCCCCCACCTTCTTACGCACCGTGTACCAGATGTTGGAAACTTCGGCGGCGCGGGTCGAGTCCTTCACCTGGAACAGGATGGTGGTTTCGCCGGGCTTGGAATAACTTCGGATCTTGTCGGCGTTGGGCACTTCCTGCAAGGTGCGCTCCACCTTGTCGGCCACCTGCTCGGCCATCTGTTGCGCCGTGGCGCCGGGCCAGAAGGCGCGCACCACCATCAGGCGAAAGGTAAAGGGTGGGTCCTCATCTTGCCCGAGTTGGAAAAACGCATTGGTGCCCAGCACCATCAGCACAATCATCAGAAAGCGTGTCAGCGGCGCGTGGTCAATCGCCCAGCGCGACAGGTTGAACCCTTTTTCAGGGTGCAGGTGTTGGTCTTTCATGGTGCGCTCACTTAGCAACGGTAGCACTGGCGGGCGCGGCCACAGTCGAAGCGGAAGTTGCTATTGATTGCATAGCGGCTTGCGCAGCATTCACAGGGGCTAAAGTGGTTTTTTCCTTATAGACTGTGACCTTCTGGCCTGGTGACAACACATGCACTCCGGCCGCCACCACCTGCATGCCGGGCTGCAGGCCACCCGCCACCACCACATCATTGCCATCGGCTGTGGCGATCTGAATGGGCTGCAGCTTCACGGTCATGCTGGCGGTGTCCAGCACCCACACGGCGGAAGACTGTCCATCCTGGCGCAGCGCGCTGGTGGGCAACTTGATGACTTGGACACCGCTGCGGTCCAGCGCCTGCGGCATGACCGTCACGGTGGCGCCCAATGCCAATGCGTCCTTGGTAGGCAGCGACACCTTGACGGCGAACGTGCGTGTCACCGGGTCTGCGCTGGCGGCCACCTCGCGCACCACACCGCGGACAGACGCTTGCGCGCCCCAGGCCCGCACCTCCACGCCCGAACCCGACTTGATCTGGGCCACCTTGTCCTCGGGCACCGCAAACACCACGTCACGTGGACCGTCCTGGGCAATACGCACCACGGGTGTACCGGCAGCCACTACCTGGCCCGGCTCAGCCTCCACGGCGGTCACCACGCCCGACACATCTGCCACCAGCGTGGTGTACGCCGCCTGGTTGCCCTGTGCAGACCCTTGCGCCTGGGCCTGGTCCAGTTGGGCCTGGGCCGCTTTCAGTGCAGCGTCGCGCCGCTCTAGCTCGGCACCGCTAATGAAATTCTGGTCACGCAATTCCTTGTAGCGCTTGAAATCCGCCGCGGCCAAATCGCGGTTGGTCAGGGCAGCGGTCACTTGCGCTTTGGCCGCCTGGGCAGCCAGTTGATAGTCCTGCGGGTCCAACTGCGCCAGGATCGCGCCGGCTTTCACCCGCTGACCCAACTCGACCTGGCGGCGCACAATCTTGCCACCCACCCGAAAGCCCAGCCTCGACTCCACCCGGGCCCGCACCTCGCCCGCAAACTCGCCACCGGCCCGCATGCCTTCGACCCCCACGGTCAGGACCTTGACGGCACGAATGGGCTCCGCGGAAGGAACGGGCTTGGAGCAGGCGCCCAAGAGAAAGGCGGCTGCGATAAGTGTCAGCGCGGTGGGAAAGAGTTTGGAATGCATGGCAGGGCGGTGGTTTAACTGAACGGAATGGTATTTGTTTAATGACCAGATGGTTAGTAATTTAATATGGATGAGAATTCCTGTCAACTGGAAAAGTGATTTCGCTCCGGTTATTGTTTTAGTTTTTGGGATTTTTGTAGTCCCCACTCTCCCCCAACCCCTCTCGCCCCGCCGGGCGAGAGGGGGGCTAATGCGGACAGCCGATTTGGCTTCGTTGCGCCGAATACGGAATTACAGGCGAGAGGTGCGTACCCGGAATTCAGCAGTCGCGGTTCCGAGCGCCGGGTGAGATAATTGCTATGCATTTAGGAGCTATCCACGCATATTTCACGAGGGCTCGCGGCAAGTTTTCTCAACAACAAATTAACCACTCCACCGTATGCTCCTGGCGCTCGCTAGCCGAAATTTTCGCCGCCATCACGTTGGTACCGACCCGTATTCGGGGACCAATCGGCTCCTCTCCCCTCGCCCGGCGGGGCGAGGGGGCTGGGGGGAGTGGGGGAACACACCCTCCCGGAGGACCCTTTCGAGTATCTCAACTCCCTTCAGGCTACAAGGCAATTTTGACCAGACCCTTTAAAAAAACTCAGTCATAAGCAATCACCGCTTTACCCTGATCCGCCTGCGCCCGCCACCCCGCCAGCGCGGCATCGCTGGGGTAAAACCGCGCGTTTTCTCCCAACTGCAATTCAGCGATGGCACCGGTGCAAACCGCTTGGGGATCAATCGCACCAGCCGCCTCATCAGCGCCAAGCTGGGCTCCGTCAATCACCCGCTGTACCGCCAAGCGCACCGCCAGCCCCCGCACCAACTCACCCTGTTCGGTCTGCTCGCGCTTGGCTGGGAACTCCCTTACCAAGCGGGCCACGTCCGGCCCCGGAGCGCTTCCTGTCGCATTCACCGCCACCCGCAGGTACTTGCCAAAGCGGCAGCGCGCCTGCTCCAGATCCCAGACCTGGGTGATGGTCAGCTGCTTGCCGCCGGAGAAGCGGTCATCGCGCACCTTGCCCATGACGATGATGAGTTCGTCGTCCTTGAACAAATGTTTGTTGGCGGCGATCAGCTCTTCCTCGGCCCGCGCATCGATCATCGCGGACTTGTCGTCCAGCTTGAACAGCGCCAGCTTGCCGCGCTGGCCATTGATGACACGGAAATCGGTGACGATGCCGGCCAGCAGCTGCGGCTCGCGCGTGTCGATCAGCTCTTCAATCGGGCGTTTGGCAAAACGGCGCACCTCCAGCGTCACTTCGTCAAACAAATGGCCGGACAGGTAGAAGCCGACCGCCGTTTTCTCATAGGTCAGCCGCTCTTTGATGCCCCAGGGCATCACGTCCACCAGATCGGGCTCTTGTGTACTGGAGCCGTGGTCGTCTTCACCGCCCATGTCGAACAGGCCGTGCTGGTTGGCATTGGCCGCGCTGGCGGCCGCAAAGTCAAAGGCCCGGTCAATGGACGCCGACAGCGACGCGCGGTTGAGCTGCAGCGTATCAAATGCGCCGGCCTTGATCAGCGCGTCCACGCAGCGCTTGTTCAGGCGGCTACGGTCCACGCGGCGGGCAAAGTCAAACAGGCTGGTGAACGGGCCTGCTTCACCCGTGGGGCCCTTGCCTTCGCGCGCCGCCACAATCGCGTCAATGGCCTGCTGGCCCGTGCCCTTGATGGCGCCCAGGCCGTAACGAATCTCTTTGTTGGAGATGGGCTCAAACCGATGCCGGCCACGGTTGATATTCGGCGGCTCAAAGCTCAGGCCCATCTTCTCCGCGTCTTCAAACAAGACTTTGAGCTTGTCGGTGTCGTCCATTTCCACCGTCATGTTGGCGCAGAAGAACTCGGCCGTGTAGTGCACCTTGATCCAGCCGGTGTGGTAGGCCAGCAGCGAATAGGCGGCAGCGTGCGACTTATTGAAGCCGTAGCCCGCAAACTTTTCCATCAGGTCGAAAACCTCGTCGGCTTTTTCTTCGCTGATGTCGTTCTTGGCGGCACCCGCGCGGAAGATGCTACGGTGTTCCGCCATCTCCTCGGCCTTCTTCTTGCCCATGGCGCGGCGCAGCATGTCGGCGCCGCCCAGCGAGTAGCCGCCCAGAATCTGCGCGGTCTGCATGACCTGTTCCTGGTAGACCATGATGCCGTAGGTCTCACTCAGCATCTCGGCGACCAAGGGGTGCGGGTATTCAATCTCTTCGCGCCCATGTTTGCGCGCCACGAAGCTGGGAATCAGGTCCATGGGGCCTGGGCGGTACAGCGCATTTAATGCAATCAGATCCTCCAGGCGCGACGGTTTGGCGTCCTTCAGCATGCGCTGCATGCCGGTACTTTCGAACTGGAACACGGCCTCGGTTTTTCCGTCGGCGAACAGCTTGTAAACCTTTGCGTCGTCCAACGGCAGGTTCTCGTAGGCAAACTTCTCCTGCCCCGGGTGGCGCTGCTTGATGAACTCGCGCGCGATTTCCAGAATGGTCAACGTGGCCAGGCCCAAAAAGTCGAACTTCACCAGGCCAATGGCCTCCACGTCGTCCTTGTCGTACTGGCTGACAGCCGATTCACTGCCCGGCTGCTGGTACAGCGGGCAAAAGTCGGTCAGCTTGCCCGGTGCGATCAACACACCCCCGGCGTGCATGCCGATGTTGCGGGTCATGCCCTCCAGCTTGCGGGCCATTTCCAGCAGGGTCTTGACGTCTTCCTCCTTGGCTTCACGCTCCGCCAATATTGGCTCCGCCTCACTGGCGTAGACATACTTATCGTTCTTCTTGCCGTCAGTGGGTGGTAATTGCAGCGTGACGTTGGTGCCGGGCTTGTTGGGAATGAGTTTGCTGATGCCATCGCAAAACATGTAGGGCATGTCCAACACGCGGCCCACGTCGCGGATGACGCCGCGCGCGGCCATGGTGCCGAAAGTGGCAATCTGGCTCACGGCGTCTTTGCCGTATTTGTCTTTGACGTAATCGATGACCAGGTTGCGGTTGGTCTGGCAGAAGTCGATGTCGAAGTCGGGCATGGACACCCGCTCGGGGTTCAGGAAACGCTCGAACAGCAGCTTGTAACGGATCGGGTCCAGGTCAGTAATTTTCAGCGCATAGGCCACCAGCGATCCGGCACCGGAGCCGCGCCCCGGCCCCACCGGGCAGCCGTTGTTCTTGGCCCAGTTGATGAAGTCGCCCACGATCAAAAAGTAGCCGGGGAAGCCCATCTTCAAAATGGTGCCAATCTCGAACTCCAGGCGCTCCACGTAAACGGGCATCTGGGCATTGCGCTCGGCTTCCACTGGGTACAGGTGCGCCATGCGCTCTTTCAAACCTTCGTGGGACGCGTAGCGAAAGTACTCGTCCGGCGTCATGCGCTCGCCGTTGACCAGCGGCGTGGGGAATTCCGGCAGATAGTTTTTGCCCAGCACCAAGGTCAGGCTGCAGCGCTTGGCAATTTCCAGCGTGTTGGCCAAGGCCGATGGAATATCGGCGAACAGCGCTTCCATCTGCTCGGTGGACTTGAAATACTGCTCACGTGTGAACTTGCGAACACGCTTGGCATTGCCCAGAATCTCGCCATCTGCAATGCAGACGCGTGCCTCGTGGGCTTCAAAGTCATCGGGCGTGGTGAATTGCACCGGGTGGGTGGCGACCACGGGCAGATGGATGCGGGCCGCCAGTTGCACGGCGGCAATCACTTGGGCTTCGTCATCGGTACGGCCGGCACGCTGCAGTTCCAGATAAAAACGGTGGGGGAATACGCCGCCCAGTTGCAGCGCCAATTCTCGTGCGCGAGCTTCATCACCCTGCACCAAGGCTTGGCCCACCGGCCCGGCCTGTGCGCCTGAGAGTGCAATCAAGCCCTCGTTCAACTCCTGCAACCACGCCAGCTTGATGACGGCCTGGTTTTTGACAATGTTTTGGGTGTAACCGCGGGCAAGCAACTCGGACAGGTTCAAATAACCCTGCTTGTTTTGCACCAACAACACCATGCGTGACAGGGCTGTGGTCTCGCCGCCCAGGCCTTCCAGAAAAATCTCGACCCCGATGATGGGTTTGGTGCCCTTGGCGCGTGCCTGCTTGTAAAACTTGATGGCGCCAAACAGGTTGCTCAGGTCGGTGATGGCTAAAGCGGGCTGGCCATCGGCCACCGCCGCGGCTACAACATCATCGATACGGTTGGTTCCGTCCACGACGGAAAATTCGGTGTGCAGGCGCAGGTGTACAAACATCCGGGGATTGTAGGTTGGGGATGGCCCCCACGCTCCGCCGTTGCGCGGGTCGCTGCCCCGTAAAATCGCCGGCCATGAACGCCGTCCTGAACATCTCCGCTTACAAATTTGTCCCCTTGCCCGACGCAACGGTGTTATGCGAGCGCCTGTTGGCAATAGCGGTAGAACTCTTGCTCAAGGGAACCATTTTGCTGGCCGAGGAAGGCATTAACCTGTTTCTGGCGGGGCCTGCCTGCGACGTGCATGAATTCATGGCCCAGTTGCACCAAGATGCACGGTTTGCCGACATTGCGCCCAAAGAAAGCTGGTCGGACACGCAACCGTTCAGAAAGATGCTGGTCAAGGTTAAAGGCGAAATCATTCGCATGAACCACCCCACCATACGCCCGGCAGAAGGCCGCGCACCCGCCGTACCAACGGCCACGGTAAAGCGCTGGCTGGACCAGGGCCACGACGACGAAGGCCGCCCCGTGGTCACACTGGACACGCGCAATGACTTTGAGGTGGACGCGGGGACCTTCGCGGGTGCGATCGACTGGCGCATCACCAGGTTCACCGAATTCCCGCAAGCCGTGCTGAACCACAAGGCCGAGCTGGAAGGCAAAACCGTGGTCAGTTTTTGTACCGGCGGCATTCGCTGCGAAAAGGCCGCCATCCTGATGCAGGGCTTGGGACTGAACCATGTCTACCAGCTGGAAGGCGGCATCCTCAAGTACTTTGAGGAAACCGACGGTTCACATTACCAAGGCAGCTGTTTCGTGTTTGACGAGCGGCGGGCCGTAGATGCCCACCTGATCCCAAACCCCGAGGCAGTGAACGGATAACGTGAACCGACAAGGCGCCTGGGCGGCGGAGCGTTCTGCGCAGGTCAAGGGGGAGCCCGCGCAGCGGGCGGAGGACACGGAGCAGAACGCTCTGCCGCCCAGGCTCCGTGCGACTTCGCAGCAAAAAGGTAGAAGTGTGCTTCCTTTTCTATAGCTGCTACCGCTTATTCCACGAGGGCTAGCGGCATATTCCGCTACTTATTTCCCGCCAGCAGGGCAATCCGTGCACCAAACAAGCGCCCGGTTTCCAGGTCGCCCGCGTTCATCTCTTCACCGCTCGCATCGCCCGGCGTCTGGGCCATGGGGCCAGCGCTGGAGGCCAGGTAGTTCACATCGCTGCGTAGCGAGGCCTTGGTGTTGTTGTAATTGTGGCCAGTGCCGACCCAAATGCCGCCGTGCTGCATGGCCAACGTCATGAAGTAATGCAAGGTGGAGTGTTTGTCACCATTGACGTTGGCACTGGCAGTGAAGCCGCCAAAGATCTTGTCTTTCCACTCCTGGGTGTACCAGGGCTTGCTGCTGGCATCGGCAAACTTTTTGAACTGCCAGCTCACGCTGCCCATATAGGTGGGTGAGCCGAAAATAATAGCGTCGGCTGCGGCCAGCGTTTCCCAGCCACCGGCGGGAAGGTTTCCGTCGGCATCAATCGCCAGCAACTCGGCCCCAGCGCCTTGGGCCACGGATTGGGCCAGGCGCTGTGTGTGCCCATAACCCGAATGAAAAACAACGACTACCTTTGCCATCTCGATACCTTTTGAAAAGATTGATACAAAAAAACTGAAATCAGGCGCTCAGATCAAAAACCAGCACTTCCGCGCCCGTGGCCTGGTCCAGTCGCAATGTGTCTTCCTGCGCCAGCAAGGCCGCGTCACCTGCGGACAACACTACCCCATTGACCGCAATCGCACCCCGTACCAGATGCACATAGGCCTTGCGGGCAGGGTCCAGCGCCAAGCTGGCAGTCTGTGCGGCGTCCATAAGACCGCTGTACATGCGGGCATCGGCATGGATCAGCACCGAGTCTTGTGCGCCATCCGGTGACGCCACCAGGCGCAACACGCCCTGCTTTTGCTCGGTCGGCACGGTCTTTTGGTCATAGCTGGGAGCGATACCCTTCACGTTGGGCTCGATCCAGATTTGAAAAAAGTGCGTGGTCTGGTCGGGTGCATGGTTGAACTCGCTGTGCTGCACGCCGCGCCCGGCACTCATTCGCTGCACATCACCCGGCGGGATGCCTTTGATGTTGCCCATGCTGTCTTTGTGCGCCAGCTCACCGGAAATCACATAACTGATGATTTCCATATCGCGGTGGCCATGGGTGCCAAACCCCGTACCGGGCGCGATGCGGTCTTCATTGATGACCCGCAAGTTGCCCCAGCCCATGTGCGCAGAGTCGTAATAACCGGCAAACGAAAAACTGTGGAAGGACTTGAGCCAACCGTGGTCGGCATAACCGCGATCTGCTGATTTGCGCAGGGTCAACATAACAATCTCCTTGTTGTTCGGGGTCCGCCCGTGAGACCTGGCGCAATAAGACGCCGGGTGATACTCAAACTTTAGGGCCGGCACGGTCCATTTCCATCCACGGTGATTGATGGCATCATTCAAATAATTTCAGTTTAAGACACCATTCCATGCAAACTGCACGCGATGTATTAACCCCCGACGCATTGGCCATGCTGGAGACCATTGCGGCTGCGGGCAGTTTTGCCGCCGCGGCCCGTGCCATGGGCATGGTACCCAGCGCCCTCACCTACCGGGTACGCCAGATTGAAGACGCCCTGGATGTTTTGCTGTATGACCGCAGCTCCCGCCAGGCCAAACTGACGGAAGCCGGGGCCGAACTGCTGCGTGAAGGTTCACGTCTACTCAATGACATTGATGCAGTCGCCAACCGGGTCAAACGCGTCGCAACCGGCTGGGAGCCCGAGCTCACCATCGCGCTGGACACCATCATCTCCAAAACGACCGTCATGGAGTTGTGCGAGAGTTTTTTTTCACTGCGCCCGCCAACCCGCATTCGACTGCGCGACGAAACCTTGTCGGGCACGCTGCAGGCCCTGACATCCGGACAGGCCGACCTTGCCATCGGTGTCACGCCGGATGGCTCCAGCAATACCGATGTCCACAGCAGACCGATGGGGAGCGTGACTTTTGTCTACGCGGTTGCACCCCACCACCCATTGGCCAAGGCGCCAGATCCCTTGACGGATGCCGCCATCCAGCAGCACCGCGCCGTGGCAGTGGCGGACTCGGTGCAACGCGGCCGTGCCCTGACTTTTGGGCTGCTCAGCGGCCAAGACGTGTTCACGGTGGGCAGCATGCGTGACAAACTGGAAGCCCAACTACGGGGCCTGGCGGGTGGCAATCTGCCACTGTGCATGGCCAGCGCCTACATTGAAGCTGGCCGCCTGGTCGTCAAGAAGACCGACCGATCCCCGCGCCAGGTCTCCATCCATTACGCATGGCGGGGCAAAGCCGAAACACAGGGGCGCGCCCTGCAATGGTGGCTGAAGCAACTGGAAAGCGAGACAACCCGGGCCGCTTTGCTCGAACAGCACCGGGCCCATTTTTGAGCACGGATGTAATGCTTCGGAGGCGCGCACCGCCACCCGTTTAAACTGGCACCAACAATTCAACTTCTGGAGACACCCCCATGACCGCTTCCCGACAGATTGCCATCGTAGGAGCGGGAATGGCCGCCATCACCTGCGCACGCACCCTGGTGCAAGCCGGACACAGGGTCATGGTGTTCGAAAAGAGCCACACGGTGGGTGGCCGTATGGCGACGCGTAACAGCGCATTTGGAACCTTTGACACCGGAGCGCAGTATTTCACCGTGCGTGACCCGCGGTTTGTGCAAGCACTGCAGACCACGCCCAATGTCTGCAAGGCCTGGAGTGCCAACACCGTGCAGGTGCTCGATGCCCATGGCCGCGTGGCGGCCGCCGGACTGCCTGCGCGTGAGCCCCATTGGGTTCCGGTACCGGGCATGAATACGCTGGTGCGCCGTTGGGCCCAGCCGCTGGCTGATGCCGACGGCCTGGAACTGAACACCCGGGTCATGCAAATTGAACCGGACGCCCTCAACAGAGCCCACTGGCAGTTGCGCACGGTGGGTGACGGCGACAGCACCCATGTGTACGGAGGTTTTGACGCTGTGGTCTTGGCCGTGCCGTCGGTACAGGCGCAGGAGCTGTTGCAGACCACGCCCAAGGGGGCACCACTACTCAAGAAAATCAGTGCCGTCACGGTTGCGCCCTGCTGGACCCTGATGTTGGCCTATCCACAGGCCATGCAACCCAGTTTTTCAACGCTGGGGCCGCAGTGGAACGCTGCCCGCAGCACCCACCACCGCATTGCCTGGCTGACGCGCGAATCCAGCAAACCGGGGCGCGGCGCCATTGAACGCTGGACCGTGCAGGCCAGCGCCGCGTGGTCTCAGGAGCACTTGAATGACGATCCCAAGCGTGTACAGGCCAAGTTGATCAAAGCCTTTGCGGAAGTCACAGGCATACGCGCCCAACCGGCCCATACCGACACCAAACGCTGGCTCTATGCCAAGACCGACAAGGCCCTGGGTACCTCGCACCTCTGGGATGCCAAAGCCGGTCTGGGCCTGTGTGGTGACTGGTGCCTGGGACACCGGGTTGAAGATGCTTTTGTTTCCGGTCTGGAACTCGCACTTTCGATGGCGTGACCCCCAAGCTGCGTCACTGCGCAGCACGCTGGCACCCGCGAATCCGTGACGCAGCCAAGCTGATTAAACCATGAGTCCCCATGTTCGCTACAGAGGCCGTTTTGCGCCGTCGCCGACCGGCCCCCTGCATGCCGGCTCTTTGGTGGCCGCGCTGGCGAGCTGGCTGGACGCGCGGGCACACAACGGAACCTGGCTGGTGCGCATTGAAGACGTGGACACACCGCGCACCGTGGTCGGCGCAGCCGGGCACATCCTGCAGCAACTCAGCGCCTGCGGCTTGCAAGCGGATGAGACTCCGACCTTGCAGTCTGGACGTACTTCGCTCTATCAGCAAGCCCTGCGGCAATTATCCGAACAACGGCTGGTCTACCCCTGCCGATGCACACGCAAGGACATCAGCACCCGCCTGGCGATGCTGGGGCTGGTCCGAACGCGCCACGGTGAACTGGTCTACCCTGGAACCTGCCGACCGGTACTTAACGACCCAGCAACCTGTCTGATGTCCGCCGAAGACACAAGCACCCCTTGCGCGTGGCGGCTTCGTACCGATATTTTTATGGGAAATAGGCCTCCTGCCCACGTGGAATATGGAGACTCCGCTCCTTATTCAATAGCAGAGCAAACCATCCAATGGCACGACCGCCGAATAGGTGAACACCATCAGAACGTGACCACCGAGGTCGGAGACTTTGTGTTGAAGCGTGCCGACGGCTGTTTTACCTACCAATTGGCCGTGGTGGTGGATGATGCGGCGCAGGGCATCACCCATGTGGTGCGCGGAATGGACCTGGCCGACAACACCGCACGCCAGGTGTTGCTGCAGCGTGGGTTGGGTCTGCCCACACCGCAGTACCTGCACACACCCCTGGTGCTCGGCACCAACGGTGAAAAACTTTCCAAACAGAATGGTGCTCTGGCGCTGGACACGTCTACGCCGCAGGCGGCCCTGGCAGCCTTGGGGCACGCCGCCCACGCGCTGGGTTTGCCCGGCAACCCGCACGACTCCATCACTGCCGCACTCAACGAATGGACTACCGCCTGGCGCAGCACCCTGTGATCAGGTTCCTGACGACGTCCGCGCGTGCAAGAAGTTCCGGGGGGAGGGCGGGGGGATGGGCCCCCGGGGATTTTTTTGGCCCCCCCTTTTTTCAAGGGCCGTCAGCGTCGCGGGCAGGCTGTCTTGCTGTAATGTGCCGGTTCACGCCATTACAGGAGACCCGCATGACCAGCATCTTTGACCAGAACCTGCCGCGCAACCAGGCCAATTTCACCCCCATCTCGCCACTGGGTTTCATCGAGCGCACGGCCGAGGTCTACCCCGACCGACTGGCGGTCGTGCATGGCACGCTGCGCCGCACCTGGGGCGAAACCTACGCCCGCTGCCGCCAGCTGGCCAGCGCCCTCACACGCGCCGGTATCGGCAAGAACGACACCGTGGCTGTGATGCTGCCGAACACCCCACCCATGGTGGAAGCGCACTTCGGCGTGCCGATGGCCGGCGCGGTGCTCAATTCACTGAACACCCGGCTGGACCCGGAAGCCATCGCCTTCATGCTCGACCACGGCGAGGCCAAAGTCGTGATCGTCGACCCCGAGTTTGCCGGTACCCTGAAGAAAGCGCTGGCCCTGCGGCAGTCCAAAACGCCGCTGCTGGTGATTGACGTGGAGGATGCGTTGTTCACCGGGCTGACCGAGCGCATCGGCAGCACCACCTATGACGCTTTCGTGGCTAGCGGTGACCCGCACTTCGCCTGGAGTCTGCCCGCCGACGAGTGGGATGCGATCGCGCTGAACTACACCAGCGGCACCACCGGCAACCCCAAGGGCGTGGTTTACCACCACCGCGGCGCCGCCACCAACGCCATCTCGAACATCCTGGAATGGGACCTGCCCAAGCACGCGGTGTATCTGTGGACGCTGCCGATGTTCCACTGCAACGGCTGGTGCTTCCCGTGGACCATCGCCGCGCGCGCCGGCGTCAACGTCTGCCTGCGCCGCGTGGAAGCGCAGGCGATCTTCGACGCCATCCGCAAACACGGCGTCACACATTACTGCGGCGCGCCGATCGTGCACGGGTTGCTGGTGAATGCGCCCGCCGCCATGAAGGAGGGTGTGCCCGCCGGCGTCAAGGCGATGGTGGCGGGCGCCGCGCCACCGGCCTCGATGATCGAAGGCATGGAAGCGATGGGCTTCGACTTGACCCACGTCTACGGCCTGACGGAGGTCTATGGCCCCGCCACGGTCTGCGCCAAACACGACGCCTGGGACCAGTTGGACATCGGCGAGCGCGCCCGCCTCAATGCCCGCCAGGGCGTGCGCTACCACCTGCAGCGCGACGTGCGCGTGCTGAACCCCGAAACGATGCAGCCCGTGCCGCAGGATGGTGAAACCATGGGCGAGATCATGTTCAAAGGCAACATCACCATGAAGGGTTACCTGAAGAACCCGACGGCGACCGCAGAAGCCTTCGCTGGCGGCTGGTTCCACAGCGGGGACCTGGCCGTGCAGTACCCGGACGGCTATTTCAAGATCAAGGACCGCAGCAAGGACATCATCATTTCGGGCGGCGAGAACATCTCTTCCATCGAGGTCGAGGACGTGCTCTACCGCCACCCCGACGTGCTGGTCGCCGCCGTGGTGGCCAAGCCCGACCCGCGCTGGGGCGAAACCCCCTGCGCCTTCGTCGAGCTCAAGGCTGGCGCCACGGCCACGCCCGAAGACATCGTGGCGCATTGCAAGAAGCACCTTGCCGGCTTCAAGGTGCCGCGCGCTGTGGTGTTTGGCGAACTGCCCAAGACCAGCACCGGGAAGATCCAGAAATTTGAGTTGAGGACACAGGCAGGGTCGGCTGCGGCGATCGATGTGTGAGGCGGGGGGAGAACGCCGTCAAGCGATGAACCTGTGCCCGCACGCTCTACGGCACAAGAGTCGGCCTATCCCGATGCAATGCCGGCAGGAACCCCTTGAATCGCTCCAGCTTTGGGGCATTAAACTGCGCCACGTAGGCATTGCCTGGGTAGAGCGCGACGAAGTTCTGGTGCAAACGCTCAGCGGGGTGGAAGCCACTGTCATTCAGCGCCCTTATTTCTGTCACAACAGGTTTTTTGAAAACCCCGGAGGCGTCGATCTGGGCGATGTAGCGCTGGACCAGCTCACGCTGATAGGCATCGCTGTAAAACACGACGGAGCGGTACTGAGGCCCCTCGTCGGGGTACTGGGCATTGAGTTGCGAGGGATCGTGGGCCACGCTAAAGAAGATTTGCAGGAGTTGTGAATAGCTGACAACGGAGGGATCAAAGGTGACCTCCACGGCCTCTGCATGCCCGGTGGAACCGGTTCTGACATCCGTGTAGTTGGCCGTGCTGGCCGGGCCCCCTGCATAGCCGGAGACCGCGTTTACCACCCCTTGGGTGTGCTGAAACACCGACTGAACCCCCCAGAAACAGCCGCCGGCAAATACGGCAACCACTGAAGTGGAGCGCAACGGCAAGCCGGTCGAAGCGTCCAGAACCGGCCCATTGATCGACACTTCAGGCAGCGGGGCCGTCAATATCTGCGGTGCCATCTTGCTCGACAGGTGATAGGCCATGCCGGCAGCCACCAGTAGTGCGGTGCCCAGTGCGACAACGTCGAAACGTGACAAGAATTTCATGGATCGTTGCCCGGCGAGAACCACTTGACGATGCGCGGCACCAGCAACACCGCAACCACCACGATCAGGATCGCCAGCGACATGGGGCGCTGCAAGAAGATCAAGGCACTGCCCTCGCCAATCGAGATCGCGTTGCGCAGTTGCGCCTCGGCCAGCGGCCCCAGGATCATGCCCACCAGCACCGGTGCGGTGGGGAAGTTGAAGCGCCGCATCACCAGCCCCACCAGGCCAATGCCATACAGCAGGAACAAGTCGAACGCGCTCTGGCGCATGCCGTAGGCACCCACCGTGGCAAAGATCAGGATGCCGGCATACAACTGGGGCTTGGGCACCTTCAGCAGCTTGACCCACAGGCCCACCATGGGCAAGTTGAGCACCAGCAGCATCACGTTTCCGATGTAGAGCGAGGCTATCAGCGCCCACACCAGGCTGGCCGATGTGGTGAAGAGCTGTGGCCCGGGCTGAATGCCGTAGTTCTGGAATGCACCGAGCAAGATGGCCGTGGTGTTGGAGGTGGGGATGCCCAAGGTCAAGAGCGGGATCAGCGCGGTGGTCACCGTGGCGTTGTTGGCAGCCTCGGGGCCGGCCACGCCTTCAATCGCACCCTTGGTGCCGAATTCGGCCTGGCGCTCGCCACTGGCCAGCTTCTTCTCGGTGGCATAGCTCAGGAAGGTCGGAATCTCGGTGCCACCGGCCGGAATACAGCCAAACGGCGCGCCAATGGCAGTGCCGCGCAGCCAGGCCGGGATGGAGCGCTTCCAGTCGCTGACCGTCATCGTCACCCGGCTCATGCGGTTCTCGCTGTCCACGGCTTTGCCTTCAAACAGCACCGCGTGCATGGCCTCGGCCACAGCAAACAGTCCCACGGCCACCAGAACGATTTCCACGCCATCCATCAGCTCCGGCACACCGCCGGTGTAGCGCACCTGGCCGGTGATCTGGTCCATGCCCACCAGCCCGGCAGCCAGGCCCACAAACAAGGCGGTCAAGCCGCGCACCGTGCTCTGGCCCAGCACCGCACTCACGGTGGTGAAGGCCAGCAGCATCAGCATGAAATATTCCGGCGGGCCCAGCTTGACGGCAAATTCGGCCACTACCGGCGCGAACAGCGTCACGATCACGGTCGCAATGGAGCCTGCCACAAAGGAACCAATCGCCGCTGTGGCCAGCGCCGCGCCGGCGCGGCCGCTCTTGGCCATCTTGTTGCCCTCCATGGCGGTGACCATGGTGGCGGTTTCACCCGGCGTGTTGAGCAGGATGGAAGTGGTGGAGCCACCGTACATCGCACCGTAGTAAATACCGGCAAAGAAAATCATCGACGCCGTGGCCTCCACCTGGGTGGTGATGGGCAGCAGCATCGCCACGGCCGTGGCAGGGCCAATGCCGGGCAGCACGCCCACTGCCGTACCCAAAGCACAGCCCACAAACGCCCACAGCAGGTTGACCGGCGTGCCCGCCGTGGCAAAGCCCTGCATCAGCTGGCCCCAAATGTCCATCGTCTCCATCACAGCCACCCGCTTTCGGTCAGACCGGGCAAGTTGATGCCCAAAAATTTGGTGAACATCCAGTACACCGGTGCGGCAATCAGCAGCGCCACGACGCAGTCGATCAGCCAGCTTTTGGCACCCAGCTTGGCGGTGGCCTGGGCGTTGCGCAGTCCGCGCGCCGCCAGCACAAAACACAGGGCACAACTGAACACAAAGCCGATGCGGGTGATCAGTGCGGCATTGAGCAGCATGCCCGCCGACATCCAGGCAAAACCAGCCCAATACGGGTGCTCGCCATCGTGGTCCCCCATGTGCAGGTAGCCGCTGCGCCGGGCCTTTCGAATCAACAGGAACCCGCAGCCCCCCAGGGCGATGGACACCACCCACGGCAGGAAGTTGGGTCCCACCCCGCCGTAACCAGCGCTTGAGGGAATGAACCAGGCGCCCAATGCCAACAGCAGCGCCAGCAGCAGCACGCCGACACCGACCAGGGCTTGCAGATACGGCGAATGCTGCGCCGGTGCGTGTGCTTGCATGGGTGCGTCTCCTGCAGACGTTTAGATCATGCCGGACTTGACCATGGTCGCGCGCAGCGAGGCAAAGTCATCGTCGACAAACTTCTCGAATGCGGCGCCCGACAACACGGCCGGTGTCCAGCTGTTCTTTTCCAGCGCCTCTTCCCAGGCCTTGGTCTTGAGTGCCTTGAGCACCAGGTCCGTCAGGGCCTTGCGCTGCTCGGCGCTGATGCCTGGGGCGCCGTAGACGCCACGCCAATTCCCAATTTCCACATCCAGCCCTTGCTCCTTCAGCGTGGGCACGTCAATGCCCTTGAGGCGCGTGGCCGACGTCACCCCCACGGCCTTCATCTTGCCGGCCTTGATGTATTCGGCAAACTCGCTGTAGCCGCTGCCGCCAATGGTCACGTTGCCACCCAGGATGGCAGCGGTGGCCTCACCGCCCCCACGGAAGGCCACGTAATTGATGCGCGCCGGGTCCACGCCAGCGGCACGGGCAATCATGGCAGCGGCAATGTGCTCGGTGGCGCCGCGGGAGCCGCCGCCCCACTTCACACTGCCGGGGTCCTTCTTCAGCTGGGCCACCACGTCGCCAAGCGTCTTGAAGGGCGAGTTGGCCGGCAGCACAAACACGTTGTATTCGCTGGTCAGGCGGGCAATCGGCGTGGCCGCGGTGATCGACACCGGCGGCTTGCCGGTGATGATGCCGCCCAGCATGACGGCGCCCATGACCATCAGGGCGTTCGGGTCGCCCTTGCTGGCGTTGACAAACTGCGCCAGGCCCAGAGCACCGGCCGCGCCGCCCTTGTTCTCAAAGGTGACGGTGTCTGCCGCCTTGGCTTCCAGCAGGGCCTTACCCAGAGCGCGCCCGGTGGAGTCCCAGCCGCCACCGGGGTTGGCCGGAATCATCATCTTCACATTGGTAGCGGCCCGCGCCGTCAGGGGCAACGTAGCCGTTGTGGCCAGGGCCAGCATGGATTTGAGAAACAGTTCGCGACGCATGGAAGTCTCCTCGGGTTGTTGAAAAACAATCCTATGATGCGAAGCCAGCCTGTCATTCGGCTGTCCAAAACCCTAGGGGAAACCCCCGAATCCTGCTGCCGAACGCCATGCACCTGCTGTTGATTGAAGACGACCCAGCCCTGCGCACCGCACTGCAACGCAGCCTGGTGCGCGCATCCATGCGGGTTGACGTATGCGGTGATGGCGCTGTGGCGCTGGGCATCTGGAGCACCCTGCAACCCGACGTGGTGGTGCTGGACCTGAGCCTGCCCGGTAAGGATGGGCTGGAAGTGCTGCAGCAGGCGCGCAAGGCGGGGTTGAACACCCCGGTGCTGATCCTGACGGCGCGTGGCACGGTGGGTGACCGGGTGTTGGGCCTCAATGCAGGTGCCGATGACTACCTGCCCAAGCCCTTTGATCTGGACGAGCTGGAGGCCCGTGTGCGCGCCCTGCACCGCCGCCGCGCGGGCTCAAGCCGTGACGATGCGCAAGACCACCCCGCCGTCGGTTCCCTGCGCTACGACCGCGAGAACGGCGCCATCTACCACCAGCACCAGGTGCTGGATCTGACACCGCGGGAACTCGCCTTGATGGGCGCACTGATGGTCAAGGCTGGCTACGCCGTGGCCAAGGAACGCCTGTTCGAGGTGGTGTTCCCCGGGGAGCTGGAGGTGCAATACGAGGCCATCGAAGTGGTGGTCTACCGCCTGCGCAAAAAGCTGGCGGGCACCGGCGTGACGCTGATGACCCTGCGCGGCCTGGGCTACCTGCTCAAGGCCGACAGCTGACATGCCCCCCGCACCCGCCACGCACCCGACCGCGCTGTCCCTGCGCCGCCATCTTCTGGTGGGCATTCTGGTGCCGATTGCGCTGTTTGTGGTGGTGGACACCTACAGCCTGTACCGCCAGGCCCTACAGGCGGTGAACGTGGCCTATGACCGCACGCTGCTGGCGTCGGCCAAGGCCATGGGCGACCTGCTGGAGATCGAAGACCATGGCGGGCAGCCCACCATCCGCGCGCACATTCCCTACTCGGCACTGGAGGCCTTTGAGGCCGACAACCGCAGCCGCATGACCTACCGCATATCTGACGCCAAGGGCCAGTGGATCGATGGCGCCAAGGATCTGCCCCAATGGACCGGGACCCTGCCCAACCAGGGGCCGTATGCGGCACTGGTCGATTTCTACGACAGCACTTTTCGCGGTGACCCGGTGCGCATGGCCGTGCTGCTGCACCCGCTGGCCAACGGGGCGACCACGCCATGGCCACCGTGCAAGTGGCCGAGACGCTGGAGCTGCGCCGTACGCTGGCGCGGCAAATCCTGCTGGACACCCTGATCCGCCAACTGCTGCTGATCACCGTCATCACGGCGGTGGTGCTGGTAGTGGTGCAGCGGGTCACGCGCCCGGTGCGCCGCCTCAGCGAAAACCTGCGCCTGCGCCGGGAAGACGATCTGACGCCGCTTGAGGCCAGTGACCTTCCGCGTGAAATCCAGCCCCTGACCGATGCCACCAACCAGGTCATGCAGCGCCTGCAGCAGGTGCTGGACCACCAGAAGCGTTTTGTGCGTGATGCCGCCCACCAGTTGCGCACGCCGCTGGCCGTGCTGAAGGTTCAAGTGCAGTCCGCCCTGCGCGGTGACGTGCCGGCGCAGGAGGCCCTGCAGGAGATGCAGGTGACCGTGGACCGGGCCACCGTGCTGGCCAACCAGATGTTGTCCCTGGCCAAGGTGGAGCAAGTGCGGCAATTGCAGAACTTTGCGACGCTGGATTGGGCCGAGGTGGTGCGAGCCGTAGCATTGGATGTGTCACCGCTGATCGCCCAAAAAGACATCGACTTTGAAATCGAAAGCCAGCCCTGCCAAGTGCATGCCCACGAATGGATGCTGCGCGAGTTGGTGCGCAACCTGTTACACAACGCCATACGGCACACGCCCAACCGCGGCAAACTGAGCGTCCTGATCGAGCCGGTCGGATCCATGGCACAGTTGTGCGTGTCGGACAGCGGAACCGGCATTGGTGACTCCATGCGCCAGCGCCTGTTCCAGCCGTTTGCAACCGGAGACACCAAGTCAGGTACCGGTCTGGGTCTGACCATCGCCCGGGAAATAGTGATCGCCCTGAACGGCACCATACAGCTCAACAACCGCGTGGTGGACTTGCAAATCGAAGGTCTGGACGCCCTCGTGCTGATCCCAATGCGCCACAATCCGAACTGATGGATACCACCCGCATTGACAAGTGGCTTTGGGCCGCACGATTTTTCAAGACACGGTCACTCGCAACCGAGGCAGTCAATCGCGGGCAGGTATTATTTGGCCCGCATACCGTCAAGCCTTCACGCGAACTGCGCATCGGCGATGTACTGACCATCTGGCAGGCCAAAGTACCTCATACGGTAGTCGTTCAGGGAATCAGCGAACAACGCGGGCCTGCACCCGTCGCACAGCAGTTGTATACCGAAACACCCGAAAGTCTGCAGAAACGGGCTCTCGAAGCTGAGCGCAGACGCCTCAGCCCTGAACCCGCGCTGACCATGGAGCACGGCCGTCCGACCAAACGTGATCGGCGGGATTTGCAAAAAGACTGGAATGCACGTTGGAGCGCATCGGCAGACCAGTAGCCCACCGGGCTGTGAGATCGGCATTTTCACCTATTGTTCAGTCGAACTTAATTTGGTATCGTCACCGAACAAAATCGTAAAGTGGTCGCTATGCGTTGGATGCCTTCTGCCTTGGTCATGGGTGTACACAACCTGTTGGGAACTTCCAACCGGCAATCCACTCGCGCGCAAAATGCACTGGAGAACATTCGTGAGGCCATGCTCAACGGCCTGAGCGTGCCGGGTGCGAGTGAAGCGTCCAAGCTTGAACTCAAGGTGACCTACGCCAAAGACCTTGATGACCTGTGGTACTTGCGCGGAGATGTGATGGCTGCCATTTCCGCCATTGACGGTGAGGCCCGGGCTCAGCAAAAACTGAACGACATCAGCGCCATGTTCAGGGGTGTATTGCCAAAGTCGTTAACCTCACGCCCGCGCCGCGCCGGTGAATGAAATGCCATTGACTCGGTCAACCATGGTGCCCCCAAAACAGCAAGGCGTCACGACCCTCAACCAGAAGATCCGTTTTTGCTCCCACCGGCAATAACACCTTGGTTGCCACATGGCCATAGGGCAAATTGGTCAATACCGGTGTTTTGGTTTGACGGCGCAACCATTCAAAGACCGACTGCAGTTTGAAACCTTTGTCGTGTGTATTCAGGGTGAAGTCAGTGAATTGCCCCATGACAATGGCCTTTTGTTTGGACAACACTCCTGCAAGCAGCAAATGCGTCAACAAGCGTTCGATGCGGTAAGGGTGTTCTCCCACGTCTTCCAGAAACAGGATTCCGCCTTTGATGTCCGGGAAATACGGCGTCCCCAACAGTGAGGACAACAGGGTCAGATTGCCGCCCCACAAGCTTGCGCCCTTGATACCAAAAGTGTCCTTGACCTTGGCTTTCAACGGCCCATCGGTTGGGCCTTGCCGGTGCTGTCGCCAGCCCGCGCCTTCGCCCTGGCCTGTGAGCATGTCGTTAAAACAATCCTCCATGATCTCGTCAGGCCGCCCTTCGACCGTCTGATCACCATCGCCAACACCAGGGGGCTTGCCACCCACGCCAAAACCTTCACACAGGGCAGGCCCCGCCCAGGTTTGACAACCGGTTTTTGCGAGAACCGCAAGCTGAAACGCGGTGAAATCACTGATGCCTACGAACTGGGTTCCTCGCTCTATGGCCTTGGCGATGGCTTTGTACCGAATGCCAGGCAAGATCCGAGTCAAACCGTAGCCTCCCCGGGACACCAGGGCCACATCGGCACCGCTGGCGGCCGCACGATGGATGGCGGCCAGACGCGTCTGGTCGTCGCCGGCAAAACGCTGGTAGCTGGTTAAGGCATCGGGGTCAACTTCTACCTCGTGCCCTAGCGACTGAAGGCGTAACACGCCGCGTTTGAATGCCGCTTTGTCGCGGACCGCGCCGGAGGGCGAGTAGATATAGATATGCTTTTTCACCGCTTGATTATCAGCCAGCAGCCCCGCTGCTTTGGTACCAGATAAACACCGGTCGAGCCCAAAGCGCTTTTTTTTTAGGCAGCTGACTGACGAGCTTGAATCCACTCGATTAACTGGGGCGAAACCATGGGTTTTGCATACAGGTTGCCCTGCCCTTCGTGACAGCCCATGCGCAACAGAGTCTGTGCCTGGCTCTCTTCTTCGATACCTTCGGCAATCACCGTCAGGTTCAGGTTGCGTCCCAACTCAATCACCATGGATGCAATGTGCCCGCCCATGACAGCATTGTTCAGTTCGGTCACAAAAGCGCGGTCAATCTTGAGCCGGTCGATGGGTAACTGGCGCAAATGGCTCAGCGACGAATATCCTGTGCCGAAATCGTCAATGGCGACTGAGATGTCCATTTTCCGGATCTTGTGCAAAGTTTCAAGCATGAAATCCGGGTCTTCCATTGCGACCGACTCGGTGATTTCCAACTCCAGGCATTTGGCATTGATGCCGGTATCGGCGACGGCCAAACGCAGCCTCTCCAGAAATTCCGGATGGCGGAACTGGATTTGTGACACGTTGACCGACATGCGCAAGTCCGGCAAACCCAAGGCCTGCAATCGCACCAGTTCATGGCAAGCCATTCGCAAAACCCAGTCTCCAATGGCGACAATCATGCCCGACGCTTCAGCCAGAGGAATAAAACGTTCAGGTGAAACGAAGGATCCGTCTTCGTTGCGCCAACGAATCAGCGCCTCAACACCCACCAGTTTTCCACTGGGCAGGTTGACCTGCGGCTGATAGACGACAAACAGACGCTCACATTCAACCGCGTGACGCAAAGCCTGCAACAGGCGAACCCGCTCCCGGATGTCGGCTCCCATCTGGGATGAAAACATGACAAACCCACCGCGACGGTTTTTCTTGGCCAGTTTGAGCGCGATGTTGGCGTCTTTCAAGGCATCCCGACCAGCAATGCCAGCACCCAAACACTGTGTCAGACCCATGGTTGCCGTAACCACCATGGAGTCATCATTAACTTTGAAGGGCGTGCGAAAAAGGTCCAGCACGTTCACCGGGTCCAGTACCCGCAGTGGTCCCATGAGCCCGAAGGTGTCGCCGCCGAGTCGTGCCAAGATGACGTTGTTGCCAAACTCAAGCTTCAGACGATCAGCAACCGCCTGCAACAAACGGTCCCCTTGCTGGTGGCCCAATGCATCGTTGATTTCAGAAAAGTCATCGATATCCAGAATACCAATCACATCATTGGAACACTGCTCCGAGGCGAGTCTCTCATCGCTGAGGTCAATGAATTTATTGCGATTCGGAAGACTGCACAAACGGTCATAAAACGCCAGTTGATCGAGCTTGCGAATTTGCTCGTAAGCCCGCACTGCCGCTGTCACGGTCGCGTACAGTTTGGTGCGGGTCAGTTCTGACTTGGTCTTGTAGTCGTTGATGTCGAAATCATGAATGGTCTCGATTTCGGGGGCATAACCAGGCTGGCCGGTGCGCAGAATGATGCGCAACTCGGTAAGACGAAGATCCTGCCGGATCGTCTTGACCAGCGCCAGCCCGGCGTCTTCACGTTCCATGACCACATCCAGCAGCACCACGGCGACATCGGACTCGGTCCGCAACAATTGCGTGGCCTCCGCTGCGGAGTAAGCATGCAAAAATTGGAGCGGTCGTCCCAGAATTTTGACTCCAGCCAAGGCAAACGTAGTGGCACGGTGAACATCGGGCTCATCATCAATGACCAGCAGCCGCCACACCAAGCCCGCTACAACGCCAGTGTCGCCTTCGTCATCCAGGAAATGCAGAGTGTCAGTGTCGGTGTGCATTCAAACCAAAAATCTTTGTCTTGCAGAACATTGTGCACCAGCAACAAGAAAAATGCGTGCAATGAAAAAAACATCGCACAACTATTCGCTTCGCCGGGCCAGTGTCTCGGGGATAACCCTGAAACGCTAGGCTGACTCCATGAAAAACCGGACCGCCCTTTGCGCAAGTTGTTCGTCACACTCCGGCAATAGATGACCCGATTCGGGAACACCCACCGGCACCCCGCACCCCCGGATGCTGCGTGCCAGGTTACCCATCTCGTTGGTTCCGAAAATGGGATCCTGAAGGCCAAACGCCACCATGCTGCGGCCGGTCCATTGTGTTCCCCAGAAAGCCCGTGTCGCACTGCAAAGGGACTTGTTGGCGGAGTGCGTCAAATCGACAAACATCTGGGGCACAGCGCGGATGCCTGCTCGAAATCCTTGATTGGGAAAAGGGGCAACGTAAGCCTCGCGTTCGTCCGCACTCAGGTAGTGACATTCGCGCACCATGTGCTGGGCGATGTTGAACGCGGGGTTCTTCTCGCACCAAACCTGCCATGTTTCAAAGCCTGATGCCGATGGCGCCTCTTCGTTCGGCGGCAACGTGGTGTTCATGGCAAACACACCTTGGAAGCGCCGGGGCGCTGCCATCGGGAGGGTCAATCCCAACAGACCGCCCCAACCGTGCACCACCAGCACAACCCGCTGCAAGTCGAGGCGTTCAATCAGTTCCAGCAAGACCTGCCGATGGAAGCTAAAACTGTGTGCCGTTTCCTTTTTGGGCTTGTCACTGCGACCAAATCCAATCAAGTCAGGCGCCACCACGCGCTGCCCCGTCTGCAACAACACCGGAATCATCTTTCGGTAAAGGTAGCTCCAGGATGGACTTCCGTGCAGGCACAGATAGGTCAAGGGTGCGTCGGCCGGGCCCTCGTCCAGATAATGCAAGCGCAACCCCTGGAGTGTCGACAGGTCGCTGCAATAGTGCGGTTGCCAAGGGTAGCCCGGCAGCCCCTGGAACCGGGCATCGGGTGTACGCAAAGCATCGTCGCGCAGAGGGTGCTGGGTTTGCTTCTGCAGACCCTGTCCGATCCGTTTATCCTTAAAGAAGGCCTGTAGTACCGCGGCACACTCTTGCGCGAGAAGCCCCCCCTCAATGCGGGTGTGATGGTTTAAAGCGTCGTTGGAAAACAAGTTTAAAACGGAGCCCGCGGCACCGGTTTTGGGATCTGCGGCACCAAACACAACCCGCTTGAGCCTGGAATGCAGCATGGCACCACTGCACATGGCGCACGGCTCCAGGGTGACATACATCTCACAGCCATCAAGCCGGTAGTTGCCCAGCAGGCGGGCGGCTTCCCGCAGTGCCACGATTTCGGCATGGGCCGTAGGGTCGTGTTCACCAATCGGTGCATTGCGCCCGGTTGCCAGCACTTTGCCGTCTTTGATTACTACCGCCCCAACCGGAACCTCACCCGCAAAAGCCGCCTGCCGGGCCTGGTCCAGAGCCAGTTGCATGAATCCCTGGTCGGATTCAGTTGCTACATTATTCATAGCTGGCTACATAGCAATTACGGGGGCTAGAGCCAAAAAACACCAACAACTTATTTGTCATCGGGCATCGGGCGGGCCTGTTGCAGCGTGTTCTCGACCGTTTGCCCAATCTGCTGCGGCAACTGCTGGACGGGCACCACTGCCGAGGCGCCTGCGATGGGCGCAGAGATACTGGCGGGCGGTGATGACACCACACCCATTTGTTTCTTGGCCAATACCGCAACAACAGCCAGTGTGATCAGTAATCCCAGCACCCCAAAAACAGCCCGCATAACATTTCTCCTGGTGTCAGGGGACAGGGCCTCGGGCGCCTACCCCGCATTCAAGGGCCCAATTCTGCCTTGTATTGCCTGCCTTGACGTTCAGTCATCCGATGCCACGATAGTGACTAAACCTGCTGCCAGCAGCGGCGACAACATCGCGTGAACAAAGCCCAGCCAAACGGGACGTCCGTCCGCCCACAAAGCAGACACCCCCAGAACCAGTTGAAAAACCAGCAAACCCGCAGTGAACAGGACAGGTATGCGCAATCGGTCTACGCCGCGCCTGTCCCACACAATGGAGCCGACCAGCATCAGCGTCAGCATGGCAGAGCCTGAATGCACAAAAGACACCCAATGTGTGCCGCGCGCCGCAAAGGCGCTGGCTGCCGCCCCTAGCCCCACGTGAACAACCAGCAAGACCATGGTGCCTCGCACCATCGGCTGCATCGATTTGGCCTTTGGCAGCGCGGACACCAACGCGACACGCAACCACCAACACGCCATCAGCAAGACCGTGCCAGCCATCACGTTGGTGATGGTCACTGTGTGGTAACGATAACCCGGCGTCAACGGCCCGATGACGGCCAGCAACACGGTGCAGGCCACCATCCAGGCCACCGGTTTGACCGCCTGCGGCAGGCGGCTGCGCTGCATCACGCACAGAACAGCCGCTACCAGCGCCAACACGCCGAGGCCCGCTGCCGCCAAACGGTGGACCAGCCGGGTTGCATCTTCAATGGCAGACGGCAGAAGTGACAGCGTTGCGCCATCAGTGGCAAAAGTCGTTGTGAGGCGCAACAAGATGCTGGCCCCGAGAATGGTAAAGGCCAGCACCGCCCCGATGGAGCCTATGGCATGCAAGCCCATGGTCTTTGGCGCTGTAAAAGAACGAGCGGGTATGGAATGGTTCATGAATCAACTTCCCCTGGTCTGCCGCAAGGCCCGCAACACAATCACAATAAACATGACGCCACCCACAATGGCGATCAAACCACCCAGCCCCATCAGGCCCATGCCCAAGGTCTCTTGTGTGGAACGTAGCACCTGGTCCGTACCAGCCACTTTGCGCTGAACACCATAACCTCCGGACCAAACAAGTCCCACAATATGCATCAGTTGTCCAACGCCATAAATCGTGGGCTGCCACGCCGCAGCTTTAGACGCGGGGGTGGCATAACCAAAACGGGGCAACAGTAAATACACAACCCCCATCATGGCCAAGGTAACACCCACAATGCAACCGTGGTAGTGGGCTGGGATACGGACATTGCTGCCGCTGATCAAGAACCCAATCACGCCACCAGCGCTAAACAACACCAGCGAAGCAACCAGGCTGGCCCGCAACGGCTTCTTGTCCGCTTCCAGCGAACGAATGGGCCACAGGGACCACACAACGGCCAAAGCAATCGGAGGAATAACCAGGCCACCACCAAAACGCATCAGCAGGGTTTGCAGGTTGTGGTGCTCAACGGAAGTGACGTCGTACGCCAGATAGGTGATGGGTGTCAAAAACACACTCACAAGGACAATCACCAACAGCATCAGTACGACCCGGGGCGAAAGAGGCAAGCGCGCACCGACCGCCGAGGCCAGCCAGATCCAGTTGACCAGCATGAGCAGTGTGTAGGCAAACTGCAGCACATGGCCACCGCCCCAAAAAACCAGTTCGTAGTAGATACGCGGGTCCAGCTCACGGGGTACGGCCAGCCAGGACCAGACAAACGCCAGCACGGCAACTGCGTTGGCAACCAGGGCCGCACTGAGGCCAAAACGCAAGGCTCCAGACCCAGTAATGCGCCTGCCCACCGGTTGCACCGCCAGCATGGACCGCAAACACAACATCGTGATTCCCGCACCAAACAAAACCAGCCCCGCCAGGAAAACCGGGCCATCCAGCACTGGCACATAATTCGCCATGACCGGTGTAGCAATCTGTACAAAAGGCGCGATACACATGACCAGGGTGCCGGCGGCAGACAGCGCGAAGGCCAGCCACGCCATGCCTGGGTAACGGTGGGTGCCGCTCAGTGTCCAGAGCCCACCACCAAAAGCAAGAAACCACACCAGGACCGAGAGGTCAACGTGGACAACCAGGGCGACGCGGAAAAAGTCCGCGACCGGAAAAAGGGTTTGCAACTGCGGGGTACGCGACAAGACCAGCAGAATGGAAAAAAGGCCTGACGCCAGCAGTGCAAACAGGCCCAGGCCCAGCCAGGCAAGTGCCAGGCGTCTGCGCCCGTCTTGAGGCACTTGCAGGTCGAACGCGAAGTCCGCTGTGATGGGTTGGCCGGGGACGGGACGAATCGGAGGGGGCTGGTCAGTCATGGTTCGGTTCAATTGGGGTCTCGTTGCGAACACCGATTGTCAATGAATCGGGAGCCGCCGCGCCGCTGTCGAATTTGGCACGCAAAGCGGCAATCGCTTGCACCACGGGTTCCCGCTGGTTACCGGCCCAGACCACCGCAATACGCTCGCGCGGCGCGGCGGCGCGCAGACGTGGCTCACGGGCTCCGGTGAGGCGCTGCTGAACCCAGGTATCACCCAGCCGGAATTCACAATCGCCCTCACGGCAACCGGCGATGACCACCCCTTGCGCGCCCAATCGGAGCGCATATTCAATGAAAGATGGCGGCAACATGGCGGCACACTCCAAAGGCAACACCGCGGTGGACGCGTCGGCCAATAGATCCCACGATGCCGCGTGGTCACAGGAGAACAGCATGATTTTTGCCGGGCCGGTCAGGGCGGCCAGCTTTTGTTGTAATTGCTTACGCAGCACGACCACTGGCCTGCCGGGCAACTCAATACCCGAAACAATCTCTTCAATCCGCCGAAACGGTGTCGAGGACGGGCAAGCCCCCACACAAATGCCACAAGCAGCACACAGGTCATTGATGACAAAGGCCTGCTGACGGTGGTGCAATCCATCGGACCGAGGCACCATGACCACGGCGCCGAAGGGGCAGTCGGCCGCGCACCGTGAACAGCCGTTGCAATTCTTCAAATCGACCACGGCGGGTTGGCGTGTAGCTTCAAGCCGCGCGCCAACCCGCAGACCTGGAACAAACGGCAGAAAACAAATGACGAGGGTCAAGCCGATCAAAACAGCCCAAGCACCCTCGGCCGACAGCAGATCAACCATCGGGTGCAGGAACAAGTAGAACCAGTCCAGCGACAAGGTGGATGCCATCTGCCCCGTGCGGGCCGGACCCAGGCTTTCAGCGGGGACCAGCAGCGAGAGCAGCGCGAACAACACGAGCGTGCACACCGCCAAGGCGCGTGGCGGCCAGATGCGCACCAGCGAGATGCGCTGCACATGGACCCACACACCCGCCAGCAGAAACAGCGGGACTCCGATGTGCATAAAAACAACCAGCGAGAAGAAGCGGTCGTTGAGGGCCTGGGCCGTCAAAAAGTTGCGCACCAGCACATCGGACGCAATGGGCAATGCCTGCAGCCATTCTGCCGTGGCAGTGACACTGAACAAGGCCCGCTCGTCCCACAGCAGCCAAAATCCGGTAATGCCGGCAATCCACAACAACCACACCAGCGGAACACCCGTGAGCCAGGAAAACCAACGCACACCGGCGTAGTGCCCCTTGGCCGCCTCGCGCAACGTATGCAAGAGCGACAACAGCATAAAAGCATCCGCGCCGTAGCGGTGCATGCCACGCAACAACCTGCCCAACAACAGTGGGTCTTGCTGCAGGCTAAGGCCGGATTGGTAGGCGCCACTCACACTGGTGTCGTACAAGGCAAACGCCACAATGCCGCTCGCCAAACACACCACCAAACACAAAAAGGCCAGTGCGCCAAGGTGGCGCAGCGGGTTGTTGGCAGGTGCAAACCCGGCGTCCAACAGGCCTGTGAGGTTTTCGTCTGCGGTGCGCAAGGCACGAAGCCAGTCGGCCATGGCCAATTGCCTAGCCGCGAGAGAACACGAAACCACCCTCGCCGGTCAAAAAGTCAACAATCAGAACCTCGCCAGGTGCCAGGTGCAGATCGAGTTCGCGCACATGGTTAAAGCTGTGGTCGGGGCCATCGGCCAGTCGTGCACGAAACCGGTGTTGGCCTGCCGGTATGGCCAGGCGCCGATAGACCGTTGCCGCACCGTCTTGGCGCAAGCCCGTGGGCGGCGTGCTGATGCGGTACAAGGGTTTGTCGTCCATGTCGAGTTCGACCACCACATCCGCTCTTTGCCGCGGGCAATCCATCTTGGTCCGCATATTGGGGGCCAGCTTGGCCAGTTCGGCCTCACTGCGCTCCCGGCAAGCCTGGACCAATTGCGCCGAGTGGCTGAACGAGAGCTTGATGAGGGCGTCGCCATCACCCCGCAGACGGTATGGAGGTGAGGTCGAAAAATAGGCCAGGGTCAGCGCAAACAGGCTATAGGCTAGCACCTGCAGGGCATAACGCACGGGTGTCGGCAGCGTCGTCTTAGGCATGGGTACCTCCCAGTTTCACCATATCGGCTTGGGGGCTATCGACTGGCCTTTGCGGCGCCAAGTGAAACGCGTCCGAGAAACAGTCGTCTGTTGAGATGCCATGTTTAACAAAAGCCGGTTGAGCCGCCTGCACCATCTGGACGGAGCCACAGGCGTACACCTGGTGCTGAGACAGATCCGGAAAATCGGCCAGGATGGCCTCGTGGACCAAACCGGTGCGCCCGGTCCAGGCATCGTCCGGCTCGGGTGCCGACAAGACCGGTACAAACTTGAAATTGGCGTGTTCATCCGCCCACTGCTGCGCCAGGTCTCCTAGATACAAATCCTGTCGGCGTCGAACACCCCAGTACAAAATCATCTGGCGCTCCAAGGCGTGGTGAAAGGCGGACTCCACCATGCTCTTGACGGGCGCAAATCCGGTCGACCCCGCAACAAACACGATGGGTTTGCCACTGTCTTCCCGCAGTGTGAAGGTACCCAATGGGCCTTCAAAACGCACGGTGTCACCGACCTTCATGGTCTCAAACACGGCCGTGGTAAATCGGCCCCCGGGTACCAGTCGCACATGCAACTCAATTTCACTGGCGGCGTGGGGCGCGGTCGCAAATGAGAAACTGCGTTTTTCCCCGTTATCGAGCACGATATTGATGTATTGACCGGCATGAAACTGCAAGCTCTCCTGCCCTGGACTCACCAAACATACCCGCATCACGTCCTCGGACAACAACTCCATGCGACTTACCTGCGCCACGTGCAATTGCACCGGCAAACGCTTGGCGTCGAGTTGGGGCACGTATTCAACTTCTATGTCACCCAAAGGCTCCGCACAACACAACAGGGTCTTGCCTTCCGCGCGCTCCACAGCGGTCAACACTGCATCCTGGTACGGATTCAACCGGACTTCTCCATGCAAGATCTTGGCCTTGCACACACCGCAGCCCCCATTGCGGCACTCAAACGGCATCGGCAAACCGGCGCGCAAGCCAGCGTCCAACAAGGTTTCACCGCTGCGACACATCACAATCTGCTCGTCCGGGTGGACTGCCATATTCCAACCAACCACTTTGGCCACTCGCTGTGGCGGCAACCAGGGCAAAGCCACCAGAAACAGACTGGCCCCAACCGTCCACAGCCAGAGTTGGGTCCCACCCATGGCTTCGATCAGTGTGTAAACCGGCAGGTAAAACCAATCGAATTGGATGGCGACCGGCAGCGTGGCCATATCCACCGGTCCCTGGCTCAATGCTGGCTTGAACAGGGACAACACCACCAGCATGGTGAGCAGCGCGGCCATCACGGCACGTGGCGGATTGGTCTTGGCGCCCGGCACGCGCTGGGTGTGGACCCACAACACGCCCAGCACGCCCAACGGCAGGCCAATATGCAAGAACGACAACAATGAGAACAGGCGGTCACTGACGTTGGCATTGGTGATGAAGTTTCGGGTCATGGAGCCACCGATCACCGGCAAAGCGTCAAACCATTCGGTGGTGGCCGTTACCACAAACTGGGCCAGACGGTCCCAGGGGAGCATGTAACCGTTGACCCCGGAAGCAAAGGTCAACCACAACAGCATGACCCCGGAGACCCAGGAGAACCAGCGGAACCCACGGTGGCGCCCAAACGTGAAGTGTCGCAGCATGTGCAACAACATCGTGATCACCAGACCGTCGGATGCATACCGGTGCACACTGCGCAAAATCCCCCCCGCATACCACTGCCCATGGGTCAGCGCCTCGACCGACGCATAGGCGACGGCAACACCGGTCTCAAAAAAAGCATAGAGATAAAGACCGGTTGCAATCGCAACCCACAACAGGAAATAGCTGATGGCACCGAGGTAATAGAGCGGGTTCAAACGCTCACCAAACACTGCGTTGAAGGCTTTTTCGAGGACTAGAAAGGCTTTTTGCCCGAAGTTTTGCAAGGAGTTGAACACTGAATATTTGCTAAAGCGGCTTATTGGTTGTGAAAAGACGGCGGCGTCCGCGCCGCTGGGACCACCATTCGGCGATGAAAAACCACATCATGGCAACGGCAAAGGTCACACCGCCAGCAATCTCGATCAGCAGCCCGTACTTGACCTCGTATTTGCCGGTTTTGGGGTCGTACACCGTGCAGAGAATGCGCACCCTGTCCATCAAATCATCGATTGACAATCGCTGGGCAGCAGGGTTGTTGGTCAACAGTTGCGTGAGCGGGGCACCAATGGCATCCGCGGTCAACTCATCGCCGTAAATTTGCTGGTAAATCCGCCCATCAGCGTCCAGTAGCGTCGCCTGCAAGATGTGGTCAAAGCCAGCGGGGTTGGCCAGATAACTGAACCCAAATTCCCGGGTCAGCGGGTCAACGGCCGCCGCGGCGGGGCTCAAAAACTCCCAATTCGGAACATCAATGCGGTACTGCTTGGCGAATGCTTTCAGGGACTGCGGCGAATCGGCCGGCTGGTTGAAACCGATGCTGACGACATTGAACTGGTGGGTGCCAAACACGCCCCGCCCCGCTTCAATAGCGCTCTGCAGCGACCGGGTCGTCAGGGGACAGACCTGGAAACACCCGGTATAGATAAAACTCACCAACAAGGGCTTGCCTCGGTACTGGGACAGGCGCACCGCGCGCCCCTCGCGGTCTTGAAACGCAAAGTCGCCGGGCACGGTTCCCAGTACCGACTGGCTCAGTTTCAGGGCCGCTTTTTGATCCAAGGCCACCGGTGTGACACTGTCAGACGCGCTTTGGGCCCATGCCGGGTGCTGGCCGATGGCCAGAAAAACCGTTAGAACCAGGGCTTGCATGGCGGCGAGCCGCGCCCTACCAAACACGAATCCGGTGCTGAAGAGGTATGCCGTCATGGCGTTGCAAGTGCTCAAACGTTCACGGCACCAGGCTATCGAGCGTTGCTGCCAGCAGCAAGAGACTGAGTTGAACGAGTGAGGCAAAAAACGAGCCCATGGCCTTTGCCCGGGTCGGCGATCGGGCGAGTAGCCATGCCTTGTAAACAAAATAGCTGCCGCCCGCCAGTGCCCCAACCAAATAGACCACCCCAGCTCCAAACAGAACCGGTAAAACTGCCGTGATGGCCAGCGCCAGCGTACTCCACCAAACCACCCACGCGGCTTTGGCGTTGCCAATGACAACCGGCAACATTGGCACACCGGCTGCGGCGTATTCTGTCTGGTTGGCAATGGCCAGGCTCCAGAAATGGGGCGGTGTCCAAAGGAACAGCACGGCCGCCAGCAGGAACGGCAGTGGTCCGATCACCGGGTCAACCGCGGCCGCACCGGCCAACACGGCAAAACTCCCCGCCAGTCCACCCACCACAATGTTCATCCAGCTGCGACGCTTGAGCCATACCGTGTAAACAATGGCATAGAAGAATGCGCCGAGAAATACAAAGGCCGCTGAGACCGGGTTGATGAACCAGGCGGCGATAGCAACAGAGGCCATCAACATCAAGGCCATCAACACCAACCATGCAGGTGACGACTTCAGCGACCCTGTGACAAATGCACGACCACGCGTGCGTGCCATCAAGTGGTCAGTGTTGCGTTCGTAGTACTGGTTGAAGGCGCCCGCACTGGCGGACGACAACAACACAGTGAACGCCATGACCACTATCTTGCCCCACCCGATAAAGGGTCCCGGAGTGACTGCCAGACCCACCAGTGCCGTGATCATGATCATGAAGCCGATGCGCAGCTTGAAAAGTCCCAGCACCGTACGCAGTGTGCGACCGGCGCTGACAGCTTCATTGGACACCGACAGTGGCATTTCGTGGATCAATTTAGTCTTCCTTGCTGGCCAATTAGCTCAGACCCCATACCTGTGACAGGTACTTCCAGTTGATGAAGTAATACAGCACAAACGAAACCAGGAACACCATGGCCAATACAAAGGTTCCGGGGGCCGCAAAACCGGCTGAACCATAACTTTGTGCAGCGGCGGTGGGTGCCGTCGGTGGAATCGGTGTGAAAGTGCCACTCACGTTGCCAGCGCTCAACTTCTTGCCCCACAGAATGGAACCGACCGTGATGTAGATGTAAATGGCACCGCCCAAGATGGCTGCAATACCCGCAACACCCACCAAGCCCATCAGCAGGTATGCCGCACCGGGCCATTCATACGCCATGGCCGCTCCGCTGAAAGCCATATCCCAATGGCGACGGGAAACACCCAGGGTTCCAGCACCCATCATGACCAGGCAGAAGAAGTACATCGAAAAGCCGAACAGGTAGGGCTGCAGTCTGGCCAGACCCGGATTGATCATTTCACGACGGAACAAGACCGGAATCAGGAAGTACGTCAGAGCCATAAAGGACAAAGTTGTACCCACGACAACGGTCGCATGGAAGTGGCCAGGTACGTAGATCGTGTTGTGGATGATCATGTTGAGCTGTTCGGTGCCCATCATCACGCCAGAGATGCCACCCAGGAATCCGAATCCAATGATGGAGATGAAGACACCGGACCACACCGGGTTGCCCCAAGGCGCTTTGCGCAGCCACTCAAACAAACCGTTGTTGTAACCTTTGGCGCGCTGTGCCACCTCAATGGCGCCAGGAATGGTCAACCCATGGATCATGGAAGCCAGCACCGCAAAATACATGAAGTAGCTGGTATTGACTACTTTCCACGCAGTGCTAACACCGGGGTCGGCCAACAAGTGGTGAGCGCTGGCCAGTTGCAGGAACAGGATGTACAACAGGAAGGCGCCACGACTGACACGCTCGGACATGGGCTTGGCGCCAAAGGCAATGGCGGCCACGGCGTACCAGATCGAGATATGCGCAGCGACGTTGATTTGTTGTGACGAGTGACCGAAGGCCCACCAGATGGTGCGGTAAATCAGGGGATCGACTGCGCTGATCACACCCACAGACAACAGAAACGTGGGGATCAGAATGATCGCGCCCGACGCAATGGTGAACACGGCAATGATGGCAGCGGTAATAGCGCCAAAGGTCACCAGCGGCACGGAGCCCTGGTAGGTCTTTTCACGTTTGGCAATCACCAATGTGCCGAAAAACACAAAGCAGGCAATCAACGCACCCACCGCAAACAGGATCAGCCCCAAGTAAAACGTTGGCGCAGCCATCATGGGAACGTAGGACGTCATCATGACGCTGGAGCCTCCCTGGAAGACCGCCACGTTGTTCATGATGGCGCCAATCAACATCAGTGCAAAGGCTGCCCATGCGACTTTGGGTGTTGCAATGCGACAGCGCAGCAAGGTGGATGAACAGAAATACAGAACAGCGACTTCAAAAAAGATGATCCAGAAGATCAACATGTCAATGCCGTGTGCCGTGAGCACCATGTAGAAAGTGTCTGCTGCCAGCCAGTGGACCGTAGGCCAGCGCGTCAAAACCACGCCGATGGCCAAAATGCCACCCACCAACAGTGCCACGACAGCGGTAACGGCGTTGACGATCATCAGCTTTTCGGCCTGTGATTCGAATTGCAGGCCCGATCGCGGGCATGTGCGGTAAGTTGTGCTTGTCATCTGCGTCACCTTATTTCACGTAGAGGCGGCTTACCATCGTGTGATGGTTGATGCCACAGTATTCGTTGCAAACGATCGAATAAGTACCGGACTTGTTCGGCGTAATCTTGACCACGTGTTCATAACCGGGCACGACTTGAATATTGATATTGACCGGTTGTAGTGAGAATCCGTGGTTGTAGTCCATGGACGTGAGGTGCAAGCGGTAGGTCTTGTCCTTTTCAAGCTCCAAAATGGGCCAGAAATTCCACAGGCGCGCGACCAAGTAGACGTCGGACCCAGCGGGCGGCGCGACAACCGGAATGTTGTCGGCGGTTTCCGTCCGAACGGTGTATTTGTCGACCATGGCCTGTGTTTTCTTGGTAAACATCTCGGGCGTGGTCTTGTAGGTTTCAGTTGACAGGTTCTGCGAACCATAGATGTGCCAGCCGACCATCATGGCAAACATGATCAAACACCAGATCAGCGAGATGACGATCCAGGTTCCTTCAACACGATCCAGTGGATGCTTCCACCACAGTCGCTCTGCGGGAGGCAATATTGCGCTCATATGCGTTTCTCCTAGTTGGGGTACTTGCCTGTTTGGCCGATTGCTTACTTGGCCAAAGGCACGGTCAGGATGTCAATCACGCCCCAAAGGGAATAGACAACCATGGGAACCAAAACCCCCAAAAACAACAGGAGGAAGGGGTTGTCGAGCAACTGCTGCATCATGGGCACAGGCTCATTGGGATCATCAACAACGTGCTGGGAAGCAGGGGTGTTTTTGGTTTGCGACATGTCGTTTTCCTTGGGTGAAGTGCCATCGTCAAAGCGGCGTTTGACGCCTGACGTCACTGTAGGCAGATAGCCCCCAAATTAACTTAATGTGTCTTAAGAATTGACCACATCAAGTTTGACCTATCGCAAATCAGCAGGGTGTTGGGTGCGCGGGCAGGCACACCCGACCACACACCTGCTGGTGTGTGCCCATCTCAGTTCAATGAAGCATCAGGCGTTGACGCGGCCTAAGCGTGGGCGAACGCCCTACTCCCACTCGATCGTCGCGGGCGGTTTGCTGGACACGTCGTAAGTGACGCGGTTGATACCGCGCACTTCATTGATGATGCGCCCGGACACTTTCTTGAGCAAGGCATAGGGCAGCTCGGCCCAGTCGGCGGTCATAAAATCACTGGTCTGCACGGCACGCAGGGCAACCACATAGTCATACGTGCGGCCATCGCCCATCACGCCCACGCTCTTGACCGGAAGGAACACGGTGAAGGCCTGGCTGGTGAGTTCGTACCAAGTCTTGCCGGTGGCTTCGTCCTTGAAGTTGCGCAGCTCTTCGATGAAGATGGCGTCAGCCCGGCGCAGCAGATCGGCATATTCCTTCTTGACCTCGCCCAGAATGCGAACACCCAGGCCGGGGCCGGGGAAAGGATGGCGATAAACCATGTCATGCGGCAGGCCCAAGGCGACCCCGAGCTCACGCACCTCGTCCTTGAACAGTTCGCGCAGCGGCTCCAAGAGTTTCAGGCCCAGTTGCTCGGGCAGGCCGCCGACATTGTGGTGACTTTTGATGGTGACCGCTTTTTTATTTCCTGCACCGCCCGACTCGATCACATCGGGATAAATCGTGCCCTGCGCCAGGAAGGTCGCGCCCTTGACAGAGCCCCCACCTGCTGCATTTTTTGTAGCATCCTGCGCAACCAGCGTGAGGGCTGCAGCCTTAAACACCTCAACAAATTCGCGTCCAATGATCTTGCGTTTGGCCTCTGGGTCGCTGACGCCAGCCAAATGGCCCAGGAACTGCTCACTGGCATCGACCCGCATGACCTTGGCGTGTAACTTGCCGACAAACATGTCCATGACCATGTCGCCTTCGTTCAGGCGCAGCAGGCCATGATCGACAAACACGCAGGTTAACTGGTCGCCAATGGCGCGGTGGATCAGCGCCGCGGCCACAGACGAATCGACTCCGCCGGACAGGCCCAGGATGACTTCCTCGTTGCCCACCTGGGCACGGATGCGCTCCACGGCTTCGGCAATGTAGTCGCCCATGATCCAGTCGGCGCGGGTGGCGCAGATGTCCAGCACAAAGCGGTTCAGAATCGCCTGGCCTTGTTTGGTGTGGGTCACCTCGGGGTGAAACTGTACGGCGTAAAAGCGACGGGCCTCATCCGCCATGGCGGCGATGGGGCATGCGGTGTTGGAGGCCATCAGCGTGAAGCCTGGTGGCATTTCGGTGACCTTGTCGCCATGGCTCATCCAGACGTCCAGCACGCCATGACCCTCAGGTGTAGTGCTGTCTTGTATACCTTCGAGCAGCTTGGTGTGGCCGCGCGCACGGATTTGCGCCGAACCAAATTCGCGGGTATGTCCGGCCTCTACCTTGCCGCCCAGTTGTTGTGCCATGGCCTGCATGCCGTAACAAATGCCCAAAACCGGGATGCCGAGTTCAAACAGCACTTGCGGCGCCTTGTCGGTGGTCTCTTCGTAAATGCTGGCATGGCTGCCGGACAGGATGATGCCCTTCAGCGATCCGTCCTTGGCATAGTTGCGCACCCATTCTTCACTGACATCGCAGGGATGCACTTCGCAAAACACATGGGCTTCGCGGATGCGGCGGGCGATGAGCTGGGTAACTTGTGAGCCGAAATCGAGAATGAGGATGCGTTCGTGTGTCATGGAAATCAAACTTGAGAGATGCCAGCCCTGAGCGCACGCTGGCGTTGAAAGTGCCAAACCGCCAGGCCCAGGGCCAGCAGTTGGATCAGACCGCCCACAAAAAAAGGCAGGCCCAGGCGAATGTCGCCGCGCGGCGCATCGGACACCAGCGCCAGCATACCGGCGCCAGCGACCGGCGCCAACACCGCCATCAGGCTGTTGACGGAAGACACGGCGCCCAAGGTGCGGCCCTGTATGGTTTCGTCGGCGGCGCCCGAGACTATGCTTTGCAGATTGGACCCGTTCGCCGCCGAGAACATGTTGAGCACAATGATGGCAAACAGCATCCAGGCATCCGTTGCCAGCCCATACGCCACATAGGCCAGGCTCGCACTGCACATGCCGATCACCGCCAGGCGTTGTGTGGAAATGCGCCTGAGTATGTGTTTGAGCAACACCCCCTGCATCAGCACACTGACCACGCCGACTACCATCAATGACCAACCGGTTTCGCGTGGTCCCCAGCCGAACTTGAAGGTGGTGTAGAGCACCCAGGTGGCATGCAACATGAACTGTGCCAGGGTCGTCAGCGCGATGACGGCTATCAGAGGCCCCACACCCCGCAGGTCGATGAGGCCACGAAGCGCCGCGATGGGGTTGGCTTTGCGCCATTCGAACGCATGGCGCCTGGCTGTGGGCAGGCTTTCCGGCAAAACGAAGTAGCCGTAGACCCAGTTGACAATGGCCAAAGACCCTGAGGCCACGAAGGGCAAGCGCAAATCCACGTCACCCAGAATGCCACCCAAAGCCGGTCCAAGGATAAAACCCAGGCCCATCATGGCGCCCAGCAGACCGAAACGGCGCGCACGGTCTGGCGCCGGCGTAATGTCCGCCACGTAGGCATTGGCCACCGCGATATTCGCCTGCATGGCACCGCCAATCAGCCGCACCACAACCAACATCCACAGGCTGTTGGCCGCAGCCGTCATGAAGAAAGTGAAGGCCAAGCCACAAAACCCCAACAGCAACACCGGGCGACGCCCAAACCGATCTGACAAGGCACCCAGAATCGGTGCGCCAAAGAAGTTGGCAATGCCAAACGCGAACATCATGGCGCCAAACCAGAAGGCCTGGTCGCCCTGCGACTGCGTGAACTGACCGACCAGGTGCGGCAACACCGGGATCATCAGACCGATCGACATCATGTCGATCAGCACGGCGATCATGATGAAGCGCATCGCCGCCGGCCGGCCCTCGGCTACTGCGACGAGAATATCAGTCGGCGCGGTAATTGGGGGCCTCTTTGGTGATTTGCACGTCGTGGACGTGGCTTTCGCGGATGCCGGCCGTGGTGATCTCTACAAACTCCGCCTTGTTTTGCATGTCTTCTATCGTGGGGCAACCGCAGTAGCCCATGCTGGCACGGATGCCACCCGCCATCTGGAACACGATAGACACCATGGAACCCTTGTAGGGAACGCGGCCTTCAATACCTTCTGGCACCAGCTTGTCGGCGTTCGGGTTGCCGGTGCTGGATTCCTGGAAGTAGCGGTCTGCACTGCCTTGCTGCATGGCGCCAATGGAGCCCATGCCGCGGTAGCTTTTGTAGCTGCGGCCCTGGAACAGGATGACTTCGCCCGGTGCTTCCTCGGTGCCCGCAAACATGCCACCCATCATGACCGTGCTGGCGCCGGCCGCCAAAGCCTTTGCAATGTCGCCGCTGTAACGGATGCCACCGTCGGCAATCAGGGGAATGCCCGTGCCCTTCAAGGCGGTGGCAACGTTGTCGATGGCCATAATTTGCGGCACACCGACACCCGCCACGATGCGGGTAGTACAAATCGAACCTGGGCCAATGCCGACCTTGACCGCATCGGCGCCAGCTTCGGCCAGGGCCAATGCAGCGGCACCGGTGGCGATGTTGCCGCCAATGACGTCGACCTGGGGATAGTTTTTCTTGACCCAGCGCACGCGCTCAATGACGCCGTGGCTGTGACCGTGGGCGGTGTCGACGACGATGGCGTCAACACCGGCGCGAACCAGCAACTCGACACGCTCTTCGGTGCCCTCGCCCACGCCCACTGCGGCGCCGACGCGCAGTTTGCCATAGGCGTCCCGCGCGGCATTCGGGAAGCTGGTTTGCTTCGTGATGTCCTTGACGGTGATCAGGCCCTTGAGTTCAAAAGATTCGTTGACGACCAGCAGGCGTTCGATCTTGTGCTGGTTCAGCAAAACCTTGGCTTCGGTAATCGTGATGGCGGCGCTGTCCTGCACCGTCACCAGCTTGTCCCTGGGCGTCATGATCTGGCTGACCGGCAGGTCGTACCGTGTCTCGAAGCGCAGATCGCGCCCGGTGACTATGCCCACCACCTTGCCACCGTCGCAGACCGGGAAACCGGACACACCCAATTGCTCGGACAGATTCATCACCTGGCGCACGGTGTGGGAGGGGGTGATGACCACCGGATCGCGCAACACGCCGGACTCGTAACGCTTGACCTTGGACACCTGCGCGGCCTGTTCGGCGGCGGTCAGGTTTTTGTGGACGATGCCCATCCCGCCCTCTTGCGCGATGGCGATCGCCAGGCGCGCCTCGGTAACTGTATCCATGGCAGCGGACACCAGGGGCAGGTTCAGGGCGATGTTGCGGGAGAAGCGGGTGGCGAGGGATGTGTCCTTGGGCAGGACCTGGGAGTACGCTGGGACCAACAACACATCGTCGAAGGTGAGCGCTTTGCCGAGGAGGCGCATGTCAAAGCTCCAAATGTCGAAATTGTACCCGTGGCGCCCCTCAGGGCTCCTCGCCACAGGCGTCCCGCAGCGCCAAAAACAAACTGTTGTGATCGATTTTTCAACCGGATACCCGGCTTGACCGCTACACTTTACATATGAAATGGATTCAAACACTCCTGATGGTTTCGGCAGCCGCGCTTTGCGTCAATGCATTTGCGCAATGGCAATGGATCAACAAAGATGGTCACAAGGTATTCAGCGACCGCGCGCCATCAGCAGACATTCCGGACAAAAATATCCTCAAACGTCCCGCAGGCCGCCTCCCTCCCAGTGCCTCCCCCACAGAATCTGAGGCAACCAGCGAAACCGCTTTGGCTATTCCGATACCAGCCAGTTCCAAACCCGCAGGTGGACTGGACAAGGAACTCGAAGTCAGAAAAAAGAAGGCGCTGGAAACCGAAGCCGCCAAGCGCAAGGCCGAAGATGACCGTGTCGCTAAAGCCAGGGCCGACAACTGTGTACGGGCCAAGCGGGCCAAGGCCAGCTTGGACTCTGGTACCCGATTGGTGCGTACCAATGATGCCGGCGAACGAGAGGTGATGGATGAATCAGCGCTTGCAGAGGAGCAAAAGCGTACTCAGGGCATCATTGACAGGGACTGCAAGTAACACGCTAACAGCTCGCTGAGCCCTTAGTAACCCGCTTTTGCTCCAACTCGGCGTTTCGCAAACAGCCCAGCAGCTCGCTTGGCCCCTTGGCGCACAAACCGTTCGCGACGAGCCACCTTAGGATCAACCGTCAAGGCACGGTAAATCTCCAACCGGTCAAAGTCTTGCAATACGTCGCTAGCCCCCACCTTGCGCCCCCATATACCCAAGCTTAGCGTTGAGAGCTCGCTGACCGGGATACCGTTCAAGATATCACTCGCATGCAGCGCCTGCGCAACAGTACATCCTATTGGCAGCACCAACAGCAGTTCGCGGAACTCACGTGGCGCCGGTGAAAAAATCAGCGTTATTGACAGGTGTTTTTCAGTCGCCATAGACTTGTTCCGCTCGTTTGACAAAAGCATCCACCAAACTGGCGGCAATCTTGTCAAACACCGGCCCGACCAAGGTACTCAATGCCGAACTGTCGAAGCCGTAATTGAGGGTCAACTCGACTTTGCAAGCGCGCTGCGATCCGTCTCCCAGAGGAATAAAGTTCCACTGCCCATCCAGATGTGAAAAAGGGCCATTGAGCAATTCCATATCCACCCGGCTGTCGACAACATGGACATTGCGGGTGCTGAACTTTTGGTGAACGCCGCCAAAGGCTATGCCCATTTCGGCAATCATCCCGTTCGCATGTTCCTCCACCACCCGTGCGTTTTCGCACCAGGGCAGAAACTTGGAGTACTGGTCGACATCGGTCACCAGCACATACATTTCCCGCGGGCTGTACCAGATCAAAACGGACTTGTGTACGGTTTTCATAGAATGAGGGTCTGCGCGGGATTGTAGACAAGCCCAAGAGCACATCTTCTTTTACCGTCTGTCATCCCCATCTGAGTCCCATGGCCAAGAAACCTGCAATCAACACCCGCATCGCCGACAACAAGAAGGCCGCGTACAACTATTTCTTTGAAGAACGTTTTGAGGCCGGACTGGTGCTGGAGGGCTGGGAGGTGAAATCCTTGCGCGAAGGCAAGGTCCAATTGACCGATGGTTATGTTGTGATCCGTAATGGTGAACTTTTTATCATCGGCCTGCAGATCAACCCATTACATACCGCATCCAGCCACGTGAACCCTGACAACGTGCGGACAAAGAAGCTGTTGATGCACAAGGAACAAATCCAGCGTTTGACCGGCAAGGTCGAACAAAAAGGCTACACCTTGGTGCCCATCAATCTGCATTGGAAAGAGGGCAAGGTCAAATGCGAGATCGCACTGGCCAAGGGCAAGGCAGAACACGACAAACGCGACACGATCAAGGATCGCGAAGGCAAACGTGAAGTCGAGCGGGCGATGAAGAGCAAAACACGCTAGGAGGAGGGGGCTGGGCGCCAGAGCGTTTTGCGCAGGTCAAGGAGGAGCCCGCGCAGCGGGCGGGGGACACGGAGCAAAACGCTCTGGCGCCCAGCCTCTTCCTAGACCAAATCTTTGAGTGGATGGGTCCCCGCTGGCCACGGGCTGACAAAGAACGGTGCCACCATGTCCGGTGTCACATCTGCGATGCGCGCTGGGTTCCACACAGGTTTGTGGTCCTTGTCTATCGCCAATGCACGAATCCCTTCCACCGTCTCGCTGTTAACACCTGAACGGTCCAAGTGGGCCGTATAGAAGCAATGCTGCACCAGGTCACGCTCCATGCGCAGGTCATCGGCCAGCGTCATGCTGCGGGCACGGCGGACTTGCTCAAGCACCACGTGCAGCATCAGCGGGCTGCGGTGGCGTAAAGTGGCAGCCATGGCACGTGCGGGTTTGGTGCCCGACGCTTCCAGGGCGGCAACAATGGATGACACACTCCCCAGACCAAACGCAGCGAAATTCTTTACGTCTAACTCGTCTTTAGCCCCCGTGGAATAAGCATTTTTAGCTACTATATTGATAGCAATCCAGTGCTGCAGACTTTCCGCCGAACCCTGCGTCTGCAGGTCCGCCCACAGCGCGGGCAAGGCATCAGAAGGCACACACACATCGGCCAGACCCCAGGCCACGGCCTGATCCCCGCCAATGGTGTCCCCGGTCAGGGCCAGGTATTCGCCCACGTGGCCGGGGCAGCGGCTGAGGAAGTAGCCGCCACCGACATCGGGAAACAGGCCAATGCCGGTCTCGGGCATGGCCATCTTGGTGCGTTCTGTGACAATTCGAACTACGCCGCCTTGGCGTGCGGATGGCTGGCCAAGAGCACTTCCCATACTCCCCGCAGGGGGGGCTGCCAAGGCAGGGCCTTGGCAAAGGCCCATGCCACCCCCCATAACAATGCCGTCCATGAAAGCGATGTAGGGCTTGGGGTAGTTGTGGATCAGGTGGTTGAGGGTGTATTCCTGGGTGAAAAAATCATCCAGTGCCGGATCGCCCGCCAGCGCGGCCTGGTGGAAGAAGCGAATGTCCCCACCGGCGCAGAAACCGCCAAACAAGGCCTCGGGGCTGCCCGGTCGGCCGATCTTGTTGCTGCCGCGAATGGCGACGGCAAACACCGCAGAATCGTCGCGCCAAGCCTGCAAGGTCACCAATAGCGCCTGCACCATGGGCAAGGACAGGGCGTTAAGTGCCTTGGGCCGGTTCAGCGTGATGAGACCTATGCCGCCGACAACCGTCGTGTGCACTTCTGCGATGTCGTGATTCATGATGCTTCATTCCTTTGTTTCCAGCCCAGTAGCTCGTTGGCCACCAGGGCGCTCATTACCAATATTCCACCTACCAATACCGTGGTACCAGGCGCTTCACCGGCGCCCAGCCAGACCAGCAGAATGCCGAACAACACTTCCAGCAAGGCCAGCAGGGACAATTCTGGTGCCTTGAGCACGCGGGCGCATAACACCGACAGCACGCAGGGAATGGCGAGTTGAAAGAGGCCCAGATAGGCCAGCAGACTCAGATCATGTGCGGTCGCTTGAAACGGGTAGGCCATTGGTAGCGTAACCAGCGCACTGATCACGGCGCCCACGAAAACAGCGGGCACCAGATCAACATCGTGCCCCTGCGCATGGGCGTTTTGGGTTACGGTCCAGTTGGTGGCGCCGGCAATAGGCACGCACAGGGCCACCAGGGTGCCCAGAAGCTGGCCTCCAGCGATCTGTGGGGCATACATGTAAGCAATACCGAACCCGGCCACGACGATGGCCACCCAGGTTCGCAGCGCAATACGGTGGCCGATAAAGATGCGGGCAATCAAGGCCGTCATCAGGGGGCCCAGGGACATGGTAATCAGCACATTGGCCACACTGGTCAGCGTCAGCGCCACCATGTAGGCGGTGAACATCACGCTCCAGCACACACCCGAAATCCAGAACGCCCTACCCGCGTGGCGGATATTGGCGAAGACAGCACGCCCCCGCATCAGCGGCAGAATGACCAGCATGGCGACCACCGTGAACAGCGCCCGCCAGAAGGTCACTTCAAAACTGCGCGCGCCATCCAGGTGGCGCGTGACCACGCCTGCGGTAGACCACATAAAGGCCACCACGACCATCAGAAAAACCGCGCGGTTATGAGTGAGTTTCATGGCCAAAAACAGCGAGACTTCACGAAGCGCGTGCCTCTAATCAGGGTTACCGCTGAACCGGCTTTGCCGGGCCGCTGGTAACGCCCCCTAAGGGGAAGGCGGCCAAAGGCCGCTTCGGGGGGGAGCTTAAGACCTTCCAGCGCGCTTGCGTTCGCTCTCTGTCAGGTGGCGCTTGCGCAGGCGCACCGACTTGGGCGTGATTTCGACCAGTTCGTCATCCTCAATGAACTCAACGCCGTATTCCAGCGTCAGCTCAATCGGAGGCGTGATCTTGATCACGTCTTCCTTGCCGGATACGCGGAAGTTGGTCAACTGCTTGGTACGCGTCGCATTGACCACCAGGTCGTTGTCGCGGCTGTGGATACCCACAATCATGCCTTCGTACACGGGATCATTGGCTCGGACAAACATGCGACCGCGGTCGTCCAGCTTGCCCAGGGCGTAGGTGAAAATTTCACCGGCGTCCATGGAAATCAGCACGCCGTTTTTGCGACCACCAATTTCACCCTTGTGCGGCTCATAACTGTCGAAAATATTGGAGATCAGGCCCGAGCCACGGGTCAAGTTCATGAATTCGTTGGTGAAGCCGATCAAGCCTCGCGCCGGAATGCGGTATTCCAGGCGCACACGGCCACGGCCATCGGGCTCCATGTTGACGAGGTCACCCTTGCGTTCACCCAAAGCCTGCATCACGCCACCCTGGTGCTGCTCTTCGATGTCGGCGGTCACCATTTCAATGGGCTCGTATTTTTCGCCGTTGACTTCTTTCATCACCACACGTGGCTTGCTGACGGCCATTTCGAAGCCTTCGCGGCGCATGTTTTCCAGCAGAATGGTCAAGTGCAGTTCGCCACGACCCATGACTTCAAAAATACCTTCTTCGTCGGTTTCTTTAACGCGCAAGGCCACGTTGTGTTGCAGTTCCTTTTGCAGGCGGTCCCAGATCTGGCGGCTGGTCACGTACTTGCCTTCGCGTCCGGCCAGCGGGCTGGTGTTGACGCAAAAATTCATCGTCAGGGTTGGCTCATCGACCTTCAGCATCGGCAAAGGCATGGGATTGAGAGGGTCGGTAATGGTCACGCCAATGCCAATTTCCGTCAAACCGTTGATCAACACGATTTCACCGGGGCCGGCTTCTGTGGTCTGCATCCGCTCCAGGCCTTCGAAGGTCAAAACCTGATTGATGCGGCCTTTGACAGGTTTACCGTCCGGGCCCTCCATCACGACAACGTCCATCATGGGGCGAATCGTGCCTTGGCTGATGCGGCCCACACCAATACGACCGACAAAGGTTGAAAAGTCCAGCGCAGAGATCTGCAACTGCAGTGGCGCCTTGGGATCGCCTTCCTGGTGCGGCACGTGTTTGAGAATGGTGTTGAACAGGGCCGACATGTCGGGGCCCCACTGTTCGCCCTGCGCGCCCTCTTCCATCGACGACCAGCCATTGATGCCCGAGGCGTAGACCACCGGGAAGTCCAGTTGCTCATCGGTGGCACCGAGCTTGTCGAACAGGTCGAAAGCGGCATTGACCACGAAATCAGGGCGCGCGCCTGGCTTGTCCACCTTGTTCACCACCAGGATGGGTTTCAAGCCAAGGGCCAGCGCCTTCTTGGTCACAAAACGCGTCTGGGGCATGGGGCCCTCTTGCGCATCGATCAGCAACACCACGCCGTCCACCATAGACAGGGCGCGCTCCACTTCACCGCCGAAGTCAGCGTGTCCGGGAGTGTCGACGATGTTGATATGTGTACCTTCCCAGGTCACGGCACAGTTTTTGGCCAGAATCGTAATGCCACGCTCTTTTTCAATGGCGTTGTTGTCCATCACGGTGTCAACCACTTTTTCGTGGCTGGCAAAGGTGCCTGACTGGCGCAACAGCTGATCCACCATGGTGGTCTTGCCATGGTCGACGTGGGCGATGATCGCAATATTGCGTATTTGTTTAGTAGTCATGGTTCACTTTCTCTTGAATCTGTTGTGCCAGACGCCAGGGGCGTTCAGGCTGGTTCCTGGTTCCATGCTTGCTGGGTCTGAGATTGTGCAATCTCAAGCGGGCTCAGCAAGCGCCCCGGTATCAATTCCCCCGCCTTGGTATGGGCTGTGCCCAGCAAAGCGCGCGGCTGTGTGCCATACACAGCCACCCTATCCGCATCCGGCCAGCTTCCACGACGACGCACGCCGCTCAAAAAGCGCCCTGCATTTTCCCCATCCAGCATGACAGCGGTGTGGTGTTCCAACACCGCATCCACCGGCAACAGGCAAGCCTGCCGCTCTTCTTCCGTCATCGCCTCCAGAGCCTCCAGGGTCACGCATTGCGACACCGAAAAGTTGCCCGTCGCGGTCCTGCGCAGCCGCGTCAGGTGCGCACCACATCCCAAGGCCTCGCCAATGTCTTCACCCAGCGTGCGGATATAGGTTCCCTTGCTGCATATCACTATCATTTCGATAGCTAGTTGCGCAGCACGCACGGGGGCTAGGGCCACTTCCAGCTTATGGATTGTGACTGCACGGGCCTCCCGCTCCACCTCAATGCCTGCACGTGCATACTCGTACAAGGCCTTGCCATCCTTCTTCAAGGCGCTATGCATGGGCGGCGTCTGGCGGATGGGCCCGGTAAACAGGGCCACCACCCGCTCAATATCACTCTCCGTCACCTGGACCGGCCGCACCGCAATCACTTCGCCTTCCGCATCGCCGGTGCTGGTCTTGGTTCCCAGCAACGCCGTCGCGGCATATTCCTTGTCGGCATCAAGCTGCAGCTGGCTGAACTTGGTGGCAGCACCAAAACACAACGGCAATACACCCGTCGCCAGCGGATCCAGCGTGCCAGTGTGGCCCGCCTTCTCGGCCCGCAACAACCATTTCACTTTCTGCAACGCGTCATTACTCGACCAACCCAATGGCTTGTCCAGCAACAGCACCCCATGCACAGGGCGCCGTTTAATCTTGCCCCCACGCTCCGCCTCTGCGCGGCTGCCCCCCGAGGGGGCCGCGTTTCGCCTTGGGGCGGCCCGGTGGCGAAACCCTCCGTGCTGCTCACGTCATTCCTCGTTCTTGGAACGCGAGGCCACGGCCTGCGCGATCAGCGCATTCATATCGGCTGCACGCTCCGTGGTGCGGTCAAAGTGGAAGTGCAAGGTGGGTACGGTATGGATGTGCAGGCGCTTGAACAAGCCAGCGCGCAAAAAGCCTGCCGCCTGGTTCAAACCTTCTGCACAGGCCACCGGGTCACCCGTCAGCATGCTGAAAAACACCTTGGCGTGCGCGTAATCGGGCGTTACTTCCACGGCCTGTATCGTCACCATGCCGACACGCGGGTCTTTCAACTCGCGTGCGATCAACTCGGTCAGATCCCTCTGGATCTGATCGGCCACGCGGAAACCGCGGTGGGGTGTGGAAGACTTCTTGCGCGCCATCGTTTTGTTTGTCGATTACAGCGTCCGGGCGATTTCGCGGATTTCGAAGAACTCCAGTTGATCACCCACCGAGATGTCGTTGTAGTTCTTGAGCTTGATACCGCACTCAAAGCCTTCCTTGACTTCGCGCACATCGTCCTTGACCCGTTTGAGCGAGTCCAGTTCGCCGGTGTATACCACCATGTTGTTGCGCAACAGGCGGAAACGTGCAGTGCGGTTAACAAGGCCGGAAGTGACCATACAACCTGCCACGGTGCCGATCTTGGACGCCACGAACACGGTACGAATCTCGGCGGTTCCCAGAATTTCCTCGCGTTTGTCAGGCGTCAGCATGCCCGACATAGCCAGTTTGAGGTCGTCCACAGCATCGTAAATGATGTCGTAGTACCGGATATCCACGCCATTGTTCTCTGCCAGCTTGCGTGCACCGGCGTCGGCACGGGTGTTGAAGCCAATAATGACAGCCTTGGCAGCTATCGCCAGGTTGACATCGGACTCGCTGATGGCACCCACGGCGGCGTACACCATTTGCACCTTGACTTCGTCGGTCGACAGCTTGAGCAGGGACTGCGCCAGGGCTTCCTGCGAACCCTGTACGTCGGCCTTGACAATGATGGGAACCATCTTGACTTCGCCGGCGGAAATATCCGTGAACATGTTTTCCAGCTTGGCGGCTTGTTGCTTGGCCAGCTTGGTGTTGCGGAACTTGCCCGCGCGGTAAGTGGCGATTTCACGAGCCCGGCGCTCATCAGCCAGGATCATGAATTCGTCGCCGGCCTGTGGCACTTCGGTCAGACCCTGAATTTCGACCGGAATCGAAGGACCAGCCGTCTTGATCGTTTTGCCGTTTTCGTCCAACATGGCGCGTACGCGGCCATAGGTCTGGCCAGCCAGCACCACATCGCCGGTCTTGAGCGTGCCGGATTGCACCAGAACGGTCGCCACAGGCCCACGACCCTTGTCCAGGCGGGCCTCAATCACCAAGCCCTTGGCCATGGCGTCGACGGGTGCCTTCAGCTCCAGCACTTCGGCCTGCAGCAGAACCTGCTCCAGCAGTTCGTCAATGCCTTGGCCAGTCTTGGCCGACACAGTAACGAAGGGTGAACTACCGCCAAATTCTTCGGGGATCACCTCTTCCACCACGAGCTCGTTCTTCACGCGCTCGGGGTTGGCATCGGGTTTGTCGATCTTGTTGATCGCCACAACGATGGGAACCCCGGCCGCCTTGGCGTGCTTGATGGCTTCCTTAGTCTGTGGCATCACGCCGTCGTCGGCCGCCACCACCAGAATCACAATGTCAGTCGCGTTGGCGCCACGGGCACGCATGGCCGAGAAGGCCTCGTGACCGGGAGTATCCAGGAAGGACACCATGCCGCGCGGTGTTTCCACGTGGTAGGCACCAATGTGCTGGGTAATGCCACCGGCTTCGCCCGACGCGACTTTGGCGCGGCGAATGTAGTCCAGCAAAGAAGTCTTGCCGTGGTCGACGTGACCCATGACGGTAACCACCGGCGCGCGTGGCAAGGCTTCAGCATGTTGCTGTTGCACTTCGTCATCGGTAAAGGCTTCTGCGTCGTCCAACGCGGCGACAACCGCTTTGTGACCCATTTCTTCCACCACGATCATCGCGGTGTCCTGGTCCAGTGGCTGGTTGATGGTGACCATCTGGCCCAGCTTCATCAAGTGCTTGATGACCTCGGACGCCTTGACAGCCATCTTGTGTGCCAGTTCGGCCACGGTGATGGTTTCGGGCACATGCACCTCCATCACACGCGCTTCGACCGGCGCTGCGGCGGTCTGGTGGTGATCACGGTCACGGTCATTGCTGCCACGACGGCCTCGGGGGCCGGCACGCCAATTGGTTGCACGCCCGGCACCCGCACCGGTATCGCCGCGTGTGGGTATGGCTTTCTTTTTGGCAGGATCGCCAGCCCAGCTGGAAGACAGCTTGGCAGATTTGACCTCTTTACCCGAACCGCCAGGGGCATTGACAGGCCCACCGGAGGCTGCAGGTTTGGCTGGCTTGGCAACGACAGCACCTGCCGGTGGCTTGTGCAACGTGCCTTTCATACCAGCCTTGGCGTCTACAGCAGGCTTGACTTCTTCAGGCTTCTTGGCGGTCAGCACCCGTTTAGGCGCAGACATCATGGAGCGAATGGCGGCGGCTTCCGCTTCAGCTTTGCGACGGCGGTCATTGAGGTCCACGGCGCGGGCAGCTTCTTCATCGGAACGCGCTCTGGATTCAGCAGCGGCTTTTTCGCGCACTTCAGCCTGGGCTGCAGCGCGAGCGACAGCCGCTTCAGCAGCCTCTGCGCTGGCTTCAGTCTTGCTTGCTGTGACTTGGCTCTTCTTTTCCTGCTCGGCTGCCGCATACTTCGCGGCGCGCTCCTCGGCCTCGCGGTGACGTTGCTCGTCCGCTTCGCGCTGGCGTCGCTTCTCCACCAACTCTTCTTCCTGACGGCGGATCAGCTCGGCCTGGCGACGCGCTTCTTCTTCCCGACGCGTCAACTCGGCATCGTCAATCAAGGGCACAGCTGGCGCGGTAGCATGCACTTCTTCTGGAGCAGCTTCAGGGGGCACAACAACGTCGTCATCCCGGCGCACAAATGTGCGCTTCTTGCGAACCTCAACCTGAATGGTGCGTGCCTTGCCCGATGAATCAGCTTGCTTGATCTCTGTGGTCTGCTTCTTGACCAAGGTGATCTTCTTGCGATCGGGGCTCGCCGTGCCGTGCGCAGTCTGCAAAAAATTCAGCAGGCTGTGCTTGTCAGCATCGGTAAGGACATCCGAGGCTGCCGACTTGGCGACACCGGCCGACTTCAGCTGGTCTAACAGCGTATCGGTGGATTTTTTGAGTTCATTTGCAAACTCGGCGACGGTCGTACTGGACATTTGTTGTGTAACCTTTGGCGGCAGCCCAACTGCCACGGGGCAGTTGTTGGCCTAAACTGAAATTTTATTTACATAACCATTACTCTTGAGAAGCGGCTTCATCGGTAAACCAATGTTCGCGCGCCTTCATGATCAGGGTCTTGGCTTCGTCCGCAGACTGACCAGTAATATCGGTGAGTTCGTCAACCGCCAGGTCGGCCAGGTCGTCGAGTGTGTGTACGCCGCCGTCGGCCAGTTTGCCGATCAATTCAGGCGTCAAACCTTCCAGGTCGCGCAAATCCTGCGAGACTTCTTCCACACTTTCTTCATGGGCGATTTCCATCGTCAACAAAGCGTTTTTGGCTCGGGTGCGCAGTTCGTTCACAGTTTCTTCATCGAAACTTTCAATCTCCAGCATTTCCTGCAGCGGCACATAGGCCACCTCTTCCAGGCTGGTGAATCCTTCGGCAATCAGGATGTCGGCAATTTCTTCGTCCACATCCAGCTTTTCCATGAACAGCTTGCGACCCTGGTCAGTTTCGCTGGCCTGCTTCTGGGCAGACTCTGCCGCATCCAGAATATTGATGCGCCAACCGGTTAGCTCGGATGCCAAACGTACGTTCTGGCCGCCACGGCCAATGGCAATCGCAAGATTTTCTTCGTCCACCACCACGTCCATGGCGTGCCGCTCTTCGTCCACGACGATGCTGGACACGTTGGCGGGTGCCAAAGCGCCAATCACAAACTGGGCAGGATCCTCACTCCACAATACGATGTCGACACGTTCGCCGGCCAACTCATTGGTCACACCGTTAACACGGGTGCCACGCACGCCGACGCAGGTACCAATCGGATCAACGCGCTTGTCGTGCGACAACACGGCAATCTTGGCGCGAGAACCTGCATCACGGGCGCAGGATTTGATTTCCAGCAGGCCTTGTTCGATTTCGGGTACTTCCTGGCGGAACAACTCGATCATGAATTCGGGTGCCGAGCGCGACAACACGATGGGTGCGCCACGCAAGGTCAAGTCCACTTCCATGATCATGGCGCGCACACGGTCGCCGGTACGCAGGTTTTCCTTGGGGATCATCTCACTGCGGCGCAGGCGGCCTTCGACACGGCCGCTTTCCACAATCAGATCACCCTTGTCCATGCGCTTGACGGTACCAACAAAAATCTTCTCGCCACGCGACATGAAGTCGTTGAGCAGCATTTCACGTTCGGCGTCACGGATCTTTTGCAGAATGACTTGCTTGGCCGCCATGGCGCCGATACGGCCAATCGGCACGGAGGGCACGGACTCTTCGATGTGTTCATCCACCTCGATGTCGGGAATCTGCTCTTTGGCTTCGAACAGCAGGATTTCCTGATCCGGCAATTGCAGACCCGCTTCATCGGGGACCACATGCCAGCGGCGAAAGGTTTCGTAGTTTCCACTATCGCGGTCCAGGGCGACGCGAATATCCACGTCGCCGGGATACAGCTTCTTGGTCGCTTGGGCCAGGGCTGCTTCTACAGCGCCCAACACCACATCACGCTCCACGTTCTTCTCACGTGAGATTGCCTCTACCAGCATCAACAGTTCGCGATTCATGCCATGACTCTCCTGAACACTCGATTTAACCTATACAAAATTTCAAAAATGGAAGATACAGATCCCTTGAAGACCTGCCACCTTCAACACTCATTCCGTGTCGACCTCTGCGCCATCCGTTCCGCCGGGCCCACCGCGGCCTTTGAAGCTGACGATGGGCGCAAGTCGCGACTCACGCAACTCATCCAACGTAAAACCCAAGGCCTGCAAAGGCGGTGGAATACGCTTTTTGCTGACCTTTTGACCGGGCTTGACAGGTGGTGCATCGCTCCAAACGATTTGCCAACCCGCTGCGCCATCTGCCGCCACCACTTTCTCCAGCGTGCCGCGAAACTTCTTGCGGCTTGCATGTACTTGGCCACCGGCAGCGGCACCCATCGGTGCCTTCAACGTAATGTCGATTACATGACCGACAAAACGCTCGAAATCCTGTGCGTGGCGCAAAGGGCGGTCGATACCGGGCGAAGAAATCTCCAGCCGCTTGTATTCGATACCATCCACTTCCAGCGCAAACTGCAACTGGCGATTAACCTTCTCGCAGTCTTCAACATTGATAAACTGCTCCGGCTGCGGCCGACACGCGCCAGCGTTATGCGGCTCGCCGCCTCCCAATGAGGCCAACCCGCCTTGAGACGGTCCAGCGGAGGGTTGTGCTGTCCAAGGCAAATCTATGGTGATACGCAGCAGGCCTCCGGCGGAGCGCTCGATCTCCACCAAGTCATATCCCAGACCACTAACGGTTTGCTCAACAATGTCCTGCAATGCCACTTCTAATGTGCCCGCTCAAAAACAATCGCCCAAAAAAAACGGGCGGTAGTTACCCGCCCGTTTGGTCGTGAGCCCGGATTGTACTGTAAAAACGTGCTAAGAACCTTGATTCGTAAGGGTTATTCAAGCCGGGCTGGTGAAATATGGGTGATTGGGGCGCACAGCGGACCGGTGAACTGCCCGTATGGCGCTTGCAAATCCATTTGCGCCGCATGGGCATGCGACAATTCCGGCCAGAGACATGCACTACATAAGAGGATGAAATGGGATTTTTAGCAGGCAAAAAGTTATTGATTACGGGTGTGTTGTCAACCCGCTCCATTGCGTACGGCATTGCCAAGGCTTGCCACGACCAGGGTGCTGAACTGGCGTTCAGCTACGTGGGTGAGCGATTCAAGGACCGCATCACCGAATTCGCGGCCGACTTCAACTCTAAGCTGATTTTTGATTGTGACGTGGCGGACGACGCCCAGATCGACAAGCTGTTTGCCGATTTGGCCGTGCACTGGCCCAAATTTGACGGTTTTGTGCACAGCATTGGTTTTGCCCCGCGCGAAGCCATTGCCGGCAATTTTCTGGATGGCCTGACACGTGAAAATTTCCGCATCGCCCACGACATCAGCGCCTACAGCTTCCCAGGCATGGCCAAGGCCGCCCTGCCCTACCTGAACGACACGGCGTCCTTGCTAACGCTAACCTATCTCGGTGGCGTGCGCGTGGTCCCCAGCTACAACACCATGGGTCTGGCCAAAGCCTCGCTGGAGTCGTCAGTACGTTATCTGGCCGAGGCTATTGGTTCACGCGGCATGCGGGTCAACGGCCTGAGCGCCGGTGCCATCAAGACGCTGGCTGCCAGCGGCATCAAGGATTTTGGCAAGTTGCTGTCGATTTCGGCCAACGCCTCACCGCTCCGCCGCAATGTGACCATTGACGAGGTGGGTAATGTCGCCGCATTCCTGCTGAGCGACTTGGCTTCCGGCATGACCGGGCAGATCACCTATGTGGATTGCGGGGTCAGCCAGTCGGCCGTAGCCGTTCTGGAAAATCCTTAAGCCAAATGAGCCGCTAGCCCTCGCGAAATATGCATGGGTAGCTATCAAAAATATAGCGCCCCACGGGCGCTATATTTTTTGGGGTGTTGACAGGGTTACTTCACACAATCCGCGTAGTAATGCACCACGCCATCCTCACCCCGCTCTTCCACCAGCCCATGGATGTCGGTCTCAAACCCGGGGCATTTGGCATTGAACTCACGTGAAAACTTGAGGTAATCCACAATCTTCTTGTTGAACACTTCGCCGGGAATCAGCAACGGAATACCGGGCGGGTAAGGTGTCACCAGACCCACCGTGATGCGACCTTCCAGCTTGTCGATTTCCACCCGCTCGGTCTGGCGCAGCGCGATGTGGGCATAGGCGTCGCTGGGCTTCATGGCCGGTGTCAGGTCGCTCAGGTACATGTCGGTGGTCAAGCGCGCGATATCGTATTTGGCGTACAGCGCGTGCACGTGCTGGCACAGATCGGCCAGGCCCATTTGTTCGTACTTGGGGTACTTCTGGCAGAACTCTGGCAGGATGCGCCACATCGGCTGGTTCTTGTCGTAGTCGTCCTTGAACTGCTGCAAGGCTGTCAACATGCTGTTCCAGCGGCCCTTGGTGATGCCGATGGTGAACATGATGAAGAAGCTGTACAGACCGGTCTTCTCCACCACCACGCCGTGCTCGGCCAAAAACTTGGTCACGATGCTGGCCGGAATACCAGTCTTGGCAAACTTGCCGTTCAAATCCATGCCGGGCGTCACGATGGTGGACTTGATGGGGTCCAGCATATTGAAGCCGGTGGCCATCTTGCCAAAGCCATGCCAGTTGACACCCGCCTTGGCGTTCTTGGACTCGCCTTTGATGATCCAGTCGTCAGAGTGGCCAATGCCTTCCTCGGCCAACTTGTCGGGTCCCCAGACCTTGAACCACCAGTCCTTGCCGTATTCCTCATCCACCTTGCGCATGGCGCGGCGGAAATCCAGGGCTTCGGCAATGCTTTCTTCGACCAAAGCGGTGCCACCGGGTGGCTCCATCATCGCCGCCGCCACGTCGCAGCTGGCGATGATGCTGTACTGCGGTGAGGTTGACGTATGCATCAAATACGCTTCGTTGAACAAGTGTTTGTCCAGCTTTACGGTTTGAGAGTCTTGCACCAGTACCTGGCTGGCCTGGCTGATACCCGCCAACAGCTTGTGGATGGAGTGGGTGGCATACACCATGGCATGTTTGGGGCGCGCACGGCGCTTGCCCATGGCGTGGTAGGAGCCGTAGAAGGGATGGAAAGCTGCGTGGGGCAACCAGGCTTCGTCAAAGTGCAGATTCTCCACATAACCATCCAGCATGCCCTTGATGGTCTCGGTGTTGTACAAGACGCCATCGTAGGTGGACTGGGTAAGGGTCAGCACCCTCGGTTTGACTTTCTTGGCGTCCACACCGCGCAGCAAAGGATTGAGGCTGATCTTGCGCTGAATGGAGGCCTGCTCAAACTCTTCTTTGGGGATGGGTCCAATGATGCCGAAGTGGTTGCGTGTGGGCTTCAGAAACACCGGTATGGAGCCGGTCATGATGATGGCGTGCAGGATGGACTTGTGGCAGTTGCGGTCCACCACGACTACGTCGCCCGGCGCCACTGTGTGGTGCCACACCATCTTGTTGCTGGTACTCGTGCCATTGGTGACGAAGAAACAGTGGTCGGCGTTGAAGATACGCGCGGCATTGCGTTCGGATGCACCCACCGGGCCATCGTGATCCAGCAACTGCCCCAGTTCTTCCACCGCGTTGCAGACGTCGGCGCGCAACATGTTTTCACCAAAAAACTGGTGGAACATCTGGCCCACAGGGCTCTTCAAAAACGCAACACCTCCCGAGTGGCCGGGGCAGTGCCACGAATACGAGCCGTCTTCCGCGTAGTCCAGCAAGGCCTTGAAGAACGGTGGTTGCACCCCTTCCAGATAACTCTTGGCCTCACGCAGGATGTGGCGGGCCACAAACTCAGGGGTGTCCTCGAACATATGGATAAAACCATGCAGTTCGCGCAGGATGTCATTGGGGATGTGGCGCGATGTTTTGGTTTCGCCGTAGACATATATCGGCACATCCAGATTCTTGCGGCGCACTTCCTCAATAAAGTGGCGCAGGTTCAGCACGGCGGGGTCCAGATCGGGGCCGGGTGTGAACTCTTCGTCGTCAATGGACAAAATGAAGGCGCTGGCGCGGCTCTGCTGTTGCGCAAACTGGCTCAGGTCGCCGTAGCTGGTCACGCCCAGCACCTCAAAACCTTCGGTTTCGATCGCCTGGGCCAACGCGCGGATGCCCAAGCCCGAGGTATTCTCGGAGCGAAAGTCCTCGTCGATGATGACGATGGGAAAGCGAAATTTCATGGGGGGCTCCAGCTGCAGGCGCGAAAAATAATAAAAACAGGCGCGAAGTGTAAGGACTTATTGTGTCTGGCAGCTTGCGTGGCTCGGCTTTTGCCCCAAAATGTCGTGATCGCAACACATGCAAGGACCCTATGGCCGAATCCTCACTCTGGTGGCTGCTCGCTGGCACGGCAGTAGGCATCGAATTGGTGACCGGAACTTTCTACCTCTTGATGCTGGCCATCGGGCTTGCTGCGGCGGCTGTATCTGCCCACATGGGGGCCAGCTTTACGTCACAAATCGTGGTTGCTGCGGTGGCGTCAGCGGGCACGGTTTTAGGGTGGCACCGTTATAAAAAAGCCCAACCCTCTGCCCTGCCCGCCAATGCCAATCGAGATGTCAATCTGGATATTGGTGAAACCATCCAGATCGAAGCCTGGAACCCGGATGGCACCAGTACCGTCAAGTACCGGGGCGCCAATTGGGCGGTCAGCAGTGTTTCGGGCGGCCCTCTGGCTGCCGGCCCGCATCAGGTGGTTGAGGTAATAGGCAGCCGCCTAATCGTTCGCAAACTGTGAGAGTCACCCCGGTGCGACAGGCGACAGTGGTACTTTTCTAAAGGAAACATGATGGAAATTGCAATTATTTTGCTGGTTGTTGCGGTGATTTTTGGATTCAAGTCGATCAAGGTTGTCCCGCAGCAGCATGCCTGGGTCATTGAGCGTTGGGGCAAGTACCGCGATACTTTGACCCCAGGTCTGAACTGGGTGGTGCCTTTTATGGACCGGGTGGCCTACAAACACTTGCTGAAAGAAGTCCCACTGGACATTCCCAGCCAGGTTTGCATCACGCGTGACAACACGCAGTTGCAGGTGGACGGCATTTTGTACTTTCAGGTGACTGACGCCATGCGGGCCAGCTACGGCTCCAGCAACTATGTGGTGGCCATTTCCCAACTGGCACAAACATCCTTGCGCTCGGTCATCGGCAAGCTGGAACTGGACAAAACCTTTGAAGAGCGCGACATCATCAACGCCCAGGTGGTACAAGCCATTGACGAGGCGGCGTTGAACTGGGGTGTCAAGGTGCTGCGTTACGAAATCAAGGACCTGACGCCACCCAAGGAAATCCTGCATGCCATGCAGCAGCAGATTACTGCGGAGCGCGAAAAGCGCGCCCTGATCGCCGCGTCTGAGGGACGTCGCCAGGAACAAATCAACATCGCCACCGGGGAGCGCGAAGCCTTTATCGCCCGCTCCGAAGGTGAAAAACAAGCCGCCATCAACAACGCGCAGGGGCAAGCCGCCGCCATTTTGACGGTTGCAGAAGCCAATGCCCAGGCCATTGAACGGGTTGCTGCGGCCATTCGCCAACCCGGCGGTGAACAAGCCGTGCAACTTAAAGTTGCCGAACAGGCCGTTCACGCCTACTCCAAGGTGGCGGCTGACGCCACGACAACATTGATTGTTCCCAGCAACATGACAGAGGTCGCCGCCCTGATTGGCTCGGCCATGAAAATGGTGCAAACCTCAAAATAGCGTTGAAGCGCGTGTGGCGCAACGTAATGGATCGCTTGACCGGAGAACTCCGTGCAACACGTTCGAATGCCTGCGGTAGCGGGCTCCTTTTACCCTGACCAGCAGCAAGTATTGTCCGCGGCGGTGCTGTCGATGTTGCAGTCGGCTGCGCTGCGTACTGGCCGCCCTGTACAAGCGCCCAAAGCACTGATCGTCCCTCATGCGGGGTATGTCTACTCGGGCGCAACCGCCGCCCTGGCCTATGCCCAACTCGCGGCCGTCAAAAGCACAGTGAAAAAGGTGGTCTTGTTAGGTCCTGTGCACAGGGTTGCGGTACGCGGACTGGCCCTGCCCGGTGTTGACACGTTTCAATCGCCCCTCGGCAAGGTGGAATTGGATCTGGAAGCGGTAGCGGCTATTACCCCCATGCCGCAAGTCGTGACCAGCGCCGCAGCGCATGCCAAAGAGCATTCTTTGGAAGTTCAGTTGCCCTTTCTGCAGTCGGTGCTGGATGATTTCAAACTGGTTCCATTGGCGGTCGGCAACGTGCACCCGCAGGAGGTCGCACAGGTGCTGGAGAGGCTGTGGGGCGGCCCAGAAACCTTGATCGTGGTGAGCTCGGACTTATCCCACTTTCGCCCCTATGCCAGTGCTCAGGCCTTTGATCAGGCAACGGTTCAGACTATCTTGGCCGCAGCTCCGACCTTGAACCACGAACAGGCCTGCGGTGCAACACCCATCAATGGCCTGCTACTAGCGGCGGCCCGCCACCATTTGCAACCTGCGTTGCTGGGACTTTGCAACTCCGGTGACAGTTGCGGAGACCAGACCCGGGTCGTTGGCTATGCATCCATCAGCTTTCAGGAGACCGTAGATGCTGCCTGATGACGCTGGCTACATCCTGTTGCCGATCGCGAGAGCAGCGATTGCCAACGCACTGGGGAGCGCGCTTTCGGTGAAAACCGATGCAGCGTGGCTCCAAGACACAGGTGCCTGTTTTGTCACGCTCAAGCAAGATGGCGCGCTTCGCGGCTGTATCGGTTCATTGGAAGCGCGTCGGTCCTTGTTGACAGACCTGCAAGCCAACGCCGTGGCGGCTGCGCTGCGCGACTCACGCTTCGCGCCTTTATCCCCGACTGAACTTGAATCCATTCGGGTTGAGGTCTCCGTGCTCTCGAAGATGCAACCCCTGCAATTCACCAGCGAAGCCGACGCTCTGGCGCAGTTGCGGCCGCATCAAGATGGCGTTGTGTTCCAAAAGGGCAGCCATCGCAGCACCTTCTTGCCCCAGGTGTGGGACCAATTGCCAGAACCCGCTGCTTTTATGGCCCAGTTGAAGCGCAAGGCTGGACTTTCAAGCACCACTTGGGATGCCCAGGTGCAACTCTGGCGTTACACCGTGAAAAAGTGGTCTGAGCCAGAAGCCATCACCATCAACAAACCGCCCATGAAACTGCCGGAATAACGATGGGCAAGCTCGCCATGAACTACCCTGCCCGCTACTGGCACCCCATTGCCGATGGGCGCATCCAGTGTGACCTGTGTCCCCGCGACTGCAAACTCCATGAAGGCCAACGGGGCGCCTGTTTTGTAAGGATGCGCACAAACAACGACATGGTGCTCACAACCTATGGTCGCTCATCTGGTTTTTGCATCGACCCAATTGAGAAAAAGCCCCTGAACCATTTTTATCCCGGCAGCAGCGTCCTGTCGTTTGGTACCGCGGGTTGCAATTTGGCCTGCAAGTTCTGCCAGAACTGGGACATCAGCAAGTCACGCGACATAGATCGCTTGATGGACCGAGCTTCACCCGACGCCATTGCACAAGCCGCGCTGGCACACGGCTGTAAAAGTGTTGCGTTCACCTACAACGACCCAGTCATTTTTGCCGAATACGCGATGGACGTGGCCGATGCCTGCCATGCGCACAATATTCAAACCGTGGCGGTTACAGCAGGCTACATACATGACCAACCTCGGCGTGATTTTTTCGCCAAGATGGACGCTGCCAATGTCGACCTCAAGGCGTTCACTGACGATTTCTATTTCAAATTAACCGGCTCTCACCTGCAACCGGTGCTGGACAGCTTGGTTTATTTGCGGCACGAAACCCAGGTCTGGTTTGAGATTACAACCTTGTTGATTCCCGGTCATAACGACTCGGACGAAGAGATCACGGCGCTGAGCCGTTGGGTTCTGCGTGAACTGGGGCCGGACGTTCCCATCCATTTCTCCGCATTTCACCCCGATCACAAAATGCCCGACGTGCCGCCAACGCCCTTGTCAACTCTGGTCAAGGCGCGCCACATTGCCATGCAAGAGGGTCTGAACTACGTCTACACCGGCAACGTTCACCATCAGGATGGCGATACCACCCGGTGTCCGAACTGCCAAACGGTACTGATCGAACGTGATTGGTACCAGATCAAGCAATACCGCCTATCTGGGCATGCACAGTGCCCCGATTGCGCTGCAACGGTTGCGGGTCGATTTGCCGACCAGGCCGGAGATTTTGGTCGAAAGCGCTTCCCGGTTTCCATCGCCCGTTTCAGCAATGAAAAAGCCCTGTAACTACCGGAGTTACAGGGCTTAACATTTTCTGGCGGAGCAGGCGGGATTCGAACCCGCGGAGGGTTTTACCCCTCGCACGCTTTCCAGGCGTGTGACTTAAACCGCTCATCCACCGCTCCAGAGCCTACGATTTTAACCTGCCTTTTGACCAGTTTCACCGCGTTGTCGTACAAAAGTCCAAAGAGCGCCACTCTACAGACTGATGGCTTGCGTAGGAGGCTCCTCGCCAGATCGACCAAAAGAGGAACTATCGAATCAACGCCAGGGTTTCAAACCGGGTCGCGCGAATGGTCTTGAGTGTCATCGCACCATTCTTGATGTCTCCTTTGCCGTCGAAGGTGATGGACCCCGTCACGCCCATGTAATGCGATGTCGCTGCCAGTACGGGCAGATCCTATGCAGGATCAGCCGACTCGGCCTTGACCATGGCCGCCACCAAAACTTTCACGGCATCATGCCCATAAGATGCATAGACCTGGACATCGGCTCCATATTGGGTCTTGAACCGGGTCTTGAAGGCGTCCAGATCAGCACGGGCCTCACCTTCCACCCCATCGGCTTCGGCACAAAACACCATATCTTCGGCGATGACGTCACCAGAGACTTTGAGCAATTCAGTGGAGCAAATGCCATCACCCCCCATGAACTTTGCGCGAATGCACAGGGACTTCATTTATGTGAGCATAGGTCCTGCCACCGTATCCATGCCGCCAAAAAACACCAGATCCGGCTTCTTGCCCTTGATCGCGGTGAGAATCGCGTTGAAATCGGCACCTTTGTCCGTGGTGAATTCCTTCGCTACCACCTTGCCACCTGCCGCGACCACCGCTTTGCAGAACGCGTCGGCCAGGCCTTGGCCTTCAGAGTACCCACCGCATACTTGCCCAGTGTCATAGCCGGTGACGGGTCCAACGTGTCCGATTCAAACAATGGCGGTCGGGGTCGATCCCGAAGCACCGGCTGTTGCACCAGACGCGCCGGATTCCTGCTGCTGTCCACGCGCGACCAACAGCAGCACCGAGTTCCAGACGGTCAGGAAGTACATCAGGTTATCAGCATCAACGATCCACGAGCACGGACAACTCGTACCAGGATTGCGCATGGGCGAAAGATACCAATGCAACCCTCACAACTTGTCCAACCCTCGTTCCGCCAAAGCCCGGGCGACGACGGACTCCACCGTCGTTTCGATTTCACGACGCCATTGTGGTGAAGCCTGGCGCAATTGTTCATCAATCAACACACCCAGCGATTGGCGAAGTTGTTGCTCCAAACGGGGCTTGACGGCTTGTAGCACCTGCTCGACCAAGCGTTCACGGTCCAGCGGTGGCACAGGTCGCGCCACACCTGTTCGCACCACTTCGGTCAGGGTTGGAACAAAGCGGGGGAAAGGCTTGTTCGACGGCATCAGTCAGCGCGTTTCAAGGCCAGGTCGTGCCGGGTGATCGCATACCCCTGCGCGGTGTAGAGCTTCCAGCGTTTGCGGGCACGATCCCGGTCTGCCTCGTCGGTGCTGACGACTTCGATAAGGCGTTTGAACCGATCAAACCCCTCCGGCATGGCGTCACCCAGGTTGACCAGAACGTCGCACGCGGCAGTGGCCTGTCGTACTTCCGTGACCAAGACCACAGAAGAGCGACTCTGAATAGCTTTAACTGCGGAACCAGTGCAATGGGTCACAAAATCCGTCGGCGACACCGCCCACAGATCTGCATCCAGTTGGGCAACAGACCGGGCATCTGCCACTGCCACCACTTTGGCCCCACTGCTGGCTGCCTTGCGCAACAAGCGGCTCGCATAAGCCAACTTGTCAGGCGCGCCAAAATGAAAGGCCAGCTCCGTCACGTGTTGCGTGCCTGGCTCATCAGGTACTCCACCAGCAGGCCGACCGGGCGTCCGGTGGCGCCCTTGGCGGCACCGCTCTTCCAGGCGGTGCCAGCGATGTCGAGGTGCGCCCAGGGGAACTTCTCGGCAAATCGTTGCAAGAATTTGGCAGCCGTGATGGAGCCTCCAGCCCGACCCGCCACATTGGCCACATCGGCAAAGCTGGTCTTTAAACCCTCAGCGTAGTCTTCGTCCAGCGGCATTCTCCAGCACAGGTCTTGCGCCGCCTCACCGGCCGCATACAGGGCCTTGGCCAGGTCATCCTGCGATGCAAACAAACCACTGCGCACGCCACCGAGGGCAATCACACAGGCGCCAGTCAATGTAGCAATGTCCACCACGGCTGTGGGTTTGAATCGCTCGGCATAGGTCAAAGCATCACACAAAACCAAACGTCCTTCGGCATCGGTGTTCAAAATTTCAATGGTTTGACCGCTCATGCTGGTCACCACGTCGCCGGGTTTGACGGCTTGGCCATTGATCAGGTTCTCACAGGCGGCTATCAGGCCCACGACATTGATGTTGGGCTTGAGTACCGCCAGCGACTTGAAGGTACCCAACACGCTGGCTGCGCCGGACATGTCGAACTTCATCTCGTCCATTTCTGGCGCCGGTTTGATGGAGATACCACCACAATCAAAGGTAATACCCTTGCCGATCAAAACGGTGGGGGCCTGTGTTTTTGCCGCGCCGTTGTAGTGCAGAACAATAAAGCGCAGTGGCTGATCCGAGCCTTGGGCCACAGCCATGAAGGAGCCCATGCCAAGCTTGGCCACCTCTTTGGGGCCTAACACTTCGCAGGTGATTTTTGGCAATTTGGCCAGTTCTTGCGCCGCCTGCCCCAACAGAGTGGGTGTTGCATGGTTGGCAGGCCGGTTGGCCCATTCTTTCGCCAGTTCGGCACCGGCCACAATACCTACCGCGTGGTCGAATGAGGCTTGCACTTCTGTGGCATTGGAGGCGCCAACCAGCAACTTCCCCAGTGTGCGACCTTCCGGCTTGGACTTGGTATGGGTATAGACATAGGTCGCATCAGCGACCGCCAGGACCACAGCGCGGACGGCCTCTTCAAGCGCCGGCGCCGCAAAACAAACCAATAATTTTTTGAGGCTTGGTGATTTCACCACTCCCACGGCCGCCAGTACTGCCGTACGCACGTCGCGCGGCGAACCACTGCCGATGCCGACCAGCACCACTCGGGCAGCGTTGGCCTGAACAGGCTTGTACAGCGCCAGTAACTTACCAGGTTTGGTTTCCAGGTCAGACGATTTGATGGCCTGGGCCACTAAGACAGACAAGTCGTCTTTGCCCGCTTTGAAATCCTGCGGCACCAAAACGATTAGCGCGTCAGATTTCTCGGTGGAGGCCCCGACCAAGCCAATGGGTTTGAGTTCAAAGTTCATAATTCAGGTTTTCGTTAACCCACCATGTTATTCCATTCCTCCATTCGTAAAGAACTCGCCCGCAGTTTTGGCGCTACGCTGGTCGTGTTGGTCACGGTGGTCATGACAATGACCTTGATACGGACATTGGGTGAAGCGGGTCGGGGCGTTTTCAATCCGGCCGACGTGATGATCGTGATGGGATACACGGTGCTGTCCAACATGCCAGTCATCTTGTCGCTGTGCCTGTTCCTGGCGGTCCTCAGCGTTTTGACCCGTATGTTCCGCGACAGCGAAATGGTGATCTGGTTTGGCAGCGGGCGCGGGCTAACCTCATTGCTACGGCCTCTGTTTCGCTTTGCCTGGCCGATTCTGGTCGTCATTACGGCTTTGGCCTTTTTGATCCTGCCCTGGGCCTTGGGGCGCATTGAGGACATGCGAGACCGGTACGAAAAGCGGGGTGACATCTCCCGCATACAGCCGGGTCAGTTTCAGGAGTCCGCCAACGGAGAGCGGGTCTTTTTTATCGAGAAAGATGCCAGCGGAAAACAGGCAGGCAACAATGTTTTTATCGCAACGCACACCCCCAACAAGGAAACCATTACTTCGGCCCGCAATGGCAGGATCGAGACCATCAAGGGAGAAAAATTCCTGATCCTGGAAAATGGCCAGCGCCTGGAAAAAGTGGCCAACAAACCGGACATTTCGGTTGCCGAATTCAAAACCTATGGTGCGCAAGTCGACGCCGACGACCAATCGGCACGCAGTTTTGTGCCATCCGGCGCAAAGGGCACACTGGAGTTGTTGCAAAGCCCAAACAAAGTTCATCTGGCCGAACTGTCATGGCGCGCAGGTTTGGCGCTGGCGGCCATCAATTTTGTCATCATTGGCCTTGTAACGGCTGGGGTCAATCCCCGTGTTGGCCGTACCGCCAATTTGGGGTTTGCGTTCATGGTGTTTGTGGTCTATTTCAATATGCTGATCCTGGGCAAAAGCTGGATTGAGACCGGGCAGGTGCAGGTTGGCGTCTATCTTTTGACTTTGCATGGTGGGGCCCTGGCCCTGGCTTTGTTGTGGCTTGCCAAGCGCAACAACAATTGGGTGCTGCGCCGTAGTAGGCGCCCCAGTGCCAAGGCAAGCGCCGAGGAATTGCCATGAAAACGGTTCGCACGCTCTTGTACTCGGAGGTGGTGCTGGCGGTTGTGCTGGTGACACTGGGTTTTGTCTCGCTGTTCTACTTTTTTGACTTTGTCGAAGAACTGCAGTCGGTCGGCAAACACCGCGACACCGGCTACACCGTGGCCCAGGCTCTGCTGTACGTGGCTCTGATGCTGCCCAGTCACTTGTACGAGTTGTTACCCATCACGGTGTTGATAGGCACTATTTTTGTGATGGCACGCCTGGCGCAGAGCTCAGAGTTCACCATTTTGCGCACCAGCGGCTTGGGACCGTGGTTGGCGCTGCGCACGCTGCTCAGCTTGGGGCTGGTTTTTGTTCTATTCACGTTTGCGGTCGGTGACTACCTGGCGCCCATGGCAGACAAAACCGCGCAGTTGCTGAAGTCGCGTTACCAGGGCAAGGTCAGCGTCGGCAAGACCGGGGCTTGGCTACGTGAACGCCAGTCCTATAGCCACTATGCTGTCAACGTAGGGGCGCTGGCGCCGGACGCCAGCATGCGTGATGTGCGCATTTTTGAATTCGACAACCAGGGATTCCTCGTTTCCATGACCGAAGGACAGAGTGCAAAATTTGGCAAAGATGACTCTTGGCTGCTGGCCAATGTAGATCACACTGAGTTCAAAATGGCAGACCCCAATGCCACCCGGGTGGATCGCAACCACGTGGAAAGCTTTCGCTGGCCCACGCAGATCAGTGCGGAAATGGTCGCCACGGCCGTGTTGCGACCCGAACGCATGGGCACCATCGACCTGTTCCAATACATCCAGCACCTCCAAACCAATGGCCAGACCGCACAGAAGTACGAAATCCAGTTTTGGAAGAAGGTGTTTTACCCCTTGAGTTGCCTGGTTATGGTGGTGCTGGCCCTGCCCTTTGCCTACCTGCATTTCCGCTCAGGCGGTGTGGCCACCTATGTGTTTGGCGGTGTCATGGCCGGTATCAGCTTTGTTTTGCTGAACAATGTGCTGGGCGATCTCGGTGCGCTGCGCGGTTGGTTGCCCTGGATTACGGCGGCACTGCCTGGCCTGATTTACTCTATTGTTTCCTTGACGGCATTTTCCTGGCTGGTAATACGACGATGACAAGTACAGACACGACCATCAACGGCATTGTTCTTTTCGCGCATGGCTCGCGTGACCCGCTGTGGCACAAACCCATGGAGGCGGTGGCGGTGCATATCGGCACGCTGTCGCCCGACACACCGGTGGTTTGCGCTTATCTCGAACTCAGCACACCCGATTTGGCCACTGCAACAGAAGCACTGTTGCAGCGCGGTGTGCAGGGCATCACCATACTGCCGATGTTTCTGGGAGTTGGTAGACATGCGCGCGAAGATTTGCCCGAGCTGGTTGCCGAACTGCGGATCCGGTATCCGGATATCCGATTCACACTCCAACCTGCGGTGGGTGAAGACACCCGCCTGGTGCAATTGATGGCGCAGATTGCATTGGACGGACTCTAGAAAGCGCTTAGCCTGGCATTTGATCCGGCATAATGAACCTCTTCTTTAGTAGAGATTCGATATGAACCTGCACCAGTTTCGCTTTGTCCAGGAAGCAGTCCGGCGCAACCTCAACCTGACGGAAGCCGCCAAGGCCCTGCACACTTCGCAACCCGGTGTTTCCAAAGCCATCATTGAGCTGGAAGAAGAACTGGGCATAGAAATCTTCGCTCGGCATGGCAAACGCCTCAAACGCGTGACCGAGCCCGGCCAACACGTACTCAAAAGCATTGACCTGATCCTGCGCGAAGTCGGCAACCTCAAGCGCATAGGCGAGCAGTACAGCGCCGAAGACAGTGGCACGTTGTCCATTGCCACCACCCACACCCAGGCCCGCTACGTGCTGCCCGAAAAAGTGGCCGCCCTGCGCGCCGCCTACCCCAAGGTCAATATCAGCCTGCACCAGGGCTCGCCCGACCAGGTGGCACGTATGCTGATCGACGAAGTGGCCGAGATCGGCATTGCCACCGAATCCCTGGCCGACTACAGCGAACTGGTCACCCTGCCTTGCTACGAGTGGCAACACATGTTGGTGCTGCCCACCGACCACCCGCTGGCGCGCAAGGAACGTATTACCCTGGAAGATGTTGCACTGGAACCGCTGATCACCTACCACCCCTCTTTTACCGGCCGCACCAAGATCGACCAGGCCTTTGCCATTCGAAAGTTGGTGCCACGCATCGCTCTGGAGGCCATTGACTCGGACGTGATCAAGACCTATGTACGCCTGGGCCTGGGCGTCGGCATTGCGGCCGAAATGGCGGTGCGCGATGTGGTGGAGGATGGCGGCAAAAGCGGCCTCGTGGTGCGCTCCGCGGGTAACCTGTTTGGCCAGAATGTGGCGCGCGTTGCCTTCAAGCGCAGCGCCTACCTGCGCAACTTTGTGTACACATTTGCCGAATTGCTGAGCGACCGCCTGGACCGCAAACTCATCGCCCGCGCGATGGATGGCCATGTTGAAAACTATGACTACTGAAAACCACGACACCGGCCGGGCAGGGCCGCCCCAGGGGGGGGGGGGGCACTATCTTCCCGCCTGCCCAACGTGGGCACCACCATCTTCACGGTGATGTCGGCACTGGCCGCGCAGCACAAGGCCGTCAACCTGGGCCAGGGCTTTCCGGACTTTGCCTGCGACCCCACACTTGTGGATCATGTGACCCAGGCCATGCAGGCCGGCCACAACCAGTACCCGCCCATGCCCGGCGTGCCGCAGTTTCGCGATGCAATCGCCAGCAAAATTGAAGCGCTGTATGGATACTCCTACCGGGCTGCCGACGAGATCACCATCACCGCCGGGGCGACCCAGGCCATCCTCACCGCCATTCTGGCCATCGTGCACCCGGGGGACGAAGTCATCGTTCTGGAGCCCTGCTACGACAGTTATGTACCCAATATCGAGCTGGCCGGCGGCACCGCGGTGCGCGTCCCATTGAAGCCCGGTACTTTTCGCCCCGACTTTGATGCCATCTCTGCCGCCATCACGCCAAAGACCCGCGCCATCATCGTCAATAGCCCGCACAACCCCAGTGCCACCGTGTGGACGCGCCAGGACATGCTGCGTTTGCAAGAAATTCTGGCGCCGACCCATGTGCTTCTCATCAGCGACGAAGTTTACGAACACATGGTGTTTGACGGCGGGGCGCACGAAAGCGCGGCCCGGTTTCCTGGACTGGCGCAACGCGCCTTCATCGTCTCCAGCTTTGGCAAGACCTACCATGTGACCGGCTGGAAGGTGGGTTATGTGGCGGCGCCCGCGCCGATGATGGCCGAGTTCCGCAAGGTGCACCAGTTCAATGTGTTCACCGTCAACACGCCTATGCAATATGGGCTGGCCGCGTACATGGACACACCGGCACACTACTTGGATCTGCCCACTTTCTACCAACGCAAACGCGACCTGTTCCGCGCTGGCTTGGCTAGCACCCGACTGCGACTATTGCCGAGTGAGGGCAGCTACTTCCAGTGTGTGGATATCTCACAGGTAAGCGACTTGGGTGAGGCCGATTTCTGCCAATGGCTGACCGCCGAGATTGGTGTGGCCGCCATTCCGCTGTCGGCGTTCTACGGCAATGGCTTTGACCAGCGCGTGGTGCGTTTTTGCTTTGCCAAGCAGGATGCCACGCTGCATGCTGCGCTGGGGCGACTCAAGACGCTATAAAAATAGGAGCTGCTTGCGCTTATTCCACGAGGGCTCGCGTGTGATTTGAACAAAAATAACCATTGACAGGTGACCTATTCTCAAACGGTAGCTAGTCAAATCGGCCTCCAGCCCCCGTGAAATAAGCGCAAGCCGCTATCTAAACCATAGCAATTCTCCACCAGCCGGGTAGACGACTGCGGTAGCGGTGCTCCCGGTAGCGTTCGTCCAGCAACAGCACGGCGCCGGTATCCGTTGGTGTGCGTATCACCCGCCCGGCGGCCTGCACCACCTTCTGCATGCCGGGGAACAGATAGGTGTAATCATGGCCGCGCCCGAATAGGGCCTGCATGCGTTCGCAGATGGCGTTGTTCACCGCGTCAAACTGCGGCAGGCCCAGCGTGGCGATGAAGGCGCCTATGAGCCGCTTGCCGGGCAGGTCGACCCCCTCACCAAACACACCACCCAGCACTGCAAACCCAATGCCCTGACCCTGCGCATCAAACTGTCGCAGGAACACATGGCGGGCGGCCTCGTTCATCTGGCGCTGCTGGGCCCAGACTGGCACCCTGGGGTGTCGCGCCAGCAGGCGTGACTGGGCCAGCTCCAGATAGTCAAAGCTGCTGAAGAAGGCCAGGTAGTTGCCGGGCTGCTGTTCAAACTGGGCTGCCATCACATCGACCAGTGCATCCAGTGTGAGCAAGCGATCGTCGCGCCGGGTGGACAGGGCGTGAATGCGCACGGCCAGTTGCGCCGGGTCAAACGGGCATGGCACATCCATGGCCTGCGTGCTGTCGGGCAAGCCCAGCAGGTTGATGTAGTAGTCCGCCGGATTGAGCGTGGCGGAGAACAACACCATGGAGTCCGCCGCTTCCATGCGGGGGCGGATGAAGTGGGCGGGGACGATGTTGCGCAGTGTCAAAGCGCCCTCGTCACCATGCGCCCATTGCACTTTCATCACCATCTGCCAACAGTTCGAATTGGCTGGCACGGGCACTGGCCGTCCCGGTCACCGTGCGCGTGGCCAGGTTGAATTCACACAACGAATGCTCGCCAAAACCTTCGGCTAGCGTGGCAAAGGCCAAGGTCTTGAAGAAAAATGGCAACCAGGCGCCTGGCGCGTCTGCAGCGTGGTCATTCAGGTATTCACCCACTGCGCTGTTGAAGCGCTGCAGGCTGCGCAGCCAGGCTTCGGGCGGCTCTTTCAGCAGGCTCCAGGCTTGTACCGGTTCGCTGCGCTGCACCTCCATCACCAGCACATCCCATTGGTTCAACACCTCGTCCGCAGGGCGGCGCAGCACACCTGGCAACTCAGCGCGCACTGCGGCGGTTTCGGCGCGCGACAGGTCCGCGCTGTACATGCTGCAGGCGCGGCTGTAGAGGTTGTGCGCCTCGTCCACCAGCACACTGACGCGCCAGCCGTTGAGTTGGGTCAGCCCGTAAAGCATGGCGCTGCGGTCAAAGTAGTAGTTGTAGTCACCCACCACCACATCCGCCCAGCGCACCATCTCGTGGCCTAGGTAATAGGGGCACACCGCATGCTCCAGCGCAACTGTACGCAGGCTTTGCTGGTCCAGCCAGCCGCGCTGCACCGCAGAGCGCCGGGCCTGGGGCAAGCGGTCGTAAAAACCCTGGGCCAGCGGGCAGGGCTGGCCGTGGCAGGCCTTGTCTTTGTGCTCGCAAGATTTGTCTTTGGCCACCAGCTCCAGCACCCGTAGCGCCAGGCCACGGTGTGCGCCGCGTACGGTGTGCAAGGCCTCCAGCGCCACCCCGCGCCCGGGCGTCTTGGCGGTCAGGAAAAACAGCTTGTCGATGCCCCGCTCAGGCATGGCGCGCAGCGCAGGAAACATTGTGCCGATGGTCTTGCCAATACCGGTGGGCGCCTGCACCAGCAGCGTGCGGGACTGCACACAGGCCTTGTACACACCACCGGCCAAATCGCGCTGGCCGGGTCTGAACGGCAACTGGGGAAACTCCAGCGCCTGCAGTGCAGCATCACGGATGCGCCGGTGCCCCTGCTCGCTCTGCGCCCAGACCAGGAAGCGTGCACACAACGCGTCAAAAAAAACCTGCAGATCGGCGGCCGACCAGTCTTCATTCATAGGGTGTTCGGTCTGGTCCACCACGTCAAAGTAGACCAGGCTCAGAGTGATGTGGGGCAGCGCGCGGCTCTGGCACATCAGCCAGCCATAGACCTTGAGCTGGGCCCAGTGCAAGGCGCTGTGGTTAGGGGCGATTGCCGTCAGCGAGCCACGGAAGGTCTTGACCTCTTCCAATACGTTGGTGGCGGGGTCGTAGCCATCGGCACGGCCGCTGACGCGCAACAGGGCTTCTGGTCGGTGCCATCGGTGCCATCGGTACTGGCGTTGGTGGGCATGTAACTGCCCGAGAGAACCACCTCCGCCTCGTGTCCTGGTGGCCGTCGGCTGGCCACCAGTTGGTGGCCTTCCCTGCCCTGCTGCGCGCTGGGTGAGGGTGTAAACCGCAAATCCAGATCGCCCTCCTTGGCCGCAAACTCGCACAGATTGCGCACCGAGACCTGATGGGCGGCATCACTCATGGCACAGGATCGGTGGGCACAGCGGGCGTCTGCTCCAGCAACATGGCCTGGTCCGGCCCATCCGTCCCCAAGTCGATGTGGGGACGCAAAGGCGTGGACTTGGCCAGCACCATCCACAGTGCAAACGGCAAGTCCACTACGGCGCGCTTGGGTGCATTGCGCAGCACCTCCAGCCGTTCGTTTTGCAGCACCATGACGCCGCACTCCACCGGGATTTCATCAGCCTCAGCAATCGGTTGGCCCTTGCGGTTGCAGCCCAGCACATACCAGCACTGACCGCCAGCATCTAGATAACTGTCGCGTTTGTCCTTGGATTTGAGATCGCCCAACAGGTCGGAGCGGCTCACCTTGATCTCGTGCACCACCGGCTCCAGATACGCCGCCACCGTGGTGTTGCGGATGGAGAACACGTCGGGCATGCACATCTTCCAACGCGTGGCCTCATCGGGCGCTGACGGCAGCCGCGCCCGAATGCTCAGGTCGGTCCAGACGATGCGCCCGTCACGCAGCATCTGCTGCGCCACGAGATCCACTAGAGCCTCATGGGCCGAGCGCGCCTGGCGGTTGCTGTGAAAAGCCTGGGCCAGGTAGGTAATGCCGGTATCGGTCACCCGCACCTTGTCGTGCCCACTGGGCTCCACCACCCGCTCCAACAGACCCGCAGCCAGCAGCTCCACCTCCACACTGTCCTGGCTGGGCCAACCGGCCGAGCGATATACATCGCGCAGCCTACGGGCGTGGATGCGGCCCAGCATCAACGCCCCAGCGTCTTAGAACCGCTTCCAGAACTTGGCGAAGTACGACGCACCATTCAAGCCAAACTGCACGCTGTCATAGATGAAGCCGTTGTCGGTTTCATTCGCGTCCTGGGTTGTGGGCTTGACGTTGAAGATGTTGTTGCCGCCAACCGTCAGCTTGGTGTTCTTGTCAAAGCTGTAGGTAAAGCTCAGGTCTGCCGAGGTTTTGGGCTCGTAGAACGCATTGGGCACGCCGTTTTCGGTGCCCGAGAAGGTGCCCAAAGTCTGGCTGCCAAAGTGGATGATCTTGAGGTTGGTTTCCCATGGGCCCTGGCTGTAGTCAAAGCCCAGCGTGGCCTTGGTGCGTGGGCCACCTTGCTCGATGAACAAACGCTCGCGCTCGGACAACAACACCGACTCATAACCCTTGAGCGACGCGGGCGCGTGCACATTGACCACATCGGTCTGGCTCAGGTTGAGCGCCAGGAACGTGGACAAATTGCCCGCACCAAGTTTGGATTTATTGGACACCGTCAGGTCCAGCCCCTTGGTTTTGGTGTCGATGGAATTCACAAAAAACTGCGCCTGACCAACCCCTAACTTGGCCAGCGTGCTGCCCAAGGCCGGGTAGTTGTCGGCGTCAAACCGGCCTGACAGGCCAATGCGATCCGTGATATCGATTTGGTACAGATCGGCCGTCACCGACAAACCCGCGCTGGGTTTGAAGGTCATCCCCAGTGAGAAGTTATTGGAGTTTTCCTCTTTGAGTTTGGGAATGCCGGCGGCGTTGGCAATGGCGCCGCCATTGGGTGCCAACACCACATCCTGCGGCTGACCACTGATGAAATCGGTAAACGTGGACGAGAAATACACCTGTTGCAACGACGGTGCGCGAAAGCCCGAGCTCACGGAGCCGCGCAACAGGGTTTGTTCACCGGCCTTGAAGCTGGCCGCTACCTTGCCCGTAACGGTGGAACCAAAATCGCTGTAGTTCTCTGCGCGAACGGCGGTTTGTAGTTTGAGTCGCTCGGTCAGGTCGGTCTCGACGTCCACATAGACCGCGGTGCTGTCGCGGGTGCGGCTGGTGGCATCCGCCGGCTGGAAACCTGGGAAGCCTTGGCTTCCGGCATTTCCACCAAACCCAACACCGTCGGCGTCAATATACGACCCAGGCTCACCGGCAAAAATCTGGTAGTCCTCACGGCGGAACTCGGCTCCAAAGGCCACGTTGGCACCCAGGAAGAAGCCGTCAAAGAAACGGCTGAAGTCCAGATTGGTGGTGGCCTGCGAAAACGAGAAACCACCGGCACCGAATGCGCTGGCGCTCTTGCCTGGGCCACCCCGCAAAAGGTCCTGGTTGGCGATGGACGCGTTGATGGTGTTGGCAATGCGGTACTTCATGTCGTTGAAGCCGTAGGTTTGCGACAGGTCGGCGTTCCAGTCGCCCAACTGCCAACGGTGACCCAGAATCGCGTAGCGGTCACTGATGTCAGCATTGATGAAGGGCACAAAACCGTCGGGGTACATGGCAGCGGAATTGCGCGACGGGATGTCGTCCGAACCCACACCACCCCGCGCAAATGCGGCAGACGATGCGTCACGGTTCTGTGCACCGAGCGTGAAATACAGCTTGCCGGTGTTGCTTGTGGGCAACTCGCCATTCAGGTACAGCGTGCCATTCTTGGACTGGGTGTCGCCAATGATGCGGGGGTTGTCGGCCTCGGCGCGGTTGGAGCGGCCACGGTCCGAATACTCCGCCGTGATGCCCAGCACGCCGTTTTCACCAATGCCAAAACCGCAGTAGGCCGATGGCAGGTAGTTCTTGCCGTCGCCCACCGAATACTGGCTGTAGCCCAGCACGGCTTCGCAGCCCTTGCTCTTCTTCAAGCTGATGTTCATGACGCCGGCAATGGCGTCCGAACCGTATTGCGCAGCGGCGCCGTCACGCAGGATCTGCACGTTGTCGATGGCCAGCACCGGAATGGCGTTCAGGTCGGTACCGGTGTTGCCGCGGTTGCGGGCACCAAACAGGTTGACCAGGGCCGTGGTGTGGCGGCGTTTGCCATTGACCAGCACCAGCGTCTGGTCCGAGCCCAGGCCGCGCAAAGAGGCGGAGTCGATCAGGTCGGCCCCATCGGCGCCGGTCTGGCGGGTCGAATTAAAAGAAGGCGACAGGTATTGCAGGGACTGCGTCAGGTCAAATTGCCCGCCCTGTTCGGACGACTTGGACAGCGCAATGAAGTCAATGGGTACTGGGGTGTCAGTGGCTGAGGCATTGACCCTGCGCGACCCCACCACGGTGACACCCTCCAGGGCGGGAGCCGAGTCTTTGGCGACGGCACCGGTGGTCTGGGCGACCGCGAACGATACAGGCGTCAGTGCAGCGACTGCCGCCGCTCCATACAGGCCAAGGGTGAGAGCTTTGCGCAATACGGTCATGTTTCGCTTTCGATAAGTTGAATGGTGCGAGGAATCGGAAATTCTAGGGCCACACGCAACAAATGGGCCATCCGGGCTTACCTGTGTTTCCCTGGCACCACAGACCGCCCATTGGCCTGGCTCAGAGCCCCTTGTCGGCTTTGGCGACGGAAGACGTTGCCTGAGAGGCCTTGGGTGCGGCAAAAACGGCGCGCCGTGCCAGCGCGGTGGCGGCCTGCCGTATATCGGACCTGTTGCTGCGCAGAAAGTCTTGCAGCAGCCGAGCCGGAAACATATTGACCGTGATGACAATGTCCGCCACCACGCGGCGGGGCGGCACGCCCTCATACAGGCTGCCCAGCGTCGCAATCATGGCCACGAAGGAGCGCGACAGGTGCAGGTATTCACCGCGCACCACCAGGCCCAGCTGCTGCGTGTTCGACATCAATTGCAGCAGCGTGTTGGCGCGGGTCAGCCAGCCTTCGGGGCCCTCGGTGTACAGCATCCAGGCAAAGTCGTACGACAGGGGCTTGATGCTTTTCTTGTCCAGCGTGCGCACCAGAGCGGCACGGATTTCGTCCCGTCGGGCCCGCGCGGCCTCGGGGTCGGTGCAGATGGCGATCAGCGCGTCGGTCATCAGGTCGGGGCTAGCGACCAGAGCGCCCTTCAGGTAGTTGAGCACGGGCAGGATCTTGCCGGCCAGCTGAATGGTGTTGCCCCAGTCAATCAAATGCAGGTGCCCGGCCTTGTCGACCATCACATTGCCGGGGTGCAGGTCGCCGTGCACCTCCTGGTAGACAAAAATCTGGCTCAGGATGGTGAACAAGAACTTCTTGGCCAGATCGCGCTGATAGGCCACCCGGTCACGGGGTTTGAAGTGTTGTGCGGCGCGGGAGATGTTGACGGCGCCCTCGACATATTCCATCTCAATCACCCGCTCGGTGGCCCGGTAGACCTCAGGCACGCGCCAGATCAGGCTGTTTTGCGCGCGGCGCGAAAAGTTACTCTGCACCTGGGCTTCGCGCTCGAACTGCAACTCGTTGCGAAAGCCCTCCACAAAACCGTCAATCTGATCGGTCATGGCCTTCAGAAAGGGCGTGAGCTTGCCGTGGGGCGCCCAGTACTGGCTTGACACCAGCATCAGCCCGATGGAGGTTTTGCCCATCAGGAACTCGCGATCCAGGTTATGCCGGCCGATTTTGACGATGACCGGAATCAGGTGCTCCACCCCATCCATCACCACAGGCTTCTTGGCCAGGTAGACCGATCCAATGGAACCCGACTTGATCGGTCGCTCCGCATCGAACCCAAAGTAGATTTCCTCGGGCGGTCGCCCAAAACTGTCCATCAGCGCACTGCGCGCTTCTTCGGCCGACATCGGCGGCACGTCTTCCTGAAAGACGGCCAACTCCCGGGCAATTTCATCGGGCAAAAAGTTCGACGTGGCGGCCGCAACCTGCGCCATCTTGATGAAAAACGGACCAAACTCGCGCACCATCTTGGCAACGATCTCGGCTTGCCCACGAAAGTCTTTCGGGTCCGCCTGAAAGAACGGGCGGATATAGCGCAGCGCCTTGATCTGGCGGCGAATGATTTTCAGGTCGCTGCGCACCACCTGGACGCGGCGCAACAGCAGGTCCAGCCGGTCCTGGTTGGAGTAGTAAATGTCCTTGAGCTCGTTGATCACTTCCACCAGCAGCGGCTCGTAGGTTTTGAGCAGCAGGCGCGTGATGTCCAGACCCAGGTCGGCCAGGCCACGCAACTCGGGGTCCGACAGCAGCTCGTGGAAAAAAGTCCAGAACTCGTCAACAATTTGTTGGGGCACCGGCAGCGGTGAGCGCGCCACGGACTCATTGACCACGTAACGAATCAAACTCTCGGTGGAGCTTTCGTTGGGCAGCACATTACGTGCGCGCAGGTAGGTGGTGAAACGCCGCGTCTGCTCGGTCAGCGGGTGCTCGTACAAAGCTTCAAATATCCGGTCGAGTTCGCTGCTGAATTGGGGGCCGGTGATATGGGTCGCGCCACCGAGCAAACGCGTCATGGGCACAAAGGCCGCGGCAACCTTGACGGTAGACCCTGGCAGTTGCACCGTTTGTTTGGCCAGGTCTTTGACGCCCCGCATCAACTTGCTGCCGCCAGATCGCACGGCCGACAGGCTGCTCAGCAGTTTGTCGTCCTCGGTACGTTCCTTTCTGACCGGCGATTTCCGCACTCGAACAGGCACAACCACCGGCGCTGGCTCCTTGGCCTTTGGGCGCGCAGGCGCAGCTTTGCGAGCCGTGCTCGGGGCCTTCTTTTTGCGCGGAGTGGAGGTTTGAGACACGAAGGTTTCGGGGGGAAACAGCAGGCAAGTGAACGGGGGCCGATTGTATGCGTCGGGGCACCTACGCCGACAGCTGGACCCAGGCCTTGTCCAGGCGCTTCACACTCACCGGCTGGGGCGTGCGCAGCTCTTGCGCAAAAAAGCTGACACGCAGCTCCTCCATCAGCCAGCGGAACTCCTGCATACGTTCGTCGACCGCGCCCTTGCGCTCGGCCACCATGCGCCAGTAGCGCTGCTCCAGCGGTCGCAGTTCGGCCAGACGGGCAGCGTCGCGGGCCGGGTCGGCGCGGTATTTGTCCAGCCGCAGCGTGATGGCCTTGAGGTAGCGGGCCAGGTGCTGCAGGCGCGGCCAGGGCGCAGCCTGCAGAAAACGTTTGGGAACCAGGCGGTTGAGCTGCTGGGCGCAATCAGCCACTGCGTCGGGGGCGTTCTTGGTGTCCTTGATCTTGCGGGCGGCCGTGGCGTGCTCCAGCAGGATGGTGGCCGCCATGCGTGCCACCTCGGTGGCGATCAGCGTCAGGCGGCCCCTGCCCTCCTCCACCCGGCGCTTGAACGCGAATTCGTCGGTGGGCAGCGGGTCGAGCAGGAAGGCGCGCTCCAGCGCCACGGCGATGATCTGCTCGCGCAGCTCCTCCACGGTTCCTCCACCGGTTCCGTTGTCCGCCTTGCCCACCTGCATATAGGCCACGCCCATTTTTTGCAGGTCGGGAATGTTTTTCTCCAGGTACTTCAGCGCGTCCTTGATCTGCAGCGCAAACAGGCGGCGCAGGCCGGCGCGGTGCTTGGCGGCGGAGACCTCGGGTTCGTCAAACACTTCAATCGTGACAGCGTCACCCTGGTCAATCAGCGCCGGGAAACCAATCAGCGTCTGCCCGCCTTTGCGGATTTCCAACAGTTCGGGCAGCTCGCCAAAGGTCCAGGCGGTGTGGCGCTGTTCGGTGACGGCGGGTGGGCTGGTACCGTGGTGTTCGCCGAATTTGCTCCTGTTTTGATAGCTACCTGTGCAGGTTTCACGGGGGCTAGAGCCCGATTTTGCTTAAGGTTTTGCGCGGAACGGCTCCTGCGCATGCCCTGGCCCCTGCGCCCTGGCCGTGCCACAGCGCCTGTTCGGCTGCCCACCAGGCGGTTGGCGTGGGGCGGCCCTGCGCCAGCTTGAGCCCCGCCAGCGCCTGGAACGCCCCCCGCGCCTGCGCGCCCAGCTCGGCCTTCAGCGCACCCAGGTTGCGTCCATGGCCCAACTGGCGGCCATGCTCGTCCACGACGCGGAAGTTCATGAAGAAGTGCGGCGTCAACATATCGGCTTTGATGTCAGCCCTGGCCACATCCACCGACGTGGCCTCGCGCACCAGCTTCACCAGCGCGTCGATCAGCGCGCCACTGCCAAAGCGCTCAGGCGCATTCAGTACTTCGGCAAACTTTGTGGCGGTGTCGGGCAGCGGCACCAGGCGCGAGCGTGGGCGCTGGTGCAGGGTCTTCAGCAGCGCCTGCACCTTGTCCTTGAGCATGCCGGGCACCAGCCACTCACAGCGCTCGTCATTTACCTGGTTCAGCACAAACAGCGGCACCGTCACCGTCAAGCCGTCGCGCGCATCACCGGGTTCGTGCAGGTAGGTGGCGGCGCAGTCCACGCCGCCCAGACGAATGGTCTTGGGGAAGGACGCGGTGGTGATGCCCGCGGCCTCGTGGCGCATCAGCTCTTCGCGGGTCAGGCGTAAGAGCGTGCTCTCGGCGGCCGGGCGGCAGGCGTCTGGGGACCTGCGCAGAACGCTCTGCCACCCCACCTACCGGGTTGTACTGCGGCTTCTTGCTTTCTTCGCGGTACCAGCGCTCCAGGCTGTACCCACTGCACACATCCGGCGGCAACTGTTGGTCGTAAAAGGCGTAGATCAGCTCCTCGTCCACCAGCACGTCCTGGCGGCGCGCCTTGTGCTCCAGCTCTTCCACCTGGCGCACCAGCTTCTGGTTGGCGGCGAAAAATGGCAGGGGTGTTTCCCACTCGCCATCCACCAGGGCTTGGCGGATAAAGATCTCGCGGGCACCCGCCATGTCGACGCGGCTGTAGTTGGTACGCCGCCCGTTGTAGATGACGATGCCATACAGCGTGGCCCGCTCCAGCGCCACCACCTCGGCCGCCTTCTTTTCCCAATGCGGGTCCAGCAACTGCTTTTTGAGCAAATGCCCGCCCACCTGCTCCAGCCACTGCGGCTCGATGGTGGCAATGCCGCGCCCGAACAGGCGCGTGGTTTCCACCAACTCCGAGGCCACAATCCACTTGCCCGGTTTTTTGGTCAGGTGCGCACCGGGGTGGGCAAAAAACTTGATGCCGCGCGCGCCCAGGTATTCCCCCCCTGCGCAGCCTTGCGGTCTCCTTCGCTCACCTTGCAGCCAATGTTGCCCAGCAAGCCGGACAACATGGACAGGTGCAATTGCTCGTAACTGGCGGGCGTCGTATTGAGCCGCCACTTGTGCTCGGCCACTACGGTGTGGAGCTGGCTGTGAATGTCTTTCCACTCGCGCACGCGGCGGATGTTGACGAAGTTTTGGCGCAGCAGTTGTTCGTATTGGCGGTTCGTCAGTTTATGGGTTGCGGTGTGGGCGCAGGGCGTTGGGCTGGGCGTTGGGCGTCCGGCGTTCAGGAGGAGCCCGCGCACGCGGGCGGGTGACCTGCGCAGAACGCCCGGCCACCCCAACGCCCGGTGTTGTCGGAGAGGACCCGCCACGTGCGTCGTGGATCCACTTCCATAGCTTCAGGTAGCCGGTGAACTCGCTTTTTTCGTCATCAAACTTCTGGTGTGCCGTGTCGGCCTGCTGCTGCGCTTCCATCGGTCGGTCGCGCACATCCTGCACGCTCAAGGCAGAGGCAATGACTAGTGCTTCGTCCAGCGCTTCACGCGACCGCGCTTCAAGCAACATGCGGCCCACGCGCGGGTCCAGCGGCAGGCGGGACAGCTCGGTACCCAGCGGCGTTAACTCATTCGCATCGTCCACAGCACCCAGTTCATTGAGCAACTGGTAGCCGTCGGCAATCGCGCGGCCCGATGGGCGCTCCAGGAATGGGAAGTCTTCAACAATGCCCAGGTGCAGCGACTTCATGCGCAGGATGACGCCGGCCAGAGAGGACCGCAAGATCTCCGGATCGGTGAATCGCTCGCGGCCGTTGAAGTCCTTCTCGTCGTAGAGGCGGATACAGATACCGTTGGCCACACGCCCGCATCGCCCGGAACGCTGGTTGGCGGCGGCCTGGCTGATGGGCTCCACCAGCAGCTGCTCGACCTTGCTTCTAAAGCTGTAGCGTTTGACGCGCGCAGTACCTGCGTCGATGACATAACGGATACCGGGCACGGTCAACGAGGTCTCGGCCACGTTGGTCGCCAGCACCACGCGCCGCCCGGTGTGGCCGTCAAAGATGCGGTCCTGCTCGGAGGGGCTCAGGCGGGCAAACAGGGGCAAGACTTCGGCATTGCGCATGATGGGCTGGTGACTCAGATGCTTGCGCAGATGGTCCGCCGCGTCGCGAATTTCGCGCTCGCCGGGCAAGAAGACCAGGATGTCGCCCTGGTTGTGCACGTCGCGCCACAGCTCGTCCACGCCGTCGGCAATCGCGTTTTTGAGGTCGTATTCACGCGATTCTTCGAACGGCCGGTAGCGCTGCTCCACCGGGAACATACGGCCCGACACCATGATGACGGGCGCCGGGCCCTTGTTGGATTTGAAATGGTCGGCAAAGCGCTGGGCATCAATGGTGGCCGAGGTCACCACAATCTTCAAATCTGGCCTGCGCGGCAATATCTGGCGCAGGTAGCCCAGCAAGAAGTCGATGTTCAGGCTGCGCTCGTGCGCCTCGTCGATGATGATGGTGTCGTAGGCATTGAGCAGCGGGTCGGTCTGCGTTTCGGCCAGCAAAATACCGTCGGTCATCAGCTTGACCGAAGCGTCTTTTGACAGACGGTCCTGAAACCGCACCTTGAAACCCACCACCTCGCCCAACGGCGTCTTCAACTCCTCGGCGATACGCTTAGCCACGCTGCTGGCCGCAATACGGCGCGGCTGGGTGTGGCCAATCAGCTTGGCGCGTTGCCCTGCGGGATAGTTGAGCTTGCCGCGGCCCATGGCCAAAGCGATCTTGGGCAGTTGCGTGGTTTTGCCGGAACCGGTCTCACCACAGACGATGATGACCTGGTGGGCGGCCATGGCGGCCATGATTTCTTCGCGTTTGCCGGAGACGGGGAGCGATTCGGGGAATTCGAATTGCAGAGGTACAGACATTGGGGCGCAATTATCAGGGTTACGCCGACTGTGCCCGGGTAAGCCAGTCCGATCTAACTTACACGTGACTACGTGCTACACTTGTTTACGCGTAAAAACCAGGGATTTTTATGACCAATTTGACCATTGCACTGGACGAAGCCATTGTCCGCAAGGCCCGCATTCGGGCCATACAGGAAGGCACGTCGGTCAGCGCCAAAGTACGGGATTTTCTGGCGCAGTATGCCAATGCGGCAGCACAGCCCCTACCCTCGAAACCGGTAGACTTGCCCATTTTTCGAGGCGGCGGTGGTTTGCTGCCAGGCATTGACCCGAGCAGCAACAAGTCCATGTTGGATGCCGCCGACGGCTTTTTGGACGACCCCCGGTGACACCTGATGTCAATGTGCTGATTGCAGCGTTTCGCGAGGAGCACGCTCACCATGCCACAGCCCGCGCCTGGTTGTTGGGGGCCTGCGCGCAATCTGCAACTGCAGGCAAACCATTGCGCCTGATGCCTCTGGTGATGGCAAGCTTTTTGCGCCTGGTCACCAACCCGAAGGTGTTTTCCATTCCTGCCACCACCCAGCATGGCATTGCCTTCCTGGATGCCGTGTTGGACAACCCCGGGGTTGCGATTCTTGACACATCCGCACCCTGGCCCGTGTTGCGCAAGATGTGTCTGGACAAAAATTTGTCGGCCAATGCGCTGCCCGATGCAATGATTGCAGCCACCGTGTCGCACTGCAAAGAAGTGCTGACAAGCTTTGACCGAGATTTTTTGCGCCTGCTTCCAAAACACCAATTCCAGTTGCTGGTGAATTGAGCGTTTGCCGTCCCATCCATTCTTGTCACACCCATGACCACTGTTTTCAATTTCACCTTTGTGCCCTGGTTCCGCTCGGTCGCACCTTACATCCACAAGTTTCGCAATCAGACCTTTGTGGTGGGCATTGCGGGTGAGGCCATCGCTGCGGGCAAACTGCCCCATATGGCGCAAGACCTGGCCATGATCCAGAGCATGGGCGTCAAGATTGTGCTGGTGCACGGCTTTCGGCCGCAGGTCAACGAACAACTCAAAGCCAAAGGCCACGACGCCAAATATTCCCACGGCATGCGCATCACCGACGAGGTCGCGCTGGACTGCGCCCAGGAAGCCGCCGGGCAGTTGCGTTACGAAATCGAAGCGGCATTCAGCCAGGGACTGCCCAATACACCGATGGCGGATTCCACGGTACGTGTGATATCCGGCAACTTTGTCACGGCTCGCCCGGTGGGCATTGTGGATGGTGTGGACTTTCAACACTCGGGCCTGGTGCGCAAAGTCGATATTGCAGGCATCACCAAGGTGCTGGACATGGGGGCCCTGCTGTTACTGTCGCCCTTCGGTTTTTCGCCCACGGGAGAGGCATTTAACCTGACCATGGAAGAGGTGGCGACCTCGGTTGCCACCGCCTTGCAAGCCGACAAGCTGATTTTTGTCACCGAAATACCCGGTATTCGATCGCGGCCTTTTGAAGCAGCGTCGGACGATAACCCCATCGATACGGAATTGCCCCTGGCAGTGGCCGAAACACTGTTGGCCCAACTGCCATCAGCCAACCAACCCTCTGACACCGCCTTCTACCTGCAACACTGTGTCAAGGCCTGCAAAAGCGGCGTGGAGCGCAGCCACATCATTCCGTTTGCGGTCGATGGATCCATCTTGCTGGAAGTGTATGTACACGACGGCATCGGCACCATGGTGGTAGATGAAAAACTGGAGAGCCTGCGCGAGGCCACGGTGGACGATGTGGGCGGCATCCTGCAATTGATTGAACCGTTTGAGAAAGACGGCACCCTGGTCAAGCGTAGCCGCACCGAGATTGAGCGCGACGTGGGCAACTACAGCATCATCGAACACGACGGCGTGATTTTTGCCTGTGCGGCCCTGTACCCCTACCCTGAAGCGCGCACCGCAGAAATGGCGGCGCTCACGGTGTCCCCCGATGTGCAAGGCCAAGGCGATGGCGAACGGGTGTTGAAACGTGTGGAACAAAGGGCCAAAGCAGCCGGGCTGGACAGCATTTTTGTACTGACCACCCGCACCATGCACTGGTTCATCAAACGCGGTTTTGTGCAGGTCGACCCTGACTGGTTACCCGATGCCCGCAAACGCAAATACAACTGGGACCGCAAAAGCCAGGTGCTGGTCAAGAAACTGGCTTGACCTCAAAAATTGACCCGCACTGCAGTGGCTGAAAACGGGGTCACCGTACCGATGGTTGTGCTCAAGTAATTGACCGCTCAAGCGCGCTTCATTGCCCAGTCGCGATGCCTAAAAAAGTCGACAGCAGCCCCAGATCCATCATCGAATTGGCGCTCAAAGGACCCAAGTAGTACAGGTGAGGTGTGCCGCTTTCATTAACCGCTAGATACTGGCCTCCAGCATAAGCCCGGTAGCGATACCCATTCAGACTCCGAGTCAATGGCCCGGCCGCAAAGAATTGACCGTAAGTAGTCTCGGCCCATGTAAAAGTAGTGTCCGCGTCGGTGACCAATGCTGAAGGCATAGCAGCAAGCAGGTTCAAATTGTCGCGGCCATTGGAAGCGAGAACCGCTGTCGGAACCGAGTTTTGCATGTTTCCGGTGCCTAACTGGCCGTACTGATCAGAGCCCATACAAACCAGGTCGCCACTGCCCAGCACGACACAGGTATGTCTTCCCCCTGCTGACACAGCTAGAGCGTTGCCGATACCACTTGCCGCGACCGGGCCAGTGCTATTGGCAAAGCTACCGTTGCCAAGTTGACCGTCGTAATTGAAACCCCAGCATTGCAAGCCACCACTGCTGAGCACGGCGCAGACGCGAGAGTTATTCGTTGATATGTTGACTACAGTGCCAATGCCAGTGACTACGAGTGGACTCACACTGCCATTGCCCCAGCACAATACTTCGCCACCCTGCTTCAACGCGCAAGACCCTTGGCCCCCGGCCGTTAACGCAACTGCCGTGCTGACGTCGGCAACTGCAACTGGGACTGGGCTACCGGTATACACGCCAATAGTACTGTTACCAAGCTGGCGGGAGCCATTCCCACCCCAACACTGAATCGTGCCACTTCGCAGGAGTGCACAGGTATGACTATCGGCCGCAGCTACCGCGACAGCCGTACTGATACCGCTCGCAGCGACGGGGCTAAAGCTCAGGTAGGAAGTCCCGTTTCCAAGTTGACCACTGGAACCATTGCCCCAGCATTGAACTGCGCCGCTGTTGAGTGCTACGCACGTGTGGCCACTACCCGCTGAAATCGCCACTGCATTGCTAACACCAGTAACAGTTCGCGGAATGCTGCTATTGGCACCTGGGCTGCCAAGCTGACCCGCAGAATTGGAACCCCAGCATGTCACCACACCGCTATATAACAATGCACAGCTATGACTGCCTCCAACCACTACCGCTAAAGCATTGTTGATGCCAGTCACTGCAACTGCCTTGGGGCTGCTGGTCAAACTGCCGTCGCCGAGTTGACCACTTTCGTTGCTCCCCCAGCACTGCACGACCCCACTGCGCAAAACCGCACAGCTGTTAGTTTGACCGGCTGCAATCGTCACAGCCGTGTTGACGCCCGCTACCGCCACCGGATAGGCGCTTCTGGCCACGCTGCCGTTGCCAAGTTGTCCCTCACTGTTGCCCCCCCAACATTGCACATTGCCGCTGACAAGTGCCGCACAGGTATGACCCAAGCCCGCCGTAACCGAAGACCACACGCCAGCGCCAGAGACCGCTACCGGACTGGTGCTATCGGCAAAGCTGCCATGGCCGAGTTGCCCCTGGTAGCCACCGCCCCAGCACTGCATGGCGCCGCTGCGCAGCAAGGCACAAGAATGGTTTTGCCCCAAAGCCAGGGCCACGGCAGAGTTGATGCCACCAACCCCCACAGGGCTGCTACTGTTGGTGGTGCCACCGTTGCCGAGCTGGCCGAAATAATTGGAACCCCAGCACTGAACGGAGCCATTGCCAAGTACAACGCAGGTGTGGCGATACCCAGCGACCACAGCGACTGCCGAACTGATTCCCACGACGACCGTGGGCCGAGAGCTGTTGGCAGTACTACCGAGTCCAAGCTCGCCATTGCCGTTATAACCCCAACACTGCAACGTACCATTGCTCAACACCGCACAGCTATGGCTGTCCCCGGCAGAGACTGACACGGCATTGTTGATGCCCGCCACTTGCACAGGGCTTTGTATGGCGCCTGCGCTGCCCCCATTGCCAATCTGGCCCCAGCTATTGCTACCCCAACATTGGATCCCGCCACTTTTCAGTACGGCGCAACTGTGTGCGCGACCTGCGGCCACTCCTGCGGCATTGGTGATGCCGATTGCTACGACAGGGAAAGTAGACTTTGCTAAAGATCCATTGCCAAGCTGCCCATCGCGGTTGTCGCCCCAACATTGCACAACACCACTGCTTAGCGCAACACAGCTATGTGCTGAACCCACAGCAACCACTTCCGCATCGTAAATTCCGGGAACAGCCGTCGACTTCGAAGTGCTGGTACCTCCCCAACACTGCACGGAACCACCACTCAGTACCGCACACGTCGAAGCACTACCGGCGGAAACCATTGGTGTTGCAGCGTAAGTCGGCGTTGCCAGAAAGCCCAACGCCAAGATCAACCACACAAGGAACCGATAAATTTCCGCATTGCCCAATGAAACACCCCCAGGAGTTCTTGTCTATAGCCCTGAGGTGACCCGATTCTTTGACAACCTCTTTCAGCAACGCAGGAGTCTACCAAATGACTTCCAATGCGAGTGATGACACAGAGTGCCACGCTAATTTTCTGATGGGCAACGCAGACCTTGCTACTGCCATACTGAGGATTGACATTGCATTGGTGCCCCACCGCTCAGGGGCTTGCGAAGCAAGTGTGTGCCTGCAGTGGTTGACGTACCGCTGCTTAATGTGGCAAACGCGCCCGCAAATTCAAACCGAGCGCGACCTCCGCCAGACCAGCAGTGCGCCAACAACCGCCATTGCGCTGAACCACAAGAACGACCAGTTGGCAATGGATCCACCCAAGAAGGTCCAATCGACCTTGGTGCAATCGCCGCTGCCCTTGAAAATCATGGGGATGGCGCGCTGCAACGGGAAGGTCTCGATCATGCCGTAAAGGTCGCGCCCGCAGGACACCACTTCAGGCGGGTACCACTGTAGCCAGGTCTGGCGCGCTGCCACATACGCACCCGCAACGGCAAACACTACCAACAGGGTGCTACCAAAAATATGCAGGTCTTTTCGCTTGCTAGCCCCCGTCAATGCTGCGCAGATAGCTACCAAAACAAGAGCATAACGCTGCACGATACACATCGGGCAAGGGTCCAATCCAACCACCTGCTGCAGGTAGACACCAAAGGCCAGCAGGCCCAGACAGGCTGCGCATACCAGCGCCAAGACGCGCCGTGGCGCGGTATCCAGTTCGGTCAATACGTAATTCAAAATCCTGCTTCCTGTAAAAAAAACCCGCCATGGGTTGCCACTTTGCGTTGGTTGGTGCCCATTTTGACCGCGAAGTTCCCGGTTCAAACCTGTGGCTTTTGGTTTCTGGCACAGCAAACCGAATAAGATTCAGGATGCGGGTTCGGTATGAACCCCCTTTTTATTCCAACCGAGATTTTTCCATGGCACGCACCGTCAACTGTATCAAGCTGGGCAAAGAAGCCGAAGGCATGGATTTCCCACCCTACCCCGGTGAGCTGGGCAAGCGCATTTGGGAGAGCGTCAGCAAGGAAGCGTGGGCCGCCTGGCTCAAGCACCAGACCATGCTGGTCAATGAGAATCGCCTCAATTTGGCAGATGCACGTGCACGGCAGTACCTTGCGCGGCAGATGGAAAACCACTTCTTCGGCTCTGGCGCGGACGCGGCTCAGGGTTACGTGCCGCCGACGACCTGATTGCCCCCCATTCACAATGGATGCAACCCGGGCGAACAGCGGCCCCGCATCCGGTGGCACAAACGATTCCTGGTCTGGTCGCCCGGCCTGGACCATTTTGAGCACCCATTTTGGGAACGGGCTGCATTTTCTTGCAAGCTGCGCGGCCTGGCGAGCCGACCCGGCGCGCTCGCACATGTTGCACTATGTCGGCATTCTGGCACCCGGTCAGACCCCCGCCCGGGACGACTGCGTGAAGCCTGACAGCGGCCTCCTGGAGAGCGCCATGACGCAGCAACTGCACCGCGCATGTGCGAGTTTGCAAGGTGGCTTTCAACGCATCACCTTTGAGCGTGGGCTGATTTCGTTGACCTTGTGCCGCGAGAGGCTGGTCACAGCGCTGGGGGAACTGGATTGTTCAGTGGACGCGATTTACGTTGACGCTGGCGGGCTGGGTAACGCCATCCTTGCGACCGATACGGCTGAAGCCTGGGACAAGTGGACGGTGCAACTCCTGGCGCGGCGCTGTCGATGTGGCACGCGTTTGCGGGTCACCGGCGTTGGAGACTTGCCTGGCCAATCCATCGCAAACCCGTGGACAGAACGGTTCCAGTCACAAGGATTTGAATGGGACGCGCCGAAACCCGACACCACGGACTTGAAAGGCACTTTTAACCCGCAGTGGAAAATTTCCCGCAGCCGCAGTGCCGCGCGCGCGGCGGCGATCCCAATCACGCGGGTCGCTGTTATTGGTGCCGGATTGGCAGGCGCCAGTGTCGCGCGTGCGCTGGCCCTGCGGGGGTGGGATGTTAGCGTTTTTGATCAACACGCCGACCCTGCGAAAGGTGCGTCAGGGCTCCCCGTTGGGCTGGTGGTACCCCAGGTATCCGCCGATGACAATGCCCGTTCGCGCATGTCCCGCAGCGGCGTCGCCTTGACGCTGCAAAACGCACACGATTTGCTGTCGCTGGGGTTCGACTGGGAAATGAGCGGTGTTCGCGAACTCCGCACCGAAGAAAGCAGCCTGTGGCACGCCCAAGCAGCGTGGCTCAAACCGGCAAAGCTGGTACAGGCCTGGCTCGCGCATCCGCGCATTCGGTTTATTGGCAACGCGCATGTAGGCAACATGGAGAAAAACCAGCATGTATGGGTTTTGCGCGGTGGCGCCGCCGAACCGCTGGGCCAGGCGGAAATCGTGGTTTTTGCCAACGCCATGGGTTGTGCGCCTTTGTTGTTGAATCTGGTGCAGACCACTCGCTTAGTGCACGGCCTTGCAGAAAACCTGCGGGCGCTTCAAGCTACACACGGAACACTCTCCAGCGGACGCCTCACGGAGGATCTTTCATCGATGCCGGAATCTCCGGTCAACGGTCACGGCAGCTTTGTGCCACGTGTACCAGAGGCAACAGGCATGCACTGGTATGCAGGGTCGACTTTTGAGACGCAGGCATCGGCCATGGCCGATGTGAACGCACAGCACAGCGCCAACCTGAACCGTTTGTGCGAATTGCTGCCTGATGTCGGGAAGGCATTGGCGCCAGATTTTCACAGCGGAAAGGTCGCCCGTTGGTCGAATACGCGCTGTGTTCCACACGACCGGCTGCCGCTGGTCGGTCCCATCGAAGCGCATGCGCCGTCGTCGCTGTGGATATGTGCGGGCATGGGGGCACGGGGCTTGAGTTTTTCCGCGCTGTGTGCCCAACTCTTGGCCGCAAGAATCAGTGCGGAACCACTGCCGCTGGAATTTTCTTTGGCCAAAAGTCTGGAGCCCGACCGCTCCCGCGGCAAACGCGCGCAGCCCGCGGCCGATTGACCCGATCTGTCACACTTTCTGCAACAAACTCAGAACCTGCGGCGGGTTGAAGGGTATCTCCAGCAGGCCGACGCAACCCATTTGTTCAGCCTTCTCCATCACGGGCCAACTGGGTTTGTCTGTAGCCACAATCAGAGCTTGGGGCGGCGACAGCATGGACTGGAAGGTCTGAACGAGAGACCAGGGGTCTGCATCAGATAGCTCCAGGCTAATGACGGCCACGTCGTAATGGCGCTGCGCAACAGAGGAACTGGCCTGCTCGGCCGTCTTGGCCTCGTCCACGTCGGTCAAGCCGGCCAGCGCCAGCCGTGCGCGCAAATACAGGCGCTCTTCCGACGTCATGCCAACCAGCAACGTGGCGCGCACACCCGCTGGGGCGGTATTGAAATCGGTGTCCTCGAAATCGGCTTGACCTTCTGTTCGGGATTGTGCGGCAAACAGGCCATCCAGTTCCTGCACCAGGGCGCTCCAGTCTACCGGGCGCTGAAACGAGCGCCAGGCACGGCTATCGGTGCGATCTCCAACACCAATAATTTTGAGGTTCGGGTTGAATGTGGGCGATGCCATTTCGATCTCCGCCTCATGACAGTCCATGTCAATCAACGCGATATGGGGTGGCGACGGCGAATCGTAGGACCAAAGGGAATAGGACGGTGTCTGCCGCAACGACAGCCGGAACAGGGTGTTGAGTGAATGCCGCTCGACCGCACTAAACCCAACAACTTTGACCCAAATGGTGGATGACATGCTAACGCTCTTTGGAATAGGGGCGTCCCAGCGCCTGAGGTGCCACAGCCTTGCCAATGAAACCCGCCAGAAGCACCACAGTCAGCACATACGGCAGGGCCTGAATGGCCTGAACGGGCACTTCGCCCAATAGCGGCAAATGTACACCCTGCAACCGGATGGCGACAGCATCGAGCAATCCAAACAACAGGCATGCCCACATTGCACCGACCGGGTACCAGCGACCAAATATCAGCGCGGCCAGCGCCATGAAACCTCGCCCCGCTGTCATGTGTGGGGAAAAATTCGCGCTTTGTGCCAGAACCAGATAACTGCCTGCCAGCCCACACAGAACACCATTGATCGTCAGTGCGGCATAACGCAACCGGGTCACCGAGACACCCGCCGCATCCACCATCTGAGGGTTTTCGCCCACCGCACGCAAACGCAGTCCAAATCGGGTCTTGAACAACAGCCACCAACATGCTGGCACCAAAACCAACGCCAGGTAAACCAGGGCGTTGTGACCCAAAACGCCTTCACCGACCAGCGCGCCGATCCAGGGAATTCCCGCCAAGGCTGCCGTGACTTGAGGAAACAGCGGTTGAATGCGCACGGATGAAGTGACTGGCGGTGTCTGCCCCCCTTGCGCAAACCAGGCAATTCCCAGCACCACGGTCAAACCCGCAGCAATGATGTTGATAGCAACACCAGACACCACCTGATCACCCCGGTGGCTGACACAGGCCAGACCGTGCATCCATGACAGCGAAATGGCCACCCCGATGGCGGCCAACATCGCCAGCGCCGTGGAGCCCCATGCAGCGCCAGCGGCTCCCGCCGCAAAAGCAGCAAATAACATCTTGCCTTCCAACCCGATGTCGACAACGCCCGAGCGCTCGGAGAACAAGCCGGCCATGGCGCAGAAAATCAGCGGCGTGGCCAGACGCAAGGTGGACGCCAGCATGGTCCCGATCAACGCTTCATCCATGGCGGACTCCGGTCGATGTGTCGGACTTGTGAGTGCCCAGCAAGCGCAACACGCGGCTCAAACCCCAGGCCAACCCAGGCGCAATGACGTACACCATGGCGCCAGAGAACAACACGATGAAACCCTGCAACATGACCACCATGTCCCGGCTGAATCCGCGAACCTCAAACGCCACCTCGGCCCCACCCTGGAACAAAGCCCCAAACAAAATGCTGGCCAGGACAATGCCGACCGGGTGGTTGCGCCCCATCAGGGCAACGGCAATCCCGGTAAAACCCGCACCACTGACAAACTCCAACAGCAACTTGCCGTGCACACCTGCAATCTCGTTCATGCCAACCAGTCCCGCCAAGGCTCCTGACACCGCCATGGCAATCATGATCTGGCGGCGTGGCTGAATGCCGGCATACTCCGCAGCGCCAGGACTGGACCCCACCGCACGCAAGTGGTATCCGGCCCGGGTGCGCCACAAGAAAAGGTAGACCCCCCAAGCAGCCAAGGCTGCAATCAGCACACTCAAATTCAGAGGGGAGGCTGGCCATTCGATACCGAACCAGGAAAAAAATACATGCATACCGGGCAACTTGGCTGACTCGGAGAAAGCTATGCTTTCTACCGACATGCCTCCCGGGGGCCGCAGATGGTTGACCAAAAGGTAGACCAACAGCGTGCTGGCAATAAAGTTGAACATGATGGTGGTGATCACCACATGGCTACCCCGATACGCCTGCAAATAGGCCGGCACAGCAGCCCAGGCCATGCCAAACAAGGCGCCGGACAGCAGCATCAGCGGCAGCATGATCCAAGCCGGCAAAAAAGCCGAAAACCACAGTGCAACCAAGCCTGTGCCAAGGCCTCCCAAAACAGCCTGCCCCTCGCCACCGATATTGAACAAACCGCCATGGAATGCCACGGCGACCGCCAGCCCAGTAAACACAAAAGTGGTTGCGTAATACAGCGTGTAGCTGAAGCCGCGGGCAGTGCCAAAGGCACCATGCACCAGAACTGCAATCACCTCGGCGGGGTTTTGTCCAACCAGCGCCACCACACCCGCTGCCACCAGCAGCGCGACCAACAGGCACACAATTGGCAACAACACGAGGTCGGCCCATCGGGGCAAGGTTTGCTCAGCGTTCATACACGCTCCTCCCCGACCATCAGCAGGCCCAAACGGGCCTCGGTGCAGTCATCAATGGCCAATTCACCAGTCACACGCCCTTGGTTCATCACAATCACCCGGTTGGAGAGTGCCAGGATTTCGTCCAGCTCGCTGGACACTACCAACACCGCACAACCGGCGTCCCGCATGGCCCGCAGTTGTGAATAGATAAACTCAATCGCACCAATGTCCACGCCCCGCGTCGGTTGTCCCACCAACAGCACCTTGGGCGATTGTCCCAGCTCGCGGGCCAGCACCAGTTTTTGCTGGTTGCCACCCGAAAAACTGCGGCTTAGCAGATCGGGATTGCGCGGGCGCACATCAAAACGCTCCATCATCGCAGACGTTGCCGCTTGCATGGCCCCATGGCTCATCCAGCCGCCGGACGCATATTCTGGCAGTCCGTCGTAGCCCAGCACGGCTGATTCCCAGGCGACGAAGTCCATTACCATAGCCCTGGCATGGCGGTCCTCAGGCACATGGGCCAGGCCCAAACTGCGGGCTTTATGGGGGTCCAGCCAGCCAGCGGCATCGAACCTACGGCCGCCCAAATTCAGCTCACCGTGAGACGGTGCCAGCATGCCAGACAACACATCCAGCAACTCGCTTTGTCCGTTGCCAGACACACCAGCGACGCCGACAATTTCACCGCTGCGCAAACTCAGACTCACACTGTCCAGGCGCACCACGTCCATGACGTCCCGCACGGTCACACCTTGAGCGTGCAGCAGCACCTCACCGGTTGGCTTGAGGGTTTCCTCCAAACGGCCCATTTGTACTTTGCGCCCTACCATGGCTTCGGCCAGGCCCTCGATGGAGGCCTGCGCAATGGGCATTTCATGCACCACACAACCCGCACGCATCACCGTAACCTGGTCACACAGGCGCATGACTTCCTTCAGTTTGTGGGTAATCAACAAAATGGTCGTGCCTTGCCGGCGCAACAGGCGCAATACATCAAACAGCTGCTCGGTTTCCTGCGGCGTGAGCACCGCGGTGGGCTCATCCAGAATCAGAATTCTTGCGCCACGGTACAGGGCTTTCAAGATTTCAAGCCGCTGTCTGTCACCAACCGGCAGGTCCGCTACCAGCACATCCAGCGCAACATGCAGCCCGGTAGACTGCATCAATGCGTTCAATTTGGTGCGAACCTGCGCGTCGGCACGCCGCAGCAGCCAATGGGGTTCAGCACCCAGCATCACGTTTTCCAGCGCGGTCAGCGTATCCACCAGCATGAAATGCTGGTGCACCATGCCAATGCCCAGAGCGATAGCGTCATCCGCATTGCGGATGTTGGCGGCACGGCCAAAAACCTCGATGTTGCCCGCTTCCGCCTGGTAAAAACCGTACAGAACCGACATCAAGGTGCTCTTGCCAGCACCGTTTTCACCCACGATGCCATGCACGGTACCGGCAGGCACCGCAAGATTCACATTGGCATTGGCTGCAACGGCGCCAAAACGCTTGCAAATACCGCTCATGCGGACCGCGTAGGCCGCATTCACGGCGTCGTTCACCATCAGTATTTGCAGGCGTTGTCAGCCATGTAATCGGCGGCCTTGACCTTGCCGCTGATGATGTCGGCTTTGATGGCGTCGACCTTCTTCTTCATGTCGGCGCTAACCAGCTTGGCGTTGTGTTCATCCAGGGCGTAGTCCACACCGCCCTCCTTCAGCCCTAACACCGAGACACCGGGTTTGTGTCCCTTGGCCACGTTGTAGACCGCCACATCGACCTTTTTGATCATGGAGGTCAGCATGGTTCCGCTTTGCAGATGGTTTTGATTACTGTCTACGCCAATGGCCAGCTTTCCGCCGTCTTTGGCCGCCTGGTAAACACCCATGCCGGTGCCGCCAGCCGCTGCAAACACCACGTCTGCGCCTTTGGCGAACTGCGCTTTGGCGAGTTCACCACCGCGTGCCGGGTCACTCCAGGCAGCGCCGGTGGTGCCAGTCATATTGGCAAACACCTCGGCCTTAGGGTTGACGTACTTGGCACCCTGCTCGTAACCACACTGGAACTTGCGGATGAGCGGGATATCCATGCCACCCACAAAGCCGACCTTGCCACTCTTGCTGGCCATCGCTGCCATGGCGCCGACCAGAAAGCTGCCTTCGTGCTCCTTGAACACCACCGATTGCACATTGGGCAGGTTCACCACCATGTCGATGATGGCGAACTGCAGCTTGGGAAACTCCTTGGCGATTTTTTCAATGCTAGAGGCTTGGCCAAAACCGATGCCAATGATGGGACTTGCACCCCGTTCGGCCATGCGACGAATGGCCTGTTCGCGCTGCGATTCGTTGGCAATTTCAAAGTCGAGGTAGGGCTTGCCGGTTTCCTTCTTCCACTGCTCCATGCCGCGGTAGGCCGCTTCATTAAAAGATTTGTCGAATTTGCCACCCATGTCAAATACGACAGCCGGCTCGGCAGCGACCTGAAAACTTGCAGCCAGGGCTACGCCCAACAAACCCAAGCGCGCCACATTTTTTAAACTCATATCGACCCTTTGTTGACTAAATGATCAGGAAAAATAGCACAAGGATAGTACCCCGGCATGCCCCTTGCAATCAGGGTGATTCCCTAGCGCAAAAATTGGGCCAATTGTATTTTCCACTACACAATGGACCCCCCGAAATGCTGACACGGAACACTTCATGATACTGGTAGCTGGCTCATCCAACCTGGATTTTGTGGTCCAGGCCCACCACATACCCGCGCCGGGTGAGACAGTTTTGGGTCGGGATTTCAAAACCTTTCCCGGTGGCAAAGGGGCCAACCAGGCCGTAGCCAGCGCCCGCGCCGGTGGTGTAGCCACGAGCTTTCTAACCGCAATGGGCAACGATACCTTTGCCGATCCCATCGAAACGTCCCTGCATGAAGCATCAGTACTCACCCACATCGTGCGCAGCGAAGACCAACCCACGGGCACCGCTTTCATTTGTGTGTCAGACGATGCGGAGAACGCAATTACCGTGGCGCCGGGGGCTAATTTGGCATTACAGGCCGAACATCTGCCTAATTTGCAGGGAATAAGCCATTTGCTGATGCAATTGGAAATTCCATTGGCAACCGTTGCGGCATATGCCGGCGCCGCACGCCAACAGGGCGTGTGTGTTGTTCTCAACGCAGCGCCAGTTCAGGAGTTACCTGCCGCGCTACTTGAAAGCATCGACGTACTGGTTGTCAACGAAGGGGAACTGGCAACGCTGTCCAGGCACAACGGAACCGTTGCCGAGTGTCTGGAACGGATTGCTGTTCCCACTGTGGTGGTGACTTTGGGACACCGCGGTTCGTGTGCACGGCTCAACGGCACCTTTCTGGTGCAACCCGCCTACCCGATCACCCCCATTGACACGACCGCTGCAGGCGACACATTTTGCGGTAGTTTGGTTGCGGCCTTAAGCCTCGGCCTGACCATGCGCCAAGCCCTGCAGTCAGCCGGTGCCGCGGGTGCCCTGGCCTGCACACGCCTGGGTGCACAATCCAGCATCCCAAAAATGGCAGAAGTGGCTGATTTCCTGGCCCGACAACCGGCTGCCAGCGCTGACGCGCTGGATACGCTAGGCGCCTATTGCGGCCTGCCAGCGGGCACTTATTCCTGATCGACAACTGATGACCACCAACGCCCCTCGCAAAGTCATTTACGACACAGACCCTGGCGTGGACGACGCCATGGCCCTGTATTTCGCCCTGGCCCACCCCGGCATCGACATTATTGGAATCACAACCACCTTTGGCAATGTAGCCGTCGAACAGGCAGCCATCAACGCGCTCTACCTCACGGCCATCACCAAGCGGAATATCCCGGTCACCCGGGGCGTCGGAACCCCATGGGTCAAACCTGGTGAGGCCCCACCGGACTTTATTCACGGAGCCGATGGCCTGGGCAATCTCCCCAACCGTAGCGCCACCAGCAACACCCTGGACCCCCGCGCGTCGGCCCAGTTCATTGTGGATATGGCCCGTGCGCACCCGGGTGAAATCACCTTGGTGGCGGTGGGCCCACTGGGCAATCTGAGCCTGGCGTTGAAACTGGCACCTGAGCTACCGTCCTTATTGCGTGAAGTCATCATCATGGGCGGCACGGTGGATGAGCCGGGCAATGTGTCACCGGTGGCAGAAGCCAACATCTGGAACGATCCGCATGCAGCGGATGCGGTATTCACAGCCCCCTGGAAATTGACGATGGTGGGGTTGGACGTGACTCACCGCGTGGTCACTGAACTCGCCCTGTTCAAGAAAATAGCCGACCACCATGGCCACATCGCCACCGACACTTTGCACCATGCGGTTGCGTTCTATGCCACGTTTTACAGTGGGCTGCACAAGCATCTGGCTCTAAATCCTGGCTGTTTCGCCCACGACCTGTTGGCTTTTATCTACCTGGTCAGTCCCGACTTATTCAAGTTAGAAAGCGGGTGTATACGTGTGGCCACTGACGGTATCGCGCAGGGTCAAACCATGCTCAACCGCCGCAACTACATTGACTACCCGCAGGCGGGTTGGGGCCGGCACCTGCCCTTGACCGATGTCTGTATGCAAGTGGATTCCGCAGGCTGCCTGGCTTTGTTTGAGGACACTTTGATGTCCAACTGGCTGAACGCTTGAGAGGCTGAACATGCATTTACCCGTCGTTGACTTCCGCAGCCCCACCGCTGCCCAAGACTTTTGCCGCAGCCTGCATGAGACAGGCTTTGGTGTATTGCGTAACCACCCCTTGGACCAGGCCACGGTTGAAAGGATTTACGCGGAGTGGTTGGCGTTTTTTCAAACGGAAGCCAAACACCAGTACCTGACCGACCCGGCCACACACGACGGCTACTTCCCGCCATCGGTGTCCGAAATTGCCAAGAACAACACCCGGCGCGACCTGAAGGAGTTTTTCCACATTTACCCCTGGGGACGTTATCCTGCCGAGGTATCCGACGCCGCACGACGGTACTACACACTGGGCAGCGAGTTGGCCGCCACCCTGCTCAACTGGGTCGAGGACAACTCTCCCGCCGACATCAAGGCCCGGTATTCGGTGCCGCTGCCCAGCATGCTGGACGGCAGCGACCACACGCTGCTGCGCGTACTGCACTACCCGCCGCTGCGTGGTGACGAAGAACCAGGTGCCGTGCGCGCCGCAGCCCATGGCGACATCAATTTGCTAACCATCCTGCCAGCTGCCACCGAGCCTGGCCTGCAGGTGCTGGGCAAGGACCAGGCCTGGCACGACGTACCCTGCGACTTTGGCCTGTTGATCGTCAATATTGGTGACATGCTGGAAGAGGCCTCGGGCGGCTACTACCCGTCCACCGTCCACCGGGTGCTCAACCCCACGGGCGCAGCGGCCACCAAACCACGCATTTCCCTGCCCCTGTTTTTGCATCCCCGCCGCGACGTGGTGCTGTCCGACCGCTACACCGTGGGCAGTTATTTTGACGAACGCATGCGGGAGTTGCGGGGAGAGGCTTGACGGGTTGACCGATTGGCGGTTGGTTGGCGGGTTAGTCGACAGGTTGGTTGGCAGATTGGTTGGCGGGGCCGGTGGGCCGGGTGTCCCGTCTCTGGCCCACGCTCGCGGGCGGGTGTTTTGGGTTCTCTTTTGTTACTGCGCTAACGCTGTGGTTGGTTCGCCGGTTCTGTGGCGGCCGCGAATGGGGCCGACGAAGGGACACCCGGCCCACCGACCTTGCGTGGCATCGCGTCGATCGCTACAAAATACATAGCTATTCATGTAGATTTTGCGAGGGCTAGACGCCAATTTTGCTTGTAGTCGCCCTGGGTCGCAACGATCCGGACCGCACACTGTTGCGCATCCGCATCCATCGTGATGGAGCACCCCCACTCGCACTGGGTCTCGCCCGGCCACTTGTTGGTGACGTCCAGCCCCATCTTGCTGCACCGGCCGCTCATGGGTGAGGCAAAGTCCAAGTAGTCGATTGGCGTGTCCTCCATCATCATGGAGTCGCGCACCGGGTCCAAGCGGGTGGTCAACGCCCAGATGACTTCCTTCCAGTCGCGCACATCGACGACGATGACTATGTGTGCATGAACTGGCGCAGAGGGCAGTACCGAGCGAACAATGAAATGGCAACTCGACGGCGGCCAACCACAGCGTGTTCGGTTGACAATCAGTTAGGCGCTATTGCAAGGAAAGGTGACTGGATAGCTTCTCGACGAAGCATCTCATCTCCGACAAAGGGACTATTGCATGAAAGCCGACATCGTTCGTATATTCAAAAGAATGCACGTCGCCACTAGCAGGCACGGGTTTAACTCGAAAGTGAGCGACTGAGTGCCGAAGATTGGCGACAAGACCGCGCAAGGTGCTGGGATTAGGATTTGTCTTTGTCGAGCGACCTGGACACTTGATCGACGTATCGCTGAGGCCCCAGTTAGCCAATTCCGAAAAAGGGACCTCAGGAATTGCCTCGAGAACAGTCTCTTTTGGTACAACGAGTAAACCAAGCAAGCAATTCACCAGAAGCGTAGCTTCAAATGGACCCGAATAGCCTTGCACGATCTTCAAGGTGTGCTCGCTAAAAGTGCGCTCAAAGTTTGATAAATAACTCACGAGACATTCCTATTTTGAACTTAGTGTAGATGAGTGCACTTAAAGCCACTGAGGTCGACGGCGTTAGTGTAAGTGCGGCCCTCCACACGGCATCGGCACTGGTGGCTACGCGCAGCTCGCCGCCCAGGGCCTCATTGAACTTCGTGCGGCCACCGCGCAATAGGCCGGCAACTGGTATCGCGAAACACTGCCTGGAACCTGCGTCGTCGTCGCCAGCATGAATGCCAACGTATACTGACCTTCCTCTATCGACCAGGAAGAAGGTCATTGATGTTTCGGAAGTTTTTTTGTTTGCCAAATTTGACCGGCTATGCAGCGACCGGTGTATCGATAATCGCATTATCTGCTTGCGGTCCCTCACCAGAAATTGCGAAATATAAGGAACAAACCGAAGTTTTACAGCGACAGTTGGACGCGTTAATTGTGGAGCGTAACTCGCTCAAATCGCGAATTGAGGAGCTTTCAAACACTCCAGGGCTGCTATTAACTAAAGTTGCGGAACCCGCGGCAACTGGAAAGCTTGAGGAAGCAGAAACAGCACTCCATACGATCAAGGAAAAGTATCCGCTGGCACCAGAGGCCATGGAAGCACAAAAGTTGGTGGATGTACTGCGAATCAAGCAAGAGAAACAGCAGGAGGAAGATCATCGTCTACAAGCGCAAGGGTTCATGGCGCTCAAAATCTCACCGGTAATTGATGCAATTGGAATCAAAATCAGTGTCGGCGTACCCAACTTTACTAAACAGTTTGTCTTCGACCGTTATGGCGATAGGTACCATTTCCTTAATGCGGATAGAGACCATAAGTTCGTGGTGATAGGCTTGAGTGCGACGGCGGAAAAAGGGGTCGGCGACCCGGAGTTACCTGGCTTCGCACTCTATTGGGCTGACGGCAAGCAACTGCGTAAGATCGACAATTTTGATTTGCGGTTTGCGCGCTGGGAGGACTACGCCACTTATTTAGGCAACTATGGCGATAGTCGCAACGACTTTGCGAAGACTGCAACAGTCCCTTTCGCGATAGGTGCCCATGGTTCTGACGAACGACTAGCAAATCGGCCACTGTACGTGGTCGCAACCACCCATGGTTGTCAGAAGCGTCAATACAAACGATTCCATCAGCCGCCAGAATACTACGTTGCCGAATGTGCCGATCTTGCAGAAACTCTTAGCTTGGCGTCTTTCTCTACTGGGCAAGGCAAATTGACACTGGTCCGTCGAATCGACAAATAGCTCAAAGAGACGCCACAACGACCACCTTCAATCACAGTTCAAACACTCAGTCCGGTAGTCTTAATGAGACGACCAACTTGTCGACGAGCATTATTGGCTTATTTTTGACTTTGTATTTGACGTACTTTCTCCGTTATATCTTCCAAATTTTTGCAGCCTCGTGACGAACAAAGCGCTAAAACCCTGATACAACACAAAAAATAGCACTACGAAAACCACGACTTTCACGACTGCGTTGGTTCCAGGGTCAGTAGAGAAAATTGCCTCCTTACAGTGCGGACACTTCGTGGCGGCACCTTGGATCTTCTCTTTGCAGTGAGGACACAATTTGATTGCTGGTTGACTAACGTTCCGTTGCACTGGACTATTTGCAACAGTTACCCGTTTCGCTTTGCCAAAAACGATCCGCTGAAGCGCGTACTTTTCGGTACCGGGAACGAGGTGGCGCTGCGCATAATTGACTGCATCTGTCAGTTTTTCGTAGTGATATTCTTGATACGAATATCTCTCGCCGTCATAGGCAATTCCCAAATTTTCAATTGAATGCCGCTGCTCCGGTGAAATGTTGGTCCAACTCGGCAGAACATCATCTTCAGTTGTCGGGGACTCGCCAGGTACATTGCCCTCTGCTATCGATATTGCGCTCGAAGTCTCGGGCAAATCTCGTTGACAGTAGCGGCATATGACTGCCTGTGCTTTGATGACTTCTGCGCAATACGGACATTGCTTTTCATTGGTTTCCATCACTTTGCCCTTTTGTTGTCCACGGCCACAGTGTATTGTCCCACTGACCATGCTGGATTGAGAAGTTTCAAAAGCTGATCCGTGCGCCGAAGAAGGCAGACAGGTACCTATTTGCTGGCTCTGGCGTGCGCGCATGGCGGCCAGTTGGCGACGTTTGATGCGCGTTTGGCCACTTCCGCCGTGCGAAATGGATCGGCCGGGCTGTGCGTTTTGAAATAGCTCGAATACATAGCGTCAACTATCGGAAGCGTTGCGCGAGGTGATTCGCAGTGGACAAGCTAACAGCTGAGTTTTACTTTCAGCTGGCAGCGCATTTACTCCCAAATTGATAGCTGTCTACGTAGATTGAGCTGGAGCTGCAGCCCGATTTCTCTCACAAACCCCGCCGCTGGCCTTGACCTCGTCCCAAGGCGGGTGGCGTGGCAGGCGGGCGCAGGCCGCACTTGCGGTTGCCACAGAACAGGCGACCCCACCACCGTGTTAACGCAGCAACCGTGGTAAACCTTTTAAAGCCACCCGCGACGCGAGCCGGAGAACGCCTGCCACGTCGCCCGCCGCGCGCAGTCCTTGGTGCGCCACAAGACATTGCACCGCAAGGAGGTTCGCAATAGATCAGGCCAACAACTTCACCAGCATCCAAATAAACAACCCCAGTTGAACGCTCCAGAACGTGGCCCGAACCAGCACATGCGCCTGGCCCACGCCGATCAAATGCACGGTCGACTGGCCAATGCGGGCGTAAAGCACGAATGGCGCCAGCGCGGCAATGCTCTCCAGGCGCCCCATGGCAGCCGCAGCCAGCACGATGACGGCGAACACCGGCAGATTCTCCAGGCAGTTGGCGTGGGCATCCTCCATGCGCTTGACCAGCGCCGCATCGTTGGCCGGTTTGGCCGAACGGGGCCAGTTGTTGATGGGCGTACCGGTCACAAACCGCAGACCGCGGTACAGAAAAACACCCGCAACCAGGAGTACGGTCCAGGCTGCAAATCCGAGTAGCGCTTGTAGTGCCGTCATGTGATGGACATCAGAAAGTTGAAAACCGCACGGTAGCAGATCGATAGGCTTTCATTCCATATGCATTTGGAGAATATCGAAATAGCGAAAAAATAGTTTTCAATATAACGAAGCCCACCTACAGTCGCCTCCATGCATGAATTCGCATTTGTCCTTGCCGGTTTCGTTGTCGGCACCATCGTCGGTTTAACCGGCGTCGGTGGTGGCTCCCTGATGACGCCCATTTTGATCTTCTTCTTCGGCGTCAAGCCTTACCTGGCCGTCGGTACCGACCTGCTGTTCGCCGCGTTCACCAAGATGGGCGGCACCATCAAACTGGCGCGCTCCAAACATATCGACTGGCCAGTGGTGCTCAACCTGTCGGCCGGCAGCATTCCCGCGTCGCTGATCACGTTGTACCTGTTGCACAACATCGGCGCCACCAGCCCCCAGGTCCAAAAAATCATGACCACGGCACTAGGTCTGGCCTTGCTGCTGACCGCCGCCGCCACGCTGTACAAGGTGTTGCGTGGCAAGGTCACCCCCACCACGATTGCCAAAGGCCAGGAAGCCGCAGCCGCCCGCCCTCGCCACTGGAGCCTGCCGCTGCTGTTTGGCGCCGTCATTGGCACGCTGGTAACGCTAACCTCGGTGGGCGCGGGCGCCATCGGCGTCACCGTGTTGATGATTCTGTACCCCAAGCTGCCACTGTCTCGCATCGTGGCGGCGGACATTGCCTATGCCGTGCCGTTGACACTGGTCGCAGGGTTTGGCCATGCCTCACTGGGCTCGGTGGACTGGCCCATGCTGGCCAGCCTGCTGGCCGGCTCGCTGCCCGGCATCTGGGTCGGCTCGCACCTGATGCACAAGACCCCGGAACGGGTCATCCGCTCCCTGCTCTCCGTATTGCTGGCCTATGCCGGTCTCAAGCTTATTTCTCTCTGATATGTACCAATACACCGACTTCGACCGCCAGTTCATCCAAAGCCGCGCCGCCCAGCACCGCGACCAGTTGGAGCGCAACCTGGCCGGCACCCTGAGCGACGACGAGTTCCGCCCGCTGCGCCTGCAAAACGGCTGGTATATCCAACGCCATGCGCCCATGCTGCGCGTAGCGGTGCCCTATGGCGAACTGTCAACCAGGCAACTGCGTGTGCTGGCCAAAATTGCCCGCGAATACGATCAGCCCAGCAAACAGGTGTTTGACACCGCCATCGGCACCCAGGCCACCTGGGGCACCACGCACCTGCCCATCGGATATGGCCACTTCACGACCCGCCAGAACGTGCAGTTCAACTGGATTGCCCTGAAAGACAGCGCCGACGTTATGGACCTGCTGGCCACAGTCGACATGCACGGCATCCAGACCAGCGGCAACTGCATCCGCAACATCACCAGCGACGAGCTGGCCGGCGTGGCCCCGGACGAGATTGCCGACCCCCGCCCGTTCGCCGAAATCATGCGCCAGTGGAGCACGCTGCACCCCGAGTTTGCCTTTCTGCCGCGCAAGTTCAAGATCGCCATCACCGGCGCCACCGAAGACCGCGCCGCAACAGCCTGGCACGACGTCGGCCTGCATCTGATCAGGAATGAAGCTGGCGAACTCGGCTTCAAGGTGCTGGTGGGCGGTGGCATGGGCCGCACACCGGTGATCGGGACCACCATCCGCGAGTTCCTGCCTTGGAACCAGATCATGAATTTTCTGGAAGCCGTGGTGCGCGTCTACAACCGCTGGGGCCGCCGCGACAACGCCTACAAGGCGCGCATCAAGATTCTGGTCAAGGCCGAGGGCCAGCGCTACATCGACGAGGTGGAGGCCGAGTACCAGCAGATCATCACCGTGGACGGCGCACCGCACACCATCACGCAGGCCGAACTGGACCGTGTCTCTGCATCATTTGTGCCGCCAGCCCTCGTGAAACGTGCGCAAACCGCTACTAAAACAGTAGCAGTTCCAGCGGACCGCCAGGCTGACTATGCGCGCTGGTTGAAGCAAAACGTAGCCACGCACCAGAACCCGTCCCTGCGCGCCGTCACGCTGTCGTTCAAGCGCCTGGGCCAGGCGCCTGGCGATGCGGACGCCGACCAGATCGACACTGCCGCCGACCTGGCCGAGGAGTTTTCGGCCGGTGAAGTGCGCGTCACGCACGACCAGAATCTGTTGCTGCCCTGGGTGCATGTTGACGACCTGCCCGCCCTGTGGATTGCTGCCAGCCACGCCGGCCTGGCGCGCTCCAACATCCGCCTGCTGACCGACATGATTGCTTGCCCCGGCGGCGATTTCTGCGCGCTGGCCAATGCGCGCTCCATCCCGATTGCAGCCAGCATCACCGAACGCTACCAGGACATGGACGAGCTGCACGACTTGGGCGAGATCGACCTGCACATCAGCGGCTGCATCAACTCCTGCGGCCACCACCACAGCGGCCACATTGGCGTGTTGGGCGTGGACAAGGACGGACGGGAGTGGTACCAGATCTCGTTGGGTGGTTCTGATGGATCCAGGTTGAGCGGCACGCCGGTACCCGGCAAAGTCGTGGGTCCATCGTTCAGTGCCTCCGAAGTGCCGGGCGTCATCGAAGCCGTGCTGGACAGCTACCGCCAGACCCGCAACGGCCGCGAGACCTTTATCGACACGTTCAAACGCGTGGGCTTTGACACCTTCAAAGCAGCCGCCAACTCGGCCCGCCTGAGCGACAAACACGAAGAGCTGCATACGCTCCCCAAACACACCGGCTTTGCCAAGGACAAACAAGAAGCCTGAGACCTTGGGGTCAGACCACTTTGCGCAGCAAATGTGCTCTGACCCCGACTGACTATTGGATTACTATGAAATTAATAGCTACAACCGACCATTCCACGAGGGCTAACGGCCTAAATGTCTTGGAACTTTCCAACGATGTGGACCCCCGCACGGTGTCGCTGGATGGCGTCGACCGCATTGACCTGGCATTCCCCAAGTTCACCGACGGCCGCGCCTACAGCCAGGCCTTCCTGCTGCACCGCCGCCTGGGTTTTACGGGTGAGATTCGCGCCACCGGCGATGTGCTGGTCGACCAACTGGCGCAAATGCAGCGCAGCGGATTTACGTCAGCGGTGCTGCGCGAGGGCCAGGACATGGGCGTGGCACTGACCCAGTTGGCCCGCTACAGGGACTTTTACCAGGGCGACGCCGTGACCGTGACACCACTTTTTGTGCGCCATCCGGTGGCAGCGCCCGCCCCAGTTCCACCTGCAGAATTTTCCGACGCCGGAGCCTACGTATGAGCGCCATCGACCTGCACGCCCGTCCCTCCAAGGACTTCGCCGCCAAGCTGGCCGAGACCACGGCACTGCTGGTACAAGCCGCTGCCGACTACGCGCCCGGCGAAATCACCCAAGCCTCCAGCCTGGGCGCCGAAGACGTGGTCATCAGCCACATCATCAACAGCCACCTGCTCGACATCGGCATCTTCGTGCTGGAAACCGGCCGCTTGCACAAGGAAACCCTGGCGCTGCTGGACCAGTTCAAGGCCACGTCCCGCGCGCCGGTCACGGTCTACACCCCGGTCAACGAGTCCGTGGTGCAGTTCGTGGCGCGCGAAGGCAAGGACGCCATGTACAAGAGCATTGAGCTGCGCAAGGCCTGCTGCGGCATCCGCAAGATGGAGCCCCTGGGCCGCGCGCTGGATGGCAAAAAGGCCTGGATCAGCGGCCTGCGCCGTGAGCAGAGCGGTGCCCGTGCCGATGTGCCCTTGGTGGACACCTCCGAGCCCCGCACCAAACTCAACCCCCTGGCCAACTGGACCTGGGGCGACGTCTGGCACTACATTGCCGAAAACGGCGTTGCCTACAACCCGTTGCACGACACGTTTTTCCCCAGCATTGGCTGCGAGCCCTGCACGCGCGCCATCAGCCTGGGTGAAGACTTCCGCTCCGGCCGCTGGTGGTGGGAAGACGAGAGTGCGAAGGAATGCGGATTGCACGTCAAGCAGCATTCCGACCCCGATGGGGACGTTTCGCCCCGCAGCACATTGCGCACCATCGCTTCAGCGCAGGCTAGCCAAACTGAAGCCGCCCTTTCGAAAGCCCCCGCATGAACGCCATGACCGAACCCACCCACTTTGAGCGCCTCTCCAACCAGCACCTCGACGCGTTGGAAGAGGAAACCATCTTCATCCTGCGCGAAGTCGCCGCCGCGTTTGAGCGCCCCACCCTGCTGTTCTCGGGCGGCAAGGACTCGCTGGTCATGCTCAAGTGCGCTGAAAAGGCCTTTGGCGTGGGCCGCATCCCCTACCCGCTGCTGATGATCGACACCGGCCACAACTTCCATGAGGTGACCGATTTCCGCGACTTCCGCGCCAAGGAACTGGGTGCCGAGCTGATCGTGCGCAGCGTCGAGGATTCGATGAAACGCGGCACCGTGCGCCTGGCCCACCCGGGTGAATCGCGCAACGTGCACCAGTCGGTGACGCTGCTGGAGGCGATTGATGAGTTCCGCTTTGACGCGCTGATCGGCGGCGCCCGCCGCGACGAGGAAAAGGCCCGCGCCAAGGAGCGCATCTTCAGCCACCGCGACAGCTTCGGCCAGTGGCAGCCCAAGGCCCAGCGCCCCGAGCTGTGGACGCTGTTCAACACCCGCCTGCAACCCGGCGAGCACTTCCGCGTGTTCCCCATCAGCAACTGGACCGAGCTGGACGTGTGGCAGTACATCGAGCGTGAACAGATCGCCCTTCCCAGCCTTTACTACACGCACAAACGTGACGTGGTCGAGCGCAAGGGATTGCTGGTGCCGGTGACGGACCTGACCCCGGCCAAGGACGGCGAAAAAATCGAGAGCCGCGATGTGCGTTTCCGCACCGTGGGTGACATCACCTGCACCTGCCCGGTAGAAAGCCTGGCTGCCACCGCTGCCGACATCGTGGTCGAAACGCTGGCCGCTGATGTGAGCGAGCGCGGGGCCACCCGCATGGACGACAAAACCTCTGAGGCTTCGATGGAGAAGCGCAAGAAAGACGGGTATTTTTAGGTGTGCGCCTTGGCTTCTACCTTTGGCATTAGCCTTTGCATTACCCGCCAGGCAAAGCCTGTGGGCGGCCGCCTCATGCTGGAGTACCAGAAATCGGTGGCCGCCCACAGGATTCGCCTGGCTAGACGCCTTAAGCCATCCAACACACGCTGCAAGATTGTGAGAGGGATGTTAGATCTTCAAAACCCCATGCGCGCTGATAACCGTCATTGCGCAGCGGGTGATTGGGCTTTCCGCCGATTTCTGGTACCCCAGTATGAGGCGGAAAGCCCAACCGCCCGCTCCGCCACCAACACTTTTAGCCCTCAAGAGTACTCCATGAACGCTACAACTTCTATAGCTGCTAACGCACATTCCACGTGGGCTAGCGGCCTAAATTGCACTGAAACTGACACCCAAAGCGCCCTGCGCTTCATCACCTGCGGCTCCGTCGACGATGGCAAGAGCACGCTGATTGGCCGACTGCTGGTCGACAGCCGCTCGGTGATGCTGGACCAGTTGGCCAACGTCTCCAAGAGCGGCGAGGCCGACCTGGCGTTGTTCACCGACGGCTTGAGCGCCGAGCGCGAACAAGGCATCACCATCGACGTGGCCTACCGCTACTTTGCCACCCCGACCCGCAAGTTCATCATTGGCGATGCGCCCGGCCACGTGCAGTACACCCGCAACATGGTGACCGCTGCCAGCAGCGCCCATGCCGCCGTGGTGCTGGTGGATGCCACCAAGCTTAAATGGCAAGACGCGGGCGTCTTGGAACTGCTACCCCAGACCCGCCGCCACTCGCTGTTGGTGAATCTGCTGCGCGTGCCCAGCATCGTGTTTGCGGTCAATAAGCTTGACGCGCTGGAAAGCGCCGACAAGCCCGAGACCGCCGGCAACGCCGCCAAGGCTTTTGCCAAGATCCGCGAGGCGCTGCAACTATTTGCCGAACATGCCGGCATTACCGTCACCGCCATCGTGCCCATTTCTGCCCTGAAAGGCGACAACGTCGTACAAGCCACGCCCAACTGGTGCGGCTACACCGGCCCCAGTTTGTTGGCGCTGTTGGAGCAGTTGCCCGTTACCGCGGCCGAAACCGAAGTGCCTTTTGCCTTCCCGGTGCAGTGGGTGGAAAAATTCTCGTCGTCCAGCGACACCAGCCAGGGCCGCCGCGTGTTCTGGGGCCGTGTGGCCACCGGTGCCGTGCAGCCGGGTGACACCATTTCTGTGTTGCCCAGCGGCCAGACTGCCAAGGTCGCCCAGGTGCTGAACCACGCCCGTGTGCCCAGGCATGTGGGCGCGGGCCACGGCGCCGGCATTGTGCTGGACCGCGAAGTGGACGTGTCGCGTGGCGACTGGCTGCTGGCCTCCAATGACGCCCCCAGCCACTTTGAGACCACCCGTGAGATCAAGGCTACCGTGGCCTGGATGGACGACGAACCGCTGGTTGCGGGGCGCGTCTACTGGGCGCTGCATGGCCATCGCTGGATCAAGGCCCGGGTCAAGCGCATCGTCCACAGCCTGGACATCAACACGCTGGAGGAGCACGATGCAACGCAGATCGAGCCCAACGCCATCGGCCACATCGAGCTGACCCTGCAGGAGCCGATTGCCGCCTTGCCCTACAGCCAGTCGCGCATCCTGGGTGCGCTGATCCTGGTCGATACCGCCAGCCACAAGACCTCTGGGGCGCTGCTGTTAAACCAATAAAGACCCTTCTGCCGTACCGCCGTGACAGGCTCCGTAAGCAATTGCCAATAAAATCGAAGCGTTGTTAATACATCTCAGTCTTAGAAAACCAAATGACCCATACCGTCACCGAAGCCTGCATCAAGTGCAAGTACACCGATTGCGTCGACGTCTGCCCAGTAGATTGCTTCCGCGAGGGCCCCAACTTCTTGACCATTGACCCCGATGAATGCATCGACTGCGCCGTTTGCATCCCCGAGTGCCCGGTGAACGCCATCTACGCTGAAGAAGACGTGCCTGCCGACCAGCGCCACATGACCAAGCTCAACGCGGAGTTGGCCAAGTTGCCCACCTGGAAGAGCATCACCAAGCGCAAAGCTGAACTGCCCGAAGCGGAAGAGTGGAAAGACAAGACGGGCAAGCTGCCGTTCCTCATCCGCTGAAGTGCACGCTGTGCCCATCGAGACCGATGCCGTTATCGTAGGCGCTGGCCCGGTAGGCCTGTTCCAGGTTTTTGAGCTGGGCCTGCTGGAAGTCAAAGCGCACGTCATCGACTCGTTGGCCCACCCCGGCGGCCAATGCGTGGAGTTGTATCCCGACAAACCGATTTACGACATCCCTGCCGTGCCGGTCTGTACCGGGCAAGAGCTGACCGACAGCCTGCTCACACAGATTGCGCCCTTTGGCGCTACCTTCCATTACGGACAAGAAGTGGCCACGGTTGAGCGGCAGGCGGATGAGCGTTTTCTGGTGGAGACCAGCACCGGCACCCGCTTTCTGACCAAGACCATCTTCATTGCTGCCGGCGTCGGCGCGTTTCAGCCGCGCACCCTCAAGGTCGATGGTCTGGAGAAGTTTGAAGGCGGCCAGCTGACCTACCACGTCAAGAACCCAGCCGACTACGCGGGCAAAAACATCGTCATCGTCGGCGGCGGGGATTCGGCTCTGGACTGGGCCCTGAACTTTTGTGCCGGCAACGCAGACGGCAACCCCCACAAGGCCGAAAGCGTCATCCTGATCCACCGCCGTGATGGCTTCAAGGCCGCTCCCGCCACCGTGGCCAAGATGCGGGCGTTGTGCGAGGCGCTGGAGATGCAGTTTCTGGTCGGTCAGGTGACCGGCTTTGAAGAGGCCGATGGTCGACTGAGCGATCTCAAGGTCACCGGTGCCGACGGCATTACCCGCCTGGTTCCGCTGGACCTGTTGCTGGTGTTTTTTGGCCTGTCGCCCAAGCTCGGACCTATCGCCAACTGGGGCCTGGACATCGAGCGCAAGCAGCTCAAGGTCGACACCGAAAAGTTCTCCACCAGCGTGCCCGGTATTTTTGCCGTGGGCGACATCAACATCTACCCCGGCAAAAAAAAGCTCATCCTGTGCGGCTTCCACGAATGCGCGCTGGCCGCCTTTGGCGCCATGCCCTTCATCTTTCCGGAAAAGCGCGTGCTGCTGCAGTACACCACCACCAGTCCCAAGCTGCACAAGGTTTTGGGGTGGAATCACCGGTGTTTGAATAGTAGCCCTCACGCTCCACCCCACAGCGATTATTCAAAAATCTGGGCTCGTCTCTAAAACCAATCTAATTCACGCTATAATCTGAGGCTTCATTCCTCGATAGCTCAGTTGGTAGAGCGCCGGACTGTTAATCCGTAGGTCCCTGGTTCGAGCCCAGGTCGAGGAGCCAAAAACGCACCGGATCAATGACGTAAGTTGTTGATCCGGTTCACGTTTGTGGCATTGAGAGACCTTGATTTGTCAGCGTCATTTCCAGACTTCGCTAGTCCGCCGGTTTTCGGCACTAAACGGAGAATGAACATGACTGTTTCGACTGGTATCCGCGAACAAGCGACTCCCGGCGCAAGTTCGCAAAATATTTCACAGCGCCTACGGGCGCTTTCGGTTCGTCCTGAAGCCCTCACGGTGCAACAGGTGATCGACCGCTACATGGCCCAGTACGCGGGCCAAGACCCTACCCGCACACAAAGACTCTCCGCATGGGTGACCATGATCGGCGAATTCACGCTGGAACAGGTCGACTCCGACCTGGTACACGTGTGCCGCAGCGAACTGCAAACCACCCCGCCGCTGGTGTTCGTCGGCCTGGACCACTTGGGGCAGCAGATTTTTAAGCGCAAGCGCGGCGCACTGCAAAAGTCCACCGCCACGGTGAACCGCTACATGCAGGCCATTGCAGCCGTGTTCACATGGGTCATAGAACAACGCCTGTGCCCCAAAGGCTGGGTGCACCCCTGCCGTGGCATCCGATGCCTGCCCGACGCCAAAGAACGCGTGCGCTACCTTGACCCCGATGAACGCACGCGCCTTTATGCGGCTGTCAAAGAGTCGGAATATCCGCGCCTCTACGCCCTCACCATCATGGCCCTGAAAACCGGCGCACGGCGCGGCGAACTGCAGGCCCTGACCTGGCGCGATATCGACCTGGACAAAGGCATTGCCACGCTTGGCAAAACCAAAAACGGCGACCGGCGCACCCTGGTGCTGCTGCCCGATGTGGTCGAAGCCCTCAAGCCCTTCAAGTCCAGCGATCCGACGCGGTTTGTATTCGGAAGCGTGCGCAGCAAATACCAATCCCCCACCAGCATTGATTCAGCCTGGCGCGACGCGGTAGCGCGTGCCAAGGTCAAGAATTTCAAATTCCACGACCTGCGCCACTGCTGCGCTTCCTACATGGCCCAGGCCGGAATCCCCCTGAACGTCATTGCCGAAGTGCTGGGACACCGCAAACTGGACATGACCAAGCGCTATGCCCACCTGACCACACAAACCAAGGCCAGCGCCATGCTGGCAGCTCTGGGAGGCATTCAATGACCAGCGGCAACACACCCCACGACACGGCAGCGCAAAGCCCCCAAGGAGCTGTTTTACGCCATCGCCTTGAATGCCTGGTCGATTGGCTTCGCCTGGAATTGGAAAAAAATCAGCTTGATGCCGAGAGCGCCTATGACCATGCTGACAAGTTGCTGGGTATCGTGAGCGAAATGCGCTGGCTTGACCCTGCAGCCCTGCAACGCCCCGGTGAACACATCAACGCGGGAGCGTTGCAATGACCACGCGAAGCCCTGGCGCGTTTCAACCAGGGCAAAAAGGCGGGGCCGGACAGTGCGTCAACACTGACCAGCCCCTGACCACCATCAAAACGGAGATTTGACAATGGCTGATATGAACTCTACCCCAACGCCATCGATACCACGCACGCGTTCAAGGAAAAGCAAATCAGGCGAAGGCATGATCGAGCGAAGCGCCAGCACACCGAAGGGCAAATCAGCGACAGTCCTTGACTTTGAATTTGCACGAGCGTATTCAGCCCTCAAAAAAACACCAGGAAGCAGAAGACAAAAATGCCTTGAGTTGTTGCGCGAGCAGGCTGATTTAGAAATACGGCTGCGTACCGTGCGCAGTATGTTGGATGCAGTGATTAACACACCAATCTACACGAGTGCGGCAGCAAAGCCAAGTAAACAGACCACCCAGAGTATGACCCCGGATTGCACCGTTATCCAGTTGGGGAGGGATTGAGCATGGCCGCTACTTCCTCAATCCAAGTTACACCACGCCCGCGCACCAGGTCAACCAAGGCCCGCGAAGCCGTGCCCATGTACGGGGCCGGTGCTGGCGTGTTGTCTTTCCGGCATGGCCTGGCAGCGCGTGAGCGTGGCGTGATTGACCGGGCACTTGAAATTGTGGGCCGTTGCTTGCGACAGCCTGGCGCCGTGATGGCTGACCCTGACGCGGTGAAGGCCTATGTACGGTTGAATATTGGCGGCGAGACTACCGAGCAATTTTGTGTGATGTACCTTGACGCGCAAAACCGCGTGATCGCCTTTGACCATCTTTTTACTGGCACCCTCGCACAAACCAGCGTGTACCCCTCGTGAGGTCGTACGGGCGGCGCTTGCGCACGGTGCTAATGCAGTGATCCTGACCCACAATCACCCCACCGGCAACACAACCCCAAGCCGTGCGGATGAAGCCCTTACGCAGACCCTTAAAGCCGCCCTGGCGCTGGTGGATGTGCGGGTGTTGGATCATGTGATTGTGGGCGGTGACAAAGCCCTGAGCATGGCCGAAAAAGGCCTTCTGTGACAATGACACCGACCACCCAAAACGGAGAAACCCAATGTCCGATGCCTGGCGCTACGCCCCAAACCTAAGCGACCCTGAGGCAGCAAAGAAGCTGCTACAGGCCGCACTGACCGCACACGCAACCATCGTCTTTGCGCAGACCAATGTGAACCCCGATGAATTCGGCACAGTGCCTGATTGGGGCACGGTACGGCGCGAGCTGCGCGAAGCGTTGAAGGCAGCAGGGCACCCAGCCGGGGACCAGCCTTAACAGTTTTGCCACGCCTACCCCGCGCCTGATCCGCAAGGGGGAAAAGTCGGACCCTTCACCGACCTGGCGCTGGCACCTTATGAGGGCCGCACCTGGAAGGGGTGACGATGAATGACCGACCTAGCTTCAATGGCTTTAGAAGTCCTGACGGCACACGTCGGGAACGGATTGCCTCCTATCGAGAGCAGGCGCAAGAATACGCCACAAAAGGCGACCAGAGCCTGGCGCAGAGTTTTTACTTTAGTGCGGATTGCATGGAAGGCGATTTGGGCTTGGCATGGGACAAGCTTGCACACGTCCTATCCACGGCCAAATCCGACCCGGTAATTGCTAAAAACCCGACCTGCGTCGAGCTGCTGGAAATCCTTTGCAGCATCGCAAAAACGGTTGACGGCACAGAAGATATTGACGGCGTTTTGAGCGTTCTGGAGCCTGTCATTGCCAGTCGAAATGCTTGGGTTAATTCGCTCAATTCGAAACCATCAAGTTCAGTCAAATGGTGGGTTCTAGAGGAGTGGCGCGCCCGCCCAGATGTGAATCAATCCAAACGAGCATTCGCAAGGGTCTATCGCCCCTTGGTAAAAAAGAAATTTGACGTTCTTATCACAGAAGAAACCATCTACAGAGATTGGCTACCTAAGGGAAAGTAGTTGTCTTTTTGTGTGTGGTTTGCTAGCTGTCAGTGTGGTTTGCTAGCAAACCACATTCACAAACAAACAGGCAAACGAGACATTCACTCCTAGAGGCGCAATTTTGCACCTTACGGCGTCTGGGAACCAAGGCAAACACCTTGGGACGCTGGCAAATCAGGAGTGAATATGTCGACAATCAAGAGCAAGATCAAAGGCGCACCATCCGTGCCCTTTATGGCGGACTTTGTACCGCTGGAGCAGCTATGGGAGGGCACCAATGCGCCCTACCCTAGCGAACACTCAGCGCGCTGGGCGTTGCGAAAGCTGCGCGACGACCTGGCGCAAGCCCAGGCAGTCGCATTGCATCGTAGTCGACTCCTGGTGCACCCAGTACGGTTTGCCCAGGTAGCGGAAAAGGCCGCGATTGCGGAATTTGCCAATCGATCACCAAGCATCGCCGGGGCTTGACCCATGGCAGCCCAAGAAAAAGCCGCCGGGGTGCTGGACACACCGTCGACGGCTTCGCAAACAAATCACACATCCATTCTAGGCACCCGCGAGGCAGACCGCAAGGAGTACGGCACCCTGCAGGCCGGATTCGCAGAGTTGGGTTACACGCTTAACCGCAGTCACCGGGCGCACGATGGCCGAATCAGCTTTGCGGCAACGCGCAATGGACAACCCCGCTACTTCACACACCTGCATGACCTGCAAGCCTTTTACACGACAGTGGTCGCTGCAAAGGCCGCACGACTGAAGCCGGTTCGTGATCCTGTGTTCACCAAAGAACCGGCAAATGACGACCACCTTGATTGATGCCACGGCCGCTGCTGGCCTGTGCCTTATGTGCACACGCCTGCCCCCCACTGGTATGCGTGCCATGCGCACCCAGCCTTGCAAACCGTTTTGACCAATGGCCGATACAAACCCTCCTGGCGATGTCCCAAAATCCCGGCGCAAGGCCACTGGTGCGAAAAAGCGCAGCGATGCAACGCCACAACTGTTTGACATGGCCGAGGTCGTTCAGCGATATGCCGTGGTGTATGGGCAGGATCAAATTTGGGATACCCGTTTGCTGATCCCCATGAAGCCCAACGCAATGCGCCTGGCCATTGGTGCCCAAGCCTACAAAGAATGGTTTGCCGACCCGACAAAACGTGTGGTGTTGCCCAGTCAAATTGTTTTTGATCCGACCAACACGTGCGGCATCGAATGCATCAATCTTTTTAAGGGCCTACCCCTGGAGCCGGTGAACGGGGAATGTGCGTATTTGCTTGAGCTGCTGATGCACCTGCTGAACGAGTCCGCAGACAGTGATGATGGCGTCTTTAAGGTGCTGAGCTATGTACTTGACTGGATGGCCTACCCTCTGCAACACCCTGGTGCAAAAATGGCCTCTGCACTCGTATTTCATGGGCCGCAAGGCACAGGCAAGAATCTATTTTGGGAGGCCTACGCGCGTATCTTTGGCGACTATTCCGCAGTGATCGGGCAGGCGCAATTGGAGTCGAGATACAACGACTGGGCATCAAGCAAACTGTTCCTGATCGGTGATGAAATCGTGGCACCCACTGACCAGGCGCACCAGAAAAACGCACTCAAGGCGCTGGTGACCGGCGAGACGATCCAGATTGAAGTGAAGTTCCAATCCCTGCGCACCGAGCGCAACCATGCGAACTTCGTCTTTCTGAGCAACGATAACAAGCCCCTGGCGCTTGAACGTGACGACCGCAGGCACTTGGTAGTCTATTGCCCTGCAAAGCGCACTGACGGGCTGTATGACCGCGTGCGGGCTTCTTTGGATGATGGCGCTGTCGAGGCGTTCTATCGGTTCCTGCTGGATAGGGACCTGAAAGACTTCCACGCTCACACACCGCCCGTGTTGACGCGGGCCAAAGCAGATTTGATTGAGTTGGGACTACGACCAGCCGAGCGCTTTGCGCGCGAGTGGCTCAGCGGCGAGATAGACCTCCCTTTGCACCCATGCTCTACCGGGCAGTTATACAAAGCCTTCCAACGCTGGTGCCGAATGTGTGGCGAGCGGATGCCACCGAACCAGGCGTACTTCAGTACGGCCGTGACCAAGTACGCGCGAGATCGCCTCTCCAACAAGAAAGCCTCCCCCTCTCCCCTCGATAGTGGTTCGGCGATAACGCTATGGCTTCCAAAAGGCACTGGCCCATTGGATGGCGTTCGCTGGTTTGACTATGCACGCGAATGTGTGGCTGCATTTGAAGGGCCGTTGTCGAGGTTTGGTAGCAGCTACCAGGACAGCACCACATGACCAGCCCAGACATACCCCACTTCCACCACTTCCAAGCAAATTTCCGAGCAAACCCCTTGGGAACCCGCGTATTTCCAAGATTTCCTTCACTTCCGAGTGAATATGCATCCATGTGTGCGCGCACATGCATGGGTTTCGAAAATGGTTGGAAGTCGTGGAAATCTTGGAAATACGCGGGTTCCCAGGCGCTCAATGCTCGGAAATTTCCCGGTGATCGGTCGGAAGTGGCTGCACCGGGGAGCAAGTGGTCAGGCGAGACCCAAGAGCCCTCCCCAAAAAAAATAATTAACAAATGTGCGCCCGAAAAAAAAGTGGGGAACGGTCGGTCTAGGTCGAGAGGGTTCCAAAGAATTGCCACCCCCACCCACGACGCGATGGCGCACTCAATCACCCACGGATGGGGGGCGTCCAATCTCTGGAGGTCGTTCGACCTAGACCGACCGCTTCCCACTATTTTTGCGTGCGCAAGTTTCCGGGGGAGGGGTACACCGCTGACTTGCTCACTATGGACAAGGGGGGGCTTGAAATCTCTGGAACCTTCAAACCCTAGACCGCTGCCTACCCACTGTGTGCAGAACCGCGTAATCCATACCCCTACCCCCTACTACCACTGAACACCACATGACACACCAAAGGACAACACCATGAACACCAACCCACATATCGAAACCATCATCGCCTTCATCACCAGTCAAATGGATGGGGACCAGGTACCGCCGCACAACAGCGCAGCCATAGCACAGCTCAAGACTGCCATAGAAGGTCTCCACAAGAGTGACAAGGACAAAGACTGGACGGTACTAGGCCTCCGCGCACTTGGGGCGGTTATCGCCCGCGCAGGCAGTGCCTGCCAAGCGGAGGAGACCTTGCACAAATTCATTCGGAGGGATGGCCGTGTTTAAAAAAATCATCTCCTTTCTGGCACCGACAAAACCGCCCACGACCCACCAGGGCGACGAACTGACCATTTCGCGGGCCAAGCGCCAAATGGAGCGAGACCTCCGGGCAGCGGGCCATAGCCGCACAAGTGCAATGACGACAGTTTCCAAGCACTTCGGCAATCACTTGCGAGGTAAACCATGATCTGGCACAATAATGCTGTGCTGGTTGAACTGGGTGTTCAATCAGCATCTTCATCAAAGCCGCTGGGTGCGACTTCCGAAGCAAACGAGCCTGTCTTACGACCGGACGCTTTTAGCTTTTCGAAGGACGCGCCAATGACCGGCACCACACACGCAGAAACCACCACCGAGCCCAAGGGTTTGGAAGTAGCTGCGCCTGTCGCCAAGTCAAAACCGCAAACCATCCGAGAGTTTCAACGCGCCCTTCATGAGCTGGGTTTTTCACTGCGCGAATCAAAGAGCATTGCCGAGGGGGGTTTCAAGGCCATCAAGCCTGATGAGCCCGAAGAAGACCTTTCTGACCTGGCTGCGCTGATCGCGACAAACACATCTATCTTTTTGAAAGTTCCAAAATGAAAACCTTGAATATCCGTCCGGCCGTCCTGGTCGCCATCGTGTGCGCTATCGCCGCCCTCTCCGCCTGGTTTGCTGGCATTCCGCTGTTGACCCCTGACGCCCTTGCGGGGCTGGGCATGCTTGGGTTCGCCGGGAACACCAGCATTGACGACATTACAAAAATGCTTGAAGACCAGGGCAAAGCCTGGAAAGGATGGCACGACGAACAGGAATCCAAGTTCTCCGACATTGAAGCGGTTGTCAAAGACCTTGCCCTCAAGGCAGGCCGACCAAAACTGTTCGGCACCAGCTCCAGTAACCAGAAGTCCGTGGCGACCATGTTCGACACGAAGTCCAAGCGCGAAGTCCCGGTGTTAGACCACGACCAAAGCTTGAAGTCATTCGACAGCAAATCTGGCACCGTTGGCGGGTTCGGCGACAGCAGCAAGGCCCAACCATCCATGGGCCGTGTATTGCGAGGCCTGGTGCTCGGAGGCCGCGCTGATGATGCGCGGGAGCTGGAAGAAGAACGCAAGGCTATGGCCATTGGCGTAGACCCGCTGGCGGCTTTACGGTGAACGGCGGTCTTGCATACGAGTGGATCGATCTGCTGCGTTCGGAAATGGTCTTGAGTAAGGCCGGTGCGCGGACTGTTCCCATGGGCACAGGAAGCCTGTCGTTGGCCCGCGTCACCGGTGACCCAACCATCAGTTGGCACGCTGAAAATGCCGCAATCACAGCAGCGGAACCCACGCTTGGCGCGGTCAATCTTCAGGCTAAGACGGTCGTGTGCCTGGTCAAGCTGTCGCTTGAGTTGTCCCAAGACTCAGCCAACATTGAAGACATTCTGCAAAGAACCATCACCAGCGCGATGGCAAGCGCTATCGACAGCGCCGGCTTGAATGGCGTCACTGTTGATGCTGGCGCTGCGCCGGCTGGTGTGATGAACCTGGCGAATCGCAACACGGTTACCGGGATCGGTGCGCCCACAGCCTGGGACTTTTTGACTGATGGCATGTATGAGCTGATGGCCGACAACGTGCCCATGGACCGTATCGGCGCGTTCATCGCACACCCCGCAGTGTGGAAGAAGATGCGCAAGCTGAAAACCGGCATCACAAACGACAACACGCCGTTGACCATGCCCCAAGAAATCGCAGCCTTGCCCAAGCTGTGGAGCACCGCGGCACCGTTGACCGGCGGCACCACGGCAAGCGGGATCATTGCGGACTGGCGCGATCTGCTGTTCGGTGTGCGTCAGGACATTACCGTTCGGGTGTTGCAGGAAACCTTTATGGGTTCGAACCTTCAGATTGCAGTGCTGGCGTATGCGCGTGTTGACTTTGCGGCCACACGTTACCAGTCGTTCTGCACGCTGGAAGGCATCACGGTAGCCTAAGGGAGCGGGTGGCCAGCGTGCCACCCCTCTACACACCATGGACAGCAAAACACTACCGAAGGCCATCAGAGCAGCCATCAACCGTAGGGCGTTCAATGCGGCAATTGCGGACGTCTATCCAGCTCTCAAACAAGACCTGGAACAGCGGGCGCACTTACTGATGAAGCAGCCACATGCGACGATAGATGAGGTTATCGCGGGCCTAGATTCTGACCCTTACGTGCAGACGTTTGCACGCCTTGACCAAGCAGGGCTTGGACGTATCGGGTGTTGACATCGGCGATTAGGCCCGACCGCAAGCCAACAACGCAGAACCCGGCCATCGTGCCGGGTTTTTTTTGTTCAGTTGGCAGCTTGCACGCTGCGCGACTGGGGACAAATAGCGCCCGGTACAATGCTTCGCCATGGGACCACGGGGACCAGTATCCATGGCGCTGATCGATGCGGTTGCAGCGCTGGCAACGCCCGCCAAGGGACCAACGTTCCGTGAGTTGATCAATTTTGCCCAAGTCGGCAAAATCGCAGCCCGTCACACAGTCCCAAAATTGGTACGTTGCGGAGTCCTAACAATTGCCCGCACACGACGCGTCACCTACCGCAATCGCCCTGTTGCTGAGTACGCATTAGCGCAGCGCCCAACCGAGCAGACCGCCGCCGCTGGTGTTGACCTGGCAGCGGCCCTGGCGCACTGGCGTTAAGCGATTTCCATTTAGGTGCGACCACTCATCACCTGTGAGCCGATTTATTGTGTGTGTCAGTTGGTGTACATTAGCGCCTAGTGGAGTCCGGGTTGGGGCTGTTAATCCGTAGGTCCCTGGTTCGAGCCCAGGTCGAGGAGCCAAATTAGCCTTACCGCTACTGGAAACCCTGCTATTTAATCGATAGCAGGGTTTTTTCTTTTGAACTGGGCTGGCAACGGACTAGCGGCCCCGTCCAATTCACTAGCAACACAATAGGCCAACCATGCAATTCGACTCCAACACCCTTCCTATACTGGCCAATGAAGCTGCCGCGGCGTTGCGCGCCGCAAGTTCCAAAACCAAGGCAGAGAACGCGCAACGAATTGCAGCATTGCGCGAAGGTGCGTCTGACGGCCAAATTGCCGAGCACATCCGAGGCATGGTTGCGGCGACCATGTCCAACCTGTCGACTCATGCGACGGAAAACACTCTTGAACATGCGACCCACTGGCAACAATGGGCGCTTGAAGTCGCCGATGAACTTGCCGTGGCCCGCGATTCGATGGGCACCGCGAATCACTAAAGGGGTCATCTGCGCCAGCACATTGCGCAATTTGCTCCACAGAACGGTCTTTTACATCGGCGCGATTTTTGATTTCCCCTGGTTCAAGTGGAGCAACAAGCCATCGCAGGCGTCCTCCACAAGGTCCAGCACCTGCTCAAATCCCGTGGCTCCGCCGTAATAGGGGTCCGGCACCACGGGGTTGTCCATCGTCAGACAAAACTCAGTCAACCGACGCACCTTGTGCTGATACCCCGGTGGGCACATGTCTTGAACCAGGGCCAGGTTGTCCCAATCCATGACCAGAATCAGGTCGTGCCTCTCAAAATCTGCATCGGTAATCTGTCGTGCCCGCAGGTCAGCCAGCTCGTAACCCCGTTTCGCTGCATATTTTTGGGAGCGTTCATCCGGTGGACTGTTGGGGTGGTAGTTGTGGGTGCCCGCTGAATCCACGGCTATGGAGACCTCCAGACCTCGCTGTTTCACTTTATGCCGAAACACGCCGTGTGCCGTCGGGCTGCGGCAGATGTTGCCCATGCAGACAAACAGGATAGAGCTGGGCGTTGTCAAAACAAGGTTCCTTCGATCGGCGCGGTTGTGGTTGTGGTTGTGGTTGTGGTTGTGGTTGTGGTTGTGGTTGTGGTGGTGGTGAGCATATCGGGTGGAAAGGGGCGCTTGAAATCCATGCTTGCGCCACAGGGTGCGTCCAGCCAGGCAGCATATTGGCTCGGCTCCAGACCGATCGGTGGAGCCGTGCGGAACCCGCCCGAAAAGACCGTGCAGCGCATCGTGCCTCAGAACAGCCGTGTTCCCCGCCTCAGCAAACGGGTTACGCGTACAAAGCTGCACAAGTAGCCGGGCCATCGATCGTAGCGGCCCCGGTCATCGGGTGGCGCTACACCAAACCGCCGTAGGTACCGCTCGCGTTCCTTGATGCCTTGGCAGTGACTGCACATGGGCACATCGTAGCCAAGTTGAACAACAACTCTTCGGGACTGGTTATGGTCGCGATGAATTGACGGCCGTGGCAAACCAACGGAAATGCGCGACGCTATGTCGTAGCAATCATGGTGTTCCATCGACTGTGGTCGAGCCAGCGCAAATAGCATTTGGCAGGCTTGGCTTCAAAAAGCCTGAAAATAGGAGCGTTTAATCATTGACTCGATAATTTGTAGGGAGTTTTGTGATGCACTTTCAACAACTTTTTCTCAAGGCTCTGGTTACCGTGTTGGCCGCTTGGGCTACGCTGGCTTGGGCTGCCAAGGAGCCCACTGGCGACGGCTTGCTGGTAAAGGCCTACGAGGGCTCGAAGTTTGAGAGCATGAAGGAGCTGGGGTTCATCCAGCTTGAATTGCCCGTGGGGGAGCCTGAGCCCAATGCGGCGGGCGGTCTGGGCAGGACACAGGTGCTGGAAGGTTATGTCACCAAGGTGGACTACAACACGTCGGGTCTGAAGCGCTCAACACTAGAAATCGCACGCAACTATGAGCAGGCACTTGCGAGCGCCGGGTTTCAGCTGTTGTTTAAATGCTCTGGCAAGGCAAAGACCTGCGGCAAGCTCAAATTTGACCCTTTGTTTGGCGAATTTCCGTACTCTGATGAACACTACATGTTCGCCCGGGCGACGGATAAGGCCACATCCGATGTCCTTACGGTCGTGATTCGCGTCCCCGAGTCCCATCACCATCACATTTTTGTGGTTCGGGCCAAATCCATGGATACCGGTATGGCCAAAGTAGATGCTTCCGCGATGGGCAAAGGCATTGAGCAAACCGGCCACATGGCGCTGTATGGCATTCAGTTCGAATTTGGCAAATCAACACTCAAACCGGAGTCTGCGCCGGTGCTCGCGGAGGTTGCTACGTTGCTGAAACAGTCCTCCAAGCTCAAACTGCACGTTGTGGGCCACACCGATAACGTCGGCACTTTTGAAGCCAATATGACCCTGTCCAAAGCCAGGGCTGCCACGGTGGTGGAGGCACTTGTGAAACAGCATGGCATTGCCGCAACCCGCTTGATGCCACACGGCGCTTCGTCGATTGCGCCGCTTTCCACCAATCGTACCGACGCAGGACGAGCCGAAAACCGGCGTGTTGAGTTGGTCGAGATGTAGTTCCGGCCAACCTCGTCAAGCCTCAGTCCCAGACCAGGGCAGACAGGCCAGTTGCTGTCAGAAACACGTGTCAACCCATCTTCCTGCGTGGTCTGGGCTAGACCAGCCGCCATCTTTACCCATCAACCTCACCCAAAGGCCACACCCGTGGACGACAACTCTGAACTTGAATACGCCGGCTTCTGGATACGCGTCTGGGCCAGCATCATCGACTCCGTCCTGGCCGCCGTCATCCTGTTGCCACTGCTCACCGCGGTTTATGGCACGGCGTATTGGGACAGCGACCGCTTCGTTCAGGGCCCCATTGATTTCCTTCTGTCATGGGTGGCCCCAGCGGTTGCGGTGTTGCTGTTCTGGGTGAGCCGACAGGCCACCCCAGGCAAGATGGCAGTTGGAGCACGCATCGTCGACGCCATAACCGGCGGCAAGCCCAGCACGGGCCAATTGTTAGGCCGTTACGCCGGCTACTACCTGGCAATGATTCCCTTGTTCCTTGGCTTCATCTGGGTCGGCTTTGATTCGCGTAAACAAGGGTGGCACGATAAACTGGCGGGCACGGTGGTGGTGCGTAAGAAGGCGGGTACCACCCAGGCCGTCCAGTTTAGCAACGGTCGCGCCAGCGAAGACTAGATTGCTATTGAAATGTGAGCTACTTGCGCAATGGATTCGTGGGCTGTTGGCCGAAATGGTAGTGATACAGGAGCGCAGCGGACCGCTCGAAGGCCAATGTCCAGTTCTTGGCCGTCGTCTGAAACGATTTACACCATTGGGGCCAATACGGCATGACGTCTCGAAAACACTTGTTGCTGGTTCTCGGCTGTGTGGCCAGCCTTTCTTCTGCCTGGGCCAACCAGTGTGAGAGCGGCCGCGCACAATCGCCGATTGACATACGGGCCACATCCCTGCGCCCCCTGCCCCCGCTGGAATTTCGCTACCAGAGTGCTCCGCTGCGAATTGCGGACGATGGTCACACGGTCCGCGTGCGCTTTGCGCCGGGGCAGACGCTGCACATAGGGCGCGAGCGCTACACGCTGCAACAGTTTCACTTTCATACGCCCGGCGGCGACAGGATTGCCGGTGAAGAATTCCCCATGGCCACACACCTGCTGCACAAGAGTACATCCGGGCAGTTGTTGGCGGTGGTGGTGCTGTTTCGCATCGGCGCGGAGAATGCACTGCTGAACACCCTGCTGGCGCTGATTCCGGCCCGGGCGGATGGCGACCACAGCCCGGCCGGTGTTCGCGTGGATGCAAACGCCTTGCTGCCAGCAGCACGCGGCTACTACCAGTACCCGGGTCCCTCACGGCACCACCCTGCACCGAAGGGGTTGACTGGCTGGTGCTGAAGCAGCCGCTCGAACTATCCAGTGCCCAATTGACGCGCTACCGCCAGCGTTTTGCCGACAATGCGCGCGCCGTGCATCCGGTGAACCACCGCGTGGTGCTGGAAAGTAGGTAACCAAGAGGCACGCCTGTAGGGGCCGATCGGTCCACTCTTGCGTCAGGTCAAGGTCGCTCGCCGCGCACCACGGAACAATGCTGCACGTGCCCTGCTGCGGCACACGAAACCCACTTCAGGAATCCGACATGCGCCTCCCTTCCGCCTTGGCCCCCATCCATCTGACACGCACGCAGATTGCCAGCGTGGCACTGCTCCTACTACTCCCAATGGTCGGCATCGCCTCGCCAGTCGCGGTCAAAAACGCCAAGGAAGTCCAGACGAAGGGTGTGGAGGTCACGGTTACCCCCGAAATGACGGGCGCCGGTATGGTGTCCAGTGGCGCCAAGTTGCCCTCCATCCCCCCGGTCACCGGCAGCCGCTCAAAGGCGGTTCCATCCTGGGGCAAACCACTGCCCTACCCCATCATGATTGCCGACCGGCGCAACAACCGCCTGATAGAAATCGCGCCGGACAAGACCATCCTCTGGGAGTTTCCCTCTCCCAATCTCAAGGTCTACCGCGGCAACGAGGATGTCAACTTTTCTGCCGATGGCAAACAACTGGCGGTCAGCGAGGAAGACAACTTCGACGTGCACATCGTCGATTACGAGAAACGCGCGTTGACCTGGACCTATGGCACGCCCGACCACCGTGGTAGCGGCCCTGGCCTGCTGAACTACCCGGATGACGCCCACCTGCTGGCAGATGGCCAATTCATCACGGCTGACATCCGCAACTGCCGGGTGGTAATCATCGACCCCAAGACCAATGCCGTCACCACCCAGTGGGGCACGCCGGGCAAATGCAAGCACAATCCGCCGTCGCAACTGGGGCACCCCAACGGCGCGACGCCCATGGAAAACGGCGATATTCTGGTGACCGAAATCAGCGAAGCCTGGATTTCGCGCATCACCCGCGACAGCAAGGTGCTCTGGAGCGTGAAGGCGCCTAACATCCGTTACCCATCGGATGCGTTTCCCACGGTCGATGGCAAGCAGATCATCGTGGCGGACTTCTGGAAACCTGGCCGGGTGGTGATCTTTGATCCCGCAACCCGCAAAATCACCTGGGAATACTTCGTCAAGGAGGGGGAAGGCATGCTGGACCACTCCTCCATCGCCCGTGAATTGCCGGAGACCGGGGACATCCTGGTGGTTGACGACCTCAATGACCGCGTGGTGGTGATTGACCGCAAGACCAAGGCCATCATCTGGCAGTATGGAGAGAAAGGGAAAAAAGGCTTCACCCCGGGTCTACTGAACTACCCCGATGGCGTTGATCTGGACGTGTTCCGCGATTGGAAAACGGCGCTGAAAAAATAGAGGGAGGGGGTGGCCTGTCCGGAGGGGATCGAACCCCCGACCCTCAGCTTAGAAGGCTGATGCTCTATCCAACTGAGCTACGGACAGAAAGCACAAAGGCCCGAAAGTAGTGTCACTCAAGGGCCTCTGCAAACAATAATGGTCGGGGCGAAAGGATTCGAACCTTCGACCCTCTGGTCCCAAACCAGATGCGCTACCAGGCTGCGCTACGCCCCGACAGCTAGTATTCTAACCGCACTGTAGCCGCGCCATTTAGGCGCCTTCATAAAATTGCATTCAAACTCGGGACTCACCGACTTCCATGTCCATCCAACCCCCCTCATTGCCGTGGCTGGAGCCCGGCGACCCATTTCCACCTGCCGCAAGAGCATGGAATGTTGCATCTGAAGCGCCAGGACTTTTGGCGGCTGGTGGCGACCTGTCGGTAACCAGTCTGAAGCGCGCCTACGCCGCAGGCATTTTTCCATGGTTCAGTGAGGGCCAACCGATTTTGTGGTGGAGTCCCGATCCTCGCATGGTCCTGCAGACGCGCAGCTTCCGACTGCACCGGTCCTTTCGCAAGACCTTGAAGCACTTTTCACAAAACTCGGCCTGCGAAGTGCGGTTCGACACCGCTTTTGCAGACGTCATTGGCGCCTGCGCCAACAGTTCCCGGAATGGACAAGCAGGCACCTGGATTTTGCCCGCCATGATTCAGGCGTATATCCACCTTCATCAGGCCGGGCACGCTCATAGCGTAGAAACTTGGGTCGATGGACGATTGGTGGGTGGACTCTATTGCATCGCCATAGGCAAGGCCGTTTTCGGAGAGTCCATGTTCACCCTCGTGCCCGACGCATCCAAGATTGCTCTGGCCGCATTGGTCGGTTTTTGCCGCGAACACGCGATTGCAGCCATTGATTGTCAACAAAACACCGGCCACTTGGCATCCTTAGGGGCGGCAGAAATGCCGCGTGACGCATTTTTGGACCAAATCCAGAGCGCGCAACAAGCCACCGCCATCGATTGGCACTTCAGCCCCCTATACTGGAATCACATTTTGTCTGCCTGATGCCTATCCCGTGACAGACCTCAAAGATTTTCCGTTACAAACACTGCAGTTTTATGCAACGGCTCCGTACGATTGCAGCTATCTGCCCGACCGACAAGCACGTTCACAAGTTGCCACTCCCAGCCACCTGATCAACAATTCGACGTATTCGGAACTTGTCAGCGAGGGCTTTCGCCGAAGTGGCATGTTTACCTACCGGCCGCATTGCGATGGCTGCCAAGCGTGCACGCCGCTGCGGGTTTTGACTGCCCGGTTTAATCCGAACCGAAGCCAGCGGCGAGCCTGGAACCGGCATCACACCTTGACTGCCCGCGTTTTGAAACTCGGTTTCGTCGCAGAACACTATGCCTTGTACCTGCGATATCAAAACAGCCGGCACGCGGGCGGTGGTATGGACGAAGACAGCGTGGACCAATACACGCAGTTTTTGCTGCAGAGCCGTGTCAATTCACGCTTGGTGGAGTTTCGTGAGACCAGCCCGGATGGCCGCGCTGGCGCGTTAAAAATGGTGTCCATACTGGACGTGCTCGATGATGGCCTTTCTGCGGTCTACACTTTTTTTGAACCCGACGAGGCGGCGAGCTACGGCACATTTAACGTCTTGTGGCAAATTCACCAGGCAAAACAATTGGGCTTGGCGTATGTGTACCTGGGTTATTGGATTCAGGACAGCCCAAAAATGAATTACAAAGCGCGGTTTGCGCCCCTGCAACTACTCGTCGATGGCGTGTGGTGCGAGCGCGGGGCATTGCCCTCTCACCGCGACGGTCGGCCTGAAGAAGCCGATACCCGAAATCCCACTGTTAGAACCCATGACTAAACCTATCTCTGACACCCCCAGCAAACCCACCGTGCAGGTCATTGAACGGATGTTCACACTCATAGACGTATTGGCCTCTCGTGAAGAGTCAATGAGCCTCAAGGACATCAGCGAAAAGGCGGGGCTACACCCGTCCACTGCACACAGAATTCTCAATGACTTGGCCACCGGACGATTTGTTGACAGAACGCAACCCGGCAGCTACCGCCTAGGCATGCGTTTGCTGGAGCTCGGCAATCTCGTCAAAGGTCGCCTCAACGTGCGGGATGCCGCCGTCGCGCCGATGCGGGAACTGCACAAGTTGACTCAACAACCCGTCAATCTGAGTGTGCGCCAGGGTGACGAGATCGTGTATATCGAACGCGCCTTCAGTGAACGTTCTGGAATGCAGGTGGTACGCGCCATCGGGGGCCGGGCACCTTTGCACTTGACGTCGGTGGGAAAGCTTTTTCTGGCAGCTGACGACGCACAGCGGATTCGGGCTTACGCCCAAAGGTCTGGCCTTCAGGGGCATACCAAAAATAGCATCACCCGGATTGAGCTGCTTGAGCGGGAACTCTCAAAAGTAAGCCAATATGGTCATGCCAACGACAATGAAGAACTGGAACTTGGAGTGCGCTGCATGGCTGCAGGCATTTATGACGACCAGGATAAGCTGGTAGCCGGGCTTTCCATTTCTGCGCCATCCGACCGCCTGGAGGACCACTGGCTGCCCAAACTAAAGGAAACTGCGCGGCAGATTTCAGCGTCATTAGGGCATAAACATAGCGCAGCCTGAATTGCTGCACCGTCGCCCAGTAACAACTACAGGGTGTCTGCGTTGATGCGTGGCGCAATGGATGAACTAGCGACGGGTATTGTCTTACCCGTTTCCACTGGAATCGATTCGACCCAACGTTTGACGCGCTCCGCATCGCCGAGTCGGCTGAGCTTGCCAGCTGAATCCAGAAACACCATGATGAGTTTGCGACCTGCGACCTTGGCCTGCATGACCAGACACTGCCCCGCCTCGGAGATGTAACCGGTTTTTTGCAGGCCTATCTCCCAAGCCGGATTTTTAACCAGGCGATTGGTATTGTTATATTGCAGTGTTCGACGCCCAACCGCCACTTGATGGCCGGTAGACGTTGAGAGTTCACGCAAGGTGGAATCTTGGGAGGCGAAGTTAACCAAAGTCGCTAAATCCCGAGCGCTGGATTGGTTTTTGCTGGACAGCCCGGTCGGTTCGACATAACGCGTGTCCACCATTCCCAGCATTTTGGCTTTGGCATTCATCAGACCTACAAAAACCGGTAACCCACCGGGGTACGTACGTCCCAAGGCATTGGCGGCCCGGTTTTCACTGGCCATTAGGGCCAAATGCAACAACTCTCCACGGCTCAACTCCGTGCCGACCCGTAAACGTGAGCTGCTCCCCTTTTCCAGGTCAACGTCGTCCTGCGTGATGGTGAGCAACTCGTCCATTGGCAGTCTGGCTTCACTGATCAACAAACCCGTCATCAACTTGGTGATCGACGCAATAGGCAGCACTGCCAGGTCATTCTTGCGAAACAAGACTTCCTGGGTGTCCTGATCAACAACGAGGGCAACGCTGCTCTTGAGATCCAGCGCATCGTGCAAGCCATGCAGACCGGCAAGTTGTCCATACGAAGAGGGCTTTGAGGCCGCCACCATCCGCGAAGCGGTGTTCTTTTTTGCAACCTTGGCTTTCACCACAACACGTTTAACTTGTGGCTTCGACTTGGAGGACGGGTGACGGGTTATTTCTGCCTGAACCGGTATCGCTGTCAGCAACAGGACCACGGTCGAAATCCAGATCGGCAGAAAAAAACGATTCATTTTGTATCCCAGCAGCAGAACGTGTTGATCGAAAGGCCCGGCCCAAGACGAATGCCAATTAACGAAGAGTGTAAACAAAAAAGTCACGCAAGATCAACTACTTGCGTGACAAACTTCGAGAAACTACTGTAGATCTGCAATAGCTATGGGGTTAACCCTGTGCCGCTACACGATCAGCCTTGCTGTGCAGTTTGTTCAACGCGCTGAGATAGGCTTTCGCAGAAGCTACAACAATGTCTGGATCAGACCCCACGCCGTTGACCACGCGACCACTGTTTTGCAACCTGACAGTGACTTCCCCCTGGCTCTCGGTTGATCCGCTGATGGCATTAACCGAATACAGAACCATCTCCGCACCACTCTTGACGTGGGTTTCTATAGCCTTTAGGGACGCATCCACGGGGCCGTTGCCCTCCGATGCGCCCTTGACCTCCAAGCCGTCCACGGTGAATACGATGCTGGCAGTGGGGCGCTCACCGGTTTCGCTGTGCTGGGACAACGAGACAAAGCCGTATTGCTCTTTGACATGGGTCACACTTTCATCACTGACCAAGGCCAGGATGTCTTCATCAAATATCTCGCTTTTGCGGTCGGCCAGTTCCTTGAAACGCGCAAATGCTGCATTGACATCCACTTCGCTTTCCATTTGGACGCCTAACTCTTGCAGGCGCTGCTTGAAGGCGTTACGTCCGCTGAGTTTGCCCAGGACAATTTTGTTGGCGGTCCAACCCACGTCTTCGGCACGCATGATCTCGTAGGTATCGCGCGCTTTCAAAACGCCGTCCTGATGAATTCCCGACGCGTGGGCAAACGCATTGGCCCCAACCACCGCTTTGTTGGGTTGGACCACGAAACCGGTGGTCTGGCTCACCATGCGACTTGCCGCCAAAATATGGTGGGTGTCAATGCCCAACTCAAGACCGAAATAGTCCTTGCGGGTTTTGACCGCCATGACAACCTCTTCGAGACTGCAATTGCCCGCCCGTTCGCCCAATCCGTTGATGGTGCACTCAACCTGCCGCGCGCCGCCGATCTTGACTCCCGCAAGTGAGTTGGCAACCGCCATGCCCAAGTCGTTGTGGCAATGCACCGACCAGATGGCCTTATCCGAATTGGGAATGCGCTCACGCAAAGTCTTGATAAAGTTGCCATACAACTCCGGAATGGCATAACCCACGGTGTCTGGCACATTGATGGTGGTTGCGCCTTCATGAATGACTGCTTCAATTACCCGGCACAGAAAATCAACATCGCTTCGATAACCATCTTCCGGGCTGAATTCGATATCGCTCACCAGATTGCGTGCGAAACGCACCGATTGTTTGGCCTGCTCAAACACCTGGTCCGGTGTCATCCGCAGCTTTTTCTCCATGTGCAACGCCGAGGTTGCAATGAAGGTGTGAATTCGTGCCTGTTGGGCGCCTTTCAGCGCCTCAGCAGCACGGGAAATATCTCGGTCGTTTGCCCTCGCCAGTGAACAGACGGTAGAGTCCTTGATGTTGTTGGCAATCAATTGGACTGCGTCAAAGTCCCCGTTGGAACTGGCAGCAAATCCGGCTTCTATCACGTCCACCTTCAGGCGTTCAAGCTGCCGCGCGATACGCAACTTTTCATCGCGGGTCATGGAGGCACCTGGTGACTGCTCGCCATCGCGCAAGGTTGTGTCAAAAATGATTAATTTGTCAGCCATCTCTTTACTCCTGTGATCTTCAATAAAACCCGCAACTTGTATTTTGCAATCCAAAACAAAAAAGGCCCGTTGCGTGTGCTAACGGGCCTTTATGGATTAAGTGCGTGCGCTACTTCTTCCGCCCGTGGTGGCGTAGGAGGGATAGCGTTAGCGCAAACAAATTCATATCTTCAATGTACCACAAGATAACCGGGGCTGCGCCGCGCACAACGCGCTACTTGTGCAAACCACGCTCTTCAGGCTCGTCGGTCGACGTGCTGATCAAACTGGTTTGTACCCCCTTGAACTTGCGCCAGCCGTAGATCACATAACCACTCAGGCTGTAGGCGACAAAAACACCAAATATGACGGTCGGTGGATCGATATTGACAACGGCTATTCCCAGGGCGATGGCCACCAACACGGCGAACGGAACGCTGCGCTTCATGTGCACGCCCTTGAAGCTGTAAAACGGAACATTTGTCACCATGGTGAGCCCGGCAAAGAGCGCAATGGCAAAAGTGATCCAGCGAACCTCAAACACGCCCAGACGATCGGCGCCTGTGATGCCCAGATCGGTCATCAATCCGATGAAGCCAATGACCAGCGCGCAGCGGCCGGTGATGGCATGCCTTGGAAGAAACGTTTGTCAACCACCGCAGTGTTGACGTTGAAGCGTGCCAAACGCAAAGCCGCGCAAGCGCAATACACAAAGGCCGCGATCCACCCCCAGCGGCCCAAACCCTTGAGCGTCCACAAGTAGGCAATCAATGCGGGCGCTGCACCGAAAGAGACCATATCGGACAAGGAGTCCATCTGCTCACCAAAAGCGCTTTGCGTGTTGGTCATGCGGGCCACCCGACCGTCCAGGCTATCGAGCACCATGGCGCAAAAAATGCCGATAGCCGCCTGCTCGAAACGCCCGTCCATCGCCATTACGATGGCATAGAAGCCGCCAAACAGGGCTGCCAATGTGAAGAGATTGGGCAGTATGTAGATGCCTTTGCGGCGCTTCTTGACCACAACTGCGCCACTATCGGACACCTCGAGATCTTCTCCATCATGCATAAATTGGCCTCCAGCCCTCGTAAATATTGCGCAGCAAGCTATCACATTCATAGCAAACCGAAGCCATTGCATAAGCTGTCGTTCTGCGCAATGTCCGATGGTAGTCGGGAATCGCAGCAGCCAACAAAAATGGCCACCGAAGTGGCCATCCAACGCGGCTTGAAATCGCTTAGTTGCGGGACTGGTCCACCAGCTTGTTCTTGGCGATCCAGGGCATCATGGCGCGCAACTGGCTGCCGACCTTCTCGATGGAGTGGTCAGCAGTGTTGCGGCGACGGGCTGTCATGCTCGGATAGTTCAGGCGGCCTTCCTGGATGAACATCTTGGCGTATTCGCCGTTCTGGATGCGCTTGAGGGCGTTGCGCATGGCAGCGCGCGACTGGTCGTTGATGACTTCGGGGCCGGTCACGTACTCTCCATACTCCGCGTTGTTGGAGATGGAGTAGTTCATGTTGGCAATGCCGCCTTCGTAGATCAGGTCAACGATGAGCTTGAGCTCGTGCAGGCATTCGAAATAGGCCATTTCAGGCGCGTAACCGGCTTCGGTCAGGGTCTCGTAGCCCATCTTGATCAACTCAACCGCACCACCGCACAACACGGCCTGCTCGCCGAACAGGTCGGTCTCGGTTTCTTCCTTGAAATTGGTCTCGATGATGCCGGCCTTGCCGCCACCATTGGCCATGGCGTAGCTCAGGGCCAGATCACGGGCCTTGCCGGACTTGTCCTGGTGGATCGCGATCAGATGGGGCACACCGCCACCCTGGGTATAAGTGTTGCGCACGGTGTGGCCAGGGGCCTTTGGCGCGACCATCCACACGTCCAGGTCGGCACGGGGCACGACCTGGTTGTAGTGCACATTGAAACCGTGTGCGAAGACCAGCGAAACACCTTGCTTCAGGTGCGGCTCGATCTCTTTGTACACGCCAGCGATATTTTCGTCAGGCAACAAAATCATCACCACGTCGGCGGAGGCGGCCGCCTCGTTCACTTCGGCAACCTTCAGGCCGGCCTTGGCGACCTTGTCCCATGACGCGCCGCCCTTGCGCAGACCGACCACAACCTTGACGCCGCTGTCGTTCAGATTTTGTGCGTGGGCGTGGCCCTGGCTGCCGTAGCCAATGATGGCAACGGTCTTACCCTTGATCAAGCTCAGGTCGCAATCCTTGTCGTAAAAAACTTTCATTCTCAATCTCCTAAAAAATGGTTTGGCGAAATGCCCATCGACAGGCTCAGGGCGAACGGTGACCGTTGATCGCCACTAGCCAGGTCCGTTCGCGTTGAGCCTGTCGAAACGCGCGCTCGGACCTATGAAAAAATCAGACTCGCAATATACGCTCGCCGCGGCCAATGCCGCTGGAGCCGGTTCGCACCGTTTCCAGAATGGCGGCGCGCTCCAGCGCCTCCAGGAAGGCATCGTTCTTGGACTGGTCACCCGTGAGTTCGATGGTGTAGCTCTTGTCGGTGACGTCGATGATGCGGCCACGGAAGATGTCGGCCATACGCTTCATCTCCTCGCGCTCTTTGCCGACGGCACGCACCTTGACCATCATCAGCTCGCGCTCGATGTAAGAGCCTTCGGTCAGATCAACCACTTTAACGACCTCGATCAAGCGGTTCAGGTGTTTGGTGATTTGCTCGATGACGTCGTCCGAACCCGTGGTCTGGATGGTCATGCGGGAGAGGCTGGGGTCCTCCGTGGGCGCAACGGTCAGGGACTCGATGTTGTAACCACGGGCCGAAAATAGTCCAACGACGCGGGACAGGGCGCCCGGCTCGTTTTCCAAAAGAACTGCAATGATGTGTTTCATGAGAAGGGATTCCTCTTTTCGCCGCCCTCCCCCGCAACCGGTAAGTTGCGGGCTTGGCGGACAATAGATTCGTCTTAAAAAATGCTAGCTTTTTGATAGCTAGCTACGTATATTCTACGAGGGCTAGAGCCTTAATTGATTAAAGGTCTTCGCTACCCAGCAGCATTTCCGTGATGCCTTTGCCAGCCTGAACCATCGGGAACACGTTCTCGGTCGGGTCAGTACGGAAGTCCATGAACACGGTGCGATCCTTGAGCTTGCGGGCTTCGCGCAGCGCCGGCTCCACGTCCTGCGGCTTTTCGATCAGCATGCCGACGTGGCCATAGGCCTCGGCCAGCTTGACGAAATTGGGCAGCGCATCCATGTAGCTGTGGCTGTAGCGGCCTTCGTATTCGACCTCTTGCCACTGGCGCACCATGCCCAGGTAGCGGTTGTTCAGCGACACGATCTTGATCGGCGTGTTGTACTGCAGGCAGGTGGACAGTTCCTGGATGCACATCTGCACCGAGCCTTCGCCGGTAATACAAAACACTTCGCTTTCGGGTTTGGCCAGCTTGATGCCCATGGCGTAGGGAATGCCCACCCCCATAGTGCCCAGACCACCGGAGTTGATCCAGCGACGGGGCTCGTTGAACTTGTAGTATTGCGCAGCCCACATCTGGTGCTGGCCCACGTCGGACGTGATGTAGGTGTCGGCGTCCTTGGTCATGTTCCACAGTGTTTCCACCACGTACTGTGGCTTGATGACGTCGCCCTTGCCCATGCTGTATTTCATGCAATCGCGCTTGCGCCAGCCGTCGATGGTTTCCCACCATGCGCCCAAGGCGTCGGCATCCGGCTTGACCGTACCCTCCTTGATCATGGCGATCATCTCGCTCAACACATCCTTCACGTCACCCACGATGGGGATGTCGACCTTCACCCGCTTGGAAATGCTCGATGGGTCAATGTCGATATGGATGATTTTTCGCTCGTTCTGGGCAAAGTGTTTGGGGTTGCCAATCACGCGGTCATCAAAACGCGCACCAACCGCCAGCAACACATCGCAATTCTGCATGGCATTATTGGCTTCGACGGTGCCATGCATACCCAGCATGCCCAAAAATTTGGGGTCGCTTGCTGGATAAGCACCGAGCCCCATTAGCGTGTTGGTGCAGGGATAACCCAGCATGTCCACCAGCGTCCGCAACTCGGCAGACGCATTGCTCAACAACACACCGCCGCCAGTGTAGATATAGGGCCGCTTCGCCGTCAGCAGCAACTGCAAGGCCTTGCGGATCTGCCCGCCATGGCCCTTTCGCACAGGGTTGTACGAGCGCATTTCAATCGATGCAGGGTAACCGCCGTACGGTACCTTCTTGAACGATACATCCTTGGGGATGTCAACCACGACCGGGCCTGGCCGACCACTGCGCGCAATGTGAAACGCCTTCTTCATGGTCAAAGCGAGGTCACGCGCATCCTTAACGAGAAAATTGTGCTTGACAATGGGGCGGGTAATGCCGACGGTGTCACATTCCTGAAACGCATCCAAACCGATGGCATGGGTCGGAACCTGCCCGGTGATGATGACCATCGGAATGCTGTCCATGTAGGCGGTTGCAATTCCGGTAACTGCGTTGGTCACACCGGGCCCGGATGTCACCAAGGCAACCCCGACTTGCCCCGTCGCACGTGCGTATCCGTCTGCAGCATGCACCGCTGCCTGTTCGTGGCGAACCAGCACGTGTTGGATAGTGTCTTGTTTGTAGAAGGCATCGTATATGTGCAGTACGGCACCGCCTGGGTAGCCCCAGACGAACGACACCCCTTCGGCTTGCAGGCATTTGACGAGGACTTCAGCGCCTCGAATTTCTTGGCTTGCAGAGGATTTGCCAGTTTGATTGGCAGCAGACGCTGAAGCGATTTCAGCTTTTGAAATTTCCATGATGAACCTTTGTGAATTTCTCTAACGAAAAACCTTGGGTGCCCCTTCGCAATACTCTTGTGGAGTCGCGTCGGGACTTAGGACTCTGGCCATGGACGCATTGAATGCTGCGCCGGACCAAAACCCGTTTGCCTTTTGTTTGCAGCGCATATTATCGCACCGACTTGAAGCTCACGACTGCAACGCCATTCAACGCGCACGGTACGAGTGCGATAATGTCGGTGAAACCGCAAGTTGAGTCTCGCTTTGGGCGATTTGAATTCCTGCATTCCATCTTTTCAACCGTTTTTCATTCTTGGCCTCCGACCGCGAACTGTCCGATTTTTTGAAAAGCGTTGAAAAACGGGCGTTCAAACGATCCGTATACCACGTGCGCAACGATGAATCGGCGCTGGACATTGTCCAAGACAGCATGATGAAGCTCGCCGAACACTACGGCCACAAACCCGTTGAAGAGCTGCCCATGTTGTTCCAGCGTATTCTTTCCAACTGCACGCTGGATTGGTTTCGTCGCCAAAAGACGCAAAGAGCATTGTTTTCGACGATGAGCGACTTTGAATCCGCTGGCGAGGACCTTGATTTTGATTTATTGGAAACCTTGCACGCATCCAACGGTGGGGAACAAAACGAAAGTGCGGAGTCTCAGACCGAGCGGGCACAAACATTGCGTGAAATTGAAATTGAGGTTCAGCAGCTGCCGGCGCGTCAACGGGAGGCCTTTTTGATGCGTTATTGGGAGGATATGGATGTTGCTGAAACGGCGGCGGCCATGGGCTGTTCACAGGGCAGTGTCAAAACGCACTGTTCCAGAGCAGTTCACGCTTTGGGCAAAGCCTTGAGCGCAAAAGGAATACGACTATGAAAACAATTGACGCAACTTTCAACGACAGCTATCAGGACCGACTGGGCCGCACCATTGCGGCACATTTGTCGGATGCCTCACACGATCTACCCAACGACATTTCCGAGCGTCTGAAGGCAGCCCGCATGCAGGCGCTGGCAAAACGCAAAGTCGTCAAGTTGCAGACAGCTTCGAACGTCAACACGAACGGCGGAAGTGCAACCTTGAATCATAGTAGTTCCAATAACAACCTTTGGACCCGTTTGGGAGCCTTCCTTCCGCTGGTTGCTTTGGTTATCGGTTTGCTTGCCATTGCAGTGGTTCAAGAACAGCGTCGTGTTGACGAACTTGCCGAGGTCGATATGGAACTGTTGGTGGACGAATTGCCACCTGCAGCCTACACCGATCCCGGCTTTCTTCACTACCTGAATGCAAATCGTCGCGACTAGTGCTGACGTTGGAACCCATGCCCTTCGTCGATTCAGCGCGCAACGACTCACAGCGTCACGCACCCTATAGCCTCCAAATTGTGTTGGTTAGGCTTTCGCTGTGTTTAACTTTCTCCCTGGCATCGATTTCCTGCTCGCAACAAACAGCCGATAGCGGCACTGTCAATCCTGCGCAGGGTGCATCAGCGCCCGCTGCCGGGGTGTTGATCGCTGGTCCGAAGTGGCACGATTTGACCCAAGCACAGCGGCTCATTCTGAAACCCTTGACCACCACGTGGGATTCTCTTGACGGAACCAGCAAGAGCAAGTGGATTGCGATTGCACTGAGTTATCCGTCGCGCAGTCCGGCCGAACAACAAAGAATGCAGGAGCGCATGGTTGAGTGGGCTGCCTTAACCCCAGCCGCGCGGGAGCGGGCTCGTCTCAACTTTGCCGGGACCAAGAAACTGTCCTCGGCCGAACGCGCGGCCGATTGGGAAGCCTACCAAGGCCTTAGCTCACAGGAAAAAAAGGCTTTTGCAAAAGTGGCAACCGACCACCCGTCCGGGGCAGCCGTTGCAACCACCACCGTTCAGCGAGACAAGCTGACGCCCGTTCCGGTGACACGCCATACGCCGGTCAACGATGAGGCTACCGTTGCCGCCAGACCCAGCCTCAATCCAAGGACATTGCTTCCGACACCGCCCGCGCTGCCAGAGCCAATAGTTGCGCCTGCAGCCGTGCCCGCGAGCGCTCAAGAGGGATCGTCCAACGGTCAGTTGCTGGACAAGAGTCTAACGATCAACTGAGTAGGACGCGACCCCCTACCGGCAGGCAAGGCAGGAGTCAGTGTGCACCTACAATGCCGGACCATTCTGGCTCCCTACGATGCAACTTGAAATGACCACCCCTGGATTATGGCGCCGTATGGCGTGTTGGCTGTATGAGGGCATGCTGCTGTTTGGCGTGTTATTCCTTGCTGGTTACCTATTCAGCACATTGAGCCAGACCCGCAACGCGCTGGACAACCGCAACGCCCTGCAGGCCTTCATCTTTGTGATCTTTGGCATTTATTTTGTGTGGTTCTGGGCCAAGGGCCAGACCCTGGCCATGAAAACCTGGAACATCCGCGTCGTCGGCAGCGACGGCAAGGCCATCAGCCAATTGCGCGCCCTGGGGCGCTATGCCTTGAGCTGGCTGTGGTTTTTGCCGCCCCTGATGGCTTTGTCACCTTTTCAACTCAGCGGTGGTGAGTCGGTCGTCATCATCATCGGCTGGGTCGTCGTCTGGGCATTGCTCAGCCGCTTCCACCCGCAGGGCCAGTTCTGGCACGATGCACTGGCGGGCACCCGCCTGATCACATCGCAGCCCCTGAGCCGCTAAAACGCCCTTATTCCGTGCAACCCACCGATTCCACGACCCCAGTCAATCCACAAAAGGACCGCAAGGGCCTGAGCCGCGTCTGGCACGCCACTGGCTACTCGCTGGCGGGCCTGCGCGCCGGCTGGAGCGAGACCGCCTTTCGCCAGGAAGCTATTGCAGCTTTCGTTCTGATTCCTGCCGCCTTTTGGCTAGGCCAAACCTGGATGGAAACCGCCCTGCTGGCCGTCAGTGTCGTCATGGTGATGGTGGTGGAACTGCTCAACACAGCTGTGGAAACCGCCATTGACCGCATTGGGCCGGAATGGCACGACCTCTCCAAGCGCGCCAAGGATATGGGCAGTGCGGCAGTCTTGCTGAGCCTGCTGCTATGTCTGGGCATTTGGGTGGCAGCGCTGGTCCAACGCTTCTAACGGCAAGACGAGGGCCGCTAAGAGCCCTCTTGCGATCAGACGGCGGACTCGTCCTGCTCACCAGTGCGAATACGCACCACGCGCTCCACGCTGGTGACAAAAATCTTGCCATCACCAATCTTGCCGGTGTGCGCCGCCTTGACGATGGCGTCCACGCAACGGTCCACGTCCTCCGACTTCACGACCACCTCGACCTTGACCTTGGGCAAGAAATCAACCACGTATTCGGCGCCGCGGTACAACTCGGTATGGCCCTTCTGGCGGCCAAAACCTTTCACTTCGGTAACAGTCAGTCCAGTTACGCCACATTCGGCCAGCGCCTCACGCACTTCTTCGAGTTTGAATGGTTTGACGATGGCGGTGATTTGTTTCATATGGCTCCTATCTAATCAGTTGAGGACAGAGCTGCGCTACGCTTCGGTCTGTCCCGCAAGTCTCAGGATAGTCGAGGACAGAGCTTGCTTCGCTGCGGTCTGTCCCGCAAGTCTCAGGCCGTCAGGCACGAAAACGGTTGGTTATAGGATAACGCCAATCCTTGCCGAAGCTCCGATGGGTCACCCTAATCCCGACTGGAGACTGGCGGCGCTTGTATTCGTTGAGTTTGATCAGCCGCGTCACCTTCTCCACATCCGCCTGGGCGAAACCCGCCGCCACGATGGTGGCGATGCTCTGGTCGTTTTCCATGTAGCGGTCGATGATGGCATCCAGCACCTCGTAGGGCGGCAGGCTGTCCTGGTCAACCTGGTTAGGGCGCAACTCGGCGCTGGGTGGGCGCGTGATGATGCGCTCGGGTATGGGGCTTGCACCGGTACCGTAAGGGTCGTGGGCATTGCGCCAGTGCGCCATCTTGAAGACCAACGTCTTCGCCAGGTCCTTGATGACGGCAAAACCGCCGGCCATGTCGCCGTACAGCGTGCAGTAGCCGGTGGCCATCTCGGACTTGTTGCCGGTGGTCAGCACAATGCTGCCGAATTTGTTGGAGAGCGCCATCAGCAACGTGCCGCGGATGCGGGCCTGGATGTTCTCCTCCGTCGTGTCTTCGGCCCGGCCGGCAAACTCCGCCGCCAGCGAGGCTTTGAACGCTTCAAACTGGGGCACGATCGAAATCTCGTCGTAGCGCACACCCATGCGCTGCGCCATCTCTCGGGCGTCCAGCCAGCTGATGTCGGCCGTGTAGGGCGACGGCATCATCACCGCGCGCACCTTGTCGGCGCCCAGCGCATCCACGGCAATCGCCAGCACCAGGGCCGAGTCGATGCCACCGGACAGGCCCAGGATGGCGCCCGGAAAGCCGTTCTTGCCCACGTAATCGCGCACACCCAGCACCAACGCATCCCACAGGTCCTGCTCCGGCGTGCGAACTGGCTCCACGCTTGCTACGATTTTTGTAGCTGTCTGTTCAGTATCCACGAGGACTACAAAGCTATTTTCCTTGAAGCTCGGGGCGCGGCCGGCCACCGTGCCATCGGCATCCAGCGCAAACGAGTGGCCTTCGAACACCACCTCGTCCTGGCCACCGACCAAGTGCGCATAGACCAGCGGCAGGCCGGTCTGTTGCACCCGCTGGCGCATCATGTCCTCGCGCTCATAGCCTTTGCCCACGTGGAAGGGCGAGGCATTGATCACCGCCAGCATCTGTGCCCCGGCCTCCTGGGCCAGGCGGGCTGGCTGCTCAAACCAGGCGTCCTCACAAATCAGCAGGCCGACGCGGATGCGTGCGCCTTCCACCCCGGCATCAAACACGCAGACACCGTCACCGGGCGTGAAATAGCGCCGCTCATCAAACACCTGGTAATTGGGCAACTCGCGCTTGGCATAGGTGGCCACCACCTTGCCTTCGCGCAGCACGCTGGCCGCGTTGAAGCGCTTTTGCACGGCGACCGAGCGCGTGCGGCTGTCGCCACCCGTGGGGTGGCCAACCACCACGGTCATGTCCTTTAACCCGGCCAGAGCGTGGGCCACGGTTTTCACGGCATCATCGCAGGCATGGATGAACGCCGGGCGCAGGAAAAGATCTTCGGCGGCATAGCCACAAATCGACAACTCAGGGGTCAGCAACATCCGTGCGCCATCGGCATAGGCGTCCTTGGCGGCGGTGATGATTTTTTGGGCATTGCCCTCCAGATCACCCACAATGAAATTGAGTTGCGCAACGCACAGTTTGAGAGTCATGAACCAGGAATTTTTCGTTAATCGCAGCCCCTCGGGGGCAGTGCCTGCGCACGGGGTGCGCCATGGCTGAGGATTATGTCATTCGGGTGACAACCTCGCCGCTGGAGGTCGACGCCGTCGCTTGGGACGCCCTGCTGCAAACCCAAGCCAACCCCAGCCCCTTCATGCGCCACGCCTACCTGGCCGCACTGCACAGCAGCGGCAGCGCCAACGCGAAAACCGGTTGGAAACCCCACTTCTTCACGCTTTATCAAGAGGACAAACTGGTCGCGGCCTGCGCTATCTACGAGAAGGCTCACTCCTACGGCGAATACGTGTTCGACTGGGCCTGGGCCAACGCCTACGCACAACACGGCCTGCCCTACTACCCCAAGGCCGTAGCCGCCGTGCCATTCACGCCCGTGCCCGGTGCGCGGCTGATGGCGCGCACGTCTGAAGCGCGTGGGGCCCTGCTGCAGGCATTACTGCAATGGTGCGAACAGAGCGGCATGTCGTCCCTGCACCTGCTGTTTGTGGACGACGCCGATGCCGCCGCCTGCGAACAGGCTGGCCTGATGCTGCGGCACACAGTGCAATTCCATTGGAAAACATTGCCCCCACGCTTTCGCACTGCTCCCCGAGGGGGGGCCTGGGGGGCCCGGCGGCGGAACCTCCCCCCGGCCCCGCTGCGCGTGGTTCGCTGCCTTTTCGCGACTTCGACGCCTTCCTGATGTCCCTGTCGCAGGAGAAGCGCAAGAAGATCCGCCAGGAACGCCGCAAGGTGCTTGACGCCGGCGTGACTTTCCGCTGGTCCCTGGGCCGCGACATCAGCCAGCCAGACTGGGATTTCTTCTACCGCTGCTACGAACGCACGTACCTGGAACACGGCAACGCCCCCTACCTGAACCGTGACTTCTTTAAGCGCATGGCCGACACCATGCCCGACCACTGGCTGCTGTTCACCGCCGAGCGCAACGGACACCCAATTGCTACCAGTTTGATAGCGCTAGACGATTATTCCACGAGGGCTGGCGACCAAAACACTCAAGGAGACTGGGCGGCAGTGCGTTCTGCGCAGGTCAAGGAGGAGCCCGCGCAGCGGGCGGGGGACACGGAGCAAAACACGGCGCCGCCCAGTCTCCGAACCACAAGCGAAAAAGTAGCCTACGGCCGCTACTGGGGTGCCCTGGAACGTGTGGATTGCCTGCACTTCGAGGCCTGCTACTACCAGCCCCTGCAGTGGTGCATAGAACACGGCTACCAGCGCTTTGAAGGCGGCGCCCAGGGCGAGCACAAGATGGCGCGCGCGCTGCTGCCCGTTAGAACCACCAGCGCCCACTGGCTGGCGCACCCGGCCTTTGCCGACGCCGTGGCGCGGTTTCTGGAGCGCGAAGACCAAGGGATCGGCAACTATCTGGATAACCTGAAGCAGCGCAGCCCGTTTAGACAAAGCTAACCGATGAAGTCTTTTGATGACAGACCCGCAATTTTGGTCTACAAAAGTGTACTGGTTGATCTGGCGCCAGGACCAGACTCCCACAGTTGCGTACCCGATCCATTGCGCAATGATCCAACAACCGCAACCCCTATCGCCTCCAAGTCGGCGGCACCATGCGCCCCCTACGCTGGGCCAGCATCACCATGGCCGTAGTGGCCAGCGCCACCAGTACCAAGTCTACGGCCGAGCCTTCAATGCCAAATGCACCACCGGTCAACCAATCAGGTCCGCTGAGTTCGGTAACCAACAAACCCGCTTTCACCTCGTGGCCGGACACCGCCAACGAGAACACGCCATCTTGAAAGAAGTTCCAGCCTGCATGCAGGGCCGCACACAACCACAGACGTCCCGTCAGCAAAAAGGCCGCGGCGAAGAAAACACCCGCTAACGCGATGTTGGCGATGGCCAGCACGGAGATGTTGTCGTTGATCATGTGCATGGCACCAAACACCAGGCCCGACGCGAGTAGCGCCAGCCAACTCCCCACAGACTCCTGCAGAACCCGAAAGAAGATGCCGCGCATCGCCATTTCCTCAATCAGCCCCACGGTGATGTGCATCAGCAGCGGCAAGGCGATGACGCTACCGGACGCAAGGGACAGCGTGCGCACCCCCCCAAACGCCGCGATAGCCGCCACGGAGAGGCAAACCATCAGCCCGCCCAGCACAAAACCTGCGCTGTACTCCCGCAAGGCACCCGGCAACGCCAGTTCGGACACCGCACGCTTTTCTATCTTGACGACGTAAAAGGCATACGACAGGCAACCCATGCAGGCCCCAAAAAACTGACCCAGGCGCGAGAACAGTTTTTCTTCGAAAAAATGGGTGGCTCCAGCCTGGATCAGCAGGAAAGGCACCATAAAAAAAACCAAAGCCAGCACGATGCGGGTCAGCGGAAAGCGCAGGATACGGTGTGCTAGCGGTACGCCCGTGGCGCCGCCCAAGTCAATGGCAGTGGTCATATTTTCCTTACGTGAAACATGGGACGGCATCGGTGCGGATGCAATCGGGTGGGCTCGACTGTATTGCGGTCAGCCGGGCGATACCAACACCATGTGACGAAGCGTTGAAAACGGGGCATGGTCTGCACCAACAACTCCCGCTGGCAAAATCCCCCCATGCATGCCCCCCAGGAAAGTCCCGCCCCCATTACCCATTACGAAAATTTTCCGGTGGCTTCCCTGCTGTGCCCTGCACACTTGCGAGCACCCATCGCCGCCATCTACCACTTTGCCCGCACCGCAGACGACATTGCCGACGAGGGCGACGCCACGGCACCGCAACGCCTGGATGAACTGAATGCCTATCGGCAAGCCCTCATCTCTATCAGCAACAGCAGCCCGCTCGGTAGTTTCGATACCAACACCAACGCGACCGACGCCCGATGGACCCAGGTGTTCAGCCCACTGCAAGTGGTGCTGCAAACCCACCACCTGCCCACCCAACTGCTGCACGACCTGCTCGACGCTTTTGTCCAAGACACCCGCAAGTCGGCCGCAGCGCAGGGCTACACAACGCAGGCTGAGCTGATGGACTACTGCCGCCGCTCGGCCAACCCGGTGGGCCGCCTGTTGCTGCACCTGTATGGCGTGACCGATGCGCTGGCCTTGCAGCGCAGCGACGCCATTTGCAGCGCCCTGCAACTGATCAACTTCTGGCAGGACCTGAGTGTGGACATTCCCCGGGGCCGGTACTATCTGCCGCTTGAAGACTGCAAGCGTTTTGGTGTGACTTCACACGACATTCTGGCTCGGAACCAAACCCCAGCCGCTACTCAATTGATAGCTGCTTGCGCAGACTCTGCGAGGGCTAGCATGCAATTTGGCTTACCACTTGTGCACCAGATACCGGGTCGCGCGGGTTGGGAACTGCGCCTGGTTGTGCAGGGCGGCCTGCGCATTCTGGACAAGATAGCGGCCCTGAAATTCGCGACCTTGAACCAGCGCCCCACGCTACGATGGTGGGACCTCCCGGTGATGGTATGGCGAGCGATCTGGATGTAAGTCAAACCACCTGTGACTGCGGGTGCTGCGCCTCCCAGCTCTGTACCCAGCCGGGAAACTCACTGAATATCATCGGCTTGCTCATGAAGTAGCCCTGGGCCTCGTCACACTGCAGTTCCGCCAGTAGTGCATATATGTTGGCGTTTTCCACCCCTTCGGCCACTACAGACAGGCCCAGGTTGTGCGCCAGTTCAATGGTGGAGCGCACGATCTTGGCGTCACTTTCGTCCTTCTCCATGCCCATCACGAAGGACTTGTCAATTTTGAGCTCACCCACCGGCAAACGCTTGAGGTAGGCCAGGGACGAATACCCGGTCCCAAAGTCGTCGATAGAGAGTTTGTAGCCGCTGGCAGCAAGCTGGTTCAATGTGGCTTCAGCTCGCTGGGGGTCATCCATGATGGCGCTCTCGGTGATTTCCAGGCAGAAACCCGTACGTGGAACACCATATCGGTCCAGCAAGGCATCAATCTTGCGCGGAAAGTCCAAATCCATCAGGTCACGCGTGGACAGATTGATGGCAATGCGCAAGCTGCCGCCTGCCGGCTGCAGCTTCTTCCACTCGCGTGCCGCAGCCTCCAGCATCCACAGGGTCAAGAACCGCACAAAACCGGTTTGCTCGGCAAACGGGATGAACTGCATGGGCTGCACCATGCCTCTGACAGGATGATTCCAGCGCACCAGCGCTTCTGCCGCCACAACGCGGTGGTCACGCAAGCTGATCTTGGGCTGAAGGAACAGATTGAGTTCGTTGCCATCTATCGCCTGACGCAGCTCCGACAAAAGGGACAAGGTCTGGGCACTGGCGGAGTCCAGCGAGGGGTCGTAAACCTGGATATCCAGGCTCTTGCGCTTGGCCACATACATAGCGACTTCGGCACGACCGAGCAGCACATCCACATCGCTGGAGTGCTCGGGCCAACAGGCCACACCCATCGCGGCACTGAGGTCCACCGTCTGGCCCTCAAGCGACACGGGCTCGACCAATGCCTGGCTGATTTGCTCGGCCAGCGCGGTCGCCTGCTCTGCCTGTGCGCCTTCAGCCAGTAGCGCGAACTCGCCACCACCCAGCCGCGCAGCCAGTGCCGGGTGGGTATTGCCCAGTCGCTCCAAACGCAGGGCGACAATTTGCAGAACCCGGTCACCAAACGCATAGCCCAGCACATCGTTAATGTGCTTAAAACGGTCGAGGTCCAGAATAATCACGGCAAACGATGCGTGGTTGGCCCCCGAGCGCCTTTGTGCCTCGTGCAGTGCTTCACGGAACTGTGCACGGTTGGGCAGACCGGTCAGCCGGTCCCAATAGGCCAATTGACGAATCTCGGCCTGACTGGCCTGGATGTTCAGGCGCATACGGTCAAACGAGCGGGCCAGGTTGCCGACCTCGTCCCGGCGACCAAAATCCTGCACCGCCTGGCTGTAGTCACCACGGCCCAGGCGCTCGGTGTCGGCCACCAGCAGGTCCAGCGGGCGGGACACCCGACGCGCCAGAGCCGTACTACCCAACGCAAACAAGACCACACCCGCAACGGTGATGACCAGCAGCACCACCTTCATGCGTTCAAAATCGGCCCGGGCCCTTGCCGAGGAACGCAACAGGTAAGTCTGGAGATCGGGCGATGACGCGTCCAACGCGACACGGCGAACCGCGTACTCGTCGTCACCCAGAGGCGCCAGCGCAACACCGTCCGTCCGACCCAAGAGACTTGCAAGGTCCGGCGCTTGCAGTGTGGAGTGCACGATCTGCGCCGACGATTCCGCCGACCGGTTGGCAATGACCACATGGGCACCCGACAGTACGTGCAACTCCGATGCCAAGGCCTGGTCCACCGCAAACCCCATCAGCACCCAGCCGACGACCAGGGGAGCTTTGACAGGCACCAGAACAAATTGATGGACGCGACCACGCACCAGAGCCATTCGCCCCTGCTGAGCGCCCCGGGCCATCGACTGGGCCAGTGCGGTCATGTCGGGAGGCAACAGGGCTGCGTCCTGCGGATTGGCAACCGCTTGCACCGCAAACAGTGTGTCCAGCGAGGCAGAAATGGTGGCACCGATGCGAGCGCCACTGTTTTCAAGCGCTGACTCGATGGTTTGCCCGTCGCCCGAGGTCACGGCCTCGCGGAAGCCAAAGTCGGACGCAAGCACCGACGCACCCGCGGACAGGCGTTGGGCGTTTTGCTTTACCAACTGGGCCCACACTTTTTCATCAGCGTCGAGTTCTCGCTGCAAGTTTTGCTGAACGCTGCTTTCAATGCTGGTGCGCACCACCACCTGCACAGCGAGTTGAATCAGCAGCAGCAAACCGACCGACAACAGCACAATGCGCCGGACCATGCCACGGCTTTGAAGCAGGGCGCGCATGCGCTGCACAAAAGTCAAGGTTTGGCACCCTTCAAGTCAACCACTACCACGGCGGTATCCGTGGCACCGACGGTCAGACTTTGCTCCAGCGCAGCGGCACCAACCGGCAAGCTGGTATGCCAGGCACGCAACTTGTAACTTCCAGGGGCCACATTCGCCAATGTCACCTCACCAGCCTCGGTGGACTTGCCGTAATAAGGCGTCTCCACCACCACCACCCAGGCCGTCATGTGGTCGTGGATATTACAGCCCAGCACCACAATGCCGGGGCGGTCAAAAAACACCGGACTGGCCGCTGTACCGGTGTAGAGCTTGAGCTCAAAGGTCTTGGCCGGTGAAAACGAATACACATGGTGGCGCACCGTGTCACGGTTTGGGAATTGCACCAGAGAGCCCACCGGAACCACCGTAACGGACGGCACAAATTGCTTACCGACCTGGGCAATTTCAGAACCGCTGGCCGATTTAACCAGGGATTTGGCCGCCGCCGACTCCAGAAACACCACGGCATCCGTCAGCGAGCGCCCGGTACCGTCTTGCACCCGAACCCGCACATTGCCTGCCTGCGTCACCTGGAACAGGCACAGGCTCAGAGTCAGAAACAGAGCAAATTTCCGCATTGCGTGCACCATCTCAGGGAATCACGGCGATGCCGACCAAGGCGGCACCCGTGCCGACCGTGCCCAACACATCCGCCTTGCCAGATTCCAGGTTCACAAGGTACAGGCGTGTCGGACCTTGCGCCACACTGCGCAACGCGGCGAAGGCTGCACCGCTGGTGTCTGCGATATCCATAGACGCATCCTGCACCGAGCCGGTGCCCAGCGCTCCCACTGTAACCAGCCGCCCGGTGTTGGGCGATACAGCAGGTTGTGCGCCCTCCGCAGAACCCTGGCGCACCAGGGTGCCCGTGCGGCCATCAATGGCAAAGTTGGTCGTGATTTTTTCGTCTTTTTTGTTGTAGGTGTAGGCCGCAGCCAGCAATTGCGGCTTTTGCCCGTTTTGGGGGTCCCCTGGCTCGTAATTGAGAGGCGCATCCACCGCTACCAAGGCGCCCGTGTCGGGGTGCAGGCGCAAGTTTTGGCCGGTATTGCTGACCACGCGAATGCGGTCTGCGGCGGGATTGAAATCGAATCCAAATGCAGCACCCTCCATGGCGGAGGCAATCGGCGTGCCCCCCACCGGCGCCAGCGCCCCGCTTTCCGTGTTGATGGTGTAGACGCGGCCACTGCGCGACAAAGTGTACAAAACGCCCTTGGCCACTCGGTAGTCAATACCCACCAGCGCCTCACCGGCTGGCAAGCCCTTGAGTGCCACGCGCTGCAGGACCCGCCCGGGCTGACCCGCGTTGAGTGTCAAAAGCTCCAAGGCCTGGGTCAGCGCATGGACAGTTTCTTTGCGTGGCGTCCCCACCAATGCGGTATCGGTACTGCAACCGGTCACCCACAATGCGGCTGCAATGACTGTCAAGGCCAAAGGGCAATTCAGTTTCTTCATCAATATATTCCTGCGCAAGAGTTGAGACTGCCCGCCACACTATACTGCGGCGAACATTTTTACACTGTTTTCTGGACAAGCTGCTCCGCCTGGACCCACAAGCCGCGCCCCCGCGCCTTTTAGAGCAACGATCCATGCTATCTGCTGCGTCCCGTCGCCCATCGTGACCGATTTATTGACTCAATCACTAGCGCTATGACCCCTGCGCAATACGTCCAACAAAAGGCCGCCGCCTCGGGCAGCAGCTTCTACTACGCCTTTTTGTTCCTGCCCGCCCCCAAACGTGCAGCCATCACCGCGTTTTATGCCTTTTGCCGCGAAGTCGATGATGTGATTGACGACATGGTGGACGCCAGCGTGGCCCAGACCAAACTGGCCTGGTGGCAATCCGAGGTGGCCAAATCCTTTACCGGCCAGCCCAGCCACCCGGTGATGCAGGCCCTGATGCCACAGACGGCAGCATTCGGCATCGAGCAGCGCCATTTGCAGGCCGTCATTGAAGGCTGTCAGATGGACCTGGAACAGACCCGCTACCTGGACTTCATCGGCCTGCAGCGTTACTGCCATCTGGTGGCAGGTGTCGTGGGCGAGGTAGCGGCCCGCATCTTTGGCCAGACCCAGGCGCAGACCACCGAATATGCCCACACCCTGGGCCAGGCCCTGCAACTCACCAACATCATTCGGGATGTGGGTGAAGACGCGATGCGCGGGCGCATTTACCTGCCGGTCAATGAACTCAAGCAGTTTGATGTCAAAGCCCATGAGGTCTTGAAGCGCAGCTATTCGGACCGCTTTACGGCCCTGATGCGCTTTCAGGCCGAGCGGGCCCACGGCCTCTACGACCAGGCCCTGGCACTATTGCCCGCCGAAGACCGCCGTGCGCAAAAGCCAGGGCTGATGATGGCCAGCATTTACCGCGCGCTGTTGCGCGAAATCGAGGCAGACAACTTCCAGGTGCTGCACCAACGCATCCACCTCACCCCGCTGCGCAAGATGTGGCTGGCGTGGAAGGTGCAAGCCCTGGGGAAGATGTGACCCCCACGCTTGTCACTGCGTGTACTGCGCTGCCCCCCAAGGGGGCGCGTTTTGCCTTGGGGCGGCCCGGCGGCAAAACTACCTGCCACAGACTGGCTTTCGCGGCATGCGTGTAGGCATCGTCGGCGGCGGCTGGGCGGGGATGGCGGCGGCGGTGGCTGCAGTCCAGGCGGGGCATGCCGTCACCGTTTTTGAAGCATCCCGCACGCTGGGTGGACGGGCACGGGCAGTGGAAGCTAGCTTGCCCGACGGCACGCCGGTCATGCTGGACAACGGCCAGCACATTCTGATTGGGGCCTACACCGAAACGCTGCGTGTGATGCGTTTGGTGGGTATGGACCCTGAATCCACGTTGTTGCGCCGCCCGCTGGCACTGCCGTTTGCCGACGGCACCGGGCTGCAAACGCCAGCCATTGCCGCCCACTGGCCTGCCCCACTGGACGCCATTGCCGCGATAGCCACAGCCCGGGGCTGGAGCTGGGCTGAGCGCCTGTCTCTGGTGAAGGCCTCGCTGGGTTGGCAATGGCGGGGTTTTCGCTGCGCGCCTGAGCTGTCGGTCGCGCGTTTGTGCAGTGGCATGGCGCCCCGTGTGGTCCACGAACTCATAGATCCGCTGTGTGTGTCGGCCTTGAACACACCGGCCGAGCAGGCCAGTGCACAGGTTTTCTTACGGGTCATGCAGGACTCTCTGTTCGGTGTACGCGGCGGTTCTCACCTGTTGCTGCCCCGCACGGACCTGACGGCGCTGTTTCCGGCTGCCGCAGCGGATTGGCTGACGCGCCAAGGCGGGCACATCCACCTGGGGCAACGCATCACCCAAGTGCGTTGGCAAGATCTCTATTGGGTACTGGACGGGCAAGCATTTGACCGCGTCATCTGGGCAAGTTCATCATCAAATGCGGCCCTAGCCCTCGTGAAATGTGCGCAGAGCGCTCCTGAATCAATAGCGACTCCATTACAGGCCTGGTCCACCACCGCGTCCAGCCTGCGCTTTGAGGCCATTGCCACCGTGTATGCCTGGGCGCCGCAGGCCAGGCTGCCCCACCCCATGCTGGCCCTGCGCAACACAGCGGTAGCGCCGGCCCAATTTGTGTTTGACCGGGGCCAATTGGGCGGCCCAGCGGGCTTGTTGGCATTTGTGGTCAGCGCCAGCGATGGCTCGCGCGAGGCACTGCAGACGGCCGTGTTGGCGCAAGCCGCCACCGAGTTGGCGGCCTTGGGCCTGTCGGGCCTGCAAGCCGTGCAAACCGTGGTAGAAAAAAATGCCACGTTTGCCTGTACTCCCGCCTTGGTGCGACCGCCACAGGCCATCGCGCCCGGCTTGGTGGCCGCCGGTGATTACGTGCAGGGGCCCTACCCAGCCACGCTGGAGGGTGCGGTCCGCAGCGGATGGGCTGCAGGTAACTTGCCTTAAGTCAATTGTTTGCAAGGTGCGGCTGGTATCGCGACACCTGCTGGACTACGATGGACCTGTAGCCCGAGGCAATCCACCGGCCACCCGGTTTGTGGGATCGTGGGTTACAACAACTCGTCGGAGGCAACCCCATGGAAAGTTATGACTTACCCGCACTCTTGAAAATGGTCGTGGAGTGTGATGCGTCGGATCTGTTCTTGACCACCGGTGCCCCGCCCCACGTCAAGGTGGATGGCATTGTGCAGGCCTTGCCATTGCCGCCCTTGCTGGTGGGCCAAACCAAGCGCCTGGCCTATTCGGCCATGGGTCCTGCAGCGGTTGCCGAATTTGAACGCAGCCTGGAATGCAATATGTCCTATGCGCTGGACGGCATTGGCCGCTTTCGCATTAATGTCTACCAGCAACGGCACGAAACCGGCATGGTGGCGCGCATGGTGCGCGGGCAGATTCCCAGTTTTGAGAGCCTGGGTTTGCCAGAGGTGCTGCGCGAACTGGCCCTGCGCCCGCGCGGTCTGGTGTTGGTCATTGGCGCTGCGGGTTCGGGCAAAACCACCACCCTGGCCGCCATGGTGGACTACCGCGCGATTCACCACGCCGGCCATATCCTGACCGTGGAAGACCCCATTGAATACCTGTTCCGGCACGGGGCCTCCACCGTAGACCAGCGCGAGGTGGGCGTGGACACGCTGAGTTTTTCCGAAGCGCTGCGCAACGCCATGCGCCAGGCACCCGACATGATCATGATCGGTGAAATTCGTGACCGCGAGACCATGCAGCACGCCATTGCTTATGCCGAAACCGGGCATCTGTGTGTCTCGACGATGCACGCCAGCAATGCCAGCCAGGCGGTCAAGCGCATCCTCAATTTCTTTCCTGAAAGCAACCATGCCCAACTGCGCATGGACTTGTCGCTGAACCTGCAGGCCATCGTGTCGCAACGCCTGCTGCCTGGCATTGGCGGCAAACGTGCGCTGGCAACAGAAGTGTTGCTGCAGTCGGCCCATGTGTCAGACCTGATCCAACGCGGTGCTGTTGACGAATTGCGCCAGTCACTGGAAAAAACCAGCGTCATGGGCACCCACAGCTTTGACCAGTCTCTGCTGGAGCTTTACCAGCGCGGGTTGATCGAGCAAGAGGTCGCCTTGGCCAATGCCGACTCGCGCACCGATCTAGGCCTGCGCATGCGGCTGCATTCCTCAAACGACCCGCATTGACCCACCCCGACAAGGCCCACCATGACCGTGAACCGCCTCATCCGATCCGAACTTCGCTTATCCATTGACGGCGCAAGCCTGGGCTTTACCGATACGTCGGAGCTGGCGCAAGAAAGCTTGCCCTGGGTCGGCCAGGAGCGTGCCCAACAGGCCGCTCACTTTGGTTTGGGCATGGAACAGCCCGACTACAACCTGTTTGTGCTGGGTGAAGTGGGCAGCGGGCGCTCGTCGCTGCTGATGCAAAGCATGGTATCGGTAGCGGCTGATCGGGCGGTACCACCCGACCTGTGTTACCTGCACAATTTTGATGCCCCCGAGAGGCCACGCGCCTTGCGCATGCCCGCAGGCCAAGGCCGCCAATTGCGCCAGTTAATGCTGACCCTGGCCCACACGCTGCAAATCGAGATTCCGCTGCGTCTGAACAGCGAAGATTTCAAAGCCGAGAGTGAACGCATTCGCGACGCCTACAAAGTCGAGGAATCCAAGGCTTACGCCGAGCTGGACCGTTTTGCCGAAGACCGCCACTTCACGCTGTTCCGTGAGTCTGGCCATCTGGTCTTCACGCTGATTGGCGATGCAGGACACGCCCTGACCGAGGGCGAGGCACGGGCCCTGCCCAAGGAGCGGCGCACCGAGATCGACCAGGCGGAGCAGGAACTGCGTACCGAAATTGCACACTTTCTGGAGAAGACTCGGCCGCTGGAGCGTGTCATGAACGAAGCCCTGGCCGCGCTGCGACGCCAAAGCGTGAAGCCCTTTTTGGACCATGAGCTGCAGGCCATACGGGTCAGCCTGAAAAAGCAGATCAAGGACTCGGTCAAACTCGGCGCCTACCTGGACCAGGTGGCGCATGACGTGTTGGAACACCTGGAACTGTTTTCTCCTGCGAATGAGGACGAAGACGAACTGGAACGTCGCGAAGCCCTGGTGCAATTGCTGGCGTGTTACGCCGTCAATGTGGTGGTGGACAACGCCGGGCGCACCGGCGCGCCCGTCATCGTGGAGCAGAACCCGGTTTTTCGCGCCCTGTTTGGCAGCATTGAATACCAGGCAGAGGAAGACGTGTTGATGACCGACTTCTCGCGAATTCGCGCAGGCAGCCTGCTCAAGGCCCATGGTGGCTTTCTGATGCTGCACCTGCGCGACCTGCTGGCCGACGAACTGGTGTGGGAAAAACTGCGCCGTTACCTGCGCAGCGGACGCGTCCAGATCGAAGAACCCGGCACCGGCATGATGCCCATGGCCGCCATGTCGCTGGAGCCCGAAGCGGTGGATGCCGACGTCAAAATCGTCTTGATTGGCTCGGTCGAGCTTTATTACGCGCTGCAGGAAGGTGACCCCGAATTCGCCCGCCGCTTTCGCGTCAAGGTCGACTTTGCCGAGAGTTTTCTGGCCAACGACGACACCCGCAACGGCACCGCCATCTTTGTCGGCAACACCTGCCGCAAGCTGGGTCTGCCGCATTTCTCCAGCGCTGCCGTGGCGCGTTTGCTGGAAGACACCCACCGCGAAGTCGACGACCAGACCCGCCAAAGCGCCATCTTCGCCCGCACCGAAACCCTGGTGGCGGAAAGCGCCTCGATTCGCCGCGCACGTGCGGGCAATGCCGTGGGGATTGCCGGGATGCTGGTCGAGGCCGCCGACGTAAACCAGGCTCTGGCGGCACGCCGCCTGCGCCACGACTACCCGGAGCAGCGCCTGCGCGATTCCATTGCCGAGGGCGACCACCTGATCTCGGTTCAGGGCGCCCGCGTCGGCCAGATCAATGGCCTGACGCAAATCGACCTCGGCGACTGGCGCTTCGGGCTGCCGGTACGCGTGACGGCACGCACCCACGCGGGCACCAGTGGCCTGCTCAATATCGAACGCGAAGTGGACATGTCGGGACCGATCCATGACAAAGGTGTGCTGATACTGCACAGCTACCTCAGCGCCCTGTTCGCCCACATTGCGCCCTTGGCGTTGAACGCCTCCGTCGTGTTTGAACAGGAGTACCAGGGGGTGGAAGGTGACTCGGCTTCATGCGCCGAGCTCTACGCCCTGTTGTCGTCCCTGTCGGACCTGCCACTGCATCAAGGCATTGCCGTAACCGGCGCAGTGAATCAACACGGAGACGTGCTTCCCGTGGGCGGCATCAATGAAAAAATTGAGGGCTGGTTCCGGGTCTGCGAAGCCCAGGGCCTGACCGGTGAGCAAGGCGTTTTGATTCCTGAACGCAACCGGCGCCACCTGATGCTGGACACGCCTGTTCTGGAGGCCGTGGAGCGCGGACTGTTCCACATTTACACCGCCGAGCATGTGAGCGACGGCCTGACCCTGATGACCGGTCAGCCCAGCGGCCTGCCCTGCGACACGCGGCAAAGTTCCTACCCACAGGACAGCGTGTTGGCAAGGGCGGAGCTGAACCTGCTGGCGTATCGGCGCGCCTGCCGTCTAGCCATGCAGGGAAAGCCGCCACGGCGCTTGCGGTATTGACGGACTTACCAGCGCCGGTCAGTCGACACCAGGCTGCAGTGGTCGCCAGCCGGGCCATTCACTTTGGGCCCCACGCCTGCGCCGCCAGCGGCAATTCATTGAGCTCCACACGCGCTTCTCGCCAATTCGGATAGTGCTGGGCCAGCAGCGACATAAAGTGCTCACTGTGCGTTGGCTCAATCAGGTGCACCATCTCGTGCACCACCACGTACTCCAACAAATCCTTAGGTTTCTTCGCTAACTCGGTATTGAGGCGAATGTTTCCGGCGCGGTGGTTGCAGCCACCCCATTTGGTTTTCATGCGTTGCAGAAAATAGCCGGAAACCGTTACGCCCAGTTTTGCCTCCCATTTTTCAATGAGACATGGCACGGTCTGATGCAGCAGGGATCGGTGCCATTCGTCCATCAAAGCTTCACGCTTTGCCAACGTGCTGCCAGGCCGTACAGATAGAGTGATGCGGCGATGATCCCGTTTCACAGCAGGCTTGGCATCCACCTCGACGACCGACAACAGATAACGCCGTCCCCAAAGCATGTGGGTCTCCCGCTCCACGAACTGGCGCGGTGTTTCCCGCGCCTGGGCCAGCAGCTTGGTTTGCTGGTCCCGAATCCATCCGAGCTTGGAGATAGCATAGGCGCGGGCCACTTCCAAGCGTGTGGCGGTGGGCGCCACCAACGTGACGTGACCCAGCGGTGGGTGCACGGAAAGGTGCACATTCTTGACCGCCTTGCGTGTGACGGCGATGCTGACATCACCGATCTGAATCGTTTCGGTCATCAGTAGCCCGGCTGGTTCTTGACGAGTTCAAACGAGGCCAGCGTCGCGGCGCGGTTCTTCTTCAAGAGCGGGAACAAAAAGTTTTGCACCACCCGCTCCTTGGTTTCGTCGCCCTTCCAGTCGGCAGGTGCTTGCGTTCGCATGGCATGGTCAATTTCCAGTGCCAGCAATACGCGCTCATTGCCATATCCAACTTGACCTTCCTGGAGCAGATCTTCGGGTGTTGAATCTCCAAATATCACAGGCAGATTGTTGTAAATCACCGTCGCCTCGCGCTTGCCATGCAACTCCGCCGGAACACCATCTTCAGGCTGCTTGGCTGCTAGCCGTTTCACCAGGTCCTCGGCCTTGCGCAAGAATTCCTCATAGGCCGCAGTGTCCGTGCGACTCTGCGCGATCAGGTCATCCAGCAGCTTCGACATTTTGGCGTAGAACCTCGGGTCGGTCAGTTGATCCCGGATGATGGTCTTGCGCACGTTGTTGATGATGCCCTCGGCAACAGCGTTCTTGGACAGCTTGCCCTTCTCGTTGAGCTTTTTGGCAATCGCATCGTGAATACCGGTCTTGATGATCAGCTCGGTCAGCGACATCTCGCCCAACGCACCCAACTCCGTCGCCGCGTCGGCCTGGATGTAGGTGTTGATGAGGTGGCGCATGTCCGCCTCAAAGGGCTTGATGTCCAGCTCTTCGCCCGAGTGCTTCTTGATGGCAGAGCGAATCTCGGCGTAGAACTCCACTTCCTTCTGGATCGCCACAGCCTCGGCGTCGCTATAGCCCGCCTTAGCCAAGTCTTGTGCAATGTCCGAATAGGTGCGCGCAAAGATCGCCACCGCCTTGTAAAACGACACCCGCAGTGCCTCGGACTCCGTTAAAGCGTTCGGGTTGGCAGCATCGCCGCAAAAGTAATGCAGGTATTGCTCCACCTCACGCGGCTGCGGCACGGGTTCACACAGATAGCCGATGGCCTGGCGCGCGCCGTCCAATTGCTTCTTGCCCTCGGTGAGCCAGTCTTTCAATTGCACATTGTTGTCGCCGCCATTGCCCGCATCAATGTCCAGCTCGTCGGAGCTATACACCGCAATAGCCTGCTGCACGTCGCCAAACAGCTCCTTGTAGTCAACGATGTGCCCGTAGTCCTTGTCGTCACCGTCCAGCCGGTTGGTGCGGCAAATGGCCTGAAACAGGTTGTGGTCGCGTAGCTCGTTGTCTAGGTAGATGTAGGTGCAGCTCGGCGCATCAAAGCCGGTCAGCAGCTTGCTCACCACAATCAGCAGTTTCAGATTGGCCGGTTCTTCAATGAAGCGGCGCTTCATCTCGGTCTCGTACTTCTCGGTGGTGGTAAAACCCTTTAGAACATGCTGCGTGTATGTGTCGAACTTGTAGCGCTCGTCACTGTTCGCTGGTTCCAGCACAATCGCGCCGGGGCTGGGCTCAAACGAGGTGATGATTCCGCAATACTGCCCAAACGTCTTTGCCTGAAACAACCGGAAGTAATGGCAGGCGTCATAAATGCTGGCCGCCACCAAAATCGCCGTGCCCCGGTTGTTGTTCAGCCGTGGCAGCACGCCAAAGTCGTGGATGATACTGGCCGCAATGCGGGCCTTGCGCTCCTCCGAGCTCATCAGCTCTTCCATCGTGGCCCAGCGCTTGCGCACCAGGGCCTTCTGGAAGTTGTTCAGGTTCTTGGTGCGGGTTTCAAACCACTGATCCACGGCGGTTTGGGAAGTCAGCCGCTGCGGCACGTCACGCGCCTCGTATTTCAGGTCCAGCACCACCTTGTCAGCCACCGCTTGGTGAAACTTATAGGTATGGATGTAGGTGCCAAACACATCGCGCGTCATCTTTTTGTCTTTGCGCAGCAGCGGCGTGCCGGTAAAGCCGATGAAGATGGCCCCCTCCAGCCAGCGCTTCATTTGCTTGTTCATGTCGCCGCCCTGGCTGCGGTGGCATTCGTCCACAAACACGTACATGCGGCCATGCACCTTGGGCGGCGAGCCGTTCAAATCTGAAGGGTCAATCTTGTGCAGCAGCGCGCACATCAATCGCGTGGTGGTGGAGCCCAGCTTTTCCACAAACTCTGCCCGCGAGGTAATGCGTGGAGAAGGCGAATTCGCACCAATCACCCCCGCGTTGCGCATCACGCCCGTAATTTGCTTGTCCAGCTCGTCGCGGTCGGTCACCACCAAGATGCGGGCCTCGGGGTCGTGCTCCAGCAGCCACTTGGCAATCAGCACCATCAATATGCTCTTGCCGCTGCCCTGGGTATGCCAGATCACGCCGCCCTCGCGCTTGGCAATGCGTTCCTGCGCCGCCTTCACGCCCGCGTATTGGTGCGGGCGCGGCACCTTCTTTTGGCCACCGTCAAAGATGATGAAGTTGCGCACCATATCCAGCAGTCGGGTCTTGTCGCAGAGCAGCGCCAGCGGCCGGTCCAGCAGGGCCCCGGTGGCGGGTGTTGTGCCCGCAGCAAGCGGCGCTTCATCCTTCCACTCTACAAAAAACTGCTCCGGCGTGCCGGTGGTGCCCATGCGCAAGCCTTGCGAGTCGTTACCCGCCAGCACCATTTGCACGGTGCTGAAAAACCCCTTATTGAAAATCTCTTCCTGGTTGGTGATGAGCTGGCGCACGCCATCGGCCAGCTCCACTGAACTGCGCTTGAGCTCTATCACCACCATGGCGATGCCGTTGATGTAGAGCACGATGTCAGGCCGCCGCTCGTAACCGCCTTTCAGTGTGACCTCTTCGGCCAGGGCAAAGTCGTTCTTCTCAGGGTTCACCCAGTCGATCAAATCAACGGTTTTGTGCACATCGCCCGCCGCAATCTGAACCTGCACGCCATAGCGCAGGCATTGGTAGGTGCGCAGGTTGGCCTGGTACAGCGTGATGCCGGTGGTGTCGGCGGCGGCCTCCAGCTTTTGCAGGGCGGCGGAAATGTGGGCGGGAGAGTAGCCACGGGCGGCAAGGTTGTCGCGCAGCAGCGCGGCCTCGATCGAACGGTTGTTGTCGCGCTTGTTCCATTCGCCCAGGTAGCGGTAACCCATGCCATCGGGCCGTGCTTTGTCGGTGAACAGGTCGATGACGCGGTTTTGCGTCTTGCGTTCGGAGCGGGGGATTTCAGCCATGGTCATGATTGTTGTTTCGATAGACCAGCCAATGTGGTGCCCAATCGTTGCAAGACATCGAGCGTATCCCCGCGTTTTACTTGGCGTGTCAATTGACCATTGGATTCGCTGAACATCAATACATCGCTTCTAAGTACCGCTTCCACCTTTTGTGCTTCAACCAATGGGCTCATCTTGGCGCTGATTCGAAAGCCCTGGTTATCGGATTCGATCGCAAAACTGGGGTGAGCAATTGCGCTCACAAAAGTGAACAGCAATTGGGGCTCAAATGCAGAATCTGAAACGTAGCGGTAGTCAACCAGTTTTAGCGGTGCGAGCCGGTCACCCAGATCAGTGTTCTTCCAGTCTTGATACAGCGCGTAGCTGAACAACTCGGCATGGGCCCCACTCATTCGCCGCCTTTTCAGAAGGTAAACCTTGTTTTCATTGATCCTGCGAACTTCGCGCTCAACGCAGTAGTCAATCAGTTGCGGGCGCTTCACAAACTCTTCACGCCATGGCTCTAACCCAGTTGTCGTCGCCATGATGCGGCTTAACTGTGGTCCCATTGGCTCTGCGGATGTAAGACGATCCCAAAGCGATTTCACATGGGCTCGGCGCGCCTCTGCGTCGGCTTTGCCGCCCCTCAAAAGTCGCCTCCAACTGTCAGCATTGTCAGAGGCGTTTGTTCCAAACGACTGGTTACTTCCCATTGGCAACAAGTAGTTCCCAATGGTTAACAAGGCCCGTTGCCAAAGGTACGAACTTGCCGCTGCATCACTCGGTTCCGTCAGCCCATCTTTGTCAAACGTCTGTGCTGCCTTGTTGAAGTAGTCGTCAAAGACCGATTGCCGCTCCTTGTGATCAATCGACGACCATGCATCCGCCGAGACTTTCCGCAAACCGGCGAAGTCCATTAAAAAACCTATCTGGCCCTGGAAGTAGCCATGCCCCTCGGCCTGCTCAATTCGGTCGCACCAACCCGAGTCGGAAAGCATCAACTTCGCCTTGAGCACTTCCTCTTGCACTTGCTGTGGGCTGAAACCCAAGGACACTGACTCTAAGGTGGCCAAATAACGAAGAATGCGCCGACTTTCTGGAAGAAGTTGCTGCAAACCAGCCATACACCGCTGAAAATCCTCTGTATGGTCGTAATTGGTGTTTTTCGCCAGATTCGTCACAACACGCATCCAAGCATGCAGTTCGTCCGACTGAACCTCAGTCTGCCACCGTGTTAGGTAACTGACAAAGGCCGTGAACTGGAGCACCTCGGCATATTTCAAAGCCCCGGGCGTTTTAATCAGCTTCTGAAACACTGCCTCTTCATCAAAGAAGCTGGTGCTCGCAAGTTGCCGGGTCATTTTCCCCCCGCCCACACTCCATGCCTCTAGCAGTGCCATCAAATGGTTGGCAAACTTACGAGTAAGCCAGCCCCGGTCACTAAAAGCGGAGTAGGTTACAGCAGTCTGCTTGTTTTGAAGCAGCAATGTATCGCTAACGAACTTCTTACTGGATGGGTCCAAGCTGATCTGGGCCACCGTCCAGAACAAGTTCATTGCCTCAGTATCAAAGACCTTGTTTTCGTTTGAACGGTAGCTCCAGAAGAAGTCCGTCCACCGCGTGTCCATTCGGTGTGCAAAGTAGTCGCGCACGCTCCAGCTCTTGTCCCCAATCGGACGCATTTCCGTCGGGAACAGTGTTTTTAGGTTCTCTTCAAAACGAGCCTTAAAGGTTTCAAACGGGGTCAACGGCTTACCCCGTGCATTCATCTTGATGTAGAGGTCATCAGATAGTCCGAATTTTTCCAACTGCAGCAACTGGAACGTGATTGCGGGTTGTGTGGCGTCCAAAAGTCGGGCATACAGGCCATGGCTTGAATTGAAACGTGCATGGATGGCGTCCAACATAGTCAACGTCGACTGAATCGTTGGGTCGAGTCTCCAACTCAAGAAAAACCAAGGCTGATCCTCCATCAGATTTCTTATCGAAAGGTATTCACCCGTTGCGTACTCCGGTACAAAACGTACTAACTCGTCAAAAAACTCGGAACTACTTGGACGCACTTTGTAGCTGAAACGCGAGTGCTTGCCATCCCATAGTCGTGCTTGAAAGTCTGGCAACTGCTGATCACGCCATGCCAAATACCAATGCAGCAAGAGAAGCGTTGTCAGGCGCTGTTGCCCGTCCAATGGGAGAAAGTAGGCCCCATCGGCTTCGCCTTCCATGCTGCCGTAGATAAAGTCCAAATTCATGGGTGTGGCGCGTTGAACGATATCAACAGCCAGCGCGGTGTGCAACGCATTCAAAAACCCATCGCGTACTTCAAACTCGGTTTCCCGCCCTTGGGCATAGTCGCGCTGAATTTGTGGTACCTCAATCCTGCGGCAGCGTTCCAGCAGGCCGATGAACGTAGTAGCTGAGTTCAAATCACTCATGGACCCACCCTCCCTCAAAGAAGTTCTGAAGCGTTTCGATCACCGCCATGCGATAACCATCGCCATCAGCCTCGGTCCAAAACATCGCGTGTTCCACCTGCGGGCTATAACATTTAAGAAAGGCATTGCGCGTGCACAAGGGCACAAAAATACCGTCGCGATCCAACGCCAAAATTCGCTGCCGCTTAACAGCAAACACAGCGTTCTTGTAACTTCGGTTTGTCTTTTCGTCGAGTAATACCAAATTGGCAATGCTGTTATCCGGCTCTTCTTCGTCCAGTTCATGAAAGTGCTTCAGCACGCTTTCGTAAATTACTTCAAAGCGTGAATCGGTCGCCTCAACGTGCGTCAGACTCATAAATTCCGCAATCTCGGCAAGTAGCTCTGGGGCATCAGCCGAATTATTGAGATAGCCTTGGCAATGCAATAGCCATTCCCGCTGCACTGTCAGACGGAGAGGCCGTGCCGACGCCACCGAGCGCACATGCTCAATGTCCCAGCGCTCAGTCTTAAATCCCTCAAACTGAAATCTTAAGTTCGATGCCTTATTGGCAAGCAACGTGGCTAGGTTGAAGAGTAAAAGGACGGGGCGAATCTGCGCGCTATGCCGCCCGTATTCGAGGGTTTCAACCTTGTTGGTAATAAGCGCCCGTAACGACTCACCAATGCCCGCACCATTGGCATTGCCCTTCATCGTGCGTTCAAGAATTCTGGTCCGAAGCGATTCTTTGAAAGCGCTCTTGGTACTCTTTTCTGCCAACTTGCGGAGCTCGTTTACGTCCATCCCTGACCAGATCAAGAAACCGACCAAGTGATACAGCCGTCTATCTTTAAACCATTCTTCCAACTGCATAAAGGCGCGTTTTACTGCAAGCCACTCCCTCTCGATGTCAGCGCTCCCGTCATTGAGTTCATTGCTGAAATAGTAAAAGGTAGCATAAGCATCCGTGCTTGGGCGCATCCCGTCTTCTCTGGCAATCAGGTCGAATAAGAAGCCGATACGGTTGCCCCTCTGTTCGGTGTCATTACTCAAAAAGCACCAGAAATCGTTGTCCTGTAGTGCCTTTTCCAATTGATCCCATTCCAGGGCAATCTGCAACTGTGACGACGAGGCACTCTTGGTGTTTTTTGAGCGACGAAGGAAAAGTGCCCGGATTAGCTCACCATTGCTGAGTGGAATTTTGCCTACATTCAATCGGGTAAATGCGTCTACAGGGTCTTCGTCCGCAGCGAGTTGGAACCAGATTACTTCTGCTTGATTCATAAGAGCCGACTTAATTGCTTCAACCTCACTTTCGCGACTTGCAAACCATGTCTCAATAGTCTGCACTGCTTGTGCAATGTGAAAGAAATCGATATTGCTCATCGCTCGATCGTCGGATGGGTTCTCCAGAAACTCAATCAGGCCAGGTCGAGTCTCGTATTCCAAAGAGTAGAGCTTTTGCTGGTATCGAACTGCCAGGCGGTCATTGAAATGCCGCAGGATCAGCAATAAAGTGGTCAAACGTTGCTGGCCATCCACGACCTCGAACGCACCGTCGTAATTGCGCCGAAGTACCAGAGGCTGCAAACAGTAGAACTCTTTCGGTTGAGGATTCTCGCGCTGAGTGAAGTCGCGAATATCTTCCAGCAACTGAGATACCTGCTGAGGTTCCCACCGATAGCCGCGCTGATAGGCCGGAATACGGTAGCGGATAGGTTGGTCGGTGTCATCGACACGAAGATCTGTGACCTTTGTCTGTGTGATGTGTTGTTCGGTCATATTCATCGATCTCTCCCAGTTGGCAGCTCGCTTACCGTTCACTAGCGCACATCAATTCACCGCCTTCAAAGGACAAAACCATTTCCCGCCGGTCTTCGTCCTCATCATCATCCGCGTCGTAGGGTTGATCCCAGCAGTCGGTACAAGGGTAGGTCAGCAGTAGGTCACCCGTGTATGGCACCGGCAGATTGTGAAATACCAGGTACTCGAATCGATGCTCTCGAATAGCGTCCCGTTCACCATCTTTATCGAAGACATGCATCTTCTCGTAGCGAACCAAAACCTCGCGCTGTGCGTCGCTTGGCAGGGCGGGCGGCCGATCCTCAGGGAAATTCACCTGAATCTTGAGCAGGTACAGCTTATCCCTGGAAACCATGAAATGATCAACTCGACCACTCCAGTTGGCACTGCTGGCACTGTGGGTTTCAATTCCCAAAGCTTCGTTGGTCGGCACCGCTGCGTAGTCACCATCCCAATGTTCAACAGCCCACTTTCGGCCGTCGAAGGTGCAGGTATCGGGGATTTGAGCTGTCACAAAACGTCCTCCATCACTTCCCAGGTTCCGCCTTTGGCCGGGCCTACGCGGCGGATGCATCCGGCTTCGCGCAGGGCTTTCAAGTGTTTTTCGACACCGCTAGTGGAGGCCATGCCCACTTCAGCCGCTAACGCTACGGTGCTGATTTGCGGGTTGCGGCGCATGGCTTGCATCAGTGCCAGGCGGGTAGCGGTGGCTTTTTCACCCCACTTTTCACCCCACTTTTCACCCCACTTTTCACCCCACTTTTCACCCCACTTTTCACCCCTCACTAGGGGCTTGGCTGGCGCCAACGCAAACGTCACCCACACCCCACCGTCCTCCAGTTGCAAAACTGGTGCCTGCAAACCGGCGTCCACGCAGGCTTGCACCATGCGCTCAATGCCGCGCCCCCAAGACTCAATCTGTCCACCCCGGAAAAACGCATTGGCCACGTCGGGGTTAAAGGGTGCAGACGCATGCTTGCCCAGCAAACGCTCCACCGTCCAATCCGGGGACAAACGGCCTGAGTTCCAGATCATCAGCTTGTCGGCATACACGCTGATCTGGATCGGCGCGCCACTGGTGTAGTCCTTGTGCACCACGGCGTTAAGCACCGCCTCGCGCAGCGCGGGCAGGGGCACCGGCCAGGTTTCCACGCGCTGCAAACCGTCGTAGCTGATCAACGCCTTCATGTATTTGGCTTGCAGCACCTCGATGGTCTTGTTCACCTGCACCAGCAGCGGCCCGTTGACCTCATCTTGGTAGAGCAGATCGGCATCGGTCTCAAAGAAACCAATCTTCACAAAAGCACCGGTAAACCAGCGCCCCGGATCGGCATGAAACAACAGCACGGTGGCCCGCTTGCATAAGCCTTCTTCCAGCAAATGCAGGCGCTCCAGCAGCGCGGTGTCTGGCTCTTGCAGCATCGCCTCTGGCAAGCGCTGGCTGCGCACGGCCTGCTGGCGAAACAGCGCCAATGCACCAGGGTCCAGGTCGGCCACCTTCAGGCCGGGCAGCGCCACGCCATCCCAGTGCAGCCCCTGCTTTTTCAGCAAAAGTGCGACAGCGCCGCACCTTTCAGCTCCTGCTTGGTACTACCGCTGCGAAAGTGGAATTCGCCCTTGTAGCTGATGGGGTTGGGGTAAGGATCCACCCGAATCTCCAGCAACTCTTTGCCGCCCTCCACCACCAGATTCACATCCACCATGATGCCAAGCACATCGCGCACCTTGTTGGGTATTTCCTCCAGCAGCCGGGCCGCGTTGGCCACGCCCACTGCCTGTCCTCGGTCATTGCGCCCAATCACCAATGTGCCGCCCTCGGCATTGGCAAAGCCGCACACCCAGCGCAGGTAGTCGTCGCGCCAGGACTCCTTCCACTCGGTTTTTTGGTTTTCTTTCATGGAGTAAGGTCCTGAGTGCATGTGGTTCGCGTTCACATCACCCATGACGGAATCTTCGGTTCCGCGGCTCCGCCGAGCGCTAACATCATTGATGACTTCCCGTGTAGACAACTTTGAAGTCTTGTTGGCTAAGCAAGTTTTTTGCGTAAAGGTGTAGGTCCGTTGTGGTTTGAAAGTCATTTGATTCAATCAACGTCACTAAATCGCAGATGTACCAATAAATGTCTTGGCAAGCTTGAGCGGGATTGCAATCGATCTCGTAGAAATCTGCACCACCATGTACAAGTCGGTTGCGTATTTCGTATAGCTCGTCGTAACGCATCAGTTTGGACTTGAAGGCCGACTTGCTTCCGCTAGACAACAGCGATGCAATGTAAGTGCGGTGCACCCACCCCGTCCATTTTCCAGGAGCAACTAGACCATCCAACGCGAACACTAGGTTCAGAAATTTGGATTCATCCCCGAGTGCATAAAAGGACTGTCGAGATGCTCTGAGGGCAGATTTGACTCCTAACGCAAGCTCATCGCTTCGCCCCTTGAGAATCTCCACCAAATAGCCAATTCCGCGATTTACCGGCTCTTCAACTTCTGGTCCAAGCCAGTTGTTTGATACTGAAATAGGTTTGCTTATTCCACTCAATGAAATTGGCTTGATGTGTGTCCGCTCTTCAGGAATGATCTCAATTGAATAAAAGCCGTCAGCAAGCTGCCCAGCGGGATTGGGGTGAAATGCGGTTTTAAGAAAGAAGAGAACTGATAGCGAACCAAATCCATCGCACTTTCCGCCATCGCAAGACATTTGTTGATGACGTAGTCGTTGTGATCTAAAGATGAGTTGACCCGCAGAAGGTCCTTGTAAAGTATTGGGGTTTTAAACTCTACGTACTCACACTCGAAATCCCCAAGACGCTCATACGGTTCCGGGTCAAATTCTTTATTGCAGACGAACCGAAAATCACCGATTAAGAATGTCTCTTCAATCTTAAGCTTGGACAAAGGAACGATGACCGTGCACTGCATTTCTGCATCGCTCTCTAAGTCAGCAAGTTCAAAATTTGCGTTCTTAGTCTGCCCAACCGCAATTTCAAGCCACTGGAAGCAGTTAGTGAAGTCCTTCAGTACTTCGGCATCACTGCGCTTATTTTCATCTGTGAAGGTTACGCCATCACCTTCTGGGTACGCACTTGCCCAATAGTTCTTTAACCGAATCAGGGACAAAGAATCCGCAATAGCAGTCTCCCTCTCTAGCGCTTCTGCCTTATTCCACAAAAGGTTGCCCGAGTAGTGGCCATTGGGGAAAATTATTCGAGCGTCCATGTTTTTTTCAACTTGAAGTGGGTACCAGCCGAATCCTGCCGGTAAGCAGCTCTTGCATCATGGCCTGCTTGAGGGCTTGGGTTTTGGTGCGGCGGGCTTGCAGGGCGGCGAGTTCGGTGTCCATGTCGGAAAGGATGGTGGCGATGGCGGTTTGTTCCTCGATTTGAGGAAGTTTGATTGCGAGTCTCCCAAGTGCACCGCGTGAGATTCGCTTGTGTGTAGTCCCACCGCTCCGATCACTGACAGCACGAAACCACTCGGGAGTAGAAAAGACATTCATTAGAAAAATCCGATCTACCATTTCGGATGGTGGACGGAAAATCGTCACATCAACCGAAGTGACAATTCTCTCTTCACCGATGTCTGGTAGCACACAGGCTCTACCGGCAGGATCAGCCAAGCGGCACACCAGCAGGTCCCCAGTCTTCAGTTGCTTGCAGTTCAGTGAAGTGAACGATTCCTCGAAAATGAACTTCTTTATCACCTTCTCAACGAAACTCCCAACGCCAATATTTCCAGTTTGAATCAAGCGGATTCCGGCCGTCGTGATGTGTTCGGACTCAATCCAGTCGCCGTCGTCAAACAGTTCTTTTTTTCGCTCAGCCAAGTCAAAGAGGGTTTTTACCTCCCACTCCCCACTGAACCCGGGGAGGCGGGTTTGGCCGGTTAGGAGTTGCTGCATGGCGGCTACTTTGAGGCCCTGCTTCTTGGCGAGGAGACGATCCAGCCCGCCCAGCAGCGCATCCACATCACTCAAGGCTGCGGCGATGGCGCGTTGTTCGGTGAGGGGTGGCACTGGATATATGAAGTCCACTGCGTCGCTGATGTTGAACTGCTTTTGTGCTGTGCCGTACTGAACACCTGCCACGCGAGATCGGCCCAGCGGAGAGTTCATGGCAAAACAAAGCCACCGAGAATCGAAAGACGAATGCTTCCGGATGATCATCATGGAGGCGCAATTGCATCCATCTTATTCAGGCGGAATCACTGCAGTAATCCCAGGTTCCCCAACGCGAACCATCACCAAGTCATCCGAATAAAGCCTGGACGCTGGAAGGCTTTGATTGCTGGCAGTTGTAATCCGCTTTGCTGATTCCCAGTCAATTGCGTTTTCGCCAACGTTAGACCCCACCAACATGGGCACCGTCCCAGACTTATCAAAGTAGGTTGAAGGATTGATTACCAGACCAACGGACTGCCGAGGTGAAATACTTTTGAGTCGTTTGGCCTCCCAATCCTCCGGAATCACCCCCACCTCGGTCTGCTTGTACCCCGCCCGCAATGCCACGCTCATACCGTATCCCCCGCCGATGAACCCGCGGTTATTGGGGTCAGAGTCCAAAATGCCTCAGCCTGTCGGCTGCCCCTTTGGGCGCTTGCGCGGGCATATTGGAATCCGACCCCAAAAACCGCTAGCCGCTGCTGGCACCCAAAATTTATGCCGAATCGGCCTCTAGCCCCCGGAGAACGTGCGTAAGAAGCTACCAAAACAATAGCAACTGCAGCATCCACCCGCCTCAGTTCCATGTGGCCCCCATGCGCTTCAAGTGTTCGTCCACCCGGGCGGCGAGTGTGACTACCTCGTCGGTGAGCTGGGGCAACGGCGTGGCGTAGCGTTCGGCCAGCTCGCGGATGCGGCCGGTGAGGGTTTGCGAAACGCGGTCCAGCTCGCCCTGCACGGCGCTAGACAGGTGGGCCATCCACTTGTCGTCCACCACCAGGGTTTTGATTTCTGCCTCGGTAAGCAGGGGGTATTTGGCGTCGATCTTCGCGTCCAGCGCCTCTTGGGCGGCTTTGAGCTGGGTCTTGGCCGTGGCTTGCTGGTCTAGCACGGCGGCATAGGCGGTGAGCACCTTGCGCTCGTCGGCATAGTCTGCGTCTTTGGCAATCTCTTTGAGCCGCGCCTTGACGGCTTTGGCGCTGATCTTCTGTTTGTCGCCTTCGCCCTCTATCACCTCGGTCAGCAGGCCGTCTTCGCCGCTGTGTTCTTCCAGCATTTCGTCCAGTTGCTGCTCCAGCGTGGACAGCAGGGTGTCCAGCGCATCCATGGCGGCGCGCTCGGGGGCGAAGTATTTGGTCACCAATATGCTGGCGGGCAGCAGGTCCGACTTGAAGCGGCGTTTGCCTTTGAGGTAGTCGTGCGGCTCGGGCCAGACGAGTTTGTTGTTTTTGTCTTTGACCTGTTTCACTTCGCGCGCTTGCGCGCCTTGCACCCAGCCGTCTGCGGCTATCAGGTAGGTGTCGTCTTGCAGCACGCTGGCCCAGTAGTCCATCAGGTGCTGGTAGATGTCGTAGGCGTCGAGCAGTTTGGCGGGCTTGAAGGTGGTGAGCAGTGCCTCGGCGGTGGCCTCAATCAGCGCCTTGGGGTGGCCGTCTTTGACCAAAGGCGGTGAACTGCTGCGTGGCGGCGCTGCGCCACTGGGCAAAGAGCTGGGTGGCGGTCTGGTTGAAGGCGGTGAATTCGGCATGGCCAAAGATGGCGGGCTTGACCTCGGGCAGGAAGGCTGGCATAGCCGGGGCGGCCTGCGCTCTTGAAGAGGGAGGCGCGCACACCGGGCAGCACTTGCCAGTAGGCGGCCAGGGCGTTGTCGGGCGCGTCCAGGTCGCGCGTGGGGATGCCGCCGCGCAGGTGGCCGTCAATGTCTTGCAGGTCTTCGGGCGCGGTGCTGTCGATGTAGCGCGGTAGGTTGAGGTTGTAGTCGTTCTTGGGATCGGTAATCTCGCTCACCGGCACCATGCGGGCGTATTTGGGGTTGGTACTAATCAGGCGGGTGAAGGTGTCCACAATTTTGTGGATGTCTTGCTCGCGCAGGCGGTTCTTGTTGCCGTCTTTGATGAAGGCTTTGGACGCATCCACCATGAAGATGCCAGCCCGGGCGTTGGCGTTTTCTTTGTCCAGCACCAAGATGCAGGCCGGGATGCCGGTGCCATAAAACAGGTTGGCAGGCAGGCCGATGATGCCTTTGAGGATGCCCGAGCGCACCAGTTGCTCGCGGATGACCGCCTCGGCGTTGCCCCGAAACAGCACGCCGTGGGGCAAGATGCAAGCGGCTTTGCCGCTGCCAGGTTTCATGCTGCGGATGATGTGCGGCAGGTAGGCGTAGTCGCCCTGTTTGGTGGGTGGCACACCCCAAGTGAAGCGCTGGTAGGGGTCTTTTTCGGGCGTTAAGCCGGTGCTCCAGCTTTTGTCAGAAAACGGTGGATTGGCCACAACGTAGTCGTAGGTGCGCAGTTGCTCGCCATCTTTGAACTTGGGCGAATCCAGCGTGTTGCCCGACAGGATGTTGGCTGTGGGGAAGTCGTGCAAGATCATGTTCATGCGCGCAAGGCCCGCCGTGGTCACGTCTTTCTCTTGCCCCTCCAGCGTGATGTGCTTGCCCGCCTCGGCGGCCACCTTGAGCAGGAGCGAGCCAGAGCCGCAGGTGGGGTCGTAGGCGGTGGTGGAGGCCACGGTGTTGCCCGGCGCAATGCCGATCACCTTGGCGATGATGCGACTGACCTCGCTTGGGGTGTAAAACTGCCCCTTGCTTTTGCCGCTCTCGCTGGCAAAGTGGCGCATCAAAAACTCGTAGGCATCGCCCAGAATGTCGTCATGCTCGGCGCGGTTTTGCGAAAAGTCGAGCACCGGGTTCTGGAAGATGCCGATCAGGTTGCTCAGCCGCTCCACCAGCGCCGGGCCTTCGCCCAGCTTTTCGGGGTCGTTGAAGTTGGGGAAGTCGCTGCGGGCCAGGCGGGCGTTGGCGTCAATCAGGGGCTGGATGATCTGGGTGTTGATCTTGTCGCCAATGTCGCTCTTGCCCTTGAGGGCAATCATGTCCGTAAAGCTGGCCCCCGGGAATGGTGACCGGCGGCGAAAGTCGTCGCTGTTGCCGTATTTGTCGCTGATGTATTTGATGAACAGCAGGAACAGCACATAGTCTTTGTACTGGCTGGCATCCATGCCGCCACGCAGTTCGTTGCAGGAGGCCCAGAGGGAGGAATAGAGGTCGGATTTCTTGATGGCCATGGAATTCTTGTGGTTTGCCCTGGTGCCATTCGGCACAAGTGGGCAAGCTTACCCCAAGGGAAACGGCCATTTTGCGAAACAGATTTAACCCGCCAGCAAAGCTTCTCCAGCCAGTAGGCTTGCAGCCCCTCGCCAATGGTTTGGTTCACGATTGCGCCGTGGTGGCCGAATTCTTTTTCCTGTTGGTGGCAACAACAAAAAACCCTAAGTGAATCAACAACTTAGGGTTCTTGCTTGTAGGCCCTTAGCGGCCCTTGTACGTCCCTACATCTGGTCGATCATCACCTGCCCGAAGCCCGAGCAACTAACCTGGGTCGCACCGTCCATCAAACGGGCAAAGTCGTAGGTGACCTTCTTGCTCTTAATCGACTTTTCCATGGAACTGATGATCAGGTCTGCGGCCTCCAGCCAGCCCATGTGGCGCAGCATCATTTCTGCCGACAGAATTTCGGAACCAGGGTTCACATAGTCCTTGCCCGCATATTTGGGAGCCGTGCCATGGGTGGCCTCAAAACAAGCGACCGAGTCTGACAAATTGGCGCCGGGCGCAATACCAATGCCGCCGACTTGTGCGGCCAAGGCATCGGACACGTAGTCACCATTCAAGTTCAGTGTGGCAATGACGCTGTACTCGGCGGGGCGCAACAAAATCTGCTGCAAGAAGGCATCGGCGATGCTGTCTTTGATCACGATGTCCTTGCCAGACTTCGGGTTCTTGAACTTGCACCAGGGTCCGCCGTCGATCAACTCGGCGCCAAACTCTTTTTGCGCCAGGCCGTACGCCCAGTCACGGAATCCACCTTCGGTGTACTTCATGATGTTGCCCTTGTGGACGATGGTCACACTGGGCTTGTCATTGTCGATGGCGTACTGGATGGCTTTGCGCACCAGACGCTCCGTGCCTTCGCGCGACACCGGCTTGATGCCGATGCCCGAGGTGTTGGGGAATCGGATCTTCTTCACACCCATCTCGTCTTGCAGGAACTTGATCAGTTTTTTGGCCTTGTCGCTTTCGGCTTCAAACTCGATACCGGCGTAAATGTCTTCCGAGTTTTCACGGAAGATCACCATATTGGTCTTGTGTGGTTCTTTGACCGGGCTGGGTACGCCGTCAAAGTACTGGATGGGGCGCAGGCACACATACAGGTCCAGTTCTTGGCGCAAAGCCACATTCAGCGAACGGATGCCCCCGCCCACCGGTGTGGTCAGCGGGCCTTTGATGGACACCACGTATTCGCGCAAGGCCTGCAGCGTTTCTTCTGGCAACCAGACATCGGGACCGTAAACATTGGTCGATTTCTCACCGGCGTACACCTCCATCCAGTGGATCTTGCGCTTGCCAGCGTAAGCCTTGGCCACTGCAGCATCGACCACTTTCAGCATCACGGGCGTGATGTCCAGACCCGTGCCATCGCCTTCGATGAAGGGGATGATGGGCTGGTCAGGCACGTTCAAGGACATATCCGCATTGACGGTGATCTTCTGGCCTTCGGCTGGGACTTTGATGTGCTGGTACATGGAAAATGTCTCCGTGGGTGATTGGGATCGCTTTACCTGAGAAGTTGTGCTTCTAAAAGTGCATAAATTCTATTCCTAAAAAATTACGCGTTGCTGTCGATCGACGGCACTCGCGGCTCACTGCATACCGCCACTGCGGCGTGCAGGATAATCCCCTGCGGTTACCACGTATTACCTTAGGAACTCGTTGAAAATGAAGAAACTACTCATTGGTCTTTTTGCAGGCTTTGTCTCGGTCGCGGCATTGGCCCAAGCCGCCGCACCAGCGGCCCCGTCGGCACCCATAACCCCGGTCAAACAAGTCACACCTGCCGCTGCCCCAGCCCCAGCAGTTGCCCCAGCCCCGACAGCTGCGCCAACACCGTCAAAGGCGCCTAAAAAACTAAAAGCGAAGGGGGCCAAAGCCAAGCAGGCCGCGGCCAAGGCAAAGGCAAAGGCAAAGGCCAAGGCAAAGGCCAGGGCAAAGGCCAGGGCAAAGGCAAAGGCAAAGGCAAGTCAGAAGGTCAAGAAGACCATCAAGAAATAAGCTGTTAGGTGACATGAAAAAGCTTGTACCCGTTGTTCTTGCTGCGATTTGTCTGGCGCATGGAGTTGCTCAGGCCCAAGACCAAGCGCAAACGCAGCTGCCCCGCACCACGCTGTCGGTCGGCATTCACCAGATTGACACGCAATTGGCTACCACGCAGGAGCAGCACGCGACCGGATTGATGCACCGCCAGGAGATGCCACAACACGAAGGCATGTTGTTCATCTTCGAAAACTCAACACGTCAGTGCTTCTGGATGAAAAACACTTTGTTGCCGTTGACGGCGGCCTTTGTGGCAGATGACGGGACGATTGTGAACCTGGTGGACATGAAACCTAAATCGCTGGACTCCCATTGTTCAGCCAAACCCGTGCGCTTTGTGCTGGAAATGAACCAAGGCTGGTTTGCCAAAAAGGGCATCAAACCCGGTAGCAAAATATCCGGGCGACCTTTCACCCCATAAAAAAACCGACCCACAGGCCGGTTTTTTTAGGTTACGAAACAATACGCGTGTTAAGCGAAGTTGCCTTCGGCAAAGCTCCAGTTCACCAATTGGTCGAGGTAGGTTTCGACGAACTTCTGGCGCAGGTTGCGGTAGTCAATGTAATAGGCGTGCTCCCATACATCTACCGTCAGTAGAGCCGTGTCGGCGGTCGTCAGCGGCGTACCGGCGGCGCCCATGTTGACGATGTCCACGGAACCGTCGGGCTTCTTGACCAGCCAGGTCCAGCCGGAACCAAAATTACCAACGGCCGACTTCACGAAAGCCTCTTTGAAAGCCGTGTAACTGCCCCACTTGGCGGTGATCGCCGCGCCCAGTGCGCCGGTGGGTTCGCCACCGCCATTGGGTTTCATGCAGTTCCAGAAAAAAGTGTGGTTCCAGATTTGCGCCGAGTTGTTGTAGATGCCGCCGCTGGATTTCTTGACAATCTCTTCCAACGACATGTTCTCGAACTCCGTGCCCTTTTGCAGATTGTTCAAATTAACGACATAGGCATTGTGGTGTTTGCCATGGTGAAACTCCAAAGTCTCTTTGGAGTAAGCAGGCGCCAGGGCATCAATCGCAAATGGCAGTGCGGGCAGGGTGTGTTCCATGGAATCCTCTCGGGTGGTTAGCAAAAAGGGCAATTGTAGGAAGTAATTGAAACTTCAGTCACTGACGGTCAAGTCAACCGTGCCGTCGGCAAGGCTTGCCTTCACACGCTGACCGGGGTGTGCCTGCGACATCCGGGTCAAGGTGTGGCCATCCTCCAATGTCAACCACGCGTAGCCACGTTTGAGCACCAGCGATGGGTCGAGCAAACGCAAGCGCAATTCCGCACGGTGTGTACGCTCCTGTGAACGAAGCATCGCCCGCTCCACGGCCGGCAGAAGAAGCTGGCCGCTACGCCCCAGGGCCAATTGCTTGTCGCGCAGGACCATGCGAGAAGCATGCTGCAGTCGCTGCGCAAGGGTGCCCAAGTTCAGCCGGTGGCGGTGCGCCAAAGCAGAGGGCCGCCCTAACCGGGACGCTGCCAGGTCCAACCGTTGGTCTTGCTTGTCTGCATAACGCGTCAAGGCCCGCGCCAAGCGGGACTCCAAGGTGTCCACGGCACTAAGCCACGTGACCGTGGGTTCGGACGCCATTTCCGCCGCAGCGGTGGGTGTGGGTGCACGCACGTCGGCCACAAAATCAGCAATGGTGAAATCCGTTTCATGGCCCAAACCACTGATGACAGGTACCGGGCTCCGTGCGATCACCCGGGCCAGCTGTTCGTCATTAAATGCCCACAGATCTTCGGCGGCGCCTCCCCCACGAACCAGCAAGATGACGTCGATGGCCGCCGAGGCGATACTCCCGGGCGACTCCGCCATGCGGTAGAGGCTTTCCATCGCCTGCATCAATTCTCGGGGTGCACCATCGCCCTGCACGGCGGTCGGTGCAATCACCACCGTGATGTGGGGCACACGCCGCTGAAGTGCGGTGATGACATCGTGCAAGGCCGCTGCCCCCAAAGATGTCACCACACCGATGCCACGGGGCAGCACCGGCAAGGGCCGCTTGCGTTCGGCAGCAAACAAGCCCTCAGCCGCCAGTTTTTCTTTGAGTTTAAAAAACTGCTCCATCAAAGCACCTTGACCGGCTGGGCGCAACGCCTCAACGATCAATTGCAATTCACCCCGAGGTTCGTAAACACCCAGTCTGCCCCGCACCTCCACCAGGTCACCATCGCGCGGGCTGAGGGTCAACAGGCTGGCTGCGCGGCGAAACATGGCACAGCGCAATTGCCCTGTTTCGTCTTTCAAAGAAAAATAACAGTGTCCACTGGCTGCGCGGGTAAAGCCACTGATCTCGCCGACAACCGTCACCGGGTTGAAGCGCGCCTCCAGTGCGTCTGCTACCGCGCGGCACAAGGCACCGACACGCCAAACCCGACTGATCGCAGTTACCGGACCTGCTTCAAGCATGACCAGACTTCCCGAACCATGTGTGTAGGGCAGCGCGAGTGCTCCACAACTGGTAGCCAAGGTTGCAGGTCTGCGCGCGCCCACCCGCAGCACACGATTCTTGGTCGAAAGTTGTTGATTTCATTGGATTTTTCACTGCTACTTTTGTCATCAATTTGTCAAAACCGCAGAAGGATGCGGCCTGGCGCCCGATGGGCAGCCAGTTTTACACAATGTTATCCACACGTTCTGTGGGTAGTCGACCTGCACACGTACGCCATAATCGCGAAGCATTTCATTTGCACGGGAGTGACCATTTGTTCCATCCACGACAAGCTGCTGGCTGGCGATTTGGCCTTCGTGCCTGTTCAGTCCTGGCGCTGGCCATTGTCATTGACCGCTTTGTCAGCCTGAAAGCGCTGAAGGTGGCGCCGCCGCGCTTGCTGGATGAAGTCCTGAGTGTGACTCGCACCGCCATTCCCGGCCCGGACGTGGTGACACAGCTGGAAAGAACTCTGCACTGAAGTGCTGGCCAGTGGCCTGCAACCTGCTATCAACTCAGACCCGCGTTGCACCGAAGACGATTTGCGCGCCATCATGGAAAGCACCGGGCGCATCGTGGCCCACCGTCTGGAATTGCGCCTCAGTGCATTGGCCACCATTGCGTCGGCAGCGCCGCTGATGGGGCTGTTTGGCACCGTGGTCGGCATGATAGAGATTTTTTGGTTCGCGGGCGCCCGGCGGCGCGACGGGTGGCAATCCGGCGCAACTGGCACACGGCATCTCCATTGCGCTGTACAACACTGCGTTCGGGCTGATCGTGGCCATTCCCTCACTGATCTTCTGGCGCTACTTCGGGGGGACAGGTGGACGCCTACTTGCTGACACTTGAGCTTTGTCAGCCGAACACCTGGTCCGACACCTCAAGGTTCCGCAGGTAAACCGCCATGAACTTCCGCCCGCGCAAACAGGACGAGCCGGAGATCAATCTGATCCCGTTTATCGATGTGCTGCTGGTCGTGCTGATCTT
>JADJBC010000008.1 GCA_016703945.1 Candidatus Aalborgicola danicus
TTGCGGTACTGATGGCGCGTCTGGCCAAGATGGACCTGGATCCGGTGGTGTCCGACGCGGCAGTGGCCGAGCTGGCCAGGTGAGCTTCGACCGGTGTTTGGTACGCGGCCGCTCAAGCGGGCGATCCAGCAACGCATTGAGAACCCGCTGTCCAAGCTGTTGCTGGAAGGCAAGTTTGCGCCCAAGGACACCATCAATGTTGGTGTGGATACGATTCAGGCGCCGGGGCAGTTCAGTTTTTCATGATATCTGACGCGGGGTGCTAAAGGCCATTTAGGCCTCAAGCCCTTGTGGAATATGCACAGCCAGCTATGGATTTAGTAGCAGTGCGCCAGCAAAGGCGGTAGATCGTAGTTGATGAAAGTTCAATACTGGGAAGAAATGGCGAATCACCCAGACCCCGAGTCATGCGTTGCACACCGCGAGGTGTGGATCGATGGTGTTGCTACGCCAGAAGGCCACACGTAGCATGACGTCAATCGCAAGACATGCTGCGACTCCCGCGCGGTCTGAGACCCCTGAGCATGCCGGGAAGCGATCTACGCAAGCTGGGAGATCTCACCGGTGCCGAGCCACGAAGGCCCGGGCGGGACAGGCAAAGGCCCAAAGCCACAACCCTGTCGCCTACGCAGATGAGAAGTCGGATACATCCGTAGTACCTGAGAAACCGTCGAACAAAGGGAGAGCCATATCGGTGACCCTGCGGAGATAGTGGAGGAAAGGGATGTAGCCAAGGGAAACGTCAGTAAGAACCCTACCCCGGACACCGAGCCGGAACAAGGTCGTATCGATGGGACTTGAGGGCGTACGTATAGCAGCAAGCAGGATAAGTTGCGATTCACGGCACTGCTACACACATCACACCGCAGCTACTGGAGCAGAGCTTCTATGCTTTGCGCAAAGACCCAGCGGTGGGTGTGGACGGCGTGACGTGGCAAGACTACGAGGAAGGACTGCAGGAGCGGAGTGCAAACGCTGCACCGGCAAATCCCGTGGGTGGATACCGGGCAACGCCATCAAGACGGATACACATCCCCAAAGCCGATGGCAAACAGCGAGCACTTGGAATCGCCTCACTGGAGGACAAAGTCGTGCAACAGGCGGTCGTTACCGTCTTGAACACGATCTATGAAGAAGACTTCCTTGGCTTCTCGTACGGATTCCGACAAGGGCGCAGCCAGCACAATGCGCTGGACGCGCTGATGGTCGGGATCAAGAGCCGACACGTGAACTGGATACTGGACGCTGGACATCGCCGCTTTCTTTGATGAAATCGACCACGACTGGATGCTGAAGTTTCTGGGAACACCGCATAGCGGATCAGCGGCTACTGAGGCTGATTGGCAACTGGCTTAAAGCGGGGGTGATCGAGGATGGAATAAGGGTAGCCGCCACCAAGGGCACGCCCTCAAGGTGCGGTGATCTCGCCGTTACTGGCGAACATCTACCTGCACTACGCCCTCGATCAATGGACGCAACAATGGCGAGGCAGACATGCACAGGCCAAGTGATCGCAGTGCGCTACGCCGATGACAGCGTGTTTGGATTCAAGAGTGAGACGACAGCCAGACAATTCCTTGCAGCCATGCAAGGCGATTGGCAAGTTTGGGCTGACCCTCAGTGCGGAAAACCCGGCTGATCGAGTTCGGTCGGTTTGCGGCCAGTACGCGCAAACGCAGGGGCAAGATAAGCCTGAAACCTTCGACTTCTTGGGATTCACACACTGCTGTAGCACCACCAGACAAGGCCTGTTCCAGGTCCGACGCCTGACGGTGAAGAAGCGAATGCGCGCCAAGATTGCAGAAATCCGTGTGGAGCTGATGCGCAGAAGGCACCAGCCTATCGCTGTGGTGGGTAAATGGTTGAACCGCGTGGTGCAGGGTTACCTGAACCACGCAGTGCCGGGCAACTTATACCGACTGGGAGCATGTGCAAGGACATTGGCCGCGCTTGGCGGCACTCCTTGATGCGCAGAAGCCAGAAGCCCAAGATGCCGTGGACCAGGTTTAGCCGTATCGCCCAGCGTTTCCTGCCACCCATCACAACATGCACCCTACCCGGAGGATCGTTTCTATGCGTCACATACCTGGGGCAGGAGCCGTCATGCGGTAATTCCGCACGTACGGATCTGCGCGGGGGCGAGGGTTAACCTTCGTTCCCTCCCGCAACAATCCTGGCTGGCTTTTCTTCTGAAAAGATTTTTATCTATGCCCTTGGTGGCGTAATAAATCAATGAAGCGCGTATTCAAAACCCGTCATTTCAGCCGCTGGATGCGTAAAACAGAGCAGACCGATTCGGCTCTGTGCGAAGCGGTAGCGGAAATGTCGCAAGGTTTGATCGACGCAGACCTGGGTGGCGGCGTTGTGAAGAAGCGGGTTTGAGAAAAATGAGTGTGCCAACATTGCGCACGATGAGCTGGATGCATTGCAGGCTATCGCAGCCCAGTTGCTGGCCATCACGGGGCCGCAGTTGGTTCGCGCAGTTGAAGACGGGTCTTTAGGAAATATGCCATGACAAAAAAAGTTAAAGCAAAGAGCCATATTTTTGAAGCAGTTCACGAGACTGCCAGCGATCTGCATCGCCTCGGGTTTATTGACAAACGCAATATGCACAAGTTCGATGCGTTGTGTCTTGACCCGGTGCCCAACTACGACAGTGAAAAATCCGCGCATTGCAGGACCATCTCCAGCTAAGCCAGGCCGTGCTGGCGGCGGTACTCAATACAAGTTTGTCGACCGTGCGCAAGTGGGAAGGCGGTGAAAAGCATCCCAGCGGGCCATCACTCAAGTTGCTCCATCTGCTGGATCGCAAAGGGTTGAGGCGGTTCTTTAGCCATTTTTAAAGGTGCCAAATCGACCTGTAGCCCCGTGTTTCCTGCGTGGATAGCTCCTGATTTTGTAGCGATTGTGCTGCCGGGGTTTGGGGAAACTCCGGGCGGGCCAGCGCATGGTGCCAGCCTCTTCTTCGGCGGCGCGCTGGGCGTTAAGCAGGCTTCCACCTCAAACCAGCCGGACCGGTAAGGCCGATCCGCCCTTGCTCGCTTTCTTTACAAAGGCTTTATCAAAGGTGATCAGCGCGTCTTCGTCCTTGCAGAGCGCCAGATGCAGGGCATCGGCAAAGTCCAGGCCTTGTACAAAGGCATCCAGCGCTAAACGCACGGCTGCGGCCTGTGGCGGGTTGAAGTTGGGCAGGTTCAGAAGTAAATTCAAAGCCCGCTGGATGTCCGTGGCCATGCAGTCGTTGGACTCCAGCACCCATACCAACTCCAACAGCACGGTCACTGGCGCGGTGAACGGCTGGTCCGTAGCAAGCAGCGCTTTGGCGCGGATGAATTGGGCTGCATCATCTTGCAACAGCAGACGGGCCAGCACATTGGTGTCGAGCGCAATCACGGTGCGTTACGGGCTTTGAGTTTGGCCCGAATGGCAGCTTAGGTATTTGCGGTCAGGTTTGAACAGGCAGCCCGCTACCGCTTCCAACGAAGACTCTTTCTGGTCGGGCAGCGGGCGCAACCGAATTTCGCCGTCCACATACTGCACCTCCAGGCGCGAACCCGCGGTGATGTGCGCGTCATCACGCACGCCCTTGGGAATGACGAGCTGGCCTTTGCTGGATAGGGTGACGGTTTCCATGGTGGTCTTTGCTGTGAAAGTAAGACGGATGGTAAGCCAAAATAATAGGAGCTGCAGACTTTGGATTCGATGACCGACCGCTGAATGCCAGCGGCGCTGTGTGCGCATTCGCACAGATGGCAGAGAGCTTTGTCCCTAGCCTAAGAGGTCAACACAAGGATGCAACCACCATGACCCCTACTTTTCAATCCATTCGCCGCCTCATTCCTGCCACGTTGTTCCTTCTCGGAGCCGTGGGCACGGCGTATGCAGGCACCTCGCAAGCCCAGGCGGATGCACAAGCGCGTTACCGCGCGGAGTTGGCGCAGTGCAATAGCGGGCAGTCCAGCCAGCCGGTCAATGTCTGCCGAAACGAAGCGCGCAACGCGCTGGCAGAGTCCCGCCGTGGCGGTTTGAGCGATGCGCCCGACCAATACCAGCGCAATGCCGTGCTGCGTTGCGCCGAGTTTCAGGGCACAGAGCGATCAGCCCTGAAGCCCGCGTGTTCAACCCGTCAAGGGTCGAGGGCAGTGTCGAAGCGGGCGGCATTGTGCGTGAAAGTGTGATCATCACACCGGTGAAATGAGCCGGGCCATATCCAGCGCATGGATGCTGCTCTGATCCCTACGTGAGCCAACGTACCGACGTTTGGTAAGGGGAGTCCTACCCTGAGGAAATAAACGGAGGACGCCACCATGACCCGACTGTTGTCTCGCCAAGCGCCACAGCTATGAAATCCGTCCAAGTACCGGCGATGAATTCCCCGCACAAGGTGCCGACGGGTATCAGCGGCTTTGACGCCATCACGGGTGGTGGCCTCCCACAGGGCCGCACCTCGCTGGTTGTGGGCGGGCCGGGTTCCGGCAAGACGGTGTTTGCCCTGCAGTTTCTGGTGCATGGTGTGCAACATTGCAAGGAGCCGGGCATCTTTGTGGCATTCGAGGAGACCTCTCAACGCATCCTCGACAACGCCAGCAGCTTTGGCTGGAACATCACAGTCCCCCAGAGGAAAAAACTGTTCTTTCTAGACGCGCAACCCCAGCCTGACCTGATCCAGTCGGGCGACTTCGATTTTTGCGGCATGCTGGCCGCGCTGGAAGCGCGTATCCAGGCCGCTGGCGCGAAGCGCATTGTTTTTGACGCGCTCGATATCGTACTGGCCTTGTTGCCCGACGCGCATGCCCAAAGGCGCGAGGTTTACCGTCTGCACCAGTGGTTATTGGCGCACCAGTTGACCGGCATCGTGACCTTGAAGGCCGACACCGATCAAACCAACGCCATCAGCCAGCAGCCCTTTGGCTTCATGCAGTTCATGGTGGACTGCGCGGTCATCCTCAACCATAGTGTGGTGCAGGGCGTGTCGCAACGCAACCTGCGGGTGCAAAAGTTTCGCGGTTCCAGTTTTGACGAAAACGAGTCGCCTTTCCTGATCGGCAACAGCGGTTTTGAAGTGGCCGGCGCACGCGCCCTGGACAGCGTAGAGACCCAGGTAACGACCGAGCGCATTTCCAGTGGAGTGGATCGCCTGGACACCATGCTGGGCGGCGGCTACTACCGCGGCGCCAGTGTGCTGGTGACCGGTTTTTCCGGCACCGCCAAAACCACCTTGAGCGGCGCCTTTGTGCAGGCCGCTTGCCAGCGCGGTGAACGCACTTTGTTCGTCAGCTTTGATTCGGATGGCGGCGAGGTGATCCGCAACCTGGCCTCGGTGGGCATCCGGCTGGCTACTTTTGTGAAGAGTGGCGTCTTGCGCATGGCCTCGGCCCGAACCATCTCGGGCAGCGCCGAGACCTACCTGGTGCGCATCAAAGCATTGGCCCATGAGCACCGCGCCCGCTGCGTGGTCATAGACCCTGTATCCACCTGGTCCAAGTCTGGCACCGACCTGAACACCCACAGCGTGGCCGAGCGGCTGATCGACTGGGCCAAGGCCGATGGCACCACCTTGCTGTGCACGCGCTTGCTCGACGAAATGTCCAGCCCGGCCGAAGGCAGCTCACCGTTGCAACTGTCCGCCCAGGTCGACACCTGGATCCATTTAAGTTACCTGGTGCAGGCGGGCGAGCGCAACCGCGGCTTGTCCATCATCAAGTCACGCGGAACGGCGCACTCCAACCAGGTGCGTGAGCTGATTCTGAGCGACAGTGGCGTCACCTTGGCCGACATCTACACCGCGGGCGGTGAGGTGCTGATGGGCACGCTGCGTTGGGAGAAAGAGCGCGCCGAGCGCGTCGCCAGCGAAGCGGTTGATGTGGCCCGCAAGCTCAAACGGGTGCGCCTGGATACCGAGGAGGCGGAGCTGGAAGTACGCGTGAAGTCGCTGCAGACTGAACTGGCGGCCAAGCAAATAGAGAAGGCGCTGCTGCTCAGCAGCTCCAAGAGTCTTGCCGGCGACGTGTCGCGCGACCGCACCCGCCTAGAGGAGTTGCGCGGCGCCGATGCCACCGAGTCGCCCGCAGGCAAGGGGTTGACACCATGAGCCGTCCGGTGATTTACAAATTTCGCCTGTATGTGGCTGACGATGCCCTCAATTCTGCGCAGGCTCGCACCAATCTGGCCGAGCTGTGCAAAACCCATCTGGCGGGACGTTGCGAGGTGGAGGTAGTGGATGTGTTCAAGCAACCTCAGCGTGCCCTGTCCGATGCCATCTACCTGACCCCCACCCTGGTACGCACCTGGCCGCTACCGGTGCGCTGCATCGTGGGTACGCTCAGCCAGACCGCCATGGTCTTGCGTGTGCTCGACCTGGAGGGTGATTTCGCCGCCGGGCCGCCCCGAGGCGAAATGCCGCCCCCTCGGGGGGCAGCGACCCGCAAAGCGGCGGAGCGTGGGGGCGACCTGACCGCCGGGCCGCCCCAAGGTGAAATGCGTTGATCGGCCATGACAGATTTACCCGCACCAGGAGCGAACGACGAGGTTCTGGGCCTCATCGAAACCTTGCACGCCACCGGCCAGCGGCTGGAGGACCTGACGGCGGGCGAAGTTGATGCCGTGGTCAACCGGGCCGGTACACCATTTTTGTTGCGAACCGCCCAAGACCACTTGCGCGTAAGTGAGGCCGCCAGACAAAGTGCGATTCTCAATGCGTTGCCGACGCATATCGCCTTGCTGGACTCTCAGGGCCGGATCATCGCCGTGAATGGCGCCTGGCGCAGGTTCGGCACTGCCAATGAATTTTTGGCGCTGGAGTCGGGTGTCGGGCTTAACTACCTACAGGTTTGCGACGAGGCCCATGGCGCTTCTTCGGAAGAAGCAAAGGCGGTAGCGGCTGGTCTGCGGTCGGTGCTGGACGGGGAAACCCCGAGCTTTTCACTGGAGTACCCCTGCAACGCACCCAATGAGCCGCGCTGGTTCCAGTTGACTGTGACGCCGCTGTCGCAGGACCATCCGAGTGGCGCTGTTGTCGTGCACATGGATATCACGGAGCGGCGGGCGGCTGCCGAAAGAATTGTCTACCTGAACCGGGTTTACGCAACATTGAGTGGCATCAACACACTGATTGTCCGCGTCGCCGACCGTGCCACGCTGTTCGGTGAGACCTGCCGCTTATCGGTTGAGACCGGAGGGTTTCGCATGAGCTGGATCGGCATGGTAGACGCCAAAACCGAGAAGATCGTCCCCGTTGCATCGTTTGGCGTGGACGCCGAGTTTCTAGATGTTCTCAAGAAGCGCTTAGACCAACAGGATGCAGGGATTTTTGGGCAAGCCATGCCCGCCCAAGCGCTGCGCAACAAGACCCCCGTGGTGTCCAACGATTCTCAGAACGACCCCAGGGTCCCGTTCGGTGCGCAACACGCCAAAAACGGCATCCGATCGATGGGTTTCTTCCCGATAGTGGCCGCCGACGGCGCGCTTGGTGTGTTGGTGTTGTACGCAACGGAGCCTGATTTTTTTCGCGCGGAGGAGTTGAAGCTGTTGTCCGAGCTGGCGGGTGACATCGCCTTCGCGGTCGACCATCTCAAGAAGCAGGAGCGCCTTGACTACCTGGCCTACTACGACGTGTTGACCGGCTTGGCCAATCAAAGCCTATTCCTGGAGCGCCTGGCGCAATATGTGCGCAGCGCTGGCACCGGTGCGCACCAGTTGGCGGTGTATCTGATGGATATCGAGCGCTTCAAGAACATCAATGACAGCCTGGGCCCGCCCGCCGGTGATGAACTGCTGCGCCAGGTAACCGCGTGGCTGACCCGCAATGTGGGTGATGCCACGCTGTTTGCGCGGCTGGGTGCGGACCACTTTGCGGGCGTCATGCCTGTGGTGCAAAAGGCAGACGATGTGATGCTTTTGCTGGAACGCAAGCAGGTGGCCTTTCAGGAACACCCGTTTCACCTTGCGGATGCTACGTTCCGGGTGGGCATCAAGGTCGGCGTCGCTGTGTTCCCTACCGATGGGGCCGACGCCGTCACATTGTTCAAAAATGCCGAGGCGGCGCTCAAGCGCGCCAAGGCCAGGGGCGAGCCCTATTTGTTGTACACCCCCCAATTGACCGAAGCCGTAGCCAGCAAAGTGACGCTGGAGAACCAGTTGCGTCTGGCCCTGGATCGCGGCGAATTCGTGTTGTATTACCAGCCCAAGGTCGACCTGGCCACGGGTACCGTCACCGGCGCTGAAGCGCTGATCCGCTGGAATGATCCACACACCGGTCTGGTGCCGCCGGCCCAATTTATCCCGGTGCTGGAGGAAACCGGTCTCATCCATGCCGTGGGTCGTTGGGCTTTGCGTCAGGCCGTTTCTGACTACCTGCGCTGGCGTGCAGCGGGTTTGGCGGTGGTGCGTCTAGCGGTCAACGTGTCACCCTTGCAACTGCGCAATCGCAATTTCATCGAAGAGGTTCGCAACGCCATCGGCATCGACCCGTTTGCCCCTGCTGGACTGGAGCTGGAGATTACCGAGAGCCTGATCATGGAGGACGTCAAACACAGCATCGCCAGCCTGCAGTCCATTCGCGACATGGGGTTAACCGTGGCCATTGATGACTTTGGTACCGGCTTTTCTTCGCTGAGCTACCTCTCCAAGTTTCCGGTCGACACACTGAAGATTGACCGCTCCTTTGTACTGGACATGACCGAGTCACCGCAAGGATTGGCCCTGGTCTCGACCATCATCAACCTGGCCCATGCGCTGAAGCTCAAAGTGGTTGCCGAGGGGGTGGACAGCGACGACCAGTTGCGCCTGCTGCGGGTATTGGGCTGTGACGAGATGCAGGGCTACCTGTTCAGCCAACCGGTGCCGGATACCGTGTTTGAGGCCCTGTATCTGGGCGGCGCACCAAAGGTCGCGGTGGACGCAGGAATGGAAAAATCACCAAAAGCTTAAGCGAAATCGGCCTGCAGCCCCCGTGAAATATGCATAGACAGCTATGCTTTTGATAGTGACTTGTTCTGAAAGTGGCTGGGGGCCTGGCCCATGGCCTGTTTGAACATGGCGCTGAAGGCGCTGTCACTGGCATACCCACTGGCGGCTGCCACTTGGGAGATGGGCACACCGCGCGCCAGCTGGGGCAGGGCATGGGCCAACACGGCTTGCAGGCGCCACTGCTGGTAGCTGGTGCCCAGTTCGTCACGAAACAGGCGCGCCACCGTGCGTTCGCTGGCGCCCACCCGGGCCACCCAGTCGCGCAACTGCGATTTTTCCGCCGGGTCCCGCAGCACGGCTTCACACAGGGCGCGCAGGCGTTTGTCGCCGTGTTCCGGGTGGGGCATGGGCACGCCCAGGGCCTGGATGGTGGCGCTGGCCATTTCGTTCACCGTGAGCGCCATGATGGCGTCATCCCGTGGGCCGGGCACCGAGTCCTCCAGCGCATGGACCAGCTCACGCAGCAGTTTGCTGACCACCAGAACCCGGCAGTCAATCCAGCCTTCTGGTGTGACGCCGGGGGCCAGGTCTACGGTGCGCAACTCGGCAGCCTCCAGCACCACCACGTGGTGTTGCACCTGCGGCGGAATCCAGACCGCCCGGGTGGGTGGCACGATGTAGGTGGTTTGCACGCCGTTTTGGATCACCGTGACCTGCATCAGCCCGCTGGCGCAGTAAGTGAACTGGGCCCATGGGTGCTGGTGGGGCTCAATGTGCGCATCCATGGCCAGCGAACGGGCACGGCTGCGCACCGGGCGCACGGGGGTGGGTGGGCGTGTGGCGGAGTCGTCAAAAGGCACGGGGGTGAGGGTGGCTTTGCGTTTCATGGTGCCAGTGCTTGTGGGTTGGGTGGCTGCGGTCAGAGAACGGTGCTGATTTGGCTGGAATTCGACAATTATTGTCTTTTTGTCGTATTCCGGCTTGGGCAACGGCTCTTACCATGGGCCCATGACCGCCGCCACTCTTTCCGCCCCAGCCAATTCCGTGCCCTTGCAACAGGACGCGACCATCATCGGCCTGGTGGGCCTGGCCCATGCCAGTTCACACTTTGGCCATTTGTTGCTGCCGCTGCTGTTTCCGGTGTTCATGAAAGAGTTTGGCCTGAGTTATTCGGAACTGGGCCTGCTGATGACCACGTTTTTTGTGGTGTCGGGTGTTGGCCAGGCCAGCGCCGGTTTTGTCGTCGACCGGCTGGGAGCCCGGCCATTGCTGTTTGTGGCGCTGGGCATCTTTATTGTGGCCTGTGTGGCCGCATCCCTGGTGACCGGTTACACGGGTTTGATGCTGGTGGCAGCTTTGGCCGGTTTGGGCAATGCCACCTTTCACCCGGTGGATTTCACCATCCTCAACCAGCGGGTGTCGGCGCCACGCCTGGGCTACGCCTTCAGTGCCCATGGCCTGACCGGCAACCTGGGCTGGGCAGCAGCGCCGGTTTTCTTCGCCGGCCTGGGCGCAGCAATAGGCTGGCGCAACGCCTATGTAGCGGCCGCGTTGATGTATGCGGGCATTCTGGCCTTGATGGTGCTGCAGCGGGACAAATTCAGCACCCAAGTGGCGATCCGTGATCCGCAGGCCATTGCCAAAGGCCACGCCGAACACGACATGGCGTTTATGAAGCTGCCGGTGGTGTGGTGGTGTTTTGGCTTCTTTTTACTCTCCACCATGACGCTGGCCGTGGTGCAAAGTTTTTCGGTGTCCATTCTCAAGGCCATGCACGGCATCAGCTTTGAGGCGGCCACCTACACCTTGACGGCCTACATGCTGTGTGGCGCCATGGGCATGTTTGTGGGTGGTTTTATTGCTGCCCGCTCCGCCCACAGTGACCGCGTGGTGGCCATGTCCATGGCTGCGGGTGCGGTGTTGTTGGCGCTGTGTGGCACCGGGCTGCTGGGGGCCACGGCCACCATGGTGGTGCTGGCGATCACCGGCTTTGCCGTTGGCATTGGTGGCCCATCGCGTGACATGATGATCAAGAAGGCCACTCCCAAAGGCGCTACGGGTCGTGTGTATGGGCTGGTGTATTCCGGCCTGGACACCGGTTTTGCCATTTCGCCCATCATTTTTGGGGTTTTTATGGACCGTGGCTGGTATGGCGCAACGCTGCTGGGAGCCGCGCTGGTGCTGATGTTGAGCGTGGGCGCAGCGCTGGGTGTGGGGCTGCGTACGGGCCGTTGACTCGACCGCAGGAGCAATCGCTGGCATGATGGAGGGCTTTTTTGCCTGCTTTGCCCAGAACTTCATGACCGACACCCAGTCTCCAGCTTCCGAAACCATTGAAACCACTGTGCCCGACCTGCCGGTCGCCCAGCCCCCGGAGGTTGAAACGGCCGAAATAGCCGCTACGGCAACTTCCGCCGATGCGACCGCTACAGCCGAGGCGGGCGACCCAGCCGCCACGCCCAAGCGCCCGGCCAAACCGGACGTTTTTCCAGTACTGGAAAAAATGGCGGCCCTGTATCCCCAATTGTTTGGCGCCGTGTTTCTGCCCCTCAAGCGCGGTATTTTTCAAGACCTGCTGGCTGCGCACCCTGAAGACTTTGAACGCGACAGCCTCAAAGCCGCGCTCTCCTTGCACACCCGTTCCACCCGTTACCTGACTGCCGTGGCCTCGGGTGAAGACCGGCACGACCTGGAAGGCAAACCGGTGGAAGCCATGGCGCCTGAACATGTGCACCACGCCCTGCTGGAAGTGTTTCGCCGTCGCCAGACCCGCAGCAAAGAGGATTTGCGCCCCAAACTGATCCAGCGCATCGTGGTGGCCTGTGAGGCTTCGGGTCTAACTCCACAAGCCTATGCCGAACTGGTGCGCAGCCGCGACGAAGCCGCCAACGCCGCATTGGACGAAGCCATGGTGGAGGCCGAAGCCCGCGCCGCCAAGACCGAAGCGCTGTTGCAGGCCTTCAAGGCCAGCGGCAAATCGCTGGAAGTTTTTGCCGACATGTATGGCATGGACCCGCGTGCGGTGAGCCGCATGCTGGCCCGTGCCACGGTCACACCGTCCACGTCGCCAACACAAGCCTGACCGCTGGTTTTGGCGAACCGCCTGCCATGAGCCACCCCGGGAGTAGCCAGCCTGCCATCACCGTACTGCGGGCTACGGGGCTTGGTTTTGGGTTTGCCAAGCAGGCAGCGTTGTTCAAGGACTTTTCACTCCGCCTCCCACCTGGCGTGACCTGGGTGGGTGGGGACGAGAGCACCGGCAAAACCACCTTGCTGCGCCTGCTGGCTGGTGAGCTGCCCACCCAGAGCGGCAATTTGCAGATCAACGGCCTGTCGCTGGCCGATAAGGCCCAGGCCTACCGCAGCCAGGTGTTTTGGGTGGACCCTCGCACCCAGGTGTTTGATGCGTTGACACCCCAAGCGTATTGGGAAGGTGTGGGCAAGCAGTACCCGGCGTTTGATGGTGCACTGCTTTCGGAATTGGCTGAAGCATTCGCGCTCGCGCCCCATCTGCCCAAGTCGCTGACCATGTTGTCCACCGGGACCAAACGCAAGGTGTTTCTGGCGGCAGCCTTTGCCAGTGGCGCGGCCGTCACGCTGCTGGATGAGCCCTTCGCGGCACTGGACAAGACGTCCACTGGTTTTGTGCTGGAAGTGTTGCAAGAAGCCGCCGTGCACCCCAGCCGGGCCTGGCTGGTGGCGGACTATGTGGCCCCGCGTGGGGTGAAGCTGGCATCGACCATTGCGCTGGTCTGAAACTGCTCCAAGCCATAGACCCATGCCGCGCAACATTGAAATCAAAGCCCGCATCGCCAACCTTGAACAGTTGAAGAAATCTTAAGCCAAATCGGCCTGTAGCCCTCGTATTTACTCAATTGTTCACTATTACATTGATAGCAACTAGGTGGCCTTGGCTTTTTTAGGGGGCTTTGCCTTGCTGGCGCTGTTGAGCGCTACGGCCTCGCGAATGAGCGCCTTGAACGCCGCGGCGTCCACTTCGTCCCCTTCAAAGATGTCAAGTGCGCGTCGCGTATTGCCATCCAGGCTGGAGTTGAAGAGGCGGGTAGGGTCCTTCAAAGAAGCGCCCTTGATAAAGGTCAGCTTGATTTTGTCTTTGTAGGATTCGCCCGTGCAGAGGATGCCGTTGTGCTCCCACACCGGCGTGCCCATCCATTTCCAGGTCTCAACCACGTCAGGTGCCGCCTCAAGGATGAGCTTGCGCATCCGGGCTAGAGTTTCGCCACGCCAATCGCCGAGGCTGGCGATTTTCTCGGTGATCAGTTCGGATGCGGATTGGCAGTGGATTGCGTCAAGCGCCTTCATGATCTATCCCTCTCCTGAAGTTGCGGCGGTGTGCCACTCCAGTTTACGCAAAACCGCCCTTGCTACACCGCATCCGGCTGCACCTGCGGCGCAGCCTTGGCAAAGGCATCCAGTGCCAGGCACGCGGCTTCAATCCTGCGTATGGTTGGAAACGCATCCAGCGGCGTGTCAAAACGCCGTGAGTTGGCGATTTGCGGGATCAGGCAGCAGTCGGCCAGCCCAGGCGTGTCACCGTGGCAGAAAGCGCCGGTGTGTGGGTTGTCGGCCAGCATGGCCTCCAAGGCGGTAAAACCCAGCGTGATCCAGTGGCGGTACCAGTCGGCCTTGGTGGCTTCGTCCAGCTTCAAGTCGCGTTCCAGGTACTGCAACACGCGCAGGTTGTTCAGCGGGTGGATTTCGCAGGCTATGCATTGAGCCAGCCCACGTACACGCGCCCGGCCCATCGCGTCGCGCGGCAGCAGGGCGGTTCGGGGTGGGTTTCGTCCAGGTACTCCATGATGGCCAGCGACTGGCCGATGGCGTGGCCATCATCCACCAGCGCCGGCACCAGTTCGGCCGGGTTGATGCGCTGGTAGTCGGCGGCATGTTGCTGGCCGCCGTCTTTGAGCAAATGGACGGGAACGTACTCGTAAGGCAGTCCCTTGAGGTTGAGCGCAATACGTACCCGGTACGAGGCCGAGCTACGGAAGTAACTGTAGAGCTGGAGCATGGGTACTGCCTCCATCACGCCAATGAGCGGGCGGGCAACAGCGCGCCGCGCACTTCGCCAAAACCGATGCGCGCCGCACCTGCTGCCTGGCATCCGCCGCGGAAGATGATGGTGTCGCCGTCTTCCAGAAAGGTGCGCTTCTCGCCATTGGGCAGGGTGATGGCTTCTTTGCCGCCTTTGGACAATTCCATCATGGACCCGGCTTCATCGGCCTCAGGGCCGGACTGTGTGCCACTGCCCAGCAGATCGCCGGGTTGCAAGTTGCAGCCATTGACCGTGTGGTGGGCCACCATTTGCGAGACCGACCAGTAGGCATCGCGGAAGTTGCTGTGGGACAGGCGGTGTTCGGCCACGCCCTGCGCGCGCATGGCAGCCGTCAGGATAAAAACTTCCAGTTCGATACCAACGGCACCTTGTTCACGCAATTCTGGTGAGTCGAGGTAGGGCAGGGGTTGCGGGTCGCCCTCAATACGCGTCCAGGCCTGGCGGTAAGGCGCCAGCGCCTCCATCGTCACGACCCACGGCGACACCGTGCTGGCAAAGTTCTTGGAAAGGAAGGGGCCCAACGGTTGGTATTCCCAACCCTGCACATCGCGGGCTGACCAGTCGTTGAACAGGCACATGCCAAACACATGTTGTTCGGCTTGCTGCATGGAGACAGGCTCGCCCAGCGCATTGCCGGGGCCAATGAAGATGCCCATTTCCAGCTCGTAGTCCATGCGTGCACTGGCGGCCAGCACAGGCTCGGTCGCGCCGGGGCGCATGACCTGGCTGACCGGGCGGCGCAGCTCCTGGCCGGAGATGCCAATCGACGATGACCGGCCGTGGTAGCCAATCGGAATCCACTTGTAGTTGGGTAAGAGCGGGTTGTCTGGCCGCAGCAGCTTGCCAATGTTGGTGGCGTGGTGGACCGAGGTGTAGAAGTCGGTGTAGTCGCCAATTTGCGCCGGCACGCCAAATTCGGCGTCGGCCTGTGCGACCAGGCAGGTGCTCAGTGCGGACTGCAGCGCATAACCCTCGCGCAAGGCTCGTGACAGGGCCAGGCGCAAAGCAGACCAAGCGTGGGATCCCAGGGCCATGTAGGCATTCAGCGTGGGTGCGCAGCAGGCCAGGGCGGCGGTGTCGGCGTCACCCGTGAACACACTTTTGGCCTGGGCGGCGGTAATGTCCAGAATCTGGTCGCCGATGGCCACGCCCACCCGGAAGGCCTCTACGCTGCCATCCCGGCGAAACACACCAAAGGGCAGGTTCTGGATCGGGAAGTCGGTGCCATCGGCATTGGCCGAAGCGACCCAACTGCGCAGCTCGGGGTTATGGGTTTCGTTGGTGGAGATCATCATGGTTGCATCAGGCAGTGGGAATGCCTTTGCCGTTGTGCATCCAGGCGGCGTGTTTGGGGGCCTTCTTGGTGCGATCCCACTCGTTGAGCATGTCCCACTTCACGTCGTCCAGCGCCTTGGTCATGGCCGAAGTGGCGGTGTTGACGGCCAGCTCCAGGCGGTGACCGTTGGGGTCAAAGAAGTAGATGGACTTGAAGATGGTGTGGTCGGTGACACCAATCACCTCAATGCCTGCGGCCTCCAGTTTGGCCTTTTGTGCTTCCAGTTCAGCCAGCGTGCCGACCTCAAAGGCCAGGTGTTGTGTCCACGACGGTGTGTTGTGGTCACGGTCCATGGCAGGGCTGTTGGGCAGCTCGAAGAAGGCCAGCACATTGCCATTGCCTGCGTCCAGGAAGACATGCATATAAGGGTCTGGCGCCTTGGTGGACGGCACCTCGTCTTCGGCAATGGCCAGCACAAAGCCCATGTCCAAGTGTTGGGTGTACCACTCCACGGTTTGTTTGGCGTTGATGCAGCGGTAGGCTACGTGGTGGATTTTTTGGATCAGCATGGTTTTTTCTCTCATGTGTTGAGGACAGAGCTTGCTAGCTACGCGTGCTGCGGTCTGACCCGCAAGGTTTCACTTGTGGCCGCTATTAGAGGGGAGTTTGATCTATCATTCAAACAGATTTTTGTGATGAATTTATACAAATAACTTATGAATATCACGCTGCGGCAGTTGCGGGCTTTTGTGGCGCTGGCCGACTCCGGCAGTTTTACCGATGCGGCCGCCAGCCTGCATGTGACCCAATCGGCATTGAGCGGCCTGATCAAGGAGGTGGAGCAGACGCTGGGTGTGCAACTGGTCAACCGCAGCACCCGCAAGGTCAGCCTGTCGGAAGCGGGGCGCGAGTTCTACCCGCTGGTGGCCCGGCTGCTGCAAGACCTGGATGGCGCGCTGGACACCATCACCGATTTGAAGGCGCTCAAGCGCGGCCTGGTGCGCGTGGCGGCGCCGCAGCTGATGTCCGCATCCGTGTTGCCGGAGGTGATCGCGGGCTTCAGGCAGCAGTACCCCGGACATTGAAATCCGCTTGTCCGACTGCATGGTGGAGCATGTGCTACCCAAGGTGCACAGTGGTGAGGTGGACTTTGGCGTGGGGCCCGAGCGCGAGCCATCCACCGATATCGAGGCCCAGACCCTGTTCGAAATTCCCTTTGTTGTGGTGTTCCGCAGTGACCACCCCCTGAACGAGAAGAAGCGCGTGACCTGGGATGATGCGCTGCGTTACCCGGTGATCGCGCTCAAGGGTGAATTCACACACCGCCTGCGGGCCGATTTACACGAATCCCTGCACGACGAAGCGTTGAACCCGGCCAACGAAGTCGGATTTATGACCACGGCCTTTGCCATGGTCAGCGCCGGCTTGGGCGTGACCACCTGCCTGCCCTATGCCAGCAGCCTGATACGGCTACACAAACTGGAGAGTCGGCCCCTGGTGGACCCGGTGGTGCGGCGCAAGTTCTTTGTTTTTACCCGCAGGGACCGGCCGCTGTCACCAGCCGCGCAGCGGTTCTCGGAGTATTTATTGGACTATGTGAATCGGCAGGAGTGGTTTGTGCAATGAAGTTTCTGATGGCTTTTCTGGCGGGTCCCGTTCAGGTTGATGGACGGGAGCGCTGGCGTTCTTTTATTGGTGCCGGTTTTGGCATCCTAGTCACCGCGCTGCTTGGCCGATGGGTCGTCAATCCGGACGTATCGTCGGCTTGGCTGATCGCCCCCATGGGTGCCAGCGCGGTACTGGTGTTTGCGGTCTCGGGCAGTCCGATGGCCCAGCCCTGGGCGGTGATAGGCGGTAACACCATTTCTGCCCTGGTCGGCATTAGCTGTGTGCTGACCCTGGGCGATACCATCTGGGCCGCGCCCCTGAGTGTTCTCCTGGCGATAGCCCTGATGTTTTCCTTGCGCTGCCTGCATCCACCCGGTGGGGCGACCGCCTTGTTGGCCGTGTTGGTGCAGGCAACAAACTACCAGTTTGCGCTGGTACCCGTGCTGCTCAACTCAATCGTGCTGGTGGCGGCGGCGGTGGTGTACAACAATTTGACCGGACGGCGGTATCCCCATACGCAACGCAGTGGCAGTGCGCAATCGGCAACCGTCGCGCGTTTCAGTGCCACCGATCTGGATGCCGCGTTGGCGCACTACAACCAGGTGTTGGATGTGAGTCGCGACGATCTGGAGCAATTGCTGCACTACGCAGAATTGAATTCCTACCATCGCACTCTGGGCGACCTGCGGTGTGAAAATATCATGTCGCGAGATCCAATTGCCGTGCAGTTTGGAACCGCGCTGGACGAAGCCTGGGCCTTGATGCGGCAACAGCGCATCAAGGCATTGCCGGTGATTGATCGCACCCGGCGGTTAGTGGGCATTTTGACCATGGCGGACTTTTTGCGTGAGGTCGGACTCGGTGAACACGACGGTATCGGCGTGCGTTGGCGCGCATTTGTGAAGCGTAGCGGGATGACGCACTCCACAAAGCCTGAAGTCGTGGGTCAAATCATGACCCGCAAGGTGCAGGTCGCCAGTGCGGACCGGCACATCATTGAACTGGTACCGCTTTTCTCAAACGGTGGGCATCACCACATCCCCATCATCGATGCGGAAAACCGCCTGGTAGGCATCATCACGCAGACCGACTTGCTGCGCGCCCTCTATCGCGCGGTCAAGCCCGATGCATGATGCCTGCATTACAAAGTGATACGCACCTTGCGCGCTACGCCATCCCCTCGCCCGATGTGGCCCAAGGGCAGGTCGGTACTGGACTTGATGCAATTCAGCACGATGTTGGAGCGGATATTGGCCACCCCCTTGATACGCGTCAGCACCCGCAACACCGACTCCGACAACACGCCCAGATCGGCAGCCACGATCTGCAGAATGTAGTCGGACTCACCAGCCACCGCATAACAGTCCAGCACCTCGGGGATGGCGGTGATCTCGCGCTCAAACGCCAGTCCTTCATCACCACCATGGCGACTTAGCGTCACATAACTAATGGCGCGCACGCCCAAGCCCAAGGCCGCGGCATCCAGTAAGGCCACATAACGGCGGATGATGCCCGTGGTCTCCAGGCGCTGAATGCGCCGGCTGACCTGCGACGCCGACAGGTGAATCAGGTCGCCCACCTGCTGGTTGGTGGCATGGGCGTCTTTTTGCAGTGCAGCAAGCAAGCTGATATCGAACTTGTCGAGTAGTAAATCGTCATATTTCTCTTGATTCATGCATGAATTATGCATATCTTTGGCCGTGGGCGGCGTAAATTGCTTACACCGTGCGCTGCGTTTTGACCACAATCAAGGATTCACAACAAAGGTTTTTAGGAGCAGCACGATGGCCGATCTTTTTGACAACCCGATGGGACTCATGGGGTTTGAGTTTGTCGAGTTTGCATCTCCCACACCCGGCCTGATAGAACCCATTTTTGAGCAAATGGGTTTCAAACACGTGGCGCGCCACCGCTCCAAAGATGTGGACCTGTACCGGCAAGGCGACATCAATTTCATCATCAACCGCGAACCCAAAAGCCACGCCGCCTACTTCGCCGCCGAGCACGGGCCCCTGCGCTTGCAGCATGGCGTTTCGCGTACGAGATTCACACAAGGCCTACGCCTTGGCGCTGGAACAGGGCGCGCAACCCGTAGAGATTCAACCCGGCCCCATGGAGCTGCGCCTGCCCGCCATCAAGGGCATTGGCGGGGCGCCGCTGTACCTGATTGACCGTTTTGAAGAAGGCAAGTCAATCTACGACATCGACTTTGAATTCCTGCCCGGCGTGGACCGTCACCCCGTGGGCCATGGCCTCAAAATCATCGACCACCTGACCCACAATGTCTACCGTGGCCGCATGACCTATTGGGGCGGTTTTTACGAGAAAATTTTCAACTTCCGCGAAATCCGATACTTCGACATCAAGGGCGAGTACACCGGCCTCACATCCCGCGCCATGACCGCGCCCGACGGCATGATCCGCATCCCGCTGAACGAAGAAGCCTCGGGCAAGACCGGCCAGATCGAAGAATATTTGATGCAGTTCAACGGCGAGGGCATTCAGCACATTGCCTTGCTCAGCGACAACCTGATTGCCACACTGGACAGCCTGAAGGCCGCTGGTGTACCGCTGATGACCGCACCATCTGCCACGTACTACGACATGCTGGAAGGCCGCCTGCCCAACCACGGCGAAGACGTGGCTGCGCTGCAAAGCCGTGGCATTCTGTTGGACGGTGTCAGCAAGGACGGTGAGCGCCGCCTGTTGTTGCAGATTTTCTCGGCCACGCTGCTGGGCCCGGTGTTTTTCGAATTCATCCAGCGCAAGGGAGACGATGGTTTTGGTGAGGGCAACTTCAAGGCGCTGTTTGAATCGCTGGAGCGCGATCAGTTGGCGCGCGGCGTGATCACGGCGGATTGATGATGGCCATTCAAAAACTGGATGCGCAGGAAACCGCACAACAACTGCAGGCTGTGCCACTGTGGACCTTTGACGCCAAAGTGGGCGCCATCACGCGTGAATTTGTGTTGGCCGACTTCATGCAGGCCTTTGCCTTCATGACACAGATTGCCATCGCCGCCGAAAAGCACAACCACCACCCCGAGTGGAGCAATGTGTACAACAAGGTGCTGGTCACCTGGACCACACACGACGTGCACGGTTTGAGTAGCAATGACATCGCCATGGCCCGCATGTGTGACCTGGCTTTTGCAGGCTACGCAGCCGCTCCCAAAGGCGATTAAAGAGGAGGCCTGAAATGCAAGCGCAAGCAACACCCGTTAAGGTCAAGCACGGTCTGGCTGCAGGCCCCGCGGCAGCACCCCAACGCGCCGACTGGACCATAGACCAGGGCTGGGACAACTACACCCCGGAGCAACACGCCGTCTGGAAGACGCTGTATGAGCGCCAGACCAAGCTGCTGCCGGGCCTGGCCTGTGACGACTTTGTCGAAGGCATGAAGAACCTGCCGATGTCGGCTGATGAGATCCCCAATTTTGAAAATTTGTCGGAAGTGCTGATGCGCAAGACCGGGTGGCAGGTTGTGGCCGTGGCCGGCCTGGTGCCCGATGATGTGTTTTTTGAGCACCTGGCCAACCGCCGCTTTCCGGCCGGCAACTTCATACGCGGTGCACATGAGCTGGACTACCTCGAAGAGCCCGACGTCTTCCACGACGTGTTTGGCCATGTGCCCATGCTGATGCACCCTGTCATGGCGGACTTCATCCAGGCTTATGGCAAGGGTGGACTGCGGGCGCAAAGTCTGGGCAAACTCGCCGAGTTGGCGCGCGTCTACTGGTACACGGTAGAGTTTGGCCTGGTGCAGCAAAGTGAAGGTTTGCGCATCTACGGGGCGGGCATTGCATCGTCATTCTCCGAGAGCACATTTTCCGTTCAGAGCGATTCGCCTAACCGAATTGGGTTCGATCTGGAGCGTGTCATGCGAACCAACTATCGCATTGATGATTTCCAGGAAAGCTACTTTGTGCTGGACCATCTGCAAGACCTGCTGGCACTGGCACAGACGGAATTTGCTCCGTACTACGAGCGCCTGAATAGCGGCCCGACCTACCAGCCGGGCGACGTGTTACCCACCGATCGGGTGCCGCATCGCGGAACCGGCAGCTACCACCGCGAACGCACTGCAGCGGCTGTTGTCAAGGTGTAAACCCCAGCCAAAATTGGTGTTGCGCGCGTGGACAATACCGGCCATGCATCTAACACCTACCCCCTCTACATCCGCTCCCCAGATTGCCGGCCACCTGCTGGTGCAATGTCTGATTGAACAAGGCGTTACCCACGCCTTTGGAGTTCCCGGCGAAAGCTATCTGGCCGTCTTGGACGGCTTTCATCTGTACCGCGAGCGCATCCAGTTTGTCGTCAACCGGCAAGAGGGCGGCGCTGCCTTCATGGCCGAGGCCCATGGCAAGCTGACCGGCCGCCCCGGCGTGTGTTTTGTGACCCGTGGACCCGGCGCCACCAATGCCTGCATCGGCGTACACACTGCGTTCCAGGATTCCACACCCATGGTGCTGCTGATTGGCGACGTGGCCAGCGACCAGCGCGACCGCGAAGCCTTTCAGGAGATGGACTACCGCGTCATGTTCGGCCCCAGCGCCCTGGGCATGGCCAAACTGGTAGAGCGCATTGACGACGCGGCCCGCATCCCCGAATACATAGCCCGCGCCTTTGCCACGGCGATGAACGGCCGCCCCGGCCCCGTGGTGCTGGTGTTGCCCGAAGACATGCTGACGCAAACCGTCCAGGTGAACCCAGCACACCGGCGTAGTGCCCGCACCGTTGGCCCGCGTCGAACCATCGGACGCATGGAGCGACCCCGGCGCCTTGCGCACGCTGCGCGAGATGCTCATAAAAGCCCAGCGCCCGTTTGTCATTGCCGGTGGCAGCGGCTGGACGCCGCAGTCGGCCCAGGCCTTGCAGCGCTTTGCCGAGGCCTGGCGTCTGCCGGTGGGCAATGCCTTCCGCTTTCAGGACACCTTTGACAACCACCACCCGCTGTATGCCGGCGACGTCGGCATTGGCATCAACCCGGCGCTTGCCAAACGCATTGGCGAGAGCGACCTGGTCATCGCCATCGGCCCACGCCTCGGCGAGATGACGACCGGCGGCTACACGCTGCTGCAGGCCCCGCGCAGCAAACAAACGCTAGTCCACATCCACGCCAGCGCCGAAGAGCTGAACCGCGTCTACCAGGCCGACCTGGCCATCCACGCCAGCATGCGCGCCGCCGCCCGCTCGCTGGAGGTGCTGGCTGCCCCCAAGGACGTGGTGTGGGAGGCCTGGGCGCAGGCCTGCAATGCCGACTACGTGGCCAACCTGCAAGCCAGCCCCATCAAGGACCTGCCGGCCGACACCGAGCGCGGCCTGGTCGATATGCACAGCGTCATCGCCACCGTGCAAAAGCATTTGCCAGCAGATGCCGTGCTAACCAACGGTGCCGGCAACTTTGCCAGCTGGCTGCACCGCTTCTACCGCTACAGCGGCCTGGCCAAGGGCTTCAAGACGCAATTGGCCCCCACCAATGGGGCCATGGGATATGGCGTGCCGGCCGGTATTGCAGCGGCCATCACCAGCAAGGCCAGCCCAACAGCAGCCGGGCAGGGCAGGGTGGTGTTCACCATTGCCGGTGACGGCGACTTTCTGATGAACGGCCAGGAGCTGGCCACTGCCGTGCAACACGGCGCCAAGACCATCATTCTGCTGCTGAACAACGGCATGTACGGCACGATTCGTATGCACCAGGAGCGCGAATACCCGCAGCACGTGGCCGGTGCCGGCACTGCGCTGCACAACCCCGACTTCGCCGCGCTGGCCCGCGCCTACGGTTATGCCGGTGTGCGCATCCAGCGCACGGCCGACTTTGAGGCCGAGTTGCTGGCGGCGCTGGCGCGGCCCGAGGGCACGCTGATCGAGGTGATGCTGGAGCCTGAGTTGATCAGCACCCGGGTCTCGCTGGCGGGTATTACGCAGGCGGCGCTGAAACGCTGAGCGCAAGGAGAGTCTATGCATAAAAAGTGCCTCCAGCCCACGTGAAATATGCGTAAGCCGCTATCAACTCAGTAGCAACTTGTGTCAACAGGAATGCACCATGCTTTATGAGCTTGCCCGCCATGAACCCTTGCGCACTGTCGCATGGGATTCCGATGTCGCTCGCGCCACAATACAAGCCATTGTGGATGAGACGGAGCGCCAATTTGACCCGGTACTGGGATGGCCTGCGCATCCCAGAGACCGGGCCGAGGCGCGCGCCACGGATCCCGGTCTGACCCCGCTCTACCACGGTGCGTGTGGTGTCGTCTGGGCACTGCATTACTTGCAAGCGCAAGGTGGGGCTTCGCTAAAGGCAGACTACATCGCTTACCTCGACGCTGCACGCTCGCGCAACCAGGAATGGCTGGGCGAGGTCCGCGATGCCGCCGCCGCCTCGTATTTGATGGGCGATACGCCATTTCTGATGCAGCAATGGGCCAACGCGGCTGACCGCTCGGTCCTAAACGACCAGCTGGCGCACCTCATCGCGGGCAATAGGGAGCATCCACACCGCGAACTGATGTGGGGCGCCCCCGGAACGATGCTGGCGGCGTATTTTTTGTACCAACACAGTGGCGACCCACGCTGGGCCAAGTTGTACGTTCAGACAGCGGCAACACTGTGGAGCCAGTTGCTGTGGTCCGACGAGTTCCAGTGCCACTACTGGACGCAGGACATGTATGGGCGCCAAAGCACTTACCTGGACGGTGTGCACGGTTTTGTGGCCACAGCATGTGCACTGATCAAGGGGCGCAAACTGCTGGCGCCAGACGATTGGCAGCAATGGGAGCGCTGCATCGTTCAAACCGTGTCGCGCACCGCTACCGAGGACGGCCAGGGTGTGAATTGGCGCGCGCACCTTGTCACCCCGGCGGGTGAGCAACCGCGCTTGCTGATGCAGTTCTGCCATGGGGCACCGGGCTTTGTCATCTGCCTGGGCGATCTGCCCGCAGGACCGCTTGACGCTTTGATGTTGCGCGCTGGTGAGACCCTCTGGCAAGCGGGACCCCTGACCAAGGGCGCCAACCTGTGCCACGGCACGGGCGGCAATGGCTACGCCTTCCTCAAGCTCTACCAGCGCACGGGAGACGCCAAATGGCTTGAGCGTGCCCGCGCATTTGCCATGCACGGCATCGCGCAGACCGCGGCGGAGCGGGCGCAGCACGGGCAGGGCCAGTATTCGCTGTGGACGGGGGATCTGGGCTTTGCCATCTACCTGTGGGACTGTTTGACGGGCGAGCCCCGGTTTCCCACACTGGATGTGTTCTTTTCGGGCGCTAGCGAGCAGGCGACTTCGCCGCCGGTTTTGTAAACGACTTTCTGGCACGCGCTGCGCCGGCTCCGCTGCCGGAATCCGTCGCCGTACTCTGGGCCGTCGAGACCGGTTGATCCGGTGCGCAGGTCAGTGACGCAAAGGTGGCCTTGAGTTCCTTTTTCAGGGTCTGTAGCTGGCGAATATGGGCATCAATTTGTGCCATCTTGGCCTGCAGCTGCTGCTCAATGTCGCCTCGACCAAACTGGCCACGCGCCACTTGCGGCAGGATCACACGAATCTCTGCCAGTGAAAAACCCAGCGCCTGGGCACCGCGCACAAACCGCAGGGCCTGCACATGCGCCGCGGTGTAGGCGCGGTAGCCGTTTTCCTGGCGCGCGGGGGCTTCGAGAATGCCCTGCTTTTCGTAGTAGCGCACCGTGTCGGTGGACACGTTGATGGCTTTGGCTAGCTGGCTGATGTTCATGTTTGCAACGTGGATTGCAGTCGCACCAAAAATAGTGCTTGACCTTGGAGCATAGACCAAGCTTTAGAGTCCGTCTACGGGTCTCGCATCCGAGCCCATACAACCTATTTTGGTGTTCTACCAACCACAAACGGAATCTCAGCATGAAGACTCTCTCACTCGCAAAATCGCTCGCCTACGCCATCTCGGTGGCAGCCCTGTTGTTCACCGGCGTCGTGGCCGCACAGGATGCGCCATCCCCGTCGGCCGGTCGACCACGTGTCGGCTTCTCCATCATCAAGACCGGCAAGGTGGCGGTAGCCGAGCGTCTTCTGTTGCCAGAGGGCAGCCTCTCCAAGAAGATAGACACCAACTTCTCGGCCTTTCTGATCAAACACAATGACGACTACCTTTTGTTCGACACCGGTCTGGGCGCCAACATCGAGGCCCAATACGCGCGGGACATGCCGTACTGGGCACGCTTGGCATTCAAGTTTGACAAGCCGTTGCTACCGGCCCGCAAACAACTGGAAGACGCGGGCTATGTGCCGATCCAGAAAGTGATCATCAGCCACGGCCACTGGGACCACGCCAGTGGTGTGCCCGACTTCCCCGAGGCGCAGATCTTTGCCGCGGAAGAAGAGATGCACAGCATCGCCCACCCCGAGTCGGGCGCGGCCACGGCTTGGCCATCGCAGGTGGCAGCCCCTGAAACCCGCTGGTCGCCACTGGTGATGCAGCCCGTTGCCTACAAGGGCTATGCGCAGAGCCTTGATCTCTTCAACGATGGCTCGGTGGTCTTGGTTCCCATGCCCGGGCACACGGCAGGCTCGATCGGCATGTTTGTCACCGTAGACAGCGGCAAAGCCTATTTCTTCATTGGTGACGTGGCCTGGAAAAAAGCCGCCGTGGCTGTGGGTGCTGCCAAGTTTTGGGCCGCCAGTGTCATCGTGGACCGCGACCGCGAGCAGACCCATCGCAGCGTCGAGCAGGTCCGCGCCGTGACCCAAAAGTACCCCGACCTGGTGGTGGTGCCCGCGCACGATGCCGCTGTGCAGGATGCGCTGGGCTATTTTCCGAACTGGGTTCGGTAGCCCGGGAGCATGAGCGGGTCAGCGCCAAGCGCGTTTTCTACGCCGTAAGCAGATCCAGAAATTCCAGCACCGCATCCAGATGCAGGGCGTAGTCACTCAGCGCATGGTCTCCGCCCGGCAACAGCTTGATGGTGGCGCCGGGGTAGTGGCCCGTCATCTCGCGCCAGTCCAGCACCTCATCGCCTTTGGCAATCACCGCACAGTAGCGCTCCGGCCGGGTGATGCGGGCAATCTCCTGGGCCAGCAGTTCATCCACATACGCGGCTTCAAACACAAAGTGCTGCTCGGGGTCGTGCCACACGGTTTGGTCACCCAGGTGCGCCGCCAGGTCGCGCGCCGGGTGCACCGCCGGGTTGAGCAACACCGCCTTGCACCCCCAGCGCTCAGCCAGCCAGGTGGCATAAAACCCGCCCAGCGATGAACCCATCACCGCCGTGGTGGCCAACGGCCAATGGGCGGTTGCCAGCAGCACGTCATCCATGGCTTGTTTTGGTGAGGCGGGCAGGGCGGGGCAAAGCCACACAACGCCCGGAAACCGCTGCGCCATGGCGGCAGCGGTCATACGGGCTTTGGTGGATGCGGGGGATGAGCGAAAGCCGTGGAGGTAGAGGAGGTGGGTGGTGGGCATGGATTGAGGATACGGGGAATTTGCGAATTCATGGACAGCAAGTTCACGCATCGACTGTGCCATCATGGGGTCTTCGCAATGACGCGTTGATTTGCCGACCCAAATGCCTCCGCCAAAAATTCACCCGTTTCAAAATGCTGTGGGCTGGGGCTTGCTGGCGTTGGCAGTTCCATTGTTGGCATGGGTGGCGAACAGCGGGCAAACCGTCCATCTTGACCCCCAGCTGTTTGTGTTTTGGCACACCGTTGTCGAAATGTTTGCGGTGGTTGTGGCCATGCTGATTTTTGCAACCGGGTACCGCGCGATTCTGTCGGTGCGCAAAGGTGCAGTTGTATTTCTGGGCATTGCGTTTCTGGGTGTGGGGGTGTTTGATTTTCTCCACACCATGAGCTACTCGGGCATGCCCGATGCCATTACACCTAACAGTCCCCATAAATCCATGTTCTTCTGGCTGATCGCGCGCGTGTTGGCCGCCAGTTCGTTGTTGGTCTACACCCTGTTGCCCAACGGCGCGGAAGTGACGACCGTGCGCCGACGGGTTGGTGTGGCGCTGGTGGTAGTGCTGGTGCTGTTGGCTGGACCGGTTGGACTGATGTGGCCAGACCAGGTGCCTGCGCTATTTGTGCCCGGACAAGGTCAAACTGCGTTGAAGGTCGGCCTGGAATGGCTGTTGATCTGTCTCAACCTGTCGACTTTGCTGGTCTTGTGGCTGCGTCGCGCCCAACTGGTGCATGAAGCCGTCAGAGCGCTGGGGTTCACGGTAGGTTTGGCGGCGGTGTCCGAGCTTTTCTTCACACAGATCGGCATCGTGGACAAAGATGTGGCCAATGCCATGGGCCATTTTTACAAGGTAGCGTCTTACCTTTTTCTGTTTCAGGCGACCTTTAATGAGTCGATGCGCCGTCCGTTGGAGCGTCTTCAAACCCAAAATCTACGCGAAAAAGTGGTTCTCAATTCCGCGCCCGATGGGGTGCTCTGGGTCAATGGTGAGGGGCGCATTCTGATGGCCAACCCGGTCATGCAAGTGCTGACCGGGTATACCACTGACGAATTGGTGGGGCAGGGGGTTGAGGTGTTCTTGCCCCAACCCATGCATGCCCAACATGCGCAGCTGATGCGCGAGTATTTTTTGCAACCCCGTCCCCGTGCAATGGGTGCCGTTGATTTGAAGCTGATGCGCAAAGACGGACACATGTTGCCCGTCAGCATCGCGCTGGGCGATTGGGTGGACGATGGTGAGCGCCATGCCATCGCCTACATCCGCGACCTCACCGAGAGCAAAAAATATGAAGAGTCGCTGCGCCATCAGGCGTCCCACGACGAACTGACGGGCCTGGCGAACCGCTGGCAGTTTCGACAGGAACTGGCGGACGCGTTGGTTCGGGGCCATAGCAGCGGCAAACAGGTAGCGGTTTTGCTGTTGGACCTGGACCATTTTCAAGCCGTTAATGACGGCTTTGGTCATGCCATAGGAGACGCTCTGCTGGTGCAGGTGGGTCAGCGTGTGCGCAGCCATTTGCGACCGGCAGACACGCTGGCCCGCATGGGCGGCGACGAGTTTGGTGTCTTGATGGCCGACCTGCATGATGTGGATATTGCCGTGGGGCAGGCCGCACGCCTGCTTGCAGCGTTGCAAACCTCTTTCAGCCTCAATGGTGAAGAGGTATATGCCGGTGGCAGCATCGGCCTGGCTTTTTATCCGATGGACGGAGCTGACAGCGATACCCTGCTGCGTTTTGCCGACATGGCGCTGTACAAGGCCAAAGACAACGGGCGCGGCGTGTATGCCTGTTATTCGCCGGAGCTTGAGCGCAAGGTGCAGGAGGACATGCGCTTGCATACCCGCCTGAAAGACGCCATGTCACAAGGCAAATTGCAACTGCACTACCAGCCCCAGGTCGATGTGCGCACTGGCGCCATTGTTGGTGCCGAGGCATTGCTGCGCTGGGACGACCCGGTACTCGGCTATGTGTCACCAGCCCGGTTTATTCCAGTGGCCGAGGCGACCGGTCTCATACTGCCCTTATCGGAGTGGGTGATGGAGACTGCGTGTACCCAAATGGCCCAATGGCAACTGGCCGGTATGCCGCTGCGGGTGGCGGTCAATGTGTCGGCCCAGCAATTTCGGCAACGCGATTTGCCGCAAAAGATCCGCACGTTGTTGGACCGCACAGGTGCACAGGCCTGTTGGCTGGACGTGGAGATCACCGAGTCGGTGGCCATGTCACAGCCCGAACATGCCCGAGAGCAACTCAATGCATTGGCGGCTTTTGGGTGCGGCGTAGCACTCGACGATTTTGGAACGGGTTATTCGTCATTGGCCTATCTCAAAGCATTGCCGGTCAGCAAACTCAAAATCGACAAGAGTTTTATGGACGGCATACCGGAAGATCCCAATGATGAAAGCATTGCACGCGCCATCATTGCGTTGGCCAAAAGCCTGGGCTTGTCGCTGGTGGCCGAAGGGGTCGAGACCCAGGCCCAGCTTGCTTTTCTGCTTGAGCAGGGTTGCGAGGTCTATCAGGGATGGTTGTTTGCCAAGGCCATGCCGGCAGCCGAGTTGACAGCCTTGTTGCAACGGACCTAGTGCTGGCCATGGTGCTTGCGGTGTCGTCTGGGCTTTGTATTCTGTTTGCAAATCCTATAACACTGAACGCTACTATTCAGCTTGATCTAAATCACGCGACTCCTACAAATGGGGGCACAATGCGGACACTTGTATGTTTCGTGTTCCTGATCAGGGGGTGTTATGGGCCTGAGACTCAAATTCAATCTTGTTTTGGTGCTCGTATTTCTCGCGGGGTTTGCGGCGGCAGGATACATTTCTCGCCAACTGCTTCAGGAAAACGCGCGTGACGAAGTCCTGCGCAATGCGCGATTGATGATGGACACGGCCCTGGCCGTGCGCTCCTACACCGTTGAGCAGATCAAGCCGCATCTGGACCCCATGCTGGAAGAAACCTTCCTGCCACAAACAGTCCCCGCGTTTGCCGCCACCGAGACGCTGGGCCACATCCAGAAAAAATACCGGGACTATGCCTACAAGGAAGCAACGCTGAATCCGACCAATCCCCGCGATCGGGCAACCGACTGGGAGGCTGATCTGGTGCAGCAGTTCCGTCAAAACGCGGACTCGAAAGAGCTGGTTGCCGAGCGCGACGGTGCCACCGGCCGTTTGCTGTACATCGCCAAGCCCATCCAGATCGTCAATCCGGCTTGCCTGCGCTGCCACAGCGTGCCCGCCGCTGCACCCGCCAGCATGATCAAGATTTATGGCGAGGCCAATGGCTTTGGCTGGAAACACAACGAGATCATCGGTGCGCAAGTGGTCAGCGTGCCGCTGAGTATTCCGTTGGCCAATGCCGACCGGGCGTTGAAAACCTTCATGGCGTCATTGGCAGCGGTGTTTGTAGTCTTCTTCATTGTGCTGAACCTGATGCTGAGCTGGTTCATCGTGCGACCGATTCGCAGAATGTCGCTGGCGGCAGACCGCGTAAGCACGGGTGATTTTGATGTGCCGGAGTTTGCTGAAGGCGGTAAAGACGAAATCGCCGTGCTGGGCAGTTCGTTCAACCGCATGCGCCGCAGCATCGAGAAGGCGATGCAGATGATCGAGCGCGACAGCTGACACCTGTGCAGAACGGCAACACCATGGCAACCCAAGCGGCTCCTGGCAAAGACGCGGCCTCGCTGGCCGTTGGCCATGAGCTGTTTGAATACCGCATTGAAAAAACCTTGGGTGGCGGTGGCTTTGGCATCACCTATCTGGCCAAGGACGTCAACTTGCAACTGCCAGTGGCCATCAAGGAGTATTTTCCAGCGGATTTGGCGGTGCGTTCGCCTGACTGCTCCGTGCAAGTGCGTGCGGGCGACGGAGAAGGGCGTTTCCAGTGGGGCCTGGAGCGTTTTATTGACGAAGCCCGCACCTTGGCATCCTTCCGCCACCCCAACATCGTCCGCGTTTTGCGCTACTTCAAGGTGCATGGCACGGCCTACATTGTCATGGAGTACGAGACCGGCAACCCGTTGACACACTGGCTGGCCAAACAGTCGGGATTGAGCCAAAAAAGCCTTTTGCAGGTGGTCTACCCCATCCTGGATGGGCTGGAAGCGGTACATAAGCTGAATTTTTTGCACCGCGATATCAAGCCCGACAACATTTACATCCGTGCCGACGGCTCCCCGGTGTTGCTGGATTTTGGCGCGGCGCGGCGGGTGTCTGGGAACGCCGAGCTGACCAATATCGTCAGCCCTGGCTTTGCACCGTTTGAGCAGTACCACAGCAATGGCCATCAGGGCCCGTGGACCGACCTGTACTCGCTGGGGGCCGTGATGTACTGGATGGCAACCGGGACCAAGCCACTGGAATCGGCGTCACGCGTGCGGGAAGACCCGATACGCAAAGCCGTGGCGCTGGGCAACACACAGGTCTACTGCGAGGCTCTGTTGCAGGCCATTGACTGGGCAATGAGCCCCAACGAAGCACAGCGACCCCAGAACGTGGGTGAGTTCCGGGCCGTGCTGCAGACCGCAGAACAAGATCGAAACCACACCGTTCCACTGGGTGCGAGCCATCTCGCCGGGCGTTTGGGGTCGTCCACGGTGCCCCCGAGCAGTGGCGTTTTGGCCTTTGTGTCGCAAACCCAGGCGGTCCCCACCAATGCCGCCGAGGCCATGCGAAAGAATGTGATGGGCACCATCATGTTCCTGGACCTGGTGGCCTACTCCACGCTGTCGGTCAACCAGCAAGTGGTCGTCAAGGCGCTGTTCAACGAATTGATCGGCAAGGCGATTGGAGGCGTCAACGAGTCGTCGCGGATTGTGCTGGACACGGGTGATGGCGCGGCCATCTGTTTCCTGGGCGACCCCGAAGAGGCCCTTCAGTCTGCACTCCTGATGCGTGACCTGCTTTTGCAAAAATACGGGCAACGCCTGTCCATGCGGGTGGGCCTGCACCTCGGTCCCATTCGCATGATGATGGACATCAACAACCGCGTGAATGTGGTCGGTGACGGCATTAACGTGGCGCAGCGTGTCATGGATTTTTCTGCGCCCAACCAGATTACCGTTTCGCGCGCTTTTTTTGAAGTCATTTCACAGATCAGCGACAACGCCAACGATCTGTTTGAGTACCTTGGTGCCCGCCAGGACAAACACAAACGGCCACACGACATCTACCGGGTCATGGATAAGGGGTTTGCAGCCACGCGACTCGCTTCTCCGTCGGGAATGGCTACCGTTCGATTGGATGCTGAGAACGGAGTTGTGGCATTGCCACCGGAAGCGGTGCTGGAGGTAGAAAACGACTTGGCACGTGCCATCGGCCCGCTGGCCCATGTGCTGGTCAAGAAATCTTTACCCCGCGCCACTGACATTCAGAACCTGCGCGAGGTGCTTGCGGTATCGATTCCCGATGAGCTACTGCGTGAAGGCTTTATCCACCCCAAACGGGCCAACACGGTGCCGATGTTTGGTGGCAGCTCAGCCCGCAGTTCGACCTTTGGTAACAGCGGCAGCAACAGCAATGTGTTGAGTCGCCCTATGTCGTCCGCCACCGCCCGGGTGGACACCACCAGGGTCGATTCAGGCCAAAGACCCAACCCAAATACCGGGTCGCCGTCCTTGAAACTGTTGGCGCTGGATGCCGAGCAGCAGGCTGGCCTGGAGCGCTCGTTGGGCCAGTACATCGGTCCCTTATCCAAAACCCTAATCAAGAAAGAAATAGCCCGCGAGTCAAATGTGGACGCTTTGTTGCAAGCACTGGCTCGCCACATTGACAAGGCCACGGATCGGGAAAAATTTTTGGAATCAGCCAAGCGCATCCTGGCCCGCCGCTAGCCGGTTGCTGACCGCTCTACTTCTTGGTTTTTTCCTGCTCCGCCGCCAGGGCCTCCAGGCGCTTTGCCATATCCTGCAGGGTCTCCGCATAGACCGGCGCTTTGGGCTTTGCGGTCGCGTCTCTGTTGCTGTTTGAGGGGTCAGAGCCGGCGGGCACCGTCGTTGTGGTACCACTTGGCTGCATCGTGAAGCCTGCATCACCCACGGCCTTGTTTCCTTGCAAGACTGGCAGCGGTGTCGGTACTGCCAGCGAGGTCGCGATGCTGATCACCAGACTGCCTAAAAAGCCTGCCACGGCAGCCACGGCCAAGAAGGGCAAAGCGCGTTGTGATGGGCACTTCATCAGAACGGGAAGACCAAGATAGACAAGATACAGCGCGTAAACGGCTCCAAGCAGTGCCAGGAGCGAGAGCGCCGGCACTGCGCTGAAAACGCCGACCAGCATGGCCGGCGTGCTCGCATACACCGTGAGCTGGATCCCCCTCTGAAAACTGGCCTGTCCGCCGAAAGCTGGCGCGAGCATGCCGATGATCCATCCCCAGACCGCCACCATCACCAGTGTCATCACATACTGGCTGAGCATGAGGCCCAGACCGGTCAATGGCGATAGTTGCACCGACGAGCCGATGCCCAACACACTCCAGCCGACAACACTTGCCAGAGCCGGGATGAAAGCCAGCGTCGCCATGTACGGCATGTACAGGTCTTGCCACGCACTGTTTTCCTGTTCAATGGTGGCCCACGTAAGGTTTGGGTTGACGATGATCGCACGTGCACGTTCGATGGTCTTCATGGCAATGGTCATGCGAATTGAAAGTACAGATTCAAGCGGCCAGCGCTTTGGACGCATATGCGCAATAGGCGCTCACGCCACACTGCCCACATTGGGGGTTTCGCGCCTTGCACACATAGCGCCCATGCAGGATCAGCCAATGGTGTGCGTCCACCAGATAAGCAGCTGGAATCCGCCTGAGCAGTTGCTGCTCAACGGCCAGCGGGGTTGAACCGGTTGCCAGCCCGGTACGGTTGCCAACCCTGAAAATATGCGTGTCCACCGCCATGGTGGGTTCACCAAAGGCCACGTTGAGCACCACATTGGCGGTTTTGCGACCCACGCCGGGCAATGCCTCCAGCGCCTCCCGCGTGCGTGGTACCTGGCCGGTATGTTGATCAACCAGGATTTGACAGGTTTGCAACAGGTGTTTGGCCTTGCTGTGGTACAGGCCGATGGTCTTGATATAGGACTCCAACCCTTCCAAGCCCAGTTCCAGAATGGCCTGTGGTGTATTGGCCACCGCAAACAGCTTGCGGGTGGCCTTGTTGACCCTCACATCGGTTGCCTGCGCACTCAACAAGACAGCCGTGAGCAGCTCAAACACACTGGTGTATTCAAGTTCCGTTACCGGCGTAGGATTTGCCGCTTTCAGAGTGGCGAAGAAGGCTTCGATCTGGGAGCGCGTCATGAATTCAAGATGTCTAGATGCCGCAGCTCTCTGAGTGCTACCGACACCGGAGCCAGATCCGCAGCCTGTGTGCTGATGGTCGCCAACAGGTGTTGCAGGCGCCCAATCGCCTGACCATGCTGAACATGCCAAGCCTCGACCTGGTCACCGCGGGACAGTTGGCCCAGTGTGATCTGGTGTGCGATGGAATACACATCGTCCCGCGCACTTGCGCGGGCCTGGGTTTGCCACAAAGTGTCGGTTGGCAGGCGGTTGATTTGAGCGCGCCATTCGGTCAGGCACAACTCAGCCTCAATGCCGAAATAGGCCCGCGCCGCCTGTTCCAAACCGGTATTGGCGGCTTGCGCCAGGTCCACCAAATCCAGGGCCGGAAAGATAAACTCCAGTGCCGTCAGGTTTTGCGCCAATGTTGCCTCGACGCCGGCGTTCACCAGCGTCTCGGTGGATCGTTGCCAGCTGTCTTGGGCCGTTTGTGGCAACCATGTCGACAGGTTGGCACGCAACTCGCGCGCAGCCGGCTGGTAACGCTGGATCAGTGTTGGCATGTCAGCGCCCTGGGCTCGAATGCGCAGCATCCAGCGTGAGGCCCGTTGGGCGATGGAAATCAATTTGGCCAACAGATCCAACTGCAGCTTGGCGTCAACTTTATAGTCCAGTGCGTCGAGCTGGTCCCACAAGGGCTCCAAATCAAAAATCTCACGGGCCAGTGTAAAAGCCCGCACCACATCGGCGGTCACCGCCCCGGCTTCAGCGGCAATGAAATTGACAAAGGTTGCCCCGGTGCGATTGAGTACCGTGTTGGTAATGTAGGTGGCGATAATTTCGCGCTTCAGGGGATGCACATCAATGGCGGCAGCAAATTTTTCGGTCAAAACTTGCGGGAAGTAGGCTTTGAGTGCGCGGCCAAAGAAAGGGTCGTCCGGCAGGTTGCTGGCCACCAGCTCGTCAAACGCCGACATCTTGGCATAGGCCAGCACCACGGCGTTTTCAGGAGCCGTCAGGCCCACTTTGCGGGCACGGCGCTTGGCAATCTCGTCATCGGTCGGCAAAAATTCGATGGCGCGGTTCAGGCGGTTGCTGCCTTCGAGCCACTGCATCAGCCGTTGCTGCCCGTCCAGAACATACATCGGGCGGTGTGTGGCAATGTCCAGCGCCTGGGTCTGGTAGTAGTTGTCCTGCAACACCAGGTGGCCCACCTCGTCGGTCATGGACGCCAACAGATCGTTGCGCTGCTTCAGCGTCAGGTCGCCCGCTTCGACCACACTGCCCAACAAAATCTTGATGTTGACTTCGTGGTCCGAGCAATCCACGCCGGCCGAGTTGTCAATGGCATCGGTGTAGATCAGGCCACCTTTTTGTGCGTATTCGATGCGACCATTCTGTGTGCATCCCAGGTTGCCACCTTCGGCCACGACCTTGCAGCGCAGTTCGCTGCCATTGACGCGGAAGGCGTCACTGGCCTTGTCGCCGACCTGGGCATGGGTCTCGAAGCTGGCTTTTACGTAGGTGCCAATGCCGCCGTTGTACAACAGGTCCACCGGTGCCTGCAGAATGGCCTTCAGCAGCTCCAGCGGTGGCAGCTCTTCGGCCGTGATGCCGATGATGGCACGCGCCTCGGGGCTCAGCACAATCGACTTGGCCGTGCGCGGATACACACCACCGCCTTGCGAGATCAAGCTCTTGTCGTAGTCGTCCCAGCTGGAGCGTGGCAGGCTGAACAGGCGCTGGCGCTCGGCAAAGGAGCGTGCCACATCCGGATTCGGGTCAATAAAGATATGCCGGTGGTCAAAGGCCACGACCAGCTTGATCTGCTCGGACAGCAGCATGCCGTTGCCAAACACGTCGCCCGACATGTCGCCAATGCCAGCCACGGTGAAGGGTGTCGTCTGGGTGTTTACTCCCAGCGAACGGAAGTGGCGTTTGACAGCCTCCCAGGCGCCGCGTGCGGTGATGCCCATCTTCTTGTGGTCGTAACCGACCGAGCCGCCCGATGCAAACGCGTCACCCAGCCAGAAGCCGTAGTCAGCGGAGACGCCATTGGCGATGTCGGAGAAGGTGGCCGTGCCCTTGTCGGCCGCCACCACCAGGTAGGGGTCATCCACATCGTGGCGCACCACATCGCCGGGCGGCACCACGGTGCCCTTGACCACGTTGTCGGTGATGTCCAACAGGCCCGACAGGAACAGCTTGTAGCAGGCAATACCCTCGGCCATAAAAGCCTCGCGGTCCGTGGCCGGTGGTGCATTCTTCAACACAAAACCACCCTTGGAGCCGACCGGCACAATGACGGTGTTCTTGACCTGCTGGGCCTTGACCAGACCCAGGATTTCGGTGCGGAAGTCTTCGCGGCGGTCCGACCAGCGCAGGCCACCCCGCGCCACCTTGCCACCACGCAGGTGCACGCCTTCAACCCGGGGTGAATAGACCCAGATTTCGAACAGCGGCTTGGGCGCGGGAACACCCGGCACTTCACGCGGATTGAGCTTGAGGCTCAAATAAGGTTTGGACAGCCCGTCGGTCGTGGTCTGCCACAGGTTGGTGCGCAGCGTTGCGATCACGGTGGAGACAAATTGGCGCAGGATGCGGTCTTCGTCCAGACTGGCGACCTTGCCAAGATCGGCATCAATCTGGGCTCGGATTTGCTGTTGCACGGCTTTGCGATCGCTGGTCAGGGACGGATCAAACCGCACCATGAACAGGTCGGCAATGGCCTGTGCAATGCCTGCGTTTTTGTTGAGCGTGGCCTCGATATAACTCTGGCTAAAGGCAAACCCCAGTTGTTTGAAGTAACGGGTGTAGGCGCGCAAGACCGCAATCGAGCGGGCGTCGAGCCGTGTCACCAGAACCAGGCGGTTCAGGTTGTCACTTTCCACTTCACCGCGCCAGGCTTGGGCAAACAAGGCCTCAAAGCGCTCCTTGACAGTAGCCAGGTCGGTGTCAGCCGGCAATTGCAGACCCAGATCGTGTATCCACAATGCGTCACCATTGCTGCCAATGCGGTAGGGGTGCTCGTCCAGCACGCGGGCGCCCATACGTTCCAGCACGGGCAGTGAGTCCGACAGGGCCACCTTGGAGAGGTTGTAAATCTTCAAGCGCAACATGCCGGCTTCGGCGTTGAGGGGCCGGTACAACTTGACCGCCATGGGTGAAGTGGGCGACAGACCGACCAACATGTCGGCATCTTCTGCCGCAACCAGTGCAGAAAAGTCCTCACGATAAGAGGTGGGAAACGCATCGGCAAACCGGTGGGCCAGTGCCAGACCCGGGCCCTCGCCGTGGGCACGCAGCAGCTCGGCTGTGCATTCGTCTTCCCAACGCTGGGTCAGGCGTGCAATCCGGGCTTCCAGCGCCTGAAGGCCGACGTTCTGGGGCGCGTTGTCCTTGGAGCGAACCATGTAGTGAATGCGCGCCAGCGGGCTGTCCGTCAGCATGGGCGTGAACTCGATGGACTGGCCATCCAGTGCCACCATCAGTTCGTTGCCGATTTTGATGCGCAGCTCGGTGTTGAAGCGGTCGCGGGGCACAAATACCAGGGCCGACGTAAAGCGGCCAAACGGGTCACGACGCAGGAACAGCCGGGTGCGCTGGCGCTCTTGCAAGCGCAGGATGCCGATGGCGTGGTCAGTCAAGGTGGCGGTGTCGATCTGGAACAGTTCGTCGCGGGGGTAGACATCCAGAATGGACTGCAGTGATTTGGCGGCGTGGCTGTCAGGCACCACGCCGGCCGCTTCCATAACGGCCGCAATACGGCTGCGCACCTGGGGAATCTCGCCCACCGCCGCCGTGTAGGCAGTGGCGGTGTACAGGCCCAGGAAGCGGGCTTCACCTACCACCTGGCCGCTTTCGTCGAAACGCTTAACGGCCACATAGTCCAGCCAGGCCGGGCGGTGCACCGTGGCCCGGGTCATGGCCTTGGTAACCAGCACCAATTCGCTGGAGGCCAGCAGGGCGATGGCTTCGGGGGGCAAACGGGTCTCCAGCGTCTGCACCGACCCGCGCAAAATGCCAAGGCCGGTCTCGGGTTTGGCCACCAAGCTGACCACATCACCGTCGCGTTTGAGGTCATAGTCCCGCGCGCCGAGGAACGTGAAGTGCCGGTCTTCGAGCCAACACAGAAAGTCCACACCCTCTTGACGACCGGTCACCGACAGGGTGGAGCTTGACGCGGCCTGTGCCATGGCACGGGCGCGCTCCAGCATGGGTTGCCAATCTTGCACTGCAGCGCGGACGTCGCCCAATACGCGCTCCAGCTCGTCGGTGAGCGCCTTCTGGTCTGCGGCGCCGACGATACGGTCACATTCCACCTGGATCAAGGACTCCACGGGATCGTGCCGACCGGCTGCTTTGGCGGTAGCGGCACTGCTGACATGGAGCACCTTGCCTTGGGCGTCGCGCGTCACGCTCATCAGCGGGTGAACAATCCAGTGCGCCGTGCGATTGCGCCTGTTGATGGCCATGGTCACCGAGTCGACCAGGAAGGGCATGTTGTCGTTGACAATTTGCACCACCGTGTGATCGCTGACAAAACCGTCTTCAGCCAGTGTCGGGTTAAACACCCGGATCTTGGCCGTGTTGGCGGGGCGGGCCACGTCCAGCAAACGCCAGTGGGCATTGGCGATGGCAAACAGGCTGGCCGGGCCACGTGCCTGCAATTCGTCGGGGTCGGTGTTGTCGAAATAGGCGCTTACAAAATCGGTAAGGCGACTGGAAGCAGGGCCTGCATGTTCTTGGGTGTAGGACAGCAGCTCTGCGAGCACGGAATGGGTCATTGTGGGCTCCGAATAGTTCTTTTGGATGTGGCGGATTCTAGGCTTGCCCAGGGCTTCTGGATACGTCTTGCCAGGCCGATTCATGGCCTTATGCAAGAGTCGCATTACTTCGCAGTGTGGCTTTGGAGGCGCGCCACGCGCTACCATCGCAGCCTTGCCCATTCCAGCCGTTCAAGACCATGCCACTTCAATTTGCGACCCGACTGAACAACGTCGAAACCTCCGCCATCCGCGAACTTTTCAAACTGCTGGGCAAGCCCGGCATCATCAGCTTTGCCGGCGGCTTTCCCGACCCCGCCATGTTTGACGTGGAGGGCATTCGTGAAGCCGTCAACACCGCACTGACGCACGAGGCGGGCGCCACACTGCAATACGGCGCCACCGAAGGCCACAATCCGCTGCGTGAACAACTGGCCGCCTTCATGGGTGCCAAGGGTGTGCAAGACCTGGCACCAGACCAACTGATCGTCACCACCGGCAGCCAACAAGGCCTGGACCTGCTGGGCAAAACCATGATCAGCCCGGGCGACAAGGTGATTGTGGAGGGCCCCACCTTCCTGGCCACCATCCAGTGTTTCCGCCTGTATGGTGCAGAACTGATCAGCGCGCCAATTGATGCCAACGGCGTGCAGGTCGACAAACTCGAAGCGTTGATTGCCGAACACAAACCCAAGTTCGTCTACCTGATTCCCACCTTTGGCAACCCCAGCGGCGCCATGCTCAGCCTGGAGCGCCGCAAACGTGTGCTGGAGCTGGCCGTGCAGTACCAGACGCTGATCGTGGAAGACGACCCCTATGGCGATCTGTATTTCAACGCCGCACCGCCGCCATCATTGCTGGCCCTGAGCGCCGGTGTGCCCGGCAGCCGCGAGCTGCTGGCCCACTGCGGATCGCTGAGCAAGGTGCTGAGCCCCGGCCTGCGCGTGGGCTGGATGATTGCCCCGCCCGAGTTGCTGGCCAAGGCCACCATGTGCAAACAGTTCAGCGATGCCCACACCAGCACCTTCGCCCAGGCCACCGCTGCGCAGTACCTGAAGGCCGGCCGCATGCCCGCCACGCTGGCCCATGTGCGCAAGGTGTATGCCGAGCGCGCGCTGGCCATGGGCAACGCCCTGCGCAAAGAGCTGGGCGATGCCATTGATTTTGTGCAACCCCAGGGCGGCCTGTTTGTGTGGGCGCGGCTGACCGGTGCAAATGGCAAGGTGAAGGACGGTGCCGAACTGGCCAAGCGCGCGATTGACAAGGGCGTGGCCTTTGTGCCGGGTGCGCCGTTTTATGCGTCCAACCCGGATCTCTCCACGCTGCGGCTGAGTTTTGCGACGGCGGATGTGGCGAAGATTGAAGAGGGAGTGGGGCGGTTGGGGCAGGCTATTTAGACTTCGTTTTCGCTGAGAGTCTTGACTACATTCGTGGTGGCAGAGTTTGGGGCAGTGGCCCGCGCCTCATCGTGTCAAACGCCCACAAATCGGCGCGGACCACTGCCCCAAACTCAGCGGGTGGGGTGGTTGGATGTCGGTGGGAGCGGGGACTGGCTGGTCCGGGGCGTTTCCTGCCGACCGCCAACGCCAGCTTTCGGGTGAGTCAATTTCATGAATTTGACGGCCGGCCAACCTCAATTCACAGACTTCGGCTTGGTGCTTTGTGACCATGACGAGCATGAACGTAACATCAAGGCTATTTCTTCGATGCCGGCATCGCCTTCAAATCGGCGAATGGATTGAAGGTGGTGGTTGGCACGACATTGCCACTATCGCTGCGCCCCTCCATGTCTTTGATCTTCGAATGTTCATTTTCGTGGCAGTACGTGCAGAGCAGTTCCCAATTGCTGCCATCAGGTCGGTTGTCGTGGTGGTTATTGTTCTTGTGATGCACTTCCAGTAATTGCAGATTGGCATGATCGAACGTGCGCGCACAACGTCCGCAGACCCAAGGAAACAGTTTCAGCGCCTGTGCCCGGTAGCCCTGCTCTCTTTTTTCTGCGCTACGTCGTGCCTCAAGGATAAGACGATCGAGACGTTCATTGGTTTGTGACATCGCCAGCTGCTGCCTTTCAGTTGCGGGAATGCTGTTTAGGTTACGACGAAATCCGACTGCAAGCTTGGCGATATTTGTTAGCGACGGTCAGTACGCGTAAAAAAGGCGGCCAAGCGCGATTTTCAGTTGTCAGACTGTCAAACTGAAGGTCAGCAATGGAGCGAAACATAATTCAGTTGAGGGGCGCAAGCTGCCGCTGACGACGGTCCGGTATCGGGTAAGCCAGCTTCATAATTTCCGAGACCAGTAAGCCGCAGTTCGGGTCGGACGCCTGTGTGCCCATTGCAGACGGCCACGCCCTTGAAGACCTGACGTTCGCAGGTTCGACCGAAAGGAGAGGGTCGGCCGCTGCGGCGTGCGATGACGCTCAAGCATGCGACCCAGACGACATCTGTCGATGTTGTATTTTTGCTCCAACGCATTGATGACAGTATTGAAGATGGCTCAACCGTCCAAACACTCCGATGCTATACACGTAAGCCGGATGAGTCGGCAATGATGCTGACAAAAGCCGGTACCCGAGGATTGCTCCGACTGCTGGGTCTGCTCGGCCTAATGGTGCTGCTTGGCATGCTGTCTTTTTGATACGCATGCCGACGCCGCCATCATTGATCATTGATGGCGGTCAGCCACAGCCCGAGTTCGTACCACTGGCCTCGCATTTCGCAGTACTCGATGATGCCATCGTCCACTTGTCGCTGGCCGATGGCGGCCACACTTCCCTGATCACGGGCCGAGTATTGCCCTTTGCCTCGCGCGCCACCCTTTGCTTACAATGCAGGCCTTACACAACACCACCTCTGAGTACTTCACTTGGGGTTGCCGCCACATGCCCCAGAGACTGGTCTTTTTTATTGGGCTGCTTGTCATGGCTAGCCAGAGCGCATTGGCGGCCTCATCACCCATCAATGTGACCCTGCAACTCAACTGGCTGCACCAGTTTGAGTTTGCGGGTTATTACGCCGCACTGCACAAAGGCTTCTACAAAGACGCGGGGCTGGAGGTCACACTGAAAGAAGGTTCGCCAAATATTTCACCGATTGACGAGGTGACGCAGGGGCGCGCCGATTTTGGGGTTTCTTCCTCCGGCCTGGTTAAATCGTATCTGGAAGGCAAACCCGTGATAGTCCTGGCGCCTATCTTCCAGCATTCGCCTGAAGTTTTGCTGAGTCTTGATCCAAAAATAAAAACGCCCTCGGATGTTGCCCGAGCCGGGGCCATTGGCCTGCAACCGGGTGATGAAAGTCTCGACCTCAAAGCGATGTTCGTGAACGAAGGCATTGCGCTGGACAAACTCAAGGTCGATACGGAAGCCAATGGACTGAAGGATCTGCTGGCGGGAAAAATCGTCGCGATGAATGCCTATCTTTCCAACGAACCGTTTATTCTGCAAAAACGCGGCATTGCCTACCGAGTAATCGATCCCAATCAATACGGCATGGATTTCTACAACGGCGTTTTGTTCACCAGCCGCACCGCGGAAAAGGCGCAGCCTGAAGTGGTTTCAGCCTTTCGCCGCGCGACCCTCAAGGGCTGGGAATATGCGCTGGCCCACCAGGACGAGGTCATCGGGCTCATTCTGGCCGGGTACAACACGCAGGAAAAAAGCCGCGACTATCTGATTTTCGAAGCCAAAACGCTGGCGGATTTGATTGGCGCGGACGTGATTCAGATTGGGCACAGCAACCCGGGGCGCTGGCGGCATATAGTTGAAACGTATGCCAAATTCGGCATCATCAAATTCAACTACAGCCTGGACGGGTTTTTCTACGACCCCAATCCGCCGCCGCCAGATATGACCTGGCTCTATCGTCTGTTGGCTGCAACCTTACTGGTTGGGAGCGTCGTTGCAGCTATTGCGGTTTATATTCATCGCATAAATCGCAAGCTGCAAACCACGCAGGCTCACCTCGTCGATTCAGAGCGACGTGCGGACGCTGGTCAGCAGCGTGCGCTGGAAGCACTGGCGGCCCAGCAGCAGTTCATCGCCATGGTGTCGCACGAGTTCCGCTCACCCCTGGCGGTGATCGACATCTCAGCGCAGTTGCTGGCCAAAAAACCTGTAGTGCAGACGGACAGCAAGGCCGCCACCCTAGTCACAAGAATCCGCCGCGGCACCGTGCGCCTAGCGCAGTTTCTGGACACCTGCCTGACGCAAGATCGATTGCGCGACACCGGACTACTACTCAAGCCCGCTGCGCTGGACTTGGCTGCGCTCGCCGGTGCGGCCAGTGAGGGCGCGCAACTGTTGGCGGACCATCATCGGATCGTGACCGAAGTGCAGCCGGATCTGCCGCCATTGCAGGGGGACGCGGAGCTTCTACGCATCCTGCTGGCCAACCTGCTGAGCAATGCCGTCAAGTATTCCTCCCCGGCGAGCGAAATCCGCTTGCGGGTGACGAATGTTGGCGACAGGCATATCCTCGAAATCATCGACCATGGCTGCGGCATCCCGGCCGATGAGGTATCTCATATTTTCGAGAAATACCGCCGTGGCCGCCTGGCCGCAGGCACGCCCGGCGCAGGCCTGGGCCTGGCCTTGTGCTGGCAGATTGTTCAACTGCATGGCGGGCACATCCACGTCGACAGCACGCAAGGTGTTGGCACGCGGGTCGTCGTTGAGTTTCCGGCAGAATCGAGCGCCGATGCCCAAACTTCGCAGTTCGCCGACCTGCCACCCACCTGATGCCATGAGTCCAAAACCCTCGTCCAGCCCGAGCGCTGACAGGACGGCCCACATTGCGGTTGTCGAAGATGATCGTGATCTGCGCGAACTGACCGTTGAATTCCTGCAAGACCAAGGCTACGCCGTTTGGGGTTTCGAGTCCGCCGAGGCGCTTTACCGCCACCTTGCGACGCATCCGGTCGATGTCGTGGTGCTGGACATTGGCTTGCCCGGCGAAGACGGCCTGAGTGTGGCGCGCCATTTGCGCAGCTTGCCCCACATGCGCATCATTATCCTCAGCGCCCGCGTATCAGAAGCCGACCGGCGTGCCGGGCTGCTGGCTGGCGCCGAGCGCTATTTGATCAAGCCCATCATTCTGGAAGAACTCGCCTTCAGCGTCGAAGCCGAACTGGCACGCGCCGCCGTCGGTCGTGCCAGGCCAGCAGAGACTGCCGTGATGGCCCCGGTGTCCGAATTGTGGCTTCTCGATAAGCATAGTTGGGGCATCACGGCACCGGGCGGCGCAAGCATGGTCTTGTCCGCTCGGGAATTCGCCTTTCTGAGTTGTCTCATGGCGGCCTGTACAAAAACAATTGGGCAGGACACCGTCGTGGCCAACGTTTATCCCGGCAAAGTGCCCAGCCGCCACGAGCGCATGGACGTGTTGCTGTCGCGCCTGCGCAAGAAATGTGTGGACCGTCTGGGGCTTGTGTTGCCGGTGAAGACGGTTTACCAAGTTGGCTACGTCTTTACGGCGGCGGCGCAACTCGGATAACCGCTTGGGCGTTTGTCGACCTACGGGCTGCATATTGCAAAGTTTTGCACCCCATTTGAAAGGTCATGCAAGGGCGTGCAAGGTTTTTTTATCGCACCATCGGTGGGTACTGAAGTCCAAACCCATGCTCGCTTTGTCAACTCATCCCACTTTCATTGCCCTATTACGCACCCTGTTCGGTTTGGGTAAGAAAACCAGCACACCTCCCACCCCGCGGAAAGCTTGCGCGACTCAGGCACCTGCTGCGCCTGGCCCGGATGCTCCGTCCAATTCCCCGGTGGTTCAGCCCGGTGCGCAGGAGCGTAGTTGGCGCAACGCCCAGTTGCAAGCAAAATTGGATCTGTACGAAAGCCATGATCCGATTCCTGTTGCTCAGGCATCAGAGCACAGTGGGAATGAACTGTGGTCCGCTTTCAGAAACTTGCAGCAATCCACGCACCCCGTACTCCCGTTCGACGGCGGGGATGGGAATGGCCATTTTGCAGCCACCGTACCGGCAAGCGCAGCCATGCTGACACCTATGGACCATCGCGGGGCAGGGTTTGCCACGACGGTTCATGCGTCCATGGTAGAAGACCCGGAAACATCCAGCCCTTCCAGCCGAATTCTGTACTCGGACCAACCGACCATGAAGGTTGAGGAGGTGATCGCCATCTCCCGCTATCGCAATCGGGCGTGCCCCAAGCCGCATGCATGGTTGCGCATGTGCGCGCATCTGGGTAGTCTTTCTTTAACGGCAGATGCTTGTGCACCACCGGCACCCATTTCGAGCGCTGAGTGGCCGCAAGCCACGTTCCTGGCCAAGCGCGTTGCATTTCGCGAGGTTATTGAGTGGTCGGCTGCAGCGGGCTGCTTGCAGGTGTTGAAGCAACTCATGCTGGATATGCCGGAATCCGACTGGCAGTACATCGACTGACGGGTCTATACCGGCACCACTCCTGCGCGTAAGCGCTGACCGAATGATGAAGCGGACCCACAGTACTTTGTTCGTTACCCACGACCCTGGGCTATTGTCACATTGGCAAAAAGCCTTTGGCAAGACCCAACATGTTGGAATCAACGTGATTGAAGCATTTCTTAAGACTACGCCCACACTCCCCTGTGTCGCCTGGATAGACACTGCGATCCCTGCGCGACCTGCCTGGACGTCAGAAGCTTGGATGTCTACGCTTCAAAATGAACAAATCAGTATTGTTGCGGCAAGTTCCAACCCCTGCGATGACGAAGCCATGGAGGCATTGGATGCGGGTTGTGTTGCATATTGCCATGCATTTTCTGACTTACCGACGCTAAGGCAGGTTCGAGAGGTTGTCGAAGGGGGGCAGGTGTGGATTGGCAAAAGTTTGATGCAACGCCTTCTCCACAACGTCAATCGTGTGGTTTCAAGGTCGCCGTCAGTGGATGATGCATGGCGCGAACAGTTGACGCGCCGCGAGGTTGAAGTTGCCATTCTTGCCGCCAATGGTGCGTCCAACAACGCCATTGCCACCCAATGCAAGATATCGGAACGAACAGTCAAAGCGCATTTGAGTTCAATTTTTGACAAACTGAATATCACCGATCGACTTCAACTAGCGCTTCGAGTTCACGGAATCCAGTAATCCCGCCTGTCACCCCCTGAATTTTCATTGAAAATCAATTGTTACAAATAGTTACCGAACACTAGCACATCGGCCGAGTCCAGCGGCGCCTAATGTTCGGTCAGTCTTGGAAAGCCCTCCCGAAGTATGACCAGATTAACTTCCATCGCGTGTGCAGTACTCATTGCAACCACCGGTTTCAATGTAGGTGCCGCCAGCCCGCAGTCGCCAAGGACTCTGAAAGACGCCGTGGAGAGAGCCATACTGCAAAACCCCGAAGTCAAATTGCGCTTTCACAACCTCGAAGCAGCAAGTGCAGAACGCAGGGTGGCTGAAGGCGGCTGGCTGCCACGTATTGAACTGGAAGTTGCCGGTGGTACCTACGAAACCAAAAACCCGGCGCTCGCAGCGGCACTCGGTTACTCAGGCAACCGGGCTTCCCTGCAGTTGCGTCAGACCCTGTTTGACGGGTTTGCGACCCTGCATGAAACCCGCCGTCTCAGCTATGCACAGCAGGCGGCCTATTACGAACTGATGTCCGCCAGCAACCAGACCGCCCTGGATGCGTCCCGAGCCTATCTTGATGTGTTGCGGTTTCGCGAGCTGGTTCAACTTGCGGCCGACAACTTCACCACCCATCAGGAAGTGCATGACCGGCTGAGCCAAAAAGTGACGGCCGGTGTTGGCCGGAAAGTCGACCTGGAACAAGCGGCGGGCCGTATGTCGCTGGCCGAATCCAACTGGTTGACCGAGGTTAGCAATTTGCACGATGTCTCAGCCCGGTACCAAAGACTGGTGGGGGAAACGCCGGCCCCTGACCTGGCGACGGTCACACCCATGCCAAGTCCGCAACCGGCAGGTGCGGCTTATCTGACCGACGCGGTTCGCAGGAATCCGGACTTCCTCTCGGCGGTGGCGTCGATTCGTGGTTACCGCTCGGACGCCAGCCTGCGTCGTGCAGCCTACGCGCCAACCATCGAATTTCGGGCGCGTCAAAGTTATGAGTCCAACCAGAGCGGCGTTACCGGTAACTACCGAGACACCGCCCTCGAATTGGTCTTGAACTACAACCTTTACCGCGGCGGGTCAGACAAGGCGCGGGTCGACCAGTATGTGGCAAAACTCAGCAGCGCCCATGATTTGCGGGACAAAGCTTGCCGCGATGTGTGGCAAACCGGCGAAATTGCACTGAATGACGCTCAGAAACTGACCTCCCAAATCAAGTTGCTAGCCCAACACGAACTCTCCACATCCAAAGCGAAACAGGCCTACCAGCAGCAGTTTGACATCGGCCAACGATCCCTACTGGATCTATTGGATACTGAAAATGAGCTGTACCAGGCTCGCCGAGCGTTGGCAAACGCGGAGTATGACCTTCGCCTGTCTTCGGTACGGGTTCTTGCGACGTCTGGCTCATTGCTCAGCGCGCTGAAGTTGCAGGCCTTGTCCAATGCAATACCCGAAACATCCGGCGGTACCGAAACTGATGACGAGTTAATGCAGTGCAGCACTCAATTGCAGAAGTTGCCGTCGCTGGACCGGGCCTTCGATTCACGACCAGCCAACTTGCCGGCAGACCCGCTCAAACCGACCCCACCGGCAAGCCCAGTGCCGGTGCCCGCTCCGAGCCCTGCCGCGCAAACTGCCGCCACCTGTATGGAGCTACCCAAAGTCGTCTTAGGTTGGTTAGGTGCATGGAACCGGAAGGACGTGACCGGCTATTTGGCAACCTATTCTGACAACTTTGTACCCGCCAAGGGCATGAAGCGCAAGCAATGGGAGGCCATGCGCAAAACACGTATCAGCAAACAGGGCGACCTGAAAATCGCCATTGGCAAGGTACAGCCGGTGCGGTGTGATGCCAAGACCGCCGAAGTCTCTTTCCCGCAGGAATACGGCTCGGTCGACTACAAGGACAAGGTAGAAAAAACCCTGTCTCTGGAACAGGTTCAAGGCGTCTGGAAAATCACCAAGGAAACGGTGACCAAGGGCCGGGCCTACTAAGAACTTAGGTGTCGCGATAGTGCTGTCTGGCCGAAAGGAGTTGCGTCACCAGTGTCGCACGAACTAAAGTTGTTTCTCCCGTGATCGAACCCTTACGAGGGAAACATCACCATTTGGCTAATTTCGAAACAACTTAACTTCAAATCTCTCAAGTCCGAAGGTGGCCACTGGCCGGTGCGCCGGTTTATGAAATTGTGCTACTTTGCTGCCGTTCGTCATGTGTAGGCCACTGGTCGCTTTGGAGGAGGTAGATTGCCAACTTCACCGGCAGCAATGCGTCTAAACCGGGTATTGCCTGCATCGCAATCAAACCCCACACCCGAGGAGGGCGGTGGGGCTTGCGGGCGTAGGCCGCACTTGCGGCTGCCACAGCGTGTGCGCACCAACCAAGGGGTTGACGCAACAGAGTCCGCAAACCAACCCGGACCGCCCGCGACGCGCGCCGGAGAACGAAAGCCACGCCGTCCGCCGCCGTGAAAGCCTCTCCACCAAAATCCCTAAGCTCTTTGGCCATCAAGCCCTCGTGGAATATGGATGTATCGCTACAAATATAGTAGCAAATTCGTATTCCAGGCGGTCGCCCATACCTAGTGAAGTACGCCGACTATGCGTCTGAACCGGCAATTGTCCCTACCGCAAACCAACCCCACACCCGAGGCGGGCGATGGGGCTTGCGGGCGTACGCCGCACTTGCAGTTGCATCAGAACAGACCTGCATACAACCGGCGCCACCAAGGCCCCAGCCAATCAAGAGAAATGAGTCTGCTACTAATACGATAGCTGCTTATGCATATTTCACGTGGGCTAGAGGTCGATTTGACTATGCAAAACCCGAGGGTCATGCGATCAGTCAATCAACTGGCTTGCCCGAAGCCGAAACGTCTTTGACGTATTTGTCAGGGGTGAGCGAGAGCCACCGCTCGGAATCTTGCCTTGGCCGTGAGCATCTGGTGAAAAGTTGGCACAATGCGACTCCTTTCCAAGACTTTGGGCTCCCCGACCATGAAGCGACTTCTCACCGCCATTCTTGCAGCGACCCTCACGGCATCGGTATGGTGCGCAGCATCTCCCGCGACCACGGACTTGCCGAAGTTCATCCAGGCACCGACGGACAAAGCGAAGTTCAGGCGCTTCACGCTGGACAACGGCATGAAAGTCCTGCTGGTTACTGACCCCAAGTACAACAAGTCAGCTGCCTCTTTGGTGGTGCACACTGGACAGATCGACGACCCCAGCGATACCGAGGGCCTTGCCCACTTCTTGGAGCACATGTTGTTTTTGGGTACCGAGAAGTACCCCAACATCACGGACTACGGCAACTTTATTCGCTCCAACGGCGGATACAACAACGCCTACACAGCGTCGGATCACACCAATTATCAATTCGAAGTGCGTCACGACGCCCTGCCTGGTGCGTTAGATCGATTCGCCCAGTTTTTCATTGCCCCCACGTTTAACGCAGAGTTTGTTGGCCGCGAAGTCTCTGCCGTGAATAACGAAGCCATGCGCCACGTGCAAAACGATTTCCGCCGTCAGATCGGCGTGCTACGTGAGATGTACGATCAAAGCAGCGGGGAAAGTAAATTTTCAACCGGCAACAAGACGACTCTGGCCAAGGCCGACCCCAAAGCCGTACGCGCCTTCTATGAAGGCCACTATTCAGCCGATCGCATGGCGCTCGCCATTGCCGGCACGGCCAGCCTCGATGATCTGGAGAAACTGGCGCGAGACACCTTCAGCAGTGTCCTCAAGCGTGAACTGCCACCGCTGGTGCGTGAAGCGACTTTCCTTCCAATCAAGGATAGTCTGCGTATGGCCACGATGGAGCCCATCAAAGAGGTGCAAAAGCTCAGCCTCGAGTTTTTAGTGCCCGCGACACGCCCGGATTTTGCAGGCAAGTCTGACCAACTATTGACCCAGTTGATTGCCTACCCTGGTGAAGGCGGATTGGTCACCATCCTGAAGCGGGAGGGGCTGATCAATGGCCTCAATGCCTATGTGTGGGAGCGGACCCAAAACTACGGCTCCCTCATGGTCGACATTGAATTGACACCCGAAGGTCTGCAAGCGCACAAAAAGGTGCTGCAATCGGTCTTCAGCTATCTGGAATTCTTGCGCTCAACCACCTACCCGACAGATTTCTTCACCGATCGTGCCCGCGTAGCGCAACTGCAGGAAACTTTCTCGGACCGTGGGGAAGGGGCTGCGCTGGTCACAAAGCTCGCCAACCAAGCCCTGTTTTACCCCCTTGACATTGCGGAGCGTGCCACGGTCGTTTGGGGTAAAGCCGACGAAGCGTCATACCGCAAGCTGGTTGGCGCACTGCTTCCTTCACGCATGCTCGTGACATTGGTCGCCAAGGGGCTGCCTGTGAATCGCAAAGAACGCATCTACGAAACCGGTTACGCGGTCACGGAGGAAACCGGCACCGCCTACGAAGCCCTGACAAAGCCCGCCAAGATGGCTGGCTTTGCCTTGCCGCGGCCTAACCGTTTCATGCCCAGTACCACTGCGCTGCTGCCCGAGCGGCCCACGGCGCTGATTAACGAGCCCGGCCTACAACTTTTCTATGCGCAGGATACCGAGTTTCAACGTCCATCCACCACCTTGGTGATGCGTTTCGTGCCTTTGCGCCACACGGCAACTGCTGAAAATATGGCGCTACTGCGTTTGTTGGACATGACGCTACGCGATGCACTGTCGGACTCTCTGGGTGACGCGGAGCTGGCCGGCGTCGCGTTGAAGTCCGAGCTCAGCACCGAAGGTTACAAAGTGACCGTGTCAGGGTTTGGCGACTCACCCGCGCGACTGGCCCAATACTTTGCGCAGCAGTTGCGCGCGTACACCATTTCGCGCCAACGGTTTGAAGCTGTGAAGGAATTGGCACTGCGCGCCGTCAAGAGTTATGAACAGACGGAAGCCTATCAACTTGCGCGCGATAGACGCGATGCGATGACGAGGGAGTTCTACTTTTTACCCACCGAACAGAAAGTTGCCATCGAGTCTGCGACTTTTGCCAAGTTGCAAGGTTTCATCAAACGCTACTTTGCCACGGGGCGCCTGGAAATTTTGATGCATGGCAACCTGTCTGCCGAAGACGCGGTTTTGGTCACCCGAGACTTGGCCGCAAAAATTGGTGCCAAACTTGCCCCTGCGCAGGCGAAGCAGCTGGTGCGCCGTCGCCACCTGGATGTTTCGGCCAATGAGAACGTGTTGGACGCAGGCCCAATCGCAGGTGTCAACTCTGCATTGATCATGGACTACCAACTGAAGGACGAGACACCCGCAACCCGCGCAGCAGCATTGGTTCTGGGGAGCTTCTTTGATCAGCCGTTCTACTCGGAGCTGCGCACCAAGCAGCAGCTTGGCTACATCGTCGGGTCATCGTCTACGGCGTCACTGCGCCAGCGCTTCTTTACTTTTATCGTGCAGTCCAGCGAGTACGGCCCTGTTGAACTGCGCAAGCGTGCAGAGGCATTCATCGCCACCTTGCCCGCAACTCTGCAAGCAACGACGGATGCGCAGTGGGCTACGCTGATCGCCGGTGCGCGCTCTAACCTTGAGCAGAAGCCGAAGAGTATTGGCGAAAAGGCAGAGGTCATGTTCACGTCGGCCTACGATTTTTCGGGTGAGTGGAACCGCCGTCAGGAGGCACTGCTGGCTTTGGATAGCCTAACCAAAGATCAAGCCGTTGCTCTACTCACCCAAACTTTGTCCGGCGCCGAGCAGAAACGCCGAACGGTGATGCTGCACGCTGCAAAGCACGCTGAGGGCAACGCTGCATCCGCAACGTTTGCCGACAGGACGAAATGGAAATTGACCAGGAAATTTCAGTGAAACCACTGTTACCGCGGATCGCGCACGGCTGGCATCGGCTTGTTTTACGGGCCCTTGGCCCGAAACACACAGTGTTATCCACTGTCACGCAACAAGCGATATCCAACGGCCGTTTCGGTGAGAAGGTGCTCCGGCTGCGCCGGGTCACGCTCCAACTTTTGCCGCAGATGCCCCATGTAGATTCGCAGGTAATGGCTTTGTTCGGCGTGGGCTGGTCCCCACACTTCTTTCAGCAATTGCCGGTGGGTCATCACCCGACCAGCATTGGCAATCAACACCGTTAATAGCCGGTATTCGATCGGCGTCAGGTGCACCTCATTGCCATTGCGGCGCACCAATCGGGCTTGGCGATCCACTTCAACCTCACCAAAGCGGAACAACGGATCCACCTCGTTAAACACCTGTGCGGAGGACTCACCCGACCCGCCGCGCGGCCGTCGCAGATTGGCACGAACCCGTGCCAGCAGTTCACCCACACCAAAAGGCTTGGTGAGGTAGTCATCGGCACCCGCATCCAATGCGGCAATTTTGTCGGTCTCGTCCGCACGTGCAGAGAGCACAACGATGGGAACATTGGACCAGCCCCGTACATCGCGGATCAGGTCCAGACCATCACCGTCGGGCAGACCCAGGTCCACGACCAATAAATCGGGTTTGCGGGTACCGGCATCGAGCAAGCCACGTTTTGCCGTGTCCGCTTCATGAACCACCCAACCTTCGGCCTCCAAAGCCGCACGCACAAAGCGCCGAATCTGGGGTTCGTCCTCAATCAGAATCGCGACAGGGGAAGACATGGGGCTTAGGACCTTAGTGATCGATCAGGCATCTTCAGTTTCGGGCGAAACGGGTGGGGTGGTGCGTGGCAGGGTAATGGTGAATTCTGCGCCACCGCCGTCCGCCTGCGACGCAACAATTTTGCCCTTATGGGCTTCGACGATGGCTTTGCAAATGGCCAGGCCCAACCCGACCCCGCGCGTGGACGACTCGGCTTGCCCCCGCGTGAATTTGTCAAACAGGGTGTGCTCGTGTCCTCGGCTGGAGGCCGGCAGGCCTGGACCGAAGTCCCGCACACGAAGTTCCAAACTGGCCGGGTTCGCCACGGCACTGATCAGAATGGCAGGGGACTGATCGCCGGATGGTGCGCCGTACTTGGCCGCGTTCTCCAGCAAATTGACCAACACACGCTCCATCAGCGTGGCGTCGAATTCGACCAATGGCAAATCGTTGGGCAAAGACTTACCCACCTTTAGATTTCCCAAGGCATGGCGTGCGGAGCGAATGGCACTGCCCACCACTTCTTCCACAGACTGCCAGTCCCTGCGCAACTGAATCTGGCCGCTTTCAAACCGGGCCATGTCCAGCAGGTTGGTCACCAGCGCGCTGAGCTCTCGGGCCTCGTGGCCCATGGCCCTCACCAATACGAGTTGGTCCGCTGTCAGGCTTGGGGATTGTGCCAAGGTGTCGGCTTGCCCCATCAGCGCTGTCAGAGGGGTTCGCACATCGTGTGACATGGTGGCCAGCAGGGTGTTGCGCAAGCGCTCTGACTCCATTTGCACCACGGCTGACTGTGCGACCTCGACATAGTGCACGCGCTCCAAAGCGATGGCAATTTGTCGGGCCAGGGTTTCCAGCTGTTGCACTTGCTCCGGAATCAGAAGCCAGCGCGGCTGGGCCGGTCGCAGGGCCAGTACCCCCCGAATGCGCATCGGCGCTTGCAACGGAACATAGTGCCAGACACTGGAAGGCAAAGTGGCGGTGGCCAGGCCGGAGCGCTGTCCGTTGTTAAAAGTCCAGTCCGCAATGCTGGCATCGAGCTTGTCCGGCACTTTGTCACCCAGCTCCAGCTGGTCACTTGAATTGGTGATAAGGACCTTGGCCTGACCGCCAAACAAGCGCTGCACCGCCGCCTCGCCCAGCTCGATAACCTGAACCGACTGCAGCGCGGCGGACAGGTCACGGGTCAGTTCGAACAGGGCGCGTGCCCGGCGTTCACGGCTGGCGGACACATTGGCCGAGAACCGCAGGTTGGCGGTCAGTTGGCCAATCAGTAGCCCGACTCCGAGCATGACGGCGAATGTCACCAAATACTGCACATCAGATACCGCAAACGACAGTTGCGGCGCAACAAAAAAGAAGTCGAAGGATGCCACCGACAAAAAGGCGGCCAGCATGGCGGGACCACGCCCGAGCTTGACCGCCACCAGCACCACACAGAGCAAGAACAACATGACAATGTTGGCCAAGTCAAAAAGCTTCAGCATGGGCAATGTCAGCAAGGTTGTGCCAACACAGGCTCCAACGGACCAGGCATAACGCGTCCAGGATTGCTGCCAACCCGAAGCGGGTTCGTCGTCCAGTGTCTCGACCGGCACTGCGGAAGGCAGGCGGCGCACGCTCTCTGTGGTACCGACCTCGATGATGTCCAGTGTGGGTGCCAGCCCTGCCAAATGACGGGTAAGGGTAGGATCAAAGGCACGCCAGATCTGGCTCCAGCGGCGTTCGCTGGGCCGCCCCAGGACCAAGGTTGCGCAGTTCAGCATCTGGGCGTGCTCCAACAGGGCGAGTGCAATATCGTCGCCCGTCAACACGGCGGTGTTGGCGCCCAACTCTTCCGCCAGCTTCAGCACCGAAAGCGTACGGTCACGTGCCGCATCCGGACGGCGTTGCAACGCAGGTGTCTCGACATAGGCTGCATGCCAGCGCACATTGAGCTGCCCGGCCAACCTTGCGGCACATCGCACCGCATGTTCTGCTCCTTCATCCGGCCCCAGGCACACCAGCAGGGCCCCGGACGTGTTCCAGGACGGTGTGCCCTTGCCGTGGCTGGCGATTTGGTGCTGTTTGGCACGGTAGCTGCGCACGTCATCGCCGACATGTTCCGCGGTTCGCCGCAGGGCGATCTCGCGTAGCGCAAACAGATTGCCCTTGCGAAAGAAGTTTTGGGTGGCGCGCTCGGCCTGCTGCGGCACATAGACCTTGCCGGCCTTCAGTCGCGCCAGCAACTCGTCTGCGGTAACGTCCACCAGAATCAGTTCATCGGCGCTGTCGAGCACCGTGTCAGGCACGGTTTCATTGATGCGAATGCCGGTGATGGCGCCTACCGTGCCATTTAGGCTTTCGAGATGCTGGACATTCAGGGCAGTCCAGACGTCGATGCCCGCATCCAGCAGCTCCTGCACGTCCTGCCAGCGCTTGGGATGGCGCGAGCCGGGCGCATTGCTGTGCGCCAATTCATCGACCAGCAGTACATCGGGCTTGGCGGCCAAGGCAGCGTCAATGTCGAGTTCGAGCAAGACCTGGCCACGGTAGGGCACCTTGCGCAAGGGCAGCAGCTTCAGATCGGCCTGCAGCTCCATGGTCTCCTTGCGACCATGGGTTTCGATCACGCCCACCAGCACATTGAGCCCGGAACGCTGCGCACTTTGGGCGGCATTGAGCATCGCGTAGGTCTTGCCTACACCGGCACTGGCACCAAAGTAAATGCGCAGCTTGCCACGCTGTACCGCCAGGTCCTCCTCGCGCAGTTGCGCCAGCAGGGCATCTGGGTCGGGGCGTGAATCAGTTGGGAGCGCCATGGCCTGAGTGTGCATCAAGCGCCAGGTTCAGTCGCAACACATGGACCACGGGTTCACCCAGGATGCCCAGAATCGGGCGCTGTGTGTGCTCGGCAACCAGCGCCATCACTTTTGCGGCATCGACGTTGCGGGCTTTCGCAACACGCTGCACCTGGAACTGAGCGGCGGCGGGGCTGATGTGGGGGTCCAGACCGCTGGCGGAAGCCGTCACCAACTCCACCGGAACCGGCAAGGTATTGCCGGGGTCTGCGGCGCGCAAGGCCTCCACGCGCCCCTTGACCGCCTCCACCAACGCCGGATTCAGCGGCCCCTGGTTGGAGCCGCTGGAAGCCGCTGCGTTGTAGGCATTGGGTCCGGTAGCAGATGGTCGGCCCCAAAAGTGGCCAGGATCCGAAAAGTTCTGCCCAATCAGGGCCGAGCCCACCAGTTTTCCATCGCGCTGAATCAGACTGCCGGCCGCCTCTGCGGGAAACAGCGTTTTGCCAATGCCAGTGACCACCAGTGGATAGGCCACGCCGGTCACCAGCGTAAGCACGGTAAATATCAAAGGGCTATCCATTTAGCTCCACAAAGCCTATCATCCCGTGGTGAACGAAATTTGGCAAAGTGGAAACAAAAGTTACCCATGCAACTGGATTGAATTTCAGGACTGGTTTGCCACCGAAGATTCCTGCACAGCATACCTTGAGCACCTGAGATGGCCGAAAGGATTTTGCTGCCCGTCTTGCGGCGCAATTGACGAGCCCGGACGCGCAACTCGGGGAGACTGATTTGCAGAAGTTGTCGGCATCAGAGCAGTGTGACGGCAGGAACAATCTTCGACAAGACCCGTACTCCGCTGAGGGTGTGGTTCGCTGCGGCTTGGTACATCACCAATCAGAAGCAAGGCGTTAGTGCCCTTGGACTGCAACGCGTGCTCGGCTTGAATAGCTACCAGACCGCATGGACCATGTTGCACCGTTTTCGCCGTGCGATGGTCCGTCCTGATCGCGATTTGCTAAGTGGCACTGTCGAAGTTGATGAAGTCTTCTTGGCACTGAGCCGAAGGGACACGAAAAACCCCAGGCCCCCAGGCTCCAAAGCCCATAACCGCAGCCATTTGGTAGCGGTCGCCGTTGCCATTGAGGTGCATGAGTCCAAGGGCTTTGGGCGTATTCGCCTTCAGCGCATTGCTGCACCCACCATCGAAGCAATCGTTCCGTTTGTACAAGAAAACATCGCGCCAGGCAGCACGGTCCGCACTGACGGATCTGCAATTTATGCAACCCTGAAGGACAATGGGTTTAAGCACGATCCCCATGTCATCCTTGGATCCAAAGTCCCTGCACATGAACCGTTGCCTGGCGTTCACCGCATTGCCGCATTGATCAAGCGCTGGTTTCTTGGTACCCACCAAGGCGCCGTAGACCCCGACACGTGGACTACTACCTTGATGAATTTACCTTCAGATTCAATCGACGAACATCGCGCTCAAGGGGCATGCTTTTTTACCGACTGATCCAGCAATCCGCTGTAGCTGCACCTGCGACATACGCAAACATTCGCGACAACCATCATCCGTTGAGAGCCACATCCGACCGAATGAAGGCTGTGGAGCTAAATGGATAGCCCTTAAATATCACCAGTACCGGGCGAAGAATGTTGTTCATAGCGTTGCTCTCCAGGTAGTTCTTAAATAAGGCCCAGGGCGACCAGGACGAGGTCAATTGCCTTGATGCCGACAAAGGGAACAATGAGGCCGCCCAAGCCGTAGATCAGCAGGTTGCGGCGCAACAGGGCGGCCGCACCCACGGCGCGGTATTTCACGCCCTTGAGGGCCAGAGGGACCAGGAAGATGATGATCAAGGCGTTGAAGATCACCGCTGACAAAATGGCTGACGACGGGCTACCCAGCCGCATCACATTCAGCGCCGCCAGTTGCGGATAGGTACTCACAAAGATGGCGGGGATGATGGCAAAGTATTTGGCCACGTCATTGGCAATGGAGAACGTGGTCAGCGAGCCGCGCGTCATCAACAGCGCCTTGCCGGTCTCCACAATCTCCAGCAGTTTGGTCGGGTTGGAGTCCAGGTCCACCATATTGCCGGCCTCTTTGGCGGCCTGGGTGCCGCTGTTCATGGCAACCGCCACGTCAGCCTGCGCCAGCGCCGGGGCGTCGTTGGTTCCGTCGCCGGTCATGGCGACTAAGCGGCCTTCGGCCTGGTATTGACGGATCAGTACCAGTTTGTCCTCGGGCGTGGCTTCGGCCAGAAAGTCATCCACACCGGCCTCGGCCGCGATGGCAGCTGCGGTGAGTTTGTTGTCACCGGTAATCATCACGGTCTTGATGCCCATGCGGCGCAGTTCACCAAAACGTTCCTTGATGCCGGTCTTGACGATGTCTTTGAGTTCCACAATGCCCAGCACCACCTTGCCGTCCGCCACGGCCAAGGGTGTGCTGCCGCGGCGTGAAACGTCGTCGGATGCCCGCAACACTTGCGCGGGCAGCTGGCCACCCAATGCCTCGACATGCTTGCGCACAGCATCGACGGCGCCCTTGCGCAATTGGCGCGTGCTGCCATCCGCCAGCTTTACATCCATGCCGCTCATACGGGTCTGAGCGGTGAAGGGCACCTCCAGCGTTTCACCCAACAAGGCGGCAACGCTGCCCGCGCGCTGCGCCAGGGCAACAATGCTGCGGCCTTCCGGCGTCTCGTCGGCCATCGAGGCCTGTGCCGCGCACATGGCAAGTTGTGACTGGCTCACGCCCGGCGCAGGGAGAAAGGATGATGCCTGGCGGTTGCCGTGTGTGATGGTGCCGGTCTTGCCCAGCAAGAGCACGTCCACGTCACCAGCGGCCTCCACCGCGCGGCCCGAGGTGGCAATCACATTGGCCTGCATCATGCGGCTCATGCCCGCCACACCGACTGCAGACAACAAACCGCCAATGGTGGTGGGGATCAGGCACACCAGCAAGGCAATCAACGCCGTGATGCTCACCACGGAGCCGGAGCCAGCGGAATCGACACCAAAGATAGAGAACGGCAACAGTGTCACCGTCACCACCAGGAACACAATGGTCAGCGCCACCAACAAAATGGTCAACGCAATTTCATTGGGCGTCTTCTGGCGTTTGGCACCTTCGACCATGCTGATCATGCGGTCCAGAAAGGACTCTCCCGGATTGACGCCAATGCGCACCACCAGCCAATCCGACAGCACGCGCGTGCCACCGGTGACCGAGGCGAAGTCACCGCCGGACTCACGCACCACGGGTGCAGACTCGCCGGTGATGGCGCTCTCGTCCACCGTGGCCACGCCCTGGATCACTTCACCGTCGACGGGAATCATGTCTCCCGCATCGACCAGCACCACGTCGCCCTTGCGCAGGTTTTCGGCTTGCTCTGGCAACCAGGTGGATGCGGCGGCCCCCACGCTTGCCACTGCGTGTGCTGCGCTGCCCCCCGCGGGGGCTGTTTCACCTTGGGGCGGCCCGGCGGTGAAACGCCCGTGCACCGGGTCAGTGAACTTCTTGGCCCAGGTGCTTTTCTTGAGGCTGCGCAGCGAGGCCGCTTGCGCCTTGCTACGCCCCTCCGCCAGGGCCTCCGCAAAGTTGGCAAACAACACCGTGAACCATAGCCAGACCGCCACCGACAGAATGAAACTGGCAGGGGCTTCGCCGTTGCCCTGCAGGGCCTGGATGCCGATCAGCGTGGTCAGAATGCTGCCGATGTAGACCACAAACATGACCGGGTTGCGCCACTGCGCGCGTGGGCTGAGTTTGGTGAAGGACGCCTTGATGGCGGGCACCACGAGCACCGGATCAAACAGCGTCAGAGAAGTATTGGTTTTCATAATAGGTTTAGCTCCGTGCGGTTCAATGGGCTGGCCACAGCATCAAATGCTCGACCATAGGCCCCAGGGCCAGAGCGGGTACATAGTTCAACAACCCCACCAGCAACACAGTTCCAATCAACAACACGACAAACAGCGGGCCGTGGGTGGGCAAGGTTCCGGGTGTGACGGGCAGGCGTTTCTTGGCGGCCAAAGCTCCCGCGATGGCCAGCACGGGCACGATAACGCCAAAGCGACCCAACCACACGGCCAGCCCCAACAGCACGTTGTAGAAGGGTGTGTTGGCCGACAAGCCTGCAAAGGCGCTGCCGTTGTTGTTGGCGGCAGAGGTCAGGGCGTACAGAATTTCCGAGAAACCATGCGCCGCCGGGTTGGCAATGCCCGCCCGTCCCGCATCTGCCATCACGGCAATGGCGGTGCCAGCCAGCACAAGGATGGGCGTCACCAGAATGGCAATCGAGGTCAGCTTCATCTCATGGGCCTCGATCTTCTTGCCCAGGTACTCCGGCGTGCGGCCAATCATCAGCCCCGCTATGAAGACCGCCAGAATGGCAAACACCAGCATGCCGTACAGGCCAGTACCCGTGCCGCCAAACACCACTTCACCCAGTTGCATCATCACCATGGGCACCATGCCACCGATCGGCGTATACGAGTCGTGCATGGAGTTCACGGCGCCACACGACGCAGCAGTGGTAATTGTGGCAAACAGCGTGCTGGCGTTGATGCCAAAGCGTGTTTCCTTGCCTTCCATATTGCCGCCTGATTGCAACGCGCTGCTGGTCTGGTCCACGCCCAAGGGCGGAAGCAGCGGGTTGCCGGTTTGCTCGGCGGGTGTGATGACCATGACCGCCACCACAAAAAGTGCGGTCATGGCCGCCAGGATCGCCCAACCCTGGCGTTTGTCGCCGACCTCGATACCAAAGGCAAAACACAAGGCTGCGGGGATCAGGAAGATCGACACCATCTGAACGAAATTGCTCAGTACCGTTGGGTTCTCATACGGATGGGCCGAGTTGGCGTTGAAGAAGCCACCGCCGTTGGTGCCAAGCATCTTGATGGCTTCTTGCGAAGCGACAGGCCCCATGGCCAAGGTTTGTTTGTCGGTTTGCGTGTCTTGCAAAACAGGCGCGTCTTTTTCATCGACCACGGGAGCGCCCTTGTCGTCCACTTTGGGGGTCTGAAACTTAGTAACTTCCAGCGTCGTGACGTCTTTGTAGGCGTCAAAGTTCTGAATGACCCCTTGGCCCACCAGGAACACGGCAAAGACCAGAGAGATGGGCAGCAGCAGCCACACGGTGATGCGGGTCATGTCAACCCAGAAATTACCAATCACTGCCGTAGACCGCGCAGCAAAACCCCGGATCAAGGCAAAGACCACGGCAATGCCGGTGGCGGCTGACAAGAAGTTCTGCACGGCCAGACCCAGCATCTGGGTCAGGTAGCTCATGGTGGACTCACCCGAGTAGCCTTGCCAGTTGGTATTGGTCACAAAGCTCAGGGCAGTGTTGAACGACGAGTCGGGTGACACCGCAGCCATGCCGGCCGGGTTGAGCGGCAGGTTGAACTGCAGACGCTGCAGGGCATACACCACCAACACGCCCAAGGCGTTAAATGCCAACAAGGCCAACGCGTAATGCGACCACTTCATGGACTGGTCGGGGGCAGTGCCCGCCAGGCGGTACAACGGTGCCTCGACGCGCTGCATCCAGCGCGGCAAGTCGCCCGACATCAATCGCGCAATCCACTTGCCAAGCGGCCACGATGTAACCAGCAAGGTACCCAAAAACAGGGCCAATAGCCCCCAGGCAGAGCTGCTCATCAAAACTCCTCGGCGCGAAACAGCGCATAAACCAGATACACCAGTAGCAGGGCTGCCACCATGGCGCCACCGCCATACAAAACGTGCAAGATGTTCATGACCGTTTGACCTCCGGTTTTTCCAGCTTTTGAAGCCCCACCACCATCAGCACCATGGCAAGCCACAGCCCAACGGCCCCAAGAACAAAGACGACATCCATGATTGACCTCTCAATGAAATATGCGAGAGAAGTATGGTTTTGACGGCGTAAAGACCGAGTTGAGATTGCTAGGCCCGCAGTAAAAAAAGCGTAAAGACATCCAAGCTGAGGCCTCAACGCATGCGACGGCTGTCAAGCCTGGGGCTAAGGCCCAAGCATTCGGAAGTAGGGTGGTTCTGCGGTATTTGCAGCGATACGGACTGCGTCAGGAGCCGCGGACCAGGCGCAACTCCCGCAAGGCGTCTGCCGCAATCCAGCGCGCCGATTTGCTACCTTGTTGTTGAATCCGCAGTGCGGCCGCAATGGCGGCTTGGCACAGCGCGCGGTTGCGTTTGCCGATGTTGCGCAGCGCCCAGTTCACCGCCTTTTTGACGAAATTGCGGTCGTCATCTGCCGCCGCTTCCACCAGAGCCAGCGCGGCCACAAAGGCGTCGTCGTCGGCCGCCTTGTCGTGCACGGCCAGCGTCGCCAGCAGCGCAAAGGCCGCACGGCGTACAAACTCGTCTTTGCGCGTGGCCCACGCTTGGACCTTGCGCCAGGCCAGCGGTGATTTGCAGAAGGCGTTCAGGCAGGTCTGGTCACACACATCCCACGCGGCAAAGCCCTTGACCCAGGCGTCCATCTGGCGCGCGGTCAGTTGTGCGGGATCGGCCACCATGCTGGCGACGATGCGGGCGTCGGGGATGGCGGTGTCCCACAGGGCTTGGGCCAACGCGTGGTCGCGCCCCAGGGTGCGTGCGATGCCACGCATGGCGGGCACGGACAGGCCCAGCCGCTGGTCACCGACGATGCCAAAACGCGCCATACCCGCCAGCTCGGCGGGGCGGGCGTTCTGGTGCAGCAGATCAAGAGCCAGCGTCAGACGGTAGGTGTCCGGCATGGTTTAAGTTGCTATAAAACTGATAGCTGTTCACGCTTTGTATTCGGGGGCTAGAGGCCGATTTGGCTTAAGGATTTCTGGCTATTGCAGATCTTTGACCAGGCGTTGGAACTCGGGGGATGTATCCAACAGCTTGCGGCCCGCTTCAATCAGCGACTGAACTTGCTGTGTTTCGAGCTTGAAGGCCGTGGGCACATGCATCAAACGGTGGCGCTCGGCCGGGTCTGCAATGTCACGCAAATGGGCCTCGACCAGATAAAACTCCGGCACACCTTCGTAGGGGCTGTTTTCGCTCGACTGGCTCATCTCCAGTGCTTGTTCACGCCAGTACCGAAAACTGGCACGCAGCCAGGTCAGGGTCTCAAACGAGTTGTTGTTCATCAACGCGTCCACCACGGCCGAAGCCATCTGGGTGGTGCTGGGGGGCAGGCCCGACTGGTCAATGCCGCTGTCGGGCAACACTTCGGCGCTTGCCACCACAAAAACTACCTTTGCGCACGCCGTTGACGCCCAGGCGCTTGAGCAGGGGAGCCAGGCCGCCGCGCGCCAGGCTGGATTCGAGCGGTCCGCGCAGGCCCAGGTTATCGGAGATGCCACCGTCGGTCAGGTGAATCCAGGGGCGGCCAGTAGCCGCGCTGGAGTCGAGGTAGGAGTCAAAATCAGCCGCGCGGCGAACGGCGCGTTGGGTGCGGGTATGGTCTTGCGGCTCGGAGCCCGGTTGCTCGATCCAGCGGGGGCGTATATAGCCACAACGACCGCTGTTGTTTTTGATCGCTACGGGTCCAAACAAAATCGGCACCGCGCTGGAGGCCGCCACGGCACGCGCCACCGGCACGGTGGACAGGTCGGCACACAGCGGGTCAAACTGGTCCTGCGTGAACTGGAAATCGGCACCCCGGTTCAAGTCGGTGGCGTGGATGACGATCAGCGGGCGTTGCTGGCGCGCCAGCAGGTCGGCGTAGGTTTTTTTGCCCAGCAGGCGCCGCTCGATCATGTGGCTCAGTTTGTCGACGCGGTCGTTGCTGGACAAGCCTACGAGCTGGCTCAGGCCCTTCATCGAGACATAGTGGTCCCACAGCTCGGTCTGGAAGTCCGCGTTCAGAAAGTGGCCGGGAAAGTCGGTAAAAAAGGCGTCTCCAAACAGACCATAGTAGGCCGCCGCGTAACTGCCGCCCGACACCGAATTGATGACATCAACCTCGTCCACCAGGCGACGCGGGCGTCCCTCCCATTGGATAGTGGTTTCGCGCAGTTTGTCGAGTACGCCATAGGCCAGTGCCGCCGAGCGGTTTCCTCCACCCGAAAAGGCCAGCACCATAAAGATGCCGTCGCTGTTGTCCGGGCCTTTGGGCAGGTTGGAGAAGCGGTAGCCGTAGCGCGGGTTGACGGATGCCAATACGCCGACCGGTTCAGGCGGTGGCACCACGGTCGCGCAGCCGCTGAGCAGCACGACCAGGCAACACCAGTGCCACGGCTTGCGCATCAACCCCAAATCTCCCGCTGAACCCTGGCGGCGCTGCAGCAAACCGTTCAAGGCTTGCGGATAGCCCAACCCCAGTAGCGCACCAGCTCATCCAGGCCTTCAGGCCCCGACACGGAGGCAAAGGTCTGGCGCGCTTTGTCTGCCTGCCCGGCCTGTGCGTACGCCACGGCCAGACGCAAACGGGCGTCTTCAGGGCGTTTGGCCAGGCCCTTGGTTATGGCCTTTTCCATCAGTTCCAGGCCTTTGTCGAACTGCTGCATGCCCACCATGTTGAGTCCGATGTTGAACAAGGCCAGACCATCCGGCTTCTTGAGCGCTGCAGCGGTGTCCGCGACCATGGTTTTACGGTCCTGTTCCGACTCAGTCACCAGCTTGGCACGCAACTTCTTGTGGGCTTCGGCCTGTGCTCCGGCCCCCATTTGGCCTGCAGTGGCACCCTGGTCATAAGCGCGCAAGGCTTCGGCAGAAAAACCAGCCTTCTGGGCAAAATCAACGTACTCGGTGTAGTCCGTGGCCTCTTCCAGCACACCGGCATAAAAAGCCAGGCGGAATACGTCCAGCTGCAAGCGGCTGGCCAAATCAGCGCGCGCCCACAGACGGTTGATGAGCGAGCGCCAGTGGTCCTTGCTCGGGTAGTGCTGCACCAGCAATTCCAGCGCACGGGTGGCACCAGCCGTGTCTTTCAGGCCACTGCGGGCTTGCACCAGCATCGTCAAATAGGCCTGGGGTGGAGCTGTTTTGGCTTCGATGTCCTTGGCGATGGCTTCGTTGATCAGGTCGCTGCCTTTTTGCAGGTTGCCACCGAGCAGGTAGGACTGGATGCGCACATCCTTGACCGATTGCTCGGTACCGCCCGCAGCCAGGTTTCGCTCCATCCAGATGGCCGCACCGGCGTAGTCTTTGGTGCGGTAGTGGGCAATGCCAACCGCATGGATCAACTGCAGAATTTCATCCTGCTTGAGCCAGGTTTCCTTGGCGGAAAGCTCCAGAATCTGTTCCAGCAACTTGGCGCTGCCAGCTGCGTCGTCTTCGTTGATCGCAACTGTCAGAGCCACCCGGTTGATGATGTAGCTCTCGTAGGGCGTCCTGTTGGCAACGGCGTTGGCGGCCTTGATTTTTTCCTTGGCTTCTGTGAGCTTCTTTTCCTGGATCAGGTTTTGTGCTTCCAGCAAGGGGGTGCGAACCTCCATGCGGATACCTGGCGCGGCAGGGGCAGATGCCGCCGCAGCCGGTGCCGGGGTGGTTTGGGCCCAGACCATGGGGCCCATCAAAGCACAGGCCAGGAGGGTGTTCAATCGAACCATACGCATAGTGAAAGCCCTTGTTACTTCTTGGCCGCTGCAGGTGCGCCACACAGGGCGTGCTGACCGATTTGCTCGATCAGGTCGCGCGTCTTGTTGACTTCGGCTACGGTGGCGACCGCGGCAATGTTGGATGCCAGGCTGCCCACATATTTGGCAGTCGCATCGGTCAGGGAGCGCAGCGCGGTGCAGCGCGCGGCCAGATGTTTCTTTGCAACGGCCATGTCGCTGGCATCGCGCATTTCCGCCGCCACAACCCCCAGCGCCAAGACACCATCCGTGGTGGCGTCGACCAGGCTGACCTGGTTGGTCACGAGTTTGAGCATCTCTTTGTCATTGGGCGAGGCTGTGCCCGAGCGTTTGCCCAGCTCCGCCAAGCCGGACGCCAAACCTTGCGACAGCCGGTGGAATTCGGTCACCGTTTTGGTCATGGCAGCCTTGTTTTGTGCCATGGCTGGTTGTACCAGCAGTGCCGCAGCCAACAGGGAAGTGGAGAGGATACGAATCGTTTGCATGGAATTTACTCGGAGGTTGAACGTGGGCGAAACTGTACACCGGTTCGGGGACGGCGCGGCGTGGCGGTGTTCAAATGCCTGCGGCTCAAAAACCAGCGTCTTTCAACCAGCCCTGCGCATACGCACCCACGGCAATACCGGCCAGGGCAACGGCAACATCCCAATTGCCGGTCCCCAGGGCTGCGATGGCCGGGCCAGGGCAGACACCGCACAAACCCCAGCCCATGCCAAAGATGGCCGACCCCACCACGGTATCGCGGTCAAGCGTGGCAGTGCGCACCAGAAACTGTTGGCCCATCAGCGGGCGGCCCAGCCAGCGTGGGCCCAGTTGATAGGCCAGCAAGGTCACCAGGACCGCGCCACCCATGACCAGCATCAGCCCGAAGTCCTGGAAACGCAGAAAGCTCAGTACAACTTCTGGTGACACCATGGTGGATACGGCCAGGCCGAAACCAAATAGTGCCCCACTGGCCAAAACGGCCCAAAAATGCATGGTGCGCATCAGTGGGCTCCCAGGCGCAGCGCGATGTTGGCGGTGATGAAACCGGTTGCCATAAAGGTCAACACGGCGGCCAGGGCCGGCAGTTGTAGCGAGCCCAAGCCACAAATGCCATGGCCTGATGTGCAGCCATTGGACAGGCGGGCGCCAAAACCCACCAACAGACCACCCAACCCAAGCTGCCACAAGGGCACCCCCGTGTGCAAGCCGCCCGACGGCCCCGACCAGACCCACCAGATCACGGCTCCCACTACCAAGCCCAAAGCGTACACCAGGCGCCAGTTGCGTTCATCACGCAGCCGGGCCTGCTGGAAAAAGGGCCGGGTGGAAACATAAGACCAGGTGCTGCTGAACACCGTGCTCATGCCGCCAATCAGGCCGGTCAGGATGAACAACAGGCTCACGCCCAAGCCTATCAGCAGCCCTCCGGCCAGGTAGTGCCCCCAGCCCAGGGGGAATAGTGTGTGTGCCATGCAAATCTCCTTCTGTCAGCGCAAGCAGCCGAGAGCATACAGCTGGTGGCATTGGCGCGTTGGCACACCGGAAATGCCCAAGAAAACGCTATCGTTGTGGGAGCGCGTTGCGCTTATTCTGCGTGGGCTAGAGCCTGATTTGGCTTGTAACTTTTGGAACACGGAGGTCAATTGCCCGGTGAGTGACCGGTGTTAATGCCCTGTCGGCGCTAAAGGACCTAATAAGTAAATTTTATGATTTACAAATTCAAATTGCGGCACTATATTTGTAATCAAATGCAATTACAAATAAGCCATGAAGTCCACCTTGCTCATTGTTTCGGCCTGCCTGCTGGCCCTGTTTTCCACCGTGGGCGCGTCACTGCCGTACCCGATATTGCCGCCGCTGTTTGCCGCAGATGCCGCCAATGACCTGAACCACTTTCTGGGTTTGCCGCCCAAGCTGCTGTTTGGCATTGCGCTGGCTATCAACCCGGTGGGCCTACTGATCGGCTCCACTTTGTTGGGGCCATTGTCGGACCGGTATGGCCGTCGCCCGGTATTGCTGGTGACGGCGCTAGGAGCGGCGGCGGGGCATGCCATCACGGCGGGTGCGCTGTTGATGCAGTCTTACCCATTGTTCATCGTGGCCCGCTTTGCTACCGGCCTGATGGAAGGAAACACCAGTGTGGCCCGCGCCTTGCTGGCCGATGAGCTAGAGGGGCCGCTGCGGGTGCGGGCTTTTTCGTGGTTGAACGGCGCTTTGTACACCGGCTGGCTGGCCGGGCCGTTGCTGGCGGGATTCACCTTGCGCTGGGGCATCACAACCCCGTTCTGGGCGGCGGTGGTGGCGCTATTGGCGACCGCCGTCATTACCTACATCGCCCTGGCGCCTCAGCAAGTTACGCCCCGTCAGACAAGCTGGTGGCAGGTGGTGCAACACCAGCATGCCTTGAAACTGCTGCTGCAGCCCGAGCTGCGCACGCTGTTTGTGGTGCAACTGGCCTTTACCTGCGGCGTGACTGCGTTCTACGAGTTTTACCCGCTGTGGCTGGTGGAGGCGCTGCGTTTCGATGCCCAAGGCATTGCGCTGGCCACAGCCGCCTTGTGTGCAACCATGACGGCGACCTCGGTGTTTGCGGGCCATGCCAGTGGGCATGCGCCCCTGCAACGTGCCAGCCGGTTTGCGCTGCTGTCAGCGGCTTGTATTGCCGCAGTGGCCTTGGGTGGCCCGACTGTGGGCTTGATCGCCATCGTTGTGTTTGGTCTGCCCAACGCCTATTACAACGCGGTCATGCCGGCTTGGTGTGCCGAACGATTCGGTCACTTGGGGCAGGGCGCGGTGATGGGTTTGTTGTCCACTATTTTCTGCCTTGCCAATATCCTGATGGCATTGCTGGGTTCGGTGCTGACGCTGATCGACACCCGTTTGATTCTGCTGGTGGGTGCTGGACTTTCGGCCTGGGCCGCGTGGCGCATACGCCAGTGGTCGGCAACGGGAATGGCCAATGTCAAGGTGGTGGGCGTATGAACACGGGTGAACAGATTCTCTTCTTGCTCAAGACACGCGGTGCCAGCACGGCGCAACAGTTGGCGGACGCCTTGCAATTGACATCCATGGGCGTGCGCCGCTACCTGGATGCCTGGCTTCACGAGGGCCTGCTGGAAACGCAGGACCGGGCCGACAAAGTGGGCCGCCCGGCGCGTTACTGGACGTTGACGCCTGCCGGGCATGGGCGTTTCCCCGATCGGCACAGCGAGTTGACGGTGCAACTGATTGCCCAGGTTCGTGCCTTGTTTGGTGAGAACGGCCTGGACCAACTGATCACCGCACGGGAGCAGCACAGCGAGGCTGCGTACACAGCGCACATGCGGGACACCGATACGCTGGCGCAACGCTTGGCCCACCTGACACAGGCGCGTGAGGACGAGGGGTACATGGCCGAACTCTCAGAGCAGCCGGATGGCAGCTTTCTGCTGGTCGAAAACCACTGCCCCATTTGTGCCGCCGCCACGGAATGCCAGGGCTTTTGCCGCTCGGAGCTGGACGTGTTTCGCCGCGTGGTGGGGCCGACTGGCACGGTAGAACGCATCGAGCATGCGTTGTCAGGCGCGCGGCGCTGCGTGTACCAGATCAAGCCAATTGGCTGAAGGCCCCACAGGGGCTAAATCGCTGGGGGGCCCGGCGCGGATTTGTGGCCCCACGCTCCACCGCTGCGCGGGTCGCTGCCCCCCAAGGGGGCTAAATCCGCTTGGGGCGGCCCGGCGCGGATTTGTGGCCCCCACGCTCCGCCGCTGCGCGTGTGCTGCTTTTGGGGTCAGATTTCAGTTAGACTGAAATGAAGGAGTCATCACTATGGCAGGCGTATTCGGCAAAGATCCCAACATGAAGAAGACCAACCAGGCGCAGCTTGAGCGCACCAACGCCGAGCGCAAGCGCAAGCAAGCGGAAGCGGCGGTCAAGTTCAATCAAAAGAAAGCCGCACCAAACAGCGGCGATGCAACCCAGAAGTAGCGGTACCACCGCAGACCTGATAGCCCCTTCATTGGGGTTTTTCTTTTTTTTCCACGCCGCAAACCCACACCATGAACAAAACCACCACACTCAAATCGCTGTGCATCGTGCTCGCGCTGGCCACAGGCACGGCCATACCCGCGTTCGCCCGGGCCCCGTCAACCGCAAGCGCGCAACAGCGCACTGAAGCACACTTTCGCACCATTCGCGCACAGCCGCCCGAGTTGTGGGCCTTTCTGAAAGACATGCCCAAGGGCGGCGACCTGCACAGCCATTTGTCGGGCGCCATTTATGCCGAGTCCATGATCGGCTGGGCGGCCGAGGACGGCCTGTGTGTGGATACAAAAGGGCTGAAGTTGGTCAGACCGCCATGTGACGCTGCACCCGGGCTGGTGGGGGCCAAGGAGGCGCAGCTTGACGGCGTGTTGTACCGCCGCATGATTGACGCTTGGTCCATGCGCAACGCGCAAACTTCCGGCCTCAGCGGCCATGACCAGTTTTTTGACAGCTTTGGCAAGTTTGGCGCGGCCAACAAGAACCGTGGTGGCGATATGTTGGCTGAAGTGGCGTCCCGCGCCAGCGCGGGTCAGGTCAGTTACCTGGAGTTGATGCTGACCCCCGGGGGGGCCGAGGTTTCCAAGGTGGCCGCCAAGGCCGGTTGGAACGACGATTTCTCAATGATGCGCACGGCCATGCTGGAGAACGGCCTGCCCGCAGCGGCCTCTGCCGCCGCCGAAGAATTGAGCCGCGCCAACGCCCGCAAGACCGAACTGTTGCGTTGTGGCACGCCGCATGCCGCGCCCGGCTGCGCGGTGACGGTGCGCTACCTGTACCAGGTGCTGCGCGGCTTGCCCAAGGAGATCGTTTTTGCGCAAATGCTGGCCGGCTTTGAATTGGCCAACCGGGGTGGTGCGGATTCACAAGTGGTCGGCCTGAACCTGGTGATGCCGGAAGACGCCCTGGTGCCGATGCGCGACTTCTCGCTGCACATGCGCCTGCTGGACTACCTGCACAACGTCTACCCCAAGGTGCAGATCACGTTGCACGCCGGTGAGCTGGCACCCGGCCTGGTGCCGCCAGAGGGCCTGCGCTTTCACATCCGCGAATCGATTGAGCGCGGCCATGCCACGCGCATTGGCCACGGCGTGGCCATCATGCAGGAAGACGATGCTGTGGGCCTGCTCAAACGCATGGCACGCGACAAGATCATGGTCGAGATCTGCCTGACCAGCAACACCGGCATTCTGGGTGTAAGCGGCACTCAGCATCCACTGGCAACCTATCTGAAACACGGTGTGCCGACCGCGCTGGCGACCGATGATGAAGGCGTTTCGCGCTCTGAAATGACGCATGAATACGTGAAGGCGGTGCAGGAGCAAAACGTGAGCTACCGGCAACTGAAAACCATGGCACGCAATAGTCTGCAGTTTGCGTTTGTGGAGGGGGAGGCGCTGTGGAAGGATGTGGAACGCCTTCAGCCTGTGGCTGCCTGTGCGGGCAACCGGCCGGGTGTTGCGAGGGCCCATGCCCGTTGCGAAAACTATCTGGAACAGAGTCCCAAGGCCAGGTTGCAATGGCAACTGGAAGAGGCCTTGGCGAAGTTTGAGCGCAAGTTCTGATGATTGGGGGCACGAACTGCTGTGAATGTGCCAAATTGGCCTGCAGCCCTCGTAGAATAAGCGCGAAAAGCTACGAATTTTGTAGCAAACAGGGGTTTGAATCAGGGCTATCGCATCTAAATTGGTAGCGCCGGAGAGCGAGTCACCGGAAGGAATATAGGCCGTGAGCGGGCAAACTACGGAGTATCGAAACAAGCCGTAGTCCCCCTGCATGAGCAAACCCCCACGCCAGTGCCTAATAGACCACTTGGGCGAAGTGCCAGACCCGCGCATGGCACGCACCCAGCGCCATGACCTCTTGGACATACTGGCCATTGCACTATGTGCCGTCATAGGAGGAGCAGACCATTGGACCGAGGTCGTCGAATTTGGCCAAGCCAAGCAGCAATGGTTTGCGGGTTTCTTGAAGCTGCCCAACGGCATCCCCTCGCACGACACCTTCGCACGGGTGTTTCGGCTGATCAACACCGAAGCGCTGGAACAAACCTGTCACCAGTGGTTGCGCAGCGTGGCCGGGCGCGTCCAAGGGGTGGTTGCCATTGACGGCAAGAGCGTACGTGGCGCACGCGACGGCAAGAAACACCCGCTGCACATCGTCAGCGCCTGGTCCAGCCAGAACAGCATGCTGCTGGGACAGGTCAGGACGGCCGAGAAATCCAACGAAATCACAGCCATCCCAGAACTACTCAAACTCCTGGACATTCAAGGCTGCATCGTCACCATTGATGCCATGGGCTGCCAAAAGGCCATCGCCAAGGACATCATCGGCTCAGGAGCCGACTACGTGCTGGGCCTCAAAACCAATCACCGCCACCTGTGCCTGAGCGTGGCCTCCTGGTTTGACAAAAGCTTGACCAATGGCTTTGCCAAACAGGCCCACAGCCACCATCTGGACGCAGCAGGCCCCAGCAGCCACGGGCGCATCGAGACGCGTGAACACTGGGTGGTAGAGGTGCCCGCGCACCTCAAAAGAGCTGCTGCGCCTTGGGCGGGTCTGAAGACGGTGGCCATGGTGCGTAGAACGCGCCAAGTGGGTGACAAAACCAGCACTGAAGACAGCTACTACCTCAGCAGCCTGGCGTTGAGTACCGGTGCCCAGGCATTGGCCAAGGCAGTGCGCAGCCACTGGTCGGTGGAGAACGAATTGCACTGGTCACTGGACGTGGGTTTCAGGGAGGACGACTGCCAGGTGCGCAAGGACAATGCGCCAGCAAACCTGGCGTGTGTGCGGCGCATGGCGCTGACCCAGCTCAAGCAGGAGACCGGCAAGAAGCTGGGCATTCAAGGCAAGCGCCGACGTGCGGGCTGGGACACGCAATATCTGGAGACGGTGCTCAGAATGGGGGAGATTTAGATGCGATTGCCCTGGGGTCTGAATTACGACTTGCCTTAGCGCTTTGACTGTTCTGGCGGCATGGTTTGGGCCATTGGCCCCCGCCTCATACTGTCAAACGCCCAGAAATCGGCGGGAACTCTGGTATCGGGAAGTCATTCGCCCTTGCTTCAAATGGTTGCGCCGTTGCTGCGGGTTGATCCAACTGGCTGCGGTTGGTGATCATGTTCACGCTAATGAATACAGCGACGCAGTAACGTAGCAGTTCGCACGCAAAGTTACAACGTGTCTGTGCCCAGACGCACAAGTGTTGTCACAGCAAGACCCTAAACTTAAACCTTACAGATCGCCGCCACGCCAAACCATTGCTGCCATCCATTTGGCAGCTATTTGCCCGCGTGAACCGGCTAAATAACTAGTAGGACTGCAAGTGAGGAAAGCATGAAATTCAACACAATGCCATCTCAAAGGGCCCAGGATTGCCCAGGCAATGCCACACTGAGGTTCTTGTTCGGGCTGGCGCTGCTATTCGGTTTTGGCTTGGCCTTGGCCCACGCCGCTACGGTGCAGAAAGTGGCTGCGGGCGCTAACCACACGCTGGCCATTCAGCCCGATGGAAGCTTGCTGGCTTGGGGTGACAACCGCTACGGACAGCTTGGCAATGGAAGCAATATTCCGTCCGCCAGTCCCGTGAAGGTAGGCGCTGGCTTTGCCCAAGTGGCCGCTGCGGGCAACTACTCACTGGCCATCAAGACGGACGGTAGCTTGTGGGGGTGGGGTGACAACAGCACGGGGCAGTTAGGCAACGGGAACTTGAAGCAAACCAATACCCCTGGGCACATTGGAAATGACTATGCCCAGGTGGCGGCTTCGCACTGGCATGCGCTGGCCGTCAAGACCGATGGCACCCTGTGGGCTTGGGGATCCAATACCTACGGGCAGTTGGGCAACGGCACGCTGGAGGCCATGGCCGTGCCCACGCGCATTGGCAGCGGTTTTGTGCAGGTCAGTACGTCTGGTTCGCACACAGTCGCTGTGAAGTCTGACGGCACCCTGTGGGCGTGGGGAGACAACAGAGATGGTCAGTTGGGCATTGGCAGCATGGTTAGCAGCAGTGTGCCGGTGCTCGTTGGGGACGGGTTCTCTTCTGCGGCTGCTAGCCCATATTCCTTGACGCTGGCTATCAAAAGCGACGGAACATTGTGGGTCTCAGGATACGTTTGCATCCGGACCACCCCATGCTATTCGTCCTTTGGAGTCTCGACCTACGAGGTGGTTAGTACGCCTCGGCTGCTGGGTGAAGGGTATGGGCAAGTCTTGCCCTCAGGCTTGTATGTGACCCAAGCCGATGGCACCCTATTGCGTATGAACTTCAACGTGTTCCATATTCCTTTTGAGCCGTTCGGCAACGGCTTTACGTATGCAGCCGCCGGTATTGCTATCAAAAGTGATGGCAGCATTTGGACCGAGGGGAATAACCTCTATGGGCAACTCGGTGTAGGGAGCATGCCCAATGTCTTTGAGCCCCTGTTGATTGGCACCGGCTACACACAGATTTCGGCAGGGGGAGTGCATACAGTGGCCCTTAGGTCTGACAGCTCACTGTGGGCTTGGGGGGATGGTCGCGCTGGGTCTCTTGGGAATGGCCAGCTTGAAGTCCGGAGCGGCCCGGCGCTGGTGGGGTCCGGCTATACCAAGGTGTCGGCGGGCGACCGGGATGTGTTTGCCATCCAGTCGGACAACAGCCTTTGGGCTTGGGGCGCGAACTACTACGGGCTGAAGCCGGGCACCACAAGTTCCTCTCCCGGGGCACAGCCCTTTCAGTACGGCACCGGCTACGTGGAAGTGGCCACTGCCTATAACCGCACATTCGGCATCAAGACTGATGGCTCATTGTGGGCATGGGGTCTGAACGAGTACGGGCAATTGGGGGATGGCACGCTGACCCCTACCTTTGAGCCGGTGTTGGTTGGCCAGGGGTTTGCCAAGGTGGCTGCCAACAACGAATGCGCGGTTGCCGTCAAGACCGATGGCAGCCTCTGGCTTTGGTGCAATTCGCAAGGCACAACGGTGGGCATCCAGACTGTTTACACACCGTCCCGCCCCAGACAAATCGGCCGTGGTTTTGCGGATGTTGGCAAGAATAGCGAGGGCCTTGTGGCGCTGACTTCGGGCGGTGAGTTATGGCAATCCATCAACAACTTGGTGCCTGAGGGTGACAACAATTTTGTGAAATCGGCCAATACGGTTGGCCCTCGTTTGGTTGGGTCTGGTTTTGCCAGTGTCGACCATGGTTCTTGGGGCGGTGCATTCGCCATCAAGACGGATGGTTCTCTTTGGGTCTATCAAAACGGTTACATCGTTGCTTGGTTGCAAGATGGCCCCGTGGTGACGGACTCCACGCCAGTGCAAATCGGTACGGGCTACGCCCACGTGTCCAGCGGCAATGGTTTTACGCTGGGGCTCAAGACGGACGGTAGCCTGTGGGGCTGGGGGCGCAATGAGTTGGGCCAGTTGGGTGTGCCACCCGGTCCTGTCGCGTTGTCGCTGACCCAGGTGGTGGCTCCCGCTGCGCCCACGCCCCAAGGGGTCAACGGCCAGATCACTACCGAAGGCCCCGCGTTCAACACTTTGCTCACCGCCACCCTGACGCCCGAACCCGCGCACATCCAGAGCAGCACCCCGGGCCACATGTTCTTCATCGCCATCCTGCCCGATGGCCGTGTGTTCACCCACACGCTAGGCGGCTGGTTACTGCTGGACGCAGTCAAACGAGAAGGTTACGGCGCGGGCCTGCGTGACACGCGCGTGGACTTGTTGATTGGTGTGAACACCGCTGACCTCAAAGGCACCCACATTTACCTGGGCTACGGTCTGGGCAGCACCGCTACCCAAAGCTGGGATGACATGCTGGCGAATGGGCGGTTTAAGTTGGGGACTACGCTGTAGTGAGCGTGCCTATAGATTCAGGAGCCATCGGCCGATAAATAGGTAGACAGTGCGGCAAAAGCTACCAAAATAGTAGCTTCTGCCGCACATTCCACGAGGCCTAGAGGTCTAAATGACCCTATTTGAAGCACACGTGGTTACCTGAACCGGAAATTGTTTTCACCCCACCAAACGATGTTAGCCGTGCGTGCCGTGCAGGCAAAAAAAGGCCGGTTCGCACCGGCCTTTAAACTTTTTGAGAAACCCCAACGTCTGATTACTTCATGTCCACGCCATAAAAAGTGTGGCGGCCAAAGGGGCTGAGCTTGAAGTCAATCACTTCCTTGCGCACCGGCTTCAGTTGCACCGCGTGGGCAATGGTGAACCAGGGGGCCTGCTCCTTGAAGATCACCTGGGCTTTTTCGTAGAGCTTGGTACGGTCGGCCGGGTTGGATACTACCTTGGCTTTTTGTACCAGTTCTTCAAACGCCGGGAAGCAGAACTTGGCTACGTTGGAGCCGTTGGTCTTGGCGGAATCACATCCCAACAAAGTGTTCAGGAAGTTGTCCGGGTCTCCGTTGTCACCGGTCCAGCCCAGCATGCCCATCTGGTGTTCACCGGCTTGCATGCGCTTGCGGTACTCACCCCACTCGAAACTCTTGATCTCGGCCTTGACACCAATCTTGGCCAGGTCTGCCTGCATCAACTCGGCAATGCGTTTGGCATTGGGGTTGTAAGGGCGCTGCACCGGCATGGCCCACAGGTCGGTGGTGAAACCATTGGGGTAGCCAGCAGCAGCCAACGCTTTCTTGGCGGCTGCGGGGTCAAACGCGTCGTCCTTGATGGCTTTGTTGTACGACCATTGGGTGGGCGGAATAGGGTTGGTGGCCGCAATGCCGGTGCTCAGGTACACCGCCGAGACAATGGCTTTTTTGTCGATGGCCATGTTGATGGCCTTGCGCACACGTACGTCGTCAAACGGCTTCTTGGTGGTGTTGTAGGCCAGGTAACCGACGTTCAAGCCGGGTTGCTCCAGCACCTGCACGTTTTTGTCCTTGCGCATGGCGTCCAGGTCGGCCGGGTTGGGGTAGGGCATGACATGGCACTCGCCCTTTTGCATCTTCGCCCAACGCACCGAGGCATCGGGCGTAATGGAGAAAATCAGGTCGTCAATCTTGGCCTTGCCACCCCAGTAATCAGGGAAGGCCTTGAAACGGATCAGCGCGTCTTTCTGATACTGCACCATCATGAACGGGCCGGTACCAATCGGGTCCTGGTCAATTCTTTCCGGGGTTCCAGCCTTCAGCATGGCGATGGCGTATTCCTTGGACTGGATACCCGCGTATTCCATGGCCAGGTTGGACAGGAACGGCGCTTCGGGTTTGTTCAGTGTGATCTTGACGGTGTATTCGTCCAGTTTGTCCACAGACTTCAAGAGCTTGGGCATGCCCATGTCGTTGAAGTACGAGTGGTTGGAACTGGTGACCTTGAAGTAGGGGTCGTTTTCTTTCCACTGGCGCTCGATGGCGAACATGAAATCGTCTGCGTTGAAATCGCGGGTCGGTTTGAAGTTTTTATTGGAATGCCACTTCACGCCCTGGCGCAGGAAGAAGGTGTATTCCAGTCCGTCTTTGGACACGGTCCATTTTTCGGCCAGGCCGGGAACCACCTTGGTGCCGCCGCGTTCGAAGTCGACGATGCGGCTGTAGATTTGGGAGTTGGCATCAAAAGATGTGCCGGTGGTGTTGATGCCGGGGTAGAAATTCTCGGGACTTCCCTCGGAGCAGAACACAAGAGTTTTGGCGGCAACAGGTGCCATGGCCAGAATGAGCGGCAGTGCCACGGCGCACAACAAGGCGCTCTTGGTGGGGCGCAAACGGGTGCGCGAGGATGATTTCATCATGCAGGAATCTCCAGAAAAAAGGGGGGCGACGTGCGACCCCCATTGAACAGTTTTAAACATTTGAACCAGGCCTTGGTCCTAGTCACCGAACACCCATGTTACGCGAGGAAATACCCCCTCTGTATTGGGGTTCCTACTGTGTTTAGCCAGCCATTGCCAGGCGCTCGGCTTCAAAACAAGCCACCGCGCGCCCGAGCAGTTCCTGCAGCACCGGACGCTGCTGGCGGCACTGTGTTGTGGCGTGCGGACAGCGGGTCGAAAAAACGCAGCCCGAGGGCGGGTTCAGGGGGGAGGGTAGTTCGCCTGTGAGCACAATGCGGTTGCGGGTCGGGCCACTGCCGGCCAATCCCGGCGTGGAGCCCAGCAGGGCTTGTGTGTAGGGGTGTAATGGCCGGTTGAAGATGGCGTTTTTATCACCTTGCTCCACGGTGTGACCCAAATACATGACCAGCACGTCATGGGCGATGTGGCGGACCACACCCAGGTCATGCGAAATGAACAAATAGGCCAGACCCAGGTCGCGCTGCAAGTCGGCCAACAGGTTCAGCACCTGGGCTTGAATGGACACGTCCAAAGCGGAAACGGGTTCATCGGCCACCACCAGCGACGGGTTGAGCATCAAAGCCCGGGCGATGGCGATACGCTGGCGCTGGCCGCCGGAAAACATATGGGGGTAACGGTCGTAATGCTCGGGTCGCAAACCCACCAAGGCCAACATGGCGCGGGCTTTCTCGGCCCGCTCAGTTGCGTTCAGCGTGGTGTTGATCTCCAGTGGGGCTTCAAGTATTTGGCCAATGCGTTTGCGGGGATTCAAAGAGCCATAAGGGTTCTGAAACACCAGTTGCACGGTTTGGCGCAGCGCGTGGCGTTGTTGTGGCGTTGCGGTGATGACATCGACACCACCCAACTTCAAGCTGCCTTCCGATGGGGATTCGATCAGCGTGACCATGCGGGCCAATGTGGACTTGCCACAACCCGATTCACCCACTACGGCCAAGGTTTTGCCAGCGTGCACCGTGAAGCTCACACCGCTGACCGCCTGCAACAGGTCGGGCTTGCGAAACAGACCCTTGCTGATCGGGTACACGCGACGCAGCTGGCTGGCGACCACCACCGGTTGATCCGCGGGTGATGGCGGGTTGGCCGGCGCGCTCATGCTGCCACCTCCGTGGTGGCTACCGTTGTTGAAATGCCGTTTGAATGTGCATCACCAACGGGGTAGTGGCAGCGCACGACCCCGTTTTGCACCGTACGCAGGTCAGGGCGTGTTTGGCAGAGGCTGTCATTGGCATAACTGCAGCGGGGCGAAAACAAACAACCGGAGGGCCGGTCATACAGACCAGGAACCATGCCGGGAATGGTGGCCAGGCGCGAATGCCCGTCATTGCGTTCGGGCAAGGCGGCCATCAGCGCTTCGGTGTACGGATGCTGCGGACTGGTGAAGAGAGTGTCCGAGCCTTGTTGTTCCATGATTTGCCCGGCATACATGACTGCAACACGTTGCGCCATTTCACTGACCACACCCATGTTGTGGGTGATCAACACCAGGGCCATGCCCCGGTCCTTCTGCAGGCTGCGCAACAGGTTCAAAATTTGTGCCTGGATGGTGACGTCCAACGCCGTGGTGGGCTCATCGGCGATCAGCAGCTTGGGGTTGCAGGCAATGGCCATGGCAATCATGACCCGCTGGCTCATACCACCCGAGAGCTGGTGGGGGTAGACGCCCAAACGGCTCTCGGGCGCGGGAATGCCGACTTGCTCCAGCAACTCGATGGAGCGCTTGCGCGCTGCGGCCTTGTCCATTCCCAGATGCAGCTTCAGCGTTTCTGCCAGTTGAAAACCTACGGTGAAACACGGGTTCAGGCTGGTTGTGGGGTCCTGAAAAATCATCGCCAGGTCTTTGCCGATCAGGCGGCGACGCTCGCGGTCCTTGAGCGCCAGCAGGTCATGGCCATCAAAACGCAGCGTGTCGGCTTTGACGCGACCCGGGTAGGCCACCAGGCCCATCAGGGCCATCATGGTGACACTCTTGCCAGAGCCGGATTCACCCACAATACCCAGCACATCACCGGCGTCCAGCGACAGGCTGACTCCGTCGACGGCATGCATCACGCCGGTGTGTGACGGGAACTCAACCGATAAATTTTCAATTTCAAGCAAGGCCATGGTGCGCGCTCGGGGGTTAGCGTTTGAGTTTGGGGTCCAGCGCATCGCGCAGGCCATCGCCCAGCAGGTTGAAGGCCAGAACCGTGATCAGAATGGCCAGACCCGGAAACGTCACCACCCACCAGGCCCGCAATACAAATTCGCGCGCATCGGCTAGCATGGTTCCCCATTCGGGCGACGGCGGTTGGGCGCCAAGGCCCAGGAAACCCAGAGCCGCAGCATCCAGGATGGCGGTAGAAATGCCCAAAGAAGCCTGCACGATCAGTGGCGCGGTGCAGTTGGGCAACACCTCGCTGAACATCACACGCCAGTGGCCAGCGCCACCCATGCGGGCCGCAGTGACGTAGTCACGTGAGGTCTCGGAAATGACGGCCGCACGGGTGATGCGCACATAGTGCGGTAACACCACGATGGAAACGGCCAGCATGGCATTCATCAGGCCTGGCCCCAGAATGGCGACGATGACGATGGCCAGCAACAGGCTGGGCAGGGTCAGGATGATGTCCATCAGGCGCATCACGGCGATCTCAAACAACCCCCTGAAATACCCGGCCAGCAAGCCAATCACCGTGCCAACCAGCACCGAGATGGCCACCACGGCAATGCCAATCGTCAAGGACAGTCGGGCTCCATGGATCAGGCGCGAAAGAATGTCGCGGCCAATGGCGTCCGTACCCAGCAGGTGGGCCGAGGACCCACCCTCTTGCCAAGCCGGAGGAACCAAGAAAACCGAGTTGTCGGTCAGGTCTGGCGCGTAGGGGGCAACAATGTCGGCAAATGCAGCGAGCAGCAACACGGTGACCACAATGAACAGGCCGCCCATGGCGCCTTTGCTGGCGCTGAAATAGCGCCAGAAGTCACGCAGGGGGTGCAAGGGAGCGCCCTGAGCGGGCGTAGCGACAGGGCTGGGTACGGCGGGAGTCGTCGTTGTCATTTTTGGTGCCTGATACGCGGGTTGATGATGCCGTAGGCTACGTCCACCAACAGGTTGACGGCCATGACCACCGCACCCAATAGCAGCATGCCACCTTGCAGCACCGGGTAGTCCCGTCGGCTGATGGCTTCAATCAGCCATTTGCCCACACCGGGCCAGGAGAAGATGGTTTCGGTCAGAATGGCCCCGGTAAACAACACGCCGACCTGCAGGCCAATCACCGTGATCACCGGGATCAGGGCATTGCGCAAGGCATGGACCGAGACAACACGCAGGGTCGACAGCCCCTTGGCGCGGGCGGTGCGAATGTAGTCTTCGCCCAGCACTTCCAGCATGGCTGAGCGTGTCATACGGGCGATCACGGCCAAGGGATTGGTTCCCAACACAATCGTCGGCAGGATGAGGTGGGTCAGGGCTGACTTGAAAGCCCCTTTTTCATCTGACAACAGGGTGTCAATCAGCAGGAAGCCGGTGGTCGGCTCAATGAAGTACTGAACCGCAATGCGCCCCGACACCGGGGTCAGATCCAGTTGCACCGAAACCAACAGGATCAGCAGCAGTCCCCACCAGAAAATGGGCATGGAGTATCCGGTCAGTGAGATGCCCATCACACCATGGTCGAGCACCGAATTGCGTTTGACCGCTGCGATGATGCCAGCCGGAATACCAATCAACAGGGCAAACAGGATGGCGCAAATGGCCAGTTCAATCGTGGCGGGGAACAGAGCGGTAAATTCACTGAGGACCGAGGTCTGGGTGATGATGGATTTGCCCAGGTCGCCCTGCAATACCTTGCCAATATAGATGCCGTATTGCACGATGACGGGTCGATCCAGCCCATATTCCTTGAGCAGGATGGCGTGGCGTTCGGCATCGATACCACGTTCACCGGCCAGCGTCTCGATGGGGTCGCCCGGCACCAGACGAATCAGGAAAAACGCCAACAGTGTCATGCCGAAAAATGTCGGAATGATCAGGCTCAGGCGCGTGAAAATAAAGCGCAGCATGGGTTGGTCTGGGTAGCGGGTGAGGATACGAAAAAGGCCGGTGAACCCGGCCTTTCTTGGTTTGGCATGATGCCAATTATTTGAGGTGTTTGCCGATCAGGCCAGCCATCTCAAACATGGACACCTGCATCTTGCCGAAGACTTCCTTGAGCTTGGCGTCTGCGTTGATCATGCGCTTGTTCACAGCGTCTTGCAGTTTGTGCTTCTTGATGTAAACCCACAATTGCTTCACCACTTCGGTGCGAGGCAATGGGCTGTTGCCGACGATGGAAGCCAAAGCGGCGCTGGGCGTCAGTGCCTTCATGAACGCAGCATTCACGGTGCGTTTCTTGGCGGGGGCCTTTGCAGCCGCCTTCTTGGCCGGGGCGGCTTTTTTGGCTGGCGCGGCTGCCTTGGCAGGAGCTGCGGCCTTTTTCGCAGGCGCCTTGGCGGCTACTTTCTTTGCGGGAGCTGCTGCTGCCTTTTTAGCAGGAGCGGCTACCTTTTTGGCCGGAGCGGCTGCCTTTGCAGGTGCCGCTTTTTTTGCCGGAGCTTTTTTTGCAGTTGCCATGATTGATTGTCCTTCTTGAAGTTGATTAATCACCAGTGAAAAGCTGCCCCTTCACTGGTACCCGGATGCTACTGGAGAAAAAGGGGCTTATCCAGTGGAAAAATCAGTTTTTCATTGGGAAATGTTGTTTTTTCCATTGGAGAATAGGCCTATTGATCAAAAAGGAGTGACTGCGAATGGCCAAGGACTTTGCGACCTGCGATCTTTGTGACGCATACAAGAACGACACCAGCAATGATTTTCGCGTGCTTGCGCCCGTTTTTCGGGACTTCGGTGCGGTGAAAAAGTTCTCCGGTCCGGTAGAAACCGTCAAGTGTTTCGAGGACAACAGCCTGGTCAAGGCTGCAGTGGATTCACCCGGCTATCTGGAAACACCAGAAGGCCGTGTCGGCAAGGTGCTGGTAATCGACGGCGGGGCTTCATTGCGTCGGGCCCTGCTGGGGGGCAATCTGGGTGCGGCCGCTGCCCGCAACGGCTGGGCCGGTGTGGTGATTGATGGCTGTGTGCGTGACATGGCGGAACTGGCGACCCAAGCGGTTGGCATTCGTGCATTGGCTCCCATGCCGCTGCCGACGGAAAAGCGCAACCAAGGGCAAGCCCAGGTTGCGGTGCAAATACAGGGTGTCTGGGTGCGACCCGGTGATTGGTTGTATGCCGATGAAGACGGCATAGTGGTGGCCTCTAAGGCGCTGGTGTAACGGTTCTCCCGGAGGGCAGGGTGGCCAGCAAAACACCCAGCAGGGCAATGGAAAATGCCAGCAACTGGATGCCAGTCAGTGTTTCCCCGAGTACAAAAACGCCAACCAGCGCCGCTGAAATGGGCAGCATCACGGTAAAGACGCCAGCACTGGCGGCTGGCACAGACTTGAGTCCCGTCATCCAAAGCCAGACGGTCCAGACACTGGCGGCCATCGCGTAGAACACCAGCAACATCCACGATGACCCGGAAACCGTCGCAAAGTCAAAACGCAACGCGGCGTAAAGCCCCATGGGTGTCACCAGCACAAAGCCCCACAGGTTAATGATGGCCGCGATGCGTTTGGGTGACACCGTGCCGGTTAACTTCTTGCCGATCACGGCGTAGGCTGCTTCACACAAAACTGCAACAAACACCAAAATGTTGCCCCAGAGAACTTTATTATCAGCCAAATCAGCCTCTAGCCCACGTGAAACCTGCGTGGGTAGCTCTTTTTTTGATAGCGCAAGCACGGCAATGCCCATCACACCACAGCCGATGGCCAACCATACCCGCAGGCCGATTCGCTCCTTCAAAAATGCCCAGCTCATCAGCGCCACCACCGCAGGAATGGTCGACATGATCACCCCGGCGGACACGGCCGTGGTCATGCTGACACCAAACAACATGGCGATGGAAAACAAAAAATTGCCGAAAAAGGATTCCAGGAACAGCAACCGTTTGGTGGCGCCATTCATGGGCGCCTCATGTGGTGCGCGTTTGAGCCAGTGCGCCATGGCAAGGCCGCCAATGCCAAATCGCAGCCAGGCCAGCAGAAACACGGAAAGTGCGGCCACCAGCGGTTTGGAAAGGGCCACGTAACTCCCCACCAGCGCCATACTGAGCCCCAGAAAGCAATAAGCCAGCCATCGGCTGGGGGCGGGGTGTGCGTTAGAGGTATCGGATGCCATGGGTGACGGAAAATAAACTGAGAACCAAGTCGAAAACCCAGGATCATGCCCTATCTAAAATGCGGTTTTGTTTCCGTTCCATCTAGAAAACTCTCTCTACAAGGCAAACCGGTGGTACCCAATTCAGATGCACAGCACGCAAGCCCCACGGCGGCTACACCGTTTCTGCAAATCCAGCAAGTGGTCAAGAAGTTTGACGACGTATTCGCAGTAAACGAGTTTACGCTGGATATTCAAAAGGGCGAGATCTTTGCCTTGTTGGGCTCATCGGGCTGCGGAAAATCCACACTGTTGAGAATGCTGGCCGGTTTTGAAGTTCCCACCTCCGGCAAGATTCTGCTGGCTGGGCAGGACATCGTGGGACTTGCCCCCTATGAGCGCCCGATCAACATGATGTTCCAAAGTTATGCGCTGTTTCCCCATCTGACCGTTTGGGACAACATCGCCTTTGGCTTGCGGCGTGACGGCATGCCCAAGCCCGAAATCGCGATACGTGTGGAGCAGATGCTGGACCTCGTTCAGCTCAAGGCGTATGCGAAGCGCAAGCCGCACCAGTTGTCGGGTGGTCAACAGCAGCGGGTTGCGTTGGCACGCAGCCTTGCCAAGCGACCCAAGTTGTTATTGCTCGATGAACCGCTGGGCGCGCTGGATGCCAAACTGCGCCAGCAAACCCAATTGGAGCTGGTGGACATCATCCACCAGGTGGGGGTGACCTGCGTCATGGTCACCCATGACCAGGAGGAAGCCATGACCATGGCGACGCGCATTGGCGTCATGAGCGAAGGCCGGATTTTGCAAGTTGCCGCGCCTGACGAAATCTACGAAACACCGAACTGCCGGTTCGTCGCCGACTTTATCGGCAGTGTGAATCTGTTCAAAGGTACGGTGGAGGTGGACGCCCCAGACCATGTGGTGATTGGCGGTCCTGAGTGCCAACATTACGTCAGCCACGGCATTACCGGTACACCAGGTATGGCGGTGCATGTGGCGGTACGTCCCGAAAAGATGGTCATTCAACACACCGCGCCCTTGGAGGAAGACCGAGAGTCAGCCGCTGAAGTGGGTTTCAACGTTGTACAGGGCGCCATCGAACACCTGGCCTATTTGGGCAATCTGACAACTTACCATGTTCGTCTGGATGTTGGATCACTCGTCAAAGTCACCCATACCAATGCCGCCCGCCACACCACTACGGTGTTAAGCGTGGGTGACCGCGTGTTTGTGTGGTGGTTTGGTAGCGACGTTGTTGTGTTGACGCGGTGATGCCCCATGACGACAAAGACCATGAAACCGCTTGTTGAACCGCACCGTCTGAATCGGATCTGGGGCCGCAGAGCCGTCATCGGCGTGCCTATGGCTTTTCTGCTGTTGGTTTTTCTTGTGCCATTTCTTGTGGTTTTCAAGATCAGCGTGTCCGAAATGGACGGTGTCTCTTTCAGAGACGTGGTGACTTGGGCTGAAGGCGCCATTCACTTTCATATCAAGTTCGACAATTACCTCGGGCTGGCCCAGGACGCGCTGTATTTTCAAACCTACCTGAGTTCGTTGGGTTTTGCCGCGCTGACAACATCGATCTGCCTGTTGCTGGCTTATCCGTTTGCCTACTTTTTGGCCCGCAGCCCGGCCGATAAACGTCCCGCATTGTTGATGCTGGTCATGCTGCCGTTCTGGACCTCATTCCTGCTGCGGGTCTATGCCTGGAAGATGCTGCTGGCCGACGCCGGGGTGTTCAACACCCTTGCCATGGCGGCTGGTTTGATCGCCGAGCCGATCAAGATGATGAACACGCCTTTTTCCATGGTACTGGGCATGGTCTACACCTACCTGCCTTTCATGATTTTGCCGCTGTATTCCAACCTGGTGAAAATGGATCTACGCTTGTTGGAAGCAGCCTTGGATCTGGGCGCTACACCTTGGCAGGCGTTTTGGCGCATCACCGTGCCGCTCTCGCGCAGTGGCATTGCGGCGGGCTCGATGCTGGTTTTTATTCCCTGCGTGGGGGAGTTTGTCATTCCCGAGTTATTGGGTGGCCCGGAGACGCTGATGATTGGTCGCGTGTTGTGGGATGAGTTTTTCAGCAACAACGACTGGCCCATGGCGGCGACCGTGGCGGTGGTTATGGTGCTGCTGATCATTGTGCCGATGGCCTTGTTCAGCAAATCGCGGGCGGAGGCACGGGCATGAGCTTCAATAGTGGTCGTTGGGCGTCCTGGGGCTGGATGTCGGTGGTCTTTGTTTTCTTGTATCTGCCCATCCTGACCTTGGTAGTTTTGAGCTTCAATGCCAGCCCCATGGTGACCCAATGGGGCGGCTGGTCGTTACGCTGGTACTCGGAATTGGCCAATGACGCGGAAATCGTCAATGGTTTTGTGCTGTCGCTGCAAATAGCTTTCCTGACCGCGTGTTCGTCGGTGGTACTGGGCACGCTGGCGGCGTTGTCCTTGCACCGTTTCAAGCGTTTCCCGGGCCGGACGTTGTTTGCTGGCATGGTGAGTTCACCGCTGGTGATGCCGGAGGTGATTATTGGCCTGTCGCTGCTGTTGATGTTGGTCTCAGTGCAACGCTTGTTTGGTTTCCCTGAGCGTGGGCTTGTCACCATCTGGCTGGGTCATACCTTGTTGGGCATGGCCTATGCCACGGTGGTTGTGCAGTCTCGCCTGCAAGAGCTGAGCCCGCAGTTGGAGGAAGCGGCGCAGGACCTAGGCTGCCGCCCTCTGCAGGTGTTTTTCCTCGTGACCTTGCCACTTATAGCCCAGGCCGTTGGATCAGCATGGTTACTGACCTTCACGCTGTCGCTGGACGACGTGGTGTTATCTGCGTTCCTGTCGGGGCCAGGGTCAACCACCATGCCCATCACCATCTTCAGTCGCGCGCGTTTGGGACTCAGCCCCAGTGTCAACACGGTTGCGACCCTGACCGTGGCCGTGGTCAGTGTGGGCGTTTTGGTTGCCAGCGTGTGGATGTCCCGCGCGGAAAGGCGTCGTGCGCAGGAAATGGCTGCGGCTTATCGGGATGCCTGAGCGCGCTTGAGCGACCTTTTTGCCATCATTTTTCATGATGATTTTTTGCATTTCATAATGTGGATTTATCTGCATTTTCGAGTGAAATATTTGCAAAAAAGATGTCTTATATAAGACATAAGATGCGCCACAAGTCTTATACAAGACTAGAATAAACCCGTAGCCTGCAACACCTCACCCGTTCAGGCACCGTTTCATTAACTACGGAGTGATTCCATGACTACTCAGACCCGTGAACAGCAAATCGCAGCCCTTGAAAAAGACTGGGCGACCAACCCCCGCTGGAAAGGCATTAAGCGCGGTTACACCGCCGCTGACGTGGTGCGCCTGCGCGGCTCTTTCCAGGTCGAGTACACCTTGGCCCGCCGTGGTGCTGAAAAGCTGTGGGATCTGGTCAACAACACGCCTTACGTTAACTGCCTGGGTGCACTGACTGGCGGACAGGCCATGCAACAGGTCAAAGCTGGCGTCAAAGCCATCTACTTGTCTGGCTGGCAAGTCGCTGCAGACAACAACGAGTATTCCGCCATGTACCCCGACCAGTCGCTGTATCCCGTGGACTCGGTGCCAAAGGTTGTCGAGCGCATCAACAATTCGTTCAGCCGCGCTGACGAAATCCAGTGGTCCAAGGGTGTTGGCCCTGGCGACAAGGGTTATATCGATTACCACGCGCCCATCGTTGCTGACGCGGAAGCCGGTTTCGGTGGCGTGTTGAACGCCTACGAACTGATGAAGGCCATGATCCGCGCTGGTGCGGGTGGTGTGCACTTCGAAGACCAATTGGCCTCCGTGAAGAAGTGCGGTCACATGGGTGGCAAGGTGCTGGTCCCCACCACCGAAGCCTGCCAAAAGCTGATCGCGGCCCGTATGGCTGCCGACGTGTACGGCGTACCAACCTTGGTGATTGCCCGTACCGATGCCGAAGCTGCTGACCTGTTGACCAGCGACTACGATGCCAACGACAAGCCATTCCTGACCGGTGAGCGCACCGCCGAAGGCTTCTACAAGACCAAGAAGGGTCTGGATCAGGCCATCAGCCGCGCCGTGGCCTATGCCGAGTACGCCGATCTGGTGTGGTGCGAAACAGGTACTCCCGACCTGGAGTTTGCCAAGAAGTTTGCCGATGCCGTGCACGCCAAGCACCCCGGCAAGATGCTGGCCTACAACTGCTCGCCTTCATTCAACTGGAAGAAGAACCTGGACGACGCGACCATTGCCAAGTTCCAGAAGGAACTGGGCGCCATGGGTTACAAGTACCAGTTCATCACGCTGGCTGGTATCCACAATATGTGGTACCACATGTTCGACTTGGCACAAGACTACGTTGCACGCGGAATGACCGCCTATGTCGAGAAGGTGCAAGAGCCCGAATTCGCAGCCCGCGAGCGCGGTTACAGCTTCGTGTCGCATCAGCAGGAAGTGGGCACCGGTTACTTCGACGAAGTGACCACCGTGATCCAGGGCGGCAAGTCCAGCGTGACGGCGCTGACTGGATCCACGGAAGAAGAGCAGTTCCACTAAGAAGAGCGGTTCTTCCATAATAGAAAGCCGGGTCTCTGCAAAGAGGCCCGGCTTTCTTTATTTGGAAGAGGGTACAGGCCCATGGCTGAACAGTTTTCCTTTCCCGGGTTTGGCGACCTGCCGCAAGCGCCTGTCGCCAACAAGGCCAAACCCGCCGCCAAGGGCGAGCGACTGCCGTATGCGCTGAAGTTCTCGATATTTCCAAGGCCTTCTGAAGCGCAGGAAATTGCCAGGCTTACTGGTCCCATGTTGCGGGCACTGGGGCTCACCGGAAAACCGTTGATGTCGCAGCGCCTGCATGTCACGGTGCACAACCTGGGTGAATACGCAGAAGTGCCTGACGACCTCATTGCCACGGCCATACGCGCGGGCGATGCGCTTGCGTTTGATGCGTTTGAAGTGGCTTTTGACTGCGCAATGAGCTTTCCCAGCGCTGGCACCTACGTGCTATCTGGTCATGAAGGCACGCGTCAGCTCACCACCTTTCACGAGGAACTCGGGGAGTCCATGCGCAGCCAGGGTCTGCGCGCCGGGCGCAGCTTCACGCCCAGCATGGCGCTGGTGTATGACAAGCACTTTGTCGCGGAGCATCCCATCGTGCCTGTGTGCTGGATAGCGCGTGAATTTGTGTTGATCAGAAGCCATATTGGGACGGGGATCTACGACACACTGCGAACCTGGACCACCCGTTGACGCAATGTATTGGTAGCAGTATCGTTTCGCGCGAATCTCAATAATGTGGATTGAAGCAAGGAGACGAAATGTTCGATCAAATGAGTTTTTTTGAAGGTGACCCACCAAGTGGGGAACCTCCGGCGAAAATCGAACCGTGGGACCCGAAACAGGGCGCTGCCAAGCTGTTCCTGGGCCTGCGCCCTACGTCGGCCCGCGCGTTGGAGATGTGGAGGATTTCGAACTCCTTGGACCTCGCGCATGGGATCCGTGGCAATTTGCGCAATGCAGACCTCTTGCATATCACCTTGCTAGAACTGGGCGACTACTTGATATTGCCAAAGCAGGAAGTCATTGATGTCCGGCAACTGGTCGAAGCGGTAGTTTCACCGACTTTCGATTTGGCGTTGAACCGCGCAATGACTTTTAAGGGCAACGGTGCTTATGCTTTGTTAGTTGGCGAAGGTCTCGAACAGATCAAGGCCTTGCGGCAACGTCTAGGCATCGCCGTTAAGCGTGCGGGAAGGCCTGTGAAGAGTGGGTTTAATCCGCATATGACCCTGTCTTACAACGGCTGCCGTGTGGATGAACATCTGATCGAACCCATCCGCTGGCACGTGGATGAATTTGTGCTGATCAACAGCCATTCTGGAGAGTCGCACCATGAGGTCGTCGGCAGCTGGCCATTGCGGCCCTGACTACGGTTAAAATATCGGCTATCAACTTTTGTATAAGAGCGAGAAAGGCAATCTGGTTATGACACCGCGAACTACACCGGCGACATTTTCCAGCGAATAAGGCCGTAGTCCGCGCGCCTTGTGCGCTGCCAGCTACCAAATTCATAGTAAAGCGCGGACTCCTCCGCGCTTTTTGCTTTTCTCAAGACTCTTTTAGGCACACGCCATGATTCAAATTACGCTCCCAGACGGTTCCCAACGTGAATTTCCTGGTCCCGTGACCGTGGCCGAAGTCGCCTCGTCCATTGGCGCTGGACTGGCCAAGGCCGCGCTGGCCGGTAGGGTGGATGGCAAGGTGGTGGACACAAGTTTCCAGATGACGGCCAACAGCGCGCTGTCCATCATCACGGCCAAAGACGCCGATGGCCTGGAAGTCATTCGCCATTCCACGGCCCATTTGCTAGCCTATGCGGTCAAGGAACTGTTCCCGGACGCGCAAGTCACCATTGGCCCGGTCATTGAGCATGGCTTCTTTTACGACTTCTCGTACAAGCGCCCGTTCACACCCGAGGACCTGGCTGCCATCGAAAAGAAAATGTCGACACTGGCGGCCCTGGATGAGCCGGTCACACGTCGCGTCCTGCCACGCGACGAAGCCGTGTCGTATTTCAAAAGCCTGGGTGAGCACTACAAGGCGGAAATCATCGCCAGCATTCCGGCGGACCAGGATGTATCGCTGTACCGCGAAGGCAAGTTTGAAGACCTGTGCCGCGGCCCCCACGTGCCCAGCACGGGCAAGCTCAAGCACTTCAAGCTGATGAAGCTGGCCGGCGCCTACTGGCGCGGTGACCATAAGAACGAGATGCTGCAACGTATCTACGGCACCGCCTGGGCCACCAAGGACGAGCTGCAGCAGCATTTGACGATGCTGGAAGAGGCCGAAAAGCGCGACCACCGCAAGCTGGGTCGTGAGCTGGATTTGTTCCATATCGACGAACATGCACCTGGTCTGGTGTTCTGGCATCCCAAGGGCTGGACGCTGTGGCAGGGCGTGGAGCAGTACATGCGTAAGGTGTACCAGGACAACGGCTATCTGGAAGTCAAAGGTCCGCAGATCATCGACAAGGGCCTCTGGGAAAAGACCGGCCACTGGGACAAGTACCGCGAAAACATGTTCATCACCGAATCGGAGAAGCGCGAATACGCGTTGAAGCCGATGAACTGCCCGGGCCACATCCTGATCTTCAAGCAGGGCATCAAGAGCTACCGCGACCTGCCGCTGCGCTACGGCGAGTTCGGCAATTGCCACCGCAACGAGCCTTCGGGCGGCCTGCACGGCATCATGCGCGTGCGCGGCTTCACGCAGGACGATGGCCACATCTTCTGTACCGAAGACCAGATTTTGAAGGAGTGCGTGGATTACACGGCGCTCTTGCAAAAGGTCTACGCCGACTTTGGCTTCAAGAACATCATTTACAAGGTCGCAACGCGACCAGAGCAGCGCATCGGCTCGGACGAAATCTGGGACAAGGCTGAAGCGGCCTTGATTGAAAGCCTGAAGGCGTCCGGCTGTGAATATGAACTGTCCCCGGGCGAGGGCGCTTTCTACGGCCCCAAGATCGAATACACGTTGAAAGACGCGATTGGCCGCCAGTGGCAGTGCGGCACGATTCAGGTGGATTTCTCGATGCCAGAACGTTTGGACGCCGAATACGTGGGCGAAGACGGCGCGCGCCACCGCCCGGTCATGCTACACCGCGCCATCGTAGGCAGTCTGGAGCGTTTCATCGGAATCTTGATCGAAGAGAGCGCAGGGGCTCTGCCCGCGTGGTTGGCGCCGGTCCAAGTGGCAGTGCTCAATATCACGGACGCGCAGGCAGAATATGCCCGCTCCGTGGCTAAAACGCTGCAAAATCAAGGGCTTAGAGTCAATTTAGACCTTCGCAACGAGAAGATTACGTATAAAATACGCGAGCATTCGATGCAGAAACTGCCGTATCTGGTCGTCATTGGCGACAAAGAGATGGCAGCAGGCGCTGTTGCAGTGCGCGCCCGGGGTGGTCAAGACCTCGGAGCAATGCCCCTGGATGCCTTTGTGCAGAAAATCCTGGGTGACATTGCCAACAAGTCGGCTAATTAGTTGGTTTGTCCGCGTGGATTGTGCGGCTGTAGCTACTGTTTTGGTAGCAAAGATATTGTGAAGGATTGAGCCATCGCTACTGAATTTCGTGACCGTCGTCACCGCGAAGAACGCAAACACCGCCTCAACCGGGAAATCATGGCCCCGGAAGTTCGCCTCTCAGGGCAAGAAAACGAGCCTTTGGGCGTTGTTAGCATCTCTGAGGCCCTGCGCATGGCAGGCGAGTTGGATGTTGATTTGGTCGAGATTGCTGCGACTGCAATCCCGCCGGTTTGCCGGTTGATGGACTATGGAAAGTTCAAATACCAAGAGCAAAAGAAGGCGGCTGAAGCGAAGTCGAAACAGACGGTTATCGAAATCAAGGAAATCAAATTCCGTCCCGGTACCGATGACGGCGACTACAACATCAAGATGCGCAATATCAAGCGCTTCCTGGCCGATGGCGACAAGTGCAAGATCACTTTGCGTTTTCGGGGGCGTGAAATCACGCACCAGGAAATTGGTATGGCGCTGTTGAACCGTATTCGTACCGATCTGGTGGATTTGATAGTGGTGGAGCAGTTCCCCAAGCTGGAGGGGCGTCAGATGATCATGATGATCGCCCCAGGCAAGAAAAAGCCGGCCTCTAATAAGCCGGCAGCCGAAGCGGCAGCACCTGCTGCTTCGTAAAGGAATTGGAGGGCGAGAGCCCTCTGGTGAGTGGAATGCCGAAAGGCACCACTTTAAAAGATGGTGGGTTGTAAAACTCGCCACACAAGTGGCTCGGGGCCAACAAGGCTGGAAGTAGTTTCCAGACGCCTCACGAGCACAAGCAAGAAGGAGCATTAATATGCCCAAAATGAAGACCAAGAGCGCGGCGAAGAAACGCTTCCGCGTCCGTCCAGGTGGAACCGTTAAACGCGGCCAAGCCTTCAAACGTCACATCTTGACCAAGAAGACCACCAAAAATAAACGCCATTTGCGCGGTACCACCGGTGTTCATGAGACCAATATGGGTCACATGGCACAGATGCTGCCAGGCCGTGGTATTTAATTAACGACGAACAAGGAGAAATCACATGCCTCGCGTCAAACGTGGTGTAACGGCTCGCGCCCGCCACAAAAAAGTTCTGGCCCTTGCAAAAGGTTTTCGCGGTCGCCGCGGTAATGTCTTCCGCGTCGCCAAAGAAGCGGTAATGAAGGCTGGGCAATATGCCTACCGTGACCGTCGTACCAAGAAACGTGTCTTCCGTCAGTTGTGGATTGCCCGTATCAATGCTGCTGCACGTCAGTGCGGCATGACATACAGCCAATTCGCCAACGGTCTGAAGAAAGCCAATATCGAGATCGACCGTAAGGTACTAAGCGATATCGCCATTCACGACATGGCGGCTTTTGCCGGTATCGTGGAGCAAGTCAAGGCCAAGCTGGCTGCTTGATTTTCGCCCTGTGATGCTATCGTTTTGGTAGCTATCAGTGCAAATAGAACAAGGGCTAGAGCTTGAAAGAGCGCTAGCCCTTTTTCATTGACCCCAAGAATATATGAACGATCTGAACGCCATCGTCGAGTCTGCACAAGCGGCCTTTGCCCAGGCCATTACGCCCGCTGATCTGGAGAACGCCAAAGCGCTGTTCCTGGGTAAGTCCGGCCGCATCACCGAGTTGATGAAAGGCATGGCTGCCTTGACTGTGGATGAAAAGAAGTCGCGCGGAGCGACCATCAACCTCGCCAAACAGGCCATTGAAGCTGCGTTGACTGACCGCCGTCAGGCTTTGGCGGACGCCGAAATGCAGGCGCAGCTGCGCGCCGAAGCGCTCGACGTGACACTGCCAGGCCGCCAGAGCGGGCAGGGTGGTTTGCACCCCGTGTCGCTGACGATGGAGCGCATCGAGGCCATCTTCGGCTCGATGGGATTTGATGTGGCCCAAGGCCCAGAGATCGAGTCTGATTGGTTCAACTTCACCGCTCTGAACACGCCCGAGGACCATCCCGCGCGTTCCATGCACGATACCTTTTATGTGGAGGGTGGCTCCGAAACCGCCCCCAACCTGCTGCGCACCCACACCAGCCCCATGCAGATCCGCTACGCGGTGCAGCATGTCAAAAAATATAGCAGCAAAGCCAATGGCGGCGAGGGCCAGGGCCTGTTTTCGGGTGACATGCCGGAAATCCGCGTCATCGCACCGGGCCGCACCTACCGGGTGGACAGCGATGCCACCCATTCGCCCATGTTCCACCAGTGCGAAGGCCTTTGGGTGGGCGAGAACGTGAGCTTCAAGGACCTGAAGTTCGTTTTCACCGATTTCTGCCGCACTTTCTTCGAGAGCGATGACCTGGTGCTGCGTTTCCGCCCCAGCTTCTTCCCGTTCACCGAACCCAGCGCCGAAATCGACATCCAGTTCCAGAGCGGCCCGCTGGCCGGGCGTTGGCTGGAAGTGGCCGGCTCCGGCCAGGTGCACCCGAATGTGATTCGCAACATGGGCCTGGACCCCGAAAAGTTCATCGGCTTTGCCTTTGGTATGGGCCCAGACCGGTTGACCATGCTGCGCTATGGCGTCAATGACCTGCGTCTGTTCTTCGACGGCGATGTCCGTTTCCTGTCGCAGTTCTAGATATGAAAGCCCCCCTGAGCCGCCGTGCGGCTTCCCCCAAGGGGAACAACACCAGTGGCCCGGCAAAGCCGGTTCCACGGTGTTCCTGGTGTAAGGCATCGCTGGCGGTGCATGGTATCAATTTGGTTGAGATTTTTTATGCAATTCCCTGAATCCTGGCTCCGTGCCTTCTGCAATCCTCCAATATCAACCGCTGTGCTGGCCGAGACACTGACCATGGCCGGCCTGGAGGTCGAAGACCTCAAGCCGGTGGCACCACCGTTTACCAAAATTGTGGTGGGCGAGATCAAGGAAGCCACGCAACACCCTAACGCCGATCGCCTGCGGGTCTGCAAGGTCGATGTGGGACAGCCAGAACTGCTGGACATTGTGTGCGGCGCGCCCAATGCCCGTGTCGGCATCCGCATTCCCTGTGCCCTGGTCGGCGCTGAACTGCCGCCAGGTGAAGATGGAAAACCCTTTGTCATCAAGGTCGGCAAACTGCGCGGCGTGGAAAGCCAAGGCATGCTGTGCTCGGCAAAAGAACTGCAACTGACCGATGATCACGGCGGCCTGCTCGAACTGGCTGCGGACGCGCCCTTGGGCCAGAACATCCGCGAGCACCTAAATCTGGACGACACGCTGTTCACTCTCAAACTCACGCCCAACCTAGCGCACTGTTTGAGTGTGTACGGTGTCGCGCGCGAAATCTCCGCACTGACCGGGGCGCCGCTGGTGTCCTCCGTCTTTGAACCTGTGCCTGTGACCAACAATGACAAGCTTGTAGTCAAGGTCAGCGCGTCCGATTTGTGTGGTCGCTTCTCCGGCCGTGTGATCCGCAACGTCAATACCAAGGCGACGACGCCTCAATGGATGGTGGACCGCCTGGCACGTTGCGGCCAGCGCAGTGTGACGGCGCTGGTCGACATCTCCAACTATGTGATGTTTGAGCTGGGCCGCCCCTCCCACATTTTTGATCTGGACAAGATCGCCGGTGGCCTGGAAGTGCGCTGGGGCAAGCCCGGTGAGCAGATCAAGCTGCTCAATGGAAATACCGTCACCGTTGATGAAAAGGTAGGCGTGATTGCCGACGATGTGCAGGTCGAATCCCTGGCTGGCATCATGGGCGGCGACGCTACCTCGGTAACCGATGACACCCAGCACGTGTACGTCGAAGCCGCCTTCTGGTGGCCCAAGTCCATTGCCGGACGTTCACGCCGCTTCAATTTCTCCACCGATGCCGGCCACCGTTTCGAGCGCGGTGTGGACCCCCAGTTGACAGTGGAGCATATCGAACGCCTGACCCAGTTGATTGTCGATATTTGCGGCACGCCAGACATCAGTTGCGGCCCGATTGACGACCAGCAGCCCAATATGCCGGTGCCCGTACCGGTCAGCCTGCGCGTGGCCCGTGCCAGCAAGATCATTGGCATGCCATTGACCCAAGCCCAGTGCACGGACGCGCTGCAACGCCTGGGCCTGGATGTCACCCAGTCGGAAGGGCTGTTGACCCTGGTGCCGCCCTCGTATCGCTTTGATTTGCAGATCGAGGAAGACCTGATTGAAGAGGTCGCCCGCATGGTGGGCTACGACAACCTGCCGCACACACCTCCACTGGCTCCCATCACCGCCAAGATTCGCCATGAGGCGCAACGCGGGCCATTTGCCGTGCGCCGCTCCTTGGCCGCGTTGGGTTACCAAGAAACCATCAATTTCAGCTTTGTCGAAGAAAGCTGGGAGCATGGCTTGGCAGGCAACCCCAATCCCATCAAGCTGCTCAACCCGATTGCCAGCCAGATGAGCGTCATGCGATCAAGCCTGTTGGGCTCGCTGTTGCAGGTGCTCAAGTTCAACCAGGCGCGCAAGCAACCGCGTGTGCGCGTGTTTGAGCTGGGCCGGGTGTTCCTGCGCGATGCTTCGGTCAAGAGCACGGACAGCACTGTCGAAGGCTTTGACCAACCTATGCGAGTTGCCGGTCTGGCCAGTGGTAGTGCCGACGCGCTGCAATGGGGTCGCAAGGAGCAGGGCGTTGATTTCTTTGACGTCAAGGGTGATGTAGAGGCGCTGCTCGCGCCACTGCAGGGTCGCTTTGTGCCGGGCAACCACCCTTCCATGCACCCGGGCCGTTGCGCCCAGGTTCTGCTGGACGAACGTGTGATTGGCCACGTGGGCGAATTGCACCCGCAGTGGCGCCAGACCTTCGATTTGGCCCAGGCGCCTGTCCTGTTCGAATTGGACCTGGATGCCGTCCAGCAGCGCCGTGTTGCCATCTTCAAGCCAGTTGCCAAGCTTCAACCGGTGCAGCGTGACATCGCAGTAGTGGTTGCCGATGACGTGACCCACGCCGCGTTGATGGCGGCGATCTGGGCAGCACCCACTTCCGGGTTGCTGCGCGATGCCCAACTGTTTGATGTGTACCGCCCCAAAGTGGTCAAGGGCGCCACCGTTGGGGAGGGCGCAGCTGATCGCAGCTTGGCCGTGCGTCTGTCGCTGAACAGCGATGAAGCCACGCTGTCGGAAGAGCAGATCGAAGCGGCCGTGAAAGCGGTCGTCGGGCAATTGACGGCCAGTGTCGGGGCGCGGCAGCGCGTGTGACAGGCGTAGGTTCGCAGCATCCAGAATCGAGGCACCATGGATTTTTCTGTTGAAAGCCTGGAAACCCCGGCATTGACTAAGGCACAGCTGGCCGACTTGCTGTTCGAACAGATCGGCCTGAACAAGCGCGAGTCTAAGGACATGATCGACGCTTTCTTCGACCTGATCGCCGCAAGTCTGGTGGACGGTACCGACGTCAAGATTTCGGGATTTGGTAACTTCCAGATTCGGACCAAGGCACCGCGCCCCGGACGCAATCCGCGCACCGGCGAGGCTATTCCAATCCAGGCGCGCCGGGTTGTGACCTTTCATGCCAGTCACAAGCTTAAAGAACAATTGCAAGACGCAGTCTGAGCGCCGTTTTTGCAACAGTCGTGGCGGTTTGTGCTTAGTGCCGCAATCAGTCTTTGCACTTGGGCAAAACTTAGAGTAACCTCTACGCTTTGCGTCGTACAGCATTGATTTCAATGGAGAAAACTCTCCCTCCCATTCCCGCCAAACGCTACTTCACCATTGGTGAGGTCGGGGATCTGTGTGGCGTAAAACCCCATGTGCTACGGTATTGGGAGCAAGAGTTCACGCAACTGCGCCCCATGAAACGTCGTGGCAATCGGCGCTACTACCAGCACCATGAAGTTTTGATGATTCGGCGCATTCGTGACCTGTTATATGACCAAGGTTTTACGATCACTGGTGCGCGAAACAAGATGCAAGAATTGCTGCAAAGTGAACGCGACAAGAAGCGGGCGGGAGAAATTTTGCTGGATGGCGTCGAGGTTTTAGAGATTGATGATGTGGATATGGAAGAGTTTGAAGACAGTCAGTCGATGGAGGTCATGGACGAAAACGCCGCCAGTCTTTTCCTGGTCAGAAGAGAGTTGTTTGAAATTCGGGAATTGTTAGCTATCGTATAAAAAGTAGCCCAACCAAGCGGCTATAATCTGAGGCTGTTTCGGTGTGTGGCGCAGCCTGGTAGCGCACTTGCATGGGGTGCAAGGGGTCGAAGGTTCGAATCCTTTCACACCGACCATATGAATCAAGGACTTAGCTTCGAAAGGGGCTAAGTCCTTTCTTCTTGGTGGCTCTAGAATCAGCCGTTGTCTCACCCAGCTTAACTATAGTTTCAATAGCTGCATATGCCATAGGTCCATCCGACTGGTTTACACCGATCACTTGAGAATATGTTACTTAACATAATATACATCGTATTAAGTGTGTAGTTGCGTTGATTGGGCAGAATACCTACCATCCATTCTTTGAGTTGCGCTTGCGGATCGCACCGGCAATCAACGCGACCGCATCGTCGCGCTGCGCCTGTGTCGCGAAATCAATCGCAGTGAGACCCCGATCATTTTTCAATCGTGCGTCTGCACCAGCATCCAATAGCAGTTTTACCGCATCCAACGAACCGTAACCAGCCGCCATCATCAAGGGTGTACTGCCATTGGGTGAAGCAGCGTCGATGTAGGCATAGTGATCCAATAACAACTGCATAACCGCAGTGTGCCCACCGGTTGCAGCATAGTGCAACGGTGACCAACCGGGCTTATTGACATCGGCATCACGACCAATCAATTTTTGACAAACAATCAGATACCCTTTCAAGGCAGCCAGCATCAAAGGACTTTCATCCTTCGAGTTCCGAAGCTCAACCCGGGTTTGCGGATGCTCCAGTAACAAATCAATTGCCTTGAATGACGGTTCACGGATGGCCTTCAGCAAACCGGAATCACCACCAGGGCCCAAGGTGTTGGGATCGAATCCTTGGGTTAGCAGTCTACGCATCACGCTCACATTGTAATTTTGAATTGCCGAAAAAAAATCATCATATGACCCGGAATGGGCGACAGAAACCCAAACAAAAACAATTAGATAGGTTAAATATCTAAACCAATTTCTCATGAGTGAATACCAGCGAATAAAGCAGAGAAATTGCGACTGGTGGTCTCACCAATGGTCTCAACACTGCAATTTCGCAGCATCGCCAACTGATGTGCAACATACGGAACGTAAGACGGATTATTGGTCTTGCCGCGATAAGGTACCGGCGCAAGATAGGGGCTGTCGGTCTCAATCAGCAGGCGGTCCATCGGGACCCAGGAAGCAACGTCACGCAGGTCCTGTGCCGTCTTGAAGGTCAAAATGCCGGAGAAAGAAATGTAGAAACCGAGGTCGAGCGCTTGGCGTGCAACGGCCTCAGTTTCGGTAAAACAGTGAAACACGCCGCCTGCGGAGCCAGTGGAGCCGTCCTCACCCTCCTCACGCAAAATCGCCAAAGTGTCATCTGAGGCACTGCGTGTGTGAATCACTAGGGGTTTTTGCAAACGGCGTGCAGCACGTATGTGGGTACGAAAACGCTCCCGTTGCCAATGCATATCGTCCACAGTGCGGGTACCAAGGCGGTAATAGTCCAGACCCGTTTCACCGATCGCTACCACCCGTGGCAAGCTACCGCGTTCGAGCAAATCCTCCAGAGTCGGCTCCGTGACGCCTTCGTTGTCAGGGTGCACTCCGATGGTCGCCCAAAAATTGTCATACGCCATCGCCAGACCATGAACTTGCGCAAACTCTTCGAGGGTTGTGCAAATACACAAGGCTCTGTCGACCTTCGCCTTGGTCATGGACCGGCGGATCTCAGGCAGTGCGTTCACCAATTCGGGAAACGTCAAATGGCAATGGGAATCGGTGAACATGGATTAAGACTGAAAGGGAGCGAAAAACCACGCGCAGCCAGAACGGCGCGGCTCAAATGGTCTGTGTGGGGCGCTCGGACGCCATATGGGCGCCCAATATTTCTTCGATCTTCAGTTTGAGCGCACGCGACTTGTCGTCTTTCGGAAAGGTGATTCCAACCCCTTGGGTGCGCCCGCCGGCGGCTTTGGCAGGCGTGACCCAAGCCACTTTTCCGGCCACAGGATAGCGCTGCATGTCCTCCGGCAACGACAGCAATACATACACGTCATCGCCCAAGTTGTACTCTCGGGCGGTCGGGATAAAAACGCCACCTTCGGCAAATATTGGGATATAGGCTGCGTACAATGCCGCCTTCTCCTTGATTGAGAGCTGAATGACACTGGGTCTTGGCGTTGCGCTGGGTGGTGTGCTCATCGTGTGCGGATTTTGTTGTTGGAGTTTAAAGCGGTTTTGGCTTGGCCGACAAGGGATTCCAGCATCAGACCGGCATTAAACGGGTGTTCCATGGTTCGCATGGTCTGTGAAAGTTCTTTGCTCCAATGGCTCAATGCAGGTATCCCTGGGCATTCAACCAGATCGGCTGTTTCGAAAAAGCGGGCAGCGGCCCCGCACGACACGGCCATCAAATCGTGGCAAAGCTTGTGCAGTGCATCCACCGTCTGCGGAATTGTCCACTCTTTGACGTAGGCAACATCCCCACGTGCCATGGCGCGGGGCAGCCCCCCCCAAGCGGCTGGATCATGACCCAAGGCAGCAAAGGCCAGTGCATCCTCGGGTCTCCCCCCCATGGCTTTCAGAAACAAGCGGGCCTGAGTCAGCTCTAGTCCATTGCTTTGCAGCCACTGCTCGCTGACCTGCGCATCGGGCCAGCGCAAGGCGTGCCCCATACAGCGGCTGCGAATGGTTGGCAACAATTGATGGGCCGACTCACTCGCCAGCACAAACCGTACATCCCCAGGCGGTTCTTCCAGTGTTTTCAGCAACGCATTGGCCGTGATGGTGTTCATGTTCTCGGCGGGAAAGACCAAGACCACCTTGCCGCGACCACGTGCACTGGTGCGTTGAGAAAACTCCACCGTCTCACGCATGGCGTCGACCCGAATTTCCTTGCTGGCTTTGCGCTTCTTGTCGTCAATTTCTGCCTGCGCCTTTTCACCCAAGGGCCAACCCAGCGCCAACAGGGTGACCTCGGGCATCAGTACCGCCAAATCGGCATGGGTTCGGACGTCGATGGCGTGGCAACTTGCACAGGCGCCACACGCCCTGCCCGCCTCCATCGGTTGCTCACACAACCATGCGCGCGCCAATTCCATGGCCAGCGCGTAATGCCCCAAGCCAGAAGGCCCATACAGCAACCAGGCATGACCGCGCTGGGCCAGCAATTGTTCTGCCTGCGCCACGATCCACGGCGCTGGAGGTAACGGCGTGGGCATACTGCTCATCCCAGAAGCCCTTTGACCCGAACGGCATCGAACAGATCTTGCCAAACGGCATCAGGCTTCTGGTCAGCGTTTAAACGTACAAACCGGGTTGGATCTGCGTCCATACGCCGGGCATAACCACTCGCCACGCTTTCAAAGAAGGCCACCGGTTGGGATTCAAATTTGTCCGGTACACGAGCCCCTGCCAGTCGCTGCGCCGCAATTGCCGGCGCAAGGTCAAACCACAGCGTGATATCGGGCTGCAGCACGGACTGGCCAGACATTCCACCGAAGGCTGTTGGCATGCCTTGAACCCAATTTTCCAGCACCGACAAGATGTCCCAGTTAAAGCCCCGTCCAGCCCCCTGGTAAGCAAAGGATGCGTCCGTGAACCGATCACACAGAATGACATCACCACGCTGCAGGGCCGGCAGTATGACCCGTTGAATGTGGTCACGCCGCGCCGCAAACACCAGCAGCGCCTCGGTCATCGGGTCCATCGCTTCGTTCAGCACCATGTGCCGCAACTGTTCTGCCAAAGGTGTGCCGCCTGGCTCTCGCGTCAAAGTGACCGTTCGCCCGCATTCCCGAAAAGCCTGCGCCAGGCGTTCGATATGGGTGGACTTACCCGCACCGTCAATGCCTTCAAAACTGACGAAAATTCCACTCATTGCGTCTTTCTATGGCCTATTGACCACGTTGGTACGTGTTGACCGCCCTATTGTGCGCGTCCAAGCTGGTACTGAACTGGCTCGTGCCATCGCCCCGCGCCACAAAATAGAGGGCTTTTGACGTTGCGGGCCGCGCAGCAGCCAACAAGGCCGCTTTGCCTGGAATGGCAATCGGTGTGGGTGGAAGTCCGTCACGGGTATAGGTGTTCCAGGGTGTATCCGTCTGCAGGTCTTTCTTGCGCAGATTCCCATCAAAGGCTGGCCCCATGCCATAAATCACGGTCGGGTCGGTTTGCAGACGCATGCCAATGCGCAGCCGGTTGGTAAACACTGCAGCAATTTCCGCCCGGTCCGCCGGCGCGCCGGTTTCCTTTTCGACAATGCTGGCCAGGGTCAACAGTTCGCCGGGCGACTTCAACGGGGTCTGCGGATCGCGCTGCGACCAGACGGCATCGAGCCGCTTGTCCATGGCGCGCATCGCCCTTTGCAATACGGCCAGATCACTGGAGCCTTTGCTATACGTATAGGTGTCCGGGAAAAATCGACCTTCGGCAGTAACGCCCGCGCGTCCCAGACGGCCCATGGTGTCATCCGCGGACAGGGCTTGAGAATCGGGTTTCAGGCTGTCGGCTTTGCGCAAGGCATCTCGTACCTGGCGAAAGGTCCAACCTTCTACCAGGGTCACGCTGCGCAAGGCCTCCTCACCGCGGACCAATTTTCGTAACAGGGATTGTGGCGTTGTTCCCCGGTCGATTTCATAACTGCCCGCCTTGATCTGGCGCGATTGACCGGACACCCGGAACCAGAGGTATAACAAGTCCGGATGGACCGCTATGCCGGCATCGGCCACGGACTGGGCGATCTCGCGGCCATTGGAACCTGGCTCTATGGACAGGTCAACCGTATCTGTTGTCTGCTCCAACGGCCCGTTGAGCCACCCATAGGCTACCGCGGCAGCACCCACCACCAGAACAAATACGACAACCAGAAAAAAACGCACAGCCCTACAACCCTTGAGAAAACGTGGGAGGAATGATAATTCAGCGCATGACCACCCTGCAGTCCTCCCATTCCACAGACATGTCCCCCCTCCATGGCGTTGCCCAGCTCACACATTTGGGTGTCATCAAGATTGAGGGCGAAGACGCCGCCAAGTTCATCCATGGCCAATTGACGCAAGACTTTTCGCTGCTGGACCTGCATACCGCCCGACTGGCCGCATATTGTTCACCCAAGGGCAGAGTGTTAGCCAGCTTCGTCGGCTTCAAACGCGGTCCGGACGAAATTCTGCTCATTTGCAGCCGCGATCTCCTGGCCGCCACGCTCAAGCGGCTCTCCATGTTTGTACTCAGGGCCAAGGCCCGCTTGCAGGACGCCAGTGATTTGTTTCAAATTTACGGACTGGCTGGAGATGCTACTAAAAATATAGCACAAGGCGAAGCATTGACGGGGGCTACCGGTGAATTTGATGAAGGAGTTCTGGTTAATCTGCACCCGTCCCAAGGAATGCTGCGCCAACTGTATGTTCTGCCCACCGGAGCGCCAGCACCCGCTGGTGCGACTTTATCCCTGGAGACCTGGCAATGGGGCGAGGTTCAAAGCGGTGTGGCCACCGTCACTTCAGCGGTTGTGGACGCCTATGTGCCACAAATGCTGAACTACGAGTCGGTCGGCGCAGTGAACTTCAAGAAGGGCTGTTATCCCGGCCAAGAGGTGGTCGCACGCAGTCAATTCCGGGGCACCCTCAAACGACGCGCGGCACTGGCCCATGCCGAGGTGACCATGGCCCCCGGGGACGAGATATTCACCGCAGAGGATGACAGCCAGCCAGTCGCCACCGTGGTGCAAGCGGCGCCCGCCCCCGCTGGTGGTTTTGACGCCATCATCTCCGGCCAGGTTTCCGCTATGGAGGGCGCGGCTTTGCACCTAAAAACTAGTGACGGCGCGGCCCTGCACCTATTGCCACTACCTTATCCCTTGCTCGAAGACATTTGACAGGTCGAATGAAGCGATCACGTTAGAGCACCATCGACATTTCAATGTGGCGCACGCCCGCTTCTTCAAATTGCTGTCCACGCGACACAAATCCCAGCCGTTTGTAAAACCCTTCAGCACTGCGTTGGGCGTGGAGCATCACTTCGGTGTCCCCTCGCTCGCGTGCGGCCTGAACCAACGCATGTAATACATCGCGCCCCAGCCGTGATCCGCGCAGCCCACGGTGCACGGCCATGCGCCCGATCCGGCCGATCTGGGGCGCGTGTTGCAACAGCCGCCCGGTGGCGACCGGTTGCTTGAGTCGGTTGACGACCACTGCGTGAACGGCGCTGGCGTCGGCATCGTCCCACACCATATGGGCACCAATCCCCTGCTCCTGTACAAACACATCGGTTCGTAGCACCGACGCCAGATCGCCCAGCGCAGCCCAGTCTCCCAGGCGTAGCTCCGACATGGTCTGTCCAGCCTCAAAACTATCAAAAATGGTCCGCAACGCTTCGGGCACAGGCTGCGGTTTCTGGCTGGCTGCATTGGCATACACATAAATCAGCTCGCTGGTCACCAGCAAGGTGTCGCCACGCACAATACGACCGTCAAAAACCAGGGACGAGGTGCCAATGCGCTGGCAGCGCAGGCCGACTTCCACCACGTCGTCATAACGGGCTGGCGCGTGGTATTCCACACTCGCCTTCTTCAGAAAAACATCACCCTCCAGCAGGTGCATGGCTGCCTCGTAGGGCAGGCACAGGTCGCGCCAGTAGTCGGCCATGGCGGTATCGAAGTACATCAGATAGTGCGCGTTGAACACAATTTTCTGAATGTCCACCTCTGCCCAGCGCACCCGCAGGCGATGGCAGCAGCGCATGGTGGGTGCCGAAGGATTGGGGTTTGTCATGCAGTCTCCTTGAAAGCCGTTCTTAAGGCGCGGGCAGCGTCCGCGTGGGCACGCGCCGCTTCGGGGATGGCGCGGCCCATTTTGATGAATTCATGGACCACGCCGCGGTAAATTTCCAGATCCACAGCGACACCGGCCATGCGCAACCGGTCGGCGTAGTCCACACCCTCGTCCACCAGCGGGTCACATTCGGCCAAGCCCACCCAGGCGGGTGCGACACCGGTCAGATCCACCGGATGGCCCGACGCATCCAGACCATCGAGCGGGGCGAAACGCCAGTCCTCGCGGTCCTTTGGGTTGCGCAGGTAGTGGTCAAAAAAGTAGCGGATATGCGGCTCTTCCAGCACAAAACCATGGGCAAATTTGCGGTGTGATGCAGCTTTTTGGTGTGCGGACGTACCGGGATAAAAAAGCAATTGCAAGGCCAAGCCGATTTGGGCATCACGCGCCAAAATGGCACACACGGCGGCCAACGTGCCCCCGGCGCTGTCGCCGCCCACGGCTAACCGGCTGGGGTTGAGGTTCTTTTCTGCGCCATGCCGGGCGACCCATTGAACAACGTCCCAGGTATCGTTGACGGCGGTGGGAAATTTGTGCTCGGGTGCCAATCGGTAGTCAACCGACAACACGGCGCAATGCGCATGGTGGGCCAATTGTCGGCACAAGCCGTCATGCGTGGCTGCGCTGCCAATGGTGAAACCGCCGCCATGAAAGTACAGCAACACCGGCAAGACAGCGGTGCTGGGTGCCACCAGCCGGACCGGAATGGCGTAACCGTCGGTGGCACTGACCGTGAAGGACTCCATATGCGCCATGGCCGGTGGCCGTAGCTCCAAGACATCAGCACCAGCGCCATAGGCTTCGCGTGCCTGCACCGGCGTCAGCGCGTGCAGGGGCACATGACCCGCACGGGCCATGCGATCCAGCACGCCATGCATGGCAGGCGTCAGCAAGGCCTTGGGGTTACGTTGGTGACTCATGGTGTTCAATCGACTTGTTACAGTGCAGCTTTCAATCCTACACTGGTGAACACTATGGCTTTGATCTACTACATTACCCAGGTTCAGTTTGATTTTGGTGCCATCAAACTGCTGAAACAGGAATGTGAGCGGGTCGGCATAACCCGCCCGCTGATCGTTACCGATGCGGGCGTCAAAGCCGCCGGTGTTTTGCAAAAGGCGCTGGACGCCCTGCCCGGCCTGCCGGTGGCCGTGTTTGACCAAACCCCCTCCAACCCGACTGAAGCGGCTGTGCGCGCGGCCGTGGAGGTGTACAAGGCCAACCAATGTGATGGCCTGATTGCAGTTGGCGGCGGCTCCGCCATCGACTGTGCCAAAGGTGTGGCCATTGCCGCCACCCACGAAGGCCCGCTGACCCACTACGCCACCATTGAAGGTGGCTCGCCGCGCATCACCGAGCGTGTGGCGCCCATCATCGCCGTGCCCACCACCAGTGGCACCGGCAGCGAAGTGGCGCGTGGTGCCATCATCATTGTGGACGACCACCGCAAGCTGGGTTTCCACTCTTGGCACCTGGTTCCCAAGACCGCCATTTGCGACCCCGAACTGACCTTTGGCCTGCCCCCCAAACTAACCGCTGCCACCGGCATGGACGCCATTGCCCATTGCATGGAAACCTTTATGGCACCGGTCTTCAACCCGCCCGCCGATGGTATTGCGCTGGACGGTCTGGAGCGCGGCTGGGCAGCCATAGAGCGTGCCACCAAAGACGGGCAGGACCGCGAAGCGCGGCAGAACATGATGAGTGCGTCCATGCAGGGCGCGATGGCGTTTCAGAAGGGCCTGGGATGTGTGCACAGCCTGAGCCACAGCCTGGGTGGTGTGGACCCGCGCCTGCACCACGGCACACTCAATGCGATGTTCTTGCCCGCGGTGATCGCCTTTAACGCCAACGCCGAGTCCATGGTCCAAAACAAACGTCTGCAGCGTATGGCCCAGGCCATGGGTCTGGCGTCAAGCGACGGTATCGGTCCGGCCATCAAGCACATGAATGCCAGGTTGGGCCTACCCAGTGGCCTGGCGGAAATGGGCGTACAGGCATCGCAGTTTGACCAGATCATCACCGGTGCCCTGGCCGACCACTGCCACAAGACCGGGCCACGACTGGCCACTGCGGATGACTATCGCGCTATGCTGACACAGGCGATGTAACCATCGACCCCTCCATTCCAAGGCAATCACCATGGCAACTGTCCGAGAAGGTAGCAAGCCGGTTTTGTTGGTCGTTGACGTACAGGTCGACGTCGTCAAGGGCGCGTGGGATACAACCCGCATCGTTGGCAATGTGGCGCTTGCCGTCGAGCGGGCGCGATCTCAGGGCGTGCCGGTCATCTGGGTACAACATTCGGACGAAGAACTGGTAAAGGACAGCCCCGAGTGGCAGTGGGTCCCCGAACTCGTCCCCGCTGCGAGCGAATTGCTGATCCACAAGAATTTCAACTCCTCCTTCGAGCAGACACCGCTGGATCAGGAACTGGCCGAGCTGGGCGCCACCCACATCGTGCTGGCGGGATGCGCCACCAACTGGTGTATTCGGGCCACGGCCTATGGCGCACTGGAGCGTGGCTACGACCTGACGCTGGTCAAGGACGCCCACACCACCAAGACCATGGAGCTGGGCAACGGCGCAAAGCTGGACGCTGAAACCCTGGTGCAAGACCTCAACATCGCAATGACCTGGCTTAGCTACCCGGGCCGCAAAAACGCGACAGCGAAGGCGCAAGAGCTGAAGTTCGCGGACCACAAATCCTAGGAGGCTGGGCGACCGAGCGTTCTGCGCAGGTCAAGGAGGAGCCCGCGTAGCGGGCCGAGGACACGGAGCAGAATGCTCTGGCGCCCAGCCTCCTAGTTGCGCGTGGAAGCAATCTCAACCCACTGCGCAAAAAACTGCGACAAATCGCGGCCAGTCGACTCTTCCATCGCCTGTCTGAAGTCTGCCGTTTCCACCGACTGCCCCCAATGTTTTCGGGTGTAGTGTTTCAAGCCTTTCCAGAATGTGTCGTCACCCAGCACGTTGCGCAACTCGTGCAACACCAGTGCACCCTTGTCGTAGACCAATGAACGGTCATCGGCCGTGGGTTTGTCCCAGTCCGGGAACACCAGGGAGCGGTCCAGACCGGCTTTCTTGAGGGCCAGGTATTTGGTGCGCGCGGCCTCGATCTGGTCGGCGTACGCCTCAACGCCGAAGCGGTGTTCCAAATAGGCTGCGGTCATAAAGGTGGCAATACCTTCATTGAGCCAAAAGTGCCGCCAAGACCGGTTGGTCAGGCCATTGCCCCACCATTGGTGGGCCATCTCATGCGCGCCCAGCCAGATGGCCTGGGGATTGGCCAACACGCGTTGGCCATAACGCACGCCCATCACCGAATAACCCGCCATCTCTTGCGCGGCCGGCCCTGCCAGCAGCACCTGGCGGTAGGCGGGCAGCGGATAGGGAATGCCAGAGCGCTTCTCATAAAAGGCCAGCATGTCGGCGCTATCTGCAAACACCTGGTTGAGCGATTGGGGCGTGAACGGCTGGGGACCAAAGTATTCCAGCGTGGTCTTGCCTGCCGTTTGCCGGACCTGCTCAAAAGGCCCGGCGGCGAAGCCGTACACGTAGCTGGGCATCGGCGTATCCAGCCGCCACACGTGCTCGGTCAGGCGACCCGGGCGCTGCACGGGCGGGCGCGGATTGCCATTGCCCACACTGACCAGTTGGGGCCGCAAAGCAAGGGTCAGCGTAAAGCGGGCCCGCACCGAGGGATCATCCAGACAAGGCATCCAGTGGCTGGTGGAAAACGCAGTGGCCACCTGCTGGCTGTCGGCATCAAAACGCAGGCCACTACTGGCTCTGCCTTGATAGGAGATACGCAGGTGTTGACGCCTACCTGCCACCATGCCGTCGGGCAGTGTGATGTGCAGGCGTGTGCCGGATTTTTCAAAGACCAGGGCTTGTGCGCCCAGGGTCACGGCACCCACAACCAGTTCACCCGCATCCAAATCCACGTGATGTAGTTTGGTGTCCTGCACGCTAAAGGCCATGTCCAGTGTGCCAACCATCGTCCGGCTTTCGAAACGCGGCTCCAATTGCAGGGCAAAGTGCTGAACCGACCAGCCTTGTTGCGCCCACACCGGCCAGGACAGACAGGCCCATAGCAGTAACGCGATGGTCGTGAGCGTTTTGTTCATAGGGCTTGCAGGCGCGATGCGTCAGGCTTCTCCAGCCAGGCGGCAAATTCGTCCGCAAGTTGAACGCTGGCGCTGCAGGCTGTGTTCCACGCCTTGACCCTTGCAGGCAGGTCATTGCCGTAGTGGGTGAAATCGGTACGGTCTGGCAGTTTGCCGTTAGGCAAGGTCTTGACCCATTCCGGGTTGGGTGCCAGCAGCAACATGGTGTCCAGATGGTGGGTGGCCTGGTGGCGCCACTTCAGGCTCTTGTCCAGCCAGCCGGGCACTACGCTTTTCTGGAAATGTGGGTACAGAACCAAACCATAGGGATCTTTTCGGCCTCCAGCCCCCGTATCCATTGCATGACACGCTCCTGTTTCAATAGCATTCCGCGCGGCCGCCGGGTAGTTCAGGTGGAGGTGGTAATCGGTGATGCCGCCATCCCAATAGGCCCCGGGCGGCGCACCGGGAATATTGTGAACCGCCTTCAGCACAAACGGGATGGAGCAACTGGCCTGCAAAGCGAGATGGAAGTTGGCTTCGCTCAAAGGCACCTGGCGGGTGCGGTAGTCGCCAGTGGCAAACGGCAGCTGGGCCTTGGGTGTGGAAAACACCACGCGCTCCAGCCAGGCGCCCATGGCTTTGCGGTACACCACATTGGTCAGGAAAGCGCCGAAGTAGCCAACCGGCGTACGCAAACCATGCTCGGTACGCAATACATGCCGCCCCCGCGATGTCACGATGTGCAAGCGGTAACGGGGGTGGGTTAACACCTCGTTCACCCTGCCGCCGTAAAAAGCCTGCAGGTTTTGGCCAAACAGTTCACTGACCCGCGCCGCACTGGGGCGCTTCTGACCGGGTGCGAGTTCGTAATGCTGGTGGATATAGTCGTGTTCCAAACGCTGGAATGCGGCAACGTTGTGGTTCAGGCAGGCCGTGGACAGGCGCCAGGCGCCGATGGACGCACCGACCAGGTCGACGGGCTGGGTGCTGCGAGTCAGCCACTCGCCAAAAATAAAGCGGTCTAGCGGCCCCAGCAGCAGGCCTTTGGGCCCACCGGCTGCGGCCGGAATGGTGCAAATATCAGAGGGATACAAGCCATTTTTTTCAATGGCCCGGCGCGCCAGTGGCCCGGCGAACAGTTGAAGTGCTTGCATGATGGAAATCTGATTGGAGTCAGCGACCCGCGAAGCGGCGGAGTGTGGGGGTCACGTATGTGCAGCCCAGTCGAACGGGTCTTGTTGCAGAACTGCGTCGATATCCAGATCCAGTGCGACACCTACTGCGTCGGGAAAGGTGACTGCCATGGCGCGTTCGTTCAAGTTTGCCTCCTTGGCCCGCGCCCGCCAAGCGGCCAGATGAATCACGCCAGCCAGTGGCTCATAAACATTGCTCTCAAACGGCGCATACTGGTGTTCCAGAGCGTCGACCATGGGTTGTGGAAAGTGCCACATCTTGGCAAATCCGGCCCCCACTGTGGCATAACAATAGCCCAGTTCGATACGTTCAGCCTGCGCGCGGCGCAGGTCCAGCGGCGGTATTTCCTTATCCAGCGCGGCCATCAACTCGGGCATGCCCAGGTGCAGGGCCAATTCACCAATGGCGTGGATCAATCCACAGGTAAACGCTGCCTGCTGGTTTTGCCGGACCAGTCCGGCCAGCGAGCGCGAAACCTTGGCAACATTCAAGCTGTAGTCCCAGAACCGCTGCAACCGAATGCCGGGCACGGCCTTGGGGGATGCCACACTGGCCGCAGCCTGCGCCATGGTCTTGACGTGGGCCAGTTCCAGCAGCGCCAAGGCCTCCGAGACACTGCTGATCTTGCCCGACAACTGGAAAAAGCTGGAGTTCGCCATTTGCAGCAACCGGGTAGTCAAAGCGGGATCGGTGCTGATCAACTGGTTGATCTTGCGCAGATCAACCTCGGGGAGGCCCAGCTCCGTCAGTAACAGCGCGACCACTTTCGGAATACTGGGCAGGTTGAACTGCTTGTCCAGCAACGCACGGAGTTCCATCTATAACTGCCTCCACATGTGAATCAAGCCAAGTCAACGCTACCGGTTTGCGCCTCGGTAGTCCGGTTGATTATGGCCCGACACCACCAAACTGTCGGCACCAGGCCTAGCGCTTGAGCTTCGCAAAAGCCGATGCCATGGCTGAGTTGCCGCCAAATCCGGCATCAGGTCGACCACCTTGTTGGCCAGCATACTGGTTTTGGCCACGCCCCGCGGTTTGAAAGCGGTTGTCCCCTGCCCTGTCGTTGGCGCCTGACCGCGGCGGAGCCGCACCAATTTTCATGGTCAACGCAATGCGTTTGCGCGCCACATCGACCTCGACCACTTGCACTTTGACGATGTCGCCGGTCTTCACCACTTCGCGCGCATCGTTGACGAACTTGTGCGCTAGCTGGCTCACGTGGACCAGGCCGTCCTGGTGCACGCCCAGGTCGATAAAGGCACCAAAGGCGGCAACGTTGCTGACCGTGCCTTCCAGAACCATGCCTTCTTTCAGGTCCTTGATGTCTTCCACGCCGTCGTTGAAACGCGCCACCTTGAAGTCCGGGCGCGGGTCGCGGCCCGGTTTCTCCAGCTCGCCCAGAATGTCCTTGACGGTGATGACACCAAACTTCTCATTGGCGAACAGCTCCGGGCGCAGGGTCTTGAGCATGTCGGCGCGGCCCATGATCTCGGCCACCGGTTTGCCGGTCTTGGCGATGATCTGCTCCACCACCGGGTAGGTTTCGGGGTGCACACCGGTCATGTCCAGCGGGTTGCTGCCCCCACGGATGCGCAAAAACCGGCACTCTGCTCAAAGGTCTTGGCACCCAAACCGGTGACTTTCAACAGGTCTTGTCGGCTACCAAAGGCACCATGTGCCTCGCGCCAGCGCACCACCGCCTTGGCCACCGTGCCCGACAAGCCCGATACCCGGCTCAGTAGCGGCACGCTGGCTGTGTTCAGATCCACGCCCACCGAGTTCACGCAGTCTTCTACCACGGTGTCCAGCGTGCGTGCCAGCTCACTCTGGTTGACGTCGTGTTGGTACTGGCCAACGCCAATGCTCTTGGGGTCGATCTTGACCAGCTCGGCCAACGGGTCCTGCAGGCGACGCGCGATCGAGGCCGCACCGCGCAGGCTCACATCCACATCCGGCATCTCTTGCGACGCAAATTCGCTGGCGGAATAGACCGATGCACCGGCCTCGGACACCACCACTTTGTCCATCTTGATCTCTGGCGCGTCAGCCTGGGCGGCCATCTTGGCCAGCAGTTTGATCAGCTCACCGGCCAGTTTGTCGGTCTCGCGGCTGGCCGTGCCGTTGCCAATGGCGATCAAATTCACGCTGTGTTTGGCGCACAGTTTGCCCAGCGTGTGCAACGAACCTTCCCAGTCGCGCTTGGGCTCATGCGGGAACACGGTGGCGGTTTCCACCAACTTGCCGGTGGAGTCCACCACCGCCACCTTGACACCGGTGCGGATGCCGGGGTCCAGACCCATGACGACGCGCGGACCAGCCGGTGCGGCCAGCAGCAGGTCGCGCAGGTTGTCGGCAAACACCTTGATGGCCACTTTTTCGGCCTCTTCGCGCAGCCGGGTGAACAGGTCACGCTCGGTGGACATGCTGAGCTTGACCTTCCAGGTCCAGGCCACACACTTGCGGATCAGGTCATCGGCGGCGCGGCCGGCGTGGCTCCAGCCCAGCTTTAACGCAATGCGTCCTTCTGCCAATGAGACCACGGGTGCGGCCCGGGCAGGTATTGCAGTTGCTCCTGTTTTAATAGCTGCTTGCGCAGTATTGGTGTGGGCTAGAGGCCTATTTGATACATGCTCTGGCTCTGGAAGCACCAGTTTGGCATCCAGAATTTCCAGCGCCCGGCCACGGAACACGGCCAGCGCCCGGTGGCTGGGGACGCGGCCAATGGGCTCGTCGTAGTCAAAATAATCGCGGAACTTGGCAACATCGGCATTGGCCTCATCCTTGCCGTCCATCAGCTTGGATTTCAGCAGGCCCTCCTGCCACAGCCACTCACGCAAGTCCTGCACCAAGGCGGGGTTCTCGGCCCAGCGCTCGCTCAACAAATCGCGCACACCGTCCAGCACGGCCTGCACGGTGGAGAAATCGGGCACTTTGTCTTCGCCGGGTGCGGCTTCCTTGAAAGGAATTACATACGGCAAGGCCGCTTCGGCGGGCACCAGCGTGGGGTCGTTAAACAGCGCGTCGGCCAATGGCTCCAGCCCGGCTTCGCGTGCCATTTGGCCCTTGGTGCGGCGCTTGAGCTTGAACGGCAGGTAAATGTCTTCCACTTCCTGCTTGGTGGCGGCATTGTGGATGGCGGCGGCAAGCAGCGGGGTCAGCTTGCCCTGCTCGTCAATCGCCTTGACCACGGCCTCCTTGCGGTCGCGCAGCTCACGCAGGTAAGACAGGCGGGTCTCCAGCTCGCGCAGCTGGATATCGTCCAGCCCGTCAGTGACCTCTTTGCGGTAACGGGCGATAAACGGCACGGTAGCGCCACCATCCAGCAATTGCACGGCAGCTTCCACTTGTTGGGGGCGAACACGGATTTCTTGCGCAATCTGCGCGATGATTTTCTGCATGGCGGGGTAAAAACACTATCTCAGGAATGGGGGTGCCCAAGGCACCCGAAGGTCGATCAAGGGCGGGAGTTTGCCACAGGTGGCTTGGTCAGATGCCCAGAGCCGACGGTTGAAAGGACACCAGAAACTCCGTCATCGTGTCTGCCGCAAGGGGTTTGCTGATCAGGTAACCCTGGATCACATCACACTCCAGCAGGCGCAGATGCCGGGCCTGCTCCAGGGTCTCGACGCCCTCTGCGATCACTTCCAGGCCCAGGCCGTGTCCCAGCGCGATCACGGCCCTGACGATGGAGGCGTTGCTGGCGTTGGTGGTCATGTCGCGCACAAACGCCATGTCCACCTTGAGTTTGTGCACCTCCAGCTGCTGCAGGTAGGCCATTGACGAGTACCCAGTGCCAAAGTCGTCAATGGACAGTTTCACACCCAAGGCTTTGAGGTCGGCCAGCGACTGCAACGATTTTTCGCGGTCCAGCATGATGCTGCTCTCGGTGATTTCGAGCTCCAGTTGGTGCGCCGCGATGCCTGTTTCCTGTAGCGCTTCACGTACCGACTCGACCAGGCGACCGCGGCTCAGCTGGATGGCCGACACGTTGACGGCCACTTGGCGCGGCGCCAGACCGGTATCCGACCAGCGTTTGATCTGGCGACACGCGCTGCGCAGGACCCAATCGCCTAACTGGACCACAAATCCGCTTTCTTCGGCCAGCGGGATGAATTCGATGGGTGGAATCAGGCCGCGCTGCGGATGTTGCCAGCGCACCAGCGCCTCTAGTCCCACAACCTGCCCACTCTCCAGGTCAACCTGGGGCTGGTAATGCACCCGCAATTCGTCGCGCTCCACCGACCGCCGCAGGTCGGCCTCCAGCGTCAGGCGCGCCTTGGCCCGGCCACTCATTTCGGAAGAAAAGAAACGCAGCATGCCGCGACCGCGCAATTTGGCCTGGTGCAAGGCGGCCTCGGCATTGCTTTGCAGGGTTTCGGTACTGGTGCCGTCGGCCGGGTACAGCGCAATACCGGCACTGGCACCTACGTAAATACTGTTTCCGTCCAGTTCAAACGGGCGTGCCAGGGCATCAATCATGCGCTGGGTCACCAGATCAAAACCGGGCATGCCATCACCGTCGTGCAGGATGATGTTGAACTCGTCGCCGCTGATGCGCGCGATGGCATCTCGGTCGGGCAGCATTTCCTTCAGGCGCCGGCCCGCCTCAATCAGCACTTGGTCACCCAGGCTGTGGCCCAGGCTTTCGTTGATGGTCTTGAAGTTGTCCAGGTCAATAAACAACAGCGCAAAATGCCCTTTATCGCGCTCGGCCCGCTGCAGCGTGTGAGCCAGCAATTCGTGGAACAAGGCCCGGTTGGGCAGGCCGGTGAGCGGATCCCGGTTGATGAAAAAGTCCAACCGCTCTTCGGCCTCGTGGCGCTTGGAGATGTCGCGGTGGGAGCCGCGTTGCCCCATGACCTGGCCTTGCGCATCCAGCACCGTCTTGTGCACATGCTCGATCCAGTGTTCGCTGCCGTCCTTGGCACGAATGCGAAAGATCAGCGGAACAGGCGTACCCCCCGTGGCCGCCGGGCCTTGAGAACCCCAGGCTGCCAGGTCGTCGGGATGGATGATTTTTTCCATCAGATTGGCATCGGCAAAGAAGTCTTCCTGCGTATAGCCGGTCTCCTGCTCGCAGGCGGGTGACACATACAGGTAACTGCCATCGGGCGCCATCCAGTACTCCCAATTGGGAGAGTAGTCTGCCAAGATGCGGTATTTTTCTTCACTCTTGTTGAGCAGCGCCGTACGCTGTGCCACCAGCTGTTCGAGCGAGCGGCGCAGCCGGGCCAGCTCCAGGTGGGTGCGCACCCGTGCCCGGACTTCGTCAATATCAAACGGCTTGGTGATGTAATCAGCACCGCCCAGGTCGAAACCCTTCACCTTCTCCTGGGTTGCATCGACTACCGTGACAAAAATCACCGGTATGCGGTTGCCCAGCGGTGTAGCTTTGATGCGCCGACAGACCTCGTAACCATCCATGACAGGCATCACGATGTCCAGCAGCACCAGGTCGGGTGGGATGGGACCCTGCACCAATTCAAGGGCTTTGGCGCCGGAATTGGCGACCAGGATGCGGTAGTCGTCTTTTAGCGCTTCCAGCAGTTCATGGATGTTGTCGGGCACATCGTCCACCAGTAGCAGCGTGGCCCGTTGCTCCGGGTCAGTGTGCTGCTTGAAGTCCAGGGTCAGCGGGTTGCGGCGGTGGCGTTGCAGCTCCAACTGGGTGTGGATGCGCCGGTGCAGCAGGTCGGGATTGACCGGTTTGGTGATGTAGTCGGCCACGCCCAGGGTCAGGCCACGCGCCTCATCCGCTGCTTCGGCCAATGCAGTCACAAAAATGACCGGGATGTCGGCGGTTTGGGGGTTGGCCTTCAAGCTGGCCAGCACGGAATAGCCGTCCATGCCTGGCATCTTGATGTCCAGCAAAATCAGGTCCGGTTGCGGCACACGTTGGGCCAGTTCGATCGCCTTTTCGCCACTGTTGGCCGCCACGATGGCGTAGCTATCACGCAGGATGTGCATCAGAGCGTGCAGGTTTTCGTTGACGTCATCTACGATCAGGATGCGGGTGCGGCCGTTGGTAATGTCGGTCATGGTGATTTCACTCGGTTTGCGTCTGTAGGCGCTCCCGCAATTGGGCCAGCAGGGCCTGCGCGGTGTCAATGTCAAAAACGTCAATGCGTGCCGCCAGCGCTGCAATGTCGTTCGCCAGTGCAGTGCCAACCACGCCAGCGCGCAATTCGGCCAGCAGCGGCTCGGCACTGCCCAGGTCATACTCCAGCGCGTCCCGCAAGCGTTCCAGGCGCTGGCTCAGCTGGGCCGGTGCCAGTGGCGCAGCGACACTGGCAGCCGTTGGTTTGGACACGACGGCCAGGTGATCGATGTCCCGCATCACGTCTTGTAACAGGGACTGCAGGGTCGTAATCGCTTCAGCTTTCGGCTGTTGGCCCTGCTTGAGCGTTGCGTCGATTTCAGCAACCTGGTCAAACAGCGCCACCGCACCAATGTTGCCGACCACGCCTTTCAACGCGTGGCAGTAGTCTTCTGCCGCGCGCGGTCCGCCAACGCTAGCCTGGCGCAGCAATTCCTCGACTGCGTGGGCGTAATGTTCACGGAAACGCTGCAGCTGGCGGCGGTAGGCGTCTTGCTTGCCGCCAATGCGGCGTATGCCTTCGCGGGCATCCAGGCTGGACAGTGCCAGAAGTTCGGGCGCCAGGTCTGCCGTTGCCGGTAGGGGCAGGCGTGCGCCCCGGCGATGGGCGGGCAACTGAACCCACTTGGCCAACACGGTCATCAACCGGTCCGGGGCCACGGGTTTGGTCACATGGTCGTTCATGCCGGCATCGCGGCTTTTTTGGGCATCTTGCGCCATGGCCAGGGCGGTCATGGCAATGATGGGCAAGCTGGCAAAACGTTCTTTGCCCGGCGTTTTCGCCAACTCCCGTATCTGACGGGCGGCGTCCAGCCCGTCGAGGATGGGCATCTGGATGTCCATCAACACGGCATCAAAATCACGGCGTTGCACCTTGTCCACGGCGTCCTGTCCGTTGACGGCCTCCTCCACTTCCATCCCTTCACTGCGTAACAGTTCCGTGGCAAATTCACGGTTGATGTCGTTGTCTTCCACCAGCAACAGCCGCGCACCCGCCAGCTGACCACTGGTCGCCAGGTCGTGGTTCAACACACGGGGCTTGTCCTTACCGCCCAGAATGCGGCCACGCCCCAGAACCGACAAAATGCTGTCGAGCATGGTGGAGGGTGACACCGGTTTGACCAGGAAGCCATCGACGCCAGACTCTTCCGCCAGTTGCACCACGTCTTCGCGCCCGTAGGCTGTGACCATGACCACTTTGGGTTGCGGCGTGATGCTGGAGTCCGCATGGAGTTTGCGGGTCACCTCGTCGCCGTTCATGCCCGGCATGCGCCAGTCCATCAGCACCAGGTCGTACGGTTTGTCCAGCGACTGGGCGATGGCAGCGAGCGCCGACGGGCCATCGTTTGCGGTCCGCGCATCCATATGAAAAAACCGCAGCATCTCGGCCAGGATCTCTCGTGAAACTTCGTTGTCGTCGACCACCAGCACACGAATGCCCTTGAGCAGCGGCCCGGCCTGCTCCACCAGCTCCAACCGCCTTGCCGGGTCGTGTGGTGCGACTTTCAACTGCACGGTGAAGCAGATCGTCGTGCCCTGGCCGAGCTGTGAATCTTCAACCCAAATACGTCCGCCCATCAGTTCAACCAGGTGTTTGCTGATGGCCAGGCCCAGGCCGGTGCCGCCAAACCGGCGTGTCGTGGATTGGTCGGCCTGGGTGAACTTTTCGAACAATTTGTGCTGGATGTCAGGCGCCATGCCAATACCGCTGTCACGCACATAGACCTGCAGCGTCAGATCAGTTTCGGTGACGGTCACGCAGCGAAAACCCAGCTCGACCTGGCCCTGCTCGGTGAATTTCACGGAATTGCCGCACAAGTTGAGCAACACCTGGCCCAGGCGCAGCGGGTCGCCCAACAACACGGGTGGGATGGCGACGTCGTAACGGATCAAGAATTCGATACCCTTGTGTTCAGACTGGTAGCCGATGGCATCGGTCAATTGCTCCAGCACGCTGTCCAACCCGAATTCGGTATTCTCGATCTCCACTTTGCCAGCCTCGATTTTGGAAATATCCAGGATGTCATTGATGATGCCCAACAAAGAGTGCGCAGCCCCCTGCGCCTTTGTGAGGTAGTTGAGCTGGCTGGGCGTCAACTCGGTCTTGAGTGTCAGGTACAACATACCCAAAATCGCGTTCATGGGCGTGCGAATTTCATGGCTCATATTGGCCAGGAATTCCGACTTGGCCTGGGTGGCGAGTTCTGCAACTTCCTTGGACTCCCGCAGTTCACGGGTGCGGTCCTGCACCGTGGCTTCCAGGTTGTGGTTCAGGTTGTCAAGTTCCAGAACGGTTGCATGCAACTGTGTGCGGCTGTCATTAAACGCGGTAACCAGCTCGCCCAGTTCGTCGCGGTAGGGGTAGCTGATTTTTTCTACCGACAGATAGCTGGGCTTGACTCGCCAACTGGCGACCACTCTGGCGGCTTGTGTGACTTGGTCGGACAGCCGAAACCGGATGGTCCACAAAAAAAGCAGCCACAAAGCGGTCGTGACAATGACCGAATTGAGCAGAATCACCAGCACTCCGTATTTGGTGCGGTTCCAGATCACGTCCCGGTTGGAGTACATCTTCAACTTGCCCACCACACGGGGTTCACCGCGCGGCGACTGGTAGACCAGCGGCACGGTCGCCTGTTTGAACGCGTCACCAAAGAAACTTCCGGACTCAAAGGCCTTGCTGGGCATGCGGCCGTCGCTGACCAACACATCGCCGGTCGCCGTTTCGATCTCCACACCGCTGGCGATGGCGTTGTTGCGCACGCCGCGCACAATCGCCGCCAACTGCGGCGGGTCCAGTTCCCAGACCGCGTTGGTCACACTGGGGGCAACTGTGCGGCCCAGCGAGACCAGGTCATTTTCGATATCGCGGCTGACTGTTACATACTGAATGGTCAGCTGTACGCCGGTCATGCCCAGTGCAATCACCAGGTACCATGGGAACATGGTGTGGAGCAGCCGTCGGGAGAGCGTCTGCATTGCAAACATCGGTCGTCCTTTGAATCGATGGTACCTATCTTAGCGCCACCACCATTGGGTATCGGTCTGCGGTGTAGCGGTGGGCAAAGTGGGGTTGTTCAGCCGAATCACCTGGCGTTTGTCCTTGGCCAACTTCGCGATCTCGGTGGCATGGTAGGTCTGGAACAGTTTGCGAAACGAGCCGTCCTCCAGCGCGGCTTGGAGGCCGCGTTCTATGCGTTGGGCCAGTGCCGCGTTGTCTTTGCGAACCCAGAAATACACCGGAAAAGGAAAAACAGCGCCTTGCTCTGCTCTACGGCGAGTTGCGGATAACTCTGCTTGCGTTCACTGAGCTCACGGTCGGCCTCATTCAAGCCACGCGGAAACGCGTCAAAACGGCTGGCCGCCAACATGCCAAACAGGTTTTCGTGACTGGATGAGGTTTCCACCGTGAAACCATTGGCCTGCATGACGGGCAAGTCAGCCCACTGGCTGTTCAGACCATAGGTCAGCTGCTCGCGCAGTGCTTTTGCGTCCATGCGGGCAATACGTCCCTGGTCTGCGGCCCGGATCACCAACACACGAAAGCCAACAATGCCGCGCAAAATATCGATCTTGATGGGCAACATGCGGGCTTCGCGCTCGGCGTTGGTTCCCAGCGCGATCACATCAATGGCACCCGATTGCAGCAACTGCATACCGCGGTTCTGCGTAATGTCTTCCGCATAAGGCACCAGGCGCACCGGGTCGTTGGTTTCTTTGGCAGCGCTGTGCGCCAGAGCCAGCTCCAGCAGTTTCCAGCGGTACTCATAAATGGGACCGACCGGAAAATACTGAATGCTGACCGGGCCCGATGCGCCGGTTTGAAGTGGTGCAGCCCAAGCCATGAGCCCACTCCATAACAACGTGACTGCAACCCCCCGGCGCATCAACCAGCTTGCGCGGCGCGGTGTGTGTGGTGTGATTGGCTTGCCCATATGGCCTCATCCTCTGCGTGTGTTCCGGTTTCCCGGGGAGACAATGGATCGTATACGCGCTTCTGTTACAACCGACAACTGTTTTCTCAATCGACACGTTTCTAATGCCTGATCCCACCACCATTGCCGACCCTGCGCCCTCTTTGCCACACATCCAGTGGGTGGAAGCGGGTCTAACCCAGTCGGCGCTCTGGCGATCCGAACGGGGTGCCGCGCCGCCGCCGCGTGTGGTGCTGGCAGACGACACGCTGAGTGCCGATGCTGCGTACCGCCTCGCATGTGCGGGCACCGCCCTGCTTTGGCGTGGTGATTTCCAGAACGCGCGGCAGTTGTTGCAGGCCCTGGCCCGGCGCATCGACAAAGTCCCGGCGCGCAAAAAACGCCCACCGGCCAAAACTGCTGCAGGCACACCGGTCACAACCGACCCGGCCACCCAGTTTCACCTGCACCGCCAGGCCCAGGCTCAGCGAGCTCGGATTCTGGGAATGGTGCTACTGCCATTTAACGCCGACTTCAGCATCCCGCTGGGCCGTGCACCCGACGCCCGGACCGCGTGTACCGAAGCCTGGGGTCCCCCGATACCCGGGCAGGGTGCCAGCGTTGCCACACTGCGAGACCTGCTGGGCATCATCAGCGCCCATGAATGGCGCAAGAAAGGCGTCGAAATTGCGGCGCTGGGAGCCGCGCCCCACAACCGCGTTTTTCCGCACTACGGCGTTTTCTCGCCGCTGCGGGGGGAGTACATCGAACTGGTCGCCCAAGCCCCTTTGCCAGTTGCAGAAGCAGACCGCCAAGCCATGGTGGCGTTTGACATCGGAACCGGAACTGGCGTGTTGGCGGCGGTTTTGGCCCGACGCCAGGTTGGCCAGGTCGTCGCGACCGATATGGATGCGCGCGCTTTGGAATGTGCGCGGGCCAATCTGGCACAACTCGGTGTTGCGGCACAGGTACAGGTGCAGGTCGCCGACCTGTTTCCACCGGGTCGGGCGGACGTCATTGTGTGCAACCCGCCGTGGTTGCCGGCACGCCCGAGTTCCCCGGTGGAATACGCCGTGTACGACGAAAACAGCCGCATGTTGCTGGGATTCCTGGCGGGTTTGGCGGCGCATCTGACGCCGCGCGGTGAAGGCTGGCTGATTGTGTCGGACTTCGCCGAACACCTGGGCCTGCGCAGCCGAGCAGAGCTGCTTTCAGCGATCGATCAGGCCGGGCTAACGGTGTTGGGCCGACTAGAGACAAAACCCCAGCACCCAAAGACCAGGGATGCCTCCGATGCGCTGCACTTTGCACGCGTGGCCGAAGTCACATCACTTTGGCGCCTCGGGGCAGTTACAACAACAACGCAGCCACTTTTCTGAGCCGCTCATCCATTTCGTGCAAGGACTGCGCCCGGTAGAGTACACGCGCGGCTGCGAGTTCTCCGCCAACGATAAGCTGGGAATAAATCGCACCTGACTCGACCGGGGTCAAACCCGTCACCGCTGTGGCGCGCTTGGCAGCCTGGGCAAACTGATCGGATTGACCAGCGTCTGCATACAGGAGTGCAAGCTGCACAAGCGCCTCTGCCTTTTCGGTCTGCGGCTTTTTTTCGGTTGCACTGGCCAAGCGCTCGGTCGCAGCCAACACCTGGTCGCTGCCAATGCCATCGGCCAGGCGCGCAACCGCGCGAAGCGTTGCGGCACGCCGGGTGATGCTGCCATCTTTTTCCAATTGACCCAGGGCCGATTCCAATAACTGCCGAGACTTGTCGTGTTGTCCCAGAACCTGCTGGGCGTGAGCTGCAATGGCCATCAATTGAGGCGCTGTCGGGGTTGACGCTGCCTGTCGGGCTATGGCGTCCGCCGCATTGGCCGACGCTAGCGCTTTGGCCCACATGCCCTTGCGGGCAAAGTCGCTGGTATCGGCCAAGGACAACTCCGACATGGCCAGCATGACCTGTCCCGCACTGTGTTCGCGCTGCGCGGCATTACTCACCAACTTTGCAGAATCTGCGGCCAAAGTCATGAAAGCCGCGCTGGTCTGTTTGGGCAACAAGGGGTTGCTCCCCAGGATGACGGCGCAGCGCGCCAAGGCCACAGCACGGTCGGCTGCCGACGTAATTTTTTCCGCATTGAGCCGCAGTGTTTCGAGTTGGCTGCGGGTCTGTGAATCCTGCCGACCGGTAATGCGCAGCGCTTCAACCTCCAGGCTCGCGGATTGGGCGATGCCAAGGGCTTGCGGATCGGCAGCCAGAGTCGGGTTGACCATCAGCACCCGTACCACTTCATTGGCCCTTGCGGTTTGCCCTATTTCACCCAGCAAAATTGCAAATTCGGACGTCAGGCTGGCTTTGGCCAACACCGGAACGGTGGCACTGGGTGCTGCGCCAGTGGTTTTTGCACCGGTTCCCGCTTTTGCATCAATGCTCTGGGTGGTCGGCCCGCCAATTGAGCCCGACAGGATGTTTGCCGCGGCAATCGCTTGCTCCACCGTAAGGGTTTTTCCGCCAGCCCGTCCCTGGCTGGCAGCGGCAACCAACGAGTCGGAGGCATCGGGCTCGGCCGAGGGACTCGCCAGCCCATCATCACCAGCGCTTGCTCCGGGCCGGTTTCCTGCAGCGTCCAGCATTTGCTCGAAGCTCTGCTTGTCTGATGCGCCATCCTTGGCACTGCCCGGCATTGCCGCGGGTGCCGGTGCGCTTGCTGGGTTGCGCATGCTGTTGAATACATTGCCGCCAGCGAACGCCCCACCCACCAACAGAAACAGTGCAGCGGCGCGAATCAACCCCGGGCGCCCTGTAAAAAGGCCAGCTTTTTTCTTGAGGCCAAATTCTTCCTCAAGCTCATCCCGAATTTGGCGCCGGATCGCATCCTCCATCGAACGGGTGTTTTCCAGTTCACGGTCGGCCGCCTGCTTGCTGGCCAGCAACGCCATCTTGCCCCGCTCCTGCTCCAGGATCTTCTTGCGCAGCAGGAACTCCTTGGTCACCTTGTCAACAAACACGCCGCAGGCCGGGCACTGTCGGTTTTCGGGTAGATCGACCGTCTTTGAGCAGGCCGGGCACTTGTAATGGGTCTCGTCTTCGTGGTGCTCTTGTATGGCCAAAACCGGAGTAACGGTGACCTCCAAGCCCATGCGGGCGAGATCCCCCTTCACCGCCTCGACGCGTTCTCGGGTGACTTCCTTTCCGACCATGACTTGCGGGCCATTTTGGAACGCATGTACCAGCCCGGCTACCTTTTTGGGATCCATCCGCACTTCTTCGAGGCCGAGTTTCTCCATTTTTTCAAGCGTCAGCCCGGCGGGCATACTGACAACCACATTGAACTTGGGAGCAGACACGTCTGATTTTTCAGGCTTGGTCATTGCAATACAGATCGTTTATCGGTGAAATGGGTTTTTTACAGCTGCCCCGCAAGCAAAACAAACGCGCATTTGTGGAAACAAATGGCGATTGCGCAGCCAGCCGACAATCTACACGGGTTTTGATGCCGTCTCCGGGTCACACCGACAAATTTTCCTTGGATTTAGGGCGCGACAGAGCCCGCGAAGCCAAAAAAACCCGTGCCAGACTCGGCACCAGGTCTGCCCAGGCGTTTGCGTCAAAACCGTATGGTTTGCGAACCCCTGCCAAGGACTGCAACACGCGCGGATCACCTTTGACCGAAAACGCCACGCGATTGCTGCCGCCAGGATCGTTGACCACCAACAGTGAGCCCTTGAACTCGCAGCCAATACGGTCCAACAAAACCTCGCACTGCGGATTGCAGCCGTGCAGGTTGGCCACAAAAATGCCGTCAGCCGTTAGCAGGTCGTAACAGTGACCGTAGAACTGCGGTGTACCCAGTCGCTCAGGCAAACCATGGATGTCGTAAGCGTCGGCCAGCACGATGTCAAAGGCCTGGGCAGACTGCTGCACAAAGTCCGCCGCATCCACTTGCACCACACGAAAGCGCTGGTCATCGGCGGGAACCAAAAAATCACTCCGGCGTGCGATTACATGGGGATTGATTTCGATCACCGTGATGTCGGCGTCCGGCAAATAGCGATAACAGAACTTGGCCAAAGAGCCACCGCCCAAACCCAGCATGGCAATGCGGCGCGGCTGCGGCTGGTGCAGCAAAAAACCCATCATGATCCGGGTGTACTCAAATTGCAGTGCATCCGGTTGCAAGAGGTCCATCTTGCTTTGCACATCCTGGGTGGAGAAAAACAGCGATTTGCTGCTCAGCGACTCGTAGACAACGGGTTTGACATGGGTGTCCATAACCGCAGCACCCACCCTGACCCTATGCGCGCAATGCTTTCTTGAGTTCCACACCCAATTCCGGCTTGTGCGCAAAAGGATCGGTAGGGTTGCGGGCCAGCATCACGTCCTCCATACGGGTTTGCACGGAACCAATGGCCTTGGGGTGGCTGTAAATATAGAACTGGTTTGCAGCGATGGCATCAAACACCATCTGCGCCACCTGGGCGGCGGTTACCTTGCCGCTGCCCACGGCCTTGTCACTCATGGCCTGGCCGATCAGCTGGCTTTGTGTAGGTTTGGCCTCTACTTTCAGTTCCTCCGGGCGGTTGCGGTGGCTTTGGCTGATGCCGGTGGGCACAAAGAACGGGCACAACACGCTGGCGCTGATCTGGTCGGTTACCAGCGCCAGGTCCTGGTACAGCGTTTCGCTGAGGGACACCACGGCATGTTTGCTGACGTTGTAGATGCCCATATTGGGCGCATTCAGCAAACCCGCCATGCTGGCGGTGTTGACGATATGGCCCTGGTAGGTGGGATCGGCCTTGGCGGCATCCAGCATCATCGGCGTGAATAAGCGCACGCCATGCACCACACCCATGACGTTCACGCCAAGCACCCACTCCCAGTCTTTCAAGGTGTTTTCCCAGACCAGACCACCGGCACCGACACCTGCGTTGTTGAACACAAAATGGGGTGCACCAAAACGTGCAAAGGTGGCGTCGGCCAGGGCCTGCATCTGGTCCGCCTTGGACACGTCCATCCGCATGGCCAGCACTGGGGCTCCAGCTGCTTGCATCTCGGCCACGGTTTTGTCCAGCGCGTCTTGTTGCACATCGGCCAAGACCAGATTCATGCCCAGCCTGGCGCCAATACGGGCGCACTCCAGGCCAAAGCCCGAACCGGCACCGGTGAGAACTGCGGTTTTGTTTTTGAAATCGGTGATCATGCGAATAAAGCTCCAAAGTTTCTGTTCAAGATGTCCAGACCATTTCGAGGTGGTCAATACCGTCTTCGACATAGGGCATGCCCACATCGACAAAGCCGTGCTGGCTGTAATACGCTTTCAAGCGGGCCTGGGCGCCAATACGAATGGCCTGTACTCCCCACAGCGTGTGCACAGACGCAATGGCCCGTTGGATCAACGCATGGCCCAGGCCGGTGCCCCGGGCGCTGCTGCGGGTGACGACGCGGCCAATACTGGCCTCGGTAAATTTGATACCGGCGGGGAACAGGCGCGCATAGGCCAGCAAATGCCCATCCTGGGTACCCAGCAAATGCAGGGCCTGCTCGTCTGCACCATCCATGTCCTGGAAGACGCAGTTCTGCTCCACTACAAAAACCTCGGTACGCAACTGCAACACCGCATACAGCTCCTCCACCGCCAGGGTGTCCAAAGCAGCCAGCTTCCAGTCCAGCGTGGGTGGGGCTTTTTGCATCACAGAACTCATGCGCTCTGAACCGCCTTGAGCACATATCCAATGCGGGGAAAATGCACCAACACGGTGCCGGCACGCGGGTCCACACGTTTGAGTGTGTAGCGGGTGCGCGTGGCGGCGACCAGTTTGCCCTCGGTGGCCTCGGGGCCAAAGGTTTCTGCGGAGATGGTGACCTGGCTCCCCAAAGGGATGCCATGTTCGTCCTGAAATGTTTCGTCATTCTGAGCTGTAGCCCCCGTAGACCCTGCGCAGGTTGCTATCGCTTCAGTAGCAGAGTATTTCTCCACCGTGCCATGACCCAAGGCCGTCATGCGGTCCATCCAGTGCAACACCGCAGGTGTGGCATCCAGAATGCCGGCCATCACCGGCACGCGGTGACGGCTGAACCACAGCGGGTGGTAGGTCGCAAAGTCGGCCACACAGGGGCTGTTGCCCATCAAGAAGTCTTGGCCATCCAGCATGTTGGCGATGCGCCGCAGGTAAGACTTGTAGGCCGCCGTGGCGTCACCCGGGCGCAGGCGCGTCATGCCCGCGGACATGGCCGCGCGGTCCGCACCGAAGGCCTTGGCCGCCTCGGGTGGTGCGCCGTCAAACATGGCGGCGGCCCCCTTGGGCTGCAGGTTGTAGGCCATGGCCGCCCAGAACAACGTGGTGTCGGCCCACTGGGCCAGCACGCGGGCCAGGCCCTTGTGCGATTCGGGGTACAGCGTGGGCGTGGGCTGGATGTGCTCCAGCACGTCGCAGATCAGCGCGCTGTCACAGTAAACGTCGGAGCCGATCTGCAGGAACGGCGTCTTGCGGTAGCCGCCGGTCAGGGCCTGCACATCGGGCTTGGGCATGATGGCGGGCACGATGACCGATTTCCAGGCCAGCTGCTTGTAGCCGAGTACCAGCCGGACTTTCTCGGAGAACGGCGAGGTGGCGTAGTGGTGAAGAATGAGGTCAGACATGATGTCTCGCTTTAGTCAGTTGAGGACAGAGCTGCGGTCTGTCCCGCAAGTTTTCACAACCTAACCAACTGCTTGCCAAAGTTTTTGCCCTTGAGCAGGCCCAGGAAGGCTTCGGGCGCGGCAGCAAGACCTTGCGCAATGCTCTCGCGGGCGCGCAGCTTGCCCGTGGCCACCAGCGTGCCGAGTTCGGTCAAGGCTTCGGGCCAGATTTCCATATGTTCGCTGACGATAAAGCCCTGCACCTTCAGCCGCTGGGTCAGGATCAGCGCCGGGTAGCTCAGCGGCAGCGGCTTGCCGTCGTAGCCGGCAATCATGCCGCAGACGGCGATGCGGCCAAAGGCGTTCATGCGCGGCAACACCGCGTCCAACACCATGCCGCCAACGTTCTCAAAGTAACCGTCAATGCCGTTGGGGCAGGCCTCGGCAATCGCTTTGGACAGTGACGCGGCGTTGTCGTGTAACTTGTAGTCGATACAAGCGTCAAAGCCCAACTCGTCCACCGCGTATTTGCATTTATCCGGACCGCCGGCAATGCCCACGGTGCGGCAACCACGCGCCTTGGACAAGGCCGCAAAGGCGCTGCCCACGGCACCGGTGGCGGCGCTCACCACCATGGTCTGCCCTGCCTTGGGTTCGCAAATCTTGACCAGGCCATACCAGGCGGTGACGCCGGGCATACCGACCGCGCCCAGGTAGGCGCTCAAGGGCACGTGGGTGGTGTCGACCTTGCGCAGCGCGCCGGGTTGCGTGGCATCGACCACGCTGTACTCCTGCCAGCCACCCATGCCGACGACCTTGTCGCCGACGGCGAATTTGGGGTTGCGCGACTCGGCGATCTCGCCCACCGTGCCGCCGCCCATGGTCTGGCCCAGGGCCTGGGGTTGGGCATAACTCTTGGCGTCGTTCATGCGGCCGCGCATATACGGGTCCAGGCTCAGGAAGTGGTGGCGTACCAGCACCTGGCCGTCTTGTAGAGCCGGGGTTTCGGTGGTCACCAGCTTGAAGTTGCTGGCAACGGCTTCGCCCACAGGGCGGTTGTCGAGGTGGATTTGGTGGTTGGTTGGCACGGTTTGTCTCCGAAAAAGGGGTTTAGTGGGTCTGGACGATTGGCATAAAACACTACACATTTGATAGCGGGTTACGCATATTTCACGTGGGCTAGAGGCCTATTTCATTCATAGATTTTGGAAAGAACCCGGTTTCAATCGGTTGCAATGCCGGCACCGGGCTGGTCGGCTGTCACATTGAGTCCCTGCACACCCTTGCTGCCCACCGGCAGGCGTTTAACGTATTTAAAAGTGCCCGTGGCGTGGGCGCACTTTCTGCCGTTGGCGTCAAACACCGTGGCCTGGGTAAAGGCCATGGTCGCGGTGCGGTGCATCAGCTCCCCCCGGGCCACCAAAAGACCCAGAGCAGGCTGCATGAAGCTGGTCTTCATTTCGATGGTGACTATGCCCATGTCGGGCACCACACTGCGTGCGGCAGTGGCCATGCTGACATCCAGCAGCGTCATCAGCGCGCCACCGTGGGTGACCGAGAACGAATTGAGATGCTCAGGTTTGGCGGTGTATTGGATTTCCGAGTGCCCGCCTTCGAACTGGGTCAGTTCAAACCCCAGATGTTTGACGAAGGGGATCTCCACCCCGAAGCCAACCGCCGTGTCCCAACTCATGGCGCGGGGCGGGGGTCATATTTTTTAGCCCCCGGTGACAACCGAGACGCCGCCATCTACCGCCAGCCATTGCCCGGTGATGTGTTTGCCCGCGTCAGACGCCAGCAGCACACAAACACCTTTCAGGTCTTCGTCATCACCCAGTCGTTTGAGCGGCGCGCCAGCGGCCAGTTTTTCCTCACCGAGGGCTTTGAGCGTACCGGCCGTCATCTTGCTGGGGAAGAAGCCCGGGCAAATGGCGTTGACATTGATGTTGTACTTGCCCCATTCAGAACCCAGCGCGCGGGTGAAATTGATCACCGCGCCCTTGGACGTGTTGTACGCAATGGTGTTCATGCCTTCCGGGTTGCCACCCAGGCCGGCGATGGACGCGATGTTGATGATGCGCCCCGAGCGGCGCGCAATCATGCTCTTCTTGGCAATGGCCTGGCTCAGCAGAAAGTAGCCGCGCACGTTGAGGTTCATGACCTTGTCCCAGGCATCGGCCGGGTGGTCTTCGGCGGGTGCGCCCCAGGCGGCACCGGCGTTGTTGACCAGGATATCGACATCGCCCATGCGCTGCAGTGTCTCATCGGCCAGGCGGGTGATCTCGCTGTCCTTGGCACAGTCGGCGGCAATCCAGCGCGCATCAATGCCGGCGGCCTGCAGTTCGGCGCAGGCCTGCTCCAGGTCTTCGGCCTTGCGTGAACTCAGCATCACTTTGGCTCCGGCTTCGCCCAAGGCGTGGGCCATCTGCAGGCCCAGGCCACGGGAGCCACCGGTAACCAGGGCGGTCTTGCCGGTGAGGTCAAACAGTTGTTGAATGGTACGGGTCATAAGTCATGTCTCCAAAAAAATGGTTCGCTGGAATTTAAGGGATTCAGACAGGCACGGCTGTCTCTGGGGTGATAGTGGTGCGCACCATCCATCGCGATCGCTTCATTGCCCACAAAGACCGTTGAGGGTACCGTAAACTCCAGCCCGGTCCCGTCTGACAGGGCGGGCTTAACAATCGACCAACTCGGTGGGGGACCATGATCTTGCGCAAACATTGGCTGGTTTCAATCGGCGGCATCTTTTCATTGGGTGTTGCCAGCGCACAGGGCAACCTGGGTGCATTGCTGGATTTGGGTGCCAAGAAAATTTCCAAAGTGGAGTACGTGACCTCGTTGCCTGTCACCAGCTATTCGGTGTGGCCCGATGGAAAGGGTGAAGAGGTGTTGACCTACTTTCCCGATGGAAAAATCAGTGGCACTGAAAAACAGTACACCAGTGGCGCAACCAGCGGGGCCACCGGCAAGTGGACCATGACCGCGTCGGGCAAGATCTGCACCAGTGTGCGGTTCACCAGTTGGCCGGGGACGCACGAAGAATGCCGATTCCTGTTCCGGCTGGGCGACGATTTTTTTATTTCGATGTCGGATTCCGCCCGGGCCGCGCCGGTTCAGAAGCAGATCAAGCGGTAGCTGCAGACATTAAAAAGCCCCGACTTTTCGGTTCAAAAAGCGTCCAACGGGAAGTCGGCACAGGTCAGGTCTCGCGTCTGCACAACACCCAGCCATGCGCCAATTTTGGGCAGTTCGTAGTGGAAGAAGAAGCGCGTCGCACCCAGGCGACCCTTAGTGGCTGGCATGGTCTGCGCCGCATCAGCCTCCAGCGCCTTGGCTACGACATCAAGCCAGATCCAGGCCAGCACGGTGTGGCCAAAGGCCTGCATGTAGGGCACGGCATTGGCCAGCGCTTCGGTGGGGTTGCCGGTGGACCAGGCTTTTTGGGTGGCTGCTGCGACCTGTTGCAAGGCCTGGCCCAGCGCCGTTGCATGTGCGGCCAGGTCGGGTGATTTTGCCGCCTTCTGGATCGTGAACGTCATGCGTGCGGCCAGCAGTTGCAGGCCCCTGCCCTCCTCCATCAGCACCTTGCGGCCCAGCAAGTCGGTGGCCTGGATACCGTGTGTGCCTTCGTGAATCATGTTGAGGCGGTTGTCGCGCCAGTATTGCTCCACCGGGAAGTCGCGCGTGTAGCCATAACCGCCGTGGATCTGGATGGCCAGGGAGTTGGCCTCCAGGCACCACTCGCTGGGCCAGCTCTTGGCAATGGGGGTCAGCACTTCCAACAGCAGGCGCGCGTCATTGGCGGCATCGCCTCCGGCGGTGTGGTGTTCATCGACCAGACGGGCACAGTACAGCTCCAGCGCCAGCGCACCTTCGCAATACGCTTTTTGGGCCAGCAGCATGCGCTTGACGTCGGCGTGTTCGATGATGGCGACCTGCGGCTTGGAGGCATCTTTACCACCCGCTCCGATGGGACGACCTTGCGGGCGATTGCGCGCGTAGTCCAGCGACGCGTAATAGCCGACCATGCCCAGCATTGTGGCGGCAATGCCAACGCCGATGCGGGCTTCGTTCATCATGTGGAACATGCATTGCAAACCTTTGCCAGGTTGACCCACCAAATAGCCGATAGCACCTGCGCCGTTGCCATAGGGGCCGTCTTGCCCCACAGGAAATTTGCCTTCACCAAAATTAAGCAAAGTGTTGGTGGTGCCACGCCAGCCCAACTTGTGGTTCAGGCCGGCCAGGGCCACGTCGTTCCGCTCGCCGCTCAAAGTGCCGTCGGGGTTGACCATTTTCTTGGGCACGATGAACAGCGAAATGCCGCGCGTGCCGGGCACCAGTTTGCCATCGGCATCGGGAATTTTGGCCAGCACCAGGTGGATGATGTTCTCGGTCAACTCGTGTTCGCCGCTGGAAATCCACATCTTGTTGCCCTTGAGGCGGTAGCGCGCCCCCAAGGGGTCTTTCTCCCATGAAACTGAACCCTCGACGGCTTCCGCCGGGTCAACGTCGGGAATGGCTCGCGTAGCCACATCACTCAAGCTGGAGCCCGCCTGCGGCTCAGACAAGCACATGGTGCCCGACCAGCGACCAGCAAACTCGTTCTTGGCAAACACGTCCTTCTGCATCGCTGTGCCATGCGTCATCAGCAAATTGGCGTTGCCCGTGGTCAGCATGCCTGATCCAATGCTGACGGACGCACAGGCAAAAAAAGCGTTGGCAGCGGCCTCTACGCTGTAGGGCAACTGCATGCCGCCCATGTCATAGTCCTGCGCCGCGCTGAGCATGCCGGACTCGGCGTAGGCACGGTTGGCATCATGGGTGGCCTGCGGCAGGATCACTTTTTCACCGTCAAATTGCGGCTCCTGCACGTCCACCAGACGGTTGAAGGGGGCGTATTTCTCGCGGGCTATACGCTCACAGGTGTCCAGCACGGCGTCAAAGGTGTCGCGTGAATGGTCGGCAAAGCGCTCGCGCTGGGTTAGAGCTGATGTGTCCAGCCAGTCGTTGAGTAAAAAGTCGATGGTGGGGCGCAGGTTCATGGTGGTTCCAACAGAAGGTCTCGGCGAGCGTAAGGGAAACGCCGCTAAACCGCTGGCACCAAAGAGACAATTTGGCCCACCAACTGGCAAAAAAGCCCCGGCCATTGCTGGACGGAGCTTTTGAATGGGGTCGGAACGTTACCAGTCCGACTGGTAGCCCGAAACTAACCAACCAACCCGAAATCAGAACTGGTAACGAACCGTCAACATGGCTTGCCAGCGGGAGATCACGCGCGCCGGATTGGTGTAGGTGTCATACACGCCATAGTTCTGTCGCAGATCCCTGCCGCTCGAATCCTTCAACTGGTACACGTACTGACAATTGGTTGGGCACGTACCGGTGACGTCGGCAACATTGGCCAGACGGCGGGTGCCGAAAAAGCCGAGACCGTTCTGCTGTCCCCAATCCTTGTTGAGGAAGTTCAGGAAGTTGTAGATATCCAGACGCATGACGAACTTGTCGCGTTTGGAGAAGGCCGGCAGTTCTTGCTGAAAGCCCATGTCGAGCTGGTTGATCCACGGCTGATACGATGCGTTGCGCTGGGCAATCTGGCCGCGACGCGAGTTCAGGTACTCATCCCCACTGATGAAGTCCTGGAAGGCCTGAATATCCGCAGCGCTGGTGCCCGCCTGGTAGGTTACCTTCGGATCATTGACCAGCGGTATGTAGGCCAGATCGACGTTAGCGATGGAGTCGCCGTTGACATCATTACCAAATGTCCAGCTATAGGGCAGGCCGCTGCGGCCGTTGTAGTACATCGAGATCGTGGTCTTGTTATCACCGAAGAAGGCTTTATCCCAACTCAGCGACGCCTTGACCGACAGCGGCACCTCGAAGCGCGAAGTCGCCTCAGAGGAATCGTTCGGATTGATTCGCGCCACGTAGTTGTAGTTCGAATAGGCCTGTGCGGCGGTGCCAGGGTTGACTTCTGTGCTTCGCGTCTTGGTAATGCTGACGCTGCCGCGCAAGCCATCGGACAGCGCCTTGGACAGCGATAGCGTCACCGAGTCCGTATAACCCCCGTCGGTATTGGTCAGCAAAGTGGAGCGGGTGTTGATCTCTCCAAAAGCAGCGTTGTTGCTGCCGTTGCCAACCTGCGTGGCGCTGGCATTGGGGTAAGTCTGCCAATAGGAATCGCGGCCATCCGGCAATTGGCCCTTTGGCGTACCGATGTTGGGCAGCTTGTAGTCAATGGCGTTTTGTGCCTTGACGCGCTGGTACTCAACGGCACCCGTCAAGCCCCACCAAGGCAACTCATGGTCGAAGCCCAGGGCAAACTTCCAGGCGCTCGGCATCTTGAAGTCTGGGTCGATCACGTCGATCTGGCACGTGCCATTCGTCGCGCACACACCTGCCGCGACGTTGGTCGGTCCTGGCTGATTGTTCGGATCGGCGCTGAAAGGCGCATTGGCCGGGTTGGTGTTGGTGTACTGCTTGGATGACACCACGCCGTTGTTCGTATAGGCGTTGGTGAGCCACACGTACGGCGGAACGGTCTGGAACAGGCCCAGGCCGCCGCGCAGTTGCATCGAGCGCGCACTGTCGAAGGCGTAGTTGAAAGCCAACCGCGGTTCGATCACCGTGTTCTTGGAGCCCAGCGTGGTGGCGCTGGTGTAGCCGAAGCGGCTCTCCCACACCGGAGCGCCGGCGACAGCCCCAGGCGCGGTATTGGTCGCGCTTTCCAGTGCAACCGGTGGCGCGTGGTCGGCCCTTGGCATGTTGATGCGCGCGCCATAGACGAGGGACAGGTTTTTATTGGCCTGCCAGGTGTCCTGGATGAACGGGCTGATCTGGGTGTATTTCCAGGTGCCGGCGCTGTCGGCCAAGGCAACGCCTGTTGGCAGGTAGTTCTTCGTGAAGAAGCCGTAATTCTTGGCAAGAATTTCGTCTACGGGGGAGCCGTTGCCGTTTTTGTCGTAGAACCCGTACGAGCCGTGCAGTAGTTGGCCGAACACATTGGCCACTTCGTTGCTCAGGTAATCGACACCGCCCTTGATGACGTGGTCGCCGGCGGAATAGGTGCCAGACAGCGTGCCGGTGATGCGGGTGCTGGCGATCGAGTTCTCATGGCGGAAGCGGTCCTCACCCCCAATAACCCACGACGCCGTGCTGTTCTGAGGGGTGGCGTTGCAGCCGGAAGCCGCCGAGAAGCAGGCAAAGACTTCGGGCTGGTCGATGGCAGCGCCGTTGGTGACGTTGTACTTCTGGTGTCCTATCTTCAACTCGGTGCTGAAATTCTCGCTCCAGTCACTGAATAACTGGACGGATAAGTTATCGGTCTTGGAAGACACCGTATACCAGTTGCTGGGCAGGATGGCGCTTCTGTCCTGCACGTACGAGCTGTAGGGCGTCGGCTTGGTTTCCTCGGTGCGCTGGAAGGTAAAGCGGGCACGATGGTCATCGGTGATATTCCAATCCAGCTTGCCCAAGATACGCTTGTTCTTCAAAGCAACGCCACTGGCACTGCCATACGTACCGGTATTCAGGCCGATGGTATCGAAAGCGCTGGCCACATCACTCACCTGTTTCGCGGTCAGCTTGCCGCTGCTGACGGCATCGGTGCCCACGCCAGCAATGCCGCTAATTTCCTGCTCTTCATACGAACCAAAGAAAAACAGCTTGTCCTTGATGATCGGGCCGCCCAAAGTGGCACCCTTGGTCGTGTTTTTGGCGAAACCGTTGTAAGACGGGCCATCCAGCTTGCCGATCATGCTGCTGGCATCCGTCAGCGCGTAGTACACCGAGCCGCGGAAATCGTTGGTGCCAGACTTGGTAACGGCATTGATGTTGGCACCGACGGAATCGGTGGAGACATCAAACTCCGTGACTTTGATGTCGTAGGCGGCGATGGTATCGGCCGAGACTGGCGAACCGGTGAAGCCCAGGCCATTGGAGTTCAGACCGAAGGGATCGTTGACCGACAGGCCGTCGACGCTGATGCTGTTGTAGCGGTTGTTCTGGCCGGCCACGGAGATCGAACCGTCGTTCTGGTCGGTGACCGTCACACGCGGATCCAGGCGGGCAATATCGTCAAGCGAACGGTTGCCGCTCACGGCGGTTTCGAGTTGACGCCCGCTGACAGAAGTGCCAACACCCTTGTTGTTGGCATCAAACTGGAGCGAACGCGAAGAACCAACCACTTGCACGGCCGCCAGACTGGTCGTTGCGCCGAGCGTGGCATTGACGGTGCTGACCTGATTCAGCTCCAGATAAACGCCCTCTTCGGTCTTCTTAGGCTCGCCCGCCTTGTTGATGACGATGGTGTACGGGCCACCCACGCGCAGGCCGCGGGCGTTGTAGCGGCCGGTGGCGTCGGTCGTGGTGCGGCTCACCGTGCCGGACTCAACGTGGGTGATAGTGACTTCGGCGCCAGCCACCGGCTGACCACTGGCCGACAGCACCTGACCACCAATACCAGAGGAAGTGCTTTGCGCCAACACTGGCGCGGCCACCACAATGGCCACGGCTGCGCTGAGCACCGTTCGTGAAAAGCCTGCAAATATTTGTTCGTGACGACTGCGCATCCTGTTTGCTCCTAAGCGAGATGGCCCCAACGGGGATTTATGGAAAGTAAAAAAAGGTAAAGAAGTGCAATATACCCATGAAGTTAACCATAAGGTCAGGAAAGTTTTGTGACAGCTGTTGTTTTCCAGACACCAACGGTATGATTCCCCCGCCCTCGCCCTTCGCGGCCATCCCCTATTTGGAGCACCCCCTTGCAGCCCCACCCAGCATCCGCACGTTTTGAGTGCATTTCCCTAAGTTTCCTGAGTCTGAGCCTGGTTTCGTTGTTGGCCGGATGTGCAGGTGCACCAACATTGCCCGCAGCGCCACAACCGATAGAAATCAGCATTTTTTCTATCAATGACTTTCATGGACATATCCAGCCCAAGTCTCCCACCCCGTTGTCGCCCCGCCTGCCCGACCCGCAAACCGGCGAACTCAAAGCGCAGCCCGCCGGGGGCGCAGCCTATTTGGCAACCGTGCTGGAGAAGTTACGCTCACAACGGCAAAACCACGTGTTTGTTGCCGCCGGGGATTTGATGGGCGCGTCACCGCAAATGTCGTCGCTCTTGAAGGACGAACCAACGTTGACGGCCCTGGGGAACATGGGTTTGGCGATGTCTTCTTTGGGCAATCACGATTTGGATTCGGGTTTACCCGAGTTGCTACGCAAATCACGCGGCGAATGCCCGGCAAAAGGCTGCGAGTGGCCCGAATTCAAGGGTGCCAGTTTTCCTTACCTTGCAGCCAATATGTTTGAAACCGATACCGGCAAGCGGGCCCTGCCCAGCCACATCATCCGCGAGATTGGTGGCCTGAAGGTGGCGCTGGTCGGAGCAGTTACGCGGGATACGCCCAGGGTTATTGCACCCAGGAACATTGTTGGCTTGCGTTTTGCCGATGAAGCCGACACGCTGAACGCCCTGGTGCCCGAGTTGCGTGCCGCTGGCGCGCAGGTGCTGGTGGCCATCATGCATGAAGGCGGGGTCAATAGTGAAGGTGCGGCCAATGACCCCAGTTACGCTTGCGTTGGTCTGCAGGGCCGTGGAGTGGACATTGCCAAACGGTTGGACCCGGCCTACGCCATCATCATCAGCGGCCATACCCACCAGGCCTACACCTGCAAAATCAACGGGCGTTTGTTCGTTCAGGCAGGCAGTTACGGTGGCTGGTTGACTGAAAGCCGGCTTACGCTGGACGCGACCGGTCAGGTTCTCGATGCGCAGGCCATCAACCACCCGGTGCTGCAGGCGGTCAACACCCCCAACCCAGCATTTGTAGCGCTGGTCCAGCGGGCGGCCGCGTTGACCGCTGCGATCCGGGAAAAACCGGTCGCCGTGTTGTCCAAAGGGGCGCAACGCAGTGTCAAGGCGCCGTTTGGCGATTCGCCGGTCGGCAATCTGGTGGCCGACGCGCAACTGGCCTACGGTAAAAAACGTGGGACAGCCGATATTGCGATGACCAATTCCGGCGGCATTCGGGCGGACTTGGCCGTGGAGCCGGGACGTGCGGTGACTTTGAGCGATCTGTTTGCCATTCAACCCTTTGGCAACGAATTGGTTGCGGTGACGATCACGGGGGCTCAGTTGCAGGAGTTGGTGCGCAGGTTGTTGCCTAAGCGACCGGGTGCAGCATCGCTTCAAATTTCACACAATGTGAACTACCAATGGAGCCAGGCAGAAGGCGCCATGCCGGTATTGGATTCGCTGACAGTGGATGGAAAACCAGTGGACCCGCAACGCGATTACCGGGTGGTGGCCAGCACCTACCTGGCAGACGGCGGTGACAGCTTCAGCGCACTGCGCCAGGGCCGTGACCGCCAGGTCCTGGGCATGGACATTGACGCGCTGGTGGACTGGTTGGCGGAAAACCCAAAGGCGGTGGACCAGATCAACCCAGGCCGGATTCAGCGCAATTAAAAAAGCCCCCACGTTTGCCCACTGCGTGTGGCTCACTGCCCCGAGGGGGTCGCATTTCACCTTGGGACGGCCCTGCGGTGAAACTCAGGGCGCAATCTCAAACAGTGCCGAGCCGTCGCCGTTGTCCTTGATCAGGCGCACCTTGGGGTGATTTGGCAGGTAGCGCTGCGCTGCAGCCGCCGACAAAAAGGTCATGCGCACGCCGGGAACCGGTGTGATGCGCCAGTTGCCATCGGCCGTCGGGTTGACCTGTTTGTTGGCCGTCAACATGTCGGACATGCGCAAGTATTCTATTAGCACTTGGCGGTTTTCTTCCGGTGCTTCCAACACAACTTTGCTGGCGTCAAGCCCCGGAAAATTGCCGCCCCCAAAAGCGCGGTAGTTGTTGGTCGCAACAATGAACTTGGCATCGGGCTGAATGGCCTGGCCCTGGTAGCTCAAATTTTTGACCCGGTGGGCAGCGGGCGCCACCAGCTTGCCGTTGGGATCGTAACGGGCCGGTTGGGTGAGATCAAACTCATAGGTGACACCGTCCAGCGTGTCGAAATTGAAGGAACGAAAAACCTCGTTCAACACCGGCTGTTGTACCGCGCCCTGGGGGTTGATCTGGTTGAATTGACCCGCTGACATTTCGATCCATTCCTTGACATCGGCACCAGTCAGCAACATGGCCTTCAGTGTGTTGGGATATACATAAAGGTCGGCGACGTGTTTGATCGCCAGGGGGCCGGCCGGAATATCGGTGTAATAGTCCCAACCCTGGCGCCCCCCGGTCTTGAACGGTGCGGCGGCCGACAACACCGGGTATTTTTCATAGTCGGTACCCTGCATGGCGCGCCGCACATAGGCGATTTGGGCATTCGACACAATTTGCACGGAAGGGTCATCACCCACCAGCGCAAAGTAGCTGTAAATGGGGACACTGGTAAACGCAACCTTGTCCCGCACGTAGGCCAGCGTGGCGGCATGCACGTCGCCCACGGTTTGCTCCACCATGGCATCGGCGGTTACCACTGGCTTGCGGCTGGTGCGGTCATAGATGGGCCGTATGCTGGCCTTGCTGTCCACCACTTTCCACGAGCCGCTGGTGTTGTCCAGTGTCAGGTCGATCACCCCCAGGTGGTCGCCCCAGCGCCCAGGCATGACCGCGGGAACCCCGTTGATGGTGCCGCGCTTCAGATTGACCTTGGGATGTTCAGCAAAGGCCTTGCTGGGAAACTCGGCGTGGGCGTGGCCAAACAGAACGGCATCCACACCTTCCACCTCCGTCAGTGGTCCGACCGCATTTTCTGAGAACTGCGCGACTGGACCTTTCTCGAATCCCGCGTGGGGAATGGCGATCACCAGTTGCGCGCCCTGGGCCCGCATCAAGGGCACATACTTCCTGGCGGTTGTTATGACGTCGTGCACCAGAACCTTGCCATCCAGGTGCCCTTTGTCCCATTGCATGATCTGTGGCGGAACAAAACCAATCACACCCACCTTGAGGGTGTGGGAGCGTCCTTGCTGGTCGACAAAATTGCGATCCAGCAGCACGTAGGGTGTAAAAGCGTGCTTGGCTTCGGCCCCGGTTTTGTCCTGCCAATAGACGTTGGAATTGACATATGGAAAGTTCGCGCCTTTTAGCGAGCGCTGAAGAAATTCCAGGCCGAAATTGAACTCGTGGTTGCCGATATTGGCAGCGTCGTAGCCCAACTGGTTCATGACCCGGTAGGCCGGATGGGTTTCCCCGTCTTTCAGCGGTTTGACCTTGGCGACGTAGTCACCCATGGGGTTGCCCTGCAGCAAATCGCCGTTATCAAACAACAGGCTGTTGGGTACTTCGGCACGGGCCGCCTTGATCAACGACACCGTGCGGGCCAGACCATATTGATCGGTGGGTTTGTCCTGGTAATAGTCGTAACTCAGCAAGTTCATGTGCAGATCGGTGGTCTCCATGATCCGCAGGCGCACTTCGGCGGCTTGCGCAGCAGCGCCCAACACCACGAGCGAACAGGCAAGGCTCCACAGGCGCAGCCCTTGGGCGGCTCCTGACAAACAACACACTTTCATCCATTTCTCCTCTTCAAGGCCAACGCCCACAACAAGACAAGACTGTAACCAATCGGCGTCGACCCTTTTGGTTTCCGCTACAGTGGGCCTATGACCTTTGTGGCCCCAGACCCTACTCTGCAAGCACTGGCTCCGCGCCCCGGACCACGCTCCAAAACCGACCTGTTTGTATCGTTTTCCTGGCTGGCGCTGCAGGGATTTGGCGGCGTGCTCGCCATTGTGCAGCGCGAGCTGGTCGAGAAGAAGCAATGGATGACGCTGGAGGAGTTTGTCGATGACTGGGCGGTGGCCCAAATTCTGCCGGGTCCCAATGTGGTCAACCTGTCCTTGATGATTGGAGACCGCTATTTCGGCATGCGCGGCGCGCTGGCAGCGCTGGCGGGCATGCTCGCCTTGCCGTTGGTCATCGTGTTGCTGCTGGCTGCACTGCTGGGCGGAGTTGCGGAACTGCCAGCAACCCAAGGGGCTCTGCGGGGCATGGGTGCCGTTGCAGCGGGTCTGATTGCTGCAACCGGCATCAAACTCATCGCGGCATTGAAACTCAACGTCATGGGGCTGACGGCCTGCTGGGCGTTCGCCATTTTGGCTTTGTTGTGTATTGGTTACTTGCGCTTGCCACTGATCTGGGTGTTACTGTGTCTGGGTGCCCCGGCGTGTTGGTTGGCCTATCAGCGGCTCGGGCGTGACCCAGCACAGGGAAACACGGAATGACCGCGGCGTTTTCCGGTGCCGACTGGTTGGCGCTGCTGGTTCACTTTTTATCCCTGTCTTTGCTGGCGATTGGAGGTGCCATCACGACCGCACCCGAAATGCACAGCTACCTGGTCAACGAAAAGTCCTGGCTGACCGACAGCCAATTCACCTCGTCCATCGCTTTGGCCCAGGCAGCGCCGGGACCCAACGTGCTCTTCATCGCCCTGCTGGGTTGGAATGTCGGCATGAACGCCGGGGGGGGGCCTGCTACCGGGCCGCAGGCTTGGTGGATGGCCTTGGGCGGCGTGGGCATTGCCATGGTGGGCATACTGTTGCCCAGCACCACACTGACCTTTGCCGCTGCCCGATGGGGCCATCGCAACCGCGAACGACGGGCGGTTCGTGCCTTCAAGCAGGGTATGGCACCTATTGTGGTCGCGTTATTGGTGGCAACCGGCTGGATACTCGCATCCAGCCACGGCGAACCTCTGGTGCATTGGCGTCTGTGGTTGCTCAGTGCTGCCACCACCGTGCTGGTCTGGCAAACCCGTATTCACCTGTTGTGGCTGCTGGGCGCCGGTGCGGTATTGGGCGCATTGGGCTACCTTTAAGCCGCGGCCGCGATCACAAACAGGGCCTAGCGGGGGTTCTCGAAGAAAACGTAGTTGCTGGCGTAGTCACTGATTTCGAAATAGACCTTCTTTTCACCGGCATCGGCGATGAAATTCAGGTTTTCGTCCAGCACACCGTAGCCAAACCGGTAGGGCCGAGGCTTGTTATCGTCGGTGCCCATGGCGGTGCTGAGCTTGTCGATCTTGATAAACCGTCGCACCAGTTTTTCGCCAGCGTAGATTTCCACCACGCCGTTGGTTCCGGTCCAGTTCTGGATGTCGCGGCTAATCTTGTTTTGTTGCTCCTGGGTGCAGGATGCAAGAAGAAATATGGCTGTAGCCCCCGCAAACATTGCACAAGCAGCTCTTGATTTGATAGCAAACATCGGTTGATCTCGCATCCGTTGATTGAGGCCCCATCGGCTCCAGTGCCTTTGGTTCGTCAGTGGTTAAAGGGAAGTTCTCTGGCGCAGCGCCTCATACAGGCACACACCGCTGGCCACCGACACGTTCAGGCTTTCCACCGCGCCGCGCATGGGAATGCTGACCAGTGCGTCACAGGTCTTGGCCGTGAGCTGCCGGATGCCGGCACCCTCGGCGCCCAACACCAGGGCCACGGGGCCTCTCAGATCGGTTTGGTACAGGGTGGCAGGGGCCGTGTCGCTGGTGCCAATAATCCAGATGTTGCGCTCCTTGAGCTCATTGAGGGTGCGGGCCAGGTTCGTCACCATGAAATACGGCACTGTTTCTGCCGCACCACTGGCGACCTTGGCTACCGTGGCGTTGATGCCGGCTGCATGGTCTTTGGGGGCAATGACCGCATGCACACCGGCACCGTCGGCCACACGTAAACAGGCACCCAGATTGTGCGGGTCGGTCACGCCGTCCAATACCAGAATCAAAGGCTGGGTGCGCTGTTCCAAAGGCATTTCAGCATTGGCGGCTTCCAGGTCTTCCAGCAGTTCGTCCAGCGAATGCACCTGGGCCATGGGCTGAACCTTGGCCGCAATGCCCTGGTGGCCGTGCCCACCGCACATTTTGGAGAGGCGCACGCCGTCCGACTCGATGAGCTTGACACCGGCATCAACGGCCCGGTCCAGAAAACTGCGCATGCGGGCATCGCGGCGTGTCGGCTCGAAATAAATTTCAAGGATGGATTGGGGCGCGGTTTTCAGACGCACGCCCAGGGCGTGGAAACCGAACAGAATTTTGGGTGAAGACATCCCCCGATTATCGCGGCTATCTACACAACAAGATGGCCCGCTTCAATGGTGATGCGCCGGTCACAACGGGCCGCTATGGCACGGTCGTGGGTGACCAGGACCAAGGTTGTCCCCTGCTCCCGGTTCAAGTCAAACATCAATTCCATGATGGTTTCACCGGTGGCAAAGTCCAGGCTGCCGGTGGGCTCATCAGCCTACCTTACTGGCACGCAGCGCGGCGCGTTCATCTTCGTTCATGGCAAACAGATCGGAACCCGCCAAACGGACGGTGCCGCTGGTGGGGGTATCCAAACCTGCGATGATGGACAGCAAGGTGCTTTTGCCCGAGCCCGATGCGCCCACAATGGCCGCCGTTTCTTGCGCATTGAGCGCAAAATCGATATCGCTCAGAATCTGTAGCGTGCCGGTGGAATCGGTGACCGATTTACCAATGTGTTCAACAGAAATAATGACTTCACTCATGGGACTCTCTTTGGTTCGACGACACTGTATCGCGCTTGGCTTCCTGGCTGCCGCAGTGGGGCCTTTTCCGGCGCTGGCGGCCCAACCCCTGCCCCGCACACAGACGATTCTGGTGGTGGGCGATTCTTTGAGTGCCGAGTATGGCCTCAAACGGGGCACCGGCTGGGTGGCGCTGATGGAACAACGTTTGATGACGGAAAAAATTTCGGCCAAGGTCGTCAACGCCAGTATCAGCGGCGACACCACATCGGGTGGGCGTTCCCGACTGGGGGTGCTACTGAAACAGCACCAACCCACCTTGGTGATTCTGGAGTTGGGCGGCAACGATGCGTTGCGCGGCCTGCCCCTGGACATGACCCAGGACAACCTGCAGGCCATGACGCGGGCCGCCCAGGGCAGTGGCGCCAAAGTTCTGCTCGTGGGGATGCAGGTGCCCCCCAACTATGGAACGGACTACGCCACGCGTTTTTCAAATTCATTTTCCAATGTTGCCAAGGCCAACAAGGCGGCCCTGGTACCGTTCATGCTCAAAGGGATCGCCGATGGCCCTGAAGCCCCTGGTTTTTTCCAGGGGGACCGCATCCACCCCAATGAAGCGGCGCACCCGCTGATCCTCAATAACCTGTGGCCAACCGTAAAGAAGCTGATTGCATGAGTCTGACACTGTGGAGCGCAGCCGACGTGGTTGCCCAAATCGATACCTTCGACACCGTCATCGACGCACGAAGTGAAGGTGAATATGCGCTGGACCATTTGCCGGGTGCGGTGAACTGGCCCACTCTGAACGACGAGGAACGCAAGCTGATAGGCACCCTGTACAAGCAGGTCAACCAGTTTGAGGCCAAGAAGCGCGGCGCGGCCTTGGCTGCGCGCAATATTGCCGGACACATCGAGCGTGAGGTGATTGAAAAACCCAAGGACTGGAAGCCGCTGGCCTATTGTTGGCGTGGCGGGAAACGCAGCGGGTCACTGTCCTTGATCCTCGACCAGATCGGTTTTCGCGTCGCCTTGCTGGAGGGCGGCTACAAGGCGTTTCGGGCCGCCATGTTGCAAGACATTCCGTTGCGGGTGCAGCCACTGCACTTTCAGGTCATTTGTGGAACAACCGGTTCTGGCAAAACCCGTCTGTTGCACGCATTAGCGCATGCAGGCGCACAAGTCTTGGACCTGGAAGCACTGGCAAGCCACCGCAGTTCGGTGTTGGGGGCCATTCCCGGCCAGCCACAGCCCACGCAAAAGCACTTTGATTCGCTGGTCTGGGACGCCTTGAGAAAACTGGACCCCAGCCATCCGGTCTACGTGGAAAGTGAAAGCAAAAAAGTGGGCAACGTCGCCATTCCGACCTCTCTGGTGGAACAAATGCGCAACAGTCCTTGCCTGGACTTGAGTTTGCCCATCACTGAGCGGGTCGCGCTACTGCTGGAAGACTACGATTTTTTCGTCACCGACCCGACGCACTTTTGTGAACGGCTGGAAGCTTTGACTGAAATTCGTGGCAAGGCCACGGTCTCTGCCTGGAAAGAGCTCGTCGTCAATGGTGGTGTCGAAACCGTGGTCCATGACCTGTTGACCCAACACTATGACCCCGTGTATTTGCAGTCCATGGCACGCAATTTTTCGCAGTACGCCCATGCACGGGCCCTAGAGCCACGTGACCGCAGTGTGGGCGCCATGCAGGAGCTGGCGGGGCAATTGGTCCAGGCCCCCCTGCATGCGTCAGTTATGTCTGGCGCTGGCTAACCGGCGTTGGGATTTTGCGTTGGAGCGTTTTCGTCCGGTGCGCTGTCTTCGTCACCTGTAGAAGGTTCGTCGACAAGGCCATGCGCCTTGCGTTCATTTTTTTCCTTCAGCTTTTCTTCTTTTTTCTTCTTTTTTGCCAGTTCTTTCTGGCGTTTCTCGTAACCGTAATTGGGTGTTGCCAAGGTATGCTTTCTGTAGTTGCCGACACTTTACCATCGAAGCTTCAGGCTTCTGCCAATTCCGGCGGCCATTCGACTGCACCGCGATAGGCGTGCCAGGTTGCGTGACCCAACAATGGACCCGTCACCAGCAAGCCCAGCGCCCAGGGCATTAACAAGGACACAACCACCAAACCTGTGATCGTGGCCCCCCACAGCAGCATAACGGCCGTATTGTGGAAAAACACCTCAATGCTGGTAATCGCCGCAGAGATAGCATCCGTGTCCCGATCCAGAATCATCGGGATGGAAACCACGGCAATGGAAAAAACCAGCACGGCAAAAGCGCCCCCCACGATGGTGTAGGCGGCAACAAACTCCCAGTTCTCCGGATTAAAGACCGCCTGCATCACACTGCTGGTCGAAGGCATGCCGGTGTTGAAGAACACAGCGAAAACAACCAGCGATGCCCTGCCCCACAACAACTCCAGGACCAGTAACACCAGGACCAGCATGGCCATGCTGCGCAGGTGCGAATCCCAACAGGTCAACGAAGCCCCCAGCTCGGGCTTCAAACCTTGTTCTCGCCTTCGGCTCACATCGTAAAGTCCCATCGCCAGGAACGGCCCGAGCAACAGGCAGCCCGACGCGATGGACATGGTGTATTCCGGTTTGGAACGAAAAACGGCACCCAGCACCATGGCCATCAGGCTAAACGACAGGCCATAAAAGAAGCTGATGCCGGGGTGGGCACACAGATCACGCCACCCAGCGACAAGCCAACGAAATGGATCAGCCACACCCAAGGGCCGGATGGTCTTGCGCGGCGCGTCAGACGGCGGCGGTATGTACGGTGGCGGGGTGTCTTGCGACGCGAGGTCAGTCATGCCTACAGCCTAACGGCTGAAAGCCCCACTGCCTATTGAGGAAAACACCGAATCACCGCAAAGCGCTCAACGCGTGATCAATATCGGCCTGCAGGTCTTCGACGGCTTCCAGGCCTATGGCGAAACGGACAACGGTGCCTTCGGCAAGGTGCCTGGGCCAGACCGTGCGCATCGACGCCAGGTCATACGGAACGACCAAACTGATCGGGCCGCCCCAGCTGTAGCCCAAGCGAAACACACGCAGGGCATCACAAAAAGCGTCAACTTTTTGTGGGTCAAAACGCGCATCCAGAACGACGCTGAAGAGTCCCGCTGCACCCCCGGGGCCGTTCTTGCACAGGGCCTTCCAATGGGCGTGGCCAGGCGAATCACCCAAAGCCGGGTGCAGCACCTGCGCGAATTCCTCCCGGGTTTGACACCATTGGGCCAGGATCCGCGTCGTTTCATCGTGCTCCCGGTAGCGCAAAGGCATGCTGGGTAAAGACCGCAGCACGGCTTCGGCATCATTGGCACCGACCCCCAATCCGAGCCGCATGTGTGCATGTTTCAGACGCAGGTGCAAACGGACATCTCGGGTAATGACACTGCCCATCAAAACGTCGCCGCCGCCGCTGGGGTATTTGGTCAGTGCGTGGACCGAGATATCCACGCCCAAGTTGTCAGAGACATCAGGAAGCAAATCGAACGGCTGAAAGGCCAAACCCGCACCCCAGGTGTTGTCCAAAGCCACCCACGCTCCGGCTTGTTTGGCAAGCTGCACCAGCGTGGGCAAGTCGGGAAACTCCAATGTGACCGAGCCCGCGGCTTCGACCCACACCAGACGGGTGCGATCCGACATCTTGGTCGACAAGTCTGCCGGATCCATGGGATCGTAGGTTCGGTGGGTAATACCCCAGCCTTTGAGCTCGCCTTCTGCCAGCGCCTTGTTAGGGCTGTAGGCATTGTCGGGCAGCAGGACTTCATCACCCTGTTTCAGCAGCCCTAGTGCGACCAGCGCAACGGCCGACAGTCCGCTCGGAGCCAGCAGGCATTGCAACCCACCCTCCAAGGTACAGAGGCGCTCTTCCAACGCGTAGGTGGTGGGCGTCCCGTGCAGGCCGTAGGTGTAAGCGGATTTGTCTTTCCATTCGCGGCTTCGCATGGCCGCGACTGAAGGAAAGAAAACGGTAGAAGCCTTAAAAACACCCGGTTGGGGTGCTTCAAACCCTTCCGGTGCACGGTAAGGGTGGTGAATGAGCGTCGTGATCGGCTGGGTCATAACCGAAGATTTCCTATTCTGTCGCCGCAAACCTCAAACACTCCACTTCTGGATCAATTGCTCAGGGCGCATGGCATCGTAGCTCTCGAACGGCTGGTGAATCCAGGGGTTGGTCGGCAGGAACTCCACCGAGTAGTCGGGTGATATTTTGGACAGGGCTTTGGTCCAGATCACGGCACTGCGCAGCTCGGTGATCGGTGCGTAGTCGTGTTTGAGTTGATGGATGACGGCATTAAGCGTGTGACCCGAATCGGCCAGGTCATCCACCAGCAACACACGGCCCGCGATTTCACCTTTCGGTGTGGTGATGAAACGGGCGATATCTAGGTTGCCCTGAACGGTTCCGGCGTCCGACCGATAGGAACTGGTCGACATGATGGCCAACGGCTTGTCAAACACCCTGGAGAGAATGTCACCGGGTCGCAAGCCGCCACGGGCCAGGCACAGAATAGTGTCGAAATCCCAGCCTGACTGGTGAATCTTGATTGCCAGTTTTTCAATCAGGTTGTGGTATTCGTCATAGCTTACATAGAGGTGCTTGCCGTCTTCTGTCAACATAATTTGCTCCTATATTTATAGCACACTACCCAATTGATTCGGGGGCTAGATACCTCAATCGGCGAGGTAGGGATGGCGCATCATGATGGTGTGGTCCCGGTCCGGGCTGGTGGACACCATATGGATGGGCACACCGGTGACCTGTTCGATGCGCTGCAGGTACAGGCGCGCGGCAACCGGCAACTTGTCGTACTGGGTGATGCCCACGGTGCTGTCGCTCCAGCCTTCCATGACCTCATAGACCGGTTTGCAGCGCTCGATGTCGTCCGCACCCATGGGCAAGATGTCGATCAAGTCGCCGTCCATTTCGTAGCCGGTGCACAGCTTCAGCTCCTTCAGGCCATCGAGCACATCCAGCTTGGTGATACACAGACCCGACAGGCCATTCACCTGGGCCGAGCGCTTCAGCAAGGCCGCATCAAACCATCCGCAACGGCGCGAACGACCGGTGGTCACGCCTTTTTCCGCGCCCACGGTGCTCATGTGGTAGCCGGGAGTGCCCGGCACTTCCCACTCCAGCTCGGTTGGGAACGGGCCACCACCCACCCGGGTGCAATAAGCCTTGGTGATACCCAGAATGTAGTGCAGCATGCCGGGGCCAACGCCAGAGCCTGCCGCGGCATTGCCAGCCACGCAGTTGCTCGACGTTACATACGGGTAGGTACCATGGTCTACGTCCAGCAGAGTGCCCTGGGCGCCTTCAAACAGCAGGTTGGCACCGTGGTTGTGCGCCTCGTTGAGCTCACGCGACACATCGGCCATCATGGGCTTGAGCAGTTCGGCGTGGCGCATGGCTTCGGCATACACCGCATCAAACTGCACCTGGCCATCTGCCATGTAGGGAGCCAGCGTGGGGCCGAAATCAAAAGCGGCGGACCCCAGGTAGCTGGTCAACACGTGGTTGTGCAGGTCCAGCAGTTCGCGCAGCTTGGCAGCGAATCGCTCCGGGTACTTCAGGTCTTGCACGCGCAGGGCGCGGCGGGCAATTTTATCCTCGTACGCCGGGCCGATACCGCGACCGGTAGTGCCGATCTTGGCAGTGCCGCCCTTTTCGCGGAAGGCCTCGCGCGCCACGTCGAGTGCCGCGTGGAACGGCAGGATGAGTGGGCAAGCCTCGCTGATGCGCAGGCGGCCACGCACCTCCACACCCACCTTTTCAAGACCTTCGATCTCCTCGAACAGCTTGGCCGCCGACAGCACCACGCCATTGCCGATGTAACACTTCACAAAGGGGCGCATGATGCCGCTAGGGATCAGGTGCAAGGCCGTTTTGACACCATTGATGACCAGCGTGTGGCCGGCATTGTGGCCACCCTGAAAACGAACTACGCCCTGCGAGCTTTCGGTCAGCCAGTCGACCAGCTTGCCCTTGCCCTCGTCACCCCACTGGGTGCCGACGACGACGACGTTGCGTCCTTTTGTTGTAGTCATGGTGATATTTCTCAGATAGCTTGTACAACCCACTGCCCGGCCGCCTGAAGCAGCTCGCGATCGCAATGGAACTCATCGATTTCACTTTCGTGGCCTGGCAATACACAAACCACGGTTTCGCCCAGTCGTCGCAAGGATGCAATGGCTGCGCGCAACTCGGCAGCTTCGCCCCAAGGGGCACGGATGGCCGCACGCAAAGGCCTATTAGCCGCAACGCCAGACAGTGCCTTGATGTCCAGACTGAAGCCAACGGCTGGGCGTTTGCGCCCGAATACTTGACCGACCTGGTCATAACGACCACCACGTGCCAGTGCATCACTGGCACCAGGCGCATACATCGAAAACATCGCACCGCTGTAATAGGCGTAGCCGCGCATGTCCGCCAAGTCAAACGACAGACTGGCACCTTCGACATGGCTCGCAAGCCATTTCAAATGGGCCAAGGCTGTGTTGATCGCGGGCGTCTGGGGTAACACGCGTTGTGCTTCTTGCAGCACCGTTTCATCACCGTACAGCTGCAATAGAGCCAACAAGGCCTGTGCCGTGGCAGTGGGTGCATCAGCTAAGTGACGGGTCAGTTCAATGGCGTCTTTTGAAGCCAGTGCTGCATGAATGCCAGACAACTGATTGGCATCCAGAACCAGACCTTCCAACAACGACCGCACGATGCGGGCATCTGCCATGTCAACACCGATAGAACCAATCTGAGTTTGCTTAAAAGCGTCCAGAGCCAAAGTCAATATTTCGAGGTCCGCCTCCAGCCCCGAGTGACCGTAAATTTCGGCACCAAACTGCAGCGGCTCGCGTGTGGCATGGGGCCCGCTGGGGCGGGTGTGCAGTACAGGCCCACAGTAACAAAGGCGCGTAACGCCTCGTCGATTGAGCAAATGGGCATCAATACGGGCCACTTGCGGGGTGCTGTCGGCACGTAAACCCATCATGCGCCCGGAGAGTTGGTCCACCAGTTTGAAGGTCTGCAAATCCAGTGCCTCACCGGTTCCCGAGAGCAATGACTCCAGGTGCTCCAACAGAGGCGGCATGACCAGCTCATAGCCATAACAACGCGCTATGTCCAGCAAGTCTCTACGTATTTCTTCGATGTGGCGCGCCTCAGAGGGCAGCACATCGGCAATGTGATCCGGCAAGACCCAGGCTGACATGTGAAAGTGGGGGCTATTAAAACCGTGATTTTACCGGGCTTACCCGCCCATTTCAGGCGCTGATCCACCAAATCATCAGCAAGCCGGCCGTCATACTGAACAAAGCAAAAAAACGTATCTGCCCATCACTGAGCGACAGCAGTTGCGTGAACATACGGCGCCATCCGCCCGGTGACGCAAACGGGAAAAACCCTTCAATCACCAACACAAGGGCAATGGCCAACCAAATGGTGTCACTGCTCAAAGCTTATTTACTTCTTGCCATTGGATGCTGGCGCTGCGCCACCCCGGAAAACCTTGAAAAACTCAGAATTCGAAGGGTCCAGCACCATGACGTCCGACTTGTTGTTGAAACTGGCTTTGTAGACATCCAAGCTGCGGTAGAACTGCGCAAACTGAGGGTCACGACCGAACGCCTCCGCGTAAATACGCGCTGCTTCTGCATCACCCTCACCTTTGATCTTCTGGGCGTCGCGGTAGGCGTTGGCAATTGTCACTTCACGTTGGCGATCGGCATCGGCCCGGATCTTCTCGCCCTCCGCTGCGCCAGTCGATCGCAATTCGTTGGCGACCCGCTTGCGTTCGGCTTCCATGCGGCGGTAAACTGATTCCGTGATCGCCTCCACATAGTCAACACGGGTGATGCGAACATCAACCACATCAACGCCCCAAGGTTTGGCTCCGCGAACTTTGGTGAGCACCTCCGCTTTGACGTCCGTCATCAAGTCTTCGCGCTTGAGCGACAGCAGTTCTTTAACTGTGCGTTTGTTGATCTCTTCCTGAAACGCGTTGCGCACGACCCGGTTGAGTTGGTTGGCACCAGCACCCTCGTTCAAGCCCACATTGCGGATGTATTCGGTGGGCTCGGAAATACGCCAACGTACATACCAGTCAATCACCACACGTTGTTTTTCAGCGGTCAGCATCGGTTCCGAATCCGTGCTGTCCAGAGTTAACAACCGTTTGTCGATATAGGAGACATTTTGAAACGGTGGCGGCAACTTGAAGTTCAACCCCGGTTCGGTAATCACTTCCTTGATCTGCCCCAGGGCGTACACGACGCCAAATTGCCGTTGGTCCACTACAAACAGGGTCGAACTCGCAAGGGCAATCAGCACCAAGATCGAAGAAAAAAACAATCCAATACGATTCATGGGGAGCTCCTAGCGGGAATCGCGGTCACGTGTGCGTGCCGCATCGCGGCCTCGGGCATCACTGTTTGCTGCAGGTTGGGCTGGTGCAGTCACAGATATGGGTGGACTTGAGACAACGCCCTCATTCCCCGACCCGCTCATTTGCATGATTTTTTCCAATGGCAAATACAAAAGGTTAGAACCTTGCCGTGACTCCACCACCACCTTGGTCACGTTGCCATAGATGTGCTGCATTGCATCCAGATACATCCGGTCACGTGTCACTTGTGGAGCCTTTTGATACTCGGCAAACACGGAACGGAAGCGTTGCGCATCGCCCTGCGCCTGTGCGACAACCTTGGCCTTGTAGGCTTCAGCCTCTTCCTTCAATCGAGACGCCGAACCAACGGCTCTGGGGATAACATCATTGGCGTAAGCCTGTGCTTCGTTTTTCGTTTGCTCCCTCTGCTGCCCGGCTTTAAGCACATCATCAAATGAAGCCTGAACCTGCTCGGGCGGCCTGACGCCGCCTTGCTGCAAATTGATGCCGACCACTTCGATACCGACTTTGTAACGATCCAAAATGGTCTGCATCATGGCGCGCACACGCGGCGCAATCTGATCGCGCTCTTCCGACAAAGCCGCATCCATCTTCATTTTTCCCAATACTTCTCGCACCGAGGTTTCAGCCGCCTGGACCACCGCATCGGCCGGATTCTTGCTCTCAAACAAAAAGGCGCGCGCATCACTCAAACGGTATTGCACGGCAAACTTGATATCCAGAATATTTTCATCCTGGGTCAACATCGCCGACTCTCGAAGACCCGTGGCCTTCAACACCGTGTCACGGCCCACGTCAACGGACCGGATCTGCGTCACAAACACGAGCTCATGGCGTTGAATCGGATAGGGCAGTCGCCAGTTGAAACCCGCGTTGACAGTGCTTTTGTAACGTCCGAACTGGGTAATAACAGCTTGTTGTCCTTCTTGGACAATAAAGAACCCGGTGCCTAACCAAATCAAAACCAGCACGCCAACGATTAGACCGAGACCAATACCAGCACTCTTCATATCCGGCTGAAAACCACCGCCCCCATTTCCGGAGCCACGCGGCGGCTGTGACGGTTTTCCAAAAAAACCACCCAGTTTTCGATTGAAGTCTTTCCAGAGCTCATCCAGGTCGGGTGGACCGGAATTGGGACGCTGTTGGGAAGGCCCCTGTTCAGGAGGCAGCTTGTTGGGCTCACCCTCTGGCGGTTTGCCATCAGATTTCCCCGAATCGCCTGCAGTGCTGTCACCACGCCCCCAACGGGAATCGTTCAAATTGAACATTCTCCTGATCCATTGGGGCCAAGTCGACCCACTTGCCGTTAGCGCACGAATAGAAAGTTTCATATCGTCATTTTTCATAGGTTTGAACTCAATTGTGCCTAACTAGCTGGCGTCCCCTGAATCATCAGGGTGATGCACAACATGGAAGTCTTCCTCTGGCGGCTCGCACACAATGTTTGACAAGGCCTTTCGCAAAGTGGCCAATCCGCTTCCGTCCTTTGCGCTTACAAAAATACGCGGGGTTTGCACGCCATCGATGTCAAACGTGTCCTCTGCACGATGGGGCTGATGATCGGACTCCAAGGCATCAATTTTGTTGAACACCAACACTTGCGGAATCGTGTCAGCACCAATTTCCTTGAGCACACGCTGGACTTGCTCGATTTGCTCAACGAAGTTCGGATTGGCCGCATCAACAACATGCAATAACAGGTCTGCATCAATCGCTTCTTGCAGGGTTGCCTGAAATGCATCAACCAGCCCATGGGGCAGATCCCGAATAAACCCAACCGTATCGGACAACGAAACAGTGCGTTTCGCATCGCCAAGGTACAGTTGACGCGTGGTGGTGTCCAATGTGGCGAATAGTTGGTCGGCCGCGTAGGCCCTCGCCTTCACCAGCGCGTTGAACAGCGTAGATTTACCCGCGTTGGTGTATCCGATCAAGGAGATGTTAAAAGCGTCGCGGCGCTCTCGTTGACGTCTTTGCGTTTGGCGCTGGCGTTTTACCTTGCTTAATCGCTCTTTCGTACGCTTGATCGTTTCACCGATCATTCGACGGTCAAGTTCAATTTGGGCTTCGCCAGGCCCGCCCCGCATGCCAATACCGCCACTCTGGCGTTCCAGGTGCGACCAGCGGCGCACCAGTCGGGTACTCAAATATTGCAAACGTGCTAGTTCCACTTGAAGCTTACCTTCGTGGCTACGTGCACGTTGGGCAAAGATCTCGAGTATCAAGAACGTCCTGTCGTTGACGGGCATTTCCATGTGCCGCTCAAGGTTTCGCTGCTGCCCAGGACTGAGGCTTTGGTCAAACAACACCTCTTTCGCCCCAAGTTGCTGGGCCAACAATTTGATCTCGTCGGCCTTGCCCGAGCCAATGAACAACGCTGGGTCTGGGGCCTTGCGTTTGCAGGTAACCCGGGCAACAGGACTCATACCAGCTGTCTGGGCAAGCAATCCCAACTCCTCCAGCGCACCGTCAAAATTCGGGGCGCCAAAATCCACACCCACCAAAATGGTGGGCGTATTCGCTGATGGCTTGTCCGCAGTCAAACTGGGTAAAAAAACGCTGACGTCACAAACTGGTGGCCTTCACGGCCCCCGTGCTCAAGGGGTATCAGGTGATTCGGCGTTTGGACTGGAGAAGTTGACCGCCCGTCCAGGAACGATCGTGGAAATGGCATGTTTGTAAACCATTTGTGTGACCGTATTCCTAAGAAGTACGACGTATTGATCGAAAGATTCGACCTGACCCTGTAACTTGATGCCGTTGACGAGGTAAATCGATACCGGCACATGCTCCCTACGCAAGGCGTTGAGAAATGGGTCTTGCAGTAACTGCCCTTTGTTGCTCACGATATTCTCCGTGTTCAAGAATTTAAGAAGTATCGACGATACCACACGGCACAAGCCACGCGGGTGTATCTCCGTTATTCATCCTTTTCAGAATAAGGATTCTGTGAAGATTTCATTTGGATGCGTAGCGGCGTTCCCACCAAATCAAACTCTTTTCGGAAGCGCCCCTCCAAGAATCGTTTGTAGGCGTCAGTGACGTGTTCAAGGGAATTGCCATGGATCACTATGATTGGCGGATTCATGCCGCCTTGGTGGGCATAACGTAGTTTTGGCCGGTACATACCGGTCTTCTTGGGGGTTTGAAATTGCACCGCCTCCAACAACAAACGCGTCAACACAGGCGTTGACATTTTGCAGTTAGCCGCTTTGTGGGCTTGTGCGATAGAGTCCCACAAGGGACCAAGGCCTTGACGCTTTTGCGCGGAAATGAAATGCAACGCGGCAAATTTAAGGAAACTCAATCGGATTTCGATAGAGCGCTTGACCAGTTCTCTTTCATAGTCGTCGATAGCGTCCCATTTGTTGATCGCCACTACCACAGCCCGACCTGACTCCAAAATATAGCCGGCAATATGGGCGTCTTGGTCTGTCACGCCCTGCGTTGCGTCAATCAGTAACAACACGACACTTGCTGATTCAATGGCCTGCAAGGTCTTCACAACCGAAAACTTCTCTATCGCTTCAAAAACTTGACCCTTGCGCCTAAGACCTGCGGTGTCGACCAATTCGAATCGTTGCCCCTTGCGCTCAAAGGGGACAGAAATCGCGTCGCGCGTTGTTCCAGGTAAGTCGAACGCGACCAAACGTTCTTCTCCCAGCCAAGTGTTGATCAGAGTCGACTTGCCAACATTGGGTCTGCCAGCGACGGCCAATTTGATGACGCTTGTGTCCTGTTCAACGTCTCCCTCCAGGACTTCAACAGCAGGCAACCTAGCTAACGCGAGATCCACCAACTGTCGAATTCCCTGGCCGTGGGCGGCTGAAACAGGAAAAACCTCACCCAAACCCAACTCGAAAAACTCAACCAACTGTGCGCCGGCGGTTAACCCCTCGGCCTTGTTGGCAACCAATACGCAGGGCTTGCCTAACTTTCGCAGATATTTGCCGATTTCATGGTCCTGCGACGACAATCCCGCACGCGCATCAACAACGAAGACCACGATATCTGCTTCTGCAACGGCTTGACGTGTCTGTTTGGCCATCTCCTTGAAAATGCCGGAGGTTGCGTCTGGCTCAAAGCCGCCGGTGTCGATGACGATAAATTCGTGTGGACCCAGCTTGCCGTTCCCGTAATGGCGGTCACGCGTAAGGCCCGCAAAATCAGCAACAATTGCGTCGCGCGTTTTCGTCAAACGATTGAACAGCGTTGACTTTCCGACGTTGGGACGCCCGACTAGGGCAATAACAGGTTTCATCCTTTGAACGCGGCGCTTATTCAGGCTTAAAGCCGAAAACACCACCACTTCGGGTGACTGCGACTAGCGTTTGGCCAACCAAGACCAGGTTGGTCACAACAGGTGATCCATCCGTAGACATTCTGTTCAACGGTGAACCATCTTTCCGAGACAGAAAGTGCAGCGTCCCGGATTCGTCCCCCATTACAACGGATTGCCCAACAACAATCGGTGCAGTCAGGCTGCGAAAACGCAACCGCTCAGACAACCACAACCGCTCGCCATTGACCCGCTGCCACGCAATCACGCGTCCATCACTCTCGGTTCCAAACAGTATTGACTCATCACCATCGAGTCCGGTAGCACCGGAAGCCGGCTTCGTCCAAAGTGGTGCGCCTTTGATTCCGTCCACACATCCGACCGAGGACTGGAAAGCTCTTACGCACACCTGGTTGCCGTCTCGACTGACGCCTGCCACCATATCGACCAACCGTTCCACCTCGTTGGTACCCCGACTGTTCGCAACCTGTGCCTCCCACCGTATTTTCCCGTTGGCCGGATTCATGCCAACCAACCGCCCGCCCAAGCCAGCAACCAAGGTATCCCCGATTGCCATCACAATTCCGGAGCGCCCAAGTACAAGGGCTTCACCGGTACGCTGTTGTTGCCAGAGCTTGCGACCGTTCACCACATCGAACGCGGCAACAGATCGATCACCGGACAATACAAAGACCCTTGCTCCAGCAACGAACGGGGCGGTCATGGTCACCGCACCCAATTTTTGTCGCCATAATTCCTTCGGGCCGTCCAATACGATCAACTCGTTTTCCCGGCTCACCACCGCTGCGTAGCGGCCATCACTGCCCACACCTGCGGAAAGCTTGCTTCCCACCGACACACGCCAGAGGTCGCCACCGGTTCGAGCATCAATGGCCGCCAGGTTGCCATCCGTCGAAGCAACATAGACCAGGTTCCCAACCGCTTTGACCAGCAATGGAAACGTAACGGCCCCAACGCTGGACGACCATGCCAAACGAACTCCGATGAGTGGAATATTTGGCCCCAAGTCAAGTTGTTTGTTTTTTTCCGGACCGGAACACGCCACTAAAACCAGTGCCATACCAACAGCCGAGGCCAAGCGGACAAAGCGGCTATGGACAGAAAAAATAGAACTCACTTGCTTACTCCTGTCGCAGCCACGGACTTGTCGGTAGATTCGAGTTTGACACCCAAAGCGCTGAGCTTAATACCGACCAGACGCCGATACTCCGATTGACTTTCAAAGGCGGTATAGGCTTTTAGGTATGCGGTTTTTGCGTCCGTGTTTTTACCCTGAAGAACAAAAATATCACCTCGTCGATCATCAACCAACGCAGAGAACTCATCTGACATACCAGATCCGAGTACCCCAAGTGCCTCGTCGTAGGATTTTGAATCAATCAATAGGGCGGACAATCGAAGCCTTGCGATCGATGCGTACCCTTTGTCTACAGCATGATCGACCAACCATCGCAAAATTCCTTTGGAAACTTCAGGTTTACCAGCCTCGTAGTTCATCTTTGCAACCAACAAACCGGCTTGTTGTGTATAAACAGTCGAGGCAAATCGCTCCTTCATGTCGGAGAACGCTCTTTCGGCTTTCTGAGGATCACCGGCCTTGGTAACCTTTTCTACTTCATCGAACATGGCGGCCGCCTGTGTCGATTGATTGCGTTGCCAGAGTTGAAATCCGTTCCACGCGGCAACCGCGCCAAGAACGACTATCAGCCCCCAGGTGATCCAATTGCCGTATTGCTTCCAAAAGTGTTTGAGTTGATCAAGTTGCTCTTGTTCTTCGAGATCTAAATGATTTGCCATGACAGTTCTAAGTTAAGCCGCAGATTGTAGACTTTTGGTCGTGCGATGCGGAATGGTAACGAGCCTGAAGAGGCCAGGTTGCGCAACTACGTTGATTTCAATTGAAGGCGCGATCCCGTTGAAAAACTTTTTTGAGACCAAAGACCAGCAAGAGCCAATTGGACTTTCGAATTCACGGTGAACAGCAGATTCTTGGAATGCGCGGCTATCAATTTGTCGACGACCCACCGGAAACTCCAAACCGTTGTTGAATGTAGTTCTCCACCACCTGCCGAAACTCTGCGGCAATTGACGTGCCGCGCAACGTCATCCGTTTCTCACCGTCAATATAGACCGGTGCGGCGGGAGCTTCACCGGTGCCCGGCAGGCTGATGCCGATATCGGCATGCTTGCTTTCACCTGGCCCGTTGACAATGCAGCCCATTACCGCCACTTTCATGTTTTCAACTCCAGGGAATCGCTCCCGCCAGACGGGCATTTGCTCCCGCAGAAAATCATCGATTTCCTGCGTCAATTCTTGAAAAGTGGTGCTGGTCGTACGTCCACAGCCGGGACATGCGGTCACACTTGGAACAAAATTTCGCAGACCCAGGGCCTGCAGGATTTCAGATGCGATGACGACTTCTTGCGTACGTGACTCTCCTGGAGCCGGTGTCAACGACACTCGGATCGTGTCACCAATACCTTCTTGCAACAACACGCCCAAAGCAACCGACGAAGCCACAGTTCCTTTGGTACCCATGCCTGCTTCTGTTAGCCCTAAATGCAAAGGGTTGTTGCAGCGACGCCCCAATTCCCGGTACACGGCGACAAGGTCTCGTACACCGCTGACTTTGCAGGAAAGAATAATCTGACTCCTCTGCATACCGAGGTCGACCGCCTGCTGTGCCGACTCAAGTGCCGAAGTTATCAGTGCCTCATACATGACGAGCTTTGCATCCCACGGCACCGACCGTCGACTGTTGTCGTCCATCAAGGACGCCAACAATTCCTGGTCCAGGCTACCCCAGTTAACCCCAATGCGAACTGGTTTTTGCCAACGCAAAGCAGCTTCTATCAATTGCGAAAACTGCCGGTCACGTTTGTCTCCCTTGCCAACATTTCCCGGGTTGATGCGGTACTTGGACAGGGCCTGCGCGCATTCCGGATAGTCAGTCAATAACCGATGACCATTGAAATGAAAGTCTCCAATTAAGGGCACGTCAATGCCCATGCGATCCAGCTGATCCCGAACGTAGGGGACAGCTTGGGCCGCTTCCGGTGTATCGACGGTGATCCGAACCATTTCAGATCCAGCAAGGGCCAGCTCCTTCACCTGGATAGCGGTACCAATCGCATCGGTGGTGTCAGTGTTGGTCATGGACTGCAGGCGTACCGGTGCGTCACCGCCCACCGTGACGGTGCGTGTTCCCCAACTTACCTGTGCCTGCAGAGCATCGCGCCGCGTTGGGATTGCCAGCGCAGTGGGTGTTTTAGTGTCCACTATCGCACCTCAAATCGCGCTACGTTTTCCTTGGCAAGGGTTGCCAAAGAAAGGGTTTTTCCGCGCACTTCAACGTCCATCACATCTGCGCGACCGACAACAACGGCCAGCGGGGTGTCCCCGGACACGCTAAGTGTTTCACCATTCGTCATGGTTTTACTCAATACGACGTTTCCTTTTGCATCGACAACCTTGACCCAAGACGAGCCCTTAGCCTTCAGCCCAAGGATGCCAACACTCAATACAGGTGCCACCGGCGCACTGACAGCAACCCGACTGGGGGGCAAAGCTGCATCGCTGCCAATTGGAGACGGAACAGCGGGCAACCCTGGCGAAGCCACCTGGTTTTGTGCCAACACGGGTGTAGCGGCCACCGAACGATCTTCAACAACATGGGTAGGAATCTTTGCGTTATCCGGAAGAACCCCATTGGCCATCTCCGCATCGTGTTTCCCCGCATTCGGCAACGTATTGATATTTGTCGACCCTACCTGCGGCTTCATGAGTTCTACAGGAGATTCGGAGGGTTTGATTTCCGGAAAGAAATAGACAACAAGAACCCCAATCAAAAGCACCAAAACGATCAGGCCGGAAGGCTTCGTCAGCAGTACCGGAAGCGACACCCCGACTACTTCACCCGCCTTGTGAAAAGGCGCATTGATGCCGCGTTCATCGGCATTGAGCCGCGGTGTTGTAGTCAACGGCAACTTGGCCAACACCGGAGCAGGATCAATCTTCAAGGCGCGACAAACACTCGATGCCAAGGCGCGCACAAAAACCGAATCATGTAGTAATTCGAGCCGATCACTTTCCAACGCTTCCAGCTTTTTAACAGGAATCTTCATGGCAACCGCCAAGGCTCCCACATGTAGCCCAGCTGCCTCACGGGCAACGCGCATCATCGTGCCAGCTGTCACCGCGTCGTTTTGGCCAGCGTTATCCGAAACCAACACGCCGTCCGCCATGCCCACATCACTCATTGAACGCACCTCTCTCATACGCTGCAAACTCCCTCGACTGGGCGAATCGTTTCTTCAGTTGTCCGCCCAGTTGAAGCATGGCATCGGAATTCGCCAAACGACGTTCGACCTTGATTCCCAACCACAATGACTCTGCATTTGCCAGCTCGCTATTGTTGAGCCTGCGTACATAAAACTGGGCACGAACAAATTCACCACGTTGAAACAACATTGACGCCAGGTTATAGGCTGTAATCGGGTTACCGGCATCAAGCTCATACGCTCTTTGAAGACTAATTTCCGCATCGGCGAGTTGTCCACCGCGTTGCTGGCAAAGCCCCTGAGCCATCCAAGTTTTCGCTTTATCACCATAGGCGGGGTTGGCCAATGCGCTGCCAAACAATTGCATTGCTTCTGGTAGCCGAGAGTTCTGACATAAGAACCACCCATAGTTGTGCTGCACTGAAGCAGCTTTCGGGCTGATCGCCAAGGCCCTGCGAAAACTCTCCTCGGCCAGAGGCAGGTCGTTAAGCCGCATATAAATCAGACCCCGCATATTGTGGGCTTCAAACAGGCCTGGGTCCGCCACAATCGACTGCTTAAGGTGATCCAAAGCGTCCGTCGTTTGGCCCTTTTCAAAGTATGCAACTGCCAACTCCAGCCTCAAGCGCGCCCGCTTGCGCGCTTCTGGCTCATCGGAGTCCGTTACAAGGTCGGAATTCACGCCTGATCCAGTTGCCCCCGCCGCGCAACCCGCCAAAAAGACCGCCGAAGCACCGGTGAGGAAACACCAAAAAACCCATAAAAGCGCAGTTGCGCCAATGCGTGTCCTATTGATCATTGAATGTGTTCTCATTGAAAGCGTTCGGCAGTGTAATTGCGGCTTCGATCTTGACAATTCTGTGCTTGCTCATACGGGTGGTGACATTGGTTCTATCCTTGACGTCACCAGCCAACTGACCACAAGCTGCGTCAATATCATCACCCCTGGTTTTTCGGATTGTCGTCACAATTCCAGCATCGCTCAACGTCTTGGCAAACCTGGCGACAGACGTGGCTGACGACCGAATCAAGCCGGATGCAGGAAACGGGTTAAAAGGTATCAAATTGAACTTACACCAGGAGCCTCGCTCTCCTTGGGCCTGAATCAATGCCACGAGTTCGGCAGCATGGGCCGGCGTGTCGTTCACGCCATCCAACATGCAATACTCAAATGTGACAAAGTCTCTGGGTGCAACGGCCAGATAACGTCGACAGGCAGCCAGCAGTTCGGCAATAGGGTACTTTCTATTGAGCGGTACTAACTCGTTTCTTAACGGGTCATTGCTGGCGTGAAGTGACACTGCAAGTGCCACCGGACAATCCTGCCCTAATCGATCAATCATGGGAACCACGCCGGACGTTGACACCGTTACACGCCGCCGCGATAAGCCGTAGGCGTGGTCATCCAGCATCACGCGTAATGCCGGCACCAAAGCCGAGTAGTTTTGAAGTGGTTCCCCCATGCCCATCATGACCACATTGGAAATCACCCTTTCACCACGCTCCAAATGGCTGCGTAAAAAACGCTCAGCAAACCACAATTGAGCAATGATTTCCCCTGCGGAAAGGTTGCGACTGAAGCCCTGATGCCCAGTAGAGCAAAAGCGACAACCCACAGCACACCCGGCCTGCGAAGAAACACACAAGGTACCGCGATCGTCCTCAGGAATGAAGACAGTCTCAATTGCGTTTCCACCACCGACGTCGAACAGCCATTTAATGGTGCCGTCTGCGGAGATGTGCTGACTCAGCACAGGAAGGGCACGGACGACCGCTGAAGTCTTCAGCTTTTCGCGCAAGGACTTCGCCAAATCGCTCATGTCATCAAATTCAGTCGCACCCTTTTGATGAATCCACCGAAATAGCTGCACGGCCCGAAAGCGTTTTTCCCCGAGCCGCTCACAGAAGCCGGCCAATCCTTCCAGATCGAAATCAAGCAGGTTGGCCGTCATTGCATAACCTAGCGAGAGTACACGTTCATGCCAGCAAAGAAGAAAGCGATTTCAACCGCTGCCGTCTCTGCCGCATCTGAACCGTGAACCGCATTGGCGTCAATGCTGTCCGCAAAATCGGCTCGAATCGTGCCGGGGGCGGCCTTCTTTGGATCGGTGGCGCCCATTAAATCGCGGTGCTTCAAGATTGCGTTTTCCCCTTCCAGCGCTTGGATCATGACGGGACCAGAAATCATGAAATCCACCAGATCCTTGAAAAAGGGACGCGCTTTGTGGACAGCATAGAAGGCTTCTGCTTCGACCCGCGACAGATGGGCCATGCGAGCCGCCACGACTTTGAGACCTGCTGCCTCAAAACGTGCATAAATTTGTCCAATGACGTTCTTGGCGACAGCGTCAGGTTTGATGATGGAGAGAGTACGTTCGATAGTCATAATGTTTCCTGAACTGAAAGTGGAATCGGCTCTATTGCCTCAAGACGATAGCAAAGCCTCTGATTTTAGCATTCGGTGCCTAACCACCACGCCCTCTACGGCGCTGCCCTCCCTGCGGTCCTCGCGACTTCTGTCCAGCGTCTTGGCGCTGGCGCGTAAAGCTGTCGGCACCAATGTATCCAAATGCGGTTTTCATGGGGTCCGGCTGGGCCGCGGCTCCCCGGCGTTCGCCATTCTTCTCAAATCGGGTGTTGTCCCCCCTTCCCCCCTGATTTGTTGGCCCAGTGCCATTCCCACCCTTGAAGCCACCCGGTTGGGGTCCACGTTGACTGTTGTTGGCGCCACGGGGGCCACCGGTTCGGCCTGTTCTGCGTTGTTGTGGGCCTTGTGTTGGTGAGCGAGGGGCACCTTCGCCACGTGAGATTCCCGGCGCAGCACGACCACCAGACGCCTGAACCAGCGCTCGAATATCAGCGTCATCCAGTTCCATCCAGGCCCCCCGTTTGAGACCCCGCGGCAAAACCATGGCGCCATACCGAATCCGAATCAGTCGACTCACCGCGTGCCCAACTGCCTCCAACATGCGTCGCACCTCGCGGTTGCGCCCCTCAGAAATGGTGACCCGGTACCAGCAGTTCGATCCTTCGCCTCCACCATCTTCGATTGATCCAAACTGCGCCATGCCGTCATCCAGCTTGACACCGTTCAGCAGCGTCTGTTTTTCGTCTTTGCTCAAAGAGCCTAAAACACGTACGGCATATTCGCGTTCCAGACCAAATCGGGGGTGCATCAGGTTGTTTGCAAGCTCCCCAGAGCTAGTAAACAAAAGCAGCCCTTCAGTATTCAAATCAAGCCGGCCAACGGACTGCCATTTTCCCTGATGCAGTTTTGGCAGCCTGCGAAACACGGTCGGCCGGTTTTGCGGGTCATCATGGGTGACAACCTCGCCCACCGGTTTGTGATACGCGATGACACGCGCCGGCGGTGGATCAATGCGAAAGCGGATCGGCTTGCCATTGACCTTGATGTTGTCACCGAACTGGATGCGCTGCCCAATGTGCGCAGGCTCGTTGTTGACCGAGATGCGGCCCTCCATGATGAGCTGTTCCATTTCCAGGCGCGAGCCCATACCGGCCTGCGCCAACACCTTGTGCAACTTCGGCGTTTCCGCCATGGGTGCCAGCACCCGTTTTGGAGGAGTAATGCCATCAATTTCCTCGTCGGCATCAAACTGACCAGACACTACATCCACAAAACGGTTACCAAGCACGGCACCGGATGACCCCGTGTCTGCGATGGAAGATGCCAAATCTACAGATTGAGTTTCGCGAGCTACCGACGACTCAGACGCTAGCGTTGGTGACACGTCCATGTCGGCGACGGACTCTGCTGGTAGTGCCACTTCGCTTTGTTGCGCGTCAGCAGCGACTTGTCCATTGGGATTGGTCTCATTCATTCTGGGATTCCGTTCAAACTGTGCTGTATTTCTGAAACTTGGCCGTCTAGCGGCATGTCCATTTGGTGACTTGTAGCGCTCTCCGCTGTGAGCGGAGTGCCTGGCAAAGGATCCACAGACGACTCGACCATGGCACCCAACATTGCAGCTGGGTTTGTCGCGCTGTCAAGCAGGGGCAACTGATCCAAAGACTGCAGTCCCAGGTCATCCAGAAACTGGCGTGTCGTGGCATACAGGGCTGGCCGGCCAGCAGCTTCTCTATGCCCAATGACCTCAACCCACCCCCGGTCTTCCAATTGTTTGATGAGCAACGAATTGATCGTAACGCCCCGAATATCCTCCATATCGCCCCGAGTTACCGGTTGACGGTATGCAATGATGGCCAATGTTTCCAGGGTCGCCCGCGTATAACGAGGCGGCTTTTCGGGATGCAGCCGATCCAAGAATTCACGCATCTCAGGGCGACTTTGAAACCGCCAACCCGAAGCGACGCTGACCAGCTCGACACCCTTGTTGGACCATTCAAACTTCAATTCTTCCAAAAGACTCTTCAGCGTATCCGCTCCCAGCGAATCGTTGAAAAGTGACCGCATGTCCCGCACCGGCATGGGTTGCTGTGAGCAAATCAGCGCAGTTTCAAGGACCCGTTTTGCGTCCGCCATATTCATAGTCAGGCTTTATCGGAAATGCTCACCAAACCGTGAGCCATCAACATGATTCCATTCGTACGGCAGCAGATGTGAAGTATTCACCGTGCCTTCACCCGGCAGTGGCCCGGGGAAACTAAGGGTTCACAACCCTGGTGGGCGGATTGTAGCGCAGGCCCCAGGCGTGGAGAAGCGCCTTGAAATCGGCCGGCAACGGCGCATCAAACGCCTTTTGCTCAAGCGTATGCGGGTGCACAAAACTCAAGTGGACTGCATGCAAGGCTTGCCGAGACATGGTGGCATGGATGCCACCGCCATATACCTGATCTGCGACCAGGGGGTGCCCCAGAGATGCCATGTGCACCCGAATTTGGTGGGTGCGGCCTGTGTGCAGAATACATCGCACCAGACATCCGTCAAGACCGTTCTCCAGTAGGACAAAGTCCGTTTTTGCAGTTTTTCCCGGGTGCACGGCCAAGTCGACCACCGCCATGCGCAAGCGATTGCGGGGGTCCCGGCCAATAGGAGCGTCCACGGTTCGCCTAGCTGCGCCCCGCCACGGGTGGTGAGCACAAGCGAGATATTGGCGGCTCACGTCCCGAGCGGCAATAGCTTTGACCAACGAGTCCATGACGGCGCGGGTTCGCGCCACCACCATGAGTCCACTGGTGTCTTTGTCGAGACGGTGAACGATTCCAGCTCTGGGCACATTGGCCATTGCCGGATCGTAGGCCAACAGGCCGTTGAGCAAAGTACCGCTCCAATTGCCAGGGGCGGGATGCACCACCAGGCCAGCCGGTTTGTTGATGACCAGAATGTGCGCATCTTCGAATACGACGTCCAGTACCATCGACTGCGGCGTGAATGCCTGACTTTGGGGGGTGGGACGTAGCTCGACAACCAAAACGTTACCTGCCTTGACACGGGTCGAGGTCTTTTTAACCATCCGGGCATTGACCGACACCAGGCCTAATTCGATCAACTGCTGCAAATAGCTACGCGAGAATTCCGGCACTTTTTCTGCGAGTGCACGATCCAGTCTTTCCCCGTGCAGTGCCGCTGCAACGGTGACGGTCCGCCATTCAGCTTCAACGCCAATGTCATCCAACTCCTCGGACTCTGTCACCATAGAGGGGCTCGATATAATTCCAGTGCTGTGTATCAAGAAAGTTTCCTAACATGTTTCGTGTCAAATTATCGGTCGTCTGCGTTTCACTGCTAGCGACTGTTGCGCTGTTGATTGGAGGCTGTTCCAGTACGCCAGAGGACAAGACGGCCGGCATGAGTCCTAACAAGCTGTACGCAGAAGCCAAAGACGAAATGAGCTCCGGCCAATGGGAGCGGGCCATTCTGATGCTTGAGAAGCTGGAGGCGCGCGCTGCCGGCACTCCGCTTGCGCAACAAGCTCAACTTGACAAAGCCTACGCACAATACAAGTCAGCTGAGCCAGCTCAGGCCTTGGCGACTCTGGAGCGCTTTGTCAAATTGCACCCGGTTAGTCCAGCCCTGGATTACGCAATTTACCTGCGGGGGATTGTCAACTTTAATGACGACTTGGGCTTGTTCGCTCGGTTCACGCGTCAGGATTTGGCCGAGAGGGACCAAAAGGCGTCCAAGGAGTCCTTTGAAGCGTTCAAAGAATTGGTGGAGCGCTTCCCAGAGTCCCGATATGCGGCAGACTCGCGGCTTCGCATGAATTACATCGTCAGTTCGTTGGCGCAGTACGAAGTTCACGTGGCACGTTATTACTTCAAACGCCGTGCCTATTTGGCAGCGGTTAATCGGGCCCAAGTTGCGATCACCGATTACCGCGAAGTGCCAGCGATTGAGGAAGCACTTTTCATCCTTTACCGCTCCTATGACGCGTTGGGGTTGACCCAACTGCGCGATGACGCCAAGCGGGTGTTCGATAAAAATTATCCCAACTCCGAATTCCTCACGGCTGGTGGTCGAGTGTCGGTTGATCCCTGGTGGAAGGTTTGGTAAGTTCATCTAGTGCCTGGATGAATTGGCCCTCCGTTTTAACGACCCGCATGGCAGGTAGTGCCGCAAGTATTCGACGGCCATAACCCATCTGGGTGAGTCGGATATCACACACCACCAGAATCCCACGATCCGTGATGCGACGGATCAGGCGCCCTGCCCCTTGCTTCAATGCAATGGCGGCTTGCGGCACATGCAGGTGCTGAAACGGATTTTTTCCCTTGGCCTCTAACTGGCGCGACCGGGCTTGCACCAATGGGTCGTCAGGCGGGGAAAAAGGCAACTTGTCAATCACGACCAGTTGAAGCGACTCCCCTGGCACATCGACTCCCTCCCAAAATGATGCCGAAGCGACCAGGATACAGCCGGCGTTACCTCCATGTTGCCCTTGTGTAAATCGGTCGGTGAGTTCGCGCTTTGGCGCTTCGCCTTGAAGTAATACTTCCATACTTCCATCAGCTGAAAAGTGTTGACGCAATGCGCCAGCTATTTCGCGCATGGCCCGCAAGGTTGTTGTCAACACCAGGGTTCGCCCACCTATAGCGCCGGCACCCTGAGCCGCCAGTTGGGCGACTGCAACGGCGTGGCGGGCGTCAGAGGGTTTCGGCAAATGGGTTGGCAAATACAGCACTGCGTTGGAGGCGTAGTCAAACGGACTGTGCACATGCAGCACTTGCGCGCCTTCGAGCCCACAAGAGTCAATAAACTGGGCCAGGGAGGCATCATGCCCCAGGGTTGCCGAGGTAAAAATCCAGGATTTGCGGGCGCCGTTCCCAACATCGCCGCCAATGTGTGCACGCAGGGTCTCGGCAATATCCAACGGTGATTGCACCAATCGGATCCCGCGTCCAGTCTCGGTCCATCGAACCCAACCAGGCTCGGCGGGCGTTGAAAAAACATCCAGCTGTAGCAACAAATGAGAAACTCTGTCGCTCAAACCCTGTAAATCGGGAGAAAGCTCCTCCACACTGCGCAATACCAACTGACATTGTTCCAATGCAGTGTGCAAGTCCGCGATGGCGACCCGCCACTGGTGCTCATCAACGCCAGAAGGTTGGTCTTGCACCCAGGCTTGTTGGATCGCGCTGCCGTCCTGGGAAAACAGGGCCCGGAACCGCGCAACACTGCGGTTGAGCTGGTCTGCGATCATGGACCAATGATCGCTGGCTCGGGCCAGATGGCGTTCCTGCACACCCAGGTCACGGGCGTAGCGTTCCAATTGAGCTGCAGACAACTGGCGGCCCATGAACTGGACGCCTATGTCGTTGAGTTGATGCGCTTCATCAAACACGACACACTGGACCGTCGGCAACAACTCCGCGACACCCGATTCGCGAATGCTCAGGTCCGCGAAGAAGAGGTGGTGGTTGATCACCACCACATCCGCAACCATGGCCTCGCGCCGGGCCTGGTTGATGTGGCAACCCGTGAATTGGGGACATGTGGTGCCCAGGCAGTTTTCTCGGGTGGATGTGACCAAGGGAATCACCGGGGATCGTTCATCAAGTTGCGCCATTTCGGCGATGTCGCCACTTCGGGTCGTTGATGCCCAGCGTTCAATTTGCGCCAGATCTGCTTGCGCAACCGGGTGCATGGCCCGGAAGTCATGCCGCGCAGTGGACAACCTGTGTGCACACAGGTAACTGCTGCGGCCCTTGAGCATTGCCACACGGGCTGGCAGACCCAAGGCGGCCGTCAATCGCGGAATGTCCCGACTGAACAACTGATCCTGCAAGGTTTTCGTCGCGGTAGAAATGAGGACACGCGCTCCACTGAGCAAAGCCGGAACTAGGTAGGCATACGTCTTGCCAACACCCGTGCCCGCCTCAACGACCAGGACACCGCCATCCTCAAGCGTAGTCGCGACGGCCTGCGCCATCGCCACTTGTCCAGCCCGCGGAGAGTAATCCTGAACGGAACGCGCCAACGCACCATCCAGATCAAACACGCGCCCTACAGCGTCAGCCAATGCCATGGCTCAAGCTGGCTCGTTGGGGTCGATCTCGCGTTCTACCCGGGCAATTTCATCACGCAGGGCCAGGCGCCGCTTCTTCAGGCGGCGCATCATCAGTTCATCAACCGGGGAATTGCAGGCTGCACGGTCGATCAGCGCATTCAGATCGGCGTGCTCCATACGCAATTCGATCAGATGCCGCTCAGGGGAATGGAGATTTGTTACCAAAGGAAAAGCGTGAAAGTACGGGTTTAAACTACGGCTGAGCAGGTCACACCAGCTTGATAATACGACCTTACTGTCTTTTTGCTGAAAGTATTGCTGCATAAGCAACCCAACATGGCCACTGGTTATCGATTGACTGCCTCCACCGGGATACACAAGGGCGACCGCGAGTATCAGCAGGACCAGATTGCGCTTCTGAAACACGCCAGAGTCAACGGCTGTATTTTGGCCATCGTCGCGGATGGCATGGGGGGTCGTAGTGGCGGGCGCAAAGCATCGGACCAGGTCATGATGACGGCCAAGCAACTGTTTGAACGTTATGACCCGGAGACCGACGACGCTTCGGCAACACTGTCACAAATTGTTCAAGAGGCGCACATCGTCATCAAACTGACGGCCATTTCGTCAGAAGAAGAACCGCACAGTACGCTGGCCGCTTTCCTGATCAACGCCAAAGGCGACTGCCATTGGGCCCACACCGGGGATTCGCGCATTTACCACTACCACGGTAACCGTTTTGTCAAACGAACCATGGACCACTCCTACGTACAGGCTCTGGTCAATCGCGGCGAGATTACGGAGGAGCAGGCGTCCGTTCACCCTCAGTCCAATATTTTGATGGGATGCCTGGGGACTGAGAACGATCCACCGGTGGATTTTCATTTCATTCCCCAGTTGCGCGCGGGTGATGTGCTCATGGCCTGCAGCGATGGTGTCTGGCACTATTTCAATACGGGGGAGTTGGGCTCGGTCCTGTCGACCTTGTCCGCCCGTGAAGCAACCGAGTTCTTGATTGAAAAAGCCCGTTCCCGTGGACGGGGGGGCGGTGACAATTTGTCGATTGTGGTGGTCAAACTCGAACCACTTGGTTGATCTCGCGTCCGTCACAACGCTGGCCGTGGTATGCGTTTATGGCGGCGTTGCTGGTAGCGGCACGCTACTGTTTGCCTTTTCAAGAAGCCGTCTCTCACGTTCCTGACGGCGCTGCTCGGCGGCTCGCAACTTTTCGGCGTAGGCATCGCGGTTGCGAACCACAGCCTGGGCGTCCGGCCCGGAGGGGGCTTTGCTGACGGGCACAACAGGCGCAACCGCTTTCGCCCGTTGCTGGTGGTTCATCGCTTTTTCGTTCAATCGCTCTTGGCGTTGATCTGGTGAGTCGGCATTTGCTTCCGTAAGAGATCGGTTGCCAGTCTGACGCTCAGCCCATTCAGCCGCCCTTTCCCGGTTGCGTTGCACTTGTTGTGCGGCCCTTTGTTGGCGCTCCTGATCGTTAAGGCGGATCTCCTGGCGCCTGAAGTCCGCCAACATGGCACGACGTTGTGTTTTCACCTGGTTCTGGCAGTCCGTGACGGCGAACTTGGACCAACACGCAGCCGCCTTTGCATCCAATTCCATGGTTTTTTGCTGACGTGCTGCCTCAATGCGCTCACGTTGCTCGGCCACATCGTCGGTCTGCTGCGCGCTGCTGAACTGGCCCCACGCTGTCGACGCCAGCATCAGACACGCCACGACGAAGGCGTAGACCTTGCTCATGTCAGCCCGGTATCGACTAAGCGCCGCTCCGATGACAAGTACTCCTGCGACTGCATTTCGCTCAGACGTGACACGGTGCGCGGAAACTCATGCGCCATCGGACCTTCGGTGTACAACTCGACGGGTGGTACAGCCGCTGACATCACAAGTTTGACCCGCCGGTCGTACAACACGTCGATCAGCCAGGTAAAACGTCGCGCCTCGGAGGCCATCCGCACTGACATCTGCGGCACATCACTGAGGAATACGGTGTGAAAAAGGGTCGCAATCTCCAGGTAATCGTTTTGCGATCGAGGGCCTCCACACAACGTCTTGAAGTCAAACCAGACCATGCCGCCCGCTTTGCGCCTGGCGCGAATCTGTCGCGATTCAATGTGCAAAACCGGGTCTTCGTCGTGAGACTCTACTAGCGCGTTGAAGCCGTGCTCCATGGCGGCGTCTGCCACCGGGCCATTGGGCGCGTGGTAAAGCGTCATCGTCTCCATGGTGCGCTTGCGGTAATCCGTGCCGTTGTCGACATTGAGCACTTCCAGATTGGCGTTCAGCAGCGCAATGGCCGGCAGGATACGGTCGCGATGCAAGCCGCCGGGATACAGACCATCGGGATGGAAATTCGATGTAGTGACAAAGCCTACCCCGTTCTCGAAAAGCGCTGCGAGCAGCCGGTGCAGAATCATCGCATCGGTGATGTCGGCCACATGGAATTCATCAAAGCAGATCAGTCGAAAACGCTTGGCCATCCGCTTTGCCAGTTCGTCCAGCGGATTGACGGTGCCCTGCAGGTCGGCCAGTTCACGGTGCACCTCGCGCATGAACTCGTGAAAGTGCAGGCGCGTCTTGCGCTTGAGCGGCACGGCGTTGAAAAAGCAATCCATCAAAAAGCTTTTGCCCCGCCCGACCCCGCCAAACATATAGACGCCGCGCGGAATGTCCGGGCGGTTGATCAGCTTCTTGAAGACGTTGGATCTCTTTTCCTTGAAAACGGCCCACTCGCCCGCGCAGCGCTCCAGTGCGTCGATGGCGCGCAACTGCGCCGGATCGGCTGTGTAGCCGCGTGCGGCCAGTTCAGCCTCGTAGGTTTGCTTGACGTTCACCAACGTTTCATTCTCTGATTGCTATGCATTTAATAGCTGCTTACGCATATTTCACGAGGGCTAGAAGTCATTTTTACTCTGCAATCATCAGAAGTTCAGGGTCCGCTTATCCACCGCCAAAGCCGCTTCCTTGGTGGCTTCGCTCAAGCTTGGATGGGCATGGCAGATGCGCGCAATGTCTTCAGCACTGGCCTTGAATTCCATCGCCACCACGGCCTCGGAAATCAACTCGCTGGCCTGTGGACCCACAATATGTACACCTAGAATTTCGTCGGTCGTGGCGTCGGCCAAAAACTTGACGAATCCGGTGGTGTCGCCCAGCGCCCGGGCCCGGCCATTGGCCAGGAACGGGAATGAACCCGCCTTGTAGGCTACTCCGTCAGCCTTGAGCTGCTGCTCGGTGCGCCCGACCCACGCAATTTCGGGGCTGGTGTAAATCACCCAAGGAATGGTGTTGAAGTTGACATGACCATGCTGGCCGGCCATGCGTTCGGCCACGGCAACACCCTCTTCTTCCGCTTTGTGGGCCAGCATAGGGCCGCGCACCACATCACCCACGGCCCACACGCCCGGCAAGTTGGTCTTGCAATCACCGTCCACCACAATCGCGCCGCGCTCATCCAGCGCCAGACCCACGGCCTCGGCATTCAGACCGATCGTATTGGGCACGCGGCCGATCGAGATAATGAGTTTGTCGACTTCGAGCGCCTGTGCCTCTCCCTTGGCGCTGGTATAGGCAATGGATACGCCCTTCTTGGTGGATTTAACTTCACCCACCGTCACGCCCAACTCTATCTTCAGACCTTGCTTGGTGAAGGCCTTGAGCGCTTCTTTGGCAACCTGCTCGTCCACCGCGCCCAGGAAGGTCGGCAGGCCCTCCAGAATCGTGACTTCGGCACCCAGGCGACGCCAGACCGAGCCCATTTCCAGTCCGATGACGCCAGAGCCAATCAGGCCCAACCTCTTGGGCACTGCGCCGATGCGCAAGGCGCCGTCATTGGACAGAATGCGCTCTTCGTCAAACGGGGTGCCCGGCAAGGCTCGGGCGTTGGAGCCGGTGGCGATGATGACCTGCTTACCCAAAAGGGATTCCTCGGTTGCCCCAGCCACGTTGATGACGTAAGCGCCATCCGCGGCCTTAACGAAGGAGCCACGACCGTGGAAGAAGACAATCTTGTTCTTCTTCAGCAGGTACTGGATACCGTCGTTGTTCTGCTTGACCACCATGTCCTTGCGGGCAACCATCTTGGCCACATCCATGCTCACGCCTTTGACCGCAATACCGTGATCGGCAAAGTGGTGGTTGGCGTGGTCAAAGTGCTCGCTTGATTGCAGCAGCGCCTTGGATGGGATGCAGCCCACATTGGTACAGGTGCCGCCCAGGGCGGGGCCGCCCTTGTCGTTTTTCCACTCGTCGATACAGGCCACGGTGAAGCCCAGTTGGGCAGCGCGGATGGCGGCGATATAGCCACCAGGGCCACCGCCGATGACGATCACATCAAATTGTTTACTCATAGTTTTCTCACTTTATTCAAAACCCCGATCGAAGTGCGTGCCCTCATGCCAAGGCAAGCGCAGCGAAGCCCCCTCCAGGAACACCGCGGAACCGGCTTTGCCGGGCCGCTGGTGTTGCCCCCCCTGCAAGGGGGAAAGCGGCCACACGCAGTGGGCAAGCCGTGGGGTGTGCTAAATATCAAACAGCAAACGTGCCGGGTCTTCCAACGCTTCCTTCATGGCCACCAGGCCCAGCACGGCTTCGCGGCCGTCGATGATGCGGTGGTCGTAGGACATGGCGAAGTAGTTCATGGGGCGCACCACCACCTGGCCGTTTTCCACCATGGCGCGGTCCTTGGTGGCGTGCACGCCCAGGATGGCCGACTGGGGCGGGTTGATGATGGGGGTGGACATCATGGAGCCAAAAGTGCCGCCGTTGGAGATGGAGAAGGTGCCGCCGGTCATGTCTTCAATGCCCAGCTTGCCGTCCTTGGCCTTTTGGCCAAATTCAGCAATTTTCTTCTCGATCTCGGCAAAGCTCATCTGGTCTGCGTTGCGCAGAATCGGCACCACCAGGCCACGGGGCGAGCCGACGGCAATACCGATGTCAAAGTAACCGTGGTAGACGATGTCCGTGCCGTCCACCGAGGCGTTCAGCACCGGGAACTTCTTCAGGGCATGCACAGCGGCCTTGACGAAGAAACTCATGAAACCCAGCTTGACGCCATGTTCCTTCTCGAAACGCTCCTGCATGCGCTTGCGCATGTCCATGACCGGGGCCATGTTGATTTCGTTGAACGTGGTCAGGATGGCGTTGGTGCTTTGCGACTGCAGCAGACGCTCGGCGACGCGTGCGCGCAGACGGCTCATGGGCACGCGCTCTTCGGGGCGGTCGCCCAGATGCTGTGCGGCCGGCGCCGCAACCTGTGGCAATACTTTGGTCGGAGCCCCCGTGGGGATTGCGACGGTAGCTACTGTTTTTGTAGCAGTTCCGGCGGCGACGGCACCCAGTACATCGCCCTTGGTGACGCGGCCGTCCTTCCCCGTACCGGCCACAGCATTGACCGACAGGTTGTTGTCGGCCAGCAGTTTGGCAGCAGCGGGCATGGCAACACCGGCCTTGGAGGTGCCTGCAGGTGCTGCTGCGGTAGCGGCGGGCGCCGCCACAGCGGCAGCCGGTGCAGCGGCGGGTGCCGCAACAGCACCAGCAGCGCCTTCGGTGTCGATGCGGGCGATCAGCTGCTCGGCGGCCACGGTCGCGCCGTCCGCTGCCACAATCTCTACCAGCACGCCAGCGCTGGGCGCTGGCACTTCCAGCACCACCTTGTCGGTTTCCACGTCGATCAGAATCTCGTCCACCAGGACCAGATCACCGACCTTCTTCTTCCATTGCAGCAAGGTGGCTTCAGCCACGGACTCCGAAAGCTGGGGGACTTTTACTTCTACGATTGCCATTTTGTTCTTTCCGAATTGTGTGTATTGAGGGCTTAGGGCATTACTTGCTCAGGACAAAGCCCTTGAGCTTGCCGAACGCGCCTTCAACCAATGATTTCTGCTGCTCCAGATGCAGGTGCGAGTAACCCACCGCAGGAGACGCCGAAGCAGCACGACCGGAGTAGCCCAGGCGCTGACCGTCCACCATGTTTTCGTGAATGTAGTGCTGCACAAAGAACCAGGAGCCCTGGTTTTGCGGTTCGTCCTGGCACCACACGATGTCGGTGGCGTTGGGGTACTTCTTCATCTCCGCAGCAAAGGCCTTGTGCGGAAAGGGGTACAACTGCTCGACCCGCAGAATGGCGACATCGTCATGGCCCTTCTCTTCGCGGTGCTTGACCAGGTCGTAATACACCTTGCCGGAGCACACCACCACGCGCTTGACCTTGTCGGCCTTGAGCGCCTTGCTTTCAGCAATCACCGTTTGGAAGCCACCCTTGGTGAATTCGGTCAGGGGCGAGGTCGCATCCTTGTTGCGCAGTAGTGACTTTGGCGTAAAGATAATCAGCGGCTTGCGCAGAGTGCGGACCATCTGACGGCGCAGCACATGGAAGATCTGACTGGCGGTGGTGGGCTGCACGATCTGCATATTGGCATCGGCCGCCAACTGCATAAAGCGCTCCAGACGCGCTGAGCTGTGCTCGGGCCCCTGACCTTCGTAGCCGTGCGGCAGCATTAAAGTGATGCCGTTTACTCGGCCCCACTTCACCTCACCGGAGGCGATGAACTGGTCAATCACCACCTGCGCACCGTTGGCAAAATCGCCGAACTGTGCTTCCCAAATCACCAGGGTGTTCGGATCGTTCGAAGCGTATCCGTATTCGAAGGCCAGAACAGCCTCTTCGGACAGGATGGAATCGATGACAACAAAGGGGGCCTGGTTTTCGGCCACATTCGCCAATGGAACGTAAATGCCGGCATCCCACTTCTCTCGGGCCTGGTCATGAATCACAGCGTGTCGGTGGGTGAAGGTGCCACGACCGCTGTCCTCACCGGAAAGCCGCACCGGGTAGCCGCTGGCCACCAGGGAGGCAAAGGCCATGCTCTCGCCCATGCCCCAGTCGACATTCACCTCACCACGCCCCATGGCAGCGCGGTCGTCGTAAACCTTCTTCACCAGGGAGTGGGGCGTGATGCTGGCCGGCAGCGTTGTCAGTTTTTCGACCAGGCGCTTCCACTCGCTCAGCGGAATGGCCGTGTCGCCCGCATCGGTCCACTTCTTGCCCAGAAAGGGTGACCAGTCCACAGCGTACTTGCTCTTGAAATTAGTCAACACCGGGTCCACGGTGTGAATACCGGCATCCATGGCGGCGCGATAAGCTTTGGCCATGTCCTCACCCAGCGTCTCACCCAGTCCCTGGGCAGCCAGTTTGTCAGCGTACAGCTTGCGGGTACCGGGGTGCGCTGCAATTTTCTTGTACATCAGCGGCTGCGTCAGCATCGGTGTGTCTTGTTCGTTGTGACCGAGCTTGCGGAAGCAGGTAATGTCTACCACCACGTCCTGGCGGAATTCCAGGCGGAACTCCAGCGCCAGTTGCGTGGCCAGCACCACGGCTTCAGGATCGTCACCGTTGACGTGCAGCACCGGCGACTCGACCATCTTCACGATGTCGGTGCAGAAGGCGCTGGAGCGCATGTCGCGCGGGTCGGACGTGGTGAAACCGATCTGGTTGTTGATGATGATGTGGACCGTACCGCCCGTGGTGTAGCCTCGGGTTTGTGCCAAACACAGGGTTTCCTGGTTGACGCCCTGGCCACCAAAGGCCGCGTCGCCATGCACCAGCACCGGCAGCACCTGGTCGCCCAAGGCATCCCCACGGCGGTCCATGCGGGCGCGCACCGAACCTTCCACCACGGGGTTCACGATTTCCAGGTGCGAGGGGTTGAACGCCAGCGACAAGTGAACCGGGCCACCGGGGGTCGCCACATCGGAGCTAAAACCCTGGTGGTATTTCACGTCACCGGCGGGAAGATCTTCAGGTGCTGTGTGGTCAAACTCGGCGAACAGGTCGCCTGGCATCTTGCCCAGGGTGTTGACCAGCACGTTCAAACGGCCGCGGTGGGCCATGCCAATCACAATTTCCTGCACGCCCTTGGCGCCCGCCTGCTGGATCAGTTCGTCCATGGAGGCAATAAAACTCTCGCCGCCTTCGAGTGAGAAACGCTTCTGGCCTACGTACTTGGTGTGCAGGAAGCGCTCCAGGCCTTCGGCTGCCGTCAAACGGTCCAGAATATGTTTCTTTTTTTCCGCAGAGAAATGCGGCTTGCTGCGAATGGATTCCAATTTTTGCTGCCACCAGCGCTTTTGGTTCTGGTCAGTGGTGTACATGAACTCCGCGCCCAGGGTGCCGCAGTAAGTTTCGCGCAGCGCATTCATCAGGTCGCGCAGGCTCATGGTCTCGCGGCCGAAGAAGGTGTTACTGGTGTTGAAAACCGTTTCCTGGTCTGCATCGCTGAAACCGTAGAACGACAGTTCCAGTTCAGGGATGTTGTCACGTCCGTGGCGCTTGAGCGGGTCCAGATCAGCCCAGCGGGCGCCGACGTTGCGATAGGCGGCAATCAGCTGCTGCACGGCGGTACGCTTGCGACCCATTTCCGAGTCAGCACCGGTCGCCAAGACCACCCTGGTGCCGCCCTGTTTGGCGCGTTCGGCAAATGCATTGATCACGGGCATGTGCGGCACGTCGCGCGCATCACTGCCATCGCCGGCGGGGACATTTTGTAGCGCGTCGAAATACTCGCGCCACGTGTCGGTCACGCTTGTAGGGTTGGCTAGATAGTTTTCGTACATCTCTTCGACGTAGGGCGCATTGCCACCGAAAAGGTACGTATTGCTGGCGTAGGCCTGGTAGACCGACGCGGGGCTCGTCTTCTGCGACGTAGATTCACTCATATTCCGCTGACCTCCGTTTCCCTTAGGGAAACATTAGCTGGTTAAAGCTGTTTGTGATTAACCTTCCGCGGCACGGCTGAACCGTTTGGCGGATGCGACTGTGGCGGGGGAAGGGCCTAGTTACGGGCCTGATTGTGCCATCGTTTTGCTATCGGGGAGCTTACAAGCCTTCGGCCTGTGCATCCACCACCGCGAACTGCGTGGGTGTGCGACTGCATTTCGACGGCTTGGCCTTCTTGTTCAACCGGTGCTGTGAAGCACGGGCGAGTGCGGGTTGGTTGACGCAATCAGCGAGGCCAGAACACCAGCCTCAAAATGTTGAGAAATATAGTCAGCCAAGCCGTCAAACACCGAGTCCAGCGTCGGCGCGCTGGCACCAAACAGGGCTTGCAAAACCGCAGGGTCTTCAAACAGGCCATGCAGATACAGGCCCATTACATTGCCGGCGCCATTGCTCCAGCCCAGGCCATCGGGCAGCACCGCGAACGCCACGTCGCCCTTGGCCGCCATCGCCGGATGCTGTGCCGTTTGGCCATGGTGGATTTCGTAGCCCGACACAGCGACGCCTGCAAGTGCAGTCCAGGGCGATGGCGCGCCAAGTCCCGAGCCAACGAGGCTCAGGTCGGGGGCCGATTTCTGCGCGTTTGGCAGTATGAGGCCCCCGGCCTGAGCCCCGTTGGCTTGCGCGTGCCAGCCCCCTACAAAGCGCGTCTGCGTGTGCCTGACAGTCTTGTCCTGCGCAAACACCGTGACCAGCGGCAACAACCCCAGCCCCGGCGCATTGCCATCAATGCCATGCGTGTCGATCAGCGCCTCGCCCAGCATCTGCAAGCCACCACACACACCCAGCACCGCCCCACCCGCTTGCGCATGCGCGGCCACCGCGGCATCCAGACCCTGGGCGCGCAACCAGTCCAGATCGGCACTGGTCGCCTTGGAACCCGGCAGGATGATCCAGTCGCTTGGCTCCAGACCCGCCAATTCCTTTGGGCTGCGCACCCACTGCAGGCGCACACCGGGTATGTTCTTCAGCGGCTGGAATTCGTCCAGGTTGCTGATGCGCGGATAGGCAATCACCGCCACCGTACGCCAGGCACCGAGCGGCACTGGGCCGCCCCGAGCCGCGAGTGCCCCCCCGGGGGGAAGCGAGGACACGCCAGTGCCGAGCGTGGGGGCAACATTCACCACGCTGCGGTCGTCAAAGACTCCGTCCTCCTCGGGCAGACCATGCTGCCACCACATCGGCAGCGTTGCCACGGTGGGAATGCCGGTCAGGTCCTGCAGCATCTGTGGCGCCGGTGCCAGCAGGCTGGCATCACCGCGAAACTTGTTCAGCACAAAGCCTTTGATCAGCGCCCGCTCGTTTTCTGGCAACAAGGCCCAGGTGCCGTAAAGATGGGCAAAGGCACCACCACGGTCAATGTCGGTCACCAGCAGGCAGGCCGCGTTGCAATGCAGCGCCACGCGCATGTTGACGATGTCACTGTCATGCAGGTTGATCTCGGCGGGCGAGCCCGCGCCCTCGATCACCACCACGTCGTACTCAGACCGCAGTTCGTCCAGCGCCGCCGATATTTGCGGCCAGACGCTGGCGCTGCGCCCGCGCCAGGCCATGCGCGACAGTTCCTCGCTTACCTGCCCCATCAGCACCACCTGGCTGTGGGTGTCGGCCTCGGGCTTGAGCAGCAAGGGGTTCATACGCACGTCGGGAATGGCTTTGGCTGCCAGCGACTGGAAATATTGCGCACTGCCGATTTCACCTTGACCGTTTTCAGAGGCCACCACTCTTGCGTTATTGCTCATGTTCTGCGCCTTGAACGGCGCCACCGTCAGCCCCTGGCGCGCGTAGTAGCGGCACAAGGCCGTGGTCAGCCAGCTTTTGCCAGCGCCACTGGTGGTGCCCAGCACCATCACGCAACGGGCGGTCATCAACCGTCAATCTCCGCCCAACAATTGGGCGTTTCATACAGTGTGACCTTGGTCAGCGACAGATGCCGACCAAAGCGGTCGTGGTAGACGTCCTTCAGGATGTCAAACGCAGTCTTGGCCAGGTTTTCCACGGTGGGTACGCGGTCGATGACGACGGTCTTGTGGTTGGGCATGCTGTCCAGGAAGGCGCGCACGGCGGTGTCTTTTTCATAGACGATGAAGGCGTGGTCCCACAGGTTGACCAGATGTTCGTTGGCCAGCGCCTTGATGTCGCCAAAGTCCATGATCATGCCGTTGTCGGACTCTCCGTCCTTCTGCACCACGTCGCCGGTCAGGGTGACGAGCAGGGTGTAACGGTGGCCGTGCAGATTGCGGCACTGGCTGTTGTGGTCGGGGATGCGGTGGCCGGCATCGAATTCGAGTTTGCGGGTGATGGTGAGCATAGGGTGTCCAGCGTGCTGCTTAGGGGATTTGAAGAAGTTTGTGGGTCTGCAGGCTCAGCTTCCACTGCGGATGCGCCTTGCAGTAGTCAATCGCCAAGCGTTGGTTGGTGGCCTGCAGCGGGCCATCCATGGCCTGCACGAAGTGGTGCTCAAACGGCAGCGCGGCGTATTCTTCCAGCGGCTGGCCGGCCTGGGGAATGACGACCTTGATCTCGTTGCCGGCGCGCGCCACCAGCGTGGAGCCCATCTTGGGGCTGACGCAGACCCAGTCCACGCCGTCGGGCACGGGCAGCGTGCCATTGGTTTCGATGGCGATCTCGAAACCCGCATCGTGCAGTGCCGCAATCAGCGGCGTATCCAGTTGCAGCAGCGGCTCGCCACCGGTGCACACCACGTATTTGTGATCGGGATAGGCAACCGGCCACAAGGCGTTGATGCGCGCGGCCAGGCTGGGCGCCTCGGTGAACTTGCCACCGGCCTCGCCATCGGTGCCGACGAAATCGGTGTCGCAGAACTGGCAGACCGCGCTGGTGCGACCCTCCTCCAGGCCGCTCCACAGGTTGCAGCCGGCAAAGCGGCAGAACACGGCCGGGCGACCGGCGTGGTGGCCTTCGCCTTGCAGGGTGTAGAAAATTTCCTTGACGCTATAGGTCATGCGCGGTCTCGTGTTGCGGTGGCGGGGGGGCTATTTTCACCGACTACCCGTGAAGGGCCCCAGTGCTCCTGGGGGGCGCCGCGGGCCGGGGGGGGGGGGGGGCAGCGGGGGCCGCCATGCACTCGGGGTGCGGCTGTCTGCGTTGGTGATGTCCGTACGATATCGACGTCCGGATGCCTCATGTCGCAGCCCCGAACGCTACAAAAACAATAGCTGCTTGCGCAATTAAAACGGAGGGCTCCCAGCCAGAAGTCCACCACTAGGGCAATCAGCAGGGTAACGGCAACCACCGATGCGGGAAATGGGTGAAAGTCCAACGGCCAGGTACTTGCAGGTGTCAGTCCACCCATCTCGGACATATTTACAAGCGCGGCAACACGACCCATTGGTCAGCCACGGAATGGATTGCCAACCTGCCGCCAAACACGGCTTCCACAGCGGCATGCGTGTCCGGGTGGTGTGCGGCGCCGTGGTGCAGCACGCGCCCCTCGGCCATGACGACGACCGCATCGGCATGCAGGGCCATGGATACCTCGTGCAGCACGCTGACCACGGTCACGCCCTGCTCCACCAGCGCGCGCACCATGCGCCAGCCAGTCGGCCTGGTGCGGCGGGTCCAGATTGGCCAGGGGCTCGTCCATCAGCAGCACCTGCGCCTGCACCGCCAGCGCGCGGGCCAGCAGCACCCGCTGACGCTCGCCGCCGGAGAGCTGCCCCAGCGCGCGGGCCCGCCAGTCCCAAGCCTGGGTGGCGCGCAAGGCCAGTTCTACCGCCGCATGGTCTGCGGCGCTGGGGGACGACAGCCAGGGCTGGTGCGGCAGGCGCCCGAGCATGGCCACGTCGAATACGGTCAGGTCGTCGGCACTGGATTCGTTCTGGCCCAGCCAGGCCAGTTGCTGCGCCCGTTGGCGCCCGTGCAAGACCGCCAGTGGCTGGCCCAGCAGCGTGACCGTGCCGCTGTGGGGAATCAGCCCCGCCAGGACTTTGAGCAAGGTCGATTTGCCGGCGCCGTTGGGGCCGACGATGCTGGTCCAGCGCCCCTGGGCCAGGGCCAAATCCACGCCATGCAACACTTCGACATTTCCGAGACTGGCCCTCACGGAATGGGCATGTAGCGCTACCGAATTCATAGCACCCCCTTGGCGGTAACGCGTCGGTGCATCAGCCACAGCAGGTAGCCGCCGCCCAGCACGGCGGTCAGCACGCCCACCGGCAACTCTTGCGGGGCAATCACCCAGCGCGCCAGGATGTCGGCGGCCATCAACAGCGCGCCTCCCATCAGGCTGCTCAGCAGGATCAGGCGGCCGTGGCTGGTCTTGACCACCGAGCGCACCAGGTGCGGCGCGGCCAGGCCGACAAAGGCGACCAGGCCGGTCTGCGCCACGGCGGTGCCGGTGGCCAGCGCCAGCACGGCCACGAGACCGCGGCGCAGGCGGGCCAGCGGCAGCCCCAGGCTGGCGGCGGTGGCCTCACCCAGCGCCAGGCCGTCCAGCACCGGGCTCAAGGCCCAGGCCACGGCCATGCACAGCAGCCAGGTGCCCAACATGATGCTGCACGCAGTCCAGCCCACATAGCCGGTGCTGCCCAGCATGAAGGACTGCATGGACTGCAAAAAGTCGGGCCGGGCCAGCATGATGAGTTCCTTGGCCGCGCCCAGCACCACGCCGACGATGACACCGGCCAGCAGCAGGCGCAGCGTGTGCTGCACGCCTTTGGCCAGCGTCAGCGTCAGCAGCACGCCGGCCACGGCGCCGGCAAAGGCACCGGCGGTCAGGCCCAGGCGCATCAGCCACTGCGTGGCAAACGGTGACACACCAAACAGCACCAGACTGAGCGCCACGCCCAGCGACGCGCCAGACGCACTGCCCAGCAAATACGGGTCGGCCAGCGGGTTGCGAAACAAGCCTTGCGCCACGGCACCGGCCAGGCCCAGCAGCGCGCCGGCCACCCAGGCACCCAACGTGCGCGGCAGGCGGATGTCCCACAGGATTTGCAGCGCCACCGGGTCATCCATGGCGTGCAACACGCTCTCAAAACCGGTGCTGCCCACGCCCGCGCCCACGAGCACCAGCACGGCGGCGATCAGCAGCAGCACGAATGCAATGGCGCTGGCGCGCTGGTTCATCATGGCGTGCGGCCCGCCACCTTGTCGGCAATGCATCGCGCCATCAACCGTGCGCCGTCGGCCATACGCGGACCCGGGCGCACCAGCATGTCGGCCTCGTCGCGGTTGAACAGGCAGACGCGCTTCTCGCGCAGGGCGCGCATGCCGCTCCAGCCGGGGCGCTGCTCCATGCCGACGTAGTTGTAGTCACCGACCATGACCAGGTCCGGGTTGGCGCGCACCACGAATTCGGGGTTGAGCTTGGGAAACGGCCCCAGGCTGGCCGGCACGATGTTCTTCACGCCCAGACGGGTCAGCGTCTCGCCGATGAAAGACGACTCGCCGGCGGCATAGGGGCCATTGTTGACCTCGAAATACACGCGGGTGTTGCGCGCAGCCGGCGGCAGCGACTGGGCCGCGGCGGACACACCGGCGTCGATGACGCGCCAGACGCGCTGGGCATCGTCCACACCCAGCAGGGCGCCGACCTTTTCCAGCACGCGGCGCACGTCGGCATGGGTCTTGGGCTCCAGAGCCACGACCTTGATGCCCAGCGCCTGCAGCCGCTCACCAGCGCGCGAGCTGATGGCCATCAGCACCACATCCGGCTTGAGGGCGACCACCGCCTCGATGCTGGGGTCCAGCCCGCCACCCACCTGGGGCAAGGCGCGTGCGCTGGCCGGAAAGTTGGAATAACGGTCCACACCGACCAGGCGCTGGCATTGGTCCAGCGCGCACACCATTTCGGTCAGCGAGGGCAGCAGGCTGACGATGCGCTGGGGCGGTGCAGCCAGCGTGACGGTGACGCCACGGTCGTCGGTCACCTGCAGGGCGTTGGCCATGCCAGTGAACATCAATGCAACGATGAAAGTTAGCGCTGCCAGGAAGCGGGGCCTCGGGGCGTTTTGCTCCGTGTCCCCCGCCCGCTTTGCGGGCTCCTCCTTTACCTGCGCAAAACGCCCCGAGGCCCCACATCCTGACCGGTTCGGTTGCTTGCTAAGGCCGCTGAGTTGGATATTGTTCATGGCGACTCTTTCAAGCTTAAAGGCAGCCCGGCGGCCATCAGGGTGACGCGCTGGCATGCGGCCGCTACGTCCTGATTCAAGCGGCCCAGGGCATCCACAAAGGCACGCACTTCGGCGCCCATGGGGATCACTCCCAGGCCGATTTCGTTGCCGACCAGCACCAGGGGGCCAGGTGTCGCGTCGATTTCTCCTAAAAGCATAGCTATCTGTGCAGATTCCACGGGGGCTAGGAGGCTGGGTGGCTGGGCGTTTTGCGTAGGTAAAGGAGGAGCCTGCGTAGCAGGCGGGGGACACGGAGCAAAACGTCCAGCCGCCCAGCCTCCGGGTTGCTCAGCGTTTTCCATCGGCATGCCCAATGGAGCCACAGGTCAGGCTCCACACCACAAGGTGGCGGCGCAATGCCTGCCAGCGGCTCCTCCACCGTCAGCATGCCGGGCACGCGTTCGGCGCGGTCCGCCTGGTGGCGAACAATGCGTTCGCGCTCTCGTCCCCGGGCGCGGTGGCAGGGCGCGGTGGTCGGGAGCGCCAGCCACTGGCGCCGCCCCCCGCGACGCCGCTCTTCTGGCCACCCAGGATGAATTCGCTGCGCGCAACCGTCCGGTTCATTGCTGCGCTCCCCAAGCCATCACGATGCTGTGCAACTGCTCCACGCCATCGGTCAGCGCGGCCGGGCCGGGCTGCAGGATGTCGCAGGATTTGATCTCGAATAACTGGCCGTTCTTCACGGCGTTGACGTTCTCCCAGCCGGCACGTGCCGCCACCTTCTCCGGGCGAAACTTCTTGCCGCACCAGGAGCCGATGATGATGTCGGGGTTGCGGCGCACGATCTCGGCGGTATCGGCAATGATGCGGTCCTTGCCCATGGGCTGTAGCGCCAGCTCGGGAAAGCAGTCGTCCCCTCCGGCCATGCGCACCAGCTCGGACACCCAGCGAATGGCGCTGATGTGGGGCTCGTCCCATTCTTCAAAAAACACACGGGGCCGGCGCGGCAGACTGGCCGCCGCTGTCTGGATGACCTGCAGGCGCACCTGCATGGCGTCCATGAGTTCGGCCGCGCGCGCGCCCTGCCCCACCATGGCCGCCACCTGGAACATCATGGAGAAAATCTCCGCCACGCTGCGCTGGTTGAACACGGTGACTTGCACGCCCTTGCGGATCAGCTCGGCGGCAATATCGGCCTGCAGATCGGAAAAGCCGAACACACAGTCCGGCTGCAGCGCCAGGATCTTGTCGATCTTGGCGCTCAGGTAGGCACTGACGCGCGGCTTCTCGGCACGCGCCCGGGCCGGACGCACGGTGTAGCCCGAAATGCCCACGATGCGGTGCTCCTGACCCAATAGATAGAGCCACTCGGTGGTCTCCTCCGTCAGGCAGACGATGCGTTGGGGGCCGTCGGGCTTGAACACGGCTTACATCGCCCAGTTCATGGACACAAACAGGTTGCGTCCGGGGGTGGAGAAGCCGTTCGCCAGCTGGTACTGCGCATCCGTCAGATTGTTGATGCGCGCCAGCAGCGACACATTCTTCTGCAGCTTCCAGTTCGCACCCACGTTGAGCAGGGTGTAGCCCGGCAGCAGGTCGCGGCCGCTGAAGGACAGGTTGTTGTCCTCGCGGTCGCCGGAGAGGCGCAACTCGCCAAACACGCTGACGTCACCCAGGCGCTGGCTGATGCGCGCATTGAGCAGGTTGCGTGCCACGCGCACCAGGCGCAGGTCGTTGGACGCAGCAAAGGTCGAGTACGAACGCGGATCGGCATAGTCGTACGACAGGCTGTAGCTGGTGTCACCGGTGTGCATGTCTGCCGTCAGCGTGATGCCGCGCAGCACCGCCAGCGAACTTTGCACGTTGGTGGTCGGCACGATGAAGCCCTGGATGTCATTGTTATACGCCACGGCACCCAAGGCCAGGCTGCCGGTGTGGTACTTCAGCCCCAGTTCAGTGGCGCGGTTGCGCTGCGGCTGCAGGGCCGGGTTGCCAAAGCCGGGGTAGTACAACTGGTTGAAGGTTGGCGCCTGGAAGCTGGTGCCCACGCTGGCCACCGCACGCAGCGCGTCGGTGACGCGGTAGCCGCCGGACAGCGACCAGTTGTTGAAGTTGCCAAACTGCGAGTTGTCGTCATTGCGCGCCACCACCAGCGCATTCCATGCCGCGCGGTTGAACGCGTAGGACGCCAGAGCGCTGCGCACGTCGCGGCTGGTCACGGTGTAAGCGGTGTTGCTGTCCACCGTCTCGTTGCGGTTTTCCAGCATCACGGAGAGCACGTCCTTGTCCAACGTAATGTCGTTCTGCCAGGTGGCCTGGCGCCGGTTGGTGTTGAATTGGGTTGAGCCACCGGCGGCACCGTCAGTGCTGCGGAAGGTGTCGCCCAGCGATTGCTCGTTGCTGGTGCCCGCCGTCAACGTGGAGTGCCATTGCGGCAGCCACTGTGCATCCCACTGCGCCGTGGCGTGACTCAGGCCGGTCTTGCCACGCGCGTCGGACGTCAGGCGGGTCAGGCTGAGCGGATTGGGAAAGGGCGTGGAGTCCAGCCGGTATTCAGTGTCGCTCCGCAGCAAACTCAGGCGTAGGGCATGTGCGCGGTTGATCTGGGCCGTCAGACGGAAGTCAGCGCTGGCGGCATCGAAACCATCCTCGTCGGCGTTGTAGCTGCCCGAGGCCGGGTTGGCGACGGCCGTAATGCCAGATGCCTTCTCACGCGAGACGCCCAGGCTGTAGCCGAAGGCGCCACTGCTGCCGCTGACATGCGCGCTGGCCTGTTGCTGACCATCGGTGCCAAGTCCTGCGCTGGCACCCAGCTCCAGCGCCTGGCTGGGTGCCCGGGTAAAGATCTGGATCACGCCGCCGACAGCGTCGGGGCCATACAGCGCCGAGGCCGCGCCGCGCAGGATTTCAATGCGCTCGATGCGCTCCAACGGCAGGTTGTCCATCGCAGCGCCGCCCGAGGTGGCGGTACCAACACGCACGCCGTCTATCAGAACCAGGGTCTGGGATGTCACTGCGCCGCGCAAAAAGATAGCGGTGTTGGAGCGGTAGCTGCCACTGGAGACGATTTGCACACCGGCCTGTTGGGCCAGAACATCGCGAATGGAGGATTGACCAGCCATAGCGAGTGTTGCACGGTCGATGACGGAGACATCGGCAAGGACATCGGTCACCGGTGTGGCGACGCGGGAGGCGGTCACCACCTGCTCCTGGAGTTGCAATTGGGCGTGGGCGGACAGCGCTGTGCCCAACGCCAGAGACAGCGTGGCAAAGCGCGCACGGGACGTGCAGTTTTTCATAAAGGGGAACCATCAACAAATGTGCCCTCGCCGTCTTCCCCGACAGCGCATGGGCGTAACGGTTGCTCGACCAGCGTGCAACCACCGTGTTGGCCGGTATCCGGGCTGGTGGAGCGACTTCCAGCGCCTTCCCAGGCGCTTGTTCAAGGCGCCCAGTGGCTGTTGATGGGAGCGGAGTCTTTGGGGACTCGTCCACTTACCGTTGCGGGGGCAGCGCAGGTTAGGTTTGCCGCGGTTGGCGCACCCTCCTGCTTCCCGTTGAACTGCTGCGTGTGAACCACGCCGCGAGAACCAACGCGCGAATTTTACGTCAGTTAAGCGTGGCAAACCCTACAATGGTCAGCCTATGGCGAACCAGAACCAGATCGACCAAATTGCCGAGCGTGTAGAGCGCTTGTTAGTGCGTTACGCGGAGCTGCAGCGAACCAATGCGCTGTTGACCCAGCAGGTGGATGCGCTGACGCAGGAACGCGACACGCTCAAGTCCCGCCTAGGCGCAGCCCGTGCCCGGGTAGACGCCCTGCTGGACCGATTGCCCGAAGCGCCTGCAGTACAAAAAGACCCATCATGAAACAGCTTGAAGTTCAAATCATGGGGCAAACCTATCTGCTCGGTTGCCCGGAGGGTGGAGACGCCCGTTTGCTCGAAGCCGTAGAGCGTGTGGACACAGCGATGTGCAAGATCCGCGACGCCGGGAAGGTCCGTGCACGCGACCGCATTGCGGTGCTGGCCGCCTTGAACCTGGCATTCGACGTGCCCGAGCGTGCCCCGTCAGCACCCACGGTGCCTGCGCTGTCAACCGACGCTGTGGCTGCCAGCCTGTCGCCCGACTCCAACGTTTTGTTGGTCTCGCTGTTGGAGCGCCTGGACGAGGCGCTGGGTGAAGACGGCCGATTCCCCCACTGCGTGCGGGTCGCTGCCCCCCCGCGGGGGCGCCTTTCACCTGGGGGCGGCCCTGCGGTGAAACTTCATCAGCAGAGGCTCTACAATCTCTTTTGTCTGCAGTGCCGCCGGGCTTTATATTTCCTTGAACCAATGCTCATAGAGCCCGGGCTTGGAATATTGCCTTGCTAGCGTGATCATCTCGCGTTAGATGAACCCAAAGCTTGCGCTGACCTCGCCCACCTGAACCCCGGTTCAGGATGCCGGTCCGGTGGCTTCTGCAGACACCCTCTACCCCCACCCCCCTGTACCGATGCTGGACCCCCTCCTGATTTTTGAACTGGCCACTTTGGGTCTGGCTACCGGTTTTCTGGCGGGCCTGCTGGGCATTGGCGGGGGCATGTTGATCGGGCCGTTCATGACCATCATCCTGTCGGCCACGGGCATTGGTGCGGATCTGGCGGTCAAAATGGCGATTGCCACCTCGATGGCTACCATCATGTTCACTTCCATTTCAAGCGTACGTGCCCACCACAAACGGGGTGCCGTGCGTTGGGACATCGTCAAGGGGTTGGCCCCCGGCATCGTGCTGGGTGGTGCCATCGCCAGCGCTGGCGTCTTTGCATTACTCAAAGGGACGGCCCTGGCAATCTTCTTTGCGCTCTTTGTCGGTTTTTCGGCCACGCAAATGTTTCTGGATAAGAAACCAAAACCCAGCCGCCAGATGCCGGGCACGGCTGGCCAAGTTGCGGCGGGCAGTTTGATCGGGTTTCTGTCCGGCCTGGTGGGGGCAGGCGGAGGGTTTATCAGCGTGCCCTTTATGGTGGCGCACAACATTTCCATCATCAACGCGGTGGCCACCAGCGCAGCTCTGGGTTTTCCGATTGCACTGGCCAATACCGTGGGTTATGTGGTTAGCGGTACGTCTTTGCCGGGTTTACCACCCCATTCATTGGGTTATGTATGGTTGCCGGCGTTGGGGGTTATTGCCTGCTGTAGCGTGTTGACGGCACCATGGGGCGCAAAGATGGCGCATCGCTTGCCAGTGGCCAAACTAAAAAGGGTTTTTGCCCTGATTCTTTATGTTCTGGCGGCCTACATGTTGTGGAAGGGACTGCAGGGTTGACACCTGCGACACGGGAGTCTCGTGCATAGAAAAACCCGCCGAGGCGGGTTTTTCTATGGGTGCATTTTTGCTGGCCTAAATAACCATCAGCCCATGTGCAAACCACCATTCACGGAGAATTCGGCACCGGTAGCGTAACCGCCCTCATCCGACGCCAGCCACGCAATGATGGAAGCAATTTCACCCGGTTCACCCAAACGCTTGACCGGTACCGTGCCAATGATCTTGTCCAGCACTTCCTGGCGAATCGCTTTAACCATGTCGGTACCGATGTAGCCAGGGCTCACGGTGTTGACAGTCACGCCCTTCGTTGCCATTTCCTGTGCCAAAGCCATCGAGAAACCATGCATACCGGCCTTGGCCGCCGAGTAGTTGGTCTGCCCCGCCTGGCCCTTGACGCCATTGACGCTGGAAATGTTGATGATTCGGCCCCAGCCTTTTTCCACCATGTCACCGACCACTTGTTTGGTGACGTTGAACATGCTGTTGAGGTTGGTTTCGATCACGGCGTCCCAATCTTCGCGCGTCATCTTCAGGAACATGCGATCCTTGGTGATGCCGGCATTGTTGACCAGTACATCAATGCTGCCGTGTTCGGATTTGGCCTTGGTGAAGGCTTCCACGGTGGAATCCCAGTTGCCCACATTGCCCACCGACGCAAAGAAGGTGAAACCCAGCGCTGCCTGTTCGGCGATCCATTTGGCGTGGTCGCGGGTCGGACCGCAACCGGCAATGACCTTGAAACCTTCTTTGTGCAGACGCTGGCAGATGGCGGTACCGATACCACCCATACCGCCGGTTACATATGCTACTTTTTGACTCATATTATCTCTCCTCTTTGGTTTAACGTGCTACAAAAACAGGAGCTACTAGCCCAATATTCACCGGGGCTTGCAGCATATTTAATCAATGACGGTTAGACCAGCTTGGCTGCGCAAAGTGGTCCGACCGACAAGCTCTCAGCTTGACTATCGCTCGATGGTGAGGGCCACACCCATGCCACCGCCGATACACAGGCTGGCAATGCCCCTCCGTGCGTCGCGTCGCTGCATTTCGTGCAGCAAAGTGACCAAAATACGGCAACCGGAGGCCCCGATGGGGTGGCCAATGGCAATGGCGCCGCCGTTAACGTTAACCTTGCTTGTGTCCCAGCCCATTTCGTTGTTGACAGCGCAGGCCTGGGCGGCAAAGGCTTCGTTGATTTCCAGCAGGTCCAGGTCTTGTGGCTTCCAGCCGGCACGCTCCAGTGCCTTGCGGGAGGCAGACACCGGGCCCATGCCCATCAGGGCCGGGTCCAGACCGCTGGTGGCAAAGCTGGCGATGCGACCCATGGGCGTCAGGCCCAGGGCAGCAGCCTTCTTGGCAGTCATCACCATCACCGCAGCAGCGCCGTCGTTGATGCCCGAGGCATTGCCGGCGGTCACGCCACCGGCCTTGTCAAAGGCGGGGCGCAGACCAGCCAGCGCGTCGGCATTGGATTTGCGGTTGATGAACTCGTCGGCCGCGAACACGATAGGGTCGCCCTTCTTCTGGGCGATGCTGAAGGGCACGATTTCGTCGACAAACTTGCCGGCGTCCTGCGCAGCAGCAGCCTTTTGCTGGCTGGCCAGCGCCAGGGCGTCCTGCATATCACGGGTAATGCTGTAGGCCTTGGCCACGTTCTCGGCGGTGATGCCCATGTGGTACTGGTTGTAGACGTCCCAAAGGCCGTCAACGATCATGGAGTCGGTCATTTTCCAGTCACCCATGCGCTGGCCGTCACGCGAGCCCAGCAGCACGTGCGGTGCGGCGCTCATGTTTTCCTGGCCACCGGCAATCACGATTTCGCTGTCGCCATAGGCCACGGCCTGGGCGGCCAGCATCACGGCCTTGAGACCGGAGCCGCAAACGGCGTTGATGGTCAGTCCTGGTGTTTCCTTGGCCAGGCCGCTCTTGATGACGGACTGGCGTGCCGGGTTCTGACCCGAACCGGCAGCCAGCACCTGGCCCAAAATCACTTCATTGATCTGGTCCGCGGCCAAGCCGGTGCGGGCCAGCAATGCCTTGATGACGGCTGCACCCAATTCCGGTGCCGGCGTCTTGGCCAGGGAACCACCAAATTTGCCCACGGCGGTGCGGGCGGCTGAAACGATAACGATGTCTTCCATTTTTCTCTTCCTTCAGTAAGTCAAAAATAAACAGGGTAATTGCCGCCGGGCCGCCCCAAGGCAACTGCGGACCCCTCGGGGGGCAGCGCAGTACACGAAGTGACGAGCGTGGGGGCGAACATTTTTAGGCTTTGGCCTTGACGTAGCTGCCGGGTGCCGGCTCCATGGCCTTGTATTTGCCCTTGCCATAGGTCTTGGGGGCAGTGATTTGCTTGCCCGCGTGGCTCTTCAGCCAGGTCGACCAGTCTGTCCACCAGCTGCCAGGATACTCAGTCGCACCCTCAAGCCAAGCAGACTGGGCCTTGGGCAATTTGCCGTCCGACCGAATCCAGTGGCTGCGTTTACCTTTTGCAGGTGGATTGATGACACCTGCAATATGGCCAGAAGCGCCCATGACAAAGCGCTTTTTGCCTGGTAGTACTTGGGTGGACGCATAGGCGCCGCCGATGGGCACGATATGGTCTTCGCGCGAGCCGTAGATGTAGACTGGCATGTCGACCAAGTTCAGGTCGACCTTTTCTCCACACACCGTAGCCCGTCCGGGCTTGACCAGGTTGTTTTCCAGGTAGGTGTTGCGCAGATACCAGGCGTAATACGGGCCGGGCAGATTGGTACTGTCGGAGTTCCAGTACAGCAGGTCAAACGGAGGCGGTGTCTCACCCTTGAGGTAGTTGCCCACCACATAGTTCCAGACCAGGTCGTTGGGGCGCAAGAAGCTGAACGTGGACGCCAGGTCCTGGCCCTTCATCAGACCACCCTTGCCCATTTCCTTCTCACGGTATTGAACAAAGGCGTCGTCAATAAACACATCCAAAATACCGGTGTCGGTGAAGTCCAGCAGACTGGTCAGGAAGGTGGCGCTGGCCACGGGTTTCTCGCCACGTGCGGCCAGCACGGCCAGCGCGGTTCCCAACATGGTTCCACCCACGCAGAAACCCAGGGCGTTGATGCTGGGTGAGCCGGTGATCTCTTGGGTTACCGCGATGGCCTTGATAACGGCCTGCTCAATATAGTCATCCCATGTGGCTTTGGCCATGGAAGCATCGGGATTGCGCCAGCTCACAACAAAGGTGCGATGCCCTTGCTCTACCGCATACCGTACCAGTGAATTCTCTGGCTGGAGGTCCAGAATGTAGAACTTGTTGATGCAAGGCGGCACCATCAAGAACGGTTTTTCATAAACCTTGGTGGTCAGCGGCTTGTATTCAATCAGTTGGAAAAACGCGTTTTCGAAAACGACTGCACCTTCCGTGGTCGCCACGTTCTTGCCCACTTCAAACAGGCTCTCGTCCGTCATGGACACATGGCCCTGGCGCAAATCGTGCACCAGGTTTTGCATGCCTTTGGCAATACTTTCGCCCTTGGTTTCAATGGCCTTTTTCTGCGCCTCGGCATTAAATGCCAGAAAGTTACTGGGTGCAGCAGCCGCCATCCATTGCTCGACCGCGAAGCGAATGCGATTGCGCGTTTTCGCATCCGCTTCTACCGCATCGGCCAGGCCCAGCATGGTTCGGGCATTGAGCAAATAGACCGCAGCCGAGTAGGCCGCAATCGGGTTGCTGCCCCAAGCCTCACCCGAGAAACGTTTGTCTGCAGTAGCCGGTGGCGTGGCGAACCCCTGGCTAAACATTCCCATGGCATCTTGAAGGTACTGCTGCTGCAGGGCTTGCAACTTTTCGGGCGCGAAGTGAATGTCTGGGGCCTTGCCGCCAGCGCTTGGTACCGCTGCGCCTAAATCTATGCTCTGGAAAGATTGCATGGCTTTGGTCCAGCTCTCGGCCATAGACTGTTGAAACTGCTGGGCTGCTTGGGTCCAGAATTCGGGGGCTTTTTGCGTCACACTGTCACCTCTGTTGCGTTGGCCTGATCTCACCCGTAGTATCTCAGCTACGCCCTACGAAACCCTGACAACCAATAATTATTGCGACCTTCATTTTATGTACATCGTTCCGATCGCCTGGTTGTACGTGGTAGTCATGATGAGTATTGCCGAGGCCACCAATACCAACGGTTCGCTGCTCGGTGCGTTCATTACCTTTGTGTTGTACGGCGTGGTGCCGGTGGCGCTGATTCTGTATTTCATGGCGGCACCGGCTCGCAAACGTGCTATTCGAGCCCGAGACGCGGCAGAACTGCAGGTACAACTGGCCTCATCGCAACCAGATGCAGGCCAGCTGCCGTCCGCTGATCCTGTCTCGCCGGTGGGAAAAGAACTGTGACCGGTTGCTCGCGGTACACCACATGTCCGCCCCGTCATTGCCAAATACCTGGATTACGCCCAGGGCAGCTAGCTTCTGGCGCGCCAGCCCTTGTAGATTTGCCAGATACTTTCCCTTGGTTTGAGGCAGAAAATGCTGCTCTGCATCTGGGCAATCTTGAACGAAAGCCTGCACCACATCCGCTCCGACCTCAAAAGCACGGGGGCCAATACAGGGGCCTAGCCATGCTATCACTTCAATAGCGCTATCATTAGGTTGTACGGGGGCTTCTTGCATAAATCGTTTATGCATTTCCTCCAAAACACCCACACCACCAACACCGGCCAGGCCGCGCCACCCGGCGTGCACGGCCCCCACCATCCTGCCACGTGTGTCACACAGCAGCACGGGCAGGCAATCCGCCACCATGATGCTGCAAGCTACCCCACGCTCACACGTGTAGGCCCCATCAGCGGCCAGATCATCCGGGGTATATTGACCCAATTCCACGAGTTCTGTGCCATGGACCTGGTTGAGATACACCGGGCGCGCAGGCGCCAGCCTTTCCTGCAACTTTGTCCGATTCCGCAGCACATCGGCGGCTTTATCACCGACATGTGAACCAAGATTCAGACTGTTATAGGGCGGTGCTGAATACCCCCCGTTGCGTGTGGTGCACAGCGCGCGGACACTTGCTGGTGCGGACCAGTCCGGCTGCAACCAGTCGGTGTCCGATGCGATGGGTGAGGTCATGCAAACAAGGATAAACCAAGACCGTTACCATTGACGCTCTGCACAAGCCACTACCCCAAACCGAACCCAACACCATGATTCTTGAACTTGCCGACATCCGTATCCAGCCCGGTCAAAACGCAGCCTTTGAAGAAGCCATCCAGCGCGGCCTGGCCACCGTGATTGGCAGCGCCAAGGGCTTCCAAGGCTACAAGGTCAACCGTGGGCTGGAGAGCCCTGAGCGTTACATTCTGCAAATCTTCTGGGACACGCTGGAAGACCACACCATCGGATTTCGGCAATCGGACGCATTCACGCAATGGCGTGCCATCGTCGGACCATTCTTTGCGGCCCCACCGGTTGTTGAACACTTTGATCTGATAGCCAAGTCCGCCTGAGCCGATATTTTTTTCTTCCTCGCCCCTCAACACCCATGTCGTACGTCTTCCCCCCTGCCCCCCCGGTTTGTGTGCCCGTTGTCGGTTCGACCAATACCTTTGCCGTGCACCGCATCTATTGCGTTGGCCGCAACTATGTGGAGCATGCCCAGGAAATGGGCCACAGCGGACGCGAGGCACCATTTTTCTTCATGAAACCCGCGGATGCAGTGCTGGTCGCAGCCCCTGGCGTGACTGCGGTCATGCCCTACCCCTCGCTCACCCACAATTTGCACCACGAAGTGGAACTGGTGGTGGCCATCGGTGTTGGTGGCTCGAACATCCGCGCGGCTGACGCTGCCGCCCATATCTTCGGTTATGCAGTAGGCCTGGACATGACACGGCGCGACCTGCAAAACGACATGAAAAAACAGGGGCGCCCGTGGTGCATTGGAAAGGGTTTTGACCATTCAGCGCCGATAGGTGCCATCACCCCGGCCAACCAGGTACCCGGCATTGCCGATGCGGCGATACGCCTTCAGGTCAATGGCCAGGACCGCCAGCGCAGCACCATCAACAAGCTGATCTGGAACATTGCAGAGACCATAGAGCAACTGTCGATGGCCTGGACCTTGCAGCCTGGCGACGTGATTTACACCGGCACACCCGAAGGTGTGGCCGCCGTGTTGCGTGGCGACACACTCGCAGCGGACATTGACGGCCTGCAATCCCTGCACATCCGGGTGGAGTAACTTGAAAACACGTGATGACCCACCCTAACGCCGCCCACCCGCACTGCGCCTACACCGCCCTGGCCGATGGAAGCTTCCTATCCAGTGGCCTGACTCGGGGGCCCTGGCACCCGGACCACCAGCATGCGGGTCCACCCATTGCCCTGGTATGCCGTGCCTTTGAAGCAACTGCGCAAGAACATGGCCTGACCCATCTTGCACGTCTGACGGCCAACCTGTTGCGCCCGGTACCGATCAGCAATCTGTCGGTGGACGTTGCCACCAACTACGTGGGACGCAATGCCGGCCATTTCTCTGCCCGCCTGCTCGCGAACGGCAAGGAAGTCGGCGTCTTTACTGCGCTGGCACAGCGAGAAAACCCCTTTGCACTGCCCGACGGCCTGCCGGGACATCCCCTGAGCCTGGCGCCTGGCGCTGTAGACACAGCTCCGGTGGTTAGATTCCCGTTTGCCGGGCGACATGTGGGTTATTCGGATCTGGTGGAAACCCGTGCCGCGCGTGGCACCATGTTTGGTGGCCCTTGTGCGATCTGGTTTCGCCTGAACCACCCCCTGGTGGCGGGTGAGGCACCCAGCGCCTACCAGCGTGTGGCCGTGGCGGCCGATTCGGGCAATGGCATCAGCGCCATCCTGGACTACCAGGCCTACAGTTTTGTCAACTCGGACCTGACCATCAACCTGCTGCGTCAACCGGTCGGCGAATGGATTTGCCTGGACGCCCGCACCCACCTGGGCTCCAACGGCTGCGGGATGGCCGAGTCGGCCCTGTACGACGAGCAGGGTTTGATCGGTCGGGCCACCCAGAGCCTGGCCGTGCGCTCACGCTAACATGGCTCCCATGCTTCGCAACCCCATCAAACATTGCAAACAGTGCGGCACCCCTGTGGTTTACCGCCTGCCGGATGACGGCGACACCAAGGAGCGCGCCATTTGCACGGCCTGCCATACCGTGCACTACGAGAATCCGCTGAACGTGGTGGGCACCGTGCCCCATTGGGGCGACAAGGTGCTGCTGTGCAAGCGCAACATCGAGCCACGCTGGGGCAAATGGACCTTGCCGGCCGGATTCATGGAGCTCGGCGAGACGACCGCCGAAGGGGCGGCGCGCGAAACGGATGAGGAGGCCGGCGCGCAAATCGAAATGCAAGACCTGTTTACGCTGCTCAACGTCGCCCGTGTCGGGCAGGTGCATCTGTTCTACCGGGCGCGCCTGCTCAGTGACCAGTTCAGCCCCGGCTTTGAAACCATCGAGGCCCAGTTATTTGCCGAACATGAGATTCCCTGGGATGAAATCGCCTTTCGAACCGTCAAGGAAACACTAGAGCGCTACTTTTCAGACCGACGGGCCGGACGTTACGGATTCCATGTTGTCGACATTGCCTGACGACCGCCACGCCATGAATTCTTTTCGGCAGCCTCTGAGATCCGGCCATGGCACGCGCCCCCACTGAAAAAGCCTTGACCGATGCGGTCATGGATCTTGTGCTGCACGTGCCGGACAGCGCGGAGGCAGCCGTCGCACACCCGGCCAAGCGTGCCCACGCCATCGCCAGAACCGCAGCACGCACCGCCAGTGTGGTATCGGGTTCCATGGCCCTGCCTCCCGGGATATTGGGATGGTTGACCGTGGTTCCGGAACTGGTGGGCATCTGGAAGCTGCAGGCCCAAATGGTCTCGGACATTGCCGCAGTCTACGGCAAGACCAAGACTCTGGGCCGGGAGCAAATGGTGTACTGCCTGTTTAAACATGTAACGGCCCAGGTGTTTCGGGATGTGGTGGTGCGCGTGGGTGAGCGGGTGGTTGTGCGGGAAGCGTCTTTGAAGGTCATGCAAAATGTGGCGCAACAGGTCGGCGTTCAGGTTTCCAAAGCGGTGTTGAGCAAGGGAGCCTCCCGCTTTGTCCCCATTTTGGGTGCGGTCGGTGTCGGCACGTATGCTTACTTTGACACGCTACAAGTTGCAAAGACCGCAGTTGAATTGTTTGAAAGGGACCTGGTGGTGGAGGCCGATGTTTCGACTTCTGACGATCTTGCAAAGGCTGGTTTCACGCGGGTACCACGCGACACGGCTGGCGATACCATATCCGCCAAAACTAAACGTAAAAAGAGCCTCTAGCCCCCGAGAATAAAGCGCAAGGCGCTACATAAACAGGAGCACTTCATTTGAACTTCCTGCATGATCTGCAGTGGATCCTGCCGTTGCGCAGCCCTGAGCTGATCCGCTTGGCCTTTGGTCTTTCCTGGCTGGGTTACACCACTTTCATCATGTTTTTTATGGCCATCGGTTACTGGACCTGGAGCAAGACCATTTTTTTCCGTCTGCTGATCCTGGTGGCCATCAATGCCATGCTCAACGCCTATATCAAGGACCTGTTTCAGGACCCGCGCCCGCCTCTTGTGCTGCGCCTGGATGACCTGGTGGGAGCCAGCTATGGCTTGCCCAGCGGCCATGCCCAGCTGGCAGTTGTGATGTGGATGTGGCTGGCCTGGGAGTTGCGCCGCACCTGGACCTGGGTGCTGGGCTCGGTGATCACGCTGGGTGTGATCACCAGCCGAATGGTTCTGGGAGTGCACGACTTGGAAGACGTATTGGTAGGTGCCGCGTTGGGAGGCGCCAGCCTGCTTATTTTTGAACGGGTGCGGCATTGGCAGTTTGCCTTTCAAACCCAGTGGGGCTGGAGTGTGTTGGCGATTGCCGCAGGCACGGCTCTCGCCCTGTTAACCTGGCCGGGCACTGCCCCGGAATACATACCCACGTTGGCCGGTTGGCTGGCCATTGCCACCTGGAGCCTGCAATTTGACAACCGGCACCTTGACTTCACCGCCCCCAAGGCGTTCTGGCGCAAGCTGGCGGTGGGCCTGTTGGGCGCGGCATGTTTTATGGGAGAACAAAAGCTGCTAAAACTCTTGGGCAACTCTGTCGCCATGCAGCCCATGCTCTGGGCGCTAACCAAGGGCTTGGTCAGTGGCGCGTTTGTGTCGTTGCTGATGCCCTTAGTTTTTGCCAAGCTCAGACTGGCGCCCTCGTCACCCGCCCCTTCCTACATCACATCCCATTGATATGGCCAAACTTTTCTTTCGATACTCGGCCATGAACGCCGGTAAATCTACGGCCTTGCTGCAGATTGCTTACAACTACGAGGAGCAAGGCCAGCGCATACTGCTGTACACGGCAGCCATTGACGACCGTAGCGGGGCGGGCTGCATCGCCTCCCGCTTGGGGTTACAACGCCAGGCCCGGGTATTTGACGCGAATACCGACTTTTTTGCCATGCTCAACGCTGAAGTCGACTTGGCCTGTGTGCTGATCGATGAAGCGCAATTCCTGTCCGGCGAACAGGCGCGTCAATTGCATCGGCTGGCTAATGTTCGCAACCTGCCGGTCATTTGTTTTGGATTGCGCTCCGACTTCCAGGGCAATGCCTTTCCTGGATCAGCCCAGTTGTTAACCCTGGCCGACGATATCGAGGAAATCAAGACGATCTGCGCCTGCGGTCGCAAGGCCACCATGAACATTCGCATGGATGACAATGGCCGACGGGTTCACGCTGGCGAGCAGGTGGAGATTGGCGGCAACAATCGCTACCAGCAAGTCTGCGCCCGCTGTTTCTATCGTGGAGAGGCGAGCCCACGCTAGCCTGACCACCCCGCGACCCCAGCGCCCAAGCGGCAGGGCGCTGGAGCGTTCTGCGCAGGTAAAAGGAGGAGGCCGCAGGCCGGGGGACACGGAGCAGAACACTCCGGCGCCCTGCCGCTTACGCCAACAAGTCCCGGATCTGCTGCAGGGCTGCCGGGTCGTCCATCGTAGTCAGGTCACCCACATCGCGACCTTCACAAACCGCCTGGATAGCACGGCGCAGCAGCTTGCCGCTGCGGGTCTTGGGCAACACGGTCACAAAACGCACGCGGGCCGGACGACCCACCGCGCCAATGGTGTTGTCCACCACCTTCATGACTTCGGCTTCCAGCTTGGCACGGGCAGCATCATCCACCAATCCACTGGCGTCCTTGACCACGGCAAAGGCCACGGCGACCTGGCCTTTAAGGGCATCGGCAATACCCACCACCGCCACTTCAGAGATGTTGGGGTGGCTGGAAATGCTCTCTTCGATCTCACGGGTGCCCAGGCGGTGGCCGGCCACGTTGATCACGTCGTCGGTGCGGCCCAGGATGAAGAAGTAGCCGTCCTTGTCCCGCACACCCCAGTCAAAGGTGCTGTAGACCAGCTTGCCGGGGATGCTCTGCCAGTAGGTTTTGACAAAGCGCGCGTCGTCGCGCCAGATGGTTTGCATGCAGCCGGGAGGCAGCGGACCTTCGATCGCCACTACGCCCTTCTGGTCGGCACCCAGCAATTCCTCGCCGGTGTTTTCGTCGATCAGCTTGACGTTGTAGCCGTACATCGCCACACCGGGGCTGCCAAAGCGGCTAGCCTTTTTCTCCACGCCGTTGGCAATGCCCAGGATCGGCCAGCCGGTTTCGGTTTGCCAGTAATTGTCGATGATGGGCTTGTCCAGGCCTTCGTTGATCCACTGCGCAGTGGGTTCGTCCAGCGGCTCGCCGGCCAGGAACAAAGCCCGCAGGCTTGACAGGTCGTATTTGGACAGCAGCGCCGGATCCTGCTTCTTGAGCACACGCACCGCAGTGGGGGCGCTGAACATGACCGTAACCTTGTATTTCTCGACCAGGCTCCACCAGATCCCGCCATCAGGGCGGGTGGGCAGGCCTTCGTACATGATGGTGGCCATACCGGCAATCAACGGGCCATAGATGATGTAGCTGTGACCCACCACCCAACCGATATCGCTGGTGGAGAAATAGGTTTCGCCGGCGTTGCCGCAGTAGATGTGCTTCATCGACGCGGCCAGCGCCACGGCGTAGCCGCCAGTGTCGCGTTGCACACCTTTGGGCTTGCCGGTAGTGCCGCTGGTGTACAAGGTGTAGCTGGGGTGGGTAGAGTCCAGCCACTCGCAGGGAACAACGGCATTCAAGTGTTTCTCGCGCAGAGCCCCCCAGAAATGGTCACGTCCCGCTACGATATTCATAGCGGCCAGCTTGCGGTCTGCCAACAGCACGGCGCTTGGTTTATGGCTGGACTGTGTAATCGCATCATCCAGCAGGGGCTTGTATTCCACCACCTTGCCGCCACGCGAACCACCATCCGAGCTGACAATGACCTTGGGGCTGGAGTCTTCAATGCGCGAGGCCAGCGCACCCGCCGCAAAACCGCCAAACACCACCGAGTGGATGGCGCCTATGCGCGCACATGCCAGCATGGCAAACGCGGCTTCCGCAATCATGGGCATGTAGATCAGCACACGGTCGCCCTTTTGCACGTCCAAGTCCTTCAAAGCGGCTGCCATGCGCTGCACTTCGGCGTGCAATTGGGTGAAGGTGTAAACCTGCTCGGTATTGGTCTCAGTCGAGACGGCAATCAGGGCGGCCTGGTCGGGGCGGTTCTGGAGGTGGCGGTCCACCGCGTTGTGGCACAAATTGGTGGTGCCGCCCACGAACCAGCGTGCAAAAGGCGGGTTGCTGTAATCGCAAATTTGCTGCGGTGGGGTTTGCCAGGCTATGGCCTTGGCCTCTTCAGCCCAAAAACCGTCCCGGTCGTCAATGGAGCGGCGATAAAAATCTGCGTAAGCGGTCATGGTATGTCCCTCGGTGCCGTTGAAACTGAATTCATAATTATGAATATTCAGCTTGCTAGCACCTGACTGACACGGGTCAATTCACCTAACGACCGCCTGCAGTCTGATTACCCACCCCGATTATTTGATCAGGGCTTGTAGCGCTTTGAAGTCAGCGTGCTCGGCGCTGCGAATCCATTCAAACGCAACCATCTCGGTGGTCACCAGCTCCACGCCAGCGCCCGCCAGGCGGTCAAAGGCCGCGTCACGGTTGCGTTCGCTGCGCGAACTGCAGGCATCGGTCACGACCCAGACGTCAAATTCGTCTTCCAGCAGGTCCAGCGCGGTCTGCAACAGGCACACATGCGCTTCACACCCTGCCAGCACAATCGTGCCTCGCTCAGCGCCCGCAGGTGCCTTTTGTAAATGCTTGGGCAGGCTGCGGGCATTGCCTTGCACTGGCCTGGATGCTGGCCGCAACCATTCGCCCAGGCCTTCCTCCACCGCGCTGAACTGCATCTTTGCCAGTACCCGGGCATTGCCATGCTTCAGCGCGTCTACCAACTCGGGAACACTGCCCCCCAGTCTGGTTGGGTTCTGTTCGGTTGCAAACACCGGCACGTGTAACAGTGCGGCCATCTGCGCCAGCCGTACGGCATTTGCCACAGCGAAAGCGCCGTCCACCATGGCTGGCATCAGGCGGATCTGGTAATCCACCAACACCAGCTGGGATTCGTCAAGGTCAAGCAACACGGTCAACGCTCTGAGGCAGCGGCGGCAGTTGCCTCATCCAAGGCCTTGCAGGAAGGTGCGCACACGGCCTGGGATTTGCCGAGCACTTTGCGAGTGGTCATCAATGAACGCGCCCTGTGTTTTCCACACAAAAAACACGACATAGTGGCACCGCCAAAAGACGCGGCCGCCATAAAGGGCGAGCCTGATACTTTGGATTTGTACCGCAATCCGTCGGGTAGAACAGTCGTTTTCGATTCTGCTTTTGCCATATTTATGCCCTTATAAGCCTGGCTTGACGCCGTGAACACCACGGGTTAAGCTCGTTTGATGCGAATTATCCTCGTTCTAGCCGCGCTTTTGCTGATTAATGCGGCCCATGCCGATCCCGCCCCCTCACAGGATGAGGCGTTACCCCAAATGTCAGACCGCAGTTTCTTGGCACGAATGGGTGAAATGGGGGAAAAAGTCGAGGAAAAAACCTCGCATTTGGTTTCCAACGCCATGGGCTTTCTGGGGGTGCGTTACCGCCGAGGTGGCACCAATAGTGACACAGGTTTCGATTGCAGCGGATTTGTGCGTGCCATTTTTGAGCAGACCGCCGGGTTGGTCTTGCCCCGGCGAGCCAATGAACAGGCGGCTGCATCCGAAAAGATTGAACGCGCAGACCTGCAACCCGGTGATCTGGTGTTTTTCAACACCATGCGCAAGGCATTCAGCCATGTCGGCATCTATGTCGGTGAAGGAAAGTTCATCCATTCCCCTAAACCGGGCGCAAAAGTCCGCGTCGAAAGCATGGCAATCAGTTATTGGGCCCGCCGCTTTGACGGTGCGCGCCGCATTTCGGTGGAACCTACCGACGCCAGCCATCCATAAGTCCTTGCCCGGGCATTCTTTTTTGTTTCACGCATGACTATTGACGCGTTTGCACGCCACGGTGTGGCGTTGGCCGCGATATTGTGTTGCCTGCCACTCAGTGCACAAACCATTCCCCCGCCGGACCCGCAGCCTGAAAATTTAGCGCCTGACCCGGCAGCTGCGGAATCCAATTCGACCGAGCAACCGGTTCGAAAGCCAGGTACCCGGCCATCACCCGCCCCTGCTGCCAAAGAAACAACAAAAGAGCCAAGTGCAGCTTCATTAGGCAGAGTGGAAATTACCGGAACGGTCAGTGACACCGACCAGCGCCGCGCCTCGACGGCTGCCAAAATCATCATCGGCAAAGACGAAATTGAACGTTTTGGTGACAGTTCGGTCAGTGAGATTCTGAAGCGCCTTCCAGGCGTTACAACCGGCGGTCGCCCGGGACGTGGTGGCGATGTGCGCATGCGGGGCATGGGCGGAGGGTATACACAGTTGCTGGTCAATGGTGAGCGTATGCCGCCCGGCTTCTCGCTGGACAACCTGCCGCCAGAACAGGTTGAACGCATTGAAGTGCTGCGCGCACCCACCGCCGAATACGGCGCACGCGCGGTGGCAGGCACCATCAATATTGTCTTGAAAGAGGCTCTTAAAAAGACACTCAATGAGTTCCGGGGTGGTCTGGCGTTGGAAGAAAATCGCGTTTCACCCGGAGGCGCCTGGACGCGCAATGACAAGTTTGGCGAGAACGTGTCTTACACGCTTACGCTGTCGGCCAACCGAACGGACAACCGGGACGAAAACGATGCCCGCACCCAGTGGTTTGACCGAAACACGGGCGCCACCCTATTGGACCAGCATGAAACCGGCTACAGCGCCAATCAGCGGGACGGAATCAACCTCAATGGGCGTATTCAAATCGCGTTGAGACAAGGAGAATCCTTGCTGCTAACGCCCTTTGTGGTGATCTCCCAGAACAGCACACATGGCCAAAGCCAATTGGATCAGGCCAGCGGTGGCATCATCCCTGCACCTTACGCCAGCTACACAAGCCAGGGTGACGGGCGTTTCTCGCAAATTCGGACCAATACCCAGTGGCAAAAAAACCTGGGCGACGGCACCCGGCTTGAAGTACGTTATGGCGTGGGCAACGGTACGTTTGAAACCCGCAGTGCGCGTGATGAATTCAACTTTGCAGGACAACCAACTCGCACGACCCACGATGATTCGAGCACGCGTGAACGGAGTTGGAGCCTGACCGGCAAGGCTTCCCAGCAATTGGAAACTGAGCACAGTCTGGTGGGAGGGGTGGAGTTTGACAGCAATTCACGCCGCCAAAGCCGCACCACGCTCCAAAACGGCACCCCCATCCTGACGGAGTTTGGTGACGACCTCAAGGCCTCGTCCCTGCGTGTTGCCACCTATGTGCAAGACGAATGGAACCCGACCAAACAAATTGCCGCCTATGCCGGTTTACGCTGGGAAGGAATCGAGTCCCGCAGTGACAGCGAAATCTACCAGGTGCTCAATCGCAGCAGTGTATTGACCCCGCTTTTGCATGCCACATGGCAACCAGACGAAAAGAGCCGCAATCAGTTTCGCACCAGCCTGACACGCAGCTACAAGGCCGCAACGCTGCAAGAACTGATTGCCCGCCCTTCCATATCTCAACGTTTTCCCAATGGCACAAATGAAGTGGGAAGCCCTGACCGTGCGGGCAACCCCGATTTACAGCCGGAACTGGCGCGCGGATTTGAAATCGCCTACGAACACTACCTGGACAAAGGTGGTTTGATCAGTGCCAACCTTTTCTACCGCCACATCAACGACCTGATTCGCAACGTGGTGGCGCTGGAAGACGTGTCGTGGTCGACAGACCGGCGCTGGGTCTCGCGCCCACAAAACGTGGGCAATGCAGTCGCCCAGGGGCTCGAACTCGAAGCCAAATTCCGAATGGACGAAATCTGGCCGGATGCGCTGCCGATTGCCTTGCGTACCAATGTCAGTTTTTTTGATTCCAGCGTGGAAAAGGTGCCAGGCCCCAACAACCGTCTGGAAGGCCAACCCAAGGGAACGGCCAATCTGGGTGCAGACTACAAGATGCGAGGTTTGCCGCTGAGCTTTGGTGGCAGCATCAATGTCACCCCCGGCTTTGACCTGCAACTCAGTGACATTCAGCGCAACTTCGTTGGAACCAAGGTCGTTGCCGACGCGTTTTTGGTCTGGTTCATCAACACCAATGCGCAATTGCGGGTCAGCGCCAACAACTTCTTGCCACGAGACTATCTCAGCAGCCGCAGTGTATTGGACAACACGCAGCGCCAGGAAGTCGAAAACTCCAACCCATCGAAAATCCGCTGGGGATTTAGATTGGAGTTGAAGTTGTAACAACTCAGGCCTTCTTGGAGCGTTTGTCGAATGCTCCTGTGCAGGCGGCACGGGCGGGATCGGCCTCCGGTAATTTTTCACACACGCCTTTGAGCTGGGTGCTGAGCTTTTGCACAACCGCGGTATATTTCCCATCCGCATTCCAGGTGTGGATCTGAGCACCCATTTTTTCCAGACTACGACGATTGCGCTCGTAAAAAGTTTCAGGCGCCGCTTCTAGTTCACCAATCACCTGGGAGGCGGCTTTTTCGATGCGAGCGCTGTCTTGAGGCGCCATTTCGATCAGCTTGGCAACATAACCGCTGCCCCATTGCAGGCGAGTGGCAGGGCCAACCGAGCCGGCGTAGGCTTTCTCCGACCAGTCCAAAGCAGCCAGCTTGTCGCCACGGCGCTTGGCATTGGAAGATAAAACCAGCATGTGGTAGTAAGATGAAACCGCCTTGGGCAGTTCTGCTTTCAACATCGCGTCCGAGGCGTCGACAAGTCCGACTTCACTCAAGAGATGCGCAGCAGACGGAATGACCGCTTGGCGTTCATACCGATCGGTCGCCGTCTGGTCTGCCTTGAGGGCAGCGGCTTGTGCCTGCGCCACCAGATCAGCGGACCACGTGGGCTTGGCGTCCTTGGTCTTTTCGATCTGGGCCAGCCCCACTTTTGCCTGCACGGCACCCAGTTGATCGGCCTTGGACAAAGACGAGTCCCCCGACAACCGGTCCAGCGCAGTGTTCAGGGCCGTGACCAACTGCGTACGTTCAGGACTACCCGCCGTTGTCAGACCATTGACGAGTTCATTGGTGTAGTAAGCCAAAATATCAGCGTTCTGCCGGGCGCGCGGCTCATCACCCAAGATTTTCATCAGCATGGCTTGGCCAGCAATCTTGTCGACGCTCGCGGCCTTATCTCCCGCCGCCAAAACCAATGCGCGCAAACCGAGGCGCGTGGCCGCTTCCTCGTACTGGGTTGGACATTTTTTCGCCAGTTGCACCAGCGTTGGAACAAGCTCACTCTTGGGTAGAAGTTGTGCTTCATCGGTGTCCCAGGAATAAAATGCCAACAGACGCCATGCGTCAGCGGACAAGAGCGACTGCCCGCCCGCTGGTTCCGCCATGGCGGCCAACAAAGTTTCCTTGATGGGTTGGGTTGAGGCTAGCCCAAGCTTGAGCACTTGCATAAACTGCGCTGCGTCCACTTCACCCGGTAAACGTGTCAATTCCGTACCATCCGGCTTGAACAAAATGGTCGTTGGATAACCTCGTACCTTGAATTGCGTACCCAGTTTTTGTGCGCCAGGCGTATCACCATCCAAATAAACAGGAATGAAGGCTTTGCTGCCCGCGACAAAATCCGGTCTGTTGAATACCGTGGCTTTGATCTGGTTGCATGGCGGGCACCAAACGGCGCCCCAGTAAAGAAATACCGGTTTGTTGTCGGCCTTAGCCTTGGCAAAAACGGCATCAAGACTGGCACCGTCCGGCTTCACCCATTCGATGCTGCTGGTGTGTGCCACTGCATTGGATTGGGTCTGCGCAGCGCTTGGCGCTGTCTCCGGTGCTTTGGAACATGCCACGAACAATGCGGGCAAAGCTATGAACACGGCGATATGTTTCATCGAAGCAAACCTTCCATTGGAAAAAACAGAATTGTGCGCCATTTTGGGGCGGTAGAGCTCTGCAACCCATTCAAGTCGACCCGTTTTTCACAAAGGAAAAAAATCCCCCAAGCCTTTGCAGGTTTGGGGGATAAAGCAAAGTCTAAAGTCAACCTCGCCATGAGAAGCGACCCTCAGTCGCAATCCGGTAAAGCAATAACGATGCCAACCAAGTCCGTACATCAAATGCTGCTTTACATTACGGAGTTTTTCTACAAGCCCCTACAAGACCATTTGGGAATGCGTTCTTCACAATTCGGTAAAATGTAGGGCTTATCCCTTGGAGCCTACTGTTCATGCGTTCAGGCGCCGCGCGCAAAAACGCGTCGCCCCAAACGCGTTTTGAACGACGCCTGCCGTGAAAGACCATTACGCATCGTTGGGTATCAGCAGCGGCGCAAGCTTGGCTGATATCAAAAAAGCATTCAGGCAGCAGGCCTCGCTTCATCACCCGGACAGAAACGCCGACCCCGACGCTCCGGCGCGTTTTAGAGCCGTGCAAGAAGCATACGACGTGTTGTCGGACGAGACAAAGCGGCAGGCCTATGACGACAACCGTCGCCGAAGTTTGCTGGACAGCCCGATCGACACGGCCCGCGAAATCTGGAACAACTACTTCAACCGCATCCTGGAAAACTGAAACTGCATGACCATCTCCCCTTACTTTCGCCACCTTCGTTCGGCTTACGCGTCTGAGCTCGATGACCTGACATTTGACTCTGAAGGAGCGCACGTGCTGGACAAACGCCTGGTACAGCGGCGCAAGGAAATGGAGTTCTTGGTCCACATGATGGAGATCAGCCCAGAAATGGTGGCAACGGTTTTTCACAAAGGCTTTCGATTTACCTCACCGGCAACGATGGACCACCTGTTGTCGCTGGAGGCGGACGAGTTTCCCGACTGGCACGATTTGACCCATGCCGTGCACATGGAACCTTGGACCCGCCCCCTGGTTGCCATCGTGCAAAAACATGACATGGGCGAATGGTTTTTGACCGTAGCAGCGGCTCTGGAATATTTGAACCAAAAGCCTGAAGCGCCTCAATCGACTGAAACCGATGCGTCAGACGACGCGGATGAACCGATGGACGAAGAAGAACGCGAAGCCAAAGCCCGCGAAGATGCCGGTGCCGACTGGATGGTCGAGCAAGGTTTTGACCGCAAGGAGTCGTAAGCATGAGCAACCTCGCCCTGATCGCTAAAACGCAAAGCCTGATCGCTTTGGGTGACATCATTGGCGCCGAATCGGCCCTGGTGGAATTGGCCGACGCCGAGGGTGATGGCGCCCTGATGGTGGTACTTGAACAGTTGCCGCCCAAGGACATCCTGGCTGTGATTCGCGAATACGACAACTCCAAAGAATCGGTCATCAACCTGCTGGTGACACCCGAGATGTTTGCCCGCGCCGTGGTCATTGAAAAGCAATACAAGGACCTGACCCGCACCCATCTGCGCGGTATGGTGAATTCGGTCATCTTCCGTGAAGACGGCAATCCCGTCGAATTCCTGGTGGCCATCGGCGAACTCGAAGGCGGTAGCGAGGCCCTGGCCGACTATTTTTCCGAAAAGTGGAGCCGCATCGAGGCCTTTGCCCGCACTGGCACCTTTGACTCGGTGGAAGACGACGGCGAAATGTTGTCCGAAACCGCCCTGCTGTCGAGTGCCTATGTGCCGCCCAAGCTGGAGCAGGACGAAGTGGCTGACCAGGACTGGATGCAGCTGGCCTGGCTGCTGCGCTACGAGTGCCCAGACCTGTTCATCGAAACCGTGATGGTGCTGCGTGCCAAGGCCCGTGCCCACGACCTGGGTCTGGAGGACGAGGAAGAAGCCGAAGAGGACGACGGCAAGGTGGAGACTGGCGACACCGACCGCGGCAAGGCCACGCCCGCCGCGCGAGATGACGACGAGGAATCCGCCATCTAGCCGATGAAGACCGCATCACCGCCCCACTCCATTTCGCTGTTTGATGCGCGCCCCTTCTTCGAGAAGGCGCTGGTCTATGGCGTGCAACACGGCATTCTGGACCAGGCCAGACTGGAAACCATCCGCAACGATGCACCCAAGGGCATGGTGCAGATTGCACGTTACTTCGGCACCGAATTTTTGCGGCCCGAACTGGAAAAAGCGCGAGACCGCATGGTCAACCTGGTCAGCCTCTATCTGGAACACAGCAGCGGCGGCGACTTGCAACGGGCCGCTGAGTCCCTGCGCGACCACTCTCTCCTGTCGCGCTCCAAGGGCGGCTCGGACATGCTTAAGGCCCTGATCGCCATGCCACAGAACAGCCACTTCGGCATGCATGAGTCAGGCGGATTCACCGATGAGCAGATTCCGCTGCTGGCCCGGTGGTCACTGCGCACTTTGCCTGATTACCAGACCGAACTGGCCAAGCGCCGCCAGGTTGCCCTGCTGGTGGACGCCGCCATCTGGTTCGCGGAAACGCTGGGGCGGGACGAGTCGGATCTGCAAGACGCGGGTAAAGATGCCGAAGCGGTCATCCGCACCGGTTTGCTGGCCCTGGCAAACCGTCGCAAGGAAATGCCCAATTGGGCGGAGTTCGAAAAAATGATTCTGGCAATCCGCAGGAGGCCCGCTGACCTGGATATTGCGTTGCCAAAAGGTCTACCTGGTGCCTTAAGCAAGGCTGTTGAGTCGGTCCGTTTGACCGTTGTTGCCGATCTACCGAAAATTTTCGACACCAGCATCTCACCCCACAAACAGTTCGAACAGACACCGGCTTTTATGGGGCGCTACTTCTGGCTCGACGACGCGATTGGTGATGTCGACCACTTTGATCGATCTGCCTCCGCTGTGTGGGACAAAGTCACGCAGGGGCACGGTGACGACAGTTCTTTGTTGACATTGTTCCTGTGCCTGGCCGCCGGCAGTGCGCCCAAAACCCTGTTGACGGAAAAATCCGCCGGCACATTGATTCGCAAAATCCGCAAATCTGGGCTGAAGGCTGACCTGACCCACCAATACATCCAAAACCATGCGCCCCACCACCGGCAGGCCGACTACATCCATCTATGGGAGTCCTTTCTGGGCGAATCCCGGTCCACGTTGGAAAGCGACTTTGACTATGCTTTAAAGGATGCATTGGCCCTGTTGCGGCGCGAATGCAATGTATTACCCTAATCCAAACCCACCTTTTTCTTAAACACGACCTCCTAGCCCATGCAATTACACCGCTTTCTACTCGTTTCTACCACCGTCCTTTCGCTCTTTTTGGGAGGCTGTTCACGCCAGGAAGGACCGGCGGCGGACAAGGCTGTCAAACGCGAGGTGTCCGTTCAAACAGTTGCCGCGGAAGGCAAGGGATTTGCGGTTGGTGCGTTGATGAGCGCCAATGCCGTCTACGTGTTCTTCGATCCACAATGTCCCCATTGTGGTCACCTGTGGCAGGCGTCATTGCCGCTTCACAAGAAAGTGAAATTTGTGTGGATTCCAGTGGCCTGGATCAATGCGTCCAGTTTGTCGCAGGGCGCAGCACTGTTGACCTCCGCCAATCCATTGGCGCTCATGAGCGAACACGAAACATCACTGCTTGCAGGGCGAGGCGGGATTGCGGCTTCCTCCAGCGTCTCTTCGGAGGTGGAGCAAACCATCAAGACCAACACGAAGCTATTGGGCAGCTTTGGCGCAGAATCCGTTCCATTTGTGGTCTTCAAGAACGCCACAACGGGCCAAACCATCAGCCGCGATGGGGCCATGACAACTGCCGCACTGGCGCAATTTGCAGGAGTAGACGTTAGCCCCTGATACCCCGCTGTCGATCAAAAACTCCGAATAGCACAGAGACTGAAATCAGAACTTCGCGTCGACAGCCTTCTCAATGGCGGCAACCAGCTGTGGGTTGTTAGGCTCAACATTGCTTGCATAACTATTCAGCACCGTGCCGTTTCGGCCCACCAGGTACTTGTGAAAATTCCATTTCGGCTCTGCCCGGGTGGCCGCGAAAAGGGCTGCATACAGGGCATTGCGCCCGTTCCCTTTAACTTCGGATTTCGAAAACATGGGGAACTTCACGCCATAGGTGTTGAAGCAGAAGTCCGCAATGTCTTTGGATGAACCTGGCTCCTGTTGACCAAACTGGTTGGAAGGAAAACCCAACACCACCAAGCCTTTGCTGTGGTACTTGGCGTGCAAGGCTTCCAGCCCTTCGTACTGGCTGGTAAACCCACAATAGCTGGCTGTATTGACGACCAGCAATACCTTGCCCGCGTACTGACACAAATTTTGGGGTACGTCATCCTGCAAGCGTGGGAACTGGTGCTGCAAAAGGGCTGGGCAGGTCGCCGGTGCTGCAACTTGAACCGGGGCCGCTGGGGCCGTCTGCGCCATGGAAGCCGCCGTAGCAGCCAGCCCGACCGTGCATGCCCAAAGAGCACGTGTAAAAAAGTGTTTTTTAGTCATGCGCCCATTATGAATGGAGCCTGGTATTTGAAGAAAACTCCTTGTGGCTGCAGGTTTCCAGCATTGACGCTACCCAATAAGAACGCTCTTTATCGAATCAGGGTGCCAGACGTATGGTGTAGACAACGGACGTAATCTTCCAGCCCTGTTCCGTACGCACCAGCAACCATTTCTCCCTTCCACTGTTCATCGGCTTTGCATTGGACAGGTAGACGTAGTCAAACGAGACGGACGCAACCTCGCCATCGGTATCCATCTGGATATCCGAGAACGTTTCTTCTTCGGCGTCGCTGCTTGCGATGATGCCGTCAATAAAGGCGACGAAATTGTTGTCCGGGCGATGGCGGGCCTTGATGGCTTGTGGCCGGGTGGTTCTGATGCGTTCCAGGCTTGGATCGTCAACGACCGCTTGCCAGGTGATCGCCTCGGGCTTGTCCGAGAAAAACAAGCCCATAAACGCGGCCTTGTTTTTCTGGATGATCGAAGTTCTGAAGATCTCAACAACCTGTTGCACCGCCACCAGATCGGCCGCGTTATTGGTCGTTTGAAGCGTACCGTGACACCCTGTGCAAAGCGCCATCGTTGCGATGACGGCTAAACAAACGGTGAGAACGCGGCCCGTCATCTATCCAACCCAACGCCTGGCGTTGTGCCAGAGCTGCATCCATGGGCTGTGCGCATCGGCATCCAGCCCGCTCCAGCTCATCTGGATGTTGCGGAACACGCGCTCGGGGTGCGGCATCATCGCCGTGAAACGGCCATCCGCCGTGGTCACGGCTGTCAGGCCGCCCGGGCTGCCATTCGGGTTGAACGGATAGGCCTCGGTGGCAGCACCGGTGTTATCGGTGAAGCGCATCGCCGCAATGGCTTTGGCCGCATTGCCGCGGTACTTGAAGTTGGCATAACCCTCGCCGTGCGCAACGGCTATGGGCAGGCGCGTGCCCGCCATGCCTGCGAAGAACAGTGACGGTGACTCCAGCACCTCGACCATGCTCAGCCGCGCCTCGAAGCGTTCGCTCTGGTTGGTGGTGAAGCGCGGCCAGTCCTGCGCGCCGGGAATGATGTCGGCCAGCTCAGCAAACATCTGGCAGCCGTTGCAGACACCCAGGCCAAAGGTATCGGTGCGGCCAAAGAAAGCCTTGAATTGGTCGGCCAGCGCAGGGTTGAAGGTGATGGAGCGCGCCCAGCCGATGCCGGCGCCCAGCGTGTCGCCATAGCTGAAGCCGCCACACGCCACCACGCCCTTGAAGTCGGCCAGATTCGCGCGACCCGTTTGCAGGTCGGTCATGTGCACGTCAAAGGCTTCAAAACCGGCCTCGGTAAAGGCATAGGCCATTTCCACATGCGAGTTGACGCCTTGCTCGCGCAGCACGGCCACGCGGGGGCGGCTGAGCAGCAGCGCGGGGCTTGCGGGTGTCAGATATGCTACTGATTTAGTAGCGTCTTGTGTAGATTCCACGAGGGCTAGAGGCTGATTTGACTCTGAACCTTTGCCCTGTGGCAGGTAAATGTGCAGGCCTGGGTCGGCCAGCGCACCGGCAGCCGCGTGCTCGGCATCGGCACAGGCGGGGTTGTCGCGCTGCTGGCAAATCTTCCAGCTCACGGCGTCCCAGACCTGGTGCAGATCGGCCAGCGGCGCCTTGAAGATGGCCTTGGCATCGCGCCAGATTTGCAGCTCGTTCTTGCCAGCGTCGATCTCAGACGATGCGGGCCGGGTCTTGCCAATGAAGTGGCTGTGTGCCGACAGGCCGTGCTCGCGCAATGTGGCCATCACCTCGGAGCGCTCTGCGGTGCGCACCTGCAACACAACGCCCAACTCTTCGCTGAACAAAGCCTTGAGAGTCAACTCTTCGCGGCGGGCACCCACCTGGCCCGCCCAGTTTTTGCTGTCGCCCACGTCCATGCGGCTGTCGGAGATGCCGTCGCCCTCGGTGACCAGCATGTCCACGTTCAGTGACACGCCGACACGGCCGGCAAAGGCCATCTCGGCCACAGTGGCCAGCAGACCGCCGTCGCTGCGGTCGTGGTAGGCCAGGATCTTTCCCTGCGCGCGCAAGGCGTTCACGGCGTGCACCAAATTGACGAGGTCCTTGGCGTCGTCCAGATCAGGCACAACATCCACCCACCTGGTTCAGCGTTTGCGCCAGGATGCTGGTGGCCATGCGGTTCTTGCCGTGGCCCAAATCGACCAGCACCAAAGTGGTGTCTTCGGATGCATCCAATTGGGGCGTCAGCGTGCCGCGTACATCGGCCAGCGTGGCGAAGGCGCTGACGATCAGGGAGACGGGGGACGTGACCTTCTTCGCCACGCCAGCCGAACCCAACGCGCCGCCAGAGGGGCTAGCCGATGGCTCGGTCCACTGCGTGCGCATGGACAACGAATCCTTGCCGACGGGGATGGACACGCCCAGCGCCGGGCACAGCTCCAGGCCCACGGCCTTGACGGTGGCATACAGCGCGGCATCTTCACCGGGCTCGCCGCAAGCGGCCATCCAGTTGGCTGAGAGCTTGACACGGGGCAGTTCAATCGGCGCGGCCAACAGATTGGTAATCGCCTCGGCCACCGCCATGCGACCCGATGCGGGGGCGTCCAGGGCCGCCAACGGTGTCCGCTCGCCCATAGACATGGCTTCGCCAGCAAAGCACTTGAAGTCGGCCAGTGTGACGGCACAGTCCGCCACCGGCACCTGCCAGGGGCCGACCATCTGGTCGCGGTGGGTCAGGCCGCCGACGGTGCGGTCGCCAATGGTGATCAGGAAACGTTTGGAGGCGACGGTTGGGTGGGCCAGCACATCGATGACGGCCTTTTGCAAATCCACACCGGTCAGGTCCAGCGGTTTGAAGGTGCGGGAAACCGTCTTCACATCGCGGTGCATTTTTGGAGGTTTGCCCAGCAAGACGTTCATGGGCATGTCGACCGGAGATTCGGCGCCCTCGTCCACCAGTTGCAACTGGCGTTCTTCAGTGGCCACGCCAATCACGGCAAACGGGCAGCGCTCGCGTTCGCAAAGGGCTTGAAACTGCTCCAGCGACTCGGGGGCGATGGCCAAGACGTAGCGTTCCTGGCTCTCGTTGCACCAGATTTCCTTGGGCGCCATGCCGGACTCTTCGAGCTTCACGGCGCGCAGGTCAAAGCGGGCACCACGGCCGGCGTCGTTGGTCAGTTCGGGGAAGGCGTTGGACAGGCCACCAGCGCCCACGTCGTGGATCGCCAGAATGGGGTTTGTGCTTCCCTGAATCCAGCACTGGTTGATGACCTCTTGCGCCCGGCGCTCAATCTCGGGGTTGCCGCGCTGCACCGAGTCAAAGTCGAGGTGCGCCGCATTGGCGCCTGTGGCCATGGAGCTGGCCGCACTGCCGCCCATGCCGATACGCATACCGGGTCCACCCAGCTGGATCAGCAGGCTGCCGGCGGGGAATTCGATTTTGTGGGTCTGGGTGGCGTCGATAACGCCCAGGCCTCCGGCGATCATGATGGGCTTGTGGTAGCCGCGCTGCACGGTGTCCACGTTGCTGGCCACGCTCTGCTCGTATTCGCGGAAGTAGCCCAACAGGTTGGGTCGGCCAAACTCGTTGTTGAAGGCGGCTCCGCCCAACGGGCCCTCGGTCATGATCTGCAGCGGGCTGGCAATGTGCTCGGGCTTGCCGAAGTCCCCGCCCCAGAGTTTGGACACGGTAAAGCCAGTCAAACCGGCCTTGGGCTTGGATCCGCGGCCGGTGGCACCTTCGTCGCGAATCTCGCCACCCGCGCCGGTGGAGGCGCCAGGGAAGGGACTGATGGCTGTGGGGTGGTTGTGGGTCTCCACCTTCATCAGGATGTGATTCGTCTTGCTATGCTTTTCATAGCTGGATGCGCTGATTCCACGAGGGCTAGATGCCGATTTGGCTACAAACCTTTCGACCACCACGCCTTCCATGACCGAGGCGTTGTCCGAATACGCCACCAGCATGTGCTGTGGGTGGGTCTGGTGCGTGTGGCGGATCATGCCGAACATGCTCTTGTCCTGCGCCACGCCGTCAATCGTGAACTGGGCGTTGAAGATCTTGTGGCGGCAGTGTTCGCTATTGGCCTGGGCAAACATCATCAGCTCCACGTCGGTGGGGTTGCGGCCCAGTGTCGTGAAGGCATTGACCAGGTAGTCAATCTCGTCAGCCGCCAGGGCCAGGCCCCAATCGCTGTTGGCGCTTTCCAGGGCCGCCTTGCCCCCGACCAGCACATCCACATGGTCCATGGGTACAGCTTGCAAGACGCTGAACAGGCCCAGGGCCTGGGTGCGCTCCAGCAAGGCGCTCTCGGTCATGCGGTCGTGCAACAGGGCGGCGACCTGCTCCAGCTGTTCGGCGGTCAGCGCGGTCTTGCTGAGCAAGCCGTTTTTCAACGTCAGGCGGTACTCCACCAGGCGCTCGATGCGGTGTACGGCCAGGCCGCAGTTGTGGGCGATGTCGGTGGCCTTGGACGCCCAGGGTGACACCGTGCCCAAACGCGGCGAGACCACGATTAGCGGACCTTCTGTGGGGCCGGTGTAGGGGTCGCCATAGGTCAGCAGCGCAGCCAGTTGAGCGCTGAGCGCCGCATCAGGCGCGCTGTCGCTGGCCGCCAGGTGCACAAAGCGCGCCGAAATGCCTGAAATCTTCTCGTGTATGCCCTGCAACGTAGGCAGGAGTTGTTGGATACGGAAGCTGCTCAGGGCGTTGCTGCCCTCGAATTGGGTGATGTGCAGAGTCACTGGGGCGGCCTGGAAAGGTGGGCTGAAGGTAGAAAATTCAACTCATCCCGGTGCGCTGAATGGGCACAGGTCTGGAGCCCGCTGATTTTACCCGCCCCGCTGCAAGCGCGTTTGGCCTTGCGAGCCAAAAGATGGAACCATTGGCCCAGTCATAGAATCGTATCGCAATGCCCCATTTCCGCGTCCTCTTCGCTTGGATCTTTATAGCTGCAGTGCCCATGCAGGGGTTTGCCGCGGCGTCCATGCTGTTTTGCGGCATGGGTGCACAGCATCAACACGCCGCAGAAGTTAGCGAGCCCCATGACCACGCCCCCATGCACGGCCAAAGCGGTGATGTAGCCCAAGGCCATGCCCATGCAGCAGACCCTGCCCCTGACGCGACACCGGATGGTGGCCACACGTGCAGCATCTGCGCGGCATGCTGCAACGGTGTGGCCCTTGTGGGAGTGAGCCGCATGGCTGCCATTGCGCCCGCTCCTCAGGCGGAATTAGCCGAGCCCTTCGTGTTGATTCACACGCTGCCCACCCCTGTCCCCGACAAACCGCCTCGCGCATAAGCCCCTCCCGGCCCGCCGTTTTTATCGACCGTGGGCTGCGGATGCCTTGGTAAGTCCGCCATTAGGCCAACCGCGGCTTTGTGGCGTCCATCCTGTTTACCGTGCGAGGATTTTCCATGCCCCAAATTTCGCCAGTCTCCTGGTCATTCGCAGTGTGTGCGCTGTTTGCGCTACCGGCCATGGCCCAGGTCAAACCACCGCATGCTGCGCTAGCTCCTTCAATCGACGCGAGCGCTGCAATCGCCCAAGCCGCCCCGGCAGCCTTGCCCTACACGTCGGCGTTTGAGGGTTATCTGCCCTTCACCGACGAAAAGCTGAGGCCCTGGAAAGAGAGCAACACCACCGTCGAAAAAATCGGTGGTTGGCGCGCCTACGCCAAAGAAGCCGCTGAGCCGCAGCCCAAACACGACCACGTCCCCGCCGCTACGCCCCCCAAAACACCCGCAGCCCCTGCCGATCCCCACGCGGGCCACGGCAAACAATAAGGCTACCGCTATGACCCAAGCTTTTCGACTTTTGGCCGTCAGCGCCGCCGCGCTGCTGCTCATCGGTTGCGCCTCGGTGAACTTTGACCAGGCCCTGGACGACACCCGCCAGGCAACCCAGACTTTTGTACCCAACACCCTGGAGCTGCGCCAAACCAGCGCGCAACACCGAGCCGCCGCGCAACGCAGCGCCCAGCTACTGGACAAGCCACTGAGCATGGCCGACGCCGTTGAACTCGCACTAGCCAATAGTCCCGACGTACAAGCCCTGCTGGCCCAAAGCTGGGCCGATATGGCCAGCATCAACCAGACGGGACGCATCGCCAACCCGGTTCTCAGCTTCGAGCGCAACCAGTCGCTGGACGAAGTGGAACTGGGGCGGCTGCTGTCCTTCGGCTTGCTGGACCTGCTGACCCTGCCCCAGCGCCAGAACGTGGCCCGCAACCAGTCAGCGCAAGCCAACATCCAGCGCAGTGCCAACGTGGTCGACAAGGTGGCCCAGGTGCGCCAAGCGTGGGTGCGTGCCGTAGCTGCCGAGCAGACCGCGCAGTATGCCGAGCAGGTGAACACCGCCGCCAAGGCCAGTGCCGAGTTGGCCAAACGCATGCTGCAGACGGGCAACTTCAACAAGCTGCAACGCGCCCGCCAGCACGCCGTGTACGCCGATGCCGTGGCCCAATTGGCGCTGGCCCGCCATGGCGCCACCGCTGCGCGGGAAGAGCTGGTGCGCCAGTTGGGTCTGGACGAAAAGCAGACCGCTCTTTTGAAACTGCCCGAGCGCCTGCCCGACCTGCCCGAGCAGGCCCGCACCGCCACCGAACTGAGTACCACGGCCATGCAGCAGCGTCTGGACGTACAACAAGCCCGTCTGCAGCTCGATGGCGCTGGCAAAGCACAGGGCCTGAACCTGCTCAACACCCTGGCCGATGTGGAGGTGGGCATTCGCCGGGACACCATCACCGACACCCACAACGGGCAAACGTCGGACCGCAAGGGCTACGAAGTTGCCATTCGCCTGCCGCTGTTTGACTGGGGCGGTGCGCAGCGCGATGCGATGAACGCCCAAACCCTGGCAGCGGCCAACCACTACGAGGGGGTGCTGCGCGCCGCCGCACCCCACCTGCGCGAGGCCTACTCCGCCTACCGCACCAGCTACGACCTGGCCCGGCACTACCGCGACGAAATTGTGCCGCTGCGCAAGACCATGGCCGATGAAAACGTGTTGCGCTACAACGCCATGTTGATTGGTGTGTTTGAGCTCTTGGCCGACACACGGGACAACATCACCAGCGTGATGGGTGCCATCCAGGCACAGCAACAGTTCTGGTTGGCCGATGCCGGCCTGTCCGCCGCTTTGTTGGGCAAGCCCATAACGGGCGGTACGCCATCTCATGCGCGTAATGCCACGCCCAGCACCTCGGGTGGTGGCCACTGAGCCGCCCATACCCCTACCTGCCAATCGGAATCAACATGAACAACAACAGACGTAATTTCTTGAGCGGCGCCGGTGCCATCACCGGTGCAGTGCTGGCCGCCTCTGTCAGCAAAGTGGCCATGGCCGCACTGCCCGAGCCGGTGCTGCAAACCAAGCCCGACACCATGCCGCCGCTGATCCCGGTCAACGGCCGCCCCTACAACCCGGTGGTCACGCTCAACGGCTGGACCTTGCCCTGGCGCATGAACCAGGGCGTCAAGGAATTCCACCTGGTGGCCGAACCGGTGGTGCGCGAAATGGCACCCGGCTTCAAGGCCCACCTGTGGGGCTATAACGGCCAGTCGCCCGGCCCCACCATCGAGGTGGTGGAAGGCGACCGCGTGCGCATCTTCGTGACCAACAAGCTGCCCGAACACACCAGCGTGCACTGGCACGGTCAACGCCTGCCCAATGGCATGGACGGCGTCAGCGGCTTGACGCAAAAGGCCATCTTGCCTGGCAAGACCTTTGTGTATGAGTTCGTGGCGCGGCGCCCCGGCACCTTTATGTACCACCCGCATGCGGACGAGATGACCCAAATGGCCATGGGCATGATGGGTTTCTGGATCACCCATCCCAAGGGCAAACATCCGCTGATAGAGGAAGTAGACCGCGACTTTGTGTTCCTGCTCAATGCCTACGACATTGACCCGGGTGCCTACACCCCCAAGACCATGACCATGCTGGACTTCAACATCTGGAGCTGGAACAGCCGTGTCTTCCCCGGCATAGACCCGCTGGTGGTCCGCAAGAACGACAAGGTGCGCATCCGCATGGGCAACCTGACCATGACCAACCACCCCATCCACATCCACGGCCATGAGTTCACGGTGACCGGCACCGACGGCGGCCCGGTGCCCCACACCGCACGCTGGCCCGAAGTAACCACCGATGTGGCCGTGGGCCAGATGCGCCAGATCGAGTTTTTGGCCGATGAGGAAGGCGACTGGGCCTTCCACTGCCACAAGAGCCACCACACCATGAACGCCATGGGCCACAACGTGCCCAACCTGATTGGTGTGGACCACCGCAAGGTGGTGCGCGACATCACCAACGTCATCCCCGACTACATGGTCATGGGTGAACGCGGCATGGCCGACATGGCCGAGATGGACATGCCCATACCCGACAACACCGCCAAGATGATGACCGGCGAAGGCCCGTTTGGCTCGGTGGAGATGGGCGGCATGTTCTCGGTGCTGAAGGTGCGCAAGAACCAGAAAACCGGTGATTACAAAGACCCCGGCTGGTACCAACACCCGGCAGGCGAGGTAGCCTATGAATGGACCGGCGCCCTGCCCAACCCCGCACGTTTCGCTGCCGAGGGCGGACAAACCATGAAGGCGCAAAACATGCCAGCCAAGGATATTGAAGTGCAGGTGCGCAAGCCCGCCATGGGCAAAAAAGGCGGCATGGACCACATGCACCACTGACGCACCGCTAAACCACTACAGATCAACTACTCACCCAAGGAAAACCATGCAAACCAAAAACACTCTCAAATTGATAGCTGTCTGCGCAATATTTACGGGGGCTACAGCCACTTTTTCTGCTGGAAACCACGCAGGCAGCCACGCAAATCCTGATAGCGCCATTGGCAAAGCAGGCAACGCGGCAAAGGTAAACCGCACGGTTGCGGTCGACATGAACGACGCCATGCGTTTCACCCCTTCCAGCATTGCCGTCAAACAGGGCGAGACGATTCGCCTGGTCGTCAAAAACTCCGGAAAACTCAAACACGAACTGGTGCTGGGTACCGAAAAAGAACTGAAGGAGCACTACGAGCAAATGAAGAAACACCCGGAGATGGAACACGACGACCCCAACATGGTGTCGCTGGCCCCTGGCAAAACCGGCGAGATCATCTGGCAATTCACCAAGGCGGGCACCGTCGACTTTGCCTGCCTGCAACCGGGCCACTATGAAGCCGGCATGAAGGGCTCTGTCACCGTGGCAGGTACGAATGCGGCGACGTCTGGCGAAACCAAAAAAGACACCCCCGTGGCTGTGTCTACCGATATGTCCCAGGGCGAAATCCGCAAAGTGGATGTGGACAACAAAAAGATCACCATCAAACACGGCGAGATCAAAAGCCTCGACATGCCAGGAATGACCATGGTGTTTGGCGTGAAAGACGAGGCCCTGCTCGGCAAGCTAAAAGTTGGCGACAAGATTCGCTTCACCGCCGAAAGAAGTGGCGGCACTTTTGTGGTGACCAGTCTGCAGCCCGCACAGTAGAACTCGGCGGTCGGGATCTTGGCGTGCGTTGCAGTGCGTAAGGCTTGGCGAAACGCAGCGCGGTGTGGAGATACGGGCATCACGCGCCTTAGTCGGCCAGGTTGTCGGCCACCAGCTCCAGCAGGCTCTCGGGGGTCTTGTCCCATTTCGCATTTTTGGCGCCCAGCTCCAGCGTGATGCGGCACTGGCCGCAACTGGTGACAAAGCGCCGGGCGCCGGTCGCCTCGACCTGCTGTTTCTTCAGATCGAAAACCTTGTAACGCAAGGGTGCCGCGCGCTGGTTCGAGACCACGCCACCGCCACCCCCGCAGCAGTAACCGGTCATCCCGTGGTCCTGGAGTTCGATCAGCTCAAAGCCGAGGGCGGCCAGCACGCGGCGCGCGGCAGCTTCCAGCCCGCCGCGGCGCACGATCTGGCACGGGTCATGGAAAGTCGCGGTCTGGCCCACTTTCTTCAGATGGATGCGCCCGGAGGAAATCACTTCATCCAGATACTCGGTCATGTGGATGATGCGCACCGGCAGTGCCCGGCCGTACCACTTCGCCGCTTCCCAGCGCGCCGCGCCGTAGGCATGACCGCATTCCGGCAACAGGATGGTGTGGGCGCCGATCTTCACCGCCGTGTCGACCAGCGCGCGCGTAAGTCGCTCCTGCAGTTCCAGGTCGCCATTGTTGAAGCCGATGTTGGACGCATCGAAGCCGCCCTGGTGCATCGTCCATTTGACGCCGGTGCGGTTGAGAATTTTGGCCGCGTCGGCCAGCGCCTTGGTGTGGTCGCCCAGCTCAGCCGGCGCGGCGGTGACCAGGATGTCGGCGGCGCTCAGGTCGCACGGGATCTCGACGCCATATTCCGCTGAAACTTCGGCCAGGATGTCCGGCAGGTCTTCGCCCGGCGTGGCGGGACTGCCCCATTGCTGGGCGGCGCGGTCCATCAGTGCCAGCCGCTCGGGGATCAGACCGGCCTTGAACATGCCGTGGCGTGCCTCTTTCACCAGCTCCGCGATGTCGATGCCCATCGGGCAGACCGTGGTGCAGCGACCGCACATCGTGCACGAGTCGTACAGCAGCTCCTGCCAGTTCTGCAGATCGGCAATGCCGGGCTTTTTGACCAGTCCCAGTGCGCGCACGATGGGCGCAAACGGGCCGGCCTCGCGCCAATAGGCGCGGCGCAGCAGTTCCAGCTTGCGGATGGGCGTGTACTTGGCGTCTCCGGTGGTCACGTGGAAATGGCAGGCTTCGGCGCACAGGCCGCAATGTACGCAGGATTCGAGGTGCACGGCCGTGGTGCGGCCAAACTCGCGCACGAAGCTGCGCATCGCCGCGTCGACCCGTTCCTCGTCGCCTTGCGAGCCCTGCCGGTCGAAGGCCGGCGCGGTGGGGGTAGTGGTCACTGGGTAACCTCCGTGCTGCGCACTGCGGTGCTGCTCGCCTTGGGAACGGCCCGGCGGCTCACGCATCCACCCCGCGATGGCTGAAGCGCACGCCAGTGGCACCGCGCGAGAAGACGAACAGGACGGCATGCATCAGCTTGCCAAACGGAAACCAAACCAGCAGCAGTTCCAGCGTCAGCAGGTGCACGGCCAGCGGGCCGCGGTAGATCACATGGTCGCGCGCCAGCACCGCTGCGGAAGGTTCGTTCAGGACGGCCATGCCCGTGAACATGGGCAGCAACACGATGACCCAGGTGAGGTAATCGTCGGCGCCAGATATTTTTCGTCGCACCGGATCGGTCAGCCGCATCGCCAGCGCCAGCAGCAGCGCGACGAAGGTGGCGGCGGCCGCCAGGTACATCAGGCTGTCGGGCAGGGCCGGCCACCCCAGGCCGGTGACTCGGCGAACAAACGCGATGTGCGGCGCGTAGCCCAGAAACACCAGCGCCAGCCCGATGTGCAGGACGTAGCCATTGGCCGTGACGTGGCGCGTGCGCCCAGAGAACGCTTTGCGCGGCCACATGCCGCGCAAGATGGCGCGCCCTGCGCCTGCCAGCGGGGTCGGAGCGCCCTCGCGGGGCGTTGAGAGATCGCTCAGGCGGGGCCGTCGCCACAGGTGGACCAGCCGCCATGCGATGCCCAACACAAAGACGGCCAGGGCGAAAGTCAGCGCCGGGCCGCGGGCGAAATCTAGCAAGTCCATGTCTTGGTCCCCTTTCAAGGATTCATCGTAGTCCTCGGCGGCGTTGCGGATTTGCGCTGTGTCAAGTCGAAGGGACTGTTACAGGCTTGCGTTCGCGCCGCTGTCGGGCCCTGAACCCCATGCCGCGTCGACTGAGTGGGACATGGGAGCGTTCCTCTGGGGCAATCTGCGGCTTCAGTCCAGAAACCGCACACCGGTCAGTTCCTCGGAACGGACAAGCATTTCAACCGCATGGGACCAAGTCTCGCACCGTGGAAGCGCCCTCAATCCACCTGAAACACTCAAACTACTCCTGAATTGATAGCTGACTGCGCATATCGCACGAGGGCTACAGGCCAAATACACCTAGAGCCGCTACGCTCGCAGCCTCACGCCATCTGGAACAGTTCCTGCGGCATCTGCATCACCGCACTGGTCGGTGCCAGCGCCGCGCTGTAGTGGCCGTCGGCCCGCGGCAGCAGGCGTGCAAAGTAAAACTCGGCCGTCTGGATCTTGGCAGTGTAGAAATCATTCGATTCCTTGCCCTTGCCGCTGGCAAACAGTTCAGCTGCCTTGGCCGCCTGCAGCGCCCAGAAGTAGGCCATCATCACAAAGCCGGAGTACATCAGGTAATCCACGCTGGATGAGCCCACCTGCTCGCGGTCCTTGGACGCGCGCAGCATGATGAGTGTGGTCAGCACGTTCCACTGCGCCGTGCGGCGCGCCAGGGTGCGCATCATCTGGCCCATGGGCGTGCGCTGCAGCGCATAAGGCTTGGCCATGCGCAGAATGGTGCCGCTGAAATCGCGCACGCACTTGCCCTTGGTATTGAGCAGCACCTTGCGGCCCAGCAGGTCCAGCGCCTGGATGCCGGTCGTGCCTTCGTACAGCGTGGAGATGCGGGCGTCGCGCGCAATCTGCTCCATGCCGTGTTCGCCGATATAGCCGTGGCCACCAAACACCTGGATGCCCAGATTCGCCGCTTCCAGGCCCATCTCGGTCAAAAAGCCCTTCAGGATGGGGGTGTAGAAGCCCAGTTCGTCGTCGTACTTCTTGTACTTGGCCTGGTCGCCTTCCGTCACGGCATTGAACATCTGGTCGGCAATCTTGGCAGCGCCATAGACCATGGCCCGGCCGCCTTCGGCGATGGCTTTCTGCGTCAACAGCATGCGGCGCACGTCCGGGTGCCAAATCAGCGCGTCTGCCACTTGCTCGGGCTCTTTCTTTCCGGACAGCGCACGCATGGAGCGGCGCTCCTGGGCATAGGGCAATGCCCCCTGGAACGACAGCTCGGCATGGGCCACGCCCTGGATGGCGGTGCCGATGCGGGCCGTGTTCATGAAGGTGAACATAGCTTCCAGGCCCTTGTTGGGCTCGCCAATCAAGGTGCCGATGGCGCCGTCAAAGTTCAACACGGCCGTCGCATTGGCGGCGATGCCCATCTTGTGTTCTAGAGAACCAGTGTTGACACCGTTGCGTGCACCGACTGTGCCATCCGCTTGTGGCTCGGCTTGGCGGCTTCTTGTGCAGTCAGCCCGCGCTACAGGTCAGCGCCCAGGGTTTTGCACGGGCCCCCAAAAGCTTGTATGGGTACATCTGTGAGACTGACGTATTTCTGACGCCGAGCGCCTTACGGACCTAGGAATACCCTAGCTCCCCTTGCAGGTGTTTGGGTCTCACATCTATAGTTTGCTTAGCGGCCGCACAGACTCCCTGTGTGTCACGTACTGCAACGCAATACTGAAGGAAAAACATGAAACGCTGGTCTTCCATATTTTTGGGGGCGATGGTCAGTCTGATCGCCGCTTGTTCCACCATGCCCGAGGAAAAAGTCAAAGTTACCGACAAAGGCGTCTCGGTGAGGGGCGCCGACAGTTTAGGTGAAGCGCAAATGGTGGCCGAAGAAGTGTGCGCCAAGCGCGGCAAAGTGGCACGTTGGACCAGCGGCGACGCGGTCTATGAGTTTGAGTGTGTCGAATAACACCACTTACTAACAGACTGCACCGCTGTCCCCACCGCGCCTAACAAAATACTATCGAATAAATAGCATAGTAGCCAATGCGAACGGGGGCTAGGGGCTAGTTTGGCTTCAAGCCATCTGGAACAGCTCCTGCGGCATCTGCATCACCGCGCTGGTCGGTGCCAGCGCCGCGCTGTAGTGGCTGTCGGCCCGCGGCAGCAGGCGTGCAAAGTAGAACTCTGCGGTCTGGATCTTGGCGGTATAGAAGTCGTTGGACTCATGGCCCTTGCCGCTGGCCAATAGCTCTGCGGCCTTGGAGGCCTGCAGCGCCCAGAAGTAGGCCATCATCACAAAGCCGGAGTACATCAGGTAGTCCACGCTGCTGGATCCCACCTGCTCGCGGTCCTTGGACGCGCGCAGCATGATCAGCGTGGTCAACACGTTCCACTGCGCCGTGCGGCGCGCCAGTGTGCGCATCATCTTGCCCAGGGACGTGCGTTGCAGTGCGTAGGGCTTGGCCATGCGCAGAATGGTGCCGCTGAAATCGCGCACACACTTGCCCTTGGTGCCCAGCAGCACCTTGCGGCCCAGCAGGTCCAGCGCCTGGATGCCGGTTGTGCCTTCGTACAGCGTGGAGATGCGGGCATCGCGCGCAATCTGCTCCATGCCGTGTTCGCCGATGTAGCCGTGGCCGCCAAACACCTGGATGCCCAGGTTGGCCGCTTCCAGGCCCATCTCGGTCAAGAAGCCTTTCAGGATCGGGGTGTAAAAGCCCAGCTCGTCGTCGTACTTCTTGTACGCGGCCTTGTCGCCTTCCGTCACGGCATTGAACATCTTGTCGGCGATTTTGGAGGCGCCATAAACCATCGCGCGGCCGCCTTCGGCAATCGCCTTTTGCGTCAGCAGCATGCGGCGCACATCGGGGTGCCAGATCAGGGCATCCGCCACCTGCTCCGGTTCTTTCTTGCCGGACAGCGCACGCATGGAGCGGCGCTCCTGGGCATAGGGCAATGCCCCCTGGAACGACAGCTCGGCATGGGCCACACCCTGGATGGCGGTGCCGATGCGGGCCGTGTTCATGAAGGTGAACATGGCTTCCAGGCCCTTGTTGGGCTCGCCAATCAGCGTGCCGATGGCGCCGTCGAAATTCAGCACGGCGGTCGCATTGGCGGCGATACCCATCTTGTGCTCTAGCGAGCCGGTGTTGACACCGTTGCGCGTACCCACGGTGCCGTCAGCCGCCACCGCAAACTTCGGCACCACGAACAGCGAGATGCCACGGGTGCCAGCGGGCGCACCGGGCAAGCGGGCCAGCACGATGTGGATGATGTTTTCCGCCAGATCGTGGTCACCGGACGAGATGAAAATCTTGGTGCCGGTCAGCGCATAGGTGCCGTCCGCCTGCGGCTCGGCGCGGGTCTTGACCTGGGCGAGGTCGGTGCCGCACTGGGGTTCGGTCAGGCACATGGTGCCGGTCCATTCGCCCGCCACCAGGCGCGGCAGGTAGACGGTCTTGATGGCGTCGGTGCCGTATTGCAGCAGCGTGTTGATGCAGCCAATGCTCAAGCCGGGGTACATGTTGAACGACCAGTTGGCCGCGCCCATCATTTCCGACTTCATCAGGTTCAGCGACATGGGCAGGCCCTGGCCGCCGTACTCCACCGGGAAGGACAGGCCTTGCCAGCCCCCGGCTATAAATTCTGCATAGGCTTCCTTGAAACCCTTGGGCGTAGTGACCACACCGTCGTTCAAATGGCAGCCTTCCTTGTCGCCGGAGGCGTTCAGCGGCGCCAGCACCTCTTCGCACAGGGTTGCGGCGCCTTCCAGAATGGCATCGACCATTTCGGGCGTAGCCTCCGCGCCATTGGACAGCGTGCTGTAGTGCTGGGGGTAGTCCAGCACTTCGTTGATCAAAAAGCGCATGTCGCGCAGGGGGGCTTTGTAGTGCAGCATGGCGATTACCTTTCAATGATGGCAACAACACCTTGACCACCTGCCGCACAGATGGAGATCAAACCGCGGCCCGACCCTTTTTGCGCCAGCATCTTGGCCAGTGTGGCCACGATGCGCCCGCCGGTTGCGGCAAACGGGTGACCCGCTGCCAAAGAGCTGCCGTTGACGTTCAGCTTCTTCATGTCGATCTTGCCCAGTGGTTTGTCCAGGCCGAGCTGCTGCTTGCAGAAAACCTTGTCTTGCCAGGCATTCAGCGTGCACAGCACCTGGGCGGCAAAGGCTTCGTGGATTTCGTAGTAGTCAAAGTCTTGCAAGGTGAGGCCGGCACGCGCCAGCATGCGGGGCACGGCGTAGGCCGGGGCCATCAGCAGGCCTTCCTTCTTGTCGAAGAAATCGACGGCAGCCACCTCGCTGAAGGTGATGTAGGCCTGCACCGGCAAGTTGTGCGCGGCAGCCCACTCTTCGCTTGCCAGCAACACGGCGGAGGCACCGTCGGTCAGCGGTGTGGAGTTGCCGGCGGTCAGCGTGCCCTGGCCTGGGGCAACCTTCTTGTCAAACACGGGTTTCAGCGAACGCAGCTTTTCAATCGTCAAATCGGCGCGCAGGTTGTTGTCCTTGGTCACGCCCTTGAACGGGGTCATCAGGTCGGTGAAGAAACCCTGCTCATAGGCCTTGGCCAGATTCTGGTGGCTCTTCAGCGCCAGTTCGTCCTGGGCTTCGCGGGGAATGGCCCATTCACGCGCCATCTGCTCCGCATGCTCGCCCATGGAGAAGCCGGTGCGTGGCTCGCCATTGCGTGGCAGCGCGGGCTTGACCAGCATGGAGGGGCGTATGCGCGTGGCGGCAGTCAGGCGCTGTGCGCCGGTCTTGGCGCGGGACAGGTCCAGCAAAATCTTGCGCAGCTTTTCGTTCAGTGCAATCGGCGCGTCCGATGTGGTGTCGACACCGCCGGCAATGCCGCTGTCGATATGGCCCAAGGCGATCTTGTTGGCCACGATCATCGCGGCTTCCAAGCCGGTACCGCAGGCTTGCTGGATGTCAAAGGCCGGGGTTTCGCGGGCCAGCGTCGTGGACAACACGGACTCGCGGACCAGGTTGAAGTCACGCGAATGTTTCATCACCGCACCGGCAACCACATCGCCCAGGCGCTCGCCGTGCAGGTTGAAGCGGTCCACCAGGCCTTGCAGCGTGGCGGTCAGCATCTCCTGGTTGGAGGCTTGGGAGTAGACGGTGTTGGAGCGGGCGAAGGGAATGCGGTTGCCGCCCAGGATGGCGACTCGACGAATGGAGGGGGTTGTCATGGTGTTGTTCCTTGTTTATTGCAAAACAGAATAAGAGACGGGTGCGCAGGATGCTTGTTATTGTTCTAGTAGCTGAGTTGTCCGCGCAGATGCGGGCGGACGCCCTTTTTGTCGCGTACTTCAAACTGGGCGCCGTGGGTGGAGCGTTCAGTCCACAGTGCCGCACGGCCCGGTAGCAGCAGCGGTGTTTTGAATTCCACCGAAGTCGAAGCCCGTTCCAGCGGTTCAGCGGGCAACAAATAGGACAACGCACGCGCCTTGGTCCACATACCATGCGCGATGGCGCGCTGGAAGCCAAACAGTTTGGCAGTCAAAGCCGCCATGTGGATCGGGTTGCGGTCGCCCGACACGGCACCGTAGCGACGACCAATGTCGGCCGGTGCCGCAAATTCAGTCTGGCAGGACAGTGCGGTATCCGACGCGAGCCGGCTGGTGAAAGGCTGGCCGGAAGTTTGCTTGACCCCCACGCGCAGCAGACTCTGCGTGGCACTCCAAACCAACTCGCCGTCCCTCAGGATGCGCAGGTCCAGCGTAAAACCCTGGCCCTTTTCATGGGCAAACAGTTGGCCCGTGCCCATTTCCACGCGCACCGTGTCACCGGCGCGCAGGGACTTGTACTGCTCAATGCTGTTGGCCAGATGCACCGTGCCCATGGCGGGCCAGGGGCATGCGTCAGAGCACATATAAGCGGTTACCAGCGGGAAGGTCAGCATCTGCGGATAGATCAGCGGCACACCTTGCGACGCGCTGAAACCGGTCAGTGCGGCATAACTTGCAATGTGCTGCGCATCCAGCGTGACGCTGGGTATGGCCAACTCCACTTTTGACAATGTCTTGACCAGGCCGGGGCGTTTGCCGCCTGTGCCCAGTGCGCGGAAAAACGTCGCCGCCAGACTTGGCGAACCGGAGATTTCTTGGATTGTTGTCATTTTGTTAAGCACCAATCAGGCTTTGGCCGCAGACGCGCACCACATTGCCGGTCAAACCGCCGGACGCGGGGGACGCAAACCAGGCAATGGCTTCCGCCACATCCACCGGTTGACCGCCCTGCCCCATGGAATTCATACGGCGACCGGCTTCGCGGATGGCAAACGGCACGGCGGCCGTCATCTGGGTTTCGATAAAGCCGGGGGCAACCGCATTGATGGTGATGCCCTTTTCCGCCAGCACCGGCGCCATGCTTTGCACCATGCCGATGACACCGGCCTTGGACAAGGCGTAATTGGTCTGGCCCAGGTTGCCGGCAATGCCGGAGATGGACGACACACACACGATGCGCGCACCGGCCTTCAGCGCACCGACTTCCACCAGTGCGTCGTTGATGCGCTCTTGGGTCGACAGGTTGACGTTGACGACGGCCTGCCACAGGTGGTCTTTCATATTGGCAATGGTCTTGTCGCGGGTGATGCCGGCGTTGTGCACGACCACATCCCAACCGCCGTCGGCCAATGCCGCGTCCACCAGGGCTTGCGGCGCTTCTGCGGAACCGATGTCCAGGGCCAAGGCCTTGGCACCCAGGCGCTTGGCCACTTCATCGAGACCGGCTTGGGCTTGTGGCACGTCCAAGCAAATGACTTGTGCGCCGTCGCGGGCCATGACTTCGGCGATGGATTCGCCAATGCCGCGGGATGCGCCGGTCACCAGAATCTTCTTGCCGGCCAGTGGCTGGCTCCAATCGATAGCGGTCTTGGCCGCCACGCTGGGCACACCAAGTCGGACGACTTGCGCCGACACATAGGCCGAGCGCGGCGATAGCAAAAAGCGCAGTGTGTTTTCCAACTGGTCTTCGGCACCCTCGGCCACGTAAACCAGTTGCACCGTGATGGCACGTTTGAGTTCCTTGGCCAACGAGCGTGTCAGGCCTTCCAGCGCACGCTGGATGGTGGCCTGGCGCGGATTGGCGCAGGACTCGGGTGGGCGGCCCAGCACGACCACACGGCCGCAGGGCAACACGGAGCGTGCCGCGTCGTGGAAGAAGTTGTAGATGGCTTCGGACTGCGAACTGTCCGTCAGACCCGTGGCGTCGAACACCAGCGCCTTGACCTTTTCACCCGGCTGGTCGGCCACGCCCCAGCGGCCGGTCATCATGCTGGCCTCATTGGCCAGGCCGATCCATTGCGGCAGGCTCTTGTGGGCAACGGTTTGTGCGTCCATGGACTTGAAAGCGACTACCAATGCGTTCAACAGTTGCGGGGTCCCGCCACCACCGATCAATACGCCGCCCTTGATGACCGGTTGGCCGGGCTTGAAGCGCTCCAAAGGCAGGGGTTGGGGCAAGCCCAGCATCGCTGCGATGCGTGAGCCCAAAGTTGAGTTGGCAAAGCCAAGGTACGAATCGTTCATGAGAGGGAAGCTCCTTTGGGGCGCGATGGTACCGACCAATTGGTCATTTAGCGTAGAGCGCTTCGCCTAACCGCATATTGCAGTGCGTCATACGCGGCACTCGCTTGGGCGGCATGGTGTAGGTCAGGATGCGCTTCATCACCGTCCAATACTGCTTGTACAGGCTGCCCGTGTTGTAGAAAAGATCATATTTGCGGCACAGCGCCTGGATCTGCGGCGCCACTTCGGGGTAGCGGTGCGCGGGCATGTCCGGGAACAGGTGGTGCTCGATCTGGTGGCTCAGGTGGCCGCTCATGATGTGAAAGAGCCTGCCACCCGTGAGGTTGCTGGAGCCCGAGAGCTGGCGGATGTACCAGTCGCCCCGGGTTTCGTTGCGCGTATCTTCTTCGCGGTAAATCGCCACACCTTCGGTAAAGTGGCCGCAGAAAATGATCAGGTAGGTCCACAGGTTGCGGATCAGGTTGGCGCAGAAGTTGCCGGCCAGCACACGCGGCGCGCTCCACAATGCCAGCGCCGGGAACAGCAGGTAGTCCTTGAACCAGACCTTGCCGACCTTGGTCAAGGAACCGGTCCAGCCGCGCCTTGAATTCGGCCTTGGGCATGGCGCCGTGTTTGTAGCGGCCAATCTCCAGATCGTGTGAACCCACGCCGTACTGGAAACCCATGGCCAGCATCAGGTTCGCCAGCGGCTGGAACCAGTGGCGCGGCTTCCACTTCTGCTCGTCCGTCATGCGCAACAGCGAATAACCCAGGTCGCGGTCCTTGCCCAGGATGTTGGTGTAGGTGTGGTGGGTGACGTTGTGCGAATGGCGCCACTGCTCGCCATCACAGGCAATGTCCCACTCAAAGGTTTGTGAATTCAGCGCCGGGTCACCGGTCCAGTCGTACTGGCCGTGCATGACGTTGTGGCCAATCTCCATGTTGTCCAGAATCTTGGCATTGGCCAGGGCCAGCACACCGGCCAACCAGCTCAGGGGGCCCATACCGAAATGCAGCAGCGCGCGACCTCCGATTTCACTGGCGCGGCTGATGCGGACCATGTTGCGGATGTGGTCCACATCGGCCTGGCCCAAGTTGTTCATGACGCCGTCGCGGATGGCATTGACCTCGCGTTCGAAGTCGGCGACCTGCTCGCGGCTCAGGGTCGTGGGTTTGGCAAAGCTCATGGGGTTCTCCAGTCGCAATCAAAAGGTGGCTTGGGGTTGGCGGCGTTCACAAGCGCCAACACCACATCGGAGCGTGCCGTCGAGATGCACAGGCGTATCAACTCATTGGGAGTCGACGACAGCTCGCCGGTCTGCAGGTTTTCCACCGTACCACTGGTCTTGACGTATTGGCAGGAGCGGCAGATGCCGATGCGACAACCGTGCTTGGGCGACAGGCCTGCACGCTCCGCCTGCACCAGCAGCGGCTCGGTTCCCTGTGTTGCGAAAGTGGAGCCACTTTCAAACATTGACACCTGCACCGGCGTGCCGGGCGCGGTACTGGGCAGCAGCGGCACACCGACAAAACGTTCGCTGAACATGGGTGCGTCGAACCCTTGCTGTTCGCAATACGCAGTCATTGCATCCATGAATCCCGTGGGGCCGCACATCCAGGTGCTGCGCTGCGCAAGGTCAGGCACTTCCAGCGCCAACATCTGCGGCGTCAAGCGGCCCTCTGTCGCGCTGTAGTGCACGACCAAGCTCAGTTCGGCGAATTCCCCGGCGATGGTGGCCAGCTGCTCGGCAAAGATCAGATCTCCAGGCGCGTGGCAACCATGCAGAAACACCACATCGCCCGGGTAACGTCTGCCCTGCAAATCCCGCAGCATCGCCATCACCGGTGTGATGCCACTGCCCGCGCTGAGCAACAGTATCTTGCCCGGCAGGTCTGCGGGCATGCTGAACTCACCCAGGGCCTGGCTAATGGTCAGCACATCGCCCACCTTCACCGCATCGTGCAGATGCCGGGACACCAGCCCCTGGTCCTGGCGCTTCACGGTAATGGCAAGATGGCGAGAACCCGGGCGTGACGACAGGCTGTAGGCGCGCTCGGCCCGGCGCCCGGCTATCTCCATCTGCACCCGGACAAACTGGCCCGCCTGCGCACCGAGCCATAAGGCATTGGGTTGCAGCACAAAGGTCTTGGTGGACGCGGTTTCGTCAATGATGCGCACCACGCGGGCCCGCACCTGGGTCAAAGACAACAAAGGATGTACAGCGGTCAGGGCGTCTTCCACCGCGCTCAAACGAACGATGGATTCGACCCAGGGGTGGCGCAAAGCCGCGACCAATGGTGGATTGACCCGATGCGCCAAACGAACGAGGCCGGCGTGGCGGACCGACACAGGTGTTTTTATTTTCATGAGGAGTGGGCCGCTGCGCAACATGTGGATCTCCAGGTTTCTAGCAGTTGAATCGGTGTGGTTTTGTGTCATGAATTTATTGTGTACATACGTACACTAGAAGTCAATATTTGAAATGAAGTTTAGGGAGAACCACCAAAAATACCCAAGCGCAGCTCGCTTTTGATGTGGCGCTTTGAGCAGGGCTAAAATACAAACGTACACAAACCATAAGCCGATGACCAAACTCTCTACCCTGGCCGAACGCAAGGACAAGCTGACCCGCACCGAGCGCAAAGACCTCACGCGCAACAGCCTGTTGCAAGCGGCCCTGGCCTTGATCGGTGAAGGACGCAGCTTCACTAGCTTGGGCATCCGCGAAATTGCGCGCGAAGCCGGTATGGTGCCCAACGCCTTTTACCGGCACTTCCGCAACACCGACGAGCTGGGCCTGGAGCTGGTGGAGGAAATGGGTGTCACCCTGCGCCGACTGCTGCGCGAGGCGCGTCAGACGGATGTGGCCGAGGGCGACCGGGTACGCCGCTCGGTTCAGGTCTACCACCAGTACGTCATCGAGAACCGCTTGTTGTTCTTGTTCGTCTCCAGCGAACGTTCAGGTGGCAGCCGCATCCTGCGCATGGCCATCCGCAATGAGGTAAGCCACTTCACCAGCGAAATGGCCCAGGACTTTCGGCGCCTGGGTATATATAAGGATATGTCCACGACGACATTGCAAATGGTCTGCGGCCTGATCGTCACCACCATGCTGGCGGCTGCACCGGAAATACTCGACCTGCCACCCGAGCAGCCGCTGCTTGAAGCCGAAATGATGGAAAACTTTGTTCGCCAATTGCAGCTGGTGTTGATTGGTGCCTCAGTGTGGAAAGAAGCGCTACGCAAGGCCTGAGCAGTCGCGCACACGACTGAGCCGCCCTCTGGGATAATTGATCCATGACAATTACCTACAAAGACGCCGAAGGCATTCACGGCATGCGCATCGCGGGTCGGCTCACCTCTGAAGTGCTGGACTACCTGACGCCGTTCATCAAGCCTGGTGTCACCACCAACGAAATCGACAAGCTGGCACACGACTACATCACCCAGGTGCAAGGCGGAATTCCGGCTCCGCTCAATTACAAGGGCGGTGGTAACCGGCCCTACCCCAAATCGGTGTGCACATCTGTCAACCATCAGGTTTGTCATGGCATCCCGAATGACAAACCCCTGAAAAAGGGCGATGTGGTCAACGTCGACGTCACGGTCATCAAAGACGGCTGGCACGGCGACTCCAGCCGCATGTTCATGGTCGGCGAGGCATCCATAGCCGCCAAACGGCTGGCCCGCATCACCTATGAGGCCATGTGGAAAGGCATCATGATGGTCAAACCAGGTGTTCACCTCGGTGATATCGGCCATGCCATTCAACAATTTGCCGAAGGACACGGCTTCAGTGTGGTCCGCGAGTTTTGTGGACACGGCATAGGCCGGGTGTTCCACGAAGAACCCCAGGTCCTTCATTATGGCAAGCCTGGCACACTGGAAAAACTCGTGGAAGGCATGACCTTCACCATAGAGCCCATGATCAACGCTGGCAAAAGAGACATCAAGGACGGCCCCGAGAAGGACGGCTGGACCATTGTGACCAAGGACCACTCGTTATCGGCCCAATGGGAGCACACCATTCTCGTCACCCCAACCGGGTATGAGGTGCTGACACTCTCGGCAGGCTCGCCTGCCATTCCGGAATTTGTTCCGCCTCTGGCAGTAGCCTGAGATTGTTCAGGCGGCAGTTGTCCAACCATGGCTGATCTTCAGGCAATTCGCGCCGAATACCGCGCCGAAAAAGCACTGCTGCTGCAGGCAGTTGGTAAACGCGGCTCCAACGGACGTGATGCGCACGAGGCCCTGAGTCGAATGGCCCAATTGGCCGATGACGTCTTGCGCCGATTGTGGGAGCACGCCGGGCTGCAATCTCCTTTTGCACTCCTGGCCGTCGGCGGATTCGGTCGCGGCGAACTTTTTCCCCACTCGGATGTGGACGTATTGGTCCTGATGCCGGATGGATTTGATCCTGAAAGCGACCCCAAATTGAAGGCCCGCATCGAGGCATTTATTGGTGGCTGCTGGGACAGCGGACTCGAAGTAGGGTCCAGCGTGCGCACCCTCAGCGGTTGCCTGGCCGAATCCGAAAAAGACGTGACGGTTCAAACCGCACTATTGGAAAGCCGTTTGGTCACCGGCAACGCCGACCTGATGCAGCAGTTTAAAACGGCATTTGCTGCGGCCATGGACCCTCAGGCTTTTTTTGTCGCCAAGACACTGGAATTGCGCCAGCGCCATACCAAGTACGAAAACACGCCCTATGCGCTGGAACCCAATTGCAAGGAGTCACCCGGCGGATTGCGTGATCTGCAGGTCATCCTGTGGGTTGCCAAGGCGGCCGGTTTTGGCAATAGCTGGAAAGACCTGGCCGCCAATGGTCTGGCGACGCCCTTTGAGGTACAGCAAATTCTTCGCAACGAATCCCTGTTGACCCGGATTCGCGCCCGCCTGCACCTGATTGCGAATCGGCGCGAAGACCGCCTGGTGTTTGACATGCAAAATGCGGTCGCAGAGTCCTTTGGTTATGTAAACCCTTCGCCGGAACCGTTTGACGCCAGCGGCGCCCCGGTGCGGCGAACCTTTGTGCGTGCCAGCGAAACCTTGATGCGGCGTTACTACTGGGCGGCCAAGGCCGTTGCCCAACTGAACCAGATTTTGATGTTGAACATCGAAGAACGGCTCAACCCTTCGACCCACGCACCCCGGCGCATCAACGACTACTTCAACGACAAAGCCGGCATGATTGACGTGGTCAGTGACGACCTGTACCAACGCGAACCACATGCCATTCTGGCGACGTTTCTGGCTTACCAGACCACGGTAGGGGTCAAGGGGCTGTCGGCCCGAACTTTGCGGGCGCTGTACAACGCCCGTAACCTGATGGATGCGGGTTTTCGGCGTGACCCGGTTAACCGCGAAACCTTCCGCAGAATCGTGATGGAGCCCGAGGGCATTACCCATGCCATGCGCTTGATGAACCAAACGTCGGTGCTGGGCCGGTACCTGTGGGTGTTTCGCCGCATCGTCGGGCAAATGCAGCATGACCTGTTTCACGTCTACACGGTGGACCAGCACATTCTGATGGTGTTGCGCAATATGCGCCGTTTCTTCATCGTGGAGCACGCCCACGAGTACCCGTTCTGCTCCCAACTGGCCAGCGGTTGGGACAAACCGTGGCTGTTGTACATCGCGGCCCTTTTCCATGACATTGCCAAGGGGCGCGGTGGTGACCATTCGGATCTTGGCGCGGTTGAAGTTCGCCGCTTTTGCAAACAACACGGCATCGACAGCGCTGATACCCTGCTCATTGAGTTCGTGGTGCGCGAACATCTGTCCATGAGCCAGATTGCTCAAAAGTCAGACCTGAGTGACCCCAAAGTCATCGCCGATTTTGCCCGACGCGTGGGCAATGAACGCCAGCTGACGGCCCTGTATTTACTCACCGTCGCCGACATCCGAGGCACGTCGCCGAAGGTCTGGAACGCCTGGAAAGGCAAACTGCTGGAAGACCTGTACCGCTACACCAGCCGCGCTCTGGGTGGGCATGCGCCAGACCCGGATGCCGAAGTTGAATCCCGCAAGCGTGAAGCCCTGGTGATGGTTGCCATGCATTCACTGCCCTTCGAAGCACACAAACCGCTGTGGGACACGCTGGATGTCGGATACTTTATGCGCCATGACGCGGCCGACATTGCCTGGCACACACGGCAGTTGTCGCGCATGGTCGGTGCCCATAAGACGGTGGTGCGTGCACGCCGCTCACCGGCTGGCGAAGGCCTGCAAGTACTGGTGTACACCCCAGACCAAAGCGACCTGTTCGCCCGCATTTGTGGTTATTTCGACCAACGCGGATTTAGCGTTTTGGACGCACGAATCCACACGGCCAAAAACGGCTATGCGTTGGATACGTTCCAGTTAGTCACATCGGCTCCGCCCGAAGAATACCGGGAAATTACCAGCATGCTGGAAAACGGCTTGGCCAAGGTCATTACCGATGCCGGACCCTTGCCCAAACCCGGGCGTGGCCGCGTATCGCGCCGGGTCAAGAGTTTCCCGATCGCGCCAAGGGTCACCTTGACACCGGACGAAAAAGGACAACGCTGGCTACTCAATATCTCGGCCAGTGACCGCGTTGGTCTGCTCTACAGCGTGTCCAGGGTGTTGGCCCGGCACCACGTCAACCTGCAACTGGCAAAAGTGGCGACCCTGGGTGAACGGGTGGAAGACACCTTCCTCATTGATGGCCCGGAGTTGCAGCACAACAAGAAACAAATCGAAATCGAAACCGAGTTGTTGGAAGCCTTGACCGCCTGAGCTGTTTGGCCGTGAATACGGGACGGCTTCTCCAAAGGACAAAATGACAGCAGAATGCACAAGCGCGGTGAAACCTGGAGCGCTCTCATCTTCTGGTTGGAGGTTGATCATGCTGACGTGTACGCATCGGGTTCGCATATTGGCCAGCGGTTTGGCTTTTGCCACGCTCGTTTTGGGGCCGCCACTTTCGGCGCATGCGGTCACACCCGCACTCTCGGTCGGCACGGAACACAGTTTGGCTTTACGCAGCGACGGCAGCGTATTTGCTTGGGGCTCGGACCGAGACGGGCAACTCGGACAAGGGCGCCAAACCTATGAAAGCCGCCCTGGTCTGGTGGTTGGATTGAGTGGGGTCAAAGCCATTGGCATCGGCCCCAATCACTCGTTGGCCATCCGAAGCGATGGCAGCCTGTGGACCTGGGGTAGCAACGGGAACGGACAACTTGGCGACGACAGTACAGACTTTCGCTCCGAACCGGTTCAGGCGCGGGCCATCAGCCGGGTTAGCGCGGCATGTGGCGGTGACTACTTTTCCGCTGCGCTGGACCAGGATGGTGCGGTCTGGACCTGGGGCGACCATGCCACCATGGGCAGCGGCGCATTGGAATCGACACGGATACCGGCCAAACTACCCGGCATCAGCGGCATCCAGGCCCTGGCGTGTGGCAGCGGGCACATCCTTGCCTTGCGGCAAGACGGCAAAGTTTGGGCTTGGGGAACGAATGACGAGGGCCAACTCGGCGACGCAAGCCGCACCCAGCGTTTGACACCGGTCGAGGTGCGGGGCCTGAGTAACGTGAAGGCGATAACAGCCGGCAATGAGTTCAGCGCAGCCCTGACGCACGATGGCACGGTCTGGGAGTGGGGGGTCATGTCGCCCTTCAACACCCCGCGTGGTGCGCCGCGAACGGTGCCTGTGCAGACTCCGGGTCTGACAGGGGTGGTCGCGCTGGACGGTGGTGAAGCCAGTTATGGCCTGGTTGCGCTGCACGCCGATGGTCAGACCTGGTGGCGCTGGATCAGCGGGACAGCGCCAGAGCGCCAAGAACCGGCAGGCACACTGGTCGGCGTTTCCACCGCGTATGGGCTGACGCAATTGTTACAAGCCGATGGCACCGTGTGGTCCTACGGCTTCAGCGGAAATGGCTTTGGTACTTTGGGTGATGGCACCACCACTTACCGTGACGTGCCCGGCCCGGTGCTGGACCTGCGCAGCATCATAAACATCGCGTCCGGCACGTGGCACGGGCTCGCGCTGGACGCGGGCGGGCGAGTCTGGAGCTGGGGGCTTGACACGTCGGGCCAGCTCGGTCGGGGTCGTATTCTGGGGCAATCGGTTCCGGCTGCTGTCGCGGGCCTGTCCAACATCGTTCAAGTGTCTGCGGGAACATCGCACAATCTGGCAGTGGACACATCGGGGGCGGTGTGGGCATGGGGCAGCAATGGATATGGCCAACTGGGTGACGGCACCTATGCTGACAGCGCCGCCGCAATACGATTGACGGCGATCGCAGATGTGACCAGCGTTGTTGCTGGTTCCTATTACTCGCTCGCGTTGCAGCATGATGGCTCGGTTTGGTACTGGGGCAGTACATTGCCCGGCGTATCAACCCAGCAACCGGCTTTGCCGACACGCGCGCTGGGCGAGGCAAAATCCGTGGTCAGTACCAATGGGCACGTGCTGGTGCTCAAGCGCGATGGCACGGTCTGGGCCTGGGGCTTCAACCCAAGCGGCCAATTGGGTACTGGCAACCTGGAGAGTTCGCCCAATCCGCAGCAGATCGCGGGCTTGGTCGACATTCAACAAGTGGTCGCTACAGCCAGCGGCAGCTATGCCCTCACCCGTGATGGCCGCGTCTTGGCCTGGGGCGCCAACTGGACCGGGCAAGTCGGCGATGGCACGTTGGACCAGCGACTGATACCCACACTTGTGATCGGTTTAAGCGACGTGGTGGAGATCGCCGCCGGGTCCGAACATGCGCTGGCCCGAAAGCGTGACGGCTCAATATGGGGTTGGGGACTTGCGGAGTCGGGTGTGCTGGGCAACGTGACCGAGGCCAGCGCGGTCGCGCTGCAGCTGAGCACGCCCACTACAGTACAGCAACTGTCAGCCGGTGGCCGAAACAGCGCCTTATTGACAGCGGACGGTCTGGTTTACATGGCAGGCGACAACACCGTGGGCCAGCTCGGTGACGGTACCTTTGCAAAACAGGCTGGTTTTGTGCTGAGTGTCAACGCCTCGACCGACGGTTTGCTGGACCTGGCACCTGGCACACCCAAGAACGTTGCCGCCTCATCGATTCCGGTATTTTTGGTCAAGACCGAAAGACGCGGCGAGCTCTCGGCATTGAGTCTGCGGGCCAACGTTTTTGGTCTTTTGGGTGGAGGGGAAGTGGCACGCGGTACTCGCGGTACACGCGCTGCAACCAGTTACAAGCTCTACGTGCTAGCGTTGATTGGGGACTCCAGCGCGTTCCAGTGGATTTCCCTGGATGCCAAACGCAACTGGGCTCCTCTTTCGTTTCCTCTTGCGGAGTACCTAGCAGGTGTTTCTCTCAACGCCAGGACGGACTCGGTACTGGTGCAGATCCTCGACGCAGTTGACGTTTCCGGCATTGTCGGCGCACGCATCTTTGTGGGCTACGGCATCGACGCGCTGGAAATGGTTGCAGCAAGTCGTTATCGCGAGCTGATCACCATTGCGCAGCCGAAGACGAATTAATGCGCTGTACAACTGCGAAATGCGCTACGGCTGGCTAGTCTGCTCTCTCCAGGTTTATGCGATGCCCCGTCATATACTGGTCACTTCGCCGAAATGGAACCGGCGTCCGATTTACTCCACATTGCTTACGAGACTAAGGTTCTAGGATGCCAACTCCCAATACACTGGAATCGCCCGAGCGCGACCTGACCGACGCCAGCCTGCGTGAGGAACGCGAAAAAGCCGACCGAGAAATGACGGCAAGTCGCTTGGCCGTAGAAAGAGATGCCGACGCCGTAGTTGAACACGCCCGGGAGAACGCCGACGCCGTCATGGTTGCGGCCCGCGAGAAAGCGGACGAAAAAGCAAGCGAAAAGACGGACGGCACCACTCACCTGGAAACCCGATCCACCATTGCACGGGATCGGAAAGTCGAGGACAAAGCCTTGTACGACGAGCGGGCTGCGGCCGACTTGAGCGTTCGCAGTGAGCGCGATGCAAGGACACGCATGCTGACACGGCTGTTGCCCCTGGAGCGCGACGCAACCGATCAATACCTGCTGACAGAACGCGCCCGTTCCGACGATGCGCTGGCAACCCGAGACGATTTCCTTGGCATGGTCTCCCATGACCTGCGCGATCTGCTGAACGGGATTGTGGTGAGTTCGCAGTTCCTCGCCCAAAAGCTTGAGAAGCACACTGACAGCGAGCAGTTGCTCATTGAGACGGCGCGTATTGAGCGTTACGGCACCCGCATGAACCGATTGATTGGCGACCTGGTCGATGTCGCCAGCATCGACTCCGGCAAACTGGCAATGCATGCGGTTCCCGGCGACGCCAGCTCGCTGGTCACCGAGGCGGTGGATGCCCTGCAGGTCTCCGCATCGGCAAAGGGAATTTCTCTTGAAGTTCAGAATCCGCAAGAGCCTTGTGCAGCAGAGTTTGACCACGACCGCATGCTGCAAGTGCTCGCCAACCTGATTGCCAATTCGATCAAGTTCACCCCCACGGGTGGCAGTATTCGCGTGCACTGCAAAAGTGTGGGTGAGTCGTTTGAGTTTTGTGTGGACGACACCGGTGAAGGCATCCCCGTGGCCATGCTGGAGGCGGTATTCGAGCGGTTCTGGCAGGTCGGCAAGAACGACCGGCGCGGGCTGGGCTTGGGCCTGTACATCTCGCGGTGTATTGTGGAGGCCCATGGCGGTAGCATCCGGGCGGACAGCAGCCCTGGTCAAGGGACGCGGATGTTCTTCACACTTCCGATCGGCGCCAAACAAAGTTCCTGAAGAACTTTCGTTTAATTCACCGCAAAGCAATAAAACTTGCCCGCACCCCCGGTGCGCACCAGCGCCTCTTGGCTACAGCCCGCGGACTGGTGCGAAAAGTTCCATGACTTCGCCCAGTTGTCCGGGGTCGGTCCGACTCGGTCATGGTGGCCGACGACGGCTGAACCGTCGGTCGAGCTGGTCCAGGATTTGCAGGTGGTGTCGGTCGACGGTGAAAAGGCCGTGCCGTCGGTGCGCGTGCCGGTCAACATGTCGTGTTCATTGGGTGCGTCTCCGCGCCCTTTGACCCCATTGCCGCGCTCGTCGAGGGCCGTTTCCTTGCTGATGTGATTGCCGTTGTGCAGGTGGTCTACGTCACGGGCAATCAGTGCGCCCCGGGCGTTGTACCAGGGGCCAGTGCCGATACGGTCACGTGCGTGGATGGCGGCCACGGCCGGCGTGGTGCCGGAGGCAAAGGTTGGCGGCGTGCTCAGGTAGGCACGCCAGGTTTTGCTTCCGGCGCCGGCCGCCGACGCCAAACGTTGGCAGTGCGCATCCGCGCCAGCCAGGCCACCCAGGTCTGCACCCTTGCCGCTGCCCACGCTGGTGGCGAAAAAGCCCATCGGGCCGGTGGACGATGACGGCGTGGCACAGGCCGCAAGTAGTGCGAGTGTGGCGGCTGCCAACGCAAGAGAGCGAAATTTACGCATGGCGGGTTCCCCAAGAGTTGTGACGAGTCCAAGTATCATCCTGCAAAAGTGGTATCCAGCCGCGTGTAAACCCTTGGGGTTTTGCCAACCCCGACCTGGCTGTCCTACGCCAGCACCGGCAGGCACCACCCGCGCCGACCGCGGGTGGCGCTTGCCGTTCAACAGCTGGCTGACCCAGGTGTGGCGCACCAGGAGCTGGTAGCTGCCCACGCAGACCAGCGTGGTGGCGGTGATGTTGATGGCGATTTTCAACAGGGCGGGCAGCGGCAGCTGGTACAGCACGGCCCCAAAAATGATGGTCAACGGGAAGTGCAGCAGGTAGACCCAATAGGCGCTGTCTGACAAATAACCCAGCACCACATGGCGCGACTGCAGGAACTTCAGGGCCAGGCCGATGCTGGCAAAGCTCCACAGCCAGCCCGCGCAGTGGTAGCTGTAAGCGCCCAACAGTTGCGGACCGTACCCGCGCATCACCACGCCGGTGACGACGTAGAACACCAGACCCGCCGCAGCACAGAGCGCCCAGCGGCGCTGGAACTGCGCGAACAGCTCCGTCTGGCGGCCATGCAGCATCAGCCCGAAGACGAAGAACAAACCGTTGTGCAACCACTCGTTCCACGGCGGCAGGAATGCGCCCGAAGCTACCAGGATCCCGCGTGGATAGCTCGCACCTGCGGCCAGCAAAGGCAACGCCAGGACCGCGAAACCCCAGGGCTGGCGCGCCAGCCAGGCAAGCACGGATGCCGCCGGTGCGAACCAGACGCGCGGAAGGCGCAGCAGCACCGAAGTGGCCACGCAGAACCACAACAGCATCCACAGAAACCACATGTGCATCGTGCTAGGCCCTTGGGGGACCGGCAAATTTGTGATCACGGTTTTGTCCAGCCCCCATTGCCCCAACGCGATACGGTTCAGAAAGGCCAGTGCAGCCAAACCCGAAGCGACCCAGAGGAACGGCCAGAACAACGCGAACGGAAGCGCCAGACGCGCCAGTCGGTGACGCAACAGGCCGCCGGGCCCCCGGGACTGGGCCAGCAGCATGGCAAAGAACCCCGCCAGGATGAAGAACGCCGGCATCCGGAACGCATGGATGGAAGTCGTCAGCAGGTCAGCCAGGATGGTGCGCTGCTCATCACGCCAGATGATGGGAGAAGGCTCGAACCCGTAGATCGCGGTCACATGCAGCACGATGCCCAACCACATCAGGATGGCTCGCAGGTTGTCCAGGGCATGCAGGCGTGCTCCGGCGGCTACGGGCGGGGGGTGTTCACTCATGGTTGCCACAGACATTAGCAGGTTGGAACGGGTGGCGCAATCAGGAGACACCCCCCGCCACAAAATACATATCAACCTCCCCCTTGCCCTTGGCCCCCACCTTGCCCCGGTATTCACACTGAAACTCGCCCCGGATCAGGTCGTAGGTGTAGGCGGAGACATTCACACGCCCGACCTCGCCCGAGCTTTCCATGCGCGAGGCGATGTTGACGGCGTCACCCCAGATGTCGAAGGCGTATTTGCGCTTGCCCACCACGCCGGCCACCACGGGCCCGGAATGGATGCCAATGCGCAGCTGCCACTTGAAGGCGGCGTTTATGTTGCGCTCTTCCAGATAGGCGAGCATGAGCCACCCGGCACGCACGCAGCGCTGCGCGTGGTCCGCGCAGGGTTTGGGCAGGCCTGCGACCGCCATGTACGCGTCACCAATGGTCTTGATCTTCTCTACCCCGCAGGCGTCGGTAATGTCATCGAAGGCGGCAAAGATCTCGTTGAGCTCGGCCACCATGCGGTCAGCCGGCATGGTGGCCACCGCCATGGTGAAGCCGCTGAAGTCGGTGAACAGGATGGTCGCCGCTTCATGCCGCGCCGGGCGGGCCGAGCCGGTGGACGAAATCTCCTGCGCAATGTCCACCGGCAGGATGTTGTGCAGCAATTCCTTGGTTCGGGTCTGCTCCTTAGCCAATTCATCCGTGCGCTGGGCTACCTTGGATTCAAGCTCCTGCTCGGACTTCTGCAGGTGGTCCACCAGCGCAGTCTGGGCGATGGACTTGGCACGCTTCTCCTGATTGAACTTGTCGGCCAACAGCAGCGACATCATCAGCATCTCGAAGATCGAGGCCCAGATCAGGAAACGATTATCAGAAGGGGTCTGGGTCAGCATGCCAAGCGTGAAAGGGGTCGAGGCGATGATCAATGGGAGCCATGCGATCACGATGAAAACCACCGCCCGGCTGCGCGCCTTGGCGGCGCGGACCAGGGCGAACAAAACAATGAAAGACATGGCAACGCCCACCACCGCCGCTGCGGCCAATACGAAGCGCCTGGCGCCTGGAAGATCTCCGCCGAAGGTAGTGCCGAGCGCCGCCAGAATGCCCGTGGTGAACAACGCACACCCTCGCAACAGCCACTTGTGCAAGTCAGGCATGCCGTGGCGCATCTCGAGAACCTGCGCGAAGAACGTCACGGACAATAGGTGAGAAACTGCCATCGACAGCGCCCACCCGGCGCGCTCGAAGCGTGGTGAGTCGGGCCAGAGCATCTCGAACGCAAAACCGAACCCGCCCAGCGCGCAACTGACCGCCCAGACGATGCCGCTGGAGGCGGCTGAATAAAGCAGGTGGTTGGCATCGCGCAGGGCAGCAAACAGCAGCAGGTTGTACAGAATGATGGATGCCGCCATGCCGACATAGAGCAGCCACTGCGCGCGGTCGTGTTGTGCAGCGGCGGTCAGCGCTGCGGGCTCCCAGAACACCGGTTGAATGACAGCGAACTGCGAGTAGCCGAGCAAGCGCAGGTACACGGTGGCCGGCTGCCTCGGCTGCAGTTCAACCGGAAACACAAAGTGCTTGAACGGCAGCGGTCGGGCCGAAAATGGCAAGTCCGCGCTGGCATGCTGGTGCTGATAGTTGCCCTGCGCATCCGGGGTGTAGAGATCGAGCGCCTTGGGGAATTGCGTTCCGGTGCTAAACCACCAGGTCTTGGGTTGGGCCGACGCATGGCGCAGCGTGAAGCGCACCCAATGGACGGGCAAGGTGTTGCTGCCGGACGGCTGGCCCGCAATGAAGCGGCCCGCGTAGGCCGGGCTGCGCACATCGTCCAGCGTCAGCTGCCCGGTGGGGTCCTCTAACACTTCAACGGCGGAGCGGATGTCTACACGTTCCGCATCCGCCTGCAGCACCAGCGGCGCGGGGTTGTCTGGTGTCTGGGCTCGGGCAACCCCCAGTGCGCACAGCGACAGAATGAAGATGGCAAGCGGTAGGACAGATCGAAAATTCACACCCATGCGACCCAGTATCGCACCTTGGAAGCGACCTCGATCTGCGTGCTGACTTGGGGTTTTGCCATATCCCGCGTTTTGCCGCCCGCTCTTTAAGCGTTTCTGGCTCTAGCCTGACCGCCCGCGAGCTACCGAATTCCCCCGCCGGCCCGGCGGGGGTCGGGGACCGCGGGGGGGGTGCCGGCCCCGCGGCGCCCCCGGGGGGGGCCCTTGCCGGGGGGGGGGGGGTAGACACCCTGGGCACCCGCAGACTGGCGTGCGCAGGCACGGTGCCAAAGCTTCATGCGGTTGAAATATCTCTGTTAACTCCTGAACTGATAGCAGCTGGCGCCTATTCCGAGGGCCGGCGGCCAGTTTTGTTACTGCCCTAGTAGCCGCTATCAGCCCACCTGCCCCAGGGCTGCCCTGACGATACTCGCCGCATCCACCCCAAAGTAGCCCCGCAGCGCCGCCCGTGTATCGCTGCGGCCGAAGCCGTCGGTGCCCAGCGTGACGTAGCGGCGACCTTGCGGGATGAAGGCCCTCACACTTTCCGGCACTGCGCACACGTAGTCGGTGGCGGCGATGATGGGGCCGGCGCTGCCCTGCAGTTGCTGTTCGATGAAAGGCACGGGTTCTGCCGCATCACCCGCCATTTGGCGTTGAAGGCAGGCACGGCCGTCGCGGGCCAGTTCGCTCCAACTGGTCACGCTGTACACCGTCACATCCACGCCCTGGGCGGCCAGCAGGTGGGCGGCCTTGATGACCTCGGTCAGAATGGCGCCAGAGCCCAGCAACGTCACATCCTTAAGCGAATATGGGCCGTAGCCCTCGTCAATATTGCGTAGATAGCTAGCAAAATTATAGCAACCCCGCACCACATCGGCCGCTGCGCCTTCTGGCAGATTCGGCTGGGCGTAGTTCTCGTTCATCAGCGTGACGTAGTAGAAAACGTCCTTCTGCTCGACCAGCATCTCGCGCATGCCGTGGTCGATGATGACGGCCATCTCACCTGCAAAGGCCGGGTCGTAAGCCTTGCAATTGGGAATGGTGGCCGCCACCAGGTGGCTGCTGCCGTCCTGGTGCTGCAGGCCCTCGCCGCCCAGCGTGGTCCGCCCCGATGTGGCACCCAGCAGGAAGCCACGCGAGCGCTGATCCGCCGCGGCCCAGATCGCGTCGCCCACGCGCTGGAAGCCGAACATCGAGTAGTAGATGTAGAAGGGCAGCATGGCCAGGCCGTGCACGCTGTAGCTGGTGGCGGCGGCCGTCCAACTGGCGATGGCACCGGCCTCGCTGATGCCCTCCTCCAGAATCTGGCCGTCCATGGCTTCGCGGTAGCTCAGCACCGAACCGATGTCTTCGGGCTCGTAGCGCTGGCCCACGCTGGAGTAGATGCCGACCTGCTTGAACAGATTGGCCATGCCAAAGGTGCGCGCCTCGTCGGCGACGATGGGCACGATGCGCGGCCCCAGAGCCGGGTCTTTCAGCAGGTTGCCCAGCATGCGCACAAAGGCCATGGTGGTGGACATCTCCTTGCCGGCTGCCGCCGTGGCAAAGGCTGCATAGCTGCTGAGCGCCGGCACGGGCACCAAATCGGCGCTGGTCTCGCGGCGCGGCAGGTAGCCGCCCAGTTGTGTCCGCTTGGCGTGCAGGTAGCGCATCTCGGCGCTGTCTTCCGACGGTTTGAAGAATTCGAGGTTGGCGGCTTGCGCGTCGGTCAGCGGCAGGTTGAAGCGGTTGCGGAATTCGATCAGCGCGGCCTCGTCCAGCTTCTTCTGGCTGTGCGTGGTCATCTTGCCCTGGCCAGCCTGGCCCATGCCATATCCTTTCTTGGTGTGCGCCAAAATCACCGTGGGCTGGCCGCTGTGCTGCGCGGCTGCGGCGTAGGCGGCGTGGATCTTGACGATGTCGTGGCCACCGCGTTTCAGGCGGTCGATCTGTTCGTCGGTCATGCCCTGGGCCAGCTTTTTCAACTCCTCGTTTTGGCCAAAGAAGTTGTCGCGGTTGAAGCGGCCATCCTTGGCGGCAAAGGTCTGCATCTGGCCGTCCACGGTGTTGGCAAAGGTCTGCACCAACGCGCCGGTGGTGTCGCGTGCAAACAGGCCGTCCCAGTCACTGCCCCAGACCAGTTTGATGACGTTCCAGCCCGCGCCGCGGAACAGCTTTTCCAGCTCGTCGATGATGCGGCCATTGCCACGCACCGGGCCGTCCAGGCGTTGCAGGTTGCAGTTGACGACCCAGACCAGGTTGTCCAGTTTTTCGCGCGAGGCCAGCGTGAGTGCGCTCATGCTTTCGGGCTCGTCCATCTCACCATCACCAAACACGCCCCACACTTTTCGCCCGGCGCAGTCCAGCAATTGCCGGTGCGACAGATAACGCATGAAACGCGCGTGATAAATCGAGCTGATGGGGCCAATGCCCATGGAACCGGTGGGGAACTGCCAGAAGTCGGGCATCAACCAGGGGTGCGGGTAACTGGACAGGCCGCGTGCGCCCTGGTCCGGTGCGGTGATCTCTTGCCGATAGTGGGCCAGGTCGGCCTCGTTCAAGCGCCCCTCCAAAAAGGCCCGTGCGTAGACGCCGGGCGCGCTGTGGGGTTGGAAGAACACCAGGTCGCCACCGCGTGAGCCTTTGAAGAAATGGTTGAAGCCCACCTCAAACAAATCCGCCGCGCTGGCGTAGCTTGCGATATGGCCGCCCAGCTCACCATAAGCGCCGTTTGCACGCGCCACCATAGCCAGCGCGTTCCAGCGCATGAGCGAAGCCAATTTTTCTTCAATCGCCAGATCACCGGGGAAGCTGCCCTGCTGGTCCACCGGAATCGTGTTCACATAGGGTGTGGCCAGCTCGGGTGACCAGCCAACCTGTGCCGTGTGCGCCAGGCGCACCAGCTGGTCCAGCACAAAACGCGCGCGTTCGGCGCCGTGGGTGGCAACGACGGACTGGAAGGCTTGCGTCCACTCTGCGGTTTCCTGTGGGTCGGTGTCGACCGGGGGCGTGGGGATTGCGAGGTGTTCATGGGGTCTGACTATACAAACGCTGGCAACAAATGTGCTGCCAATCTGCATCTTAAAAGTCAGGCCGTGCAGCACAAAATGCCAAAAAGGTGGGGAGTGACGGCAGCATGCACCCAATGGGCCAGGTAACAGACGACGCCTCAAAACGGTGAAGCTCCAACGCGCTTAGGCAACCTGCGCAAACATCACACGGCTCAAAGCCTGCGTGATGTCGGCCAAGATGTCTTCAATATCTTCCAGCCCAATCGACAAGCGCACCAAGCCTTCGCTGATGCCGCAGGCGGCGCGCTCTTCGGGCGTGTAGGTGGAATGGGTCATGCTGGCCGGGTGCTGGGCCAGGCTCTCGCAATCGCCAAGGCTCACTGCGCGTGTCACCAGTTGCAGCGCGTCCATGAAGCGCATGCCGGCCTCCATACCGCCCTTCAATTCAAACGCGATCATGCCGCCAAACTGGCGCATCTGGCGCTTGGCCAAATCGTGTTGTGCAAAGCTCTTGAGCCCGGGGAAATGCACGACGGCAGTGGCCGGGTGAGCCTCCAGCAATTCGGCTACTGTCTGGGCACTTTGGCAGTGGCGGTCCATGCGCAGGGCCAGGGTCTTCAGGCCCCGCATCACCAGTTGCGCGTCGGGCGCCGACATCACGGCACCGGTCATATCCTTCAGGCCGACCAGGCGCACGTGTTTGGCCAGATCGGCATCGGCAAACACGGCGGCACCCGCGGTCAGATCACCGTGGCCGCCCAGGTACTTGGTCATGGAGTGCACGGACACATCGGCACCCAGCAACAGCGGTTGCTGCAGGTAGGGCGTGCAATAGGTGTTGTCGACGACCAGCTTGGCGCCGCCCTTATGGGCAATTCCAGCCACGGCTGCAATGTCCACCAGGCGCATATTCGGGTTGGCCGGGGTTTCGCAGTAGACCACCTTGGTCTTGGGGCCCATGGCCTGTGCCACTTGCTCGGGGTCGGTCATGTCCACATGGCGCACCGTCACGCCAAAGCGGGTCAGGCCGTGGTTCATGAAGGCGAAGGTGCAGCCATACAGCGTGATGTCGGCCAGCACCTCGTCGCCCTGCTCCAGTAGAGACCACAGTGTGGCGGTGATGGCGCCCATACCCGAGCCAAACACCACGGCACCTGCGCCCTGCTCCAGGCTGGTCAGGCGGGCTTCCAGCAAGGCCAGCGTCGGGTTGGCGATACGGGTGTAGAAGTAGCCTGGCTCAGTGCCGGCAAAACAACGCGCGCCATAGGCTACGTCGGGGAAGGCAAAGGTAGACGTGGCATAGGTGGGTGGAACCAGCGCGCCATGGTGGTCGGCCGGGTTGTAGCCCCAGTGGATGGCGCGGGTGCTGAAGCCTCCGGCCTTGGGTTTTGCAGCTGCGGGGATGGCATCCAGGGGCAGGTCTTTGAGGTTCATGGTCTTGTCTCCTGTTGGAATCGTGTAAAAGAATTTTTATGCAGAGTGGGAGCAAATGTTTCGCCAATATCAGTCATCCATAGACATAATTTGGATCAATTTTTGTAAATTTCATTGATTAAAGGCAAAAACCACCTATGAAACCCTTTGACTCCACCGACCAGGCCATTTTGTTGGCCCTGCAGCGCGATGCGCGCCAGACCATGGCCGAGTTGGCCGAGCATGTTTCGTTGTCGCAATCGCCGTGCTGGCGGCGGGTGCGGCAGTTGGAGGACTCGGGTGTGATCGAGGGCTACCAGGCCCGGTTGAGCCGCAAGCACCTGGGTTATGGCGTCACCGGTTTTATCCACCTGCAGATGCAAAACCACACCGCCGAGATTGCCGCCGCCTTTGAGCGCGAGGTCGTCGCCCTGCCCCAGGTCGTGTCTTGCCACAACCTGTCGGGCCATTACGACTACCTGATCGAGGCCATTGCCACCGACCTGGAGGCCTTCTCCGCGCTGGTGCGCAACAAGATCCGCTGCCTGCCGGGTGTGAAAGAAATCGCGACCAGCTTTTCGTTGAAGGAAGTGAAGGCGGCTGGGAGTCTGCCGGTTGGGGGCTAACCCAAAAAGCCGAAAATGGAAACGACGGGTATGCAATTCGCCTTTGGCTACTGGGCTCCCGGCTGCTGCACCTGGCTCGTCAGCGCGTACACCATGTCACCCACAAACCGCTTGAACGAATCGTTCTCTACAAATTGTTTATAAATCTGCGTGTCGTCTTTCAGCAAAATCTGCATTGCCATGCCCAGCGCCTGGTCATGCGCCATGCGGGCGGTGTGGGGCGTGTTCTGTTTGGCGTTTTGGTAGGCAGCGTTGGCTTGCACTCGAGGTGCAACTTCTTCCCTGATTTTTTTCACCACCCGGTCGGAATCGGTGAACAGCGTGCCAAAGCTGTCGTTGAAGGCTTTCAGAATGCTGCTGAGGCGGTCGAGTTCGGGTTGCTGTTTGAAACCACCGCCCTCTCCCGCGTCTGGTTCAAGGGCTGCATCGGTGTCGGTCAGCGCAATTTTCAGGGCCGCTTGCTTGTCCACCCGGTAGCTGTCCATGTCAATGGCATCAATGATGCCTTTGGCCAGGTCTTCCTCTTTAGGCGCGGGCAGCTTGGCCACCAGCAGGTTCAGCAGGATGGACAGCTTCTCCCAGCCCGCATTGGTGTCTGGCGTGATGGAGGCCAAGAAGTCGTAGGTACGACAAAACGCTTTGGCCTTGCCTTTGAAGTCCACCTGCTGGTCTTCGTCCAGTGTGCCCTTGTAGGCCACCACGCAGGCGTCCAGAATCGGGTCCAGCTTGTCGCGCTCGTCTCCCGCCAAGAACAGCGCCACAAATTGTTCGACCTGTTCGGGGGTGTAAACCTGTGCCGCGTCCAGCGCCTCTTTTCTGGTCGTTGAGCTTGTTGGGGTCAGTCTCTTCGCTCAGCAGCGTGGTGCGGTAGTAATCCTGAAACGACAGCTTGATCCCCTCGCAGTCGTTCTGAAAGTCCAGCACAAAGCAATCCCGCTTTTTGGGGTGCGCGCGGTTCAGGCGCGACAGCGTTTGCACCGCCTTGATGCCGGACAGCGCCTTGTCCACATACATGGTGTGCAGCAGCGGCTCGTCGTAGCCGGTCTGGAACTTGTCGGCGCAGATCAAAAAGCGGTACGGGTCGTCCTGAATCTTGTCGGCGATGTCGCGGCTGGCAAAGCCGTTCAGGGACGACTCGCTGACTTTGACCCCTTGGTACTCCGGCTCGCCCGAGAACGCCACGATGGCCTCGTACGGGCTCTTGCGCTCCACCAGATAGGCTTGGATTGCCTTGAAGTATTGAATCGCCCGCTCAATGCCGCTGCACACCACCATGGCCCGGGCCTGTCCGCCAATCTTGCCCGCAGCCAGCACGTTTTCATGGAAATGGTCAACCATGATTTCGGCCTTGAGCCGGATCGCGTGGTCGTGGCTTTCCACATAGCGGCGCAGCTTCTTCTTGGCCTTTTTCTTGTCAAAAAGCGGGTCGTCTTCGATCTTCTTGACCAGGCCAAAGTAGCTCAGCACCGGCGTGTAGTTCTTGAGCACATCCAGAATGAAATGCTCTTCCACTGCCTGCTTCATGGTGTAGCTGTGAAACGGCTTGTGCTTGACCTTGCCTTCGGCATCGGGCGGCAGCGCATCGCCAAACATCTCCAGCGTCTTGTTCTTGGGCGTGGCGGTGAAGGCGAAGTAGCTGGCGTTGGTCATCAACTTGCGGGCGGCCATGCGCTGCTCAATGGCGTTATTCACCACGTCTTCCGCGTCCACCTCGTCACCGTCGTCCTGCCCTCGCGGTCGCGCCCAGCGTGGCACTCATGGAAGCCGCTGTCTTGCCGCTCTGGCTGGAATGCGCCTCGTCAATGATGATGGCGAACTTGCGGCCCCGGTGCTCGTCGCCAATCACCTTCAGCACAAACGGAAACGTCTGAATCGTGCTGATGATGATCTTCTTGCCATCGGCAATGAACTGCCGCAGTTGCTCAGTCTTGGATGTGGCATCGCCCGTCACCGCGCCCACGGTGGCGCCCACCTGCATGAACTGTTTGATGGTCTTTTGAATCTGGTCGTCCAGAATGCGCCGGTCGGTCACCACAATCACCGAATCAAACGCGTCCTTGCCTTCAAACTTCACGCCAATCAACTGGTGCGCCAGCCAGGCAATGGAGTTGGACTTGCCGCTGCCCGCCGAGTGCTGAATCAAATACCGCTTGCCCACCCCATGCTGGCGCACATCGGCCAGCGCGAGGCGCACCACACCCAACTGGTGGTAGCGCGGGAACACCTGGCTGCGCTTGGTTTTGCCGGTCTTGGGGTTTTTGATCTCCACAATCTGCGCGTAGTTTTCCAGAATGTCGGTCAAGCCTGCCGGGGTCAGCAGTTCGCGCCACAGGTAGTCGGTCTTCAGGCCCATCGGGTTGGGCGGGTTGCCCGCGCCATCGTTGTGGCCCTTGTTCAGCGGCAAAAACCACGACGCCTTGCCCGCCAACTGGGTGCACATGCGCACCTCGCTGTCGTCCACCGCGAAGTGCACCACGCAGCGGCCAAACTCAAACAGCTTTTCACGCGGGTCGCGGTCGCGCTTGTACTGCTCCACCGCGTCCTCCACCGTCTGCTTGGTCAGGCTGTTCTTCAGCTCGAACGTGGCAATGGGCAGGCCGTTGATGAACAAGCCCAGATCCAGCGCCCGGCGGGCCGCGTCCAGGCTGTAGGCAAACTGGCGGGTAATGACGAATCGGTTTTGCGCGTGCAGGGCCTGCGCCTTGGCATTGCCCTCCGACGGCGTGCCGTAAAACAAATCGAAGTGCCCGGCCGGGTGGTGATCAATGCCTTTGCGCAGCACGTCCACCACGCCGCGCTTGCCAATCTCGCTGGACAGGCGGGTCAAGAACCTGATGCGGTTGATGTCCTTGGCGTCATGGGCATCCTGCATGGCCAGCTTCTTGAACGCCTCGGGCTGGGTAGCGCGCAAAAAGGCAAACAACTGGTGCACATCCAGCGCATGGGCGCGGTCATAGTCTTTGGGGCTGCCCGCCAGATAGCCGGTGCCGCCCAGCGGGGCGGGCGCCAGCGCGACATGGCTGCCGGCGGGCTCCAGACCGTCGGTGCCGGTCATGTGCCGCACGATCAGGGATTCAAGCCCTTTTTCCGAGGTGTCGGTGGCCATCTCTCCTGAGGGGGGGCCAAGGGGGTGATAGTGCGTGACCGGTTCAGAGGCACCAGGCTGCCGGTTGTCAGGACCAGGCACCTGCGCCGTCTCCCACGGGTCCACGCCGAACAGTGGGGCGCTGTGCGCTTTCACCTGCTGCTGCCAGTCCGCGTGGCTGGAAAAAGGTGCGCTCTTGTCCCGCATCTCATCGGCGTTCAGAAACCCGAGGTACACCAGCACCACCGGCATGCCCAGTTCCGTCAGCTTCCAGGCCCAGGCAAAACGGTTGGCCATCTGGTAGTGCGTGTCGCGGGAAAGGTGGCAGGGCGCCCCGGTCGCCAGCGCCAAGCCTGCGGCCGCCTCGGCAATGGCCGCGCCGATGGTTCCGTGGCTCGCTATGCGGTCTTCGGATGCATCCGCTTCCAGCACGCGGCCGGATTTTTCCTTGCGCAACTCCTGCGCGTGCGCCTTGGCCTCGACCAGCAGCAGCCCCGGCACGCCGCCCACCGTGCAGGTGCTGGCAATGTCAAAGTTGGGTGTTCTGGCCGTTTGGCGGTCGGCCGGCAGCCACCAGGCGCCCAGCTTCGCCCGCAGGTCCGCGTTCAGCAAGCGTGGCGCCTTGTTCAACTCGGCCTCCTGCACCTGCTCAAAGCCGACCGGCATCCAGGCGTCGCCCGCAGACACCGTGGCAAACGGGGCCGCCAAGGCCGTCAGTGCCGCCGCCACCTCGTCCACCGTGCCGTGGGTCAACAGGTGGCAGCGGGGCTTGCTGCCCCGGCGCTCCTTGGGATTGAGTTGTTCGATCAGTGGATTCATGCGGCAGTTTCCTCGTCGTCCGATTCGGATTCATCCAGGGCATCGAGGTCGTCGTCTGCGTCAAGCGCGTCGGGTTCGATGGCGGATGGCAGCTCGTCCTGCGGCAAAGCGGCGGCCGCCGCGCGCACATCGAGCTTGCCGGTCACCACGTCGGCGACCAGGCGGGTGCGGTACTCGCGCAGCAGGTCGATTTCGCGGTGGAGGCGGGAGATGGGGTGTCAATCACACTCGTTTCCAACTCTACGTGCTTGACGATTGCTTCCTGTTCTTGCTTGTCCGGCATGGCAAGAAAATAGTTCTTGATCGTTGATATGTTTACATGGGGCGCCGTTGAACCCATCACATCCTGCAACGCTTGGCCATAAGTCGGCTTGCTATTCAAAAGCCACATCAAGAAATACGGACAAAACCCTGCCGCAACTCTGAAGACCATCATGCGCTGCGATATGCAGAGCCGCACGCCATCGGGTACCACTGCGGCGATCCAAACTCCCTCTCGGAATAACAAATCATCGCCGTCCGGGTCCATCTTGCTGTCCAAAGCGCGGAGTCGGCAGCAGAATCCTGCTGCCTTGGTGAGGTGAACGATGCCCGGGAATGGCCGTTCCGAATAACTGAATGGGCGCCAGACGGCGCTGTGTCGCGTGATGCAGTCAGGGACACTTCCGCGAACTTGATCGCCGCACCTCCCAATGCGCCGGAATATCCCCCAGCCACGCAATGCCGGAGGGTTTGAGGGGGACGGCGGGGTCCAGGCCACGGGTGACGGCGCGGTGGATGATGGCCTGCTTTTGCTCGGTGAGCAGCGCAATCACCCGCCGCTTGGCCCGAATGGTGCGCTCCAGCCGGGCGTTGGCCCAGTCCAGAAACCGCACGATGGCGGCTTGCTCTTCGGGTGGGGGCTGCAAGCCCTGGATACGAAACAGGTCGTCCGAATAAAGCCGTAGCCGGCTTTCCACCACGCCTGTGGACATGGCTTTGATTCGCGCCTTGTAAGACGGTGAGCGCAGCAGGTGATGGAAATACCAGGGCTGGGCATCTGGCTTGAACCTGTACACGCAATACGCCGGACTTGCGATGCCGGGTAACGGGAACGCCCATGCTGCCATTCCACGCCAGCATGATGTTGATAACGAGTTCGTCCGGTTCCACGCGCTTGTAGCCGACCAGCGAGGCGGCGCGGGTGTCTTGTTCTTCCTGACCGTCCGCGCGCAAACGCTGTGTCACGCCGGTAAATTGGGAGACGCGCAGTAGTTGTTCATTGCCGGTGGTCGAACGCAAGTCGTTTTCCTGCACCACGTACTTCATGCGCCTGACGGTCCAATGCGCCGGCAACTTCCCCAGCCACGCCAGCTGCCGTCCGGTACGCCGCATAGGGCTTGAGGTCCGCAATCATGCGCGCCGCCCCCATGCCAAATCACTACACTTTTGATAGCTACTTGCGCATATTCCACGTGGGCAAAAGGCCAATTTCACTTGGAATTTCCCTTCAACAGGCCGTCCAGCAGCCCACTGGCCTCTTCCTCTATTGCCAGAATGTCGGCGCGGATTTCGTCCAGCGTGCGCAGCGGCTGGGGTTTGTAGAAGTGGCGGGTGAAGCTGACCTCGTAGCCAATCTTGGTGGCGTCCGCCTTGACCCAGGCGTCGGGCGTGTAGGGCAGCACTTCGCGCTGGATGAAGGCGGCGATGCCGCCGGCTTCCAGCAGCGGCACCTGTTCGGTGTCGCGCAGGTCGGGGTCGGGCTCGTACTCTTGCACCACGGGTTTGCCGTCCACTTGGGCCGCGTACAGGCCGTGCAGCGGGTCGGCCTGGATGGTGGTTTTGGCGGTCTTACCGGGTTTGTGGGTTTTGGCGACGACGGGCGGGGCGGTCTCTTCGCGCCAGCTCACGGCCTTGAGGATGACTTTGAGGTCGGGGGCGGAGAGTTTGGTGTCGCTGCTTTTGAGCCAGGCCGCCACTTGCGTCGCGGAAGATGTTGTGGTCTTCAAAGAGCTGGCCGCCCAGTGCGTCGCGCAGTTGGGTGGCAATGTCAAACAGCTTGCCGTCGCGCTCCCAGGTTTTGGGGTCCAGTAGCTTGCGCTTCTTTTTCTCGGGCAGGCCCTTTTTGGCGGGCTTTGCCTCACCATCGTCGCCCTCTTCGTCGGTGCTGTCCGCTTCGTCCTCGGTATCGTCGGTGCCCCACTCCTCCACGCGCTTGAACAGGGCTTGTTCGATGCTGGCAAAGCGGGTGAACAAGGCGTCTTCAAATTCGTCGAACAGCGCGCGGCGGATGTCTTCGTCGCCGCTGGCAAAGCGCAGCCCCTCAATGCGCGGCACCGACAACTGGCTGTGCAGGCGCAGCGGGCGCTCTACGGTCACCTTCCAGTAGCCAAAGGCGGCGTTGGGGAAGAGTTTGGATTCGGGCGTTTCCTTGAAGTCGAAAAAGGTCTGGGTGATGCGGGCGATGTCCTCGGGGCTGAGTTCGCAGTTTTTCTTGCCCAGGTTCTTGCGCAGCGGCTTGAACCACTGGCTGGCGTCGATCAGTTGCACCTGGCCTTGGCGGTGCGCGGGCTTGCGGTTGGACAGCACCCAGATGTAGGTGGCGATGCCGGTGTTGTAAAACAGGTTGAGGGGCAGGGCGACGATGGCCTCCAGCCAGTCGTTCTCGATGATCCAGCGGCGGATGTTGCTCTCGCCCTGGCCCGCGTCGCCGGTGAACAGCGAGCTGCCGTTGTGAACCTCGGCAATGCGGCTGCCCAGGGGCGACTTGTGGTTCATCTTGGCGGCCATGTTGACCAGGAAGAGCATTTGCCCGTCGCTGGAGCGGGTGACCAGCGACAGCTCTTCGCCCTGGTGCATGACCTTGAAGCGCGGGTCGCGCATGCCGTCTTTGCCGCCCAGGGCTTCGAGGTCTTTCTTCCAGCTCTTGCCATACGGCGGGTTGGCCAGCATGAAGTCGAACTCTTGCGCCGGGAAGGCGTCGTTGGACAGGGTGGACCACTCGGCGCCGCCCACAATGTTGTCGGCGTTTTCGCCCTCGCCCTTGAGCAGCATGTCGGCTTTGCAGATGGCGTAGGTTTCGGGGTTGATCTCCTGGCCGTACAGGCGGCAGTCAATCTGCAGGCCCGCCTTTTTGCCAATGTCGGTCAGGGTTTCTTCGGCCACGGTGAGCATGCCGCCGGTGCCGCAGGCATCGTCAAACAGCAGGTAGGTGCCGGACTTGAGCTGTTTCTCAATGGGCAGAAACACCAGGTTGGCCATCAGGCGCACGGCGTCGCGCGGGGTCCAGTGTTCGCCGGCTTCTTCGTTGTTTTCTTCGTTGAACTTGCGCACCAGCTCTTCAAACACGGTGCCCATGGCGTGGTTGTCGATGCCGGCGGGGGTGAGGTCGATGTCGGGGTCGAGAAACTTGTTGATCAGCGTGCCCAGCGCGTCGGCCTTGGACAGGGTGGAGAGCTGGTTGCGGAACTTGAAGTTCTCCAGAATGTCCAGCACGTTGGGGGAGAAGCCGTTGAGGTAGTCCTCAAAGTCGGCCAGCAGTTGCTGGTGGCTGCCGCGCGATTTGAGGTCGCGCAGGGTGAATTTGGAGGTGTTGTAAAACGCCTGGCCAGCGGTGTTGCACAGCACGGCCTTTTGTTCGGTGATGCCTGCCTCGTCCAGCATCTTTTTGGTGTCCAGCACGGCCTGCTTGGTGGGCTCCAGCACGGCATCCATGCGGCGAATCACGCACATGGGCAGGATCACATCGGGGTATTTGCCGCGCTTGAACAGGTCGCGCAGCACGTCGTCGGCAATGCCCCAGATGAAGGAGACGATCTTGTTGCTGGTTGTGGGGTCCACTGAATACTCAATCTATCAAGGTGTTTTGGTTGTGCTGACCAGCCCGCCGCATGGACGCGGCATGGGGTGAGAGGATACCCTGCGGCACCTGGCGCCTCGGGCCGCAGCGCCTACTTACAATGCAGGCCATGCCGCCAACCCTGCATTGGCCCCCCCGAAAGACGACGAATGAGCACCCAACTCCCCCCGACCGAGGCCCCCACCGAATCCCCCACGCCAGCCGACGCCGAGGGCCAAACGCCCGCCAAGCCCTTCATGCGCACCATCAAGAGTTTTGTGAAGCGCGCGGGGCGCACCACGACCGGCCAGGCCAAGGCGTTTGAGGAACTGGGGCCAAAGTTTCTGCTGCCCTACCAGCAAGTTGCTATCAATTTCGAAGCTGCTTACGCAGGCTCCACGGGGGCTAGCGGCTCAAAAAGCTTAAGAAATTCGCCCATCGTGCTGGAAATCGGCTTTGGCATGGGTGAGGCCACGGCCCACATCGCCGGTGTGTTGCCGGACACCCGCTTCCTGTGCTGCGAGGTGCACGAGCCCGGCGTCGGCGCGTTGCTCAAGCGCATCGGCGAGCAGAACATCAACAACATCCGCATCTGCGCCCACGACGCTGTGGAAGTCATCGACCACATGCTGCCACTGGAAAGCCTGGACGGTGTGCACATTTTCTTCCCAGACCCCTGGCACAAGACCAAACACAACAAGCGCCGCCTGATCCAGTCACCGCTGGTGGCCAAGCTGGCGCGCCGGCTCAAAGTGGGTGGCTACCTACACTGCGCCACCGACTGGCAACCCTATGCCGAGCAGATCCTGGAGGTGCTGAGCGCCGAGCCGTTGCTGAAGAACCGAGCGCTTGCAACCAACCCGGAGCTGAACGGCTACGCCCCCAAACCCCACTATCGCCCGCTGACCAAGTTCGAGAACCGCGGCATCAAGCTCGGGCACGGAGTATGGGACTTAGTGTTTGAACGGGTGTAGAGCCTTTTAGCCCTCAGGCTGACCATGGCCCTGCACCGGCCTAACCCTCCCCCCAACCGAAACGGCGTGGGTGCCAGCTGCGTGGTGCTACCTGCCGGGCCGTGGGCGCTGCTCATCGACTTTTTGCCGCAGCGCTTTCCAGGCGTCAGCACGGATACCTGGCTGCAGCGCCTGCACGCGGGCGATGTGATCGACGACCAGGGCCGGGTGCTGGGCCCCGATGCACCCTACTGCGCCGGACTTCGCCTGTACTACTTTCGCGCGCTGGCCACCGAACCGCACATTCCCTTTGAGGCCACGATACTCTGGCAAGACGACCATTTGCTGGTGGTGGACAAGCCGCATTTCCTGCCGGTAATGCCCTCCGGCAAGTACCTGCAAGAGACGGTGCTGATCCGCCTGAAGAACGCGCTGGGGCTGGAGGCGCTGTCCCCCATCCACCGCATTGACCGCGACACCGCCGGGCTGGTGCTGTTCTCCAAACAGGTGGCCAGCCGAGGCGCCTACCAGGAGCTGTTCCGCACGCGCCAGGTCGACAAGACCTATGAATGCATCGCACCCTGGAACCCGGACTTGCCCTGGCCGTTAAAACGCGAAAGCCGTATGGCCCCGTCCGCCCACTTCATGCAACAGGCCGAGGTGGACGGCGCACCCAATGCACTGACCCACATCACGCCCATCGAGGTGTTGGACGCATTGGCCCGTTATGCGTTGAAGCCCGTCACCGGCCAGCGCCACCAGTTGCGTGTGCACATGGCGGCTTTAGGTTTACCCATTGTGGATGACGGTATCTACCCGGTTCTGACACCAGAAGGCATCGCCGACTACGACCGGCCCCTGCAATTGCTGGCTAAAAGTATTGCGTTTACCGACCCCTTGACCGGCGAGGCGCGGCGTTTCGAAAGCCACAAAAAACTACGGGGACTGGCAGAAGTTCAATGTCAAACTACTGCCTAGCCCCCGTAATCATTACACAAGATGCTACCATTTAGATAGCATTTGCCTCAGCCGTTTACGACCACTGCACCTTGCCACTGGCGCTGTACCAGGCGTCCACCTTGGCATTGACTTCACCTTCAATGCGCGAGCGTTTAATCTTCATGGTGGGCGTCAGGAAGCCGTTTTCAATGGTCCAAGGCTGCTGTGCGATCACAATCATTTGCAGTTTTTCATGGTTGACCAGCTCGGCATTGACGTCCTTGAGCAACTGGGTCAATTGGGCCTCTACTTCCTTACGGAATGCAGGGTCTTTTTGCTTGGGTCGCACGTCTTCTGCCAGCATCACCATGGCGTAAGCAGCGGGTTGACCCAGCCCGGACACCATGCTCATTTCAACCAGCGGGTGCGCATTCAGGCTGTTCTCAATGGGCGCCGGCGCCACGTATTCGCCTTTGGAGGTTTTGAACAACTCCTTGACCCGTCCGGTGATCTTTAGCAGACCATCGGCACGGCGCTCACCCCGGTCACCGGTGCGGAAGAATCCATCGGCAGTGAAGACTTCTGCATCCAGATCAGGGCGTTTGTAGTAGCCCACCAGCTGCCCAGGAGACTTGATCAGGATCTCGCCCTCTTCGCTGATACGCACCTCAACGCCCGGAAGTGGCACACCCACGCAGCCAGGCATGTTGATCTCGGGCGTTGAGTTGTGGGAATAGGCAAAGTCTTCCGACATCGCATAACCCTCAATCATGTTGAGGCCTAAGCGGCGATACCAGTTGATGAGATCTGCCGGAATAGGCGCTGAGCCACTGCCCGCCAGCAAGGCCTGGTCCAGGCCCAGGTTCTTGAGGACCTTGCGTTTGACAATACCGCCCAGAATCGGAATGCCAAGCAAGCGGTTCAGCTTCTTGGGCGGCATCTTGGCGAACACGCCTTGCTGGAACTTCAGCCACAGGCGGGGCACGGAAATGAAGGTCGTGGGCCGTGCGCGGTTGAGGTCTGCAACAAAAGTGTCCAGACTTTCGGCAAAAAAGACATGAGTCTTGCCGTCCACAATGGATGCACATTCCACCCAGGCGCGCTCAAACACGTGGGCCAGCGGCAGATAGGACAGGATGCGGTTGTCATCAATGTCCCCAATTCGCGATTTGATGTCCTTGGAAATGTTTTCACTGACCTGGGTGATGCGCTCAAAGCTGTGCATCACGCCTTTGGGTGTGCCGGTTGACCCGGAGGTGTAGAGCAGAATGGCGATGTCCTTGCCATCGCGCGCAATGCGGCCGGTCAGCGGCTTGGTGCGGCCGACAATCGCGTCCCACTGCTCATAACTATTTTTGGGAGCCAGAGGGAAGGAAATGCAGGGCAACGACGCTGGAATACCCGGCTTTTGCTGTTCCCAGGTGTCGAGTTTGCCAATAAACAGCATGCTCGCACCGCTGTGCTCCAGGACATAACCGATGGTTTCTGCGGTCTCAGTCGGGAAGATCGCGACCGTGGTGCATCCAGCCATCCAGATAGCCAACTCGGCCATGAAAAAGTGGGCGCAGTTTTTGGACAACAGTGCAATGCGGGCACCAGGTTCGAATCCCTGCGCCTTGATGTGTGCCGCCATGCGACGCGCCTGATCCAGCGTCTGCTTCCATGTGTAGTCCACCACCTGACCGCCACCGACGGGTTGGGTTAAATAAACCCGGTCCGCCAGCTTGGCTTCATGGTCGTACACATAGTCCAGAATCAGTTTGGGTTTAGCCACCGCAGGTCTCCTTGTAAGTTGAAGGCAAATAATACCCTATCGCGCAGTCCCACGACACAGGGAAAAGCCCCTATACGCTATAGACAGGGCTCTCCAGTTTGCATATGCCAACCGGTATATTCGGTGCTTCTTGGAGTCTTGCGGCCGCCTTCTCTCTCTCTGTTCTATTGGAATGTTTCTTGAGTCCTGAAAATTTGGCCGACCTGTCGTTGGCGGCGTTCGAGGCAGTCGTCTGCGCGACACCTGGCTTTCGTCCTCGCCTGGGCCAGCACGAAATGGCCGCCTGTGTGGCCGCCACCCTGGCCCGCGCCGACCTGGGTGAACACCCCACACCCGCCAAGGCCATCGCCGTCATCCAGGCCGGCACCGGTGTCGGCAAATCGGCGGCCTATGCGTCCACCGCCGTGGCGCTGGCACTGGAGCGCAAGACCCGGGTGCTGATCTCCACCGCCACCGTGGCGCTGCAGGAGCAGCTGATGACCAAGGACCTGCCCGCCTTGGCACTGACCATGGACAAGCCCTTCGTGTTTGCGCTGGCCAAGGGCCGCGGGCGCTACGTGTGCAAGCTCAAGCTGGAGCGCCTGGTTGGCAATGGCGGCGCGCCCGAGGACCTGTTTGACGCCGATGACGATGCGCCCAAGCCGCAGAAGTTTGGATCGGTGCTGTCCCAGGAAGAGGCTGAGGAGCGCCGCATCCATCTGTACGAGAACATGGCCACCCTGCTCGCCACCAGCCAATGGGATGGCGACCGCGACACCCTGGCCGAGGCACCGGACCCACGCGACTGGTCAACCGTCGCCGCCGAGCGCCACACCTGCACCGTGCGCCACTGCCCGCGTTTTCGCGACTGCAGCTACTACGAAGCCCGCACCCGCCTGGCCGAGGCCAATGTCATCGTCGCCAACCACGACCTGGTGCTGGCGTCGCTGGGCATGAAGACCCTGCCCGAGCTGGACAGCTGCCTGGTTATTTTTGACGAAGGCCACCACCTGCCCGCGGTGGCGCTGGACCAGTTCTCCAGCAGTATGGACATGAGCAACCTGCGCTGGCTGGACAAACTGCCCAAGATCGTGGGCGAAGTCAGCAGCGCCCTGCACATACACGCGGGCGAAGACGTGGCCACGGTCACCAGCCAGCTCAAGGGCGCCCTCACCCAATTGGCCCGCATGGCCATGGACCTGGTGTGGGAGCAGACCGGCAAGAATCCAGACGGCGGCGGCCAGGACGGCACGCTGCGCTTTGCCCATGGCGTATTGCCCGAAGAATTGACCGAACCCGTGTCACAAATCCACGCCCAAGCGTTGGGTCTATCCAAAGCACTGGAGGCCCTGGGCCTGGAGGTGAAGGCCGTGGCCAAAGAAGACCCCAGCCAAGCCACGCAGTGTGCCCAGTTGTACGCCAAGATGGGTGCGCTGGCACCACGTCTGAACGGTGTGGTGTCCACGGCCAGCCTGCTGCTGGAGCATGGGGCCCAACCTCTGGCCAAGTGGCTCCAGGCCGAGAGTGAACACGGCTACCTGACCATGACCGCCCACGCCTGCCCCATCGTGCCGGGTGACCTGTTGCGCCAGTTCCTGTGGAGCCAGGTACGCGGTGCGGTGCTGACATCGGCATCGCTGACCAGTTGCGGCAGCTTTGATTACTTTCTGCACGAGGCCGGCCTGATCAACAACCCGAATGTGCAGGCACTCGAAGTGGCCAGCCCCTTTGACTACAACCGGCAAGGCACATTGACCGTGGTGCACACCACGGCTGACCCCAAGCAGGCCGACGCCTACACCCGCGAAATGGTCACCGAGCTGATGCAGGACCTGACCCAGGTAGAAACGGGCGCATTGGTGTTGTTCACCTCGCGCGCACAAATGCGCGTGGCCACCGAAGCCCTGCCCGCCAGTTTGATGGAAGTGGTGTTGGTGCAGGGCACACAGTCCCGCGCACGTTTATTGGGCTCCCACATGGCGCGGGTGGAATCAGGTCTGCCATCGGTCATCTTTGGCATGCAGTCCTTTGGCGAGGGGCTGGACCTGCCCGGCAAGTTATGCGACACGGTATTTATCACCAAGCTGCCCTTCGCTCCACCGTCCGAGCCGGTGGACGAGGCCCGCGCGGAATGGCTGCGCAGCGTGGGGCGCGATCCGTTTAATGAACTGGTGATACCCGCCACCGGTATCAAACTACTGCAATGGACCGGCCGCGCCATCCGCACCGAAAACGACCATGCGGCCGTTATTTGTTACGACAAGCGTTTGCAGTTGCAGACCTATGGTCGACGCATGTTGGCCGGTCTGCCGCCCTACCGACTTTTGCAGCGGAAAAATGGGCGTATTATTTGAAGCGCCTCTTCGCCCCGCCCGCCACTTTTCCGAGCCCTTGAACCATGACCCTGTCTACCAAAAACATTGTGTTGATCGTGTTTGCACTGCTACTCAGTGGCTGTGAATCCATGACCGTCTCGGAGTGCAAGGTGGCCGACTGGTCGCGCGTGGGTGCCGCCGATGGCGCCAAGGGAGAAAGTGACCGCCGAATTGCCGACTACACCGAAGACTGCGGCAAGGCCGGCATTGTTCCGAACGCCAAAGCCTATCGGCGGGGTTGGGATGTCGGAATTGTGCAATTTTGCACGGCAGCGAACGGCTGGCGCGAGGGCGTGCAGGGTCACTCCAGCAAAGCCTCGGTATGCCAGGGTCAGACGGGCTATTCCGCATTTTCCCGCTACCTGGAAGCCGGCTTGGAGGTCTACCGCCTCAATGAGAAAATTCAGCGCAATACCAGAGAGATCGCGCGTCTGCAGGACAAACTTGAAGCGTCCAAAAAAGACGATGAAAAGAAAGACATTCGCGCCGACCTGCGCCACCTGGATCGCGAACAATTCCGTCTCAGAAATATGTTGACACAGCAGCAGTTTCTCAAACCATGAAGCGGGTGTTTGGCGCGCTGGTCAGACCGGCTGCTGACCGAGCTGCAACTTGACTTCAGCGATAGCCTCGTTGGACAAGCGGTTCCCGTACTGACTGACCACCCGACCTGCGGCCATGTTTGCAAACCACGCGGCGTGGGTGTGGGTGTGTCCGTGGGTTGCCGCGTACAAAAAGGCCCCCGCAAACATATCCCCTGCCCCATTGGTATCCAGAGCTTTGACCGGTACCACAGGAACGTCGGTCTGCTGCCCGCCCTCCAATACCCGGCACCCTTTGGCGCTGCGGGTCAGGCACACGGTGCGTGCAACCTGGCGCAGTTGGCGGCAAACAACCTCCAGATCGTCCGAGCCGCACCAGGTGTGTGCCTCTTCTTCGTTGCAAAAAAGATAGTCCAGCCCGTCACCCACCATGGCCTCCAAGCCGGAGCGGCAAAACTTGATCATGCTCATGTCGCTCAAGGTGGCCGCCAGGGCGACTCCCGCCTCACGGGCTATGGCACGCCCTTGCAAAGCTGCTTCCAGCCCGGTGGGTGAAGCTGCCAGGTAACCCTCCATGTAGTAGACCCGGGAACGCGCAATGTCATGGGGATGCAAGGCGGTGTGGTCCAGATCGGCAGTCGCCCCAAGAAAGGTGCTCATGCTGCGTTCAGCATCCGGTGTCACCATGACCAGGCAACTGCCGGTCTGACCAACCGGAGGTTTCATATGGGTCAGGTTGGTTGCGACACCTTTGGCGACCAGGTCTTCCCGGTAAAAAGCACCTAACTCGTCATCGGCGACGCGACAACTGTAAAAGGCCTTGCCGCCCAGCTGCGCAACAGCCACCACGGTATTGCCAGCCGAACCACCACCGGTGCGCCGAGCGCGCAGCCCGTGCACATGGGACAACAGATCGGCCCGCCTGGCGGCGTCAATCAGGGTCATGTGCCGCTTCTCGACACCCATGGCATGCAGTTGCTGGTCGCTGACTTCGTATTCGGAATCCACCAGGGCGTTACCAATGGCGTACAGGTCGTAATGTGTCATGCAGATAGTGAATTAAAAGCTAAGAAGACGTCGATGCACCGGCAGTATCGCGCGGTTTACTGTTCGGCAAAGGCACGTTCGATGACGAAATCCGCCTGTTTGGTCGTGTTGCCTTCCATGAAGCCACGCTTTTCCAGCATGTGTTTCAGATCACGCAGCATCGCCGGGCTGCCACACAACATGACGCGGTCGGTGTCCGGGTTGAGCTTGGGCAAGCCAAATTCGGCTTCGATCGTGCCCGCTTCGAATAGATCGGGAATTCGCCCCCGGTTCTTGAATGTCTCGCGGGTCACCGTCGGGAAATAATGCAATTGTTTGGTGACCATCTCGCCCAGGAATTCATTGGCCGGTAGATCAATGGTCAGATAGTCCATGTAGGCCAACTCAGCCACCTCCCGCACACCGTGGACCAGCACCACTTTTTCAAATTTCTCGTAGGTTTCGGGGTCCCGTACGATGCTCAAGAAGGGCGCTAAACCGGTGCCAGTTCCCAACAGGTACAACGTCTTGCCCGGCAGCAAATAATCAATCAGCAAGGTCCCTGTGGGCTTGCGGCCGACGACGATCTTGTCGCCCACTTTGATGTGCTGCAGGCGTGAAGTCAGCGGGCCATCCTGCACTTTGATGCTCAAAAACTCCAGATGGTCTTCGTAGTTGGCGCTGACGATGCTGTAGGCACGCAGCAGGGGTTTGCCGGTTTCCAGACGCAACCCGATCATCGTGAAGTGCCCATTGGAAAAGCGCAGCGCCGGGTCACGCGTGGTGGTGAAGCTGAACAGGCGGTCGGTCCAGTGGTGGACGCTCAATACGGTTTCTTCCTGGAATGCACTCATGGGGGCCCTTGCGATGATTCAAAAACGAACTTGGGGAAAACCCTTTAGTGTAAATCGTTCCGAAGGCCTTCCTGTCGCCGCCTTTACCAACGGGTCAACGCCCTACATCGAGCAAGGTGGACGGCAGGGCTTACGTTCTCCGGCTCGCTTCGGGGGCGGACGGACTTGTCTGCAAGCCTCGTCGCATCAGCGCTTTGGTTGACACGCCTGCTCTGCCGCAACCGTGAGTGCGACCTGCGCCCGCAATCCACACCGACCACCTTGAGTGGCGATGTTTGAAGGGGAGCAGTGATGCACGGCGCACACGCATTGCGGGCATCCACACGGTGCTTTTTTAAGCCGGGTATGCCACATTCCGGTCTTTAAGGAGCTCAATTTGGCTGCCCGTTAGTTGACATTCACGGCCAGCACCTTCATCTCCAGCACCATGATCGCGATGATGATGGCAATCACGCCATCGCTGAATACTTCCAGTCGGTTTTTGTTCACACTGCCTCAAACCCTTCGGCCTTGTGGCTGCCATCGCAATACGGTTTGTTTTTACTGTGCCCGCAGCGGCACAGATAGGTTTCGCTCAATTTGTTGCAGGTGCGCCCCGTGCCGCTCACCACTTCGAGGTTGCCCACCAGGCGCAAGGGCCCGTTCGGCAATGGCTGCACATTCAGCGGGCCGTTGCGAGCCGCCAGAGCGGCAAAAGCGACTGTGCTCGGCTCGCCAGTCGAGACAAATGCAGCGGCCACATGGCTGCCGTCACAAAACGGCTTGTTTTGACTCTGGCCGCAGCGACACAGAGCGTCCCGCGGATTGGTCTGCGGCTGGCCCCCAATCAGCAGTTCGGCCTCCACTGCGAGCGGTCCGTTCTCCCGCACACGCACTGTGTTGACGATGGGATACCCATTGGAATCGGCAGTAGCCGTTGTGCCAGCGCTGTGACGCGCCACCGTGATCGCGCCGGAGGGACAGTTCTGGGCAATACGCACGAGTTCTGCCACGGGTTGCGCATCGGGGTGAATCCAGGCACCCACCACATTGGGCACAAACACATCCGGGTGCGACAGCACACAGCTGCGCGAATGGATGCACTTCTGTGCATCGAAATGGATGGTGGCTTCCTTGCCAGTGACGACTTCTATAGCCATGAAATTCTCCTTGAACTAAGCGACTACTTTTTGCTGAGGTCCCGGTATGCGGCGGGTACGTTCAGGCCGGGGTGTACCCAACCAAACAAGGCGTAGCCACCAAACTCCGGCATGGTGGTTTGCGCAACAGTTTGCTCCAGCGTCAAACCCTTGTCCACAGCCGCCTGCACATTCTTTTGAACGGCTGCCAAATAGTCAATATGCCACTTCATGTCTTCACGCGTCATGGCGACACCATGGCCGGGAATGATGCGTGCATCAGCGGGCAAGAATGCATACACACGTTGGAGGGTGTCCAGGGTGGCGACCAGATGACCGTCCAGCAACCAAGGCAAAGCGGGCTTTGCAGCGATCAGCGGGTTACCCGCCCACATGACCTTCGATTGCGGCTCCCACACCCACAGGTCGCCGCCAGTTTGGGCAAAGCCAAAGTCGATGACATCCACCACCTTGCCACCCAAGTCCAGCGACACCGTGGCCATGGGCGCGACCAAGATATCACCGGTGCGCGCCTTGATTTCCTCAATACCCCGGCCCGTGCCAAAGTTCTTGATCATGAAGGCTTTGTCATCGCTCAAATGTTTGTCGATGTAGGTGCGCGTGTTGGCATGCTGAACAATGCGGGTCGACGCGGGTAAAAACATATTGCCGAATGAGTGGTCGCCATGTGCGCTGGTGTTGACCGCATAAATGAGCGGCTTGCCGCCTAGTTTGCGACTCAGGTCTTGCACCTGCTGGTTCATGCGCTTGTTAAGCATGGTTTCAATCAACAGCGCCCCCTTACTGCCCACAATCAGCCCCCCGCTGGTGGCCGCTGCGCCACCCCTGGCATTGAGTTCGCGGGCATCGCTGGCGTAGTAGGCAAAAACACCGTCAGACAGCTTCTCGCTTTGCATCTGGACCTTGTTCCCATCCCAAATCGGCTCGGTCGCCGTAGCACTGCCGAGGCTGGCCAAACCCAAACCTGCAGAGAGCAGCAGCGTCGTTAGGGCCTTGTGAATTGGTGTGCGTTTCATGGCTTATTTCCTTCAAAGAGTAGTGATACTGAAGATTAACCACTACATTTGCACAAGTAAATTCAAACAAATTGCAAATTTCATTTGCAAAATTGCACAGTTATGAAAGACCTGAACGACCTGATTTACGTTGCCGCCGTCACCCAAACGGGGTCGCTGTCGGCGGCGGCACGCAAGCTCCAAGTCAACCACGCCACGGTGTTCAGGCGCATTGCCCAGATCGAACAGGACTTGGGCGTGCGATTGTTCGAGCGTGGAGGCGGTCGCTACGTTGCCACGCCAGCAGGCGAAGAGCTGGCAGCCGCTGGCGCTGCCATGGAGCTGACGGCTGAGCGCTCGCTTCTCAAAGTAGCCGGGCGCGATTTGCGGCCTAGCGGCGTGGTGCGTATCACCACCACGGACAGCTTTGCCAGCACGTTGTTAAACCCGGTGTTGGCACTGTGCCGTGTCCGCTACCCACAAATTGCGCTGCACATTGGCATCGACAACTCCATGCTGGACTTGTCCAAGCGCGACGCCGACATCGCAGTGCGCCCAACACTTCACCCGCCTGAGTATTTGGTTGGCAAACGCATTGCACCGCTGGCGTTTGCGGTGTACGGTGCGGCGGATTACCTTCAGAACACCACTGCCAGCAACCTGCCAGAGCACCAGTGGATTGGTTTGGGTGAATCACAAGAGCGCCACCGCACCTTGCAATGGCTGCAGAAGACCATTCCGCTGGAGCTTGTAGGCTTGCGAACGGACGGCTTTGCCAGCGTAGCGCAGGCGTGTGCCGACGGGCTGGGTCTTGCCGTTTTACCTTGCTTCCTCGGCGACAGCCTAGCCCCATTGCGTCGCACGCAGGAGCCAATCCCAGAGTTGGCATCCGAACTCTGGGTGCTGACACATCCTGATCTACGCAAAACAGCGCGCATCCAGACCGTGTTTCAATTTTTGCACCAAGAGCTCGGCAAACGGTCACTAGCTTTGCAAGGGATCAAGCCCTAGCGCTGCGCTTTTGCGATGTTGACGTCTCCATCTCTTTAACCGAGATTGTCCATTAGCCCAAGACTGCTATCGTGAGCCAGTCCGGCGAGCCTCGGGTACGTCCGGATTTCTAATGGATACCATTAGGAATTCTCCAATGAAATCAACGACCTGATTGCGATTTGGAGCCGCCATGCCGCCAGAAACGCCGTTCGACCTGAAGTTCACCTCCCGTGAAGTCACCGCCTGGGGTGGCCTGGCCCTTTTGAAACGTATGCTCGACGGCATGGGATTCAAAGAAGCGGTGCAAAGCTGGGATCTACCCCAGCCCGGCTCCAACCGCGGATATCGCCCGGAACAACTCATTGAGCAAATGATCGTCAGTATCTGGTGCGGAGCCGCCCGTTTTGCGCACGCCGACATCACCCGCCTGGACAGCACCTTGGTGCGCCTGTTTGACTGGGGCAAAGCCGCAGGCCACAAAGCCATTGTTCGCTTGTTCCAACGCTTTGACCAAGTGAGCGCCAGCCGGGTGCAAAGCAGCAGTTACCGCTGGCTTTTTTGACAAGCTCCAACTCAACCCCATCACCCTGGACGTGGACTCCACGGTACTCCCGCTGGGGCAGCCAGATTGAGGGTGGTGCCAAGGCTACAACCCCAAGAACAAAGGCCGACAGAGCCACCATCCGCTGATGGCGTTCGTGGCCGACTGGAGACTGGTGGGCCAACTTCTGGCTGCGCCCGGGCAACACCGCATCCAGTAACAACATTGAGAGCTTTCTTGAATCCACCCTGAAAAACCTGGGCGATACCAAGGTGGGACTGTTTCGAGCGGACAGTGGCTTTTACGACAAGGTGATCGTGGCTTGGCTCAAAGCCAAGAAGATCTGCCACATCATCAGCGCGCGCCTGACGCAGGCGTTGCAGCAATCCATAGTGGATCAGTGCAAATGGCAGCAAGTCGAGGTCGGCTAGAAGTCTCCGAGCTGAGCTACCAACCGCACGGCTGGGATACACAGCAACGCCTGGTGGTGGTGCGCCAGCACATCAAACGCAGATATGGTGCAGTGGCGGGCAAAACCTTGTCGCTGTTTGCCGATGACCCGGACCTGCAGGGCTGGCGCTATGGGGCGATGCTGACCGATTTGAGTATTCCTGCCCTGGAGGTATGGCGTCTGTACCGTGGGCGCGCTGATTGCGAGAACCGGATCAAGGAGCTCAAGGCGGACTTTGGCCTGGACAGCTTTGTGCTCAGGGAGTTCTGGGCGACGGAGGCGGCGCTGGGGTATCCATGCTCAGCTACAACCTGATGAGTGTGTTTCGCCATGCGGTGATGCGCCAAAGGTGCACCACACACTGTCCACGCTGCACCATCAGGTGCTAGCGGTGGGGCGCTGTGGGATGACAACTCGAAGAATACCAAGCAGACGTTTCGCTTGGCGGTGGCCCGCAAACGACGACCGTGGTTTGAGGGCTTGTGGGCCAATGCGGGGGAGCCGGTGAGACTTACGCCAAAGCCTTCAAATTCCTAATGGACAATCTCGGTTTAAAGCTTGTCTCGAAGCTGCGCACATCAAATCTTTCAGTAAGCAAGGACAGTGGAACCCGAAACCGGCCTGTGGCGACTGACGCTTAACAGCCCACAAGAGACATCCACGGTGTCAAATCCTATGACTCCTTGCGCCCCCTGAACTGACTTCCATTGCCGATCCAACCAACACCTTACCCGCATGGTTTGGGCCGTTGGTTCCCGCCGATTTCTGGGCCTTTGACAGCATGAGGCGGGAGCCAATGGCCCAAACCATGCCGCCAGAACAGTCAAAACGTTGAGGTAAAGGGTAATCCGGACTTCTGTTTGCTACAACATTAGTAGCTGCTTGCGCTTATTCTACGTGGGCTGAAGGCCGATTTGGCACATAGAATTTTACTCAGTCGCCGTAGAGCGCGGTAAAACTCAACCCCGGCGTGTGGCCGGTGTTCATGAAGCGGGTCAGGCGGCCGCTCCCGCCCCTAAACTGACTTCCATTGCCGATCCAACCAACACCTTACCCGCATGGTTTGGGCCATTGGTTCCCGCCGATTTCTGGGCCTTTGACAGTATGAGGCGGGGGCCAATGGCCCAAACCATGCCGCCAGAACAGTCAAAACGCTGAGGTAAAGGGTAATCCGGACTTCTGTTTGCTACAAAAATAGTAGCTGCTTGCGCTTATTCTACGTGGGCTGAAGGCCAATTTGGCACTTAGACTCTGATTCAACCCCCGACTACGCGAAGGCTGACGCGTTAGCCACCGCCAACGCTGTCATATTGACCACCCGTCGCACCGTGGCCGAGGGTGTCAACACATGTGCCGACGCCGCAGCGCCCAACAGAATCGGGCCCACCGTGACCCCATGTCCGGCGGTCATCTTCAGTACATTGAACAGAATATTGGCCGAGTCCAGATTCGGGCAGATCAACAAATTGGCTTCCCCTTGCAAGCTGGTGTCAGCCAACGCGGAGCGGCGTACCGACTCGGACAAGGCGGCATCGCCCTGCATCTCACCATCACACTCAATATCGGGCGCCATCTTGGCAAACAGCTCACGCGCCAGGCGCATCTTGCGGGCCGATGGCCGGTCAGAGGAACCAAAATTGGAGTGCGACAAGAACGCCACTTTGGGCGGCAGACCAAAACGGCTGACTTCTTGCGCGGCCATCAAGGCAATGCTGGCCAACTGCTCGGCGGTAGGATCCTCGTTCACATAGGTATCCGCAATAAACAAGGCATGGCGTTCCAGCATCAGCGCGTTCATCGCAGCAAGGCCTGGCGCACCCGCTTTGAGGCCAACGATGTCCCGCACATGCTGCAAGTGGGTGTCAAACCGCCCCACCATCCCGCACAACATGGCATCGGCGTGGCCCAGCCGTACCGCCAGGGCCGCAATCGTGGTACTGGACCGGCGTACCGCGGCCTTGGCAGCCTCTTGCGTCACGCCGTGCCGGCCCATGAGCTTGTGGTAAAGCTCCCAGTATTGGCGAAAGCGTGGGTCATCTTCAGGGTCGACGCAATCCGCATCGCGCCCCAACTGCAGACGCAGCCCGGCCTTGGTCAGGCGGGCCTGTATAACAGCCGGGCGACCAATCAGGATCGGATGGGCCAAGCCCTCGTCCACCACAACTTGGACAGCCCGCAGCACACGTTCGTCTTCACCCTCGGCATAGGCAACACGCTTGGCGGCGGGTAACACGGCCTTGGCAGCGCTGAACACCGGGCGCATGAACATGCCGGTTTGGTAAACAAAACGCGAGAGTTGCTGACGATAGGCCTCCATGTCCTGGATCGGTCGAGCGGCCACACCGGATTCAAACGCCGCTTGCGCAACGGCGGGTGCAATGCGCAGAATCAGTCGCGAATCAAAGGGGGTCGGGATCAAATAGTCGGAACCAAACACCAGCTCCTTGCCGGCATAGGCATTGGCCACTTCTTCACTGATATCGGCCTTGGCCAGATCGGCAATCTGGCGCACACAGGCCAGCTTCATGGCATCGGTGATCTTGGTGGCACCGCAGTCCAGCGCGCCACGGAAGATATAGGGAAAGCACAGAACGTTGTTGACCTGGTTCGGGTAGTCCGAGCGGCCGGTGGCGATGATGCAGTCCGGGCGCACCGCCTTGGCCAATTCGGGGCGGATTTCAGGCTCGGGGTTGGCCAGTGCCAGGATAATGGGCTTGTCGGCCATGGTTTTGACCATGTCCTGCGTCAGCACGCCGGCAGTCGAGCAACCCAGAAACACGTCCGCACCCTTGACCACATCGGCCAAGCCGCGGGCTTCAGTCTTCTGCGCAAAGCGCGCTTTGGATTCGTCGTAGCCACCGGGGCGGCCTTCATAGATCACGCCCTTGGAGTCGCAGGCAAACACGTTTTCCACGCGTACGCCCAGGCCCACCATGACGTCCAGACAAGCCAGCGCCGCAGCGCCTGCGCCCGACACCGCAATTTTCACGTCCTCAATGCGCTTGCCTACCAGCTCCAGGCCGTTGATCAAGGCCGCACTAGAGATGATGGCCGTGCCGTGCTGGTCGTCATGGAACACCGGAATGCCCATGCGTTCGCTGAGCTTCTTCTCGATATAAAAGCACTCGGGCGCTTTGATGTCTTCCAGATTGATGCCGCCCAGCGTGGGCTCCATGGCGGCGATGATCTCGACCAGCTTGTCCGGGTCGTTCTCGGCCAGTTCGATATCAAACACGTCGATGCCGGCAAACTTCTTGAACAAGCAGCCCTTGCCTTCCATCACCGGCTTGCCGGCCAGCGGGCCGATATTGCCCAGGCCCAGCACGGCCGTGCCGTTGGTGATGACACCGACCAGATTGCCGCGCGATGTGTACTCCACCGCCAGAGACGGGTCGGCCTGGATGTCCAGACACGGATAGGCCACGCCGGGCGAATAGGCCAGTGACAGGTCACGCTGATTCGACAGCGGCTTGGTAGGAGTGACCGAAATCTTGCCGCGCGTAGGGGTGCGGTGGTATTCGCGGGCCGCTTCGCGCAAGGACTGTTCCGCAGGGGAAAGATCTTTCATTTTTTGTCTCCAGTTGTTCGTATGTCACGCTTTGTGGTTTCAGTCACCCAGGCAAATACCCAGATCGCGCGCAGTTTGCAGGGTGTCGCTGTCCATGGGGACCGCCTTCATGCGCCCGGCCACTTCTTCCAGTGCGATGTAATTGACGTTGGGAAAGGCCAGCGCCACCATGACGCCCGACATGCCTTCTTCCAAAGCGCGTACCGCTGCGGCACCAAAGCGCATGGCGGCCAAGCGGTCAAAAGAAGTGGGGCTGCCACCGCGCAGCAGGTGCCCCAACACCACCACGCGCGTGTCCTTGCCGGTGCGCTCCTGCAGCGCCTTGGCGACTCGCTCGCCCATGCCGCCCAGTCGCTCGGCGTGGCCAATTTCCGCGGGCTCCAGCAGCTCGGTGTGGCCGTCCCGTGGCGCTGCCCCTTCGGCAACCACCACAACGGAATACAACTGTCCGGCTGAATCACGCGCGTGAATGCGATTGACCACCTTATCCAGATCAAATGGGATCTCGGGCATCAAAATAGCGTGGGCGTTGCCGGCGATGCCGGAATGCAGGGCAATCCATCCGGCATAGCGGCCCATGACCTCGACCACCATGACCCGCTGATGGCTCTCTGCGGTGCTGTGCAGGCGGTCCAGACACTCGGTGGCAAACGCCACCGCCGTATCAAAACCGAAGGTGGTCATGGTCTTGTCCAGGTCGTTGTCGATGGTCTTGGGCACACCCACCACCCGCAGACCTTTCTTGTGCAACGCATCGGCAATCGTCAACGACCCATCACCGCCAATCGACACCAGTGCGTCGAGTTCCTTCCTGGCGAAGTACTCCAGAATTTCACCCGAACGGTCGATTTCGTGCGTCGTGCCATCGGGCATGCGGGTCGGAAAATGGAGCGGATTGCCCTTGTTCGTCGAACCCAGCATGGTGCCGCCCAAATGCCCGATATCGCGTACTTTGTCCAGCGTCAGCCGGAACACACCGCCTTCAAGATAACGCTCGGGAAACAAAATGCCATTAAAACCGTCGCGAATGCCATAACACTCCCAGCCACGGTTGATGGCCGCAATCACCACGGAGCGGATCACCGCATTGAGTCCGGGAGCGTCACCACCGCCAGTACAGATGGCAATGCGGCGGATGGAAGAAGGGGGCATGCAAACTACTCCAGCTCAAATCACCAATTATCCGCAAGTATCGTGGACTAAATGTCCTCGGGCACCATTTTGATGGCCCCGCTAGGACACTCGGCCACACAGATGCCGCACCCCTTGCAGTAGTCATACTTGAAATCAAAACCCTTGCCCGGCCCGTGTTTGGTGACCGCGTTGTCCGGGCACACGCCATAACAGTTGTCACACTCGAAGCAGTTGCCACACGACAAGCAACGCCGTGCCTCGAACAAGGCATTGTTTTCATCCAGGCCACCCTGCACTTCCTCAAATGTGGATTTGCGGCGGATGATGTCGAGCATGGGGCGCACGGTCTTGGGTGCGTCGCTGTAGTACCAGGTGTTGAGCTTGTCGAAGCTGGCAATCTCATGCTTCTCGGCCGGTGTGTACATGCCGCCCTTCAACCACGCGTCGATATTGCGGGCCGCCTTCTTGCCGTGCCCAATGGCCACCGTGACGTTGCGCTCGGCCGGCACCATGTCGCCCCCGGCAAAAATGCCGGCATGGCCGGTCATCATGTTGGCATCCACCTTGACCACGCCGTCTTCCACCGCCAGCCCCGGCACACCTTCGATCAGCGACAGGTCCACATCCTGGCCCAGCGCCAGCACCACGGAGTCGGCCTCCAGCGTTTCGAACTCGCCGGTCGGCTGCGGAAAACCTTTTTCATCCAACGCCATTTTCTCCACCGTGATGGACGATTCACCGGCCTGTTTGATGGTGGACAGCCACTTGATCAACACACCTTCTTGCAGGGCTTCTTCGACCTCAAAGTCATGCGCCGGCATCTTTTCGCGGTTGCGCCGGTAGACGATGATGGCCTCGGTTGCTCCGAGCCGTTTCGCGGTGCGGGCCACGTCGATGGCGGTGTTGCCGCCCCCATAGACCACCACGCGGCGGCCCAGCATGGGTTTGTCTTCACCTTCCATAGAGCGCAACACAGCCACCGCATCCAGAACCTTGGCCGAATCGCCCGCCGGGATGTACGCACGCTTGGCAATGTGGGCGCCAACCGCCAGAAACACCGCATCAAAGCCGCCCTGTTGCTGCGCATCCAGCACATTGGAGACCTTGACACCGTATTCAATTCGCACGCCCAGATCAACAATGCGCTGCACTTCGGCGTCCAGCACCTTGCGTGGCAGGCGGTACTGCGGAATACCAAAACGCATCATGCCGCCGGGCAAGGGGCCTGCCTCGTGCACCGTGACCTGATGTCCCAGCCGGGCCAAGTGGTAGGCGGCTGACAGTCCCGACGGTCCGGCACCGACGACCAGCACCTTCTTGCCGGATGGCGCCGCCACTGCTGGGAATTTCCAGCCTTGCGCAATCGCCTGGTCGCCCAGGAAGTGTTCTACCGAGTTGATGCCCACCGGGGCATCGAGCTTGCCCCGGTTGCAGGCACCTTCGCAGGTGTGGTAACAAACGCGGCCCATGATGGCGGGGAAAGGGTTGTCCTCCACCAGCGTGCGCCAGGCCTGCTCATAGTCGCCGGACTCGGCGTGGAACAACCAGGCCTGGATGTTTTCTCCTGCGGGGCACTGGTTGTTGCAGGGCGGCAGGCGGTCCAGGTAGACCGGTCGGCTGTTGCGCCAGGAGCCCGTGTGGTTGGCCAGCGAGGAACCAACGTCCAGCGTGATGGCAAAGGGTTTTTGCATAGTCATAGGACCCCCACGTTTGTCGCCGTATCCAACAGGCCGTAGCGTCGGATATTGCGATCAGCGATGGCCTGCAGCCGGCCAATGGTTTCTGTGTCTGGTGTTGCGCCAAACAAATGGGCGAATCGCTTCTGAGGCTTGAGGTATTCCTCAACCGGAACCTGGTGGCGGATCTTCGAGACGCCCGTCACTTCACCCCGCTCGGCCTCAAACACCGGGAAGAAACCACACTCATGTGCCAGGCGGGCCAGGCGGATGGTGTCGTGCGACGCCGCGCCCCAGCCCAGGGGACAGGGCACAAAGATGTGGATATAGCGGGCACCGCGCATGGTCATGGCCTTCTTGACCTTGTATTCCAGATCGCGCAGATCGGCCACCGTGGCGGTAGCGACATACGGAATCTCATGCGCCATGGCAATTTGCGGCAGATTCTTGCCCTGACCAAACACATTGCCGGGCTTGGGGCCGACCGGCATGGTGGTCGCCGTGCGCGCAGCCGGCGGCGTGGCGCTGGAGCGCTGCACGCCGGTGTTCATGTAGGCCTCGTTGTCGTAGCAAATATAGAGCACATCATCATTGCGCTCAAACATGCCCGACAGGCAACCAAAGCCGATGTCAGTCGTGCCGCCGTCGCCGCCCTGGGCCACTACGCGGACTTCGTTACGGCCCTTGACGCGCATGGCGGCGGCAATGCCGGTGGCCACCGCGGCAGTATTGCCAAACAACGAATGAATCCATGGCATCTGCCAGGATGTTTCGGGGTACGGTGTGGAAAAAACTTCCAGACAGCCCGTGGCGTTGGCGGCAATCAGTTGGCCGTTGGTCGCCTGCATCGCCGCATCGATGGCGTAACGGGCACCCAGCGCCTCGCCACAGCCCTGGCAGGCCCGGTGGCCGGAGTTCAGCGAATTGTTGCGTTCGGTGTTGGCCTGCACACTGCGCTGGTCGGCTTCCAGTAGCCGATTGCCCACTGTGAAAGTGCCGGTCTGGTAAAACTTGACGACGGTTTGTTCCATGGTCATCTTTCTGAACGGTTGAGGGCAGTGGCGGGGGCTTCACGGGATACCGTTCCAATATCTCGCAAAATCCCCTCGGCCACGGGGCCGGAGCGGCGCTGTTGTTTTTCGCGTTCCAGCACCCGGTTGACGATGCCCCAATCGAGATCGAGAAAGGTCAGCAACTCCAGCTTGTCTTCAATGGCTTGCAGCAGAAGCTTGTGTAATGAGGCCTTGGTGATGGCGCGTCCACCCAGACCGGCAACCACCGCAAATACCTGCTGGGGGCGGCTTTGGACGGCACTGCGCACATCGCGTGAAACAATACCGCCAATGCCCACTGCAAAGCATTTTTCGATCACCACGATGCGTTTAGCGTGCGCGGTGACGGCGCGAATGGCCTCGATAGGGAACGGACGGAATGACGTGATGCCCAGCACACCAATCTTGACACCTTGCGCACGCATCTCATCCACCGTGTCCTTGATGGTTCCCAGAACCGAACCCAAGGCAATGACCACGGTCTCTGCATCCTCCAAATGGTAGGGCTTGATCAGTCCACCCGAATTGCGACCGAACACCTGCTGAAATTCGACCGCCAGCTCGGGCAACAAGTCCAGTGCCTGCATCTGCTTGGCGTGGGCCAGATAACGCACCTCGGTAAAGGCTTCTGGCCCGACCATGGCGCCAATGGTGACCGGGTCATTCGGATCCAGTACCTGGCGCGGTTCATACGGCGGCAGGTAACGATCCACCTGAGCTGGTTCGGGAATGTCGATGCGTTCATAGGCGTGGGTCAGGATGAAGCCATCCATGCACACCATGACCGGCAGCGACAGTTCCTCGGCAATCCGAAAGGCCTGGATGTGCAGGTCCAAAGCTTCCTGGTTGGTCTCGGCAAAGATCTGGATCCAGCCAGCGTCGCGCATGGACATGCTGTCGGTGTGGTCGTTCCAGATGTTGATGGGTGCACCAATGGCGCGGTTCGCCACGGTCATCACGATGGGCAGACCCAGGCCAGACGCGTTGTACACGGCTTCGGCCATGAACAGCAGGCCCTGACTGGCCGTGGCGGTGTAGGCGCGGGCACCGGCGGCAGATGCGCCAATGGCCACGCTCAACGCGGCAAACTCGGACTCGACGTTGATGAACTCGCAGCGCGCAAGTTCACCGGATTTGACCATTTCTCCCAGCCCTTCCACGATATGGGTCTGCGGTGAAATCGGGTAGGCACAAATGACCTCGGGACGGCTCAGCGCTACAGCGCGCGCAACCGCATGGGAGCCTTCGCATTGTTCAAGCATTTTGGGCCTTTCTTTCCTGTTCCATCACGATCTCGTAGGCTTCGCGCGCCGCCGCCATATTGCCCTGGGCCACGGAGCCTTTGAATTTCTGTTGAATCGCCGCTTCAACAGCGGCCAGCGAAATCAGCCCACCCAAGGCAGCAAAAGCCCCTAGCAGTGGCACGTTGGGCACCGGGCGCCCCACATGCTTCATCGCCAGCTCGGTAGCAGGCACGGTCAGCAAGTGCTCGGGCTTGAACCCCTTGACGAATTCGCCCAGGCCAAGCTGGTCAAAGGTCTTGGTGGTGTTGATCAGGATATAGCCGTCTTTTTTGAGACCACTGAACACATCAACCTGGTGCAGCAGTGTCGGGTCCTGAATAATCAGTGCGTCGGGCTCCATGATGGGCTCGCGCAGCCGGATTTCCTTGTCGTCCATGCGGCAAAACGCCACCACGGGTGCGCCGGTGCGCTCGGAGCCAAAACTGGGAAAGGCCTGGGCATGGCGCCCGCCCTCAAAGGCTGCAATGGAAAGCATTTCGGCGCCGGTCACAACGCCCTGCCCTCCACGGCCGTGGATGCGTACCTGAAACATCTTTGTACCTTTCGTCTCCCCGGGATCTCACTGCTTGATCGAGTGAAATGCAATCCCAGACTCTGGAATGTGCTCCTTTGGAAAAACGAGTTCTTGATCTAGGTCAGGTTTTCGGTTGTATCGGCAGATGTCTTTCTGGCGAACGTGGGGGCCAATCATCTGCGATCATTGGCACATGCAGCTTGCCAAGACCCCGACCAATCCCGAGATGCTCGTCGCCTGCCTCTGTGCCGAATGGTGTGGTGCCTGCCGCGAGTATCAGCCGTTGTTTGAGCAACTCCAGGCCCAATTTCCTGACACCCGTTTCCTGTGGATCGACGTGGAGGATGAGTCTGATCTGGTAGACCCCATTGAAGTGGAAAACTTTCCGACGTTGCTGATTGCCAAGCCCGGCACCGTGCATTTCTTTGGCACGGTCACCCCGCACCGCGAAACTCTGCTGAGACTGGTGGAAGCACAGCGTGCATCTGACGCCCAAGCGCTGGCGGCTTCGCCCCACCGCGACGGCTTGGCGAAACGCTTGTGGGCCCAGATTTTATCAGTAAAATGAGGCGTTAGCCCTCGTAGAATAAGCGTACTGCGCTATCTATTCGATAGCGCTTCACACTATTCCGTCAAAGCTTGGCCGTAACCCAGCCCTGCACACTGGCCAGCGCAGTCGCCAGCTTGGCGGGCTCGGTGCCACCGGCCATGGCCATATCCGCCTTGCCGCCGCCCTTGCCGCCCACCTGCGCGGCGATGAAGTTGACCAGTTCACCGGCCTTGACCTTGCCCGTGGTGTCGGTGGTCACGCCCACGGCGATCTGCACCTTCTCGCCATCGACCACGCCCAGCACGATGACGGCGGTCTTGAGCTTGTCCTTCAGCTTGTCCATGGTTTCGCGTAGGGTTTTGACGTCGGCACCGTCCAGCTTGGCGACCAGCAGCTTGACGCCGTTGATGTCCACCGCCTGGCTCAGCATCTCGTCGCCCTGGGCGGAGGCCAGCTTGCCCTTGAGCGCGGCCACTTCCTTCTCCAGCGCCTTCACGTGGTCCATCACATGGCCCAGCTTGTCGGCCAGCTCGGCTACGGGTGTTTTGAGCGTGGCAGCGGCGGCATCGACCGTGTCTTCCAGGTTCTGCAAATACGCTAGCGCATTCTGGCCGGTCACGGCCTCAATGCGACGCACACCGGCGGCGACGCCACCTTCGCTGACCACCTTGAAAATGCCGATATCACCGGTGCGGGCCACGTGGGTGCCGCCGCACAGCTCGCGGCTGCTGCCGATGTCGAGCACGCGCACGGTCTCGCCGTATTTCTCGCCAAACAGCATCATGGCGCCGGTCTTCTGGGCCGATTCGATGTCCATCACGCGCGCCTCGGTGGCGGCGTTTTTCAGGATCTCGGCGTTGACGCGGAACTCGATCTCGTGGATTTGTTCGTCGGTCACCGGCGCGTTGTGGGCAAAGTCAAAACGGGTGCGCTCGGCATTCACCAGGCTGCCCTTTTGCTGCACATGCTCGCCCAGCACCTCGCGCAAGGCCTTGTGCATCAAATGCGTGGCCGAGTGGTTGCGCATGACCGAGGAACGCACCGTGGCGTCCACATGGCCGTTGACCAGATCGCCGACTTTCAGCGTACCCGTCGTGACCTTGCCATGGTGTCCATAGACATCGGCCTTGATCTTTTGCGTGTCCGCCACCATGAACAGGGCGTGGTCGCAGAAGATGGCGCCCTGGTCGCCGACCTGGCCGCCGCTCTCGGAGTAGAACGGTGTGGAATCCAGCACGACGACGCCAGCCTGGCCTTCCTTCAGATCTTCCACCGCCACGCCGTCCAGGTACAGCGCCACGATGTTGGTGCCATAGGTCAGGTGGTCATAGCCCATAAAGGCGTTGCCATGGGCGTTGTATTCCAGCGCCCGGTCCATCTTGAACTTGCCGGCCGCGCGGCCCTTGGCCTTTTGCGCTTCCATGGCGGCGTTGAAACCGGCTTCGTCGACTTCAACGCCGTTTTCACGGCAGACGTCGGCCGACAAATCGAGCGGAAAGCCATAGGTGTCGTGCAGCTTGAAAGCCACCTCGCCGGGCAGCAGCTTGGCGCCACCGGCCAGGGCGGTGTCCAGAATTTCCATGCCCGTGGCCAGCGTCTCGAAGAATCGCTCTTCTTCCATGCGCAGCACATCGGTGATGCGCTGCTGCTGCGCGGCCAGCTTGGGATAGGCGTCGCCCATCACACCCACCAAGTCCCCCACCAGCTTGTGGAAGAACGGTGTCTTTTGCCCCAGCTTGTAGCCGTGGCGGATGGCACGGCGGATGATGCGGCGCTGCACATAGCCGCGGCCTTCGTTGCCGGGCAGCACACCGTCGCTCACCAGGAAGGCGGTGGCGCGGATGTGGTCGGCGATCACGCGCAGGCTCTTGTTCTGCAGGTCGTTGCAACCGGTCTCGCGCGACGCGGCCTTGATCAGCTTGTCGAACAGGTCAATCTCGTAGTTGCTGTGCACGTGCTGCAGGATGGCGGCCAGGCGCTCCAGGCCCATGCCGGTGTCCACGCAGGGGGCGGGCAGCGGCTTGACCGAGCCGTCGGGCTGCATGTCGAACTGCATGAACACGTTGTTCCAGATCTCGATGTAGCGGTCGCCATCCTGCTCGGGGCTGCCGGGGGGGCCGCCGGCGATCTCGGGGCCGTGGTCGTAGAAGATTTCGGAGCACGGGCCGCAGGGGCCGGTGTCAGCCATCATCCAGAAGTTGTCGGAGGCGTACTTGGCGCCCTTGTTGTCGCCAATGCGCACCACGCGCTCGGGCGGCAGGCCGATGTCCTGGGTCCAGATGGCATAGGCCTCGTCGTCGTCGATGTAGACCGTGGCCCACAGCTTGTCGGCGGGCAGCTTGTAGACCTCGGTCAGCAGCTCCCAGGCCCACATCAGCGACTCGCGCTTGAAGTAGTCGCCAAAGCTCCAGTTGCCCAGCATCTCGAAGAAGGTGTGGTGGCGCGCGGTGTAGCCCACGTTTTCCAGGTCGTTGTGCTTGCCACCGGCGCGCAGGCAGGCCTGCACGGAGGCGGCGCGCACATAGGAGCGCTTGTCGGCACCCAAAAACACGTCCTTGAACTGCACCATGCCCGAGTTGGTGAACATCAGCGTGGGGTCATTGCCCGGCACCAGTGGGCTGCTTTCGACCACGGTGTGGCCTTTGGACTCAAAGAAATCGAGGAATGTTTTGCGGATTTCAGCGACGTTCATTACGGCTTGGGTCATGGCGTGGACTCGTAAAACAAAGAGAGGGAAGAAAAGCCTTCCATTATCGCCGCGAGTTGCAGCGATACGGCTTGGGGCATGGCTTGATATGGGCCGACTTGATTCCCAGGCGGGAATTTACGGTGCCACCAGCGGTAAGTTCGGGAAATAACTGCGGTAGCGGGCCGCATCACGCGTGAGCAACTGCATGCCCCCGACCAGAGCATGCGCCCCAATATAGAAATCGGGCATCGGTGAAGTTTTCGCGCCTTGCGCTTGGCGATACACCTTAAAGGCCTGCCCCGCCAGAAAGGCCGCATCCCAAGGCAGCGCCTCTCGCACCAGTGGCAAATCGGCCAACGCAGTTTCCAGATCGGCGGCGCGCTCAAACCGGGGACTGACCTCCGCCAGGATGATGGGGTTGATGACCAGCGCGCCCTGGCTGCCCAGGCGGGCCAATTGGTCCAGCGACCAGTCGGCCCAGCGCGCGTCGTTGGCCAGCACGTCAATGAGGATGCAGCTGTCTACCAGCGTCGCCGTGGGCTTGCTCATCCGCGCAAGAAGGCCATGAACTCGTCCGTTCCCATGTCCTTGAACTGGCTGGCATTGGCCGTGCCGCGCACCCGTGCAAAACGCTGCCGAATGCTGGCCTGGGGCGTGGCGACCGCGCGGATGACCACGTCGCCATTGGCAAGCACTTCAAACTCAACCTCGCTATGGGGCAGCAAGCCCGCCTGCTCACGCACGGCTTGCGGAATGGTGACCTGGCCTTTGCTGGTGATTTTCATGGCGGCTACTTTCTTACTGAAGACGGTAAGAATCTTACCAAGCATGCGCACCACGCGCAAGGCCCCCACTGACGCGCAGGTGATTCGCCCGGGGACCAAAATTCGCTACAGTCGACACCAACCCAATTCACCGAGTGACCCCATGCAAAACCCCGCCGGACCCCTCTCCCTGCTCAAGGACCCCAGCCTGCTGAAGACCGACGGTTTCATCAACGGCCAATGGGTCAAAGCGCCTACCGCAGGGGCTCAGCTCCCAGCCGCTTTGACGTGCTGGACCCCGCCACCGGCGAAAAGCTGGCCGACGTGGCCAACCTGGGCGCCGCCGATGCCGAGGCCGCCATCGCCGCCGCCAACGCCGCCTGGGGCCCCTGGAAGACCAAGACCGCCAAAGAACGCAGCATCATCCTGCGCAAATGGTTTGACCTGCTGATGGCCAACCAGGACGACCTGGGCCGCCTGATGACCGCCGAGCAGGGCAAGCCCTTTGCCGAAGCCAAGGGCGAAGTCGCCTATGCCGCCAGCTTTGTCGAATGGTTTGCCGAAGAGGCCAAGCGCGTCAACGGCGAGACCCTGCCCCAGTTCGACAACAACCGCCGCCTGATGGTGCTGAAGCAGCCCATCGGCGTGTGCGCGGCCATCACGCCGTGGAACTTCCCGCTGGCCATGATCACGCGCAAGGTGGCGCCCGCCCTGGCGGCTGGCTGCACGGTCATCATCAAGCCGGCCGAGCTGACACCGCTGACCGCGCTGGCCGCCGCCGAGCTGGCCGTGCGCGCCGGCATCCCCGCTGGCGTGTTGAACATGCTGTGCGCCGACAGCACCAACTCGATTGCCATCGGCAAGGTGCTGTGCGCCAGCGACGTGGTGCGCCACATCAGCTTCACCGGCTCCACCGAAGTGGGCCGCATCCTGATGGCGCAAAGCGCGCCCACGGTCAAGAAGCTGTCGCTGGAACTGGGCGGCAACGCGCCCTTCATCGTGTTTGACGATGCCGACATCGACTCGGCCGTCGAAGGCGCCTTTGCCAGCAAATACCGCAACGCCGGCCAGACCTGCGTCTGCACCAACCGCTTCTATGTGCAGGCCGGTGTGTACGAGCAGTTCGTCGAGAAATTCGCCGCCAAGGTGCGCACCGCCAAGGTCGGCAACGGCTTTGAAGATGGCGTCAACCAGGGCCCGCTGATCGAGGAAGCCGCGCTGGAAAAAGTGCAGCGCCACGTCGACGACGCCAAGGCCAAGGGCGGCCGCGTGCTGGTGGGCGGCAAGCGCCTGACGACACTAAGTTCGGGCCAGTTCTTCGAGCCCACCGTGGTGGCCGATGCATCCGCCGACATGCTGTGCGCCAAGGAAGAGACCTTTGGCCCGTTTGCGCCAGTGTTCAAGTTCACCACCGAGCAGGAAGCCATTGATGCGGCCAACAACACCGAATTCGGCTTGGCCAGCTACTTCTACAGCCGCGATATCGGCCGCATCTACCGCGTGGCCGAGGCGCTGGAATACGGCATGGTCGGCATCAACGTCGGCATCCTGGCCACCGAGCATGTGCCCTTTGGCGGCGTCAAGCAATCCGGCCTGGGCCGTGAGGGCTCGCACTTCGGCATGGACGACTATGTGGAGATCAAGTACCTGTGCATTGGGGATATTCAAAAATAATATGCTTGCGGGACAGACCGTAGCGAAGCGAAGCTCTGTCCCCAACTGATTAGAATAGCGTTGGTCTGCGGGTGTCGTTTAATGGTAGGACTTTTGCTTCCCAAGCAAATAACGTGGGTTCGATTCCCATCGCCCGCTCCATTTTTAGCGCTTTGGCTGATCTAAAGAATGGAAAATGAAACGGTCGGCACACTCAAATCTGAGAACGATGCCCCTAAAGCGAGTTCTCCCTTGCCGTGCAAAACACACTCTTCACGGCGTAACAGGACGTCAGAACCTCTCGCACCCAGGAAGCGTACCCAACTGCCGTAACTGCTGGCATCGACAAACACAACACTTCCGTTGCGCCACTCAATGCGGGCATGAATGCGAGACACACGGGGATCATTCACCACAAAGTCTGCGTCGCGCACGCGGCCGATTCGAATCGGCAACTCGAAAGACTTAAATCGCTTGGTATTTTCTAGCCATTTCAGCTCAATTTCTCGACCCAATGCATCACGCTCATTGCGCGGATCGTCAAGATCCATATCTGCCTGCATGGTCATCAACTCAGAGGCTACATCTTCATGCCATTCAATCTGAAACACTTTGCAAGGCTCGGCCCGCCCCCGGATGTTAATGGGACCCAATTCGCGGAATGTCATGCCATTGGCTTCCCTGACACCTTTCAGAGCTGCAGCATTGGCCCAAATCTGCGAAGGACCGCATAAGTCGCACAGCCTGGCCGCCACGTTGACCGCATCGCCGTAACAGTCTCCAGCCACGATCTCCACTTCGCCACTGGCCACGCCAATCCGCACCGGCATGTGAAAGGCAATTTGTTTGGGCATGATGCGGGCCGTATAGGCCCGCTGCAACTCCACCACTGCGGTTACGGCGTGCTGCTCGTCAGGGAACATCGCCAACACACCATCGCCCAGTGTTTTGACAATTCGCCCACCGCCCTGAACGCACTGCTGACCAATCCATCGGGTGATCTTGGTTACGGTATCGGTCGCCACTGCATTGCCTAAAGCCTCAAACACCGCCGTGCTTCCGTGCAAGTCTGTAAATACGACGGTGGTTTGAACGCCCATTCCCGATAGTTCCGATTCTTGTCTAGTATGCGGAGTTTAGGGCATTGCTGTTTACTTGAGAACGACCCAATTCCACCCCCGCCGCAAATAGTCAAGCCAACGCGGACCGTCAAGTGCCATGGACCAGATGCACCATCCCCAATACGCTAAATCGCGAAGAGTGGAGATCCCAGGGGAGTCGATGCAACTTCAACAATAAATCTCTGAAACACCTTGCAATTCCCTTTAAGGACCTAAAATAGAAGTCTTGGGGCTGCACTGGTTTCGACGTGGATTCGGACGCGCAGCAGGGCATGTCGAGCTGAATGCGCTCGTAAAACAGATTCAAAAAAACTAACTGCAAACGACGAACGTTTCGCACTCGCCGCTTAATTGCGCGTGAGCCTCACAACAGCAAGCCGATAGGCTGGGCAAGGGTGGCGCAAGCCGTCCAGGCTGTGGGGTAATTTCATTCGGCTGGACCTGCCTTGGGTAACTTAGGGCGGGTCGAGAAAATAGGTTGCTGGCGTTTTGCATAGCGTGCCACTGCGCGATGTGAAAGGCGAGATCCAAATCAGACGGCTACACATGTAGAACTGCTCGAAGAAGGTTTGCGGACGCGGGTTCAATTCCCGCCAGCTCCACCATACCCCTGATAAAGGCCGCTAAGGATATACACCTAGCGGCCTTTTTCTTTGGTAAATCAACTACTTACAGTGCAATAGCCTACAGGGCTGCTATTGACTGCCATCTAAAAGTGGGGGAACATACGGGGGAACGAGTGGGGGTAAATGGTGTTTTTGGTGGCTTGTTCCCCATCATTGTTGTTCCCCCATTTGCCCAATCCGGAGGTGTTCCCCATGCTGACCGACGCTGATTGCAAAAACGCAACCTGCCCACCGGCAAGACACAGGGAGGTTATCTTGATTCCGGCGGCCTGTACCTGGAAGTCAGCCCGGCGGGTTCAAAGCGATGGTTTCTGGAAATACCGCATCGATGGGAAAGAGGGCACATTGGCTTTGGGCAGTTTCCCTGATGTCGGTACCAAGGCGGCAAGGCTGGCAAGGGACTCGGCAAAGCTCCAAAAGTCCAAAGGCACCGACCCGGTACAAGCCCGCAAGGTTGAGAAGCTAAAAGCGACCCGCACGGATGGCGATACGTTCAAAGCCATCGCGTTGGAGTGGTACGCCAAGCAAGCCCCCCAATGGAGCGAGAGCCACGCTGGCCGGATGCTTCGCCAGTTGGAGCGCGATCTGTTCCCATGGATCGGTGACAGGCGCATTGCTGACATTCATGCCATGGAGCTATTGGCGGCACTGCAAAAGGTGGAGGAACGCGGCGCACTGGAAACGGCAGACCGAGCATTGATGCTGGCTCGGCAGGTTTGGGACTACTGGCTACCCACGGCTGACGTACAACAGCGCAATATCACCGAAGGGCTGAAAGCCCGCCTGACGCCCTACCGTGGCAAGAACTTTGCGGCCATCCTGGACCCGGCGCGCATGGGTGGCCTGATGCGTGCCATCAAAGGCTACAAGGGCGGGCAGATTGTGCGCACAGCCTTGCAGTTAACCCCCCTGCTCTATCAACGTCCTGGCAACCTGCGCATGATGGAGTGGGCAGAGCTTGACCTGGACGCGGCGATGTGGACCATCCCCAGCATGAAAATGAAGCGCAACAAGCAAGGCAAAGAACAAGGCGATGCGCACACCGTGCCGCTGCCCACGCAAGCCATCGCCCTATTGCGCGCCGTTCACCCGCTGACCGGCCACGGGCGTTATGTGTTTCCCGGCGAGCGCAGCCACGACAGGCCGATATCGGATAACTCCGTGCGCAGTGCCCTCTATTCGCTGGGCTTTGGCAAAGGAACAATCGTGGCACGGTTTCAGGGCCAGTGCGCGCACGATGCTGGTGGACGAATTGAACATTGATTGGCAGGTGATCGAAGCGAATTTGGCCCACGCCAAAAAGGACGCCAACGGCACCAGTTACAACCGCACCAAATACATTGCGCAGCGTTTCGACATGATTCAGCAATGGGCCGACTATTTGGACAAGCTGGCCAAGGGGCGCTGACGTGATCCAGTTCAAAGCGGCATAGAACAGGTTTTGAACCACGCCAGAGCTATCGGCTGTCCCCGATGGTGAAACCGGAGAATGGTCCCTGGACCTTGACGAGGTCGCGTTTGAAATTTGAGCGATCAGTCCAAGGGGCGCTGAGCCAGCGCGAAATTCAAAATCGTTGAAGAGCAAAGCCAAGGACGGGCGCTTCAGTTGCCGACGGCGAGGACAACGCAGACGATTGAATGCGTTGCTCGACGCTCCGCGCGGAAGTTCAATACGCCCGTGTCCCGTCGGGCAGACAGGTGGGTGAATACAGCCGCTTGGTGGGACCACGCCATGCACGTTGCACTGGCTGTACTTTGCCCACAGTCTCGCCAACACAGCGGCAAGGTCCTGTGCCGCCAGACCAATCGGGAACGACTTGGACCCTTGAGAATCACGACGGACGGAACCGATCCGGGGCTTCAGGCTTCGGTACTTGACTTTGAGGGATATCGAGGAGTCAGCTATGCTCGATCACTGTTGGCGGTTCGCATGCAAGCCAGACGACACAAGGTTCACCACAAAGATCTTGATGCGCGGATGCGGCTGCGCTTGGTCCAGTGGCCAGAGCTGGGTCCGGCCTTAGTCCTCAACCACCAGCCCAATGATGAAGGCTATGGGGTACAGGTTGCGGCAGCCCTCCAAAAAATCAAGGAGAACGCGTCCGCAAGAGCGGTCAGGCGGATGCTCTGAACCAAACCTGGCGGAATTGGGAAGCAGGCGGAAACCCTAAATGGCTCGGTGCAGTACGCAAGGCCGCGACGAGTGCGCAGAACAAGAATGCGCGCACCTGAACATGTCATACAGTGCGAAAGGCACTGGATGCGAGACCTCTATTCGCAATAGCAAGAAAGAAGTATCGCCGCTCACTGCACAGGCTAGCCATTGACTGCAGAAGGTATTCACGGCGCACCTTCAAAGTTTGATAGTCACCCCCAATCGCTAGCAACCGCTAGCGAGACCCATAGGGGGATAAGCAATGTTGATTTTGAGATTGCCCGAAGTTAAACGGGTATTAGGACACCGGGCGGACGCCAGTGTTTACAACGCGATCCGCGCCGGGCTATTTACCACCGGGGTTGCCATAGGCCAAAGGGCGAAGGGGTGGCCGGACTATGAAGCGTTGACGATTGCCACCGCGCGTATCGCTGGCAAGTCAGACGATGAAATCCGCGAATTGGTGAAGGTGTTGCACGCAAAGCGCACTGAGTTGACCATCTTGCGAGGTGCGGCGCAATGAACAAGGCCACCGACTCCACCACTAAAAAAGCCCCGGTGCTGACGACTCCAAAGGGCTTGATACTGACACCACCAACGATCTGAATTTTGCCACCGGCACCTGGCGCAGTAAAGCCATAGCCACGCAAATTGCAGAGCTTGTAATCCGGGGCCATGCGGTCCACCAGTTGAAGGATGGCGGATTTCTGGTTTGCAAATATGGCCACACCTTTGAAGCGACTGACTTTGCAGAATTGCAAGCCTTCGCCCGTCGACTGGGAGTTACAAAGTGACTTCATTCAAAAACCAAATCGTGAGGCTGTACGCGCAACTTTGTGCCTTCGTTCGGAGCATCTACCTTGATCGCAGCATAGGACTTGATTCGATTGCAATGCTGGTCATAGTGGCGCTGCTGCTGTTGTCGAGGGTTGTGCAATGAGCGACCATACCGAAGCATTCAAACTGGCCATTGCAACAACGGGACTGACACCACCGGAAAACATCATTGACGACGGCGTAGTCCATCGTTTCAGCACCAACGGCAAACCCGCCCATAAAAACGGCTGGTACATCCTGCACGGCGACGGGATTGCCGCTGGTGCGTTTGGCGACTGGCGCGAAGGTTTTACTCAAAACTGGTGCAGCAAGTCGGATACGTCCATGACCGAAGCGGAACGGGTTGCCCACCGTGAGCGCGTCAAGGCCATGCAGCTCCAGCGTGAAGACGAGCTGGCACAGCGCCAGCAATTGGCAGCAGCCGACGCACTCAAGCGCTTGACCGTAGCCACGCCCTGCACCCAGCACGACTACCTGACGCGCAAGGGCATCCAGCCCCATGGCGCAAGGATCGAGGGGTGACAAGCTGTTGATCCCGATGCGTGACACGGCGGGCACGGTGCACAGCTTGCAGACCATCGCGCCGGACGGCATCAAGATGTTTAGTGTCGGGCGGAAGGGTCAAAGGTTGTTACTTTGGTATCGGCAAACCCAAGGGTGTGTTGATCGTGTGCGAGGGCTTCGCTACCGGCGCAAGCATCCATGAATGCTCGGCCACGCTGTCGCGGTTGCCTTTAATGCGGGCAATCTTGAAGCGGTCGCCGTGGCACTTCGCAACAAGTACCCCACTCTCAAAATCATCATCGCCGCCGACGACGACCACCAGACCCCCGGCAACCCCGGCATGACCAAGGCCACGGCAGCGGCGCAGGCGGCGGGCGGAGTTTTGGCCGTGCCGGTCGTCAAGGGGCTGGCAGCATGACCGACTTCAACGACTTGCACCTTTCCGCCGGGTCGGATGCCGTCAAGGCGTGTATTGATGACGCTATTGAATCTGTAGGCTTCAAACGCATATTCCGCGGGGGCTATATGCGTAAATGACGGTGGCCTGACCCAACACCACTGCCAAATGCCTTGCCACCCGTTCAGCCATTTGATGCCGAGCTATTGCCAGTGGCTCTGAGAGCTTGGGTGATGGATATTGCGCATCTGATGCAGTGTCCGCTGACTTTCTGCCGTCGGCGCAATTGCGGCGCTGTCGAGCCTGATCGGCGCACGCCATGTCATCCAGCCCAAAGTCCGCGTTGACTGGCAAGTGGTGCCCAATCTGTGGGCGCTGATCGTGGGCAGGCCCGGCGTGATGAAGTCCCCGCCCTGAGTGAAGTGATGCGGCCCCTGAACTGCCTGGAGGCCAATGAACGTGAGTTGTGGCAGGCCGCGCATGAGGCATGGGGGCTTGATTGCAAGGTGTCCGCCATGCAGGATGATGCCAACGAGAAGAAAGCCAAGGTTCATGCAGCCAAAGGCGACACGGCAGCCGCACGGCAGTTGCTTGAACCCGGTGATGCCCCGCCAGAACCCATTGCGCGCAGTTACATCGAAATCCGGGGCACCACCTACATCCCGCGCGTCTGTCTGGCTTTGTTGGGTGGCACCCAGCCAGGCAAGATTCAGCAGTATGTGCGTGATGCTGTCGCTGGTGGCAGTGGCGACGACGGCTTATTGCAGCGCTTTGGCCTGACTGTGTGGCCTGACATCGCGGGCGAGTTTAAATACGTTGACCAATGGCCCGACACACCCGCAAAGCAGACTGCCTGGGCGGTGTTTGAGCGGCTGGCGCAGTTGCAGCCTGCCACCGATACCGAGGCCGTTATCTGGCGGTTCAGCCCCGGGGCGCAAGCCCTGTTCATTGAGTGGATTGTGCCTGGCATCGTTCACGAAACGGAGTTGGTTCGGGCGCTGGCCATGGGCGACTACCTGCGCACCCACGCCAATCGCTTGTATGCAGCGGCGGTGATCCCCGAAACCACCAACGCGGCAACCCTGTTGGTCAAGATCAAAAGCGGCAAGCTGGCTGACCGTGATGGCGTGATGCCAGACAGCTTCACACCCCGGCAGGTGGCGCTCAAACACTGGGCCGGGCTGGCAACGCCAGATGCGGTGCGCAAGGCCGCCGACGTGTTGGCAGATTTTGAGTATCTGCGCCGGGACGTGGTGCAGAGCGCTGACCCACTGGGCAGGGGCAGACCCAGTGACCGCTATCTGATCAACCCGGCAGTATTCAAGGCGGTGCAACATGAGCTGGCTGGCACGGCTGAAAGCTGGCAAAACGCCCGATAAGGACGCTACGAAAACTACAGAAACCCATTTTGTAGTTTCTGTAGCCCCCACTTTGGCACCTTTGCAGAAAAACGCGGGTGCAACGGTCGCGGCCAATGACCCGGCACCAGCGCCCATGCCTATGACGACGGCGGTTGACATTGGCGCAGTCCGCGCGCCTGGCCTGTCGCCCTTGATGCTGGCCGCATCGCTGGGGCTGGATGTTTCCATCGTCGCGGCGGGCACATCGCCCAGTCTTGATCCCGATGCCGTCTGTTGGCCACATTCCACTGCCATGAATGGCGCGGAAATTGATCTATTCGCAGCGCGCCTACACCGTTTCACTGACAAGGGGTTAACTGTTACCGAAGGGGGAAGCGATGGCCGACAAGCTGGTGGTTCGGGGACCGCGAGGCCGACGACCGGCGGCTTTGCATGGAGTGCAGGCAATTGTCTGGCCATGGGCAGCCCAGCTGGCGCTGTGGCAACTGGCAGGCCGCGGGCATTGCCATTCACCCGCGTGACACGCGGTTGCCTGCTGATCTGGTGTTGCAACTCCAACGCTGCCACGGTTTCGCGCCCTACCTTCGATCACCCCAAGGAACAGACGATGACCAAACCCAACATTGATTTATCAGCCCAGCCTGCGGTCAACACGCCTGCCCCCCTTATGACCGACCCCAACACCCAACCCTACGAAGTCGTCCGCTTCAACGCCCTGAAACACGGCATCCTGAGCCGCTATACCGTGCTCAGCCACGAAAGCCACGCGGACTATGAAAGCCTGGTCAACTCACTAATGGACGAACACCTGCCTGCCGGTGCGACCGAGCAGCATTTGATAGAGGAACTGGCCAGCGTGATCTGGCGCAAGCGCCGAGTGTTGCAAGCCGAGGGTGCCACCATCAACAAGGGTTTGAAGGAATCCGCCCGCAGTGCCAAGACCGTGATACCGGCGGCGGCACCATTCGAGATGGGGTTGTCGGGTGACAACACCGACATCCGCAACCTGATGGATTTGAAACCGGCGGATGTGGCTGAAAGTCATCAAAGCGCCAAACATGACATTGATGCCACAAACAAGGCAAGGCCATCCTGCGCAAAGGTGGCGACCGAGCCCTATGACAAAGCCCTGCGCGTACTTTTACCCGACACCCGCGAGTGGTGGCAAGAGTGTGTTGATGACGAGGAATACACCGCCGATGCCACGGACTTGGCGGCGTTCATCAATGAGCACGTCACGCCCTTTGTGCACCAGCAAGAAAAAGAATCCCGCCACCACGACGCTATCGTCAACCAAACTATTGGAGAAGGGCTGCAAGCCTATAGGCTGGAGAAGCTTTCCCGCTATGAAACCCACCTGGACCGCAAGTTTGAGCGCACTTTGGCGATGCTGATCAAGCTGAAAGACCTCAGACGCAGCCGCGCAGCGTAAAAACATGCGTACTTTGTTGCAACACGAAAAACGCCTGGAGCCCTTGCTGTCCTACCGCAAGAAGAGCACCGGCGAAGTGGTCGAGCAACGGGTGCAGACGCAAACCTCACCCTGCCACCTGGGCGGGCAGCGCCACTGGTTCACCTGCCCACGGTGCAGCAAGCGTGTGGCGGTGCTCTACGCGCCGGGCCGGTACTTCGCCTGTCGCCAGTGTGGTGGTCTGGGTTATGCCACGCAGAAAGAAGGTGCAGGTGACAGGGCATCCACCAAGGCCGACAAGCTTCGCAAGCGCCTGGGCTGGGAGGCTGGTATCTTGAATGGCAGTGGTGGCAAACCGAAAGGCATGCACTGGAAGACCTACCAGCGGCTCAAAAGCCACCACGATGCGCTCGTGCAGGTCAGCTTGCAGGACATTGGACGCAAGCTGGGTTTCTTGCACAAGTTGCTGGACGGGTGAATCTGTTTCGCAAAATGGCTGCACCCCTAAATCCACGCGTACACCTGCCTTGC
>JADJBC010000009.1 GCA_016703945.1 Candidatus Aalborgicola danicus
GGTGGCGCCACCACACACCACCGACATCGCAAGGTATGGCGCAGCGGTCTACGGTGGCGTACCCTGGCCCAGATCAATCACGCCAAAGCCAAGTTGGCCCCGGATGTCAGAAACTTGAATTTCAGCCACCAGGCCTGATCGGCATACTGCACGCAGGGAATGACCAGGTTCAGATTGGCATCCAACTGGGCGACGCAGCCGGTGTCTGACGTTGGAGTGGTGATGGCGAAGGCATCCACCAAGCCAAACGCGAGAGCGCCGAGGCGGCTGTCTGCCGACAGAGTTGCCTGGACATAACTGGTGCCTGCCGCACTCTGGAATTTGATGCAGGGGACGTTCAGGGTCAAGTCGGTGGTCAGCAGCGCAGCGCAGGCTGTCAGAGCGGGGGCCTTGCCTGTCAACGCCGGCGCGTCGGCCACAAAGGATTCCATGAACTGTGGCACCGCTTCGTTGCCGCTGGGGCTGCTGTCGCGCAGCGTGTCGTTGAAATTCCAGTAGCCCACCAGGCCGCTCTCGTTGCCATTCAGGGCCAGTGCCATATAGGACTTGATTTCGCTAGCAGTGCGGGCCTTGTTCCACAGGCGCAACTCGTCGACCAGCACGGTCGATGCAGTGGAGCCCTGATTGCCCACGCGCAGGGAGGAGTCCATCAGCTCGGAGACGATGGCGCCGGTCAGCGTGGCCTTGGCCTTGAGTACACCATTTACGTAGAGCTTCCAGTTATCTGCGCCTGCACTGGCGTTGTAGGTCATGGCCAGGTGTGCCCAGGTGTTTTTTGGCAGACTGGAGCCACCCGCGCCCAGCCAGTCGCCGTAATTGCTACTGCCAGAGCCCGAAGTCACCAGGCGGCTGAAAACCTGATCGCCGTTCCACCCCGCCAACTCCCAACTGTTCTGTCCGCTACGGCGTTTCTTGCCCAGGAAGGTTTGCAACACGTAGTTGGGGTTTCCGTCGACCAGTTTGATCCAGTATTCCACCGTCATGGCGCTGCTGAACTCCATGGCGGGCCGTGCCGCCACCCAGAACTGGTCACGGCGAAAGTCGCCCGAGGTCACCAGTTGCAATGCCTTGTTGGTCGAGCCAGCCACTGGCGCCGGGGCCAGTGCCCGGGCATAGACGTGGCGGTTGTCCCACAGGTTGATGTATCCAGCGTACAGCGGCACTCCCGAGGCCGTCATTGCCAGATGTGGTGAGGCCCAGCCAGCGCCAAAGTTGTTGACCACCGTCACGCCGCCGTCAAAACTCGCGCCGCCATCCTGCGAGCGGAACCAGCTGCCGTTGAACACGTGTACACGTTGGGCGTCGCGCGGGTCTATGCCTATGTGTTGCCACCAGCCACCGGTGGATATTTGGGTGGCGGTCGAGGGCCAGGTCGCTCCAGCATCGGTCGATCGCCAGTAGAACGTGCCACTGCCCGACCGCGTGGATGTGATGTGCAGGGTGTTGCCGGCCCTGGCAATGGTCTCCAGCCCGGGGCGCGCACCGTGGCTGTAGCCGGATGGGTAGGTATACAAGGTCACCGGTGTGCCCAGCGTGACACCTGCATCCGTCGATCGACTGACGCGCAGGCTGGGCGCCCATCCGCCGTCAAACCCGCCCGGGTTGTCATTGTTGATCCAGACCACGCTTACTTCAGGGCCGTTGGCGGCCATGTGGGGTGCATAGCCCGCGTCCTGAATGCCCGGGGCATAGGACTTGCCGTCGCTGGCGCGCACGGTCACTCGTGCCGGCGTCCGGAACGTGCGCCCACCATCGCTGCTGGCCCAGAGGTCGAGATAGGATTGGGTTGTGGTCCAGTTTTCAACTTGCGAAATCGTCAATACATAGACGTTGTCCCCGGAACGTACCGCATCAACCACGCTGTATTTGTAGAGCCAGCTGGCGCTGCCCGTATCCACATTGATCAGGTCGGTCCGCACAAAGGTACGCCCGGCGTCGCTGGAACTGGAGCTTGACACCTGCCGCTGCCGTGGCGAGTCTTCGCGCATGGTTGCAAACAGCACCGCTACTTTGCCCTGATCGGCTGCAGTGACAAACAAACCATTGAAGTTGTAGGCTGACCCGTCATGCAAAACGACGGGTGCGGCAAAGGTCTGTCCTGCATCGCCAGAGCGCAGCAACAACAAACGGCTGGGCACCCAACCCTGGCCGAAGGCGATGTAAACGTTGTCGCCCTCTGCGGCCAGCGGTTGCCAGGTGTTGTAGTACCCGCCTTCGGCCAATTCTTGCGGCGCCAGCCAAGTTGCACCGCCGTCCACCGAGCGGCGCAGCCAAATGACGTAGCGGCTGCTGCTGCGACTGGCCGCACTCCACAACACGTAGACCTTGTCCCCCGCAGTCACCACTTTCGGGTCTACATTCATCGAGCCGTTTTGCGGGTCCGCGTCTTGCGACAGGTTTAAGAAGGTATTGGAGAATTGCACCACCCCCGCATGGCCCGCAAGGGGCAGCAACAGGGCCAAAGCCACAAGCCAAAGGTTCAGACACCAAAAGAATCTACGCGGTTGCCTTGTCATCACAGCCTCCACATTTAAACATCAGTCACTTTTGATGTTAGGCACGGCTGTGGCGATATCTTTGCCCTGCGTCAAACGATGGAGCGATGGATCTTTTCTATCAGTTGCGACCACCTGACACTTCGAAGATCAGGCGATGGCGGCCGGCCGCCAGCATCTCGTCGGCATTACGTCCGTAGCCGAGGTAAAAACGGGTCCCGATCAAACCCGAAAGATCGGCGGCTTCCATCACCTCAATGCGAATGAGGTCCGACACGCTGTCCATGGCAACACCATCCAGATAACTGTTCAAAGGCCAGCTCAGGGGTGCCCAGCTCTTGTCCCGTTGGAAAGTCCACCATTGGGTGGGGCCGGTGCATGCGCCGGTGCACGCCACCACGTAGACGCTGTAGCCGGCCTGTACCGCTCGGGCGACGGCACTCGCTGCCCCAGACGTAACCGTAGACCCGCCGCGAACCGTAAGGCTCAAGGAGGTCGTGAGCAGATCGCCACGTTTCTGGGCCACCGTCAAAAATGGGGGGCGTTTGGCTTTGGGAATGGCGTCAAGCGCATCAGGATCCAGGTCCACAAATCCACTGGCGCCTTCGGCCAATGCCAGTGCCGTCTCGCGTTGCACGCCGACCAGTCCGTTGCCCAACTGTCCGCTGTCGTTCCAGCCCCAACCCCAGACCGTGCCGTCGGACTTGAGCGACAGACCATGGTCATAACCCGCTGCAAATGCGGCCGCGTTGTCCAGGTCCGGAACCGGTGCCGGTGCCAGTCGTTGCCCTACAACGGAAGGGTCACCCAGTTGGCCCAGGAAATTGCTACCCCAGGACCAGACCCGCCCGTCCGTCGTGCGTACCAGCGAGAAGCCGTAACCGGCCGCGGCGTCGACCACCGCGTCGATGCCGGTCAGTAGTACCGGTGTCGTTTCCTCTGTTTCGCCAAAGCCCCACTGCCACAGGCGGCCACGATCGTCTACCGCCAGCGAGTGGTAGACGCCCGCCGCAATCGACACAATCCCTGCAAGGCCCTTGACCTGGACTGGCTTGAGGCGAGAGGTCGTGGTGGCGTCGCCCAACTGGCCCAGGCGGTTGTTGCCCCAAGCCCACACGGTTCCGTCGCGCTTCAAGGCCAGCGCGTGGCGGCCGCCCAGGGCGACGCTAGCCACACCGCTGAGCCCCAATACCGGCTCCGGTTGGGCGCGCATGAAGGCGGTCTTGCCGTCGCCCAACTGGCCATCCTCGTTGTCGCCAAACGCCAGCACTCTGCCATCGGCCAGCACCGCCATGGACACAAAACCCCTTGCTGCCACGTTGACCACCCCACTGATCCCGGCAATGACCGTTGGCACCGAACGCGAGGCTGCTTCATCACCCAGCTCTCCAATAATGTTGGCTCCCCATCCCCAAAGACTGCCGTCTTCCCGCATGGCCAGCGAGTGGGCCGCACCGGCCGCAATGGCCTTGACCTGGTCAAGTTCCACGACCCCGCCGGCCGTGCTGCGCATCGTGGCTTGGGCATCACCCAACTCGCCGGACGAATTGTTACCCCACGCGCGCGCCGCACCGGCGACATCAACCGCCAACGACAGGTCGCGCCCGGCGGCAACCGTGCTGACGTTGTTCAGGCCGCCAACGCGGGTGAACGCGGACAGGTTTGTGGTGTTGACGGCACCCGCCTGCGCCGAGTAATTGTTGCCACTGGCCCAGACGCTTCCATTGGCGTCGAGCAACAGGGAGTGGGTGTACCCGGCGACCAGCGCTACGGGTGTGGAAGCGGTCACCACAATCGCGATTGGCGCTACGCGGCTGGTCGTCGTGCCATCGCCCAGTTGGCCACTGTCATTGGCCCCCCATCCCCACACTCTGCCGTCTAGGCCCAAGGCCAGCGAATGCCCGCCGCCGCTGGTGATGGCACGCATTGCCGGCAGACCGGTCAGTTTGCGCGGAGAAAAGCTGCTGCCACTCGCGCCCAGTTGGCCGGCCGATCCATCGCCCCATGCGTACACCGTGCCATCGGCTGCCAATGCCAAGGAGTGGTAGGCACCGGCGGACACGGCCACGATGGAAGGGGGTAACCCTGTCAAGCGCACCGGCGCCATACGCGCGCTGGTGCTGCCATCACCCAGTTGACCGTAGTCGTTGTCGCCCCAGGCGTAGACCGAGCCATCGCTGGCCAGCGCCAGTGTATGCCGGTGGCTGCTGGAGATGGCGGACCAGACGACACTGCTTGTCAGTTGGACTGGCCGCGTGCGCGTCAAAGTGGACCCATCACCCACCAAACCAGCGGCTCCCCAGGCCCAGAGGCTTCCATCGGAGCCCAGTGCGACCATATGCGCACTGCCAGCGGCCAGTGCCGTGACACCGGCCAATCCCTCCACGCGGCGCACCAAGGCGCGCCCGGCCCGTGTCCCGTCACCCAACTGACCGCTGCTGTTGCCGCCCCAGCTATAGACTGTGCCATCGACTGCCAGCGCAGCGGCAAAGTCGCTGCCGCCGACCATTTGTTTTACGGCTGGCAGTCCTACCGGTGAAACCGCTGTCGCAGACCGCAGCGCCCGGCCGCTACCCAGCTGTCCCAGACCATCGTCGCCCCAGGCCAGCACACGCCCATCGCGTTGTAGGCCCAGCGTATGGCCACTCCCCGTGGCCAGCATGGGTGTCGCAGCGTTGCCCTCATGCGTTGTGATGAGCAACGCAAACAAAAACAGCGAGAGGCGCAAAACGGTGTCTAACTTCACGGCTTTTACTCGGTGAACAACGACCACCAGGCAGCTTTAACTGAGCCGCCCCAGTTGGTTATTAAATGACTTTGGCAGCGCAATGGTTTGCGCCAGATCAAAGGCGCAAGCCAGCGCGCTTTAGCCGTGTGCAGCAGACCGCAACAGCTTCGCCGCCAAGCCGTGTGCGCAGGCGAAACCGCTGGCCCAGGCCCACTGGAAGTTGTAGCCGCCCAGCCAGCCGGTGACATCCACGACTTCGCCGATGAAGTACAGGCCCGGCTGTTTGGACTCCATGGTTTGCGACGAGAGGTTGCGGGTGTCGACACCGCCGGCAGTCACCTCGGCCTTCTTGTAGCCCTCGGTGCCAGTGGGTTTCAACTCCCACTGGCTCAGGCGCTCGGCCAGTGCGACCAACGCCCTGTCGGATGCCTCGTTGATGGGCCGTGCCCAGTTGTGGCCCAGCCCAGCCCCTTGCGCCACCCAGGTGTCTGCCAGGCGCGACGGCACCAATGCGGTCAACTCGTTGGCAATCAGTTTGCGGGATGTGGCCTTGGCCCTGATGAGCAGTTCGGCGATGTTGGTGTCCGGCGCCAGATTCACGCGAATAGGAGAGCCGGGTTGCCAGTAGCTCGATATCTGTAAGACGCCGGGGCCGCTCAAGCCTCGGTGGGTGAACAGCAGGTCTTCCAGGAAGGCGACTTTGTCCTTCTTGCTGCCAGTCTCGATCTTGACGGGTAGCGATAGCCCAGAGAGCTGGGCAAACGGTGCCCAGGCCGTTTCGTCAAAGGTCAGCGGCACCAGGGCCGGGCGTGGCGTGACCAGCGCAAGATCAAACTGCTTGGCGATGCGGTAGCCAAAATCTGTGGCTCCGATCTTGGGGATGGACAGCCCGCCGGTGGCGACCACAACCGCTGCGCACTGGATGGTGCCACGGTCACTATCAATTTCATAGCTTCTTGCGCTTATTTCACGGGGGCTGGAGGCAAAAAAGCGCATGGATTTTATGCTGCAGGGCTGCCAACGGGTGACATTGCCGACCTCGCACTCGGTCAATAGCATGTTGATGATGTCTTCGGCCGAACGGTCGCAAAACAGCTGGCCTTTGTGTTTTTCGTGGAAGGGGATTCCATGTTTCTCCAGCAGGGTGACGAAGTCCCGCGGGGTGTAGCGTGACAGGGCCGAGCGGCAAAAGCGTGGGTTGTCGCTGATGAAGTTGGCGGGCAGGGTGTCGCGGTTGGTGAAGTTGCAGCGGCCGCCGCCCGAGATGCGGATTTTTTCGGCGATCTTTTCGCTGTGGTCGACTAATAAGACCTTTAAACCCAACTGGCCCGCCACCCCGGCGCAGAACAATCCGGCTGCGCCTGCGCCAATGATGGTGACGTCGAAAGTTTGCATGGGTTGCAGTGTAGGGGGTGGTGTGCTGGGGTTGCCGTCGTTAGCATTTCGTTCGCCCGCAGCGGAAATAGGGCAAGTACCGCCGCTCATGTCCCCCGGCCTTCGGCCTCCTCCTTGACTTCGCTTTGGCACTTACCCTATTCCCACCGCTCGACACTTTGGATTGAAAGGCGGGAGCGTCAGCAACTTCGCGCAGGATCAGGCGGGCTGGGTGCTCTGCGCAGTGAGGTCAAGGAGGAGGCCGCAGGCCGGGGGACACGAACGGAGCAGAGGACCCAGTCCGCCTGATCCCGAAGTAACGCAACCCGAAAAACGCAACGAGGAGGCAAAGGTTTCGCCGCCGGGCCGCCCCAAGGCGAAACGCGCCCCCTTGGGGGGCAGCGACCCGCGCAGCGGCGGAGCGTGGGGGCTACCTTTACCCCATGCAGAACACGTTGAGCTTGTTGCCGTCCAGGTCGCGGAAATAGCCGGCGTAAAACCCGTCGCCGCGCGGGCCATTGGGGCCCTCATCCTGCGCTCCGAGTTCCATGGCCTTCTTGTAGAGGCGGTCCACTTTTTCCTTGGAGTCGACCACGAGGGCGGCCATGACGCCGTTGCCCACCGTGGCGGGTTGGCCGTCGTAGGGCTTCATGATGGCCAGGCTGCACTGTTGCATTGAAACGCCCCAGGCGATGCCAGTGGGAAATTCCATCAGACGTTTAGCGCCGATTTCCGCCAACAGGGTGTCGTAGAACGCCGCAGCACGGGGCAGGTCGTTGGTTCCGAGGGTTACGTAGCCAAGCATGGTTGAAGTCTCCTTTGGGTTGAAAAAGCGCCAAGTGTAGGGGGCTTGTGCCATGCAACTCAAGAGCCAACTTCGCCCCTTGGCGGATGTTACGATTCAACTCCGCGTGGTCGCGTGGTCGCGTGGTCGACCTTCAATCGCCCACAGGGCCCTACATGGCAAAAAAATTGCTGTTGCGCTGGTTGGTTTGGTGCCTGCTACTGGTTGCCCAGTGGCAGTCGGCCCACGCGGTGCTGGCTGAATGTCCGCTGCCCGCCAGGGGCCAGTCGCTCACGGCCACGCTCTCGACCCTGGCCGACCCCGACATGGCCTTGAATCTGGAGGCGGCACGGGCGCGCTACGTGGCCGGGGAATTCCAGGCACACCAGAACGGTACGCCCAGTTTCGGTTTTGTCCCGGGCGCGCTGTGGGCGCGGGTGCAACTGCCCGCAGTAGAGCAAGCCTGTACGGAGCTGTTTGTGCTGGAGCAGCCCCGCATCAACCGCCTCGATTTGTTTGTGCTGCAAGGGGATGGCAGTGTGGTACCGCTGACTATGGGTGTTGGCTTGCCCTTTACGGCGCGAACCATTGCCCACCGCTTTCCCAATGTGCGCATCACGCGCCAGCCGGGGCCGCCGGTAGACGTGTTCATCCGGGTGCAGTCGGCGGTGTCGGTACAGTTACCGTTGAGCCTGTACACCGAAGCGGCGCTGTTCAAAGAGTCGCACAATGAACAGGCTGGCATGGGCCTGTACTACGGCTTACTGCTGGCGCTGCTGCTCTACAGCATTGCAGTGATGGTCGGGATTCGTGACGCCAGTTACTTTTACTACGTGCTGTACCTGGCGGCGTTGGGTTTGTTTTCGCTGAACTTCAACGGCTATGGCGCGCAATACCTGTGGCCCAACGCCACCGAATGGCAGGTCATTTCGCTGCCTTTGTCGTTTGGCGCATTGGTGGTGTTTGGCGGCTTGTTTGCGCGCAATTTCCTGGACCTTGCGCGCACTGCGCCTTTGTTGGGGCGGCTGTTGATGGTGTCGGTGGGGTTGGCCATCGCAGCAAGTCTGGTGGGTGCTTCTCAACTGGCGCCCATGCCGGCCACCCTGGCGCTCACCGCCATGGTGCTCGCGGGCAGTGTGCTGATCACTGTGGGTGGGGTGCTCAGCGCAGTGCGGGGCTACCAGCCCGCACGCTATTTTTTGTTGGCCTGGTGCCTGCAATTGCTGGGCGGCATTGCCGTGCCTTTGTCGGCCTTTGGCTGGATTCCGCGCACATTGGCCAGCGAGTACGCCCTGCAAATGGGCTCGGCCGCCGAGATGATGCTGTTGTCCTTCGCGCTGGTGTACCGCATCAACCTGTTGCGCGACAAAAAAGAGAAGGCTGAGCGTGAGGCGCTCCATGAAGCCGGGCGCCTGCACCTGGAAGAGAGCCTGCAGCGCAGCCTGCAAGAGCGCAACACCATTTTGGACAACGCCATGGTGGCCATTATTTTCCTGAACGCCCAGGGAAAACTGCAATGGGCCAACCAGGCCACCTACAAAATTTTTGGTGTTCCTGCCGAGCAGGGATTGGGTGAGTCTGTCGAGTTGTTTTACCCGTCACACGAAGACTATCTGGCAGTAAACCGCGCTGTCGCCAAAGCCATCTCTCAGGGCCAGGCATTTGAAGACGAACGCTGGATGCGGCGCAGCGACGGTGAGCTGATTTGGGTCTACACCTCGGGCCGCACCGTCAACCCGACGGATGCGTCCCAAGGCACGGTGTGGGCGGTCATGGACATCACCAAGCGCCGCCAACTCGAAGAAAACCTGCGCCGCACCGAAGAGCAATACCGCCTTGTGGTCAACAACGTGAGCGAAGGCATGGTAGTGGTGCAGGAAGGGCGTTTTATCTTTGCCAACCCGGCGCTGCTGACGCTGATGGGTTACAACGCCGCTGAAATTTTGGGCCAGGAGTTTCTGCCCATGGTCTACGCCGAGGATCGTGAAATCTTCGTGGCCAACTACGCGCGCCGCGCGCGGGGTGAGGCGTTCGAGACCAAGTTCGATTTCCGGGCGCTGCACAAATCCTGGCCAGCTCATCTGGGTGCATATCGCCACGGTTGTGGTTCCGTGGGATGGGCAACCCGCTCTGTTGTCCTTTATCTCCGACATCACACAGCGCAAACAGGCGGAAGAGGACATTCGTGAAACGTTGGAGAAACAGCGCGAATTGAATGGGCTGAAGTCGCGTTTTGTGTCGGTCACGTCCCACGAGTTCCGCACACCCTTGGCCACCATTTTGTCGTCGGCCGAACTGCTGAAGTACTACAGCGACAGGATGCCGCTGGAGGAGCGTATCTCGTTCTTGGACAATATCGAATCCGCTGTCGCCCGCATGACACACATGATCGACGACATTCTGCTTATCGGCAAAAGTAATGCCCAAAAGCTGGAGTTTGACCCGCAGCCCTTGCCGCTGCGCGCGTTTTGCGAAACCCTGGTTGATGAGAGCCGTGCCAGCATGGACCCCGAAACCGCCGCCAAACTTGGTATTGACTTTCGCATGACGGGTGAGGCCAACGACGCCAGGTTTGACGAAAAACTCTTGCGGCAAATTTTCAGCAACCTGCTGTCCAATGCCATCAAATACTCACCCAACGGCGGACGCGTGTTTTTTGGTGTGGCGTGCCGAGCCGATGAAGTCGAATTTCATGTGGCCGACCAGGGCATAGGCATGCCCAAGGAAGACGTGGCGCGCTTGTTTGAAACCTTCTACCGGGCCAGCAACGTGGGCACCATTTCGGGCACCGGCCTGGGCCTGTCGATTGTTCGGCGTGCCGTCAAATTGCACGGCGGCACGATCAAGGTTGACAGCGTGCTGGGTACAGGGACGCGGTTTATTGTGAATTTGCCGCGGGTGGCGTGAGCAGCATTTGCCAGCTTCGGCGGAAGTTGCAAGCCATTTTGGCAAAACCCCAAGTCCAGACCTCTGGCCCCCGAATCTTATACGTAGTTTGCTATCAGAAGTGGAGCGACTATCGCTCGATGACTGATGACCCCACGCCCGCCAAGGAAACTTGACGAATTCAAAAATGGTACTATAGTGATATCACTTTGATCTCAATCAACATCGGTTGAACAGACCACGGTAGCCTCCAGTCCGGCGATTGGAGCAATAACTGATGAGGATAGACAGACATGGAAAAACAAGCTTCCAACGAATATGTGGCGACAACCGCCAATGGTTTTGTTGCGGTGGCGGTGGGCGTGGGCCTGGTGCTGGCCGCCGTGGTGATGATCACGCGTGCGCCCAGCCTGGTGACCCTGGTTTTGTCGGCCGTGTCGGGTCTGGTCGCGCTGTGGTTTCTGGCCGGTTTGTACACCCTCAACCCCAACCAGGCCGCCGTGCTCAAGCTGTTTGGCAGCTACCGGGGCACCGACCGCAAAGAGGGTCTGCGCTGGGCGAATCCGTTTTTTAGCCGCTGCAAGGTGTCGACCCGGGCGCGTAACTTCAACAGCGAAAAGCTGAAGGTCAACGACCTGCGCGGCAACCCGATCGAGATTGCGGCTGCCATCCTGTGGCGGGTCGGCGACACGGCACGCGCCAGTTTTGACGTAGAGGACTTTGAGTCCTATGTCTTCACCCAGGCCGAGGCTGCGGTGCGGCATTTGGCCTCCGGCTACGCCTATGACAACCTGGACGACACGGTTAGCACGGCACCGAAAGAGATCACCTTGCGCTCCGGCGCAGACCAGGTCGGGGCGGCACTTTTGGAGGAACTGCAGGCCCGCTTTTCGCTGGCCGGTGTGGTGGTGGTGGACGCCAAACTCACCCACCTGGCCTATGCCCCCGAGATTGCTGGCGCCATGTTGCGCCGCCAGCAGGCGCAGGCCATCATCGCGGCGCGCAGCCTGATCGTGCAGGAGCCGTGGGCATGGTGGAGCTGGCCTTGACCGGCCTGCAGCAGCGCGGTCTGGTGGACCTGGACGACGAGCGCAAGGCCGCCATGGTGACCAATTTGCTGGTGGTGCTGTGTTCGGACCACGACGCCCAGCCGGTGGTGAATACCGGCACGCTGTACAACTGACGTCGTCACGGAGACAAGCAATACCTCCAACCACGCTCGGAATTTGCGGGACATGCTCCAGACCTACCTCGACCTTCTCTGTCGCCAATACTTTCGAAGAAACACCAGGAAAACCATTCCATTCAACCCCCATATGGTCGTCAAGATCTTGATTGCTATCGTGTTGCTTGCGGCTCTGGTCGGCGTTGCCGGCTCGCAGTTGGCACCCAAAGTGCCGCTGCTGACCGTGCTGTTGTACAGCGCACTGGGCGTGTTGGGCATTGGGGCCTTGGTGCTGGCGGCAACCGTGGTGTCGTTGACGGTGTACCAGTGGGTGCTGCGCAAGGGTGGCACGGACCCCCAGTGGTTCTGGTTTTCAGGCGAGCCCCCCGGGTTGCAAAAACTGCGGGCCGAGGCCAAGGCACAAGCCCGGCAGGACGGGGTTTAGAGGTAAACCTGTTGACCCGCACCCGCCATGGCCAGTCCCGATAAGAAGTCTTTCGCATTGCGCATAGACCCCGCGTTGTGGGCGCAGATCGAGCGCCTGGCGGCGGCCGAATTGCGCAGTGTGAATGCCCAGGTGGAGTATTTGTTGCGGGACGCGGTTCGATCACGGATTGGCGGGCAGAACCCAAAGGCTGAACCAACCCAAGTCAACACCGATAACAGCGACAGTAACCAAAACCCGTGATACCGGCGACAGTTCTTACCTGGGCTTAGGCTGCTCGGCTTTGCCGGGTCAGTTCGCTCACTTCCACACCCGCAGCCAGCAAACCCTGCAACACATCCCCCACCACAATCACACTAGGGCTGGCGAGTTGTTCACGCAGGATGGTGGCCTGCAGTTCGGCCAAGGTGCAGACCGCGTGGCGTTGCACGGCCAGGCTGGCGTTCTGGATGATGGCGACTGGGGTGTCGGCATCCAGCCCATTCAACAGCTCATGCTGGATGTGGGCTGCGCCGCTGACCCCCATGTAGATGACGATGGTCAAGCGCGCCTGGCGGGCCGTGGTTGCCAGGGCGCGCCAGTCGGTTCCGCTGGATCCGGGTTTGGCATGGCCGGTGATAAACACCACACCGTGGGCCGCTTCGCGGTGGGTGAGGGGCACACCCAGCGATGACACAGCCGCAATACCTGCCGTGATGCCGTTGATGATGCTAAAGCGCACACCGGCTGCCTGCAGCGCTTCGACCTCTTCACCGCCACGCCCAAAGATGAACGGGTCGCCACCTTTTAAGCGCACCACGTTTCGCCCCACTGCGGCCGTGACCATCAGCTTTCGATAAACGACTGGGGTGTGGATTTGCAGCCCCGCGTTTGCCCACGTAGACAATGCGGGCCGTGGGCGGCGCGGCAGCCGACGATGGCCTCGTTGACCAAGTCATCTCACCAGCACCACGGTGGCGCGCTGGATGGCCTCGAGCGCGCTTCAGCGTCAGCAATTCGGGGTCGCCTGGACCTGCGCCAACCAGTGTGACTTAACCCTTTGCTGCGCGGTGGAAAGATCGTGTTTCATCGTGCTTGCACCAGATGCAAGATATGGGCCACCTGCTGGGCAATCGGTGCGGGGAACCTGGCTGGATCCCATCCATCACTTGACGAGGTATCGGCTGAGCCGTTGTGGCAGCGTCAATGGCGGTGGGCAGGTCGGGCAGGGTGGTCAAATGCCTGCTTGGTGCTCTTGCAACTC
>JADJBC010000010.1 GCA_016703945.1 Candidatus Aalborgicola danicus
GTGATTGGGAATCCGCCGTTTTTGGGCGACAAGAAGATGCGCGCTGAGTTGGGTGATGGCTACACCACCACGCTGCGCAAGGTGTACGAGGGCCGTGTACCGGGCGGAGCGGACTTGGTTTGCTACTGGTTTGAGAAAGCCCGCACCGCGATTGAAACCAATGGCCTGGGTGCGGCGGGGCTGGTGTCGACCAGCGTCATTACACGCGGGGCCAATCGGCAAGTGCTGGATCGCGTTTGCGAAACCAAGCGCATTTACGAAGCGTGGGAGCGACCAACGTTGGGTCAACGAAGGCGCAGCTTTGCGGGTGTCATTGGTTGCGTTTGGACATGCAAGGCAAGACACAAGCAATTGGATGGGCACAACGCAACGTCCAATTCACCCGACCTTTGAGGGCGCGGCGGAGCTGATAGCGTTGACTTAACCACTGGTCACGCAACTTAGGCAATGCACGCACAGCATTCGTCGGTATCCAGAAGACTGGGCCATTCGAGATATGCGGTGAATTGGCACGTGACTGGTTGCGCCAACCGAATCCTCATGGCCAGTCGAATAGCATTGTGGTGCGTCCATGGTCCAACGGACTCGACGTCACGCGACGAAACCGTGACATGTGGATTGTTGACTACGGTGCGGAGATGCAGGCAGTCGAAGCAAGTCTCTTCGAAAAGCCCTTTGAGTACGTCACGAAACATGTCAAGCCGATGCGCGTTGGCAAACGCGAGGCCCGAACAAACGAGTGCTATTGGCTGTTCCAGTGGTCACGCCCTGTAATGCGTGTGGCAATTGCGGGGCTGCCTCGCATCGTCGTCACCCCTGAAGTGGCCAAACATCGCAACTTTGTATGGCTGCCCGCGACTACAGTGGCCGACAAAAATCTGAGTGTCGTCGCCCGCGCCGACGACAGTACCTTCGGCATCCTGCACAGCCGCTTCCACGAACTCTGGTCGCTGCGCATGGGCCCCTCGCTGGAAGACCGGCCGCGCTACACGCCCACCACCTGCTTCGAAACCTTCCCCTTCCCCGCAGGCTTGACACCTGCAGACACGGCCCACCAGCGTACGGAGACGCTGGAGAACGGCGCAGTCATTCCAGCTGATTTCTTTGAGTCAAATCAGCCTCCAGCCCACGTAAACATTGCGAAAGCAGCTATGACAAACATAGCATTTTCAAACCAGATCGAGGCGCAAGAGAGGGCTGGGGCGGGCGTGGGGCAGAGGTTGGGGCCGATTTCGGAACCGCAGGTTCATGAGGCCACGGCCTCTGCCCCACACCCGCCCCTGAACCCGCCCTCGCTTGCGCCGGGCGTGCGCCACAACGCAATTGCCATAGCCACCGCAGCCAAACACCTGAACGACCTGCGCGAAAACTGGCTCAATCCCAGGGAGTGGACAGAGCGTGTGCCCGAAGTCATCCCGCTGGGCATGGACAAAAGCCCCTACCCTGACCGCATCCTGCCCAAACACGGCCACGAGAAAGACCTGGCCGAACGCACGCTGACCAAGCTCTACAACCAACGCCCCGCCTGGCTAGCCGCCGCGCACAAGGCGCTGGACATGGCAGTCGCCCAGGCCTACGGCTGGAACGACTACACCCCCGACATGCCCGACGAAGAAATCCTCAAGCGCCTGCTGGCGCTGAACCTGCAGCGATCAGGTGGTGGGGCGTAGCTACCAAGCGTTTGCCGAGAAACCGCCGTCACTGATAGACTTTACCCATGAAAACCGCACTACAACCCATTGCACATCTTGGCAAGTTTGAGCGCCTGCAACTGGTGGAGGACTTGTGGGACGACTTCGCCAGTGACTCCGGGCCAGAAACGCGCCCAGAAGTATTGGATGAATTGGCGCGACGCTCCGCGTGGCGTGACAGTCACCCCAATCAGGGAAAAAGCCTGTTTCAAATTGCCCAATCGCTCGGCGTGCACTTGTGAAGTGGACTGTTGAATTCGAACCCCAACCCAGGCGGGATTTCGGCGCATTCTTCTGAGGCGTTTTCCTTACGCACTGCATTTTGAGTTGTTGAAAGGGGAAACTGTGTCTGTTTTGGCCTGCTTGCACCACAGGCGCAATCCTTTGCAATGGCCTGGTAATTAGATGCCCTTGAGCGCTGGAGGGTATTCGCAAGTGGTTGGAAACCCATGGAGTCAAACCATGAAAAATGTGATGAAAATCAACGGGTACAAGGCGCTGATTGCCTTTGACCCGGAAACCAATCTGTTCCGTGGCGAGTTCATCGACCTGAACGGCGGCGCGGACTTTTATGCGGCTGACGTCAAAGCGCTTCAGCGTGAAGGCGAGATTTCGTTGAACGTGTTTTTGGACATGTGCCGCGAAGATGGCGTGGAACCGCGCAAAAGTTACTCCGGCAAGCTCATGGTGCGTTTGCCCGCGGAACTCCATGAGCGTGCGGCTGTTGCGGCCGCTTCGCATGGAAAAAGTCTGAATGCTTGGTTAGCCGAAGCGGTTGCGCAGGCTGCTCAGGTCTGACCCACGCCATGTCCGCCGCCCGCATTCCCCCCATCCAGTGCCTGCTGACCTTCGAGGCCCTGGCTCGTTTGCGTAGCGTCACCCAAGCGGCCGAGGAACAGTGCGTCACGCCCAGCGCCGTGAGCCACCGCGTGCGCCAACTCGAACAAATCATCGGCACCAAGCTGTTTGGCCGGGCCGACTTTTCGTTGACCACCGAGGGCAGCGAATACCTGGCCCACGTGCGCGAGGGCCTGGCCAGCCTGCAGAAGTTTCCCAGTTCGGCCGCCGCACCGGGCAAGCGCAAGCTGCGCCTGGCGGTCACGCCCACCTTCTCGCGCTCCATCCTGATCCCGCGCCTGCGCCAGTTCACCGACGCATACCCTGAGATTGATTTGACGTTGCAGGTCTCCATTCCGCTGCTGGACGTCGTGGCCGAAGACGCCGACCTGATGGTCCGCTTTGGCCCCGGCCGTTATGCCGACATGGAGCATGCCCTGCTGATGAAGGACGAGGTCACACCGCTGGCCTCGCCCGCCTTTGTGCGCGAGCATGGACCCTTCGATGTGCCGCAGGACCTGCAAGGCGTGCCACTGTTGCGCAGCCCGCTGGAGCCCTGGCGCACCTGGTTTGCGGCGCGCGGGCTGGACTGGCCGGAGCCAGTGGACGGCTCCCAGTTCAACGACATCGGCCTGATGTGCGACGGCGCGGCGGCCGGCATGGGCGTGGCCCTGGTGCGCCTGAAGCTGGGCGCGCCCTGGCTGGAGAACGGCACGCTGGTGCGTCTGGGCAGTAGCGAAGTCTTTTGCGCCAACGTGCCCAGCCCGCACGCCCACTACCTGTGCTGGCGCACCGGCATGATGGACCGTTGGGAGTGTGCGGCTTTTGCCGACTGGTTGCGCAAGGTCACGGCCTGAGGCTGCCGCGCCTACGCGCTTGCGACGACCACCTGGTTGCCGCCTTGTTCCATGGCCTGTTCGACCGCAGATGTGGCCCGCTGCATGACATCCAGCGGGGCATCGATAGGCCGGGCAACGGCGGCCCCAATGCTGACGCGCAAACCCCGGCCCAGCGGGGGCAAAAAGGAAACTGCCCGGCGCAACCGGGCAGCCATTGCAGCCATTTCGCTGTCGTCCGTTCCTGGCAGCAGCATCGCAAATCGGCGCGAGTCCAGACACGCCAGCGTGTCGTAACCCCGTGCCTGGGCTTTGACGACCTTGGCCACACGGCGCAGTGCATCGTCTTTGGCGACCGCACCAAAATCCCTGGCAAACACCCCAAGATGGTCGATCTCTGCCAACAGCAGTGCCAAACGCGACTGGGTTCCCTCCACCCGCAAGAGTTCTTCCCCCAACGCGCGCTCAAAGGCGCGCTGGTTGTTCAGCCCGGTCACGGGATCAACGGGACTGCTCTGGGCCAGTTCGGCGTTTTCGCCTTCCAGCTTGACCTGGTAATGCTCCAGCTCCACCTGCATCTCCATGACGGACTGGTTCAGCGTCTCCAGATCGGAATTGGCCCGGCGCAGAGCCAGCAACTCGCCCACCTGGCGCGCCAATGCCTGCAAACCCTGGGCCATGGATGGCGTCAATTGGCGCGGAACGCGGTCAATGACACACACAGTTCCCAGCGCCGCTCCCGATGGCGTGAGCAATGGCGCCCCGGCATAGAAGCGGATGCCCGGCTCACCCACCACCAGCGGGTTGTGCATGAAGCGGGGGTCCTTACTGGCATCTCGCACCTCCATGATGGCCGAGGGATTGCGGATGGCGTGGGCGCAAAAGGCCTGGTCGCGCGGTGTCTCCATCTGGTCCAGCCCGACGCGCGCCTTGAACCACTGGCGGTCTTCGGTAATCAGGGACACCAGGGCAATGGGCGTCCCACACATCAGGGATGCCATGTTCACGATGTCGTCGAAAGCCGGTTCTGGCGCGGTATCGATCAGGTGGTAGCTTTGCAGTACCTCCAAACGCCGGGTCTCGTCATCCACGGTCATAGCGGGCATCAGGGGCTCCAGCCGGGTGCTTTCAAATCCGCCGACATTAGACGCAAGACGGTCGTGCCTCGCTTCTTCGGGAACGGCGGGGTCGAACATAGTGAACTCCTGTTTCTATAAAAATTGGATGCTAACGCAGACCGGCACGGTCCCGGGTTCGCCCGCCTACATCCCCGCACCCGCCGTACAAATTCCACGCAGACGATGCATTTTTATCAACCCGCCCCATGTGGCTCGCCCTATCGTGTGCACATGTACGCATGCCCTCCAGCATGAACACCATTGACATCACAACCCATCCTCAGGCGCTACAAAAAAATGAGCTGCTCATGCAGGTTGTACGAGGGCTGGAGGTTCATTTGCCTTCAAGCTCATTGGCCAGTTGGCGGTGGGGTCGAGGTTGCCTGACCAAACAGCCGGGCGTGACACCCTATTCCTGCGTGAACTGGAATTCGATCTGAGTCACGCGTTCGCTGCGGATGGGCTCGAAGCGCCATTTGGCGATCGCTTCGATTGCCGATCTGTCAAGGCGACGACTGCTGCCGGAAATGACCGATGGCTTCGCAACCGTGCCATCCGGCTGAACGGTGAACGACAGCCGCACCTTGGCGTTGATGGTTTCATTGCGCAACTCGTATGGAATGGTGGGCTCCACCACGGCAATCGGTACCAGGGGTCTTGCGGTGTCAGAGACTACTTCTGGCTCCGCAGCCGCAGGTGTCACCACGCTGGCAACTGCAGGCACAGGGTTGACGGGTTGGGGCTGCTGCACGTCAGCGGCTGTAGAGAGGGCGGCTTCGGCAGCCGTGGCTGGCCCATTCAGCTCGGGTTTCCTGGCCGAGGCTGGCGCAGGCATGTCCGTCTTGGCGCGCGGCTTGTTTGCATCGGGCTTCTTGGGTTGGTCGGCAAAGTATTTGATCCAGCGGTACACGTTGTCGGCCTGGCGTTGGGACCTTTCGATGGCAGTCGGGTCTGACGCGGCTTTGTCTGGGATGGGTGCTAGTTGCGCGCGCGCAGGCAATGCGAGGCTCAAGCAGACCAGAGATAGGGCTCCAGAGAAGGCGGATGGTTTGAACAACACAGGTCCCTTCCTGAAAATGTGACGAATTGCGCCGGGTAGCATCAAGTTAAACTTTCACGGAAGCCAAGGGGCTTACCCCGATTGCAGTGCAGCGCTGATGCGAATCCGCATACTCTGTCCGTGCTTTCCATTCGTCAGTCTCCAATTTCTTTTGAGGGACAAAGCCCACTGCGACGTTGGGTTACTTGGCAATCAACACCAGCGCACCACGCCCACACACGCCGTAGACGGTAGCCTCGCCACCGATCAGATCTTCCGCGCCAGGGGTGCGAACCTGCCCCGCACCTTCGGCCCAGGCGCAGGTGTCGGTTACGCGGTACCAGGTTTTGCCATAACCCGGCCAAGGCAAGCTGAAGTTGACCTGACTGCTCCATGCGTTGTAGGCCACATAGATTGCCGATGCGGTGTCGCCCAGTTCACTGCCATCCAGTCGCCACGCAATCGCATGGTTGGCGGAATTGGTGAAATAGGCAGCGTCAGCCACGTAGCCGTCGGGTTTGAACCAGCGCAGCTGTTCCATCACATTGGCATTGTTGTCCACGGCGGAATAAAAGTTACCGGGACGCAGCGCTGCATGGGCTTTGCGAAATGCGACCATGCCCTTGGTGAATGCCTGGAAGTTGCTCTGGTCGGCGTTCCAGCTCCAGTTGAGCCAGTTGGCGGTGGAGTCGAGGTTGTAGGGGTTGTTGTTGCAATTCAGACTGCGCAGCGCTTCGTCACCGCCGACCAGCATCGGCACGCCGCCCGACACCATCATCAAGGCCAGCCCGGTTCGCGCGGCCTGGCGCTGCGCGCTGGCCACGCTGCCCTGGTCCCAACTGTTGTTGTTGTCGTCGCCCCCATCGCTGGGCCCCATTGGCCAGGCCTGGTTGTTGTTCTTGCCATTGCAACTGTACAAATCTTTCAAGGTAAAACCGTCATGCGCGGTGATGAAGTTGACCGAATGCCAGGGCTTGCGGCCATCGTCGCCATACAGGTCACTGGAGCCAGCGAAGCGGGATGCCATTTGCCCGGTGGTGATGGGCTCCGAGCCGAGCTTGTTCTGGGCTTTGCGCACGGTGTCGCGGTACAGGCCATTCCACTCGGCCCAGCCGCTGGGGAAGCCGCCCACCTGGTAGGAGTTTCCACCAATGGCCCAGGGCTCGGCGATCAGGTCCACGCCACTGCCACCAGCCGCCGGACGCGGTGGCAACTCGGCGACGATGCGGTTCAGCGCATTGGCCGCGTGCATTTTGTCGAAGTTGAAGCAGCCGTGTTCGCAGGTGTTGCCCAGCACCGAGGCCAGATCGAAGCGGTACCCGTCCACGCCCAAGGTGTCGCGCCAGTAGGCCAGTGAGTCGACGATCAGGTTTTGCGCCACCGGGTTGTGCGTGTTGTAGTTGCCGCCGACGCCGGTGTTGTCCCAGGACGATTGTTTGTCCGTGGTCAGGCTGTAGTAGGTGGGGTTGTCCAGCCCGCGCATGCCGTAGAGGTTGTAGGTGGTCTTGTCGGTTGGGCTCCAGGCACCCCCCTCACCGGTGTGGTTGTAGACCACGTCGATCAGCACCTTGATGCCCTGGTCGTGGTAGGCCTTGACCATTTCCTTGAACTCACGGGTTGGGCCGCCGGGCGTCTTGTCGTAGGCAAAGCGGCGATCCGGCGCGAAGTAGTTGAGGGTCATGTAGCCCCAGTAGTTGTCACCGGTGTCCGAGTATGGGTCCGCATCATTGGTGTCGTTCTGCGTTTCCTGCACCGGCAGAAATTCGACTGCGGTGACACCCAGGCTGGCCAGATACGCGGCCTTCAGACCCGCACCCTTGTAGGTGCCGCGGTAGATCGCCGCGATGCCGGGGTCGTTCATGGTCAGGCCGCGCACATGGGCCTCATAAACGATGTCGTCCTTGAAGGCGCGTGTTGGCTTGGTGCCGGTAGATTGGGTGTCGGCAGCCAGCACGATGCTCTTGGGCGCTATGGCACCGGTATCCAGGTTGCGGTACAGCGCGCCGCTGGCGTACACGGTGCCGTTGGCCATGGTCACCGTCACCGGGTCATGGCTCAACTCGCGGGCATACGGGTCGGCCAACAGCTTGTTGGGATTGAAGTGGTTGCCAGCGGCATCCACATCGGTGATGAAACCGGTCGCGGTACCCTTGGTCCATGTTGTGCTGTACGGCCAGTTGGCACCCCAGGCGCGGTAGCCATAGTAGACCGTGCCGGTGATGCCGTAGCTTTGCAGCGTGGTCACCGGAATGCTCAACGCCCACACGTTGCCAGTACCTTTGACCATGACCCGCTTTCTCTTCTCTTGTGTTCCCGTGGCGCTGCTGTACAGATAGAGCTCGATGCGCTGGGCGCTGCTGGAATAGACCTTGAAGTTCACATTGGCCTGCGTCGCGTCGTAGCGCGCCCCCAACTGATTGGCGTCAACCGCGGCCTGGGCCAAAGGACTGATCCAGAGAAAGCAGCCCATCACCGTGGCAAAGAAAATTCGGCCGAAATTCATTAGCGTGACTCCCAAGGTCGTGAAACAGAGGACAGACCCAAAAAACTCCGGCTGCCGTGCAGTTTTGTAGTCAAAGTACATTTAATTCTAGGGAGTCGTCAAAGCACAACCATAGGGGTTAACCCAAATCAACGTCACGTGTTTACCCTGATATCCGTCTGATAACGCGGCGCAGTGCACGAAAAAATATAGTAAAACAACATTTTTCGAGAGCCCATGGGGCACCGAAGAACCCCAGGCCTCCAAAATTCACACAGACGGTTCAATTTCTTCACGCCGCAGCGCTGTGGTTTGGCGTACAGTGAGCCGCATGAATGCCACCGCCTCCACCGCCACCACCCAATTGCTACAAAAAACAGAGCTACAAGCGCAGGTTGTACGCGCGCTAGAGGCCTGTTTGCCTTCAAGCTCTTTGCTGTGGCACCGCGAAGACACCACGCCCTACGAATGTGACGGTCTGACCGCCTACCGCCAGCGCCCGCTGGTCGTGGCGCTGCCAGAGACCGAGGCAGAAGTCGCCGCGGTGCTCAAAACTTGTTTTGCCATGGGCGTGCCGGTGGTGGCGCGCGGTGCGGGCACCGGCCTGTCGGGCGGTGCCATGCCGCATGCTTCTGGCGTCACGCTGTCGCTGGCCCGCTTCAACAAAATCCTGAAGATGGACAAGCGCAGCCGCACGGCCGCGGTTCAGTGCGGTGTGCGCAACCTTGCCATTAGCGAGGCCGCGGCCCCACTGGGCCTGTACTACGCGCCAGACCCGTCCAGCCAGATCGCCTGCACCATAGGCGGCAACGTGGCCGAGAACTCGGGCGGCGTGCACTGCCTCAAATACGGGCTGACGCTGCACAACGTGTTGAAGGTGAAGGGCTACACCATTGAGGGCGACCCCATCACCTTTGGCAGCGACGCGTTGGACGCTCCTGGCTACGACCTGCTCAGTCTGGTCGTTGGCAGCGAGGGGATGTTGGCCATCATCACCGAGGTGACGGTCAAGCTGGTGCCAAAGCCCATGCTTGCGCGCTGCATCATGGCCAGCTTTGACGACATCCGCAAGGCGGGTGATGCGGTCGCGGCGGTGATCGCCGCCGGCATCATCCCGGCCGGGCTGGAGATGATGGACAAGCCAATGACCGCTGCCGTGGAAGACTATGTGCATGCGGGTTACGACCTGAATGCCGAAGCGATTTTGCTGTGCGAGAGCGACGGCACGCCCGAAGAGGTGGAAGAGGAAATTGGCCGCATGAGCGCGGTGCTACGCGAGCATGGTGCCACCGCCATCGCAGTGAGCCAGAACGAGGCCGAGCGGCTGCGCTTCTGGAGCGGGCGCAAAAACGCGTTCCCGGCCAGCGGGCGCATCAGCCCGGACTACATGTGTATGGACAGCACCATCCCGCGCAAGCGCCTGGCCGACATCCTGCTGGCCATCCAGGAGATGGAAAAGAAATACCAGTTGCGCTGTGCCAATGTGTTCCACGCGGGTGACGGAAATTTGCACCCGCTGATTCTGTTCGACGCGAATGATGCCGACCAACTGCACCGCTGCGAGTTGTTTGGCGCAGAGATTCTTGAAACCAGCGTCGCCATGGGTGGCACGGTGACCGGCGAACACGGCGTGGGTGTGGAAAAACTCAATAGCATGTGTGTGCAATTCAGCGCCGCAGAAAACGCGCAGATGTTTGGCATAAAGCACGCGTTTGACACCAAGGGCCTGCTCAACCCGGGCAAGGTGATTCCGACCCTGCAGCGCTGTGCCGAGTACGGCAAGATGCTGGTGCGCGGGGGGCAAATCAAGCACCCGGAATTAGAGCGCTTTTAGATGCAGGGCTTGCGCGGTCTGGCCTGGTTGCTGGGCCTGCAGTCGGTAGGCGAATTGCTGGCACGTGGCTTGGCGCTGCCCTTTCCGGGACCGGTGGTGGGCATGGTGCTGTTGCTGGCGGCGCTGCAATGGAGGCCGGTGCGCGAACCCGTTGCAGCCTGCGCAGATTTCTTGCTCGGCCATTTGTCTCTGTTATTTGTCCCGGTGGGCGTGGGTGTGATGACCCACCTGGCGCTCGTTGGCCAATACGGAGGACGCATGCTGCTGGTGATCGTGCTGTCAACCTGGATGGGTCTGGCAGTCACCGCGCTGGTGCTGTTCAAGCGCAGCCCAACTGCCAACACAAACGACGATGCCAAAGTTCGTTGAACTCTGGGTTTACCTCTCTGCCACTCCCCTGTTCGGGTTGACGGCCACTTTGGTGACCTACGTGCTGGCGCACGCCTTGTATGTGCGCGTGAATCAGGCGCCGTGGGCCAACCCGGTGTTGTGGAGCGTGAGCACCATTGCGGCCGTTTTGCTCATCACTGGCGTGCCCTACCCGACGTACTTTTCAGGTGCGCAGTTCATCCACTTCTTGTTGGGGCCAGCCGTCGTGGCGTTGGGCTGGCCGTTGTGGCTGCGACGGGTCGAATTGCGCCAGCGCTGGTGCCGGCTGTTGGTCGCATCGCTGGCGGGCGGCACGGCGGCCAGCGGTTCGGCCGTTGCATTGGGGTGGGCGCTGGATCTGCCAACCGACGTTTTGCTGTCCCTGGCACCCAAGTCGGTAACAGCGCCAGTGGCTATGGGCATCGCGGAAAAGATGGGCGGCATACCCGCGCTGTCTGCGGTGTTCGCCGTGTTGACCGGGCTGGTCGGGGCGCTCAGTGGCAAGTACCTGTTCGCCGCCTTGCGTTTGCCCTACAACACCGAGGGTTGGACGGCGCGTGGCTTTGCCCTGGGCACGGCTGCCCACGGGATTGGGGCAGCCCGGGCACTCCAGGTGAATGCCGATGCGGGGGCCTATGCCGGTCTGGCGCTGGGACTGCAAGTCGTGTTGGCATCACTGCTGATGCCGTTGGTCATCACCGTCCTCACTCGTTGAGATAGGCCGAACGCGGGGCGATGGGAATCGTGGCCGCGCCCTACAATCGTTCCACAACAGGTTCCGAACTTCCCTTGGTCGGGACTGCAACACAAAAACGGGTGACATGAAACGTCGCGTTGGCGCCCTCCTGCTGTGCGTGCTCACAGTGCTCTACCCTGCATGGGCTGGGAGCGAACTGCGGCTTGGGATTCTGGCGTTCCGACCCGCGGTACAGGCCACCGCGCAATGGCAACCGTTAGCGCTCGCCTTGCAAACACAACTTGGACGACCGGTCACTTTGACGGCTTACGACCTGCCCGGCCTGGAGAACGCGGTTGCCAGCAAGGCGGTTGATGTGGTCTTCACCACACCCGGACACTTTGTTGTTCTCAAACACCGGTACGGCCTGTCCGCGCCGTTGGCCACGCAGATGACACGAGGCGAGGCGCGCGACCTGTCGGTTTTTGGCGGTGTGGTTTTCACCCGCGCCGACAAGGTTGGTATTGACAACTTGTCGGATCTGGCGGGCAAGCGCATTGCAGTGGCCAGCACCGATTTCACCGGCGGCTACCAGATGCAGGCCTATGAATTGCTGGAGGCCGGTTTGCCGCCACCCGATCCGGCACACCTGCTCACCACCGGTTTGCCACAGGACCTTACGGTGGAAGCGGTCATGGCGGGGCGCGCCGACATCGGCTTCGTGCGCACCGGCGTTCTGGAAGCACTGGCGCAAGAGGGCAAGCTGAACCTTGGCAACATCAAGCTGATTCACCAAAAAAATCAGCCCTCCTTTCCCTATGTCAGCTCCACCGCCCTGTACCCCGAGTGGCCCATGGCGGTCATGCCTCACGTGAAGGAACAGGTGGCACGCCAATTGGCAGTGGCGCTGTTGTCCCTGCCGAGGGACGGCGACGCTGCCAAGGCTGCTGGCATTGGCGGGTTCTCCATTGCCTCGGACTACGCCCCGGTCGAGACCATGTTGCGCCGACTGGGCGTGCCGCCCTTTGATTCGGCCCGCGAAACCACGTTGGCTGATCTCTGGCGACGCCACACCGACTGGATCATCGCTTTGCTGGGCCTGTCCTTTCTGGCGTCTGGCGGTCTTGGGGCCTGGTTGATGATCCAGAACGCCAGGGTACGGCGAAGCCAGAGCCAGTACCAGGCACAAAGCCAACGCGTGTCCGAAATCATTTGGGGCACCAACATCGGCACCTGGGAGTGGAACGTCAGCAACGGTGAAGTGGTTCTCAACGAACGCTGGGCCGAGATCATGGGCTACACACTGGCCGAGTTGTCGCCGATCAACATCCACACCTGGATGCAGCGCGCCCACCCGGATGACCTCAAGCTGTCGGGCGAAATGGTCGAACGCTGCTTCCGCAAGGAGATTGAAAATTACAAATGCGAAATCCGCATGCGGCACAAAAATGGCAACTGGGTCTGGGCACTGAACCGTGGCCGTGTGGTGGAGTGGGATGCGAGCGGCCACCCGCTGCGCATGTCGGGCACGCTGGCTGACATCACCGAACGGAAAAATACCGAGCTGGGTTTGCGTGCCAGCGAAAAACGATTCCGTGATTTGTTTGAAAACTCGCCCGACCCTTGCTGGCTCATCATCGGCAACCAGTTTGTGGATTGCAACCTCGCGGCTTTGAAGATTCTGGGATACCAGGAGCGTGACGAGATCCTGTTGCACCCGTCGCGCCTCTCACCCGAGTTTCAGCCCGATGGTCAGACCTCGCTGGACAAAGCCGACGACATGATGCGCCTGGCGCGCGAACGTGGCATGCACCGGTTCGAATGGCAGCACCAGCGTGCCGACGGCAGCGCGTTTCCGGTCGAAGTGACACTGGCCCGCCTGGCGCTGATGGATGGAGACGTGTTGTATTGCGTGTGGCGTGACATCACCGAACGCCAGCGCGCCGAACAGCGCCAGCAGCACCACAACCGCGTGCTGGCGATGCTGGCCGAGAAGGCGCCCCTGGCGACGTTGCTGGAAGCCATCGCCCAAGACGTGCAGGCGATCAGCCCCGGCACACACTGCAGCATCGTGCTGCTGGAGGAAGCTGGGCGCCCGTCGCGCACCGGTGCTGCAACCGCCCCGGCGAACGGTTGGTCGCAGCACATTGTTTCGCCCCAGGGTCGCTTGCTTGGCACATTGAGCCTTTACCGCGACCAGCCTGGGAACCCAACCGAACAGGACCTGCAACTACTGGAAGACGAAACCCGTCTGGCTGCCGTGGTGATCGAAAAAACCGCCAGCGAGTCCCGTCTGCAGTTGGCTGCCAGTGTGTTCACCCATGCCCGCGAAGGCATCATGATTGCCGACTCCAACGGCAGCATCATCGAGGTCAATGAAACCTTCACACATATCACCGGCTACAACCGCGCCGAAGTCGTTGGGCAAAACCCGCGCATCTTGCGTTCGGGTCGACAGACCCCGGAGTTTTACGCGCAAATGTGGAAAGCCCTGAACGAGCGCGACCACTGGTCGGGAGAAATCTGGAACCGGCGCAAAAGCGGCGAAGTGTATGCCGAGGCACTGACCATCAGCAGCGTGCGCGACGCGGCTGGCCAGATCAACAACTACGTAGCCCTGTTTACCGACATCACCGCCATCAAGGAACACCAAAGCCAACTGGAGCACTTTGCCCATTTCGATGCGCTGACCGGCCTGCCCAACCGTGTGTTGTTGGCCGACCGCCTGCAACAAGCCATTTTGCAAAGCCAGCGCCGCGACCAGTCGCTGGCCGTCCTGTACCTGGACCTTGACGGCTTCAAAGCCGTGAACGACCAACACAGCCACGGCGTGGGCGATGAACTGCTGATTGCACTGTCACAGCGCATGAAGGCCGCCCTGCGCGACGGCGACACGCTGGCCCGTATAGGCGGCGACGAATTTGTGGCCGTATTGGTCGACTTGGCGCAAACCCAGGACTGCGACGCGGTCTTGCGCCGACTGTTGCAAGCCGCTGCGGAACCCGTGTCGATTGGAAACACCGTGATCCAGGTATCGGCCAGCATTGGCGTCACGCAGTACCCGCAAGACGCGGCAGATGCTGACCAGTTGATGCGCCACGCCGATCAGGCCATGTACATCGCCAAGCTGGCCGGTAAAAATCGCTTTCACCACTTTGATGTGGCCCACGATGCCGCCATCAAGACCCGGCGTGAAGACCTGGACCACATTCGCCGCGCGCTGGAACAGGACGAATTTGTCCTGTATTACCAACCCAAGGTCAATATGAAGACCGGTGAGGTTGTGGGTGCTGAAGCGCTCATCCGCTGGCAACACCCCGAGCGCGGCTTGCTGTCACCGGCGGCCTTTCTTCCGGTCATCGAGAACCACCCCATCAGTGTAGAACTGGGCGAATGGGTCATCAGCACCGCGCTGACCCAGATGGGGGCCTGGTTCTCAGCCGGCCTGGACTTTCCGGTCAGTGTCAATATTGGGGTTCGCCAGCTGCAGCAAGAAAACTTTGTCAGCCGCCTGACGACTTTGCTGCAGGCCCACCCCGATGTGCCACCGTTGAGACTGGAACTGGAGGTGCTGGAGACCAGCGCCATGGAAGACATTGGCCATGTGTCGGGCGTCATGCATGCTTGTCGCGCCTTGGGTGTGGGTTTTGCGCTGGACGACTTTGGCACTGGATATTCGTCCCTGTCCTACCTCAAACACCTGCCGGCCGAACGGCTCAAAATCGACCAGAGCTTTGTGCGCGACATGCTGGACGATCCGGATGACCTGGCGATTGTGGAGAGCGTGATCGGCCTGGCCACCGCGTTTCGGCGCAGTGTCATCGCCGAGGGCGTGGAGACCGCCGCACATGGCGAACTGCTCCTGACTTTGGGTTGCGAATTGGCGCAGGGTTATGGCATTGCACGGCCCATGCCGGCCCACGCATTGCCGTTGTGGGTGCAAGCTTGGCGACCCGATGCCAGTTGGACAGCCTGGCGCGAACGCTCACTAAGCCGAGGCGACAAAGCCGTGGTGTTTGTCGAAGTCGGCCACCGCCACTGGTTGCGCTGCTTGGAAGCCTTTGTGCAGGGCGAACGCCCGGCTCCACCGGCCCTTGATGCCAGCGATTGCCACTTCGGCCGCTGGCAGGTTGCTGAGGGCCTGGCCGTGTATGGCAAAAACCCCGCATTTCAACGTCTGATCGACTTGCACGAGGAGATTCACCGGCATGCGCAACATGTGGTGCACCTCACACACAGTGGTCAGGGGAACCAAGCGCGCGCCGAGCTGCCGGCGTTGCGCCGCTCACTGAGCGAACTTGCAGACATGTTGCGGGATTTGGTGCGACTCGAAGCCCACTGGTAGGCACGCCAGCGCAGCGGCGCCATAATGGACTCTTGTGCTTCAGTAGCAAGGAGTCCGCGCCATGGCCGCAGCCAACTTCACCAATGCCCAGGTTTTCAACCAACTCAGTTCAGGCCAGGCGTGGAGTGGCGCCACCATCACTTATTCCTTCCCGACCGGCACCACCGGCCTGACCATCACCGATGGCGAGGGCAACTCCTTCCGGGCGGCCAGTGCGGCGCAGCAGGCGTTTTTCTCGCTGGCCATCATGACCTGGGACGACCTGATCGAGCGAACCATGTCGTTGACGACATCGACCTCGTCCAACATTGAGTTCGCCTACACCACCACCGGCATTGACTACGCGCACGCCTACTTTCCGACTGGGGGCACGGTCTGGTTCAACGCGGCGGAGTCCACACTGGCCACCGCCGCCGTGGGCAGTTATGGCTTCCAGACCACCATCCATGAGATCGGCCACGCCCTGGGGCTCAACCACATGGGCGACTACAACGGGGCCGGGGCGTTTACGCCCTCGTCGTACCAGGACTCGGTGGTGCTGTCGATCATGTCCTACTTCGGGCCCAGTGCTCCGCTGCGCTCCAGCGACGTGGCCAGCGCCGACTGGCGCGGCAGCGACAACAAGGACTATGGCCCGCAAACGCCGATGCTCAACGATGTGATGGTGATCCAGCAGATCTACGGCACCAGCACCACCACCCGACTGGGCGACACCATCTATGGTTTTAGCAGCAATATCACCGGCACAGCGGCCAGCATTTACGACTTTTCAGTCAACAAAAATCCCATCCTGACGATTTTTGACTCGGGTGGCAGCGACACACTGAATCTCAGCGGCTGGTCCTCGCGCTCGGAGATTCACCTCGAATCGGGCGTGTTTTCGTCAGCCAACGACATGACCAACAATATTGTCATTGCCTACAGCGCCGTCATTGAGAACGCGGTGACGGGCTCCGGCAATGACACGCTGACCGGCAACGCCGTGGGCAACCGGTTGGACGGCGGCTCCGGCAACGATGTATTGTCGGGCTTGGACGGTGACGACACATTGACCGGCGGCTTGGGCAATGACCAGGTCGATGGTGGCGCTGGCACCGACACTGCCGTGTTGGCGGGTGCACTGTCGAGCTACACCTTCACCTACGACTCCTTGGCCGACCTGTACACCGTAAGCGGCGCATCCTCGGGCACCGACACGTTCACCAAGATCGAGTTTTTCCAGTTCAGCGATGTGTTGCGGGCGGCCAGCCAACTGATTTCAGGTGACCTCACCGCCCCTAGCCTGACCAGCAGCAACCCGGCGGACAACGCCACCGCCGTGGCCGTGGGCGCCAATCTGGTGCTGACCTTCAGCGAAGCCGTGGCGGCAGGTACGGGCAACATCGAAATCCACAACAGCGATGGCAGCGTGCTCACCCGCATAGACGTGAGCGACAGCACCCAGGTCAGCGTGTCGGGCGCCACGGTCACCGTCAACCCCAGCGCCAATCTGGCCGCAGGCAGCAGCTACTACATCACCATGGCCAGTGGCGTGGTGAAAGACCTGGCGGGCAATGCCTATGCCGGCATCAGCAGCACCACCACCTACAACTTCAGCACGGCCGCCGCCATCACCGGCGACACCACGGCGCCCTTGCTGTCGGGGAGTACCCCGGCGGACAACGCTACCGGCATCGCCGCCAGCGCCAACCTGGTCTTGACGTTCAGCGAAGCGGTGCAGGCCGGTACCGGCAATGTTGTCATCTTCAACAGCGATGGCAGCGTGGCACGCACCATTGCCATCACCGACACCACCCAGGTCAGCATTTCGGGAACAGCCGTTACCGTCAACCCCGCCACCGACCTGACCAGCGGCAGCGCCTACTACGTCAACCTGGGCAGCGGCGTCATCAAAGACCTGGCCGGCAATGCCTTTGCCGGCATCAGCAGCACCACCGCACTGAACTTCAGCACTGCCAGCGCCACCGTGGCGGACGACTTCCCGTGGAACACCAGCACCACCGGCAGCGTCGCTGTCAATGGCTCGGCCAGCAGCGGCAGCATTGAAGTTGCCAGCGATGGCGACTTGCTCAAGGTGACGCTGACGGCCGGTACCAGCTATGTGTTCAACCTGACCCGCACCACGGGCGGCCTGACGAACCCCTATTTGTATTTGTACAGCCCGAGTGTGACGCTGCTGGCAGAAGACAATGACAGCGGCGGCAGCACCAACGCAAGCATCACCTACACCGCTACCGCCAGCGGCACCTACTACCTGGGAGCGGCTGATTTCAGCTCCGGCACGGGCGGCTACACCCTGTCGGCCCGCAGCGGCGACAGCACCGCGCCCACCTTGGCGAGCAGCAGCCCCGCCGACAACGCGACCGCCGTGGCGGTGGGTGCCAACATCGTTCTGACATTCAACGAGGCGGTGCAGGCCGGCAGCGGCAACATCGTCATTTACAACAGCAACGGCACGGTGGCGCGCAGCATTGCCGTAACCGACAGCAGCCAGGTCAGCGTGTCCGGCTCCACGATCACCATCAACCCCAGCAGTGACCTTGCCAGCGGCACCAGCTATTACGTGAACCTTGCCAGCGGTGTGGTCAAAGACGCGGCAGGCAACGCCTATGCCGGCATCAGCAGCACCACCGCTCTGAACTTCACCACCGTCAGCACCACGGCCACTGACGACTACCCCCTTTCCACCAGCACCACCGGTGTGGTGGTGGTGAACGGGGCGGCAACCACCGGTGTGATTGACTTTGTGGACGATGGCGACCTGTTCCAGGTCAGTCTTGTCAAGGGCCAAAGCTACGTGTTCTCAGCCACCAGCGTCACTGGTGGCCTGCCTGACCCCTATTTGCAGTTGTACGACAAAACCGGATCACCATTGACCTTTGACGACGACAGTGGCGGCAACCTGAATGCCCAAATCGTCTACACCGCGCTGGAAACTGCGACCTATTTTCTGGCCGCCTACGATTCGGCATCCGGCCTGGGGCGTTACAGCCTGACGGCTACGGCCGCCACTGACGACTACGCGTGGGACACTGACACCAGCGGCGTCGTCACGGTTGGCGGCTCCGCCACCAGCGGCACCATCAACGCGGCTGGCGACGCCGACCTGTTCAAGGTCACGCTGACGGCTGGCACCAGTTATGTGTTTGAGCTGGCACGCACCAGCGGAGGCCTGACCGACCCCTACCTGTACCTCTACAGCCCCAGTTTGGCGGAGCTGAGTTATGACGACGACAGCGGCGGCAGCGGCGACGCGCGCATCAGCTTCACTGCAACGGCCAGCGGTACCTACTACCTGGGCGCCATGGATTTCAGCACCGGCACCGGGGCCTACACACTGTCAGGTCGCGCTGGCGCCGCGCCCTCCACCACGGTAGGCACCAGCGGTGCAGACAGACTGGTGGGTACCAGCACTGCAGACACCATGACCGGCTGGGGTGGCAACGATTTTCTGATGGGCAATGGCGGCAACGACACCATCGATGGTGGCTCCGGCATTGACCACGCCGCATTTGCCGGGAGCAGCAGCGAATATTCCATCACCCGCACCAGCAGCGGCCTCTTGGTTCACGACACCTTGGGCTTTGATGGCACCGACGCGTTGACCAGCATCGAGCGGTTGGAGTTCAGCGATATAGGCATCGCGCTGGACATGGGCATCACCGAGGCGGGCGGCAAATCCGCGCTGCTGATCGGCGTGCTGCTCGGACCCGCAGCACTGAGCGACCTGACACTGGTGGGCCAGGTGCTGAATTTCTTTGACGACGGCACCTCACTGAGCCTGGCTGCCAGCCTGATGGTCAGTAGCGGCATCACCGCCAGCCTGGCCGGTGGTGCAGACAACAGCCACTTTGTGCAGTGGGTTTATCACAATATTGCCGGGGTGTTCCCTGACGCCAATACCGCCGCATCTCTGAAAAGCCTTCTGGACCAAGGCGTTTTCACCCAGGCCAGCATGCTGTCGGCCATTGCCGAGCTACCGGTCAATCAGCTCAATGTGAACCTGGTGGGCCTGGCGCAAAACGGGATGGACTACTTCTAGACCCAGTATGCGTTACAGCACCTGCAGCACCCGGAACCGCCCCTGTGCCAGCATTTCTGCGTCGCTGGTACCGTAGCCAATGTAAATGGCCGTGCCTTCAATGAGGCGACTGTCGATTTGCTCAAAAATATCGATCAGGTAGTCCCGCGAGTCGACCACACCGGTCAGGTATTCGGGCAACGGGAAGCTCAGCCCCTGCCATTCCTTGCTGCGGTTGAGCACATAAATTCCAGACTGCGCCGAGCCATCCGGCAGGATAGCCACCACGTAAAGGTTGTAAGCGGTCGCTGTAGCCCGCGTTGCGGGGGTTGCCGTCGGAATGCGCACCCAGGCTGACAAGCCATAGTTGCTGCGCGGGCCGGTGGCTTCCACCTCCAGCTGCAGCGGCGTGGAGCTGACGGCCCTTTTTAATTGAACCTGAAACTCGGCCGTCGTGGTGATGCCGGCCTCGGCAAAACTGGCGCTGACCAACATCGAAGTGTCTTGCGTCAAATTACCCACCGTCAACAGCCCGTCAGCGCCAATCTGTGCTGAGCCATGGTCAACCTGCCAGCTGGGCGCTACCACCTTGAGCGACTGGTCGGCATACACCCCCAGGGCGCGCATCGTAACGGTTTCGCCAGCAACCAAAACACCTGAGCTGCTGACAATTTTGAGACTGGTGAGTGTAGATGCCTGCGTGGTGGCGATCAGGTCCAGGCGCCCCACTGCCGTAATGCCGCCTTCGGTGTAGCTGGCCGAAATGTCCAGCGCGTATTGCCGGTCTATGGTGTTGAGCCTCAGAATGCCGCGCGCAAAGTCCACCGAAATGCCACCCGCCAGAATGACGGTGATGGCCTCGGAGGTGTCGGAATGCAGGGTCCAGCTGGTGGGCCTGACGCTTCGGTAGGACTGGTCATCGTAGTAGGCGACCACCCGCAGCCGCAATTGCGAACCCGACTGCAGGCTGCGGCTGCCCAGCACCTCCACCCGGCTCAACCGCGCAGGCGCAACAGCCAAAAAAACGGTCTGGCTGGCGCTCAATGTGGCGCCCTGGTAGATCACCGTAGCAGTAATCACGACGGCAGAATCCACCGCCACCACGCCGGAGGCGATGACCCCCGAGCGGGATACCGTGGCCAATTTGGGATCTGAACTGCTCCACTGCGGCTTTACCGCGGTCAGGCTCCCATCGGCATTGCGCACGCTGGCCGACAGATCGGCAAAGGCATTGGCCTGCAGCACAACAGGCATCGCCAACACCAGCGCCGATGCCGATGCCGATGCCAACGTAGCCGCGCCGACCGTGGATGTGGCGAGGCTGTGGCCCCTGGCGCTCAGCAGCGATGAGCCCGCCAGCAGGCGGGTCAGTACAGTGCGGCGCGCCAGCGGCATGGTGTACCCCTGTTGCGATTAGCCCAGCTTGACAGTGTCGCTGACCATGCCCTGCGGCAGCTTGGCGGCAGCCTCAGCCGCTTCGGTGGTCTTCTTGTGCAACTCTTCCATCAGGGCTTTGACGGCGGCGAGTTGTTCTGGAGTGCTATTGGCTGTGGGTGTTTGGTTGGCGGATGTTGGTGTATGGATGGTTGACATGATGGGCCTTTGTGTGTTCGCCAATAAACCCCCATTATCAAGCGAGATGCGTGAACATGGGAAAAACGGCGTCCAGCTGGACCCATACCCCAACAACTTGCATCAGTGGGTCGGCCGTCACTTGAATGCCAGCGAGCGCTGGGTAATGAATTCGACCGCAAAATGGGCCATCAAGGAATAGCTTCTGCCCTTGAGCGACACAATGGCCATATCGGCAAACTGCGAGGGTATGTCGGTGACCTCCAGGCGGACCAGGCGCTTCTTGACAACATCTTGCGCCGTGTCGGTGTCTGTCGAGCCAATCACCGTGTCGGTCGTTTCCGCCAGGATGCTGAGCAGGTTTAAATCATCGCACTCCACCGCCAATGGCAGAGGCTTGCCGTTGCCCAATCCCATCAGGGCGCCCAACCCGACTTGTACCGACTCCGGCAAACGCACGCTGGCAAAGCCGTAGGGAAGTAGCGACGCGGCAGTGACTGCGGCCTGCGCCAGCAAAGGGTGGCCCGCGCGCACATAAAAGCCGGCCGACAGCTTGGCAACACGGGTAATGGTCAGATCGGCGGCGGCAATGACATTGCGCACATCGGCCATGTAGAAATCCAGGTCTTCTGCGCGCAAATGTGCGGCCAGGTAATCTGCATTGTTGACTTCGACCCGGACGCACACGCCGGGATAACGCGTGCGAATTTCGGTCAACAGCGGCGGCACCATGATCGCCGCCGGATAGGGACCGACACCAAAGCTCAGGTCACCCATCAAGCGCTCGCGGTACAGCCTGACATCCCTCTCCAGACAGCGGCTCTCAAACAGCAGTTTGCGGGCTCGTTCGACCACAAAGGCGCCTGCATCGGTACACGTTGCTTCCAGCGTACCCCGGTCAAACAGCTGCAAGCCCAACTCGTCTTCTGCGGCATGGATGCTACGGCTGAAGGCCGATTGGGTCAGATGGCACTGAACCGCCGCTCGCCCGAAATTGCGTGTATCCGCGAGGGTTACCAAGTGTTTGTAACGCTTCAAGTCCATATCGCGTAACCTTTGCTTCCATTATGCAGCCACTGCATTGATATTGACGCAAAAATGCATTGGACGCAACGCCTTGGCCGAAGTCCAATCGCTTTGCTGAGACACCACCTACAAAATAAGGAGACAACACCGTGAATCCCATGGTCCAGAATGGATTGATCCTCACCGCCATGCTGGGCTTTGCCGGCATGGAATGGGCGTCACGACGCTACCAAGACACCGTCCATGCGGACGCCAACGACACCAAGCTTGAACTGTTCATGTTCCTGAGCCTGGTGGCCATCGCGCAACCGTTCTCCATTCTGGTGACCAACACACTCTGCGGGTGGCTGATGCCTGCGCAAATGGGGGTGCTGGCCGACCTGCCCTGGTGGGCCATGTTCGGTCTGCTGCTGCTGTGCGACGACCTGACCCAATACCTGTGGCACCGCGCATCACACAGTCCGCTGCTGTGGCCGCTGCACCGCGCCCACCATAGCGCGACTTACATGAGCATCCGCGTCACGTACCGCAACAACTTTCTGTATTACATGCTGATGCCCGGTCTCTGGCTGGCTGGCGTGGCACTGTACCTGGGTTTCGGTACGGTCTATGCCTATTATTTCGTGTTGAAGGTCACCATCATTCTCGGTGCGCATTGCGCCTGGCGTTGGGACGAGTCGCTGTACCGTATCCCGGCCCTGCGTCCGCTCATGTGGGTGGTGCAACGCACCATTTCGACACCAGCCACCCATTGGGCACATCACGCCATCACCAACACGGACGGCATTGGTCACTACAAAGGCAACTTCGGCAACATGCTCTTTCTCTGGGACGTACTTTTGGGCACCGCCCACATCACGCAAAAGTACCCCGCCGCGGTTGGCCTGCAGGGTGACCGCTTGTTCGGTCAGGAACGCTGGTACCACCAAATGTTCTTCCCCTTGCTGCAATCGGAGCGCGAGCACTCCGCCCTGCGCTTTGGGGGCGGTGAATACGCTGCCGAAGAAACCGGTAGCGACGCTGATGTACCTGCCACCAGTACTACCATGGCCTGATTACACCGGCGAGAGGAGTTGCGGGTTCCGCAATAACCTCGCCCGGGGTCAATCCACAAAGAAGTCCGGCAAGAAATTCCTGTTGCCCGGTGTCACCGCATAACGGTCCAGATCGGTGACGCCGTGCGCGGCCAGTACCGCGTCGTCGATGTAGAAGTTGCCGGTCTCAAACCCGCCATTGGTCAACACACAATAGGCCGCATCAGCCATGATCTCCGGCGTGCGGCACAACGCGATGTCCACGCCAGGAATCATCTGCATGGCGGCGGTGGCAATGGCGGTGCGCGGCCACAGGCTGTTGACGGCAATACCGAGCTTCTTGAACTCGCCCGCATGGCCGAGCGTGCACATGCTCATGCCGTACTTGGCCATGCTGTAGGCGGTGTGCGGCGCAAACCAGTGGGTCTGCATGGACAGGGGCGGCGACATGGTCAGCACCTGGGGCTTGCGCCCGGCGGCTGCGGACTTTTTGAGTTCGGGCAGGCAGGCCGCGGTGCACAGGTAAGTGCCGCGGGCATTGATGCCGTTCATCAAATCGAAGCGCTTCATCGGCGTGGCGTCGGTGTTGGTCAGGCTGATGGCGCTGGCGTTGTTGACCAGGATGTCGATGCCGCCAAAGGTCTGCACCGCCTGGGCCACCGCCGCGAACACCGCGTCATCGTCGCGGATGTCCACCGCCAACGGCAGCGCCTTGCCACCCGCCGCTTCAATCTCTTGTGCAGCGCTGTAGATGGTGCCCGGCAGCTTGGGATTGGCTTCGGTGGTCTTGGCCAGGATGACGATGTTGGCCCCGTCCGCGCCGCGCGTTTGGCAATGGCCAGGCCAATGCCGCGCGAGGCGCCGGTGATGAACAGGGTCTTGCCTTTGAGGTTGCCCGCCGAGGGCGTGGACGCTAAAGCGGTGCTGGTATTCATGCGGTCTCCGGGAGGGTCGCAAATAAAATGCTACTATTTTGATAGCTGTTTACGCAATGTTTACGTGGGCTAGAGGCCTATTTCGCTCTGAGAATTTTGCAAAACAGGCTTTCCAGAGGTGTGAATCATGTCTCAGATTTTAGAAAAGTCCGGTTTGCGCTTCTCCAGGAAGGCGGTAAACGCCTCCCTGGCTGCGGGCTCCTGCAACAGGCGGGCAAAGCTCTCGCCCTCCTCGGCCATTTGCGCCAGCACCTGGGCCATCTGGCCCTTCTTCATCAGGCGCTTGGTCTCGACCAGCGAACCCAGTGGCTTGGCCGCCAGCTTGCGGGCCTGGGCCTGGGCCATGCCATTCACTTCGGTGGGCGGCACGATGCGGTTGACCAGCCCCACTTCCAGCGCGGCCTCGGCCATGAAGGGTTCGCCCAGCAGCAGCGCCTCGGCCGCGCGGTGGTAGCCCATCATCTGCGGCACCAGCAGGCTGGACGCGGCCTCGGGGCACAGGCCCAGGTTCACAAAGGGCATGGAGAACGCGGCGTTGTCGCCGGCGTAGACCAGGTCGCAGTGGAACAGCAGCGTGGTGCCAATGCCCACGGCTGGCCCGCAGACGGCGGCGATGACGGGTTTGGGGTGCGATGCAATGGCGCGCAGGAACTGGAACACCGGCGATTCCTGCGTGGACGGCTTGCGCTGCAGAAAGTCGCCAATGTCGTTGCCGGCGCTGAACACCGTGATATCGCCCTGGATGACGGTGACGCAAATGGTGGGGTCATTCCTCGCCTGCTCCAGCCCATCGGCCATGGCGGCATACATGGGAGGGGTAAAGGAGTTCTTTTTCTCCACCCGGTTGATGGTGAGGGTCAATACGCCGTCGGCGATGTGGGTCAGGATGTCGTTCATCGAGTGTCTTTCTAATCAGCTGAGGACAGAGCTTGCCGCTGCGCGGCTGCGGTCTGTCCCGCAAACATATTAATTCTTGTAGTACACGAGTTGTTGCGTGGTGGCCAGCAGCACGCCAGCCTCGTTCCACAGCTGCGCCGTGTGGTCGAAGTAGCCGTTGCGAAAGGCCTGTGCCCGGGCCTGGGCCAGCAGGTAGCTGCTGCCGCTGGCCTGCAGTTGGGCGCTGTCGGCGTGGAAGTACACGGTCATCGTCACCGTGCCCACCGGCACCAGCGTGGCACGGCGCACAAACACGCGGGGGAAGAACACGTCCGACAGCGCGGTGAGCGAGGCAAAGTCCAGCGGACGCGGCGGGTTATCGCGCACCCACAGTTGCGTCAGGCTGGCGTCGCCACTGCCGTCCCACACCGTGGGCATGGCACCGGCGATGGGGCGCATGTCGTAGCGCTTGACCCACTCCATGGGCATGGGGCCCTGGCCGTGCGGCGTTTCCTGCGGCGGCGGGCATTGGGGCATGGCCTCTTCATCCAGGCTCCAGGTCTCGCGGCGGAGCGCGGTGAAGGCGGTGCCGGTCAGCACGGCCTCACCGCTTTGCAGCACCTCAATGATCCAGTGCTGGGTGGAGCGGTTGGTGCGCGCGGCGCGGGCCTGCACAGTGAATGGCCCATGCGCCAAGGCAGCCGCGAAGTTGATGGTCAGCGACACCGGCTCGCCCAGGCGGTCCGGGTGCAGCAACACGGCGTTCATCATCTGCGCGGCACTGATGCCGCCAAACGGCCCCACCATGTTGGCATAGGCAGCGCTGGTGTGGCCGGCAAAGCTGCCGTCACTCTGTAGTTTCAGGGCAATCGCCTGGTCAAAAGCATGGCTGGTCAAGAACGGTCTCCAAAATAAAAAAAGGCCACCGGCAGGTGACCTTGGGGGTGAGGCCTGATCCGTTGCGATCAGACGCGCTCAAAAATCCCGGCAGCGCCTTGACCGGTGCCCACGCACATGGTCACCATGCCGTACTTCAGATTATGGCGACGCAATGCGTGAATCACTGTCGCGGCCCGGATAGCACCGGTGGCGCCCAGCGGGTGACCCAGGGCGATAGCGCCGCCCATGGGATTGACCTTGGATGGGTCCAGTCCCAGCGTATTGACCACCGCCAGCGACTGGGCGGCAAAGGCCTCGTTCAGTTCGAACCAGTCGATGTCGCTGTGCTGCAAACCGGCGTAGCGCAGGGCGGCGGGAATCGCCTCGATCGGGCCAATACCCATGATGTCGGGCGGCACACCACGCGCGGCGTAGGACACGAAGCGCGCCAGCGGTGTCAGACCGAACTGCTTGACCGCCTTTTCGCTGGCCAATATCAATGCGCCAGCACCGTCACTGGTCTGCGAGCTGTTGCCGGCGGTGACGCTGCCACGTGCGGCAAACACCGGACGCAGTTTGGCCAGGGCTTCCAGCGTGGTCTCGGGTCGGGGGCCTTCGTCCAGGCTCACGGTGCGCGTGCGGGTGGATACCTCACCCGTAGCCAGGTCGGGTATACGTTCGATGACATCGATGGGGGTGATCTCGTTGGTGAACTCACCCGCCTGCTGGGCCCGGACAGCCCGCAGATGGGACTCGAGCGCAAAGGCATCCTGCGCCTCGCGGCTCACCTTCCACTGCTGTGCTACCTTCTCGGCAGTTAGGCCCATGCCGTAGGCGATGCCAATGTTCTCGTCACGCTCAAAGATCGCGGGGTTGAACGAAACCTTGTTGCCCCCCATGGGCACCATGCTCATGGACTCAGCACCACCTGCAATCATCACGTCGGCCTCGCCCACGCGGATGCGGTCGGCGGCCATCTGGATGGCGGTCACGCCGGAGGCGCAGAAGCGGTTGACGGTGACGCCGCCCACCGGGTGGGCAAAGGCCAGGCCGGTGGCGATGCGGGCCATGTTCATGCCCTGCTCACCTTCGGGGAAGGAGCAGCCGATGATGGCGTCTTCAATCGCCTTGGGGTCCAGCGTGGGCACCTGCAGCATGGCGCTGCGGATGGCGGCCACCAGCAGTTCGTCGGGGCGAGTGTTGCGGAAGTAGCCACGGCCGGAACGGCCGATGGGCGTGCGGGTGGCGGCAACAATGTAGGCGTCTTGCACTTGTTTCATGGAGTAACTCCTTTGGGATTCTTGAGTGGCCCTGGCTCAAGCCGGGGCGCTGGCTGGGGTGGGTTGCGTCGACTTCTTAGCCGGTACCCAGGCCCAGATGAATTCACACACAATGGGCTGTTCGCCCGAGGCATCGGTCACGGTCACGGGGACCACCACCTCGCCCTTGTCCTGGCTCTGCATCAGCTTGCGCTGCTGCGCGCTCAAATGCGCCACGGCCCGCATGTCGCCCTGGGTGCGGCGTTTGAACTGCACCTTGAGTTCCTTGGCCAGCGGCAGGCAGTCGTCGCGCACATTCATGCCCACCACCATGCCGGTGGCGGTTTCGGCCAGCAGCGTCATGGCCGCGGCATGCACGCCCTGGATGTGGTTCTGCACGCGGCGCTGGTTGGCAATGGCGATTTCCACCTTCTCAGGTGTCATCACGGCAAAGTCCAGACGCGCCGTACCGGTAAAGGGCACGGCACGGCGCAGTACCAAGTTGCGCAGATGCGGGCGCAGCGGTGCGGGCACGATGTCCAGCCGTGCCAGCGTGCGCGTCAATCGGTTGGGTCGAGATTCGTTAGTCATGGGTTCTCCGTAGAACGAAGTTCGTGGCTGAGGAAGCGTAGCGAGCAGCTGTCAGGCTAGGCGGACGGAGCACAGACACCGGAACGTACTTCTGTACGTGAGGATGGCGAGCACCGCCCAACGACGCATGACAGTTGCGCAGTAGCTTCATCAGTTACGAACCGGCTTGCCGGTGGACATCATGCCCATGATCCGCTCTTGCGTCTTGGGATGGACCAGCAGGCTGCAGAAGGCCTTGCGCTCCATGGCCATGACGTATTCTTCGCTGACCAGGGTGCCGGCATCCAACTGGCCACCACACACCACCTCGGCAATCAGCTTGCCAATGTGAAAATCGTGCGCGCTGATGAAACCACCGTCCCGCATATTGACCAGCTGCGCCGTGATCGTGGCGATGCCACTGCGGCCGGCCACGGGGAACAGGCGCTTGTGCGGTGCACGGTAGCCGCTGGCAAACATCGCCTTGGCCTCGTTGATGGCGACAAACAACAGTTCGTCCTTGTGCGGCACGATCACGTCACTCTCCAGCAGGTAGCCCAGCTTGCGGCTTTCCAGCGCGCTGGTACCCACTTTGGCCATGGCGGCGCCAGTGAAACCTTCGGTCAGGAAGGGCAGCACGTCCTTGGAAGTGGACTGCGCCATGTTCTCCGCCGCACGGCGGGCGATGTAGGTCAGGCCACCGGCACCAGGCACCAGGCCCACGCCGACTTCGACCAAACCGATGTAGCTCTCCATGGCCGCGACGCGTTTGCCGGAGTACACGGCCATTTCGCAACCGCCACCCAAGGCCAGGCCGCGGATCGCGGAGACGGTTGGCACATTGGCATAACGCAGTTTCAGCATCACGCGCTGCAGCTCGGCCGCCGCGCCGTCAATGGCCTTGGCGCCGCCCATCATGAAGGCGGGCAGCATGGACTGCAGGTCGGCACCGGCGGAGAACATCTCGTCGGGCGACCAGATGACCAAACCCTGGTAGTCCTTCTCGGCCAGGTCAATGGCCTTGTCCAGGCCTTCCATGACACCGGCGCCAATGGCGTGCATCTTGGTCTTGATGCTGGCGATGATGACCTCGTCGTCCAGCGTCCACAGGCGGATGGCTTCGTCCTCGTGCAGCGTCTTGCCGGCCGTCGCAGCCGATGCGGCATTGGCGCCCAACACGCTCTCAGGGAAGTGCTGGCGGGCATAGACCGGCAGGCTGCGGGGGGCCACAAACTTGCCGGTGGTGGGGTTCCACGAACCGGCGGGTGTGTGCACACCACCAGCATCGGCCACCGGGCCCTTGAACACCCATTCGGGCAGCGGTGCCTTGCACAGCGCTTTACCGGCTTCGATGTCTTCCTGAACCATCTTCGCCACTTCCAGCCAACCGGCTTCTTGCCACAGCTCGAACGGGCCCTGCTGCATGCCAAAGCCCCAGCGCATGCAGAAGTCCACGTCGCGGGCGTTGTCGGCAATACTGGCCAGATGCACAGCCGCGTAGTGGAAGGCATTGCGCAGAATGGCCCACAGGAATTGGCCCTGCTTGCCCTCGGAATTGCGCAGCAATTTCAGGCGTTCTGCGGCGGGCTTCTTCAGCATGCGGGCATAGACTTCGTCGGCTTTTTCAGCGGCGGGCACGTACTCTTTGCTGCCCAGATCAAAGCGCAGCACATCGCGGCCGACCTTCTTGAAAAAGCCAGCCTTGGTCTTCTGGCCCAGGTTGCCCATCTCCAGTAGGGTCTTGAGGACGGCGGGGGTCTCGAAACTCGCGTAGAACGGATCGGTCTCCAGGCTCAGCGTGTCCTGCAGCGTCTTGATCACGTGGGCCATGGTGTCCAGACCCACCACGTCGGCGGTGCGGAAGGTGCCACTGGATGCGCGGCCCAGTTTCTTGCCGGTCAGGTCATCGACCACGTCGTAGGTTAGGCCGAAGTTTTCGACTTCCTTCATCGTGGCCAACATGCCGGCAATACCGACGCGGTTGGCGATGAAGTTGGGGGAATCCTTGGCGTGCACCACGCCCTTGCCCAGGTTGCTGGTGACAAAAGCTTCCAGGTCGTCCAGTACCTGTGGCAGCGTGGTGGGCGTGTTGATCAGCTCCACCAGCGCCATGTAGCGGGGCGGGTTGAAGAAGTGGATGCCGCAGAAGCGCGGCTTGATTTCTTCCGGCAGCGCTTCCGACAGCTTGGTGATCGACAAGCCGGAGGTGTTGGATGCGACGATGGCGTGCGGCGCGACAAAGGGCGCGATCTTCTTGTACAGATCCAGCTTCCAGTCCATGCGCTCGGCAATGGCCTCGATGATCAGGTCGCACTCGCCCAGCACATCCATGTGCTCTTCATAGTTGGCCTGCTGGATCAGCACCGCATCATCGGCCACGCCCAAAGGCGCGGGCTTGAGCTTCTTCAGATTGTCGATGGCCTTGGTGACGATTCCGTTCTTGGGGCCTTCTTTGGCGGGCAGATCGAACAGCACCACCGGCACCTTGACATTGACCAGATGGGCCGCGATTTGTGCGCCCATTACGCCAGCACCGAGTACGGCGACTTTTTTGACTTGGAAACGGGACATAAAAGTTCCTCTCATTTAATCAGTTGAGGACAGAGCTTGTGGCCGTGCCACTGCGGTCTGTCCCGCAAGGTCATTCGTTTGTCGAGAACAGAGCTTGCGGCCCCGCCGTTGCGGTCTGTCCCGCAAGGTTATTCGCTTGTTGAGGACAGAACGTGTGGCCAAGCCGCTTCGGTCTGTCCCGCAAGGTAATTCGTTCTAGTTCACGCGGGTCCAGACTTGGGTACGGTAAAAGAAACCAATGTAGCCGCGCATCTGCAGCTTCTTGCCACCTTCAATCGGGGTCACGGTGGCACGGTAGACCTTGCCGTTCTTGGGGTCGAGAATGGTGCCGCCCTCCCACAGGTCTTTGTCTTCGGTTTTCTTCAGGCCGCGCATGATTTCCATGCCCAAAATAACCTGGTCCTTGCGCTCGTCGGTGCATTCAACACACTTCTCACCCGGTTTCGCCTTGGTGTCCAATATTTTCTCGATCTTGCCGGAGACCACTCCCGCGCTCTCCACGATGCGGATTTCTGACTTGGGGGTGCCGTCCTTGTCGTCGATGGTCTGCCACAGGCCCACAGGCGACATTTGCGCCATGGCCGAGACGCTGAAACCACACACCAAAACCGCAATAGCTGAACGCAACATGGAGAGTCCTCTTTGTATCAAATCGAAAAAATGGAAAAACAAGCCGATATCAGGCAAGTGCCAGATCGGTGTCCATCAATACCTTGCTGCCAGCCCGTGCGGTTCGCATCAGAGTTGCGGTCTCAGGGAAGAGTTTGCCGAAATAGAAGCGCGCGGTCTGCAGTTTGGCACCGTAGAACGGGTCGGTATTTCCGGCCGCAATTTCGCGCAACGCAACCTGTGCCATGCGCGCCCAGAAGTAGCCAAACACCAGATGGCCTGCTACACGCAGGTAATCCACCGCGGCAGCGCCCACTTCGTCGGGATTCTGGAATCCCTTGAAACCGATTTCGGTGGTGAACTTGGTCATCTGGTCGCCCAGGATCGCAATCGGGGTGATGAACTCCGCCATTTTCTCGTTGACGCCTTCTTCCTCCACCAGCTTGCCCACCAACTTGCCAAACTTTCTCAGCGTGGCGCCGTTGTTGCCCAGGACCTTGCGGCCCAGCAAGTCCAGCGACTGGATGGTGTTGGTGCCTTCATAAATCATGTTGATGCGGTTGTCGCGCACAAACTGCTCAACACCCCACTCTTTGATGTAACCATGGCCGCCAAAAACCTGCATGCAGGCGTTGGTGGAAATGTGCCCGTTGTCAGTCAGAAAGGCCTTGGCAATCGGTGTCAACATGGCCAGCAATTCAGCGGATTCGCTGCGCACCTTTTCATCCGGGTGGCCGTGCTCTTTCTCAAGCAGCATGGCACAAAATGCCTGCAAGGCGCGACCGCCCTCGGCATAGGCCTTGGCGGTGAGCAGCATCTTGCGCACATCAGGGTGGACAATGATGGGGTCAGCGGCTTTGTCCTTGGCCTTGATACCCGTCAGTGAACGCATCTGGATGCGGTCCTTGGCATAGGCCAGGGCATTCTGGAAAGCCACTTCTGTTTGTCCCAGCGATTGGTTGCCTACGCCCAGACGTGCGGCGTTCATCATGATGAACATGCCCTGCATGCCCTTATTGGGCTGACCAACCATCGTGCCGTTGGCATCTTCAATCACAATCTGAGCCGTTGCATTGGCCTTGATGCCCATCTTGTGCTCCAGGCCGCCGCAGTAGATGCCGTTGCGCGAGCCCAATGTGCCGTCCTTATTGACATTGAACTTGGGTACGATGAACAGGCTCACACCCTTGATTCCGGGTGGCGCATCGGGTAGGCGAGCGAGTACCAGGTGGATGATGTTGTCAGCCATATCGTTCTCGCCGGCACTGATGAAAATCTTGTTGCCAGTAATCTTGTAGGTGCCATCAGCCTGGGGTTCGGCCTTGGTACGCATCAAGCCCAGGTCGGTACCGCAATGCGGTTCGGTCAGGCACATGGTACCGGTCCACTCCCCGCTGGTCATCTTGTGCAGATAGGTTTGCTTCTGCTCGTCAGTACCATGCATGTGCAGGGCCGCATAGGCGCCGTGCGTGAGGCCCGGATACATCGCCCAGGACTGGTTGGCGCTGTTGAGCATTTCGTAGAACATGGTATTGATGACCAAGGGCAGGCCCTGGCCGCCAAACTCGGGGTCGCAGCCCAACGCAGCCCAGCCGCCTTCAACGTAGGTCTTGTAGGCTTCCTTGAATCCCTTGGGCGTGGTCACAGCGTGCGTAACCGGATCGAGCGTGCAGCCCTCAGCGTCGCCAGAAACGTTTAACGGGAAAATCACTTCAGACGCGAACTTGCCGCCTTCCTCCAGCACCGCATTGATAGTGTCGGCGTCAATTTCGGCATGTTTCGGGATCTGTTTGAAATCGTCAACCACCTTGAGCACTTCGTGCATCACAAACTGCATGTCACGCAGGGGGGGGTTATAGGTCGGCATGGTGATTACTCCTTGTGGAACGGTGAATCAGAAAAATCAGGAAGTGGACGGCGCGCCGTAACGCGCCAGGATGTTTTCAAAGCCCTTGTTGGCACGTGCTATCGAACCGGGCTTTTTAAGGAAACGGGCTTCGTAGTGCAGGGCCAGGATCAGGCCATGGATCTCGAATGCCATTTGTTCTTCGTCGGCATCGGCGCGCAAATCGCCGCAGGCCTTGGCCAGCACGATGGCGCGGTTCATTGCGCCCAGCCAGGTTTGCACCGAGGTCGCCAGCGCATCACGCACCGGGCCCGGGCGGTCATCAAACTCAACGGCACCGCTGATAAAGATGCAGCCGGACTGGATTTCGATGGCCACCCGCTTCATCCAGTTGGAAAACAGCGCCTTGACCCGGGGCAGGCCGCGCGACTCCGACAGCGCCGCATAAAAAACGTCTTGCTCAAACTGGGCAAAGTACTGGTGGATCACCGAGATTTGCAACTCTTCGCGGGAGCCAAAGTGGGCAAAAACGCCCGACTTGCTCATGCTGGTGGCTTCTGCCAGGGCCCCGATGCTCAGGCCTTCCAGGCCGATCTGGGTCGCCAAGCCCAGGGCCGCGTCAACGATCGCCATTTTGGTTTGCTGGCCTTTTTGCAAGGCGCGACCCTGGGGCGCTTTACCGGACGCAGTCGAGCGTCCGGTGGCCGGACGAGCCTTGCGGGTCAATTTGGCGGAAAGGGACGCGATGGACATGGATTCAGGGCACCACAAAATAGAACGATCGTGCTATTTTGCAGCATTTCCACGCTGCACCCCTAAAAACTTCAGCTTCTAGAGGGTGTTTTCTAACCGGGGGGTGGGTTTACCCGAGCAACAAGCGCAAGCCTGCGTCCAGGTGTTCAGACGGCAGGCGTTTGTAGCCCGAGCGCACAAAACGTTGCAGGCGTCCCGCCACGAAGGCGCTGAGAACCGAGGCCCGCATGTGGGCATCGGCCGTAGGTGTCGCGGATGTATTGGCACGCTCACCTTCACGCAGGCATTGCTTAAGCGTGGCCTCTATCTTGTCAAAAAACTGGTTCATGCGTTGTTGCAGGCGATCGTTCTCGAATACCAGCGCATCCCCCACCATGACACGGGCCATGCCCGGATTCCTCTCCGCAAACTGCACCAGCATTGCAACGATGCTGGCCGCCTGGCGGGCACCCACATCTCCGACCGGGTCCGCCGCCGACGGTTCCCGCGCAAGAATCTGGTTGATCAGGGAGAACACCGACTGCTCGATGAACTCGATCAGCCCCTCAAACATTTGCGCCTTGCTGGCGAAATGGCGGTACAGGGCCGCTTCGCTGACATCCAGCCGTGCCGCCAGGGCCGCCGTGGTAATGCGCTCTCCGGCGGGTTGCTCCAACATGCTGGCCAAAGCCTGGAGAATTTGAATCCTGCGTTCACCCGGTTTGGGCCGCTTGCGCACCGCGGTCAAGCCGGCAGGTGTTTCTTGCGCCTGGGACTCGGGTTCAGAAGGCTCGGCGGAGGGGTTGGATTCGTCTGGCATGGTGCGCAAAGCGATGGTGATAAAAGATTCTCGCACAGCACTTGCAAGGGTTTTTGCTTAGGCGCAGGTTGATCCAACCTACACATCGCCACGATTCGGGACTATGCTTGTACCGACTACCGCGGAGGTTTCCCATGCGCCCCTTCATTCCTAAATCATGGCTTGCTGCCGCCCGTTGCACGCTGCCCGTCGGCTTATGGCTGGCTTGCACAGCCGCCGCCATCGCAGCGCCTGTCAGTATTTCAGACGCCCAAGCATCAGGCAGTGAGCGCAGCCTCACGCTGCAAACCCGCCTGCAACCGGCAAGCGAAGACCTTGGCAAGTCGATTCGTATTTTTGCCATGGCCCTGGTGCCGTCGGACCAAGGCGGCAAACTGTACGCAAAGTCAGCAGCGGGATGGGAGGCCGTGACTGCCAATACCGCCCCTAGTCTGATGGCCCCGGTGGTAGCTGACAGCAGCCACGCGGTGGTCCTGGCGCAAGGCGAAGACGCAACTGGCCTGGCAGGTACCACCGTGTATGTGGGGTACGGTGTTGACACCAGCGGTAATGATTCTGCGCTGGCCGACATGTTGCGCAACGGACGTTACCGCCTGGTCTATACCTTCGCCAGCGGACCCGCTGTGTCCGAGTGGAGCCTGCAACCGACCACCGAACAAGGGCTGAAAGCCTACTTTCTGGAGGCGCTAGGCCCCACCGGAAAAAGCTACCTGACCACACCCTGGGCCACGGACGGTATTTTTACCGCCACACCCACCACCGGCGCGGTGACCGCAGTTGGCGCTCCGGTGTCCGTGTCGGGCACCACCTTGCAGGAGGCCGGTGTGGACGAGGCCGACAGGGTCAAGACCGACGGTGAGGTGGTCTTCAGCCTGGTGCAAAACAGCACCAAGGAGGCGGGCTCCGGTGGTTTGCAACGCCAACGATTCGCAGCCAATGCGCCAGACGCGGCGCTCACACCGGTTGACAACCTGAAACTCGCCTTTTCGCCGGACGTGGTGGGCACCGGCCTCTATTGGGACAACACACGCCAACAGGTCGCTGTATTGGGGGAATCGGTCTCGCGCTGGGGCATCTATGACGGCTGGTTTGCGCCGCAGGCCTGGACCCAGGGTGCCACCGAAGTGGCCTTGATCGACACCTCCAGCCCATCGGCCATGTTGACCCGGCGCACCCTGCGCATCAATGCCGCACTGATCGGCTCGCGCCGTCTGGGGCCCACGCTGTACCTGGTGCTGCGCAGTTATGCCCAGCTACCCGGACTGGACCCCTGGTGGCCCACCGAAAAACTCAGCGCCAACCAGACCCTGCTGGACCGCATGACGGTGGCTGCGGTATTGCCCACCCTCTCGATCAACGGCGCTGCCGCCCAACCCCTGGTCGAGGCCACGGCCTGTCTGACCCAGCCGCACAACGCGTTCAAGAGTGCCGACATCATTACCCTGGTGGCGATTGACCTGGCGGCCGCCACCCACCGCCACGCGGCCCGCTGCTTCACCGGTGGCACCGAGGCGTTTTACATGTCCGACCAAAGCCTGTACCTGGCCACGACCCGTAGCGGCTACACCTACAGCGGCACGTTCCCGGTCTACTCCGGTCAGTCCAGCACCGACCTTCACAAATTTGCGCTCAATGGCCTGGACATGGTCTACCGGGGTTCGGGCAACGTCGTGGGCCACCTGGGCTTCGATCAAAATCGCAAATCGTTTCGTATGGGAGAGCACCAGGGCGCATTGCGCGTCATCACCCAGTCGGCCCCCACCTGGGGCGGCTGGTTGGCCGAACCGGTAACCGGTACCACCACACCAGTGCTTGAGTCACCCGGACACCTGAGCATCTTGCAGGAAAACAATGGCAGCCTGGTGCTGAGCGGCGAATTGCCCAACGCCCGCCGCCCGGCACCGCTGGGCAAGCCCGGCGAGCAGCTGTATGCATCGCGCTTCCTTGGCAAACGCGGCTTTCTGGTCACCTACCGCCTGACCGACCCGCTGTACGTGCTGGACCTGAGCAACCCGACTGACCCCTTCATCAGCGGCGAGTTGCAGGTCAGTGGCTACTCGGACTACCTGTTCCCGCTTTCTGAGACGCTGCTGCTGGCGGTGGGCAAGGAAGCCACCTCAGACGCCGGTAGCGGTGACGGCCGCTTTGCCTGGTACCAGGGTGTCAAGCTGTCCTTGATTGACCTGACCGACCCCAGCCGCCCGGTTGAGGCAGCGCGCAGCATCATCGGCAAACGCGGAACGGACGCCACGGTGTTACACAACCACCATGGCATAGCGATTGCCACTATTGGCAGCAAGGTGCGTGTTGGTTTGCCGGTGAATCTGCACGACATTGCACCGCAGCCAATAACCGGCGCGGCCAACGACTACTACCGGTTTACGCACAGCGAACTGCAAAAATTTGACATCGACCTGGGGCAGAAAAGCCTGAACGCCCGCCCGGCCCTGCCGTCCGGCATAGCTGCCGAGCGCGACATCAGCAACGACCGATCGATCCTGTGGAACGACCAGGTGCACTACTACCAGGATGGGGTCTGGCGTTCCGGCGCATGGTGAAGTCAGTCGCCTACCCCGGCAAGCCCAAAAACATGCGCAAACCCGTGCCCTCATGGGCGTCAAGCACCTGAAGCTGGCTGTGGTGAACCCGGGCAATCTCGTCGGCAATCGCCAAGCCCAGACCAGTTCCCTCGCCCTGGGTACCGGCAATGCGGTAAAACCGCTCCAGCATACGAGCCCGCTCCTGGGGCGGGACGCCGGGGCCGTTGTCTTCGACTTCCAAGAACGGCCGGTCCGCCGTTTCGCCGTCGGGCCGGTACCAGCCACAACGCAGTGTGACCCGGCCACCCGCCGGGGTGTAACGAATGGCGTTGTCGACCAGGTTGCCCAACAACTCGCGCAGCAGCCAGGCGTGGCCGGTGACGTGGGCGTCGGCCGTGTCCAAGCCGAGGTCGATGTCTTTTGCGGTGGCGGCGTCCAGGTGGATTTCCAGCATCACCTCACACAGTTGCTGCAAGTCGACCCGCTGCATGGGTTGGGTGTGGGCACTGCGCGCATCGGCGCGGGAAAGGGCCAACAACTGGTTCGCCAACTGCGAAGTGCGGCGCACCGCCTGGCGCAATTTAAAAACCTGATCTGCTCCTAAAGTAATAGCTGTCTTCGCAATGTCTACGTGGGCTAGAGGGCTATTTTCCTTGTAAACATGGCCAGGATCGGCCTGTGCGGCCGTAGCGCTGACCGCCATGGCCCAGGCCTCCACCTGGGCTTGCAGGGCGGCCAGCGGCGTGCGCAACTGGTGGGCGGCGTCGGCAATAAAGTGTCGTTGGCTATCGGCCTGGGCATTCACCAGGTCGAACAGCCGGTTCAATGACAACACCAGGGGGCGAACCTCGTCCGGGGAGCTCTCGACATCCAGCGCCGACAGATCCCGGGGCGAACGGCGTTCAACCGCCTCCTTCAGCTCGATCAGGGGCCGCAGGGCCCGGCTAACCGCCCAGTTGACGGCAAAAAAAGCCGCGATCACCAACACCAGATTCGGCAAGGCCACCTTGAACCAGAGCCGGCTTAGCCATTGCTGGCGCGGGTCGGAACCATCGGCCAGGCGCAATACCAGTTCACCACCCGCCGTTTGCATACGTTGGCTGACGATGCGGTAGGTCACCCCTTCAAACTCCTGGCTGACAAACTCCGCATCAAAGGTGGCCGGGGGCATACCGCTCAACCAGTCGTTACCCCGCAGCACACTACCGTCGCGCCCGACCAGGGCAAAACCGGATAAACCGGGACGCTCGTTGAGAAAGTCTTCCAGTTGGGGCGCCATCAGCAGCACCGGGGGTGCCGTGTCGGTTGCGCCCTTGGCAATAACGGAACCCGCCATCAAGGGCACCATGGACAACAGTTGCCGGTCCTGTTGCAGCGCGGCGTTGTCGGCAGAGCGAAAGTCAAACCAGGTGTTAATGCTGGCCAGCAAAAACAGGGGCAGCAGCAGCAGCAGCAACAGGCGCCGCTGCAGGCCCGATGCCATGCCCACTTGCGCGGCCACACTCACGGTGGGGTCAGCAATTCCAGCCGGTAGCCAAAACCGCGGATCGAGCGCAAGGCCAGGCCATGGGGTTCGAGCTTGCCGCGCAAACGGGAGATATAGACCTCCACCGCATTCGGCGTGATTTCCTTGTCCCAACCGGTCAGGGCCTGCAACAGCTTGTCTTTGTTGGCGGGCTTGGGGGCCTGCAACATCAGGTATTCCATGACGGTCCATTCACGCGGACCCAGCTCAATCGGCACACACGGTCCGGCCGCGCCACCCGCTGCGATGGGGCGTATGCAGGCCTGGCGCAACGCGGTGTCCAGTTCCAGCGGACCAAAACTCAACGTGGCCGAGGTGGCGGCCTGCGAGCGGCGCAGCAGTGCGCGCAGCCGGGCCAGCAGCTCGGGCAGCTCAAACGGCTTGACCATGTAGTCATCACCACCCATGTCCAGCCCCTGGACCCGGTCTTGCAGCGCATCACGTGCTGTCAATATGAGAACCGGCATCGCATGTCCGGCCTTGCGCAGGGTTTGGGTCAGCATGAGGCCGTCCATAACGGGCAGGCCGATGTCGATGACGGCCAGGTCGAAGGTCTCGGCGCGGGTGACCTCCAAAGCACGTTCGGCACTGCCCACCCAGTCCACCGCATACCCTGCGCCGGTCAGGCCCAACTTGATGCCGCTGGCCACCATGACATCGTCTTCTACCAATAAGAGTCGCATAAAACTGGCCTCCAGCCCCCGTGAAACGGGCGTAACTAGCTACAAAAACAATAGCGCACCAAGCTTCGACCGGGATGACCAGCGTCGCCGCTCAGTGCGAGCGGATCATGGTGCCAAAGGCCTGTTCCGTCAAAATTTCCAGCAGCAGCACATGGGGCACCCGCCCATCGATGATGTGCACGGCGTTGACGCCACTCTTGGCCGCGTCCAGCGCGCCGGCAATCTTGGGCAACATGCCGCCGGAAATGGTGCCGTCGGCAAACAATTCGTCAATGCGCCGCGCTGTCAAATCGGTCAGCAGTTCGCCATCTTTGTTGAGAACGCCGCTGATATTGGTCAACATCAGCAGCTTTTCGGCCTTGAGCACGGTGGCCAGCTTGGCCGCCACCACGTCAGCGTTGATGTTGTAACTCTCGTTGTTTTCGCCAAATCCAATCGGGCTGATAACGGGAATGAAAGCGTCATCCTGCAGGGCTTTGACCACGCTGGGGTCTATGCTGAGGATGTCACCGACCTGGCCCACGTCGTGCTCGACATTGGGATCGGCGTTGTCCAGCATCTTGAGTTTTTGGGCCCGGATCATGCCGCCGTCGCGTCCTGTCAGGCCCACAGCCTTGCCGCCGGCCTGGTTGATCAGGCCCACGATGTCCTGCTGCACCTCGCCACCCAGCACCCACTCCACCACTTCCATGGTTTCGGCATCTGTTACGCGCATGCCCTGGATGAATTCACCCTTCTTGCCCAGGCGTTTCAGGGCGTTTTCGATCTGCGGGCCGCCGCCGTGCACCACCACCGGGTTGATGCCCACCAGCTTCAAGAGCACCACGTCTTCGGCAAAGTCGGCCTGCAAGGCCGGGTCGGTCATGGCGTTACCGCCGTATTTGATGACCATGGTTTTGCCGTGGTACTTGCGGATATAGGGCAGGGCCTGGGCCAGGATTTCGGCCTTTTCGCGAGGGGGAATATGCGCGGTGTCAGTCATGGTGATGGGGTCGCTCTGTCGAGGTTGCAGGGAGTGTGCGGATTGTGCCGCATCAGGCGCTGCCGCTGGCAATGGGCGGCGGCGAAAAACGCTCCAGCACATGCTGGGTCATGCCCTTGGCCAGCTCTTCCTCACCAAAGAAGACCATGCCAATGCTGTCCTCACGCAGCAAGTTGGACTCAGCCTCGCTGTGGGTGCGCAACACAATCTCGATGCCAGGGTTGAGAGCGCGGGCGGTATCAGCCATTTGCCGCACCCCTACAGGGTCGGGTGTCGCAATCACCAGCATGGCGGCATGGGCGATGTGCGCTTGTATCAGCACCTCCGGATCTGCCGCACTGCCGGACACGGCTGCAACACCCTGGCTGCGCAACTGCTCCACCAATTCCCGGTTTTGCTCGGCCACCACATAGGGGATGCCCCCGGCATCCATGGCCTTGGCAATGCGTTGACCCACCCGGCCGTAGCCCACCAGCACCACTTGGCCTTCCAGGTATTTGCGCTCGGTGCTCATGGGCAGCTCGGCAAACGGGTCTTGCCGCTGCTCCAGGCGGCGGGCCAGTTCCGAGTGCCCCAACACCCAGCGGCGAAAGGGCTCCACAGCAGCAAACAGCAAGGGGTTCAGTGCAATCGAGATCAGCGCACCGGCCAGCACCAGGCTCATGCCCATGGCGGGCAACAGGCCCAGCGCCACACCCAGGCCGGCCAGGATGAACGAAAACTCGCCAATCTGCGCCAGGCTGGCGGCCACGGTCAGCGCGGTATTGATGGGGTAACGCAAGGCCAGCACCAGTGCTGCTGCCACCAGCGCCTTGCCCAGGATGATGATGGCCACCACGGCCAGCACCCGCAGGGGCTGCTCCAGCAGGATGGCCGGCTCAAACAACATGCCCACCGACACAAAAAACAGCACCGAGAAGGCATCGCGCAGCGGCAGCGATTCTTCCGCCGCCCGGTGGCTGAACTCGGATTCCCGCATCACCATGCCGGCGAAAAAGGCACCCAGCGCAAACGACACGCTGAACAGGGCCGAGGCGCCGTAGGCAATACCAATTGCCGTAGCGATGACGGCAAGCGTGAACAACTCCCGCGAACCGGTGCGCGCCACCTGCCACAACAACCAGGGCAGCGCGCGGCGACCCACCACCAGCATCAGCGCAATAAAGGCCGCAACCTGCAACAAGGTTTGGCCAATGGCCATCCAGATCGGCTTGGTTTCAGCCACCGGGGTAGCGCTGGTACCGCCCAATACACCCGCCAGCGGCGGCAGCAACACCAGAACCAGCACCGTGGCCAGGTCCTCCACCACCAGCCAGCCCACCGCAATCCGCCCATTCATGGTGTCCAGCACCCCACGGGCTTCCAGCGCCTTGAGCAAGACCACGGTGCTGGCGCAGGACAGCGACAGGCCCAAAATCAGGCCATTGCCAAAACTCCAGCCCCACCACCAGGCGGTGACCATGCCCAAAGCTGTCGCCAGCCCCATCTGTAGCACCGCGCCGGGAACGGCAATCCGCTTGACGGCCAGCAGGTCGTTGAGCGAAAAGTGCAGCCCCACGCCAAACATCAGCAGCATGACGCCGATCTCCGACAACTGGGATGCCATGTGGACGTCGGCCACAAAACCTGGGGTGGCAGGACCAATCACAATGCCCGCCAGCAAATAACCCACCAGCGCCGGCACCTTGATCCGCTCCGCCAGAAAACCCAGAACCAGTGCAACGCCAAAGCCGGCCGTGATGGTCGTAATAAGGGGGATGTTGTGTTCCATTGTTCTTTGCCGTTAGTCAGGCCGGTGGACCCGAAAGTGGGATCCCCTATCATTGGGGCGCCGCACCCCTGCGCGGCTTGAGTTCTTATGTCCATTATCCCAAGCCCCTCCCTCATAGAGTTTCGCAAGCTGCGTTTTGCGTACACAGACCACCCGGTGCTGGACTCCATTTCGCTGCGTATCCCCCGCGGCAAGGTCACCGCCCTGATTGGGCCCATGGGCGCCGGCAAGACCACGGCCTTGCGCCTGATGGGCGGCGAACAGCGCGCCCAGTCGGGTGAAATGTTGTTTGATGGGCAGGACGTGACCCACATGAACCAGCGCCAGCTCTACGCGGCGCGACGCCGTATGGGCATGCTGTTCCAGTTTGGTGCCTTGTTTGCCGACCTGAGTGTGTTTGAGAACGTGGCCTTTCCGCTGCGCGAACACACCGACCTGCCCGAGGCCCTGATCCGCGACATCGTGCTGATGAAACTCAACGCCGTGGGCCTGCGCGGCGCACGCGACCTGCTGCCCAGCGAAGTCTCGGGCGGTATGGCCCGGCGCATTGCGCTGGCCCGCGCCATTGCGCTGGACCCCGAACTGGTGATGTACGACGAGCCGTTTTCCGGCCTGGACCCGATTTCGTTAAAAACTGCGGCCCGCCTGATCCGCCAGCTAAACGACGCCATGGGCCTGACCAGTGTGTTTGTGTCGCATGAGCTCAAACAGACGCTGGAGATTGCCGACCATGTGATCATTCTGGCCAATGGCCAGGTGGCAATCGAAGGCACGCCCGACGAAGTGCGCAACAGCACCGACGCCATGGTTTACCAGTATCTCAACGCCAAGCCCGACGGGCCGGTGCGTTTCCACTTCCCCGGGCTTGCCGTGGAAGAGGACTTTGCGCTGGTAGCGCCTCAGAAACCGCGTACCGGCATGTCCGCGCCGCGTTGAATCCAATTGGCGGAGGAATAGAGTGCTGCTGCGTCCGTCACATGCAAGGTGTACGCATGGCGTGACGCACTGGAGCGATTGGGTGCGCTGTAGTGCGGCAACAAGCCATGAAACACCACCAAAGTACCCGCCTCGACTTCCAGCGGCATGGCCGTGATGCTGCCCGGCCACGGTGTGGCGTCCAGTTTTTGCATGGTGACCTGGTCACCGTGGCGCACGAAGCGTTCACGCAGCGGGCTGCGGTGTGCACCGGGCTGTGTCCACAAACAACCGTTGTGGACCGTCGCGTCTTCCAGCGCAAACCAGAAGGTGGTTACGCTGATCGGCGTGGTCTCGAAAAACGTGGCGTCCTGGTGCCACCCGACTTCGCCGCCGATGCCGGGTTGTTTGAAGATGTACATGGACTGCCATATTTCAGGCTGCGCAAGGCCCAGACCCCGGGCGATCTGCTGCAGTTCCGGTCCGCGTGAAAAGTCCGAAAAAACAGGGTCCAGGTCATGCATTGCGTGCCCGATCTTGTTGATCGACAGCGCCTTGGCCTGGCGCAACTCACCATCGGGCCCGAAGGCCTCTTCTTCAAAGAAGCAACTCGTATTCACCGCGGAATCCAGAAAGTAGCGGTCAATCAAACGCACCTGGTCGTTGGTCGTGAAGATGGTTTTGCTTGCTGGCGGAATAAAAGCGTCCACGATGTCCCCAGCCCGCTGGCGTAGCACCTGCATCGCCTCTGGTGATTTGAAGTTCGGCAACACGAGGTATCCGTCGCGTTGGTAGGTGGCTTGTTGTTCAGAAGTCAGCATGCGGGGTCTTTTTTAACCACCCAGTATAGGCAACTCAGCTACTTTGCAGGCACAGCCATACGCGCCAGATCGTCACGTTTTTCCTGAAGGTATTCGTCCAACTCCAGTTCATGCAATTGCGCGGCGTGCCGCTCGGTCAGCGCAAACCAGGCACGCAGGCGGGCGTCCATCTGAGCCTGCGGTGTGCCGCTGCCAACACTGGCATGGGCCTGGAGAGCCAGGTAGTTGCGCACCACGTTGCGCTCCAATGAGCCACGCTCGCCCTGTACAAACTGCGCTTTGCCGTCTGTGCCATTGCCAACCGCGGTGAAGCCGATCTTGGTCCGGCCTGCGGTCGCCAGGTACAGGCGCATCGCGGTTTTGGCCAGGACACCATACCGGTAGGCGTATCCAAAATGCAAAAACGTGCGTTTGTCGTCCAGCGGCGTCACCTCAAACACGATGCGGTAGTCGCTGGTCGACAACGGCCCGCTGGCAGCCGACAGCAACACACTGAGGTAGTCGTCGGTGGAGGCCACCACCTGCATGGCATACACCATACGGTAGGTCGCGCCCGCGGCCGCCCGCTTGGGGCCTGCCTCCAATGTCAATTGAGGACCTGCACTGGTGTTGGACACGCGGCAAGACCGCACATTGAGGTGCAGGAATAACACCTCACACACCGAATCGGCCGACCGCAGCACCGCGCTGACGCGGGCAAAGGGCTGTGCCAGTTCGGCGTACACATCACCGTCCAGGCGGTTGTCGCTCTCTTTGGAGACCAAATGGATCGGCGCACCCGCAGTGACCAGCCGCGCCTGCGGATTCAAACTGCTGCGTCTGGCCAGCAATTCGGCGGCCGGCTTAGTGGTTTGCGCTAAACACACGCCGGCCCAACACACCAGCTCCACAAACAAACATGCCACAAGCAGCGGACGCAGGCTTGCCGTCACTGCAACACAGTGCTCAGCAACGGGTGCCACAACTCCTTGCGGCCCAAGGGGGTGGCCGCCGGCAGGTAGGGATTTTCAATACGGAACAGTTTGCGCTTTTGCAGACCCGCCGCTGCCACCAGGGGTTCCAGGCGCCGCGCAAACAAGGCATCAAAACTGCCATCTCTGATGGCCTGCTCGAAACCATAAGACAGCCGCTCAGCCAACTCGGGCCGCTTCTTGGTCACGAAAAAATAGTAGGCGGTTGGATAGGCAATAGCCCAGGTCGACACGGTCTGAAGGCCATACTTTTGGGCGATCGGTGCAACCTCCACAATGCCCAGCGGCAACAATTGAAAGCTGCCGCTTTTCAGCCGTTCAATCGAAGAAGCCACGTTGGTCAGGCGTACGACCTGTAGCCCGGCCTCCGTCTGAATGGCGTAGTCCGGCCAGTCAAACACCTGCCCCAGCTTGACACGGTCCAGTTCCGCTCGGTTCTGCATCCTTTCCAATGCGGCCACCGTGTCGCGTGTGCCCATGCCGATGCGAATGCCCAGCAAACCCTTGTACAGGCAATAACGTACCGGCAAACCGGCTTGCTCGCGGGCGTGGCTGGTCTGGGATGCAATCAGGTCGAGCTCGCCACGTTCCAGCTGGCTGTAGGCGCGACTCTGGCTCCAGTCAATTTGTGGCCCCTTCTTCATCACGTAGGGGCCGTATTTGGCCTTAGATTTTTCCAGAATGAGCGCCAGGACTTCACCTTTGTAATTCAAGGTTTCGGATTTCTGGTCGTCGTAAAAATTGTGCCGCACCACAGTTGTGTCGGCGGCACATACACCCAGGCTAACGAACACCAACACACTGCTCCAGACGCTGGGCAGCCAGTAATTTGAAAAGCGGAACCGAACTTTTTGCATTGTAAAATTAGTGCTCAGACAGCTCTTTGCACTGTACCGCAAGCCGGTCAGCACCCCAATTTTCAATTCCTTGGGCTCCAATGGATTGACGTCCATCAATTTTGTTTCATACTGGAAGCGCATCCGGAAGAAAAACAAGGAGCGTTGGAATGAATCAAAAAAGCTTGGCCATGCTTTTTGCCGCGTGGCTTATCGGCTATGGCGTCACGGCGCAAAGCGCCGCCTTGCGACTGACCACCGAGAATTCACCCCCTTTCAACATGATGGAGGGCGACAAGATCGTGGGCCGCGCAACCGACCTGGTTCGAGAGATGGCGGAGCGCGCCAAACTCACGATCAGCATCGACATGTTGCCCTGGGCCCGGGCCTACAACATGGCATTGAAAGATGCCGACACCTGCGTCTTCGCCACCACCCGCACACCCGAACGCGAGCCTTTGTTCAAGTGGGTCGGCCCGGTGGGTGCTTCGGAATGGGTGTTGTATGGCAGTGCGGAACGCAACATCAAGCTGAACAGCATTGAAGATGCCCGCTCCATGACGATTGGCACCTACGTCGGCGACGCCAGAGACGAGTATTTCCGAAGCCGCGGATTCAGGGTGCAAAGTGCGTCGGATGACTTGTCCAACCCGCGCAAATTACTGCTCAATCGCATTGACCTTTGGGCCGCCAGTGTGGTTCGGGGGGCGCTGCTGGTCGCGCAGCACGACTGGACCGGCAAAGTGGTTCCCGTCCTGGCTTTTCACAAGGTGGATCTGTACTTGGCCTGCCATGCGGACCTGCCAACGCCACTGGTTGACCGGCTCAATGCCGCCCTGCTTGGTATGGTGCGTGACGGCACCACACGGGCCATCGAGAAGAAATACGCCCGCTGGCCCTTGCCACCCCATTAACACGGCCAACCAACGCCGGGTTGCACCGGACTGTGGGCAGGAACTAGCGTTGGCTGGCCACGGGCTGCCAGCCTTCGGGGCAGTGCTGTGCGTAAGGATAGTATTTTCCGACCGACTGGCAGAAGTACCAGGTGTTGGCCGGTGCCGGCGGTGGTGCAGGAACCACCTCTACGGGTGCCGAGTAGGTGATGGGCGCGGGAACATAGACCGGAGGGGGCGACACGTAAGTGACCGGTGCGGGCGGACTGGATTGGTTTGCACTGGCACTCAGCACAGCGCCTGCCAACCCCAGAAACAACAGCGGTGCGACCCAATCGCCGCCATGTGACCGAACCGCGTGGGGTCGGTGGTTGTAAGGGTGACGGCCACGTCCATTGTCCGCAAGGGCGCTCAGGCTCAGTGTGGCGATCAACAGTGCAGTGCCGACTGACTTGGGAATGGTTCGCATATGCATCCTCGTTGGACCTCGGTAGGCTTACTCAACGTCACACCGGCAAAACCGTTGACAGCGCCCACGGCGGGTGGGCAGCCGTAGGCTACTTGACCAGTCCGACAGGCCCCATGGGGTTGTTGCGGGCCAGGATCGCCAGCGCATCGGCCTGACCAATCAACTCCCGGATGTCCCCAATCCGGCGTTCGGCCCGACCCGACACCTGCTTGCGGATGCCCAGAACCTGCTGGTCGGCACTGCCGACAAAGTTACCGAAATCTTCCTGCAAACGGCCAACGATGCTTTTCATCGTACCCTGGAGTTGGTCAGTGTTCATGCTCGTTTTTCTTTCAACAAGGGTCAATGGACCCCGACAGTACCGAGCCAACAAACGGCTCACCGAACAATGGTAAAAAAGCGTGCCCCCATGCGTCGGTGCGCCGGAGCACACACGCTGCTTCTGGGTGAAATCACCACCACGGCTTCCAGGGAAAACGGGGACTTATGTCTGTCAGCGCACAGCCACACACTGCCGCCCCAACTATGCTAGGGGTTGATTTGCCTACGCAATCCATGTTCCACCCACTGGAGTTCACCATGACCATTCGCAAAAGCATTGCCGCACTTGTTGCCGCAGCCTTGTTCACCGGGCAATTCGCCCTGGCTCAGGGAGACCTCAATCTGCCCAGCCAACCTCGCAACGAACAACGGCAGCGTTACGACCAGACCCAGCGTTATGACCCATCACAACGGTATGAGCAGTCGCAACGGTATGACCAGCAAGGCCGTCGTGACCGCAACGACGCACGCCAGGGCTACCGCCAAAACCAGATCCGCGGTTATGGGAACGACCAGCGCTACGAACGTGGCGCCGGCCCCAACCGCAACTTCCACCGCGGTGCCCGTCTGCCCTATGAGTACCGCACCCGGCAATATGTGGTCGAAGACTGGCGCGGTCACCGCCTGAGCGCGCCACCGCGTGGCTACCACTGGGTGCAATCTGGCAGCGACTACCTCCTGGTCGCCATCACCACCGGCATTATTTTGCAGATGTTGCTCAATAACTAGAGAAATGAGTGGTACGGCGTCGGTGCGCTTGCGCACAGACCCGTTACCGCGTCCTGGGTAAGCTTCATCCAGTGGCCGCAATTGCGCCAACAAGGCCTTGCAACCGCAAGGCCAGTGCTACCGCACCCGTTGCCTCCACCTTGAAGGAACTAATCCCATGGACAAGAAATCTGTTTATATCGAAAAAATGAAGACGCAGCTCGATGAGCTCAATGCCAATATGAACACGCTGGAAGCCAAAGCCGAAGAGGCCAAGGACGACGCACGCGCCTTGTACAAGGAAGAAATGGCCAAGCTTCGCCACCAGTCCGAAGTGGCAAAGGGCAAACTTGACGACATGAAGGTCGCCAGCGAAGACACCTGGGATGCCATGGTGACCGAAATGGAAAAGGTGCGCGACGCTTTTGTCCATTCTTTCAACTATTTCAAGTCGCAGGTGTGATGCGCTGAGCGTTCACAGGACACAGAAAAAAAGGGGCTTCGCGGCCCCTTTTCTTTGTCCACTTCGGAATGCCCCGTCTGTTGCCTAGTGGTGAATTGCACTCTTCTTGGTCGGCACAGCAGGCTCCGCGTTGTGGTGGAAGATCTTGTCAAGGGCGCCACCGATGCGCGCGCCGATCACGGTTCCAATGCCAGGCAACACGGCGGTGCCAAGGGCTGCCCCTGCGAGGAATCCCGGCGGTACCGAGACTTTTGGCGTGTCCATAGGCCCACTCAGGCTGAACGGCACACCGATGGTGCCCGCCAGCAGGTCCAGATTGCCGCTCGCCTCAACGTGTCCATGGTAGACCGTGGCCTTGCCGGTCACCGTCAGTTTTGCCGTTTGCGCTTTCATGTCGGTCACCGTGACGCGGGTCCCCTCAAGGCCATTTTGCGACTCCATCCGGCCGGTGAGCGATTGCAGGTCGGTCCGCCCCTGGTGCTTTTTGCCGCCGGTGCTGGTGGCTTGGTTCAAGTCAAAACGCAACAGCGTTGCAGAATTGAAAATAAACCGGGTCTGTGTGTGCAGCGAACGCATCAACTCACCCACCGATTTGCCGTGGGCGGACAGCACGGTCTGGCCCGATGCCTTACCCGCGATGGGGGAGCGCCGGTTGAAAGATTCCAATGCACTCGCCACCTCAACCTCACGCGGGGCCAACTGGCCGCTCAGATGCATGGTGCCGTTTTCGCCAGCCTTCATTTCCAGATTGCCGTGCGCTGTGCCACCGCCGACCTGGATGCGCGTTTGCCAGCGATCGGCCTGCGCCTCGCGCGTCAGCGCCAAGGTGACCGCAGGGGTGGTGCCAGTGCGGACCAACATGGCACGCTGCGGGCGCCAGTGAAGCGCAAAGTCGACCTCGCCGTCAAAGGACAGGGCGATGCCGCTGTAGGATATCCAGACCAGGTTGCGAAACGTGAGGTGTTCAAGTGGCACAAAGGTGTTGCCATCGGCAACACCAATGGCAAGCGCGGCCTCCATAGCCCGCACCGATTGCAGCGGCAAGACCGCGGTATCGATGTCGACGCTTTCAAACGCCAGCTTGCGCTCCAGCAACATGCGCATGCCGGGATACGCCCTGAGTTGTTGGATGCTCACTGGCTCTGCCTGCTGCGTGCGAAGGCCATTCACCACAAGAACTGGCGTTGGCAGCAACGCCCAGTGGGCAGACTCTATGCTGAGCTTGACACCCAGCTGCTGCTGGGCCTCTTCAGCAAGCCAGAACGCGAGCTCTTGGTCGCTGGGCAGCAAGAAAACCGCCGTCAGGCCTGCTGCGCCGATCAATGCGGCGGCAAGACCCAAACCGACAACCCACCTTGGCCTGTGTTGCACCGCCGGGTTGTCCACTGCACCGTCGGTGCGTTTATTGTCTTTCGAGGCTGTAGCGCAGGGTTTTGACCTTGTCATGTGACAACTTGATGCTCTCAAGTTGACGCTCAACGATTTCACGCACATCGGCCGGCAGCGACTCGGTCAGCGCCGTGCGGTAGGTGTCGAGCGCATGGTCCTCGGCGGACTCTGTGGTCTCCAGAATCGCGTGGTCGCCGCCGCCCAGTGCCGCCTTCAGGTTCAACCAGCCGCGCTGCAAAGCACCCGACACGGTGCCGCTGTCTTCCGGTTCGCGGCCCAAGCTGTGCACCTGCGTTTGCAGTTCACCAACGAAATGTGTACGGGAACGGCTTTGCTCCAGACAGAAGGTCTTCAATTCAGGCGCTTCCATTTTTTCGGCGGCTTCCTGAAAGCCCTTCTGGCCATCACGGTTGAGTTCGATCAGACCGTTCAGTGTGTTGATCACTTGATCGGGGGTCATTGCGGATTGGTTCATAACAGTCCTTTGAGAGTCAATGGGGTCGCGTCGTCGCGGGGTGGGCCGTACGCCCGTCGTGAACGGCGCAGAGGCTGCTGTTGCAGTACGACCCGTCGAATGTAGTCAGGCCGGCTGCCGGTGTCGGTGCAGCAGCGAACATTGACGGGCAATGCTCTAGCGCCAAGGGCGGTTCAAGGCTTACTGTCCTTGAAGGGGTTTTGCATAGGGGTCTCCTGTTGTACTCGGCCCCGCCGACTGGCGCACGATCTGGTGCTCGGTGAAGGGTTCTTGCGGTCATATCATCTGCCCGCTACTCTCATCGGTCTGTGTGCCAACACACCGGCCCGCCCTGCCCAACACCCATGCACTGAGGGCCAATCAACCCGTGTGTTGGCGAGCGTACAGAGCGAAGCCGAATGCCGAATTACCCTGCCGTGTGCGAAGACGCAATGGCCCAAACGGCCTTGCCCGTTGGACCCCTTGCCTGCATAGACCCATTAACCCGCTCAGTTCAGGAGAAAAGAATGCGCCCCATCCACTTGATCGCACGGTTTGTGCGCTAAGAGCGTCTGCGCAGCGGCCCCCATGCCGCCCGCTTCGCGCAAGCCCCCATGGCCAGGCGGACAATAGGGAGTACGTGGGCGCGCATGGCCCAACAGCAGGCGCGCTGGGTGTTGCGTCGCGCGTTGGGTGAAGGCACCAAGGCACTGCGTCGTTCAAGACGTGCAACAGCAGCCGTGCCGCGCAAGGCCAGCGTAACAACGCCGCGTGAGCGCTTCGGACTCGGTGTGGCTGCGGGCCCGGCCGGTCTGCGCCGCTACCGCTTCTTCAAACCCGTCGGCTTGCCCAAAGGACAAATGCACCCGTTGCTGGTTTTGCTGCATGGCTGCGGCCAAAGCGCCACCGATTTCGCCGCCAGCACCCGCATGAACCGCCTGGCGACACTGAACGGCTTCATGGTGCTGTACCCGGAGCAGGACCGGTTGGCCAATGCACAGGGCTGCTGGAATTGGTTCGACACCCGCAATGGCCGCGCCCAACAGGAGGCCGCCAGCATCGTGGCGGCATTGGACCATGCCTGCGGCTTACACGCCATTGACGCCAACCGCGTTGCCATCATTGGTATGTCGGCGGGTGCCAGCATGGCGGCGCTGGTGGCCTTGCAGTTTCCACAGCGGTTCGCTGCGGTCATCATGCACTCGGGTGTCGAGCCTACGTTGGCCCATTCCGCTGCCACCGCCCTTTCGGCCATGCGCGCAACTACCGTGTGCCGCCCCGGCCACCGCCCCACGCCCTGCCGCAGGACCTGCCCGCCTTGCTGGTGATACAGGGCAGCGCGGACCCTGTTGTGGTCAGGGCAAACGGCATGCGTGCAGCGCAGGTCTGGGCGGCACGCACCCATGCACTGCCCGGGCCAGCACGGTTGGTGCGCCGCGGCAAACGTTATCCACAGACCGCCATGGACTGGTTTGCAAGCAAGCGATTGCAGGTGAGCTTGCGTGAAATCAATGGTTTGGGGCACGCCTGGAGCGGCGGTGCCGCCTCGCAAGCCTATTCCGACCCGAAGGGGCCGGACGCATCGCGCATGGTGTGGACATTTGCGCAAAGGCAGTTTGAACTCAGGGCCACCCGAGTTCGACACCAAATTGAGAATTTGCCCCATTTTTGACTTTGCCAGTCAATGAAATCAAGCACTTAGCGTGTTTTTTCAAAATTCTTTGTAGTGGCAATATCAGTGGCTGGTTGTGTTGGCAATTAGTTTGTAATTTGCTACACTCTTGTCATGTTCATCAAGCTCACTCGGTCGGGTTCCCACACCTACGCTCAGCTCGTTGAGTCCTTCCGTGATGAGAACGGCAAACCTCGCCAGCGTACGGTGGCCAGCATTGGACGCGTCGATGAAACTGATGGTGCCGTTGACTCGTTGCTCAAGGGCCTATTGCGTGCCCGTGGCAAGCCAACGGATTTGGCGGTCACGCCCCAAGTGGAATTTAAATCGGCGCTGGCTCTTGGTGACGTGTGGGCACTCGATCAGCTCTGGAAGGAACTTGGCTTTGATGGCCTTGCCCGCGTGTTTCGCAAAGCCCGCTACATCACGCCGGTTGAACACGCATTGCGCGTGATGGTCTTCAACCGGTTGTGCGATCCGGAATCCAAACTCGGCGTGTTGCGCTGGCTGGAAACGGTAAGCGTTCCGGAGGTGGATACGGCCAGTTTGACGCACCAGCAACTCCTGCGCAGCATGGACGCGCTCATGGACCACCAGGAAGCCGTGGACGATGTGGTGGCCGGGCTGCTGCGACCTTTGATTGATCAGGATCTGTCGCTCGTCTTTTACGACCTCACCACCATCCGGGCGTCCGGTTTGACTGAGCAATCCGACGACGTGCGCAGGTACGGCATGGCCAAGTCCGGGCTGATTGAGCGGCAGTTCATGCTGGGCGTGGTGCAGACCGCAGAAGGCCTGCCGATTTACCACGAAGTGTTTGATGGCAACCAGGCCGAGTCGCCCACGCTGCTGCCCACGCTCAAAAAGGTACTGGCGCGCTTTGCCCATATCAAGCGCCTGATCGTTGTGGCCGACCGGGGCTTGCTGTCGTTGGACAACGTCGATGAGTTGCGCAAAGTAATGCTGCCCAATGGCCAGGCGCTGGAGTTCATTCTGGCGGTGCCGGGACGGCGGTATGGCGAGTTCGCGCAAATCCTCAAGAACTTCAAAGCGGGGTTGCTGATGCAAAAGAGGAAGTGGTCGATGAGACCCGCTGGAACGAACTGCGTCTGGTGATTGCCCACAATCCTGAGCAAGCGCAGGAGCAAACCAAACTGCGCCGGGAACGCATCGCCGCAATTCTTGCCAAAGCAAATCAGTGGGTGGGAAAACTCGAAGGGCAGGACGCGGGTGAAGTCAGCCGGGGCAGAAAGCTATCCGACAGCGGCGCCAAAGCGCGTCTGTACCACGAGGTCAGTGATGCTCATTTGGCACGCATCATCAAGGTGGACCTGAAGACGGAGCTATTCAGCTACACCATTGATGAAGCCGCACAAGTGCAGGCCGAACTTATGGATGGGAAACTGTTGCTGGTGACCAATGTGCCGGACCACACACCCGAGGAGGTCGTGAGGCGCTACAAGTCCTGGCGGATATTGAGCGGGGATTCAGGGTTCTGAAGTCGGAGATTGAGATTGCGCCGGTGCACCACCGCCTGCCGCAGAGAATCCGCGCACACGCCATGCTGTGTTTTATTGCGCTGATTGTTTACCGGGTGATGCGCCAACGCTTGCAACTAGCCAAAAGCGATCTGTCACCAGAAAAAGCCTTGGCTCAATTGCGCCGAATACAGCGTCATAGCGTGAGCATCAACGCCGCGGCACCGATTGCCGGCATATCAACGGTCAACGATTTGCAATCCAAAGTATTCGCCGCACTGAAGACGAAAAAACCAACCCAAGACACCCAAATGAGCCTGCTGTAGTGGCAGATTTTTAACCGACTCTATATAAATCAACCACTTACGTCATTTGGTGTCGAACTCGGGGGGCCAACCAGAGTGTGTAAAAACGCACAGCGCTGCGGCACATATCCATTTACCATTTGCCTCGTGATTGCACCATTGAAAACAACCGGTAATCCCATCGCCCGGAACACTCCGCCCCGCGGATGGATTCGCGCGCATCTCCGCCACGTCTCACTGGCGGCCTTTCTGTCCGCCCCTTTTTTGCTACCTGCGTTTGGCGCAGCCCCAGCCACACCTGACGCATTGAACCAGCTCTATGCGCAATACTGGGAGGAATATCTGCGTGCCAATCCGATGCTTGCCACCTTCCACGGCGACAAGCGTTACAACCATCGTTTTGGTGCGCTGACCTCTAGTGCGGAGCGCACCAACACACAACGTCTGGCCCAAACCTACCTCGCGCGGACCGCCCAATTCGATCCGGCGCCCTTGCCGCCGGAGGACCGCATCAGTTATGACCTGTTTCGCTACCAGCAGCAATTGGCACTGGATGGCTTGTATTTCCCGTCCCATCTGATCCCGGTCAACCCGATGTCCAGTTTGCCGCTGGTGTTTGCGCAGTTGGGGTCGGGCCGCCTGGTCCAACCGTTTGACACTGTCAAGGACTACGACAACTGGCTGGCCAGGGCGCGCGGATTCCCCGGGCGGTGGACGGGATCATGGCCGACATGAAAAAGGGCATCACGCAGGGCGTTGTGATGCCCAAAGTTCTGGTCAAGCCAGTGCTCGCACAGTTGGAAAGCCTGGGAACGGCAAACCTGGAGGCCAACCACTACATGGCACCGGTCAAAAAGTTCCCCCAGAGCTTCAGTGCAGCCGATAAGGCGCGCCTGACCGCCGCCTTCACGGTTCTGGTGCGCGATAACCTGGTGCCGGCCTACCAACGATTGTTGGTCTTTATGCGAGATCGGTATTTGCCCGCCGCTCGCGACACCATCGCCTTGGGAGCGCTGCCAGACGGCAGCGCGTGGTACGCCTTCCAGGTGCGCAGCGCAACCACCACGGATCTGAGCCCGCAGGACATTCACACCATCGGCCTGCGCGAAGTCGCGCGCATCCGGGGTCTGTTGGAGACGGCAAAACACGACGTGAAGTTCAAAGGGTCGATGGAGGAGTTTTTTGTGTTCCTCAACACCGCCCCAGAGTTGCGATTTACGTCACGCCAGGAAATGCAGGCGGCCTACGAGGGCCTGCGCCTGCAGGTGGACGCCAAAATTCCTGCGTTCTTCGGCCACACACCCAAAACGGCGTTTGAGATTCGACCGGTGGAGGCGTTCCGGGAGACCGCCGCTTCACCGGCGCAGTATGTCCCGGGTCTGCCCGATGGCTCACGGCCCGGCATTTTTTACTACAACGCCTACCAACCCGAAACCCGAACACGTTTCACAACCACCGTGTTTTATGTGCACGAAGCCATACCGGGGCACCATTTTGAAATCAGCCTTGCGCAGGAGCGCGCGGGCTTGCCAGCGTTCCGGCGCTTTGGCAACACCCTCGCCTACAGCGAGGGTTGGGGCCTGTACAGCGAAATGCTGGGGCAAGAGATGGGCCTTTACGACGACCCCTGGCAGGCGATTGGGCGCCTGTCGACCGAAATTTGGCGGGCCGCCCGACTGGTGATCGACACCGGCATCCACACCAAAAACTGGACACGGGAACAATCCATTCGCTATTTTCTGGACAACGTCCCACAGAGTGCAGAGGTCGCCACCCAAGAGGTTGACCGCTACATTGCCATGCCGGGCCAGGCGCTCAGCTACAAGATAGGTGAGCTGAAGATTCGTGAATTAAGGGCGCGTGCGGAACAGGCCTTGGGGGCCAAGTTCAAGCTTCGTGATTTCCATGACGAAATTTTGTCCCATGGGTCGGTTCCCCTGGGTGTGCTGGAGGCAGCGATAGACCGCTGGCTGGCAGCGCAGTGAACCGGCCCCGGTTCACTGCGGCAATCTCACGTTAACAATCAGCTGCGTGGCTCGCCACGTGCGTTCACGCGGATGGTGGGGCCGGGAGCCGATGTCATCTGGATGCGGTGGTCCGTGCCCCGGAAGTTGTAGGACACATCCCAGAACGACGGCGCAGCGTTGCTGGGTCGGGTGGCGCAGCGTTGCACTTCACGGGTGATCGGCTGACCGTTGTTGTCACGGCCCACGTTGGAGCCAATGGCGGCTCCGGCGACCACACCACCGACGGTGGCAATGTCTTTGCCCACACCGCCGCCGACCTGGTGACCCAGAATGCCGCCCAACAAAGCGCCAACCACGGCACCGCCGACGTTGGGATCACCCCGGTTGGAGCCAACCTCTTCACGCTCAACCCAGCAGCGTTGCTCGGCCGGGCCCACCACAGCGCGAACCGAGGTGACGCGGGCTTCGAACAGCCGCTCGTCTTCCCGTGGACGACTGTCGTACACCGCCACCGGTGCCGGTGCAAAACGGCGCTCTTCCAGGCGTGCGGTTCCCGCGACTGCGCGCACCGAAGAAATGCGGTCATTCAAGCCCATATCCCTCAACGAGGGATATCGCCCCGGATTCAACACCATGCACTGCCCGTTGAAGCCACTGTCATTGCACACTTCCCAGCGCTGGCCCAGCACCACGGCGGACGACGCCCGGTCATTGAAGCCCACTTGCGAAAAGTTTTCCACGGTCTCGTTTGCAGCAAACGTGCGACCCTGAAAGCCTTCGTTTTCATAAAAGATGACCTGTGATGCCAACGGAGGCGCCACCAAACGTTCGTCGGTGACACGGGCATTGCGCCCGACCGGCTTGACCGATGAAACACGGTCATTCAGCCCCATGGCACGCAAGGACTCATACCGCCCGGGGCGCAGCACCACGCAGCGGCCCGCAAAACGGATGTCGTCACACACTTCCCAACGCGACCAGCGCTCACCTTCCACAGTGACGGACGATGCCCGGTCATTGAAGCCCGCGCGGTCAAAGTTGTTCACTTGCCGTTCGGTCGAAAAAGTGCGCCCCTGAAAATTGTCGTGTTCGTAGAAAGTGATCTGCGCCATAGCCTGGCTGGCAAGTACCGCGGCCACTACGGTGAGTGCCGCTTTGAATACTGGTTTCATCTGTCGCTCCTGTTATTAACAAAACCCAAGGCTACGGGCCCCGGGCGTTGGCGTCGGTTCGATAGCGAACATTCGCCGGTCGACCCAGCGGTTATGGTGCAAGGTTGGCACGTGTTTCGCCGGATGACTCAGGTTGTTACCATCGTGATTGCCCACCCTCGAAGAAAGAAATGTAATGGCCAAAGGAATGATTCTGGCTGCCGGACAAGGCACCCGCGTGCGCCCGCTGACGCAAGACCTGCCCAAACCCATGGTGCCCATCCTCGGCAAACCGTTGATGGAATACCTGATCGAACACCTGGCGCGCCACAACATCCGCGAGATCATGGTCAACGTGGCATTTCACCACCAGAAGATAGAAGAGTATTTTGGTGACGGCCACCGCTGGGGAGTGGAAATTGGTTATGCCTACGAAGGCATCCGCGAGAACGGCGACATCCTGCCGCGCCCCAAGGGGTCTGCGGGCGGCATGCGCAGCATCCAGGACTTTGGTGGTTTTTTTGACGAAAGCACGCTGGTGCTCTGTGGCGATGCCTTGATCGACCTGGACATCACCGCGGCACTGGCCGAACACCATGCCAAGGGGGCCGTCGCCAGTGTCGTGGCGCTGGAGGTAGACCGTGCCGACGTGCAGTCGTACGGCATTGTGGCGGCCGACGCGCAGGGTCGCATCCAGTCGTTCCAGGAGAAACCCACCCCGGCCGAGGCCAAGTCCACCCTGGCCAGCACCGGTATCTATATTTTTGAGCCCGAGGTACTGCAACTGGTGCCACCCGGCCAGATTTATGACATTGGCTCACAGTTGTTCCCGCAGTTGGTCGCGCAACAACATGCGTTTTTTGTTCAGAACCGGCAATTCCACTGGATCGACATTGGGCGGGTCAGTGACTACTGGTCGGTACTGCAACGGGTCTTGAATGGTGAAATTGCCAATATGAAGATGCCCGGGCGCGAGATCCGCCCCGGTGTCTGGGTGGGCTTGAACACCTGCATTCCCTGGGACAGCGTGTACATCGAAGGCCCGGTCTACATTGGCTCCAATGTGCGCATCGAGCCCGGTGCCCGCATCACCGGGCCAACCTGGATTGGCCACGGCTGTGTGGTGCGCGCCGGTGCCCACATCACCCGCAGTGTCTTGTTTGAGTACACCCGCATCGCAGCCAACATGCATTTCCACGAAATGGTGGTGTCGCGCCACTACTGCGTCAACCGGTTTGGCGAAACCTCGTACCAGGGAGACGAAGCCACCCCATTGCGCTGGGGCGACGCTCGCGCCGACAGCCACGCGCCAACCCACACCGCGTCGACCCGCGGGGCCTGACACGCACACGCCAGAGTGTTCGCAGCCGCACGGACCCCGGGTGCGTCTACATCTATCTTCCGCCCAGGCGCTCACGCTGTTGTGGGGCGCTTTGGTCATTGATCAAGCAATGTGAATCTCAAAAGGAGTTCGATATGAACTATGTAGACCGCGACACCTATGGCATGTACCGAATCACCACCGTCGACGGCCCTGGCCCCACCCTGATGGGTGCGGGCACGTTGACCGGAAACGACGTGTTCAACAAGGCCGGCGACGACCTGGGCGACATCAAGGAATTCATGCTCGACATGCGCACCGGCCGCGTCAGCTACGCCGTGTTGTCGTTTGGCGGCTTTCTGGGAATGGGTGACCGCCTGTTCGCCGTGCCGTGGGACGCCCTGGTGCTCGATACCGTCAACAAACGCTTCACGCTGGACGTGCTCAAAGAACGCCTGGAAACGGCGCCCGGCTTTGACAAGGACAACTGGCCCAATATGGCGGACCAGACCTGGGCCGAGGGTGTGCACGCCTATTACGGCACCAAACCGTACCAGGACCACGCCTCCATGTAGTGCGCGATCCGCCACACAGGCCCGCTCTGTCTGCAAGCGCACAGATAAACCAACAGGGTCTGCATAGCATCCATGTATGGGTTGGACACACACCCATACCTAGCAAATTTTTACACTTCAAAGGACCATTACCATGAACAAAAATCAAGTCAACGGCATCGCCAAAGACATCGCCGGCAAAGTGCAGGAAAAAGTCGGCGACATCACCGGTAGCACCTCCCAGCAGGCCAAGGGCATTCAAAAGCAGATTTCCGGCCAAGCCGAAGAAAAGCTGGGTGATGCCAAAGAATTGTGAAAGACGCACGAGACGCCGTCAAAGACGCTGCCAAAAAAATCTAAGCCTCGCGGCACCCAAAGAAGAGCCGGGGGACTTTGCAGTCCCCCGGCTCTTCTTTTGGGTTCAGCGCGGCTTACTTCGGCTTGGTCACTTCCTTGCCGATCACGCCACCCACCACCGCACCGGCAGCCGTGCCCAGCACACCACCGCCCATGACGGCGCCAGCGGTACCGCCGACCACCGCACCGGTGGCGGTGCCCTGCTCCTGGCGTGTCATGCCGGAACAAGCGCCCAGACCCAGGACCGAGGCCAGCAACAACGCGGGCAAAACAAGCGGACTACGTTGGTTGTTGAGTGTGGTGTTCATAAGCCATTCTCCAAAAAGTAAAAGAAACAAAGTCGTGTAATGCCCATCGGAGCAAGCACGGGGAAAGACCATTGTGCGGACGCGTCTGGCCAACTTCGGTGCGCTGGCACACGCTGCGGCAACTCAGCATTTGCTATTCTTTAGATAGCTACTTACGCAATAGATTCGGGGGCCAGAAGCACATTTGGCTTACAAGATTGGCCGCTGGGTGCGCCAGCGCACGGAACAGCGGCGCGGCCGCCGGTACGCTCCACGAAATGCATGGGTCACCAGCGCAGACCGCCAAGAGGGGCGTGCGCGAGCCAATGCGCGTATAAGGGTCTGGTCAGTTGCTCCAAGCGAAAGTACATATCCCTTGAAAACCTCCCACAAAACACTGACCTGGCTGGCCGCCGTCGTGCTCCTCATGGCCATGGGCATGGGGTTCACGTTCTGGGCCTACAGCCAGATTGAAGACGCCTCCAACCTGCGTCGAAGCTCGCGCGACCTGATCACGGCAGCCGACGAGTTGATGTCCGCGATCAAGGATGTGGAAACCAGCCAGCGTGGCTATGCACTCACCGGTGATGAAAGTTATCTGCAGCCCTATGTGGCGGTGCGCCAGAGTGTGACCACCCACCTGACCCGGTTGCGCCAGCTCAGCAGCGGAACGCCTGCCCAACGCCACGTGGACGCCATGGCGCCCCTACTGGCCGCCAAATTGGTGGAAATCGACGAAACCATCACGCTGCGCCGCAACCACGACCTGGCTGCGGCCATGTCACGCATCAACAGTGGCGAAGGCAAACGCCTGATGGACGCCCTGCGCGTGGAAATGCGCGGCTTGGTGCAAATGGAGACACAAAGCCAGTTGCAACACAACGCCCAGTTCGATGCCAGCATGCGCCGCCTGTTCACCATCATCGTGGGCATCGTTGTGCTGGCCGTATTGGCCGCGCTGTACTTTGCTTATCTGAGCTACCGTGCCACCCAGCAGCGGGTCAAAGACCTGGTTCTGGCCGAAACCCAGCACTTGTTGCAGGTACAAACGCTCACCAACGACCGTTTGCGGGAAACCAACCGCGCTCTGCAAGGCAGTGAACAAAAACTTGCGGTTACGCTGCAATCCATTGGCGACGCCGTCATTGCAACCGATGCCGCCGCCTGCATAACCCTGCTGAACCCGGTGGCCGAAGCACTCATGGGTTGGACCCACGGCCAAGCCCTGGGACGGCCGGTGGACGAGGTGTTTCACATCGTCAACAAGGAGACGCGCCAACTGGCCACCATTCCGGTCGCCGACGCACTGGCGCAAGGCACGGTGCAAGGCCTGGCCAACCACACGGTGCTGATTGCACGCGATGGGCGCGAGTTCGACATTGCCGACAGTTGTGCCCCGATTCGTGATGCCGACCACCAGGTGGTGGGCGCGGTGCTGGTGTTTCGCAATGTGACGGATGAATATGCGGCACAACAAACCCTGCGCGACAGCGCCGCACGGGTACAAACCATTCTGAACACGGTCAGCGATGGCATCGTCACCCTGCACGCGCTGGGCGGCGTGGTGGAATCCGTCAATCCGGCGGTGGAACAGATGTTTGGCTACAGCGCGGCCGAACTCAAGGGCAAGTCGTTCGGCTTCCTGATTCCCGAGTTGGACCAGGAACAACACAATGTGGCGCTGGAGCACTACGGCGTCAGCGACGAGGCGCGCGCCGTCGGCCTGGGCCGCGAGGTCATGGGCTTCCGCAAGGATGGCAGTTTTTTCCCACTGGAAGTCGCGGTCAGCGACATGGTGCTGGGGGCCAACGCTACTTCACCGGCATCCTGCGTGACATCAGCGCCCGCAAACAAGCCGAAGAGGCGCTGCGCAAGGCGGTGCCCTGCAAAGCGCCATATTCAACAGCGCCAATTTCTCCAGTATTGCCACCGATGCCAAGGGTGTGATCCAGATTTTCAACGTCGGTGCCGAACGCATGCTGGGTTATACCGCCGCCGAGGTGATGAACCAGATCACCCCAGCCGACATTTCGGACCCGCAGGAAGTGATCACCCGTGCCCGGGCGCTGAGCGCCGAGCTGGAAACCGAGATCACCCCCGGCTTTGAGGCCCTGGTGTTCAAGGCCTCCCGCGGCATTGAAGATATCTACGAACTGACCTACATCCGCAAAGACGACACCCGTTTCCCGGCCGTGGTGTCGGTCACCGCGCTGCGCGACGACGACAACACCATCATTGGCTACCTGCTGATTGGCACCGACAACACGGCCCGCAAACGGGTTGAGGCCGAACGCGCCCACCTGGACCAGGCCTTGAAAATCAAAAACATTGAGCTGGAGGCCGCCCGAGCCACGGCCGACAAGGCCAACCAGGCCAAGTCGGAGTTCCTGTCCAGCATGAGCCACGAACTGCGCTCGCCGCTGAACGCGATTCTGGGCTTCGCGCAGCTGATGGACTCTGGCGCGCCCCACCCCACCGCCACCCAAAAGGCCAACCTGGAGCAGATTCTCAAAGGTGGCTGGTATTTGCTGGAGTTGATCAACGAAATTCTGGACCTGGCACTGATCGAATCGGGCAAATTGTCCATGTCCATGGAGCCGATTTCCTTGTCCGAAGTGCTGCTGGACTGCCAGACCATGATCGAGCCGCAGGCGCAGAAGAAGGGCATTCAGATGCACTTTCCACAATTCACCAGCCCGTGTTTTGTGCAAGCTGACCGCACCCGGGTCAAGCAGATTGTGGTCAACCTGCTGTCCAACGCCATCAAATACAACCGCGTCAGCGGTTCAGTGGAAGTGACCTGCCAGGCGGCCGCCCACGAGCGCATGCATATCAGTGTGCGTGACACTGGCGACGGTTTATCGGCGCTGCAACTCGATCAGCTGTTTCAGCCCTTTAATCGCCTGGGCCAGGAAGACAGCAGCGAAGAAGGCACCGGTATCGGCCTGGTGGTCAGCAAACGCCTGGTCGAACTGATGGGCGGCAGCACAGGCGCCCACAGCACGGTGGGGCATGGCAGCGAATTCTGGATTGAGCTCAACCCGCCAGCCCCCACGCGCTGGACCTGGATGCCATTGCTCCGGCCATCCCCTCGCCGGCCCATGCCGAAAACGACCACACGGTGCGCACGCTGCTGTATGTGGAAGACAACCAGGCCAATATGGAACTGGTGGCCCAACTGATTGACCGCCGTCCCGACATGCGGTTGCTGCGCGCCGGTGACGGCCTGCGGGGCATTGCGCTGGCGCGGGCCCACCTGCCGGATGTCATTTTGATGGACATCAACCTGCCCGGCATCAGCGGTCTGCAGGCCCTGAAGATCCTGCGCGACGACCCACTAACCGCCAAGATCCCGGTATTGGCCCTGAGTGCCAACGCCATGCCACGCGATATCGAAAAAGGCATGGAAGCCGGGTTCTACCGTTATCTGACCAAGCCGATCAAGATTGCTGAGTTCATGGAGGCCCTGGATGAGGGTCTGGCATCAGCCGGCACCGTGTAGCCAAAGTCTTACATCAAATCGACCTCTAGCCCCCGTAAACATTGCGTAAGCAGCTATTTATTTAGGAGCAAATCATTTGACACCACCGCCCACACCCGATGATGCCAAAGCCGCTGGTTTTCCGATTGTGGGCATTGGTGCATCCGCTGGCGGCCTGGCTGCGTTTGCCGCGTTTTTCTCGGGCATGCCCGCCGAAGCGGACCCTGGCATGGCCTTTGTGCTGGTGCAGCACCTGGCGCCCGACCATAACAGCCTGCTGACCGAGCTGCTGCAACGCACCACCCGCATGAAAGTGGTGGAGGTGACAGACGGCATGCCGGTGCACATCAACTGTGTCTACATCATTCCACCCAACCGCGACATGGCGTTTTTTGAACGGTGCCCTGCACTTGCTGGAGCCCACAGCGGCACGCGGCCACCGCCTGCCAATTGACTACCTGTTCAGTTCGCTGGCACAAGACCAGCATGAGCGGGCCATTGGTATTGTGATGTCGGGCACCGGCAGCGACGGCACACTGGGCGTGCGCGCCATCAAAGACGGTGGTGGCATGGTCATGGCGCAGAACCCCGCCTCGTGTGAGTTTGATTCCATGCCGCGCAGTGCATTGGCCACGGGTTTTGTCGACTACGAGTTGCCACCCGCCGAAATGCCCGCCCAGTTGATGGCCTATACCAGCCATGCCTTTGGCAGACCACCGCGCAGCGCGTCGGCGGCGACGGTGGCGCTGCCGCAGTCGGAGAGCGCGCTGAAGAAGATCTTTATTCTGTTGCGCGCCCAGACCGGTCACGATTTCTCGCAGTACAAACCTACCACCATCTACCGCCGCATCGAGCGGCGCATGGCCGTGCACCAGGTGGAGACGCTGGACGCCTATGTGCAGTACCTGCAGCAAACGGCCTCCGAGGTGGAGGCCCTGTTTCGCGACATCTTGATTGGTGTCACCAATTTTTTCCGCGACCCCGATGCCTTTGCGGCGTTGGAGTCGCAGGTCATTCCCAAACTGTTTGACGGCAAGCCCGCAGGCTCGGTGGTGCGGGTCTGGGCCGCAGGTTGCTCCACCGGCGAGGAAGCCTTTTCCATCGCCATCCTGCTGCAAGAGCGGCTGGAGGTATTGAAGCAAAACTACCGGGTCCAGGTGTTTGCCACCGACATCGACAGCCGTGCAATCGCCATTGCACGCTCCGGGCTTTACCCCGCCAGCATTGCGCAGGACATAACACCCGAGCGTTTGTCACGCTTCTTTACCCCCGAGGCCGATGGCACCGCCTACCGCGTGCACAAGGGCATTCGGGACCTGCTGGTGTTCTCCGAACAAGACCTGATCAAAGACCCGCCTTTTTCCAAGCTCGACCTGATCAGCTGCCGCAACCTGATGATTTACCTGGGTGCGGATTTGCAAAAAAATTGATCGCGCTGTTTCACTATGCGCTGAACCCTGGCGGCTTTTTGTTTCTGGGCACCTCGGAGACGGTGGGTGACTTTGCCGACCTGTTTGCAACATTGGAGCGCAAGGCCAAGCTGTACCAGCGCAAAGAAGACTTCCAGGGCGCCCAGCGCGCTGCGCTGGGGCGCTTTTTGTCGCCCCCCAAACCCAAGGATGCCAGCCCCGCACTGGCGCTGGGTGGCCTGAACTACGGGGCCAAACTGTCGTTGCGCGAGTTGACCGAACAGACCCTGCTGCTGCAGGTGGACAAAGTGGCCGCCCTGGTTAATGCCAATGGGGATGTGCTGTTTTTGCACGGGCGCTCCGGCATGTACCTAGAGCCAACGCCGGGCGAGGCGGGCATCAGCAACATCCTCAAAATGGCACGCGACGGCCTGCGCCGTGACCTCACCACGCTGTTGCACAAAGTGGCAACCTCCAAAGAACGGATGGCGGTAACCGGCTTGCGCGTCAAGACCAACGGCCACTATTCGCTGGTCAACCTCACGGTCTGCCCCGTGGTGCAGGGCCAGGCGGCGGCGCTGGAGTCCCCGCTGTACCTGGTGATACTGGACCAGGCGCCACCGGGCGTCGCCCAAGCCGCGCAAACCCAGGCCGCACACAAGCCCAACCTCCAGGGCGGCAGCCGGGACAGCAACGCCCAGATTGCAGAGCTCAACGAAGAGTTACAGGCCAAGGAAGAGTATTTGCACGCGGCCAACGAGGAGCTGGAAACCGCCAACGAGGAGCTGAAATCTTCCAACGAAGAGATGCAGTCGGTTAATGAGGAACTGCAGTCCAGCAATGAAGAACTGGAAACCTCCAAGGAGGAGATGCAGTCGATCAACGAGGAACTGACCACCGTCAACTCCGAGTTGCAGACCAAGGTGGGCGACCTCTCCAGGGCCAACAACGACATGAACAACCTGCTGGCTGGCACCGGCATTGGCACCATTTTTGTCGACCACAGCCTGCGCATCCTGCGGTTTACGCCGGCCGCCACCGTGATCGTCAACCTGATTTTGAGCGATGTGGGGCGCCCGGTGGGCCATATTGTGTCCAACCTGGTGGGTTATGACCGACTGGTGGCCGATGCCCAGGCCGTGCTCAACACCCTGGTCCCCAAGGAGGTGGACGTACAGACCATCGAAGGCCGTTTTTTCACGATGCGCATCCTGCCCTACCGCACGCTGGACAACGTGATTGAGGGGGCAGTGATCACCTTCATTGAAATCACCGAGATCGTGCGCACCCGCGAGGCCCTGCGCAAAGCCAACGAGCAGCTGCGTCTGGCCGTGGTGGTGCGGGATGCCACCGACGCCATCACCGTGCAAGACCTGGATGGTCGCATCATCGCCTGGAATCCGGGTGCCGAGCGCCTGTATGGCTGGACCGAAGCCCAGGCCCTGGCCATGAATGTGCGTGAGCGCATTCCCGCCGACCTGCGCGACGGCGCGCTCGCCAAAGTGCGACAGTTGAGCCAGGCCCAAACCCTGGAGCCCTACCAGACCCAACGGTTGGCGCAGAACGGCGCGGTGCTGGAGGTGTCCCTCACCTCCACAGCGCTGGTCAACGAGGCCGGGCAGATGTACGCCATTGCCACCACCGAACGCGCAACCGGCAGTACCACCCCCAGCGCCCCAGAAGGCAAACCATGAGCAGCTTTGGTGAATGGTCGTTGGAGACGCTGCGGGTCCGCGCCGAAGCCCAGGCCAAGGCCGCGCCAGACCATGGCCTGGCGAACACCCACGACCTGTCGACCGAGAACCTTCGTGCGCTGGTGCATGAGTTACAGGTGCACCAGATCGAGCTGGAAATGCAAAACGACGAGCTGCGGCACACCCAGGCCACGCTGGATGCCACGCGCAGTCGTTACTTCGATTTGTACGATCTGGCACCCATTGGTTATTGCACGGTGAGTGAGCAGGGCCTGATCCTGGAAACCAATTTCACGGCAGCCACCATGATGGCGGCGTCACGCAGCGATCTGGTCAACAAGCCGCTGAGTCGTTTTATTGTCAAGACCGATCAGGACGCCTATTACCGTTGCCGCAAAACCCTGTTTGAAAACGGTTCCCCGCAGGAGTGTGAGCTGCAGATGCTCAAGCGCAACGGCGCCGCGTATTGGGTGCATGTGCGGGTCAGCGCGGCACAAGACCCACAGGGCGCGCCGGTGCAACGCATGGTCATCACCGACATTTCGGAGCGCAAACACCTGGACGAGCTGCTGCTGGCCAACAACCAGGAGCTGGAGGTGGCTCGGGCCGTGGCGGACCGGGCCAACCAGGCCAAGTCGGACTTTTTGTCCAATATGACACACGAATTGCGCTCCCCCCTGAACGCCATTTTGGGTTTTGCGCAGTTGATCGACATGGGTGCACCCCCGCCTACCGCCTCGCAGAAAACCAATGTGGACCAGATTCTGCGGGCCGGCTGGTATTTGCTGGACCTGATTGGTGAGGTGCTCGATCTGACGTCCATCGAGTCCGGCAAGCTGACCCTGGTCATGAAACCCATGCCGCTGGCAGAGCTGCTGACAGATTGCCGGGCCTTGATGGAGGCCCAGGCGGACAAGAAGAATATCCACATGGAGTTCTGCATAGACCCGCATGGACTGGCCGCCCACGCCGACCGCACACGGCTCAAACAGGTGTTGGTCAACCTGCTGTCCAACGCCATCAAATACAACCGCCCGGGCGGCACCGTGAAGGTGACCTGTACCCAACACCCGGGTCAGCGCCTGCGCATCCGGGTGCAGGATTCCGGCGAAGGCCTGTCGGCCGAAAAACTGGCCCAGTTGTTTCAACCGTTTAACCGTTTGGGGCGGGAAAGTTCGGCAGAAGAAGGCACCGGCATTGGTTTGGCGGTCAGCAAACGCCTGGTCGAGTTGATGGGTGGCGCCATTGGTGCGCGCAGCACCGTGGGCATTGGCAGCGAGTTCTGGCTGGAGCTGGCGCAGGCCGACTCCACCGAGCAGCCCCTGTCATGACACCAATCCCGCTGGTACCCATGGCCCGGACAATCACCCTGATCGCGCGTACACCGCACTGCACAGCCCACTACCCACCAGGAGCAAACCTATGCCCAACTCCATGATCGACTCCATTGATATCCTCAGCGCCAGCATCCTGATTGTGGATGACCAGGAGTCCAACGTGCAGTTGCTGGAACAACTGCTGCAGGGCGCCGGGTACACCAACGTCTCCAGCACCATGCAGCCGGAACTGGTGTGTGCCATGCACCGCAAGACCCCCTACGACCTGATTCTGCTGGACCTTCAAATGCCGGTGATGGACGGGTTTCAGGTCATGGAGGCGTTGAAGACCAATACCCAGGACAGCTACCTGCCGGTGATTGTGCTCACGGCCCAACCCGGCCACAAATTGCGCGCCCTGCAAGCGGGTGCCAAAGACTTTGTCAGCAAGCCCTTTGACCTGGTGGAGGTGAAAACCCGCATCCACAACATGTTGGAGGTGCGCCTGTTGTACAAAAGACTGGCCGAATTCAACAAAGTGCTGGAGCAGACCGTGCAGGAGCGCACCGCCGAATTGCGCGAGAGCGAGGCGCGCTACCGCAGCCTGACCGAGCTGGCCTCCGACTGGTACTGGGAACAGGACGAGAGCGGCAGTTTCACCAAGGTTTCGGGGCCGGTACTGGCCATGCTGGGCCTGCGGGTGGACAGTTTGAAAGGCATACACGCCGACGACCTGGAGGACGGTTGGGACAAAACTGAGCGCGAAACCCTGCTGGCCGCCATTGCGGCCCGTGAACCGTTTCTGGACTTTGTCTTTCACCGCGTCCCGGTCCACGGCGCACCCCAGGAGTTCCGCATCAGTGGTGAACCCATGTTCAGCATCAACGGTCGCTTTCAGGGCTACCGCGGTATTGGTGTCGAAGTTTTTGCAGGCACCTAAATGCCAAGCACACCAGCCCCCACCATGACCGCACTACACACCCCCCAACAAAACCACCTGCTGGCCGCGTTACCGGCCGCCGACTTTGAGCTGTTTGCCAGCCATCTGGAACTGGTGCCCATGCCGCTGGGCCAAATGCTGTATGAGCCCGGCACCCAGCTGCGCCACGCCTACTTTCCCACCACCTCCATCGTTTCGCTGCACTATGTGACCGAGAGCGGCGCATCGGCCGAAACGGCGGGTGTGGGCAATGAAGGCGTGGTGGGCATCTCGTTGTTCATGGGGGGTGACACCACGCCCAGCTCGGCGGTAGTGCAGACGGCAGGCCACGCCTACCGGCTGGACCGCCACCTGTTGCAAGCCGAGTTCAACCGGGCGGGCCCGTTGCAGCGTTTGCTGCTGCGGTACACCCAGGCCCTGATGACACAGACGGCGCAGACCGCCGTCTGCAACCGCCACCATTCGGTGGAGCAACAGCTGTGCCGCTGGTTGCTGTTGACCATGGACCGGGTACCGATGCGCGAGCTGGTCATGACCCAGGAACTGGTCGCCAGCATGCTGGGGGTGCGCCGCGAAAGTGTGACCGAGGCCGCTGGCAATTTACAGAACGGCGGTTACATCCGCTACCGGCGCGGGCACATTGCGGTGCTGGACCGCGCGGGGTTGGAAACCCGGGTCTGCGAGTGTTATGGCGTGGTCAAGAAAGAGCTGGCGCGTTTGTTGAGCGATGTAAACCCCCGCGGGGGCTCTACTTTTTGATACTCATCTCATTGCTGACATGGCGTACGCCGGGGACAGCTTTGGCGATATCGATGGCGCGCTCCATTTGCACCTTGTTGTCGACAAAGCCGCTGAGCAACACCTCGTCCTGACGCGTGACCACGGCGATGTCATAACTCTTGACATTGGCGTCAGCCAATAGCGCGGCCTTGACCTTGCTGGTGGTGATGCCGTCATCGAGCTTGTTGCCCACCGTGGAGGCAGCGCCAGTTTTCAGGACGACATTGCTCTGAACCGCCTTGACACCAGGCACCGCACGGGTGGCGGCGTTGGCCCGGTCAAGCTGGGCCTGGTTGTCGACAAAACCGCTGAGCATCACTTCACCCTTGCGGGTTTCGACCTTGAAGTCAAAACTCTTGACGTCGGAATCGGCCAGCAACACCGATTTGACATTGCTGGTGATCACGCTGTCGTCAATATCGGTGCCCACCGTGGTGGTGGGCAGCGGGGCAACGCCCGGGTTGTCCACCGGTTTGCTGCAGGCCACCACAAATACCGCCAGCAAGCTGGCGATGGCGGTTTGCAAGGCCAGGGTTTCAAGGCGATGTTTCATAGGAAGACTCCGTTCTTCGTCACAAAGGTGTGACGGTGTTCACACGGTGCCCTGATTCACGGTCCTGCTCTGTGCGCGAGCGCACAAACACGGCAATACCGGACGCCTAAAGTCCGGTTCACCTATGAACACGTCACGCGCCACCCCTGCAACCCTGATCCGTTCGGGCCCCCACGCCTTGACGTTGGGAGGCGCCTGGACAGCCCGAACCGTGGCGCCCGTGGATCAACAACTGGAGACCCTGGTCATCGACGGCCAGGCGGAGGTCACCGTGGATGCGCGCGCCATCACCGCATTGGACACGGCGGGCGCCTGGGTGTTGCACGCGTTGCTGGTGCGCCTTCGCGCCCACGGCGGGTCGGCCACGCTGCAAGGTTTGCAAGGTTTGCAAGGCCAACAATCACGGCTGCTGCAGGTGGTGACCCAGCACCGGGAAGACTTGGCGCGGGGGCCAGCGCGGGCCACGCCGCAGCCCAGCCCAGGCCTGCTGGAGGGTCTGGGGCGCAAAACCGTTGTGGTGGCGGAGCAAGCCTATGCGATGCTGAGTTTTGTGGGCGAAGTGACCCAGGCCTTGGTGGGGAGCCTGGCCCATCCGTCACGTTTGCGCTGGCGCCCCATTCTGTTCAACATCCAGCGCGCCGGTTTTGACGCCTTGCCCATTGTGGGTTTGTTGTCGTTCTTGCTGGGTGTGGTGGTGGCCTACCAAGGTGCCGCCCAGCTGCGGCAATACGGTGCCAACATTTTTGTGGCCGACCTGGTGGGCCTGTCCATGCTGCGTGAATTTGCACCCCTGATCACGGCCATTACGCTGGCCGGGCGTTCCGGCTCGGCCTTTGCCGCGCAAATTGGCACCATGGTGGTGACCGAAGAAGTGGACGCCATGCGCACCCTGGGCATTGCGCCGCTGGAGTTGCTGGTGCTGCCCAAAATCATCGCCATGGTGATCGTGCTGCCCTTGTTGACCGTGTTTGCCGACGTGCTGGGGGTGGCCGGCGGCATGGTCATGGCGCGCAGCCAGCTGGATGTGGGTTTTGATGATTTTCTGGACCGTATGGCCAAGGCGGTCAGCGCCACCTCGTACCTGGTGGGCATCGCCAAAGCGCCGGTGTTTGCCGTGATCATCAGTGTGGTGGGCTGTTTTCAGGGCTTTCGCACCCGTGGCGGCGCCGACAGCGTGGGTCAGCAAACCACTCGCAGTGTGGTGCAGTCGATCTTCCTGGTCATCGTCGCCGACGCACTTTTTTCCATCGCCTTCAGCCTATTGGATTTATGACATGCCTACCCTGAAAAAACGCCCGGAGTCGGTGATAAACATGCACCAGATTGCCACCCGTTTTGGCGACCACACGGTGCACCAGCATCTGGATTTGCAGGTGCACCGGGGTGAGATATTTGCGGTGATTGGCGGCAGTGGCTCAGGCAAGTCCACGCTGCTGCGCGAGATGATTTTGTTGCAAAAGCCCAGTGCCGGAACGGTGCAGGTGCTGGGTGTGGCGCTGGAAGACATCGAAGACATCGAGGCCCTGGCGCTGCGCCAGCGCTGGGGGGTGATGTTTCAGCAAGGCGGCTTGTTTGGTTCGCTGACCGTATTGGAGAACATTGGTTTACCCCTACACGAACACACCGACCTGGGCGACAAGCTGATTGACGACATCGCCCGCTGGAAGCTGTCGATGGTGGGACTTGGCCCCGCGGTGGAGAACCAATACCCGTCGGAGCTGAGTGGCGGCATGATGAAACGCGCCTCGCTGGCCCGGGCACTGGCGCTGGACCCGGAGCTGCTGTTTCTGGATGAACCTACGGCCGGTCTGGACCCCACCAGCGCCGCCGGTGTGGACACGCTGGTGCGCGAGTTGCGCGACCTGTACGGGCTGACCGTGGTGGTGATCACCCATGACCTGGACCTGCTGTGGCAGGTGGCCGACCGGGTGGCGGTGCTGGGTGATGGCGGGTGCAGGCCGTGGGCTCCATGCATGAGCTTTCACAACTGGACAACCCCTGGGTGCGGCCATTTTTTGACGGCCAGCGCGGCCGCAGCGCACAGCAGCAACAGGAACCACTGCAGGCCCCATCCCATGCTCCACCCCCCCACGGCGAGGAAGCGGCATGGAAACCAAGCTGAGTTTTGCCGCCGTTGGCGCCTTTGTACTGGGCCTGGGCGCGGTGCTGATTGCCGGGCTGTTGTGGCTGTCAAGCGGCGGGGCCTGGCAAACCGACTACGACCTGTACTGGGCCATCGAAGACGAGTCGGTGGCCGGACTGAACCTGAATGCGCCGGTCAAATACAACGGCGTGGACGTGGGCAAAGTGCGCTCAATCGTGCTCGACCACCGCAACCCCCAGCGGGTGACCCTGCTGCTGGCGCTGGTTCAGGGTTCGCCGGTCAAACAGGACACCATTGCCATTCTGAAAACCCAGGGCCTGACCGGCATCACCTATGTGGAACTGAGTGGGGGCTCTACCGACTCCCTGCCCTTGCTGGCCATTGCCCCCAACCAATACCCCATCATCCAGACCCGGCCCTCGCTGAGCGCGCGGCTGGAGAACGTGCTGACCAGTGTGCTGGGCAAACTCGACAGCACCTCCAACAACATCAATGCCATTCTGAGCCCGGACAACCAGACGGCTTTCAAAAACATCCTGAGCAACACCTCGGTCGCGACCGCCAAGCTGGGACCGCTGATAGACCGCCTGGGGCGCAGCGCGGACGCGGTCGGCAAGATGGGGGGCGATTTGTCCAAGGCCGGTCACAGCGCCTCGCTGGCGGCCGATGGCATCGGTGTGGGCATTCAGCGCCTGGGTACCCAGACGCTGCCCGAGGTGGAGCGCCTGCTGGCGGAGCTGGAGACCTTGAGCAGCTCATTGCGGCGGCTGACCGAACAAACCACAAGGGACCCCAGCGGCCTGATTTTTGGACGAACCCCGGTGCCCGACGGACCGGGTGAAAAGGACGGGAAACCATGAACACGTTCCGGAAACCCATACCAACCGGTCGCCGGTTGCGCGGCTTAGCCACATTGATGGTGGTGGCAACGCTCAGCGCCTGCAGTGTATTGACCCCCAAGGCCACAGCACCACCCGCCTTCTACGCGCTGGATGACACGCTGGCGGCCTCGGCCCGGCCCACAGCCGCCATCACACCAGTGGGTACGCAGACCCTGATCGTCAACCCGGTACGTGCCGCTTCGGGTTTTGACAGCCAGCGCATCATCTACCTGCGCGAGCCCCACAAAATGGAATATTTTGCCCGCAGCGAATGGGTCGACACCCCGGCGCGCATGCTGGGGCCTTTGCTGGTGGCGGCCTTGTCACACAACGGGGGGTTTCAGGCCGTGGTGATGGCCTCGGGTTCGGCCAGTGCCGACCTGCGGCTGGACACTGAAATTGTGCGATTACAGCAGGAGTTTTTCAGCAACCCTAGCCAGGTGCGCTTGACGCTCAGGGCCTACCTAGTGGACGAAAAGACCCGCCGGGTCATAGCTTGGAAGGAGTTTGACCAGCGCGTGGACGCGACTTCAGACAACGCCCAGGCCGGTGTGGTGGCCGCCAACCGCGCGCTGCACGCGGTGTTGGGCGAACTGGCGCAGTTTGTTCAGCTGATGCGCATGCCACTGGCGCCAAACAGCCCAATCAGGCCCACCACAATCAAGTAAACGGCAACGATGTAGTTCAGCAGGCGGGGCATCACCAATATCAGGATGCCAGCCAAAGGGAGATCAGAGGGGTAAGGCCGAGGTGCATGTTCATGGTAGGTCCCAATGTGCCTGCGCCGACGGGGCGCTTGCTGGGACAGATGGTGCAACAGGTGGCAGTGTGGCGTCTGTGTGCGAGCGCACCAAGCTGCGGGAGCCATAGGTGTTGGCGTAGACCCAGGTGAACTCGGCACCGATCAGGAAGATCTGGGCCGAGTAATAGACCCACAACAAAATCACCACGAGTGAGCCGGCCGCACCGAAACCGGTCGCAATGCCACTGCTGCTGACATACCAGCCGATCAGCGACTTGCCCAGCAGAAACAGCAGGGACGTGAACACGGCGCCAATCCAGACGTCGTTCCACTGCACCCGCGCCCGGGGCATGACCTTGTAAATCAGCGCAAACATGGCGGCGATCAGCGCGAAGCTGCCAATTCCATTGGTGATTTCGGCCAGCGCATACCAACCTCGAAACAGGGGCTCACCCCAGCGACTGACCAGCGCCAGGGCGGCACTTGCCACCAGGGACACAACCAACAAGAACCCAATGGCCAGCACCATACCAAACGACAACAAGCGGCTGCGCACCAGGCTCAGCCAGCCACTGGTGCCCAGGCGTGCGGGTACCCGCCAGATGCGGTCCAGCGCGTCTTGCAGTTCGCCAAACACGGTGGTGGCACCCACCAGCAGTAACACCAGGCCCACAATGGATACGGCGGCGCCTTCGGCCGGCTTTTGACGCTGACCAGCAGGGCCTGCACGGCGCTGGCGCTTTGTTCACCCATCAAGGCACCGAGTTGTTTGGAGACCTCGCCCCGGGCCGCATCTTCGCCAAACACCAGCCCGGCCACCGAAATCACGATCAGCAACAGGGGCGCCAGCGAAAACAGGGTGTAGTAGGCCAGCGCAGCGCCCATGCTCAGCGCGTAGTCATCCAGCCAGGAGCTCGCTACCAGGCGTACCACCTTCCAAGCCTGCGCCAGCGGTGACGCTGGGAGCGCCAAAACACTATCGTTTTGATAGCTGCTTGCGCTTATTTCACGGGGGCTAGAGCCTGATTTCATACATAGGTTTCCGGGAAATCATGCGCTTTGCAGGGCCAGCACAAACGAACTGTTGTTCGGCAAGGCCGTCCACCGCAAAGCCTGGCCGACGGTCAGCGCCTGGCTGGCGGGCAGACCGGTGGCCAGCAGGGCATTGACCAGGCTGTCGTTGACCAGCACAAAGTGCATGCTGCGCCCGGCACGGACCAGCGTGATCTCGGCCTGGTACCAGTGGGATGGCAGGCAGGGCTGGAAGTACAGATCCTGAGCACCCCATTGCAGCCCAAAGACCGACTCGATGGCGCCCCGGTGCATCCAGGCGGCGGCACCGGTGTACCAGCTCCAGCCGCCACGCCCCACATAGGGCGGCTGAGTGTAGATGTCCGCCGTCATGACATAGGGTTCGGTACCCAGCAGCGGGCCGCGGGTGACATGTTTGGCGCGGTGGGCCGGACTCAGGTAGGTGAAGTAGCGGTAGACATCGTCCTTGTGGGTCTGGGCCTGCGGGTTGTGGCGCGCGTAGTCGGCCACGGCCATCAGGGCCCAGACACCGGCATGGGCGTATTGGCCCCCGTTTTCGCGCACACCGGGCGGGTAGGCCTGGATGTAACCGGCGCTGGGCTGCGCGTGTTGCAGCGGCGGGTCCAGCAATTTGATCAAGCCCATTTCCGGATCCACCAAAAGCGCGTCCATGGCCTGCAAAGCCAGGCCTTGTTTATCGGGTGTGGCAGCGTGGGACAACACCGCCCAGGCCTGGGCGATCAGGTCGATGCGGGCCTCGGCGTTGGCCTGGGAGCCCAGGGCCTGTCCGTCATCAAAAAAGGCCCGCTTAAACCATTGCCCATCCCAGGCGGGGCCGTTGAGCGCGGCCTTCCAGCCAACGGCAGCATCGTCCCATGTGGTGACGCGCGCCAGGTCGCCACGCGCGCGGGCCAGCGGCACAAGCTCGGTCGCCAACTGGCACAGGAACCAGCCCAGCCAGACCGACTCGCCGCGCCCGCCTATGCCGACGCGGTTCATGCCGTCATTCCAGTCGCCGCTGCCCATCAACGGCAGGCCGTGCACCCCCACCCGCAGGCTGCGGTCCATGGCCAGCGCCACGTGTTCGTACAACGTGGCATGCCGGGCGCTGACCGTCGGAGTGAAGTAGGCGTCTTCGGCACCCGCGGGAATCTGCATGCCCTCCAGAAACGGGATCTGTTCGTCCAGCAAGGCAGTGTCGCCGGTGGCGCGCAGGTAGTGCGCCGTGGCACTGGCCAGCCATAACAGGTCGTCCGAAAAATGGGTGCGCACGCCAGCGCCCAAGGGCGCGTGCCACCAGTGCTGCACGTCCCCTGCTTCAAACTGGCGCGACGCACAGCACAATCTGCTGGCGCAACATCTGGGGCGCGGTCCAGACCGTGGGGCACGGGTCCTGCAACTGGTCGCGGTAACCGGTGGCGCCCCGGCCTGGTAGAAAAGCAGCCTTGGCCCACAAACGGCAACTCACGGCCTGGTACGACAACCAGCGGTTGACCATGGCGTCGAACAGGGGGTCGGGCGTCTTGACGGTCACCGTGCCCAGCAGTTGGTTCCAGTAGTCCCTGACCTGCTGCAGACGGTACGTGCTGGCCACTGCCGACGCCACCAAGGCGAGCTGCAGGGCGGCCGGTGCGTCGTTGGCATACCCCAGCAAGAAGCTGCGCTCGACCGATTCACCGGGCATCACCTCCAGACGTAGGGCCAACGCCGCACAGGGGTCCAGGCCCGGGCCGCTCCGTTAAGCAAATGCGCCGGGACTACTCAATTGTCCTGCCGCGTCAAAAAACATTCGCGGCGGTCATGGGTCCAGTCGCCCACCTCTTCCAGCGCCGTGCGGGCACACAAAACGCACCTGCCTGTGCCAAAACCAGCGGACCGGTCCATCTGGTCGCCGTCAAGACCTGTAGTTGGCCTCGCACCATGGGCAGCGTGTAGCTGGCCGCGCACCGTGCTGCGGTCCGACCG
>JADJBC010000011.1 GCA_016703945.1 Candidatus Aalborgicola danicus
CTTCGGTCAACGGATTCGGTCTTGGGACTTTCTATAACTGGTATGGCGACTTGCCATTGGCACACCCAATTACCTGGAACGTCCAAACCGAGGAGCATGAATTTAAGGACATGCTCAACACCAAGTACGCCATCATCTGGGGCTCTGACATTCTGCAGACGCGTATGCCTGACGCACACTTTTTCACCGATGCACGTGCCAAGGGTGTCAAACTGGTCTACATCGCACCGTACTATGACCCCACCGCCACGGCGGTAGACGAGTGGATTCGCGTTCGCCCCGGAACGGATGGTGCATTGGCGCTGGGTATGTGCCATGTGGTTGTTAAGCGCGGCCTGACGGACGACAACCACCTGCGTCGTACCACCAGCGGTCCTCTGTTGGTTCGCAAAGACAATGGCAAATATCTGAAGTCCATCGATGTAGCGGCTAACGGGGATGGCAAGACATTTATGGTGTTTGATCCCCAGGCCGCAAAGGCCGTGCCGGACACCTACTTCAGTGCAACCGCAGCCCTGACTGGCACGTGGGAGATCCCACTGAAGGACGGAAAGACTGTTAGCTGCACCACGGCACACACTTTGCTGCTCAAAAAACTTGACGATTACGATCCGGCAACCGTGGCTGAAATTACCGGTGTGCCTGCCGCCGTAATCGAACGGGTCGCAATCGAATATGCGACGACCAAACCGTCGAGCATCTGGTCAGGTACTGGCATCAATCATTGGTACCACGGCGATCTCATAGGGCGGTCGGTGATTGAACTGGCTTGCCTGACTGGCAATGTGGGTGTGCACGGCGGTGGTGTTAGTCCTTGGGCTGGCCAGTACTTGATGCGACTCAATCCGACTGAGTATTTCTTCCCTAAAAAAGAACAATGGTGATCCCAATGATCGCTACCGTGCAGTGCCGCTGGATACGGCCTATGTCGTCAATGGGCCAACCGACACCATGGCTGACAAGGCGAAGCTGTGGCGACAAATCCGTTGCATTTGGGCAGCCGGTGGCAATCTGCTCGGTGAGGCGTCCGATCAAAGCAATCTGACGCGCAAGGTCCTGCCAGAAATTGAATTGATTGTCTCGCCCGAAATCGAGATGAGTACGACTGCTCAATTGGCCGACATTGTGCTGCCCGTGGTGAGCTGGTTCGAACTGCCATATGACATCGCCACAACGCCAGCGCATCCCTACATCCAACTGGCGGAGGGCTCCATCCAACCGATGTACGAGGCGAAGACCGATATCGAGATCTATTACGAGATGTGCAAGCGGCTGGGTACCGGTGACATATTCAAGTTCAACCGCCCGGAGCCTGCTATTGAATTGCTGCTGGAAACAGGCGGACCACAAGTGAAAGGGATTACGTTCGAGCGCTTGAAGAAAGAACGCTGCATCCGTGTCAACCTTCCGAGCTCACCGTACGCATCGTTTACTGAAGAGATTGAAGGCAAGAAGAAATTCAAAACGGCATCCGGCAGGCAGGAGCTGTACAAAGACGAAGACCGGTTCATTCAGATGGGAGAACAGTTGCCCGTGCACAAGGAGCCACACATGGCGACGCCGTACGGCCCCTCGAAGGTCTGGAGCGAAGCAAAGAAGGAAAGCAACCCGTTCTACAAGACCTATCCCATGGTCTACCACGCCCGGCACACGCGCTGGAGTGTCCACTCATCCTGGCGTACCACGGAGGAAATCCTCGCCCTTGACGACATAGGCAAGCCGCTATTGGAGCTAAACCCTGTTGATGCGGTTAAACGCGGCTTGGTTGCTGGCGATTGGGCCACGGCATACAACCAACATGGCTACGTCAAGGCCAAGGTCAAGGTTCGCGAATCGGTCCCGCCAGGCGCTGTGTTGATCTATTTCGGCTGGCAACGCGACCAAATCCGGGAGGGCCACTGGAATGCGCTGACCCACAACGACATCAATCCGATACACGAGATCTACTTCATTCCCAATGTATGGGGCCCAGTTTCTGGCCACTTTGACCAGTTGTGTGAAGTCAAGAAGGCCTAACGAGGAGCATCACCATGTCCGAAGAACTCTGGCAAAAATACTACGGCAAACCTAACCCGAAGTACGGGAACAAGGTCCAGTATGGAATGCTTCTTGACATCAACAAGTGCATCGGATGCCATACGTGCACCATGTCCTGCAAGCAAACCTGGACCAATGGCCCAGGCCAGGAAAACATGTACTGGAACAGTGTGTCGACCCAACCATTTGGCAAGTATCCGCGGAAAAATGGCAGCAAGAATCCGACGGACTGGGACTACCGTTTTTCCAATCTTTATCAGGACACGCCCAAGGGCAAGTTCCCAAAGCTCTGGCAGTTCTACTTGGCAAGGCCATGTAACCACTGCGCCAACCCTGCTTGCCTGCCGGCCTGCCCGACACGCTCCATCTACAAGACGGAAGACGGTGTTGTACTCATCGACCAAAACACCTGCGAAGGCTTCCAGAACTGCGTCAAGGCTTGCCCCTATGACAAGATCTATTACAACGCCGTCACGAAGAAATCTCAAAAGTGCATGTTCTGCTTCCCGCTGCTTGAAAAGGGACAGGAGCCCCAATGTGTCAAGACATGTGTTGGCAAGATTCGAATCTTCGGAAACCTGATGGATCCGGAAAGTACGATCTCGAAAATGATCCGAGATCCATCGCTAGGCGTCAAGGCCTACGACCCAGAGACAAGCCTCAAGGCCACTCACCGGGTGATGACTCCAGAGGAACCACGGCAGTACCGCCCGGACTTTGGAACGATTCCGTCTGTTTGGTACATACCGCCGAAGAACATCCCGAAAGAAGAAGTTGAAAAGTACTTCGGGTACGGCATGGGCGGTTTGCTCGACGAGCCACACCACGTCCAAGCCCCGACCAAGATGAAAGACATCTAGCGCCTAAAGGAACATCAACCATGCATACAACCCTATCCAATGAAGCGCCGTCGAAGAGCCCCTTGAGCCCAAAGGACCGCGCGCAGCTGTACCACTTTCTAGAACTGGCATTTGCCCATCCTGGTGAAGATGGGCACGCCTATTTTTCTGAAGAGAGAACCGAGCGCGATTTTCAAAGCCGATTTAAGGCAATCGGCAAGGTTGGTGGCCCTTTGGAACTACACGGCGAAACAGCCGCCGGTCAATTCTTTACCGGGATTCGGCGCATGAGTTTCGAAGATGCCGAAGCCGCCCACATATCCCTTTTCACAAATAACTATCCACACCTGCCGTGCCCGCCTTACGGTTCTCTATTTACGACGGCCGACAGTGACAAACGTCTGGCAGAAATGCTGGCCATTAAAGAGTTTTACCAAAGCCATGGCGTCGACATGTCCGAGACGTTCGACGACTTGCCAGACCATTTGTGCGTAGAACTGGAGTTTTTGCAATTGTTGTGTTTTCGGGAGGGCGAGGCCCTGGATCGTTCAGATGCCGAATTGCTTGCGGGGGTGCGAGCGGCAGAGGCTGAATTCCTGGATCGGTTCTTGCTCAAATTCACGGACAGTCTTGCCGACGTTGCGATCAAACTGGTTCCTGAAAACCCCTACAGCCACTTACTTGATGCCGCGCGCTGCTTCGTGCACATGCACCGCTCGCAACTGGATACGGATAGTGAACTTGCCATTCCAAGGAGCCCATCATGAAGAAACCGCTTTTGCTGCTTTGTTTGATTGCCGGGCTTTCCTTGGGATTGAACGGTTCAGCCGCCGCCGCCGACAAGATGGATGCATCGAAGAGTTCTTTAAAAACGGCTTCGGCAAAGATGGTGTCGACAAAGGCGGAGGTAGGCCCGCACTTCAAGCCGACTGGCATGCCTGTTTCCGTGGCCCGGGGCGAGCCTATCTATGTTGACCACTGTGCGTTGTGTCATGGTATGCATGGCAGGGGCGACGGACCCCGATCCGCATTTTTTCAACCTGGCGTCCAGTTCATTCCCGACTTTGCCACGCCGGGGTACCTGGCGGGTCGCGATGAACAATTGTTGCAAAGCGTTCGGGAGGGGCTCGCACGATTGCCTGAACCCGCAATCTTGATGCCGCAGTTCAAGTACATCCTTTCGGACGATGAGATCCGCAGTGTCCTGGCCTATCTAAAGACGCTTGCAGTGATGCCAACGAAGGCGACGGGCATGCCAGTAGTCTCTGCAGATACGGGTGAGCAATTGGCAAAAAAGTACAACTGTTTGGTTTGTCACCAAGCGGGAAGCAAGGTAGTTGGACCGTCCTATCGTGACGTCGCAGCCAAGTACAGAGGGCAAGCCGGTGCTGCGGCGGCCGTCGCCGACAAGATCAGAAAGGGTGGAACCGGCAGTTGGGGTGACATCCCGATGCCCCCCAAGGCAGACGTGACAGCACCTGACATGAAGAAAATTGTCGAATGGATTTTGTCAATTACTTGATGCGCCACTCAAACGCTCAACTCACGCGTGTAACGCCTTGCTCGCGACGTGCTCGGTTGGGTCAGCCAATATCATCACTCGGTTTTTGATGAAACCTCACTGCGTCAACGTTTGTATCGCGAACGGGTGTGCCAGCCGCAAAGCCAGCGTAGTCAAAGCTTCATAAGCCGCACCAGTGGGTGCGTTTTTGCCGGGTGACGTGGCGTAAGTGCCGTCCTGCGCCTAGTGGCCGTGGACTCGTTGGTTGTGTGTCATCGGGTCCAGCGTAACCAGCCGCAGAAGGCATCTCGACTGCGGTTCACCTCCGACAATACGCAACAAGGGGGGGGTTGGGAAGAACTTTTTTCAGATCGATCCAGCAATGTTCGCTATCGTACATATCACGCCTGTGCGCCAAGCATAGACTTTGGCATGCAATCCCGCCGGTCCACTCTATAAGGAAGCCACCATGACGAACTCACAAAACCCACGTGACAAACAAGCGCCGCATACCGGCAAGGTCGAAAACGACACCAACAAGCTCGGTGAGCAAGAGCCCACGCAGTTGAATCAGGGGCAGCGCACGCCAGAGAGTCGCAGTGACCGCGAGGCGCATGTGGGTGGCAGCAATCAGTCGCAGTCGCGACGCGGGTCGGTGGGCTCCCCCAAGCGTTAATTCTCGGGAATCCAACACCATGCCAAATGCGCGAGCCGCCAATGCTGTACGCCTGGAGTTCGCTCCTGGCGCGCTGGTCCACGCCAATCTTTCAGGCGCTGCCTTTTCGGGCGATTGGTTATGGGTGGTTGGCGACGAAGCCTGCGGTGTGGACCGCCTGCGCCGCCTCGACCCGGTGGGAAGTGAGACCTTTCGCTTTGGGGAGGGGTGCGATTTCCCGCTGAAGGACTTGCTGGACCTGCCCGGCGCCGACGACGATGAAGCCGACCTTGAAGGCATGGCGGTGTCCGACGGGTGGCTTTGGGTGGTGGGGTCGCATGGACTTAAGCGCAAAAATGCCAAGGAAGACCGGGACCATACCGAAAACGCGAAGCGGCTGTCCAAAACCAGTCTGGACGGTAATCGCCGCCTGCTCGCCTGCTTGCCCATCGAGACGGATGCCAGCGGTCAGCCCTGCCTGGTACGCGAGGCCAAGGATGGCCGGCGAGCCCTGCGGCTCAAAGGCGACGCGATGTCCAACGAGCTCACCCGCGCGCTGGCTGACGACCCACACTTCGGGCCCTACATGGCAATTCCGGGGAAGGACAACGGCCTGGATATCGAAGGCCTGGCGGTGGATGGGAGCCGGCTGCTGCTGGGCCTGCGCGGCCCGGTGTTGCGAGGCTGGTCGGCGCTGGTTGAAATTGCGGTGGAAACCCGCGGCGATCAGTTGCGGCTGGTACCGCTGGAAGAAGACGGCCCACTGATGCGCAAGCACTTCCTGCAACTGGAGGGTCTGGGCGTGCGCGATCTGCACTTTTCTGGCGACGACCTGTACATCCTGGCCGGGCCAACGATGGTGCTCGATGGCGAGATTCGCATCTTCAAGTGGGCGGGTGCCAAACCCCTGCTGGCCACCAACCGCGAGGCGGCGCGTTTTGAGGCAGCGCTGACCGAATCGGTCTCCTTACCACATGGTCGTGGCATCAACCGCGCGGAGGCGCTTTGCAAGCTGCCACCCGGGCTGGTGCCGGGCAAGCCGGGCTGGCTTGTTCTGTACGACGCGCCGGGTGCCGATCGCAAGGACGGTGAATACACGGTGTTCGGCGACTTGGTGCGCCACGATTAGAACGCCCTGCTGACCGAAACCTTGGGCTTTGACGAAAACCAAGCGCTGCAAGACCTGCTGGTGATCTAAAACTGCTCCAGCCGCTCATATTCCGACATGACCTGCGCACCCAACAGCAGCAGTGCAGCGATGATTTCCATGCAAAACAAGGCCACCACTGCCGTTGTAAATGAGCCGTAGACCACGCTGGCCTTGGACAAGGTGGTGAAGTACCAAACCAGCGCATGGCGAATCACCTCCCAGGCACCGGCGACAAAAAATCCACCAATAACGGCATGGCGCCACTGGATACGCCCGACGGGCAAAACCCAGTAGAGAGTTGCCACAATCAGCACTTCGGCAGTAAAGCCCAGCACATAGAAAAACAGGCCAGACAGCCCCACCAGCGACCAATCGCGACCCAGAAAATGCAGACTCTCATGGGCCATGGCCTGCAGCACGATGGAGGCCAAGGTCATACACAGCAGTGCGACCCCCAGCATCAAGACAAAGCAATAGGGCAGCACGGCCGACACCAACGCGTGGCGCTTGTCAACCGTGCCCCGGTGCGGGAAGATCAGAGCAATAGCCTTCTCCAGAATCCCGAAGGCCAGGGAGCTGAAGAACAGCATCGTCAACAGCAGCACCGCACCGATGGCGATGCCATTGTCCAGAAAGTCGTTCAGATCACCCAGCACAGCCTGGGACTGGCTTGGCACCAGCCACTCCAGATAACGCCCCAAGGCGATCAACAAATCGGTCTTGTCCACCAGGTGCGACAGCGCAATGATGGACAGAATCAGCAAGGGCACCATGGACAACAAGGCGTAGTACGCAATTGCCCCGGCCAACATCATTCCCTGGTTTTTATTGAACCCCCGCAGCGTCTGCAGCGCGAACGCAAGCGGGTGCGCCAAGATGTGTTGGGTTGGTTTGCTGATCCCTATGCGGGTGAGTTTCATTGAGGGGCGGCTTTGGGTAGCGGTGTGATTTTGATTCTATGCGTGGGTTGTGGCGGGAAGAGTCTGGGCGGTGGCATTGGTTGCTGTGCCATCGCAGTTCGGCAATTAGGGGGAGTGATGGGAAAGTTGGCTAGTGGACAGGTTCAAAGACGCGAGGCGGAACTAGCCCAATCCGATTTACCTGCCCCTTAGTCGACATTGACTCATACCGAAAAGAATGCCTTAGTGCACTTGAAGAAGCAGTGACAGCCCGCAACTGCCCGAGCAGATGTTTAACCGAGATTGTCCATTAGGAATTTGAAGGCTTTGGCGTAAGTCTCACCGGCTCCCCCGCATTGGCCCACAAGCCCTCAAACCACGGTCGTCGTTTGCGGGCCACCGCCAAGCGAAACGTCTGCTTGGTATTCTTCGAGTTGTCATCCCACAGCGCCCCCACCGCTAGCACCTGATGGTGCAGCGTGGACAGTGTGTGGTGCACCTTTTGGCGCATCACCGCATGGCGAAACACACTCATCAGGTTGTAGCTGAGCATGGATACCCCAGCGCCGCCTCCGTCGCCCAGAACTCCCTGAGCACAAAGCTGTCCAGGCCAAAGTCCGCCTTGAGCTCCTTGATCCGGTTCTCGCAATCAGCGCGCCCACGGTACAGACGCCATACCTCCAGGGCAGGAATACTCAAATCGGTCAGCATCGCCCCATAGCGCCAGCCCTGCAGGTCCGGGTCATCGGCAAACAGCGACAAGGTTTTGCCCGCCACTGCACCATATCTGCGTTTGATGTGCTGGCGCACCACCACCAGGCGTTGCTGTGTATCCCAGCCGTGCGGTTGGTAGCTCAGCTCGGAGACTTCCAAGCCGACCTCGACTTGCTGCCATTTGCACTGATCCACTATGGATTGCTGCAACGCCTGCGTCAGGCGCGCGCTGATGATGTGGCAGATCTTCTTGGCTTTGAGCCAAGCCACGATCACCTTGTCGTAAAAGCCACTGTCCGCTCGAAACAGTCCCACCTTGGTATCGCCCAGGTTTTTCAGGGTGGATTCAAGAAAGCTCTCAATGTTGTTACTGGATGCGGTGTTGCCCGGGCGCAGCCAGAAGTTGGCCACCAGTCTCCAGTCGGCCACGAACGCCATCAGCGGATGGTGGCTCTGTCGGCCTTTGTTCTTGGGGTTGTAGCCCTTGGCACCACCCTCAATCTGGCTGCCCCAGCGGGTGAGTACCGTGGAGTCCACGTCCAGGGTGATGGGGTTGAGTTGGAGCTTGTCAAAAGCCAGCGGTAACTGCTGCTTTGCACCCGGCTGGCGCTCACTTGGTCAAAGCGTTGGAACAAGCGAACAATGGCTTTGTGGCCTGCGGCTTTGCCCCAGTCAAACAGGCGCACCAAGGTGCTGTCCAGGCGGGTGATGTCGGCGTGCGCAAAACGGGCGGCTCCGCACCAGATACTGACGATCATTTGCTCAATGAGTTGTTCCGGGCGATATCCGCGGTTGGAGCCGGGCTGGGGTAGATCCCAGCTTTGCACCGCTTCTTTGAATCCCATGCCGTCGAGCATACGTTTCAAAAGGGCCAGGCCACCCCAGGCGGTGACTTCACGGGAGGTGAACTTCAGGTCGAACGGCGTTTCTGGCGGCATGGCGGCTCCAAATCGCAATCAGGTCGTTGATTTCATTGGAGAATTCCTAATGGTATCCATTAGAAATCCGGACGTACCCGAGGCTCGCCGGACTGGCTCACGATAGCAGTCTTGGGCTAATGGACAATCTCGGTTTAACTTCATTCACCCCCAACCTGTTGTAAGCCGAAAACCAGTCTCTGAAATGATCGTACGGCAAGAGGCCAGAGCATCAATCAACGCAGATACCCTGCTGATTGCCAAACCTAGTCGCCATCGTCAAGAAGCTCCGTCGGATGATGTGAAAGCACTAAACCCTTCGGACCCACTGCTACGGCCTTAGACGCAAAGCGGGTGCAGCGGTTTGGAATCTGCCCACTCCAGACCAGTCATTGGCGCTCAAGGATTCAGGCAACTTTTTTGGTAGACTCTTTATCAAAACGAGCACCAGCCAAGGCTGAAAGCCGTCACTCAGATTCCTACTCCACGAACATTCATAATGGGTGAGTTGGCTACCTCGGATCCGAAACTATCCATGAGCGCATAAAACATATGGCATCAGTTTCACTGACTGAGTTTCCTCGCGACAACAGTAAATGTGTGCCAATGTTTGGATTGCCCCAAGGCAGTCATGCCTAGCTCATCACGCTCTACCCACTTTAAGATGTCGAATTGACTGAAAAGCATCGCCACTCGATCGCTCGTCATTACAGTCTGTGTTCGAGTTGGGTCACCTGCCCAAGAATCTTTATCTCCCATAAAGTCACCACAAAAGATGCCACCGATAGCCAATGCAGTGGCAATGCGATTCCATACAGCATCAAACGCCGTTGGTTCACAGAAGAAGAGACTTGAGTTTGCAATGACCAAGTTAGCTGATGGGTATGTGTAGTTCTCAAATGTAGCTTCTGAAATATTCACTTTTGGGTTCCCTAGGAATCTCTCAGTGCATGCCTGGACTGCTTTATCGTGCGCATCAAAGGCATGCACTTGATAGCCCCGCCCTGCAAGATATGCTATTGCACTTCCCGTACCGCAACCGCAGTCGATTGCGACGTGAGGGTGTTCCGTATTCAAAGATGCTGCAAGCTCAATCAGCGGGCAGTGGGGTTGGAACATTACCCTTCGGAAGTAAGCCTCCCAAGGTAGCTCTCTATTGGTCAATGGCGTCCCCCAAATTCAGCTTGAAGCCAAATCAATTTGGCGGAAGACAACGGCCCAAAGCTGCTCTTGAAGCGATGCAGAAGTATCGGCGACTTGAATTGCGAACCATTCGACTGATTGCTTACTTGAATTTCATTGCTTGACAGAAAGCTCGCTTACACGCTCCCCATTCTTCCTAACAAGGTAATAACTGCCCCCTTCTTTGACAATCGAACGACACCACTCCTCCAGGTTAGACGGCCAGTCGATAGATACACAGAAGCGACCTTTGTCGTCTATTTTCCAGGTTCCATTTTTTGTGTTGTTCTTCCCGCTTGGCCCCAGAGACGTGGCAAACATCGTTCCATCGAGTTCATTTTTCCAGCGAAGCTGATTCCCTTTTGTGCTTGTGAACGCAATTGTCGCGCCTTGGAGTAGTTGTCTGGCGTCTTCTTTCGGCAAAGGGTGCAATCCTTCGCTTGTGATCGGAGTTTGTGCCAAGGTTGCAGTAGAGAGCAGAAATAGAAGGAGCCCGAAAATATCGTTCAACCCAGCTCCTTGTTCTGTAGTCCGTGATCGGCGGGAGGACACTTGACACTTGGAGGCCCAACGTAACGTCCGGAACAAGATCTGCTCTGGGAGTTGGGCGCTGCTCCGTAAGTTGAACATGAAAACCTCCAGATAGTGGCTCGCAACCATGCTGTGCACAGATTCGCACATTTACCCACTGTACAAAAAAGTCCCGAGAAATACCGCAGCACGCTTGGGACAATTCTAGACTTCAAGAAAGACCAAAGACCAAAGACTGAAACTCTGGGCGCTAGATTACCACTGTACGTCTGGTTACGCGGCATACTTGAAGTCTACGACCGCCTGCTGAAAGGCACCCAGGTGGACTTCCAGTAACCCGCCGTTCGCCAGTACCCGCTTATGCCCCAGTGCGGGTCTACAACTTGCTCCGAACCTGACACCAAATTTTGAACGACCGCATCGGAGAAATGTGGCTACCTGCAATAGACGCACAGTTGACATAGCGATTCGCAGTCTTCCTTCTCCATAGCGACCATTCACGTCAGCGCTTTCGGGTCAGCTTTCTGGCGGGGATTGATCGATTGAAGCACCTGCATTTGGCCAATTGCAGTGGTCTGCTTTGCCAGAGTCACCTTCGCCGACCGTTTTGCCATTGAAGTGCGACCTCGCAGATCAGCAGCGGCACTATCCATGACAGCCAAGTGATGGTTGCTCCACTTCCGAGCTCAGGGAAGGACGGCACTTTTCCGATCAGGCGGCACAGGACGAATGACCAAACCAAAACGTAGCTGCGAATCATCCATGCCTGGTGCGACGAAAACTGCCTGTTCAAGGCGGCGCGATAGCCCATGCCCGCAGCGACGAGCCAGGCCATCCCGAGTGTTGCGAGCGCCCAGCCGAGGTCATTTGAGCGCATGGGGTCAACCGCAAACTCCGCGCTGGCTTTGCTATGACCGTTGCTAAGTGCTAGCGCGATCGCGCTGATGGCGGCTATGCTTCCGCCAATAAGGTATGCCAGCCCGAGTGGCTTGTGAAGCCGGGCATGCCGGCGTGTCACTCCCAGAAAGATATTCAACGCGCCGTTGACGAGCATCACAGTACCCGTCAGGGCGTGAAGGAGCACGTAGGGGAAGTGCGTGGCGTGCTTGTCTACGTTGGACAGTGTCAACACAGGCAAAGCGATCAACCACCACGCGATGCCGCCAGTGAAAACTGCCAGGGACCAGAGGATGCCGGGAGGCGTGAGAATCCAATGGCGCTGAGGGTGTCCGTTGGGCATTGTCACACCGTTATTTCTGGGGGTCGGCGAGCAGTAGGGCAGGAAGGCGGGGGAGCCACAAGACTTGCAGGCTGCTACTTGACCGCAGAATCTTCCATCCAACCCATGATCCACCACCGCTTGCCATCGTGGAACAACGTGACGCTGTTGACGCCACGGACGTAAGGCTCGCCACCTTCAGCGCGGGCGGTCGCGAAGCTGCTCCACACATGGACCATGTTGCCAGAGCGGCTGACGACGCGGTCGGTCTCCTTTTCCCAGTATCCTTGCTTGCGCGGCTTGTTGGCACCGTGGAATTGTTTCAGCGTGGTCACTTGCGCCACCGGCTGGCCGCCGGCGCCTGTGTCGGTTTTCGCGACCCATGCCTTGGGGTGGTGCAGGCTGCGGTCACGCGCAACGTCGACCACGGCACCCGCCGGGCCCGAGACCACCTCATAGTAGGCGCGGATGATGCCATCTATCGACGCCACATCGTCCGGGCGAACTCCCTGTGCAGCCAGAGCTCCTTGCGAAATGGCCAGTGCTGCGAGGAAGATGCTGAACGTGGCTTTCATCTGTGGCCTTTCGAGCTTCTGCAATCAAGGGGTACTGAGGATCGCCCAATGTATACCAAACGAGCGTGGAGGTTCTGAATTCTTTTAGACGCTAGACGATAACTTCGGGCAGGCTGAAAGGATCATGTCAGCGGCCTTCTCCGCGATCATGATCGTCGGCGCGTTGGTGTTTCCAGACGTAATTTGCGGCATCACAGACGCGTCCACCACGCGCAGCGAACGCACGCCATGCACGCGCAACTGCGCATCGACCACCGCGTCTTCGCCACTTCCCATGCGGCAGGTACCAACCGGGTGCCAGATGCAGCCACTGGTGGCCCGGATGTACTGCTCCAGCGCGGCATCGTCCAGCGCGCGGTGTCCCGGCGCCAACTCTGCGGCAAGCAAAGACTTCAGCGGCTCTTGCGCGGCGATGTCCCTGGCAGCCCGAAGCCCCTCGATCTGCAGTGCCAAGTCATAAGGGTGAGTCATGTAACGCGGGTCAATGACAGGGGTATCCATCGCGTCCGCAGATCGCAAGGTGACGCGCCCCCGACTCTTGGGTCGACAGGTCTGCGCAGCTATGGCCATCATCTTCGCCTTGCCTTGGGCACCGGCCTGCATTGGCGCGAAAGGAATCGCAAAAAGCTGCAGGTCGGCGGCGAAATCCTCATTCAAGCTTGCACTCTTCATGAACAGGCCGCCCTCTACGATATTGCTGGTGGGCAGCGCCTGTTCCGCCTCGCGCAAAGCCAGAACAAGCATCGAGCCAGGGTGATCGCACAGGTTGGCCCCGACGCCGGGCAACGCAGCCCGCACGGTCACACCATGGGATTGCAGTTGCGCCGCGTCGCCAATGCCGGACAGCATCAATAGTTTGGGTGAATCGATCGCGCCAGCACTCAGAATGACCTCACGCGCAGCGTGGATGCGCACCACCTGCGTTCCATCAAAGTAATCCACTCCCGTCGCGCGGTCACCTTCCATGACCACTCGCAGGGTTCTGGCATGGGTGATGGTGTGCAGGTTGCTACGCATGCGCGCAGGTTGGAGGAAGGCTGTGGCGGTACTGCACCGCTCACCATGGCGCATGGTCACTTGGTACAACCCAGCGCCCACGGGAGAACCCCCATTGAAATCTGCCGTATGCACATGGCCGGCCGCCACAGCGGCCTCGACAAATGCACCGGAGATGCGGTGGGGCGAAATCAGATCGGTCACCGCCAGCGGCCCCCCGGCGCCATGTGTGGCCGACGCGCCATGTTGCTGGTCCTCAGACTTCAGAAAGTACGGCAGCACATCCTGCCAGCCCCAGCCCGCGTTTCCCAGGTCTTGCCAATGGTCGTAGTCGTGCGAATCTCCGCGGATGTAGATCATGGCGTTGATGGCACTGGTTCCACCAAGCACCTTTCCGCGTGGGCAGGAGATGCTGCGCAAGTTGTAGCCTGGCTGCAGGGTCGTGGCGTAACCCCAGCCTTCGGCGCGGTCCCACAACAAAGGCCATTGGTTGGGCTGACGCAGCGCAGGTGCGTGGTCCTCGCCACCCGCTTCAAGTAGCGCCACTTGGCATGTTGGGTCTTGTGAAAGCCTTGCGGCGAGCACGCAACCTGCTGATCCGGCGCCAACAATGATGTAGTCATAAGTCATTTCACTCTCCATCAGCTAGAAAATGGGCTGCCGCTTCCTTGGCTTCTTCACTGGCGGCCAGCATGAAGTGGTCTGCACCCGCAATTTCCAGATAGCGCCCGTGCGCAAGGCTACGGGCGAGCACCGGTCCCTGACCCAATACCGGGTCAATTTCTCCGCTGATAACCAATACCTCGCTCGAAACACGCGCCGCGTCCTTCGGTGTGCAGGGTGGATAGTGCCCACGCGCAGCCGCTGCGCTGGCCAGCCGATCTCCACCTACTTTGGTGGCGAAATTCCAATACATTGCAACATGCTTTGGAAGTTCGGAGGGATAGTGGTCTCTGTTCAGCGCGTGCGCGAGTTGTGGAGCCACATGCTCCATGGAGTGCGGCGGCAAACCCAATAAGCCGTCGCCAGTAGCGATGAGCACAGATCTGCCAAAGCGTTCCGAGTGGGTGTGCAGCAGATGCAGCGCGATGACACTACCCAGAGAAAAGCCGACCAGCGACGCCGCCGTGAGGTTGAGATGGTCCAGAAGTTTTATCACGTCAGCAGCAAGATTGTGCGAACCGTAAGCACTCGGAACATGTGGCTTGTCGCTCTTGCCGTGGCCCAGAAAATCCAATCCGATGACTTGCATCCCCTGCTTGCGCAGACTTTCGACCCAGCCAAAGCCGGCGAAGTTTCCGGCGAAGCTGACGCAAATGCCGTGCAACAAAATGACTGGCTTTCCCTCGCCGTGGACTTCGTAGTGGATTGAATATCCGTCGCGAGTGAAACTTGGCATGATCGAACCTCCTACGGACTGAACCATTCAACTGAGTTTGAACTGACCGGGAAGAGTCTAAGTGAATTGCGTGTCAAGCAGGCTCATTTTTCTGGGTCGGGATGTTGGAACTGACATGGTGAAACATAATCGTTTTCCCCAACAATGAATTCAGCCCCAACATGCTACAAAATTAGTAGCTGCTTGCGCTTATTTTACGAGGGCTAAAGGCCAATTTGGCACATAGACTCTTATTCGTTCTCCGTAGAGAGCGGTAAAGCTCAACCGCGGCGTACCGTCGATGTTCGTGAAGCGGGTTAGGCGGCGGCTTGCGCCCCATTGCGACCTCGCTGCGTATGAATGCCAGCACACTCGCCTCGCCCGTTGATCTGTAAAAAGCTCTGCAAATCCGCCACAACGCCAGTCGGCGGCAACAGGGTGCGAAACCCGCAAAAGGGCACTGGCCCCACGGCTCAATCCTTTCGTGTGCGCGCCAGCCGCAAAGCCAACGCGCTCAACGCGTCATAGGCTGCTCCGCTCTCTGCGTCCCACTGCGACACCGCGGCACCCTGCCGGGCAATGGCCACCGTGTCGCCACGTGCCGATGGCCCGGTGAGCGCGGCTTGTGGCCCCAGGGTTGTGATGTTGGCGACGGCGTTGCGCAGCAGCGAAGCACGCAGGTGCGGAATCAGGTCGGCTGGCATGCCAGTGGCGCGCCACAGGTCTTCGGCCGTGGCCTGCAGCACCGGCAGGAAGTTGGTGGCAAACACCGCGGCTGCGTGGTACAGCAGTTTGTCGGCGCTGGCAATGTCGAAGCATTGAGCGCCAATCGCGCTGAAGGCGGGGCGCAGTCCGTCGCAGGCGCCAGGGTCGCCTTCCAGGGCGCACGGCGTACCCTGAAACTGCTGCAGCGCCGCCGACACGGACGCAAAACTCAGCAGGCAATGCGCGCTGGCCACGCGCCAGCCGAGGGCGGCCAGTGGCGTCAGCACGCTGGTGTCCTGCGCGCCACTGCAGTGAAACACGATGGGCGCAGCTTGGGATGCGGCGCCTGGCGCGCCTTCTGCGGCAGCCAAAGCCTGCGCGCAGTCCGCCAACCGTGCATCCGGCACCGCCAACATCCAGATATCGGCCGCCCGCATGGCCGACAGGGACTCAACAGCCCGGCCCGTGCCGATGACAGCGCAGGCCGCCTGTGCGCTGGACAATGACGTGGTCCGCACGTCCTGAATCGCAAAGACGCCCTGCGCGCGCCATAGGCGGGCGAGGGTTTGCCCAACTCGCCCTGCGCCCACCAGGTTCAGAGTGGGCAACCGGGTGATGTGAGTTCCGCTATTTTGGGTCATAGGCTTTTATGTCTTGGATCTACTAGCCATCCAGGCTGTGGCAGGGGGCGGGCCGCAGCCCCGGCGCGCAATGTCTCCCCATGCGCCGAACAACCGGTTCAAGCGACGTGAAAGAGGCAGCCGCTACACCACCAGCGGCTCTTCCTGCATCGCTTCCAACTGCTCCTCCAGCATCTGCACCTGGCCCTGCCAGTAGTCGCTGGAGCCAAACCAGGGGAAGTTGACGGGAAAGGCCGGGTCGTCCCAGCGGCGGGCCAGCCAGGCGCTGTAGTGGATCAGGCGCAGTGTGCGAAGTGGTTCGATCAACGCCAGTTCACGCCGGTCAAAGTCGCGGAACTGCTCGTAGCCGTCCACCAGAGCGCCGAGTTGGCGGGTGCGTTGGCTGCGGTCGCCGCTGAGCAGCATCCACATATCCTGCACCGCCGGGCCAGAGCGGGCGTCGTCCAGGTCGACAAAGTGGGGCCCTGGCCCGGCTGCCAGGGCGGCGTCGGTGGGGGTCCATAAGATATTGCCGGGGTGGCAGTCGCCGTGCAGGCGCAGGATGCGGATGTCCGAATCCTTAGAGTGTTTTATGCCTCTCGCCGCCGTTAATGCTGCGTGAGTAGCTACCAATTCAATAGCGTTTGTGCACACCTTGGTCCACGCCGATTGCACATCCAGCGGTACTTTGTCATGCTCCAGCAGCCACTGCATGGACTCCACACCAAAGCTGGCGGCGTCCAGCCGGGGTCGGCTGGCGAAGGGTTTCTTGGCTCCGACGGTGTGGATGCGCGCCAGAAAGCGGCCGATCCACTCCAGCACCTCTCCATCGTCCAGCTCAGGCGGACGTCCGCCGCGCCGGGGGCTGACGCTGAAGGCAAAGTCGCCAAAGTGGTGAAGGCTGGCTCCTTGCAGCACCAGTGGCCCGACGGCGGGCACTTCGGCGGCCATCAGTTCGGCGGCGAAGTCGTGTTCTTCCTGGATTTGCTCGTCGGTCCAGCGCCCGGGGCGGTAAAACTTGGCCACCACCGCGCTGCCATCCTCCAGTTGCACCTGGTAGACCCGGTTTTCGTACGAAGACAGGGCGGTCAGGCGGCCATCGCCGCGCAGACCCACGCTGTCCAGCGCGTCGAGCACGGCGTCGGGGGTGAGGGACTCAAAGGCGTGCGCCATTCAGTCCTTGGGTCGGTTGCTGTTGCGGTTTTCGCGTGTGAACAACAACGAGATGCCGACCGCGATCAGGATCACCGGCCACCAGGTTTTAAACAACTCGGCCAGGCTGATGTTGATCAGGCCCAGGTTGCTCAGCAGAAAAAATGATCCCAACAGAATCAGCACGATGGCCGCCACATTGCCCTTCATGGTGAACCCTTCTCTTGAAATGAATGAAGGGGCATTGTCGCAAGGTTTGCGGCTGGCGGTGGCGCTGTTAAAAGGGGACGTCGTTGTCGGCGTAGGGTTTTCTCACTCTGACCGTTTCCGAGCCTGAATCCGAGTAGCCTGCGGCATCGGAAGCGCCGCCCGGTGCGCTTTCGCCCAGCAACTCAAAGGGCAGGGCCTGCTTGACCAAAATGATGGTGCAAGGTGCGTCCATCGCCACCTTGATCGGCACCGTGGCCACAAAGCGCTGGGTCTTGAGACCGTGGGTGGCGGCACCCATCACGATGACACTGACGTTGTTGCCACGCGCATAGTCCAGCAGGGCCTGTGCCACATCGCCCGACTCCAGCACATGGTAGGAGGTCTGATGGCCTGGGTGGTCCAGCGGCTGCGCCCACTGGCGCAGTGTGCTCAGGTGGCGCCGGTGCACATTGGTTTCACTTTTTTCTTCAATCGAGGCGCTGGTCGATGCGGACGAGATCACCGTCACACACGCCAGGCGCGCACCGGGGCGTGTGCCCAGTGCCCGCGCGACACCCTGGCGCAGCGAGTACAGCGTGACGTCGGTGACATCCATGTGGGGCACGGCCACCATGACGATGGGCACTTCCTCAATCTGCTGCGACGACGGGATGGGGCTGGGCTTGTAGTGCATGCCTGCGGCCTTGAGCCAGCGTTTGAAGTGGGTGCGAAACCGTGTGCCAGTGACATTGGTTCCGCGCTCGGTAATCGCCACCTGTAGCGGGTGGGTCAAATCAAATGCCAGGTGGGCCGCCGATGGGTAGCGCTGTGCCGCCTCGGGCTCCAGGCACCGCATGACCACCTCTTGAAGCCAGGCGGGTAGTTCGGGTTTGATTTTGCGCGGCGGCACCGGGTCAACCCACAGGCGTTGGCGCAACCCGGCTGAGGTTTGGGGCTCTCCAAAGGGGAGGCGACCGGTGCACAGTTGGTACAGCATGACACCCACCGCAAAGATATCGCTGCGCGGGTCGCCGCGCACACCGACCACCTGCTCGGGAGCGATCCAGGCGGGTGAACCTACAGCCTTGCGCAATTGCTCGGCCAGCAGGTCCGGGTAGTGGGCGTGGCAAGACAAGCCAAAGTCCAGCAGCACGGCGCTGCCATCACCGCGAAACAACACATTGGCCGGTTTGAGGTCCAGGTGCACGGTGTTTTGCTGGTGCAGGGCATGCACGGCGCGCGCCATCGCAGCACCCAGCCAGGTGATTTGTTCGACGCTGGGGGGAGTTTCGCCATCCAGCCAGTGCTCCAGCGTTTCGCCGGTGAGGTATTCCATCACCAGGTAGGGCACCCGCTCCAAATCTCCGGCGGCCACAAAACGCGGCACGTGGCGGCCCTGCAGCACCTGCATGATCTGGCATTCAATCTCGAAGCTGACGATGTTTTCCGCGCCGTCGCCGGCCGTCATACGCGGCACCTTCATGGCCATGGCGAAGGCGGGATCGCGCTGGTTGTCGGTGTAGTGCACACGGTAGATGTGGGCCATGCCGCCGGAGTGGATACATTCGTCCACGGTGAAGCCGTCCAGTTCAGCGCCAGGCTCCAGCAGTTTCACCGGCCATCCTCCAGCCGGCTGGCAAAAAAGTCAGGCAAACCCGCGCGGCGGATGGCGGCGGCGGCGGCAAAGTGGTCATAGGCGACCCGGTGGAAGGTGAGCTGCGCGGCATCGGTGTCAAACAGGCAATACATGGCCCGGGTATTGCCATCACGCGGCTGACCCACCGAACCCACGGTACCCAGCCACTGTCGGTGTTTGGGAACCGGAACGGCCACGCCGGGTTGTGGCTTGAACGGCATCAAACCGTCACCGGCGCCCCGGTAATACAGCGTCTGCATGTGGACATGGCCGCCAAAAACATACCGCACCTCGGGCCATGCCGCCGCCGCGTCCAGGCTAGCTTTGGCCGCGCGCTGGTCATAGACATAGCGCCACAGATGGGGTTCGTTCACACTGGCGTGTACAAAGAGGGTGGCGTCCAGCTGCTGCGTCATCGGCAGGGCGGTGATCCAGTCACGCTGCGCGGCGCTGAGCTGGCGGTGGGTCCAGATGGCGGTGGTGTCGCCTACCGTTTTGACCTCGGCCGGCGGGTTGACGGCCATGGCATCGTGGTTACCCTGGATGACCAGGGCGCCTTCTTCGGTGAGCAGCATGATGCGCTCCACCACCTTGGCCGGGTCGGCCCCATAACCCACCAGGTCACCCAGGAACACAAAACGTTGGGCCTGTTGCGCACGGGCGTGCGCCAGGCAGGCGTCAAGCGCTTGCCAATTGGCGTGGATGTCGGAGAGGAGGGCCAATCGCAAAGGGGCGCCTTTGAAGGTGACAAACAGGGCATATCATGCCCGATTTGGCTGACGTCAACTTTGCGTTTGCAGCGATACGATGTGGCCCGTCCTGGGGTCAACCTTGCCCCCCAGCACCTGCTGGTAGGCCGCCAACACGGCGTTAGGCCCGTTGTGTTGCTGCACCTGCAACCACGCCTGGTCCGGGCGCGAGACAGCGGCGGTAAATGCCAGCCAGGATTGCACCAGCCGTTGCCCCAGGCCCTGCGCACCCCACTCGGCACTGCGTTTCTTGATCTGTGCCGGCGCAAAAAACAACGTTGCTTTGGGGCCGGGCAGGTCTTTGCCACCACCCATGTCGGCGACATGGGTGGCACCAATGGAGCTGCTGAACTTCAGGCCTTTGCAGTGGGTGTGCAAAGCCTTGCGAAACCCGGCGTTACCGGCAAAGTCGACAAAAATGGCGGGTGCGTCCGGGGCTATTTTGTCCAATTGGTCGTAGGTCAATACGCGGTGGTAACAACCCAGGCTTTCGCAGAACGCCACGTTGCCGGGCGACGTCAGCCCCACGACCTCGATCCCTGCACGCTGCGCCAACTGGAAGGCCGTGCCGTAGGCGGTTTTGCTGGACGCGCTGGACAGCAGCATCAGGCCCGGTTGTGCGGGGTCGGCCGTTGCACCAAAGAAATCGTTGTCCGCCAAAAAATCGTCAATCAGCCACGACGTGATGAACAGCGGGCGCAGCAGCGCCTGAATGTCTTCGGTGTCGGCGGTGTAGAACGGATCGGCCGTACAGCGCATGTACTGGTTGTAAACACTGTGCAGCTCGGCACGGTGGGGAGAGGCGTCAAAGAACGACCCCGCCGTGACCCGGCCCGGCGTCAGATCCACGGCATTGGCCATGGGGAAGTAGCCGTACAGGCGCTCACCCACGGCGATGTCGGAACAGCTGGACGCCTGCACCGTGCCAAAGCCCCACACCGGTATCTGGCCCCAGTCCGTGTCATCGGCTTCGTCTCCGGATACTGGGAAGAAGCGCCAGTACTGCATGGCCTCACCCATGGCGGCGTAGGTTATGTTGTTGGAGGTCAGGGCAAACCGGTCAATGCGAACGCGCAGCTGGCCGTCGGCCAAGGGCGCCAGAGGGCGCGTGCGCAGCTTTGTGGTGCCCAGTTGGTCTTTGCGGACCAGGAAATCAATGATGTCGGTAGAGTGCATGGCGGCACCATAAGGCAAACCGCCGTGGGCGACAAGACGGGGTGGGCGCGTGGGTGACACAAAGGCCTTCTTGAAGACTCCCACACAGGTGGTATGGCCTGATATTTGCTTCGTAACGCAGCACTCTTTGTCGACGCACAATAATGGGTGTCCAGCACAATTCAACCCTATTAAGAGGATAGCGCCCCATGTCTCGTTCCCCATCCGTCAAACGCGGTGCTGCCAAGCGCACTGGCACCAGCCGTGGTGCGACTTTCGCACTTTCCCCCATGCTGGTGGCCATCGCCCTGGCATGGCCCGCCACACAGGCGGTAGCCCAAACCGCGGCGACTCCCGAGGGTGGCTCACAGGCCGGCAAGCTGGACGTGGTGACCGTCGCCGCCGAGCGGCGCGCTGAAAACAGCAAGGACGTGCCGATTTCGGTGTCAACACTGTCGGGCGAAACACTCGACATCATCAACTCATCGGGCGCCGATTTGCGCATGTTGTCGGGCCGGGTACCCAGCCTGAACGTAGAGTCGTCGTTTGGTCGCGCCTTCCCCCGTTTTTACCTGCGTGGTTACGGCAATACCGATTTCCGTCTGAACGCGTCGCAGCCCGTGTCGCTGATTTATGACGATGTGGTGCAGGAAAACCCGATTCTCAAAGGTTTCCCCGCGTTTGACCTCGAACGCATCGAAGTGTTGGCCGGGCCACAGGGCTCGTTATTTGGCCGCAACACGCCAGCCGGTGTGGTCAAGTTTGACTCGGTCAAACCGTCCAAGAAGACCGATGGTTATTTCAATGTTTCCGCCGGAACCTTCGGCACCGTCAACGCCGAGGGCGCTTTTAACCTGCCGCTCACGGGGGACTGGAATGCCCGCGTTTCCGCACAAGTGCAACACCGCGACAACTGGGTAAGCAACGACAAGGGTCCAACCAAAAATATGGAAGGGTATGACGACCGCGCCATCCGTGTGCAGGCAGCTTACGACCCTGCCGGTGGCGATTTCAGCGCTCTGTTCAACGTCCACAACCGCGACCTCAAGGGCAGCGCCCGTGTCTTCCGCGCCAACGTCATCAAGCCCGGTACCAATGAGCTAGTGGACAACTTCGACCCGGCCAAGGTCCAGTTCGACGGCGTCAACGGCCAGACCCTGACCAACACCGGTGGCAGCATGCGGCTCAAGTGGAGCTTAAGGGATGTGAACGTGTACTCCATCACCGGTTACGAGACGGTGAAGGCCTACAGCCGGGGTGACGTAGACGGTGGCTATGGCGCGGTGTTCGCGGGCACCATGGGGCCAGGCTTTATTCCCTTCCCATCGGAAACTGCAGACGGTATTCGCGACCACAGCCAGGTCACGCAAGAGTTTCGCGTGGAGTCCAAGACCAGCGGGCCGTTGAGCTGGCAGGCCGGCCTGTATTACTTTGACGAGCAGTATGTGATGGACGCCTTCGCCTTTGACTCGCTGGGCGGCGGTGCACAAACCGGCTGGAGTGCGACCAAACAAACCAATACCTCGTGGGCGGGCTTCGGCTCCATCCGTTACGACCTCAGCAAGGATTTCAATATCCGCGCCGGTGTGCGTTACACCCAGGACAAAAAGCAGTTGTCGACCCAGGCTCTGCAAAGCACGGTGGACACCTCCAACGGTGTGGCCTCGTCAGCAGATGACGCCAAGACCAACTGGGACCTCAGCGCGACCTATAAGCTCAGCCCTACCACCAACCTGTTTGGTCGCCTGGCCACCGGTTACCGTGGCAGCAGCATCCAGCCCGCCAGCGCGTTTGGTGCCTTGACGCAGGCCGGGCCCGAGACCATCACCTCGGCCGAAGTGGGTATCAAGGCCGACCTGTGGGACCGCAGCGCCCGCACCGCCGTGAGCCTGTTCAACTACAGCGTCAAGGGCCAGCAGATCACCGCCGTGGGTGGCGCCACCAACTCCACGATTCTGCTCAGCGCGCAAGAGTCGCTTGGCCAGGGTGTGGAGTGGAACTTTGATGCCTTCCTGACCGAGCGTTTCCGCGTGGGTGTGGCCGCCAGCTACAACTTCACCAAGTTCAACGACCCCAGCCTGGTGGTGGCCGGTGGCGGCAGCGGCCCCACCATCACCGACCGTCTGGCGTACACCAAGCCCAACTTCTTTGGTGGTGTCGACAAGTTCTACTACATCGACGGCAACCCGCTGCCCAATGCACCGCAGTGGATCGCCAGCGTCAATGCACGTTACGGCATTCCCGCCGGCAACGGAGCCGAGTACTTTGTTTACACCGACTGGTCCTACCGCAGCAGCACCAACATCTTCTTGTACACCGCCAAGGAGTTCACCGCCAAACCGCTGCTGGAAGGCGGCCTGCGCGTGGGCTACAACTGGGGTGATGGCAAGTACGAACTGGCCGCCTTCGGACGCAACATCACCAACGCCATGCAGGTCACCGGCGCCATTGACTTCAACAACCTGACCGGTTTTGTCAACGAACCGCGCACCTTCGGCGTGCAGTTCAAAGCGGCCTTCTGAAACCTTGCGGGACAGACCTTTAGCTCTGTCCCCAACTGTTCAAGTCCCCAAGCCCTCCACTTTCCAGCGCATGCGCGACGACCGCAGGGCGTTGGCCGCGCGGTAGGCAATCGGCGTCAGCTTTTCCAGGCGCATGAAAATGCGGCGAAAAGCGGCCGGGTCCGCGTAGCCGCAGGCATGGGCGATGGTGGGTATGTCGTCCAGAGTCACTTCCAGCAAGATGCGGGCGCGTTTGACACGCTGGGCATGCAAATAGTCCAGCGGGCTCATGCCCATGACCTGCTGAAAGTGCCTAAGAACCGTGCGCGGGCTCACTGCGGCTGCGTTGGCTACGGCGTCCAGGGAATAGGTCTGTTCCAGGTGCTGGTCCAGCCAGGCAACGGCCCGAGCGACTGCGCTGTCGCGCGTGGCGTGGATGTGGTGCTGCTGCACCGTCTGCAGTGTCATGGCGCTGCGCTCCTTGTCATGCACCAGCAGGCGTTCACAGGATTGCACGAGTTCTTGTGGAAGCGCGGTGCGCAGCAGCGCCAGCACGACCGATGTCAGTGACGACGGCATCGCGCCGCTGATCAGCGGGCCGTCTGCCAGCCATTCCTGGTCGGTAGACACGTTGACGCCCGGAAAATCACCGCGAAACCCCGAAAGGTAGTACCAGGGCAGGGCCACGGATAGCCCATGGGCAGCCGGACTGCCAGCCACAAACCAGGCACCGCTGGAAACCGTTGCGACAGTGTGCCCTGGTGCCAGACATGCCTGTGCCAGAGCCTGTACCTGGGGCAAAACCTGAACCGCCGCGCGCAACGCAGGAATGTTTTCCGCGTGCAGGGGCGGCACAAAACAGGCGTGGTGCAGGGCTGGCAGGTCTTGTGTTTCGGTGGGTTGCTGCACATACGCACCAAACATTTTGTTCGCCGTGCTGATGGCTGCGCCACGGGCATTGAGCAATCGCCAGCGCACCGGCGTGACGCTGGCAGCTTGTTGCAGTCTGGCCACCGTGTTGGTAATACGCATCATGTCGATGACCGACAGTGAAACACCCGCCATGGCACCAGCAAACACCAATACGTCGACATGGAGCAGGGGATTTGTCACGGCGGTATTGGCTCTTTCTATGGCGATTTTGGCTATTGTTGCAGAGTCCGCTCGCCCCTACCATTTGCAGCATTCTTCACCCTACCCTGACCCCACGGTCAGCCAACACCACCATGACAATCCAATTGATACGCACCGCCCTTGCCCCACTGGTTTTCGCCCTGGCCAGTGCCGGCCTGCAGGCCCAGACCCGCGACGAAGCCTTGTTGGCGCGTGCCACAGCGGCCCAGGCCGCCACGGTGCAAACCCTGGAGCGCTTGGTCAATATCGAATCCGGTAGCACCAACCTCGATGGCATCCGTGCCTTGAGCCAGTTTCTGGAGTCGGAACTGGTCGCTATGGGGGCCAGGTGACCCGCCACACCTCCACCATCCAGGGGGGCCGACAACATCGCTGGACGTATCGAGGGTACCGGCACGAAACATTTCCTGATGATGGCCCACATGGACACCGTGTCTACCCCGTTGGCACGCTGCTCAAAGCGCCGTTTCGCATCGATGGCAACCGGGCGTTTGGCCCCGGCATTGCCGATGACAAAGGGCATTGCGG
>JADJBC010000012.1 GCA_016703945.1 Candidatus Aalborgicola danicus
AGTCACTATCAAAAGCATAGCTGTATAAGCACATTCACGAGGGCTGGAGGCCAATTTCGCCTAAGCTTTTGGTGAACTTTCCACTCCTGCGTCCACCCGCAACCTTTACGGTGTACCGCCCAAATACAGCGCCTCAAACACGGTATCCGGCACCGGTTGGCCTGAACAGGCCAACCCTGCATCTCGTCACAGCCCAATACGCCGCAGCAGGCGCAACTGGTCATCGCTGTCCACCCCCTCGGCAACCACTTTGAGCTTGAGCGTGGGCCAGGTTGATGATGTGGTCGAGACCAGGGCCAATCGCGCGGTGACTCGGTCATGTCAGCACAAAGGAGCGGTCAATCTTCAATTAGTGTCCACCGGAAACTTGGAGGAGTAACTCAGCGACGAAAAGCCGGTACAAAGTCATCAATGGCGTTAATCCCATGTCACGAATGGTTGCAGGCTGGAAATGCTATGTTTGACGTCCTCCATGATCAGGCTCTCGGTAATCTCCAGCTCCAGCCCGGCGGGGGCAAACGGGTCAATGCCGATGGCGCTGCGCACCTCTTCGATGAAATTGCGGTTGCGCAGTTGCAAGGATGACACGTTGACGGCTATGCGCACCACCGCCAGACCCGCCGCACGCCAACGCAGGTAGTCAGAAACGGCCTGGCGCAAAGCCCAACGAGCCACGGCATGGACGAGACCGGCCTCCAGCACCGGGATAAATTGGGCGGCGGCACCAAACCGGTGTGGGGGTCATTCCAGCGGATCAGCGCTTCGCGCCGGTGACAGTACCCGTAGCGGGTCGACCTTTGGCTGGTAATACTAACACGAATTCGCCGCGATCCAGGGCCAGACGCAACTGGTTCTCCAGCGTCACTTTGCTGGCTACGGCTTCGGTCATTTGGGGGGGTACATCGGGCCAAAGGGTTCACCCCGGCCTTGGCGCGCTTGAGCGCCGCCTCGTGACCACGAACAATGTGACGGCGTCGGCCCCACCAGTAGGAACACAGCGGACGCCGACCTTGATGCCCACCCGGAACGTAGCCTCCGACAGGGTGAAACAAATGCTCCTGAAGGCCGCCTGCTTGCGTTCCAGCAAAAGCACCACATCGTCCGCCTGTTGCACCAGGGCGTAGAAACGCGCCCGCAAAGTGGTCCGCACCAGCCGCGCAAACAGCGTGGCATCACCCACATTGCGGGTCAGCCACGGGTTGCCTGGCGCAGCAGTTCATCACCGGCGGGCTGACCCAGGCTGTCATTGATGTTCTTGAAGCGCTCGATATCCATCAGGTACACCGCCAACTGGTGCGCACCGGTGCCAGCGCTGCGCACATATTGCGCCAGGCGCTCCAGGAACAGCCGCTGGTTGGCCAGCCCGGTGAGCACGTCGTAATAGGCCAGGTAGTCGATGCGCTCCTGCTTGTCGATGTGGTCTATGGCGAATGACACGTCGCCCGCCAGCTCGGTCAACAGAGTCATCTCTTCGTCACGGAAAAAATCCCGCTCGCTGGCGTACAGCACCAACGTGCCGACCGCGTTGCCTGCAACGATCAGCGGCAGAATTGCCAGCGAATTGACACCTGAATCGACGTACTGCTTCCGAAAAACGACCTCGACATTGCCCTCCAAGTCATTGACGACAACCGCCTTCTTGTGTGTGACGACGCGCTGCAGCAGGGTACTTCGGAGTTCAGGACTATCCACCGAAATAAAATAGCTCTTGAGTGCGATGTAAAGCGCGTCGTCCACGCCCGCGGAGGCTGCCAGCGCCACCTTTCCCGTGGTTTGGTCCGCGATGGCAATTAGAGCCATGCGAAACCCCCCAGCCTCGACCGATATGCGGCAGGCCTCACCAAACAGCGTGGCACGGTCGGCGACGCGGACAATGAGTGTATTGATGCCACTCAATGTTGCGTAAACCCGGTTCAGGTAAACGATTCTTTCGGCAGCCGCTCGCCGCTCCGTGACATCCATGTGCATGACCACCGCACCGCTCGGATGGTCCTGAGACAGCGGCGTCACGGTCAACTGGAACCACCGCGGCTCATTGGGTGCGTTGCAGGGATACTCCAGTGAAAAGCTCGGGGTTTCCCCGTCCAGCACCGACCGCAGGCCAGCCGCTCCGCCTTTGCTTCTTCGACCAAGCGCCTTGGGCCTCGTCGCAAACCTGCAGGTAGTTAAGCCCCACACCCGACTCCAGCGCCAAATATTCATTGGCACTGGCGAACCTCCGCCAGGCGCCATTCACGGCGATGATCCTGCCCTGAGAGTCCAGCAAGGCGATATGCGTCGGCAACGCATTGAGAATCGCACTTTGTCTGGCGGCCTCACTCACGCGCAAGTGGTCTTGTGCGGTGCGCAGCAAAAAGGGTTCCCCGGCCTGGTTGACCACGGCATCAACCTCGCCCGCCGTCAAGTCCTCCAGCCGCTGGCCGGTGGCGTGCAAGGTCTCGATGAGGCCCAGAACCTCGTCCTTCGTGCCTTGGGTGGGTAAATCTGTCATGGCATTTCGCCTCGGGGCGGCCCAGCGGCGAAATCACCCTCCAGGTCCAGCACGCGCAACACCATGGCGGTCTGGCTAAGCGTACCCACGATGCAGCGCACCGGCAGTGGCCAGGTGCGTACCAAAGTAGGGGTGAGGTAGATGGCATCGGACAGGGCACGATTGGGTTGCTTGAACACGTCCACGACCTCCACCTCGCTGCGCCCTGCGAGATGGGTTTTGCACAACGCGGCCAGATTGGTCCGCGCCTGCCCGGAATTGAGCGCGTCGTCAGCCACATACAGGCGAAACTTGTAAACCACCGGGCGGCTCATGGTTTAGCCCCCGTGCCGCCGGTTAAGGCGGTGGCATCGGCGCCGCGCAACTCCTCCAGGCGGGTGCGGTCGCGCGACACGTCGCCAGCAAGGCTCTTGGAGCTGCTGAGCAGCAGCGCCTTCTCAATTTGCTTGGCCGCCAGTTCAGTCTGCAGCGACTTCACGCGTACTTCCAACTCCGCCTCCTCGGTATCCAGGCGCACCCGTTTGAGCTTGCGGGCCACATCAACCGCTTCGCTGGCGACGCGCTCGGCGCGCTCTTTCTCCCACCGCAGCGTGCCCATCAATACCTCGCCGCCCGCGGTGTAGATATCGGCCAGGGTGACACCACTGTCGCTCAGAATCAGCTCGCGCACCTGGTTGGAGTGCGCCGTTCCGCGTGACTTGACGATGGACAGGCCACGATTGCGCTCGCCCGCCTGCACCAGGTAGCTCAAGTGGATCCAGGTGTCGACCTGGGCCGAGAGTTGCAACGGCGAGCTGCCTTCGGCCGGGCTGGACATTTCGTCGAGTAAGCGGGTGCACAGCAAGGTGGTGCCATCGGCCTTGGCCCAGTCAATCAGCCGCTCGGCCACGCTGTGGGCGTTCGTTTCGGTGCCGGATTTGGACCAGGTGGAAACGGGGTCAATGACGACACAGCGGGCGCGGTGCTCCTTGGCCAGTGCCTTGATGCGCACCAGATAAGTCTCGGCGCTGCCCGAGATGCTGCGGGCAGAGGCCATGCGCAAAACGCCGCTTTCTAAAAAAGTAGCCAGCCGGATGCCCACCGAGGCCAGGTTGCGGATCACCTCGCCGCCATCCGAATCAAAGCTGACGAACAAGGTGCGTTCACCGCGCTCGCAGGCGGCCTGCACAAAGGCACCGCTCAGGGTGGTTTTGGCGGTACCGGAAAAACCGGTCACCAGCACGCTGGCGCCCCGGTAGTAACCACCACCCAGCATGGTGTCCAGGCGCTCCACGCCACTGGAAATGCGCTCATTGGTTACCGGGGTCTCCGAGCTGTCCAGGGCGCGTGCGACAGCCACTTCAAAGCCGCTGTTGCCGATCAGGAAAGGCGACTCGTTTTCGTCAAAACTGGAACCGCGAAACTTTTGCACCCGCAGGTTGCGTTGCGACACGCCCTGCACCACACTGTGGTTGAGGATGACCGCGCAGTCCACCATGAACTGCATGAAGCCAAAGGGTTGCTGGCTGATGGCATTGGTTTGGTCGGTGTCGGCCTTCAGGGTGATGATGCCGGTCAACTGGTGTGCCAACAACCACTGGTGCAGCCGGTAAACCTCACGCCGCTGGGCATGCGCGTCAGGCAACAAGGCCAGCACGATATCGAGTGCGTCAAAAACAATGCGCTGCGCGCCAGCGGCCTGGATGCGCGCCTCCAACGCGGCCAGCATGCCGCAAAAATCGAAGTCGCCCGACTGGATCAGGTCGGGTTGGGGTTGTGCATCCAGAAAGAACAGCTTTTTCCTTTGGGGGACTGTGATGTCCCAGCCAAAGCTGCTGGCGTTGTCGAGGATGCGCTGAGAGGTCTCCTCAAATGCCACAAAGATGCCCGGCTCCTTGCAGTGTTGCACACCATGCACCAGAAACTGCAGGGCAAACACCGTCTTGCCGGAACCCGGCCCGCCCACGACCAGCGTAGTGCGGCCCTGTGGCAGGCCACCACCCGTGATGGCGTCAAAGCCGCTGATACCCGTCGGCACCTTGTGCGGGGAATTCATCGCCGGTACTTGGACGGATTTCATAGCTGTGGCGCTTGGCGAGACAACAGTCGGGTCATGGTGGCGTCCTCCGTTTATTTCCTCAGGGTAGGACGCCCTTTACCAAACGTCGGTACGTTGGCTCACTTAGGGATCAGAGCAGCATCCATGCGCTGGAAATGGCCCGGCTCACTTCACGGGAGTGATGATCACACTTTCGCTCAGAACGCCGCCCGCTGCGACACTGCCCTCGACCCTTGACGGGTTGAACACGCGGGCTTCACATGCCGAGCGCTCTACGCCCTGAAACTCTGCGCAACGCAGCACAGCATTGCGCTGGTATTGGTCGGGCGCATCGCTCAAACCGCCACGGCGGGACTCTGCCAGCGCGTTGCGCGCTTCGCTTCGGCAGACATTGACCGGCTGGCTGGACTGAGCGCTATTGCACTGCGCCAACTCCGCGCGGTAACGCGCTTGTGCATCCGCCTGGGCTTGCGAGGTGCCTGCATACGCCGTGCCCACGGCTCCGAGAAGGAACAACGTGGCGGGAATGAGGTGGCGAATGGATTGAAAAGTAGGGGTCATGGTGGTTGCGTCCTTGTGTTGACCTCTTAGGCTAGGGACAAAGCTCTCTGCCATCTGTGCGAATGCGCACACAAAGCGCGCGCCGCTGGCATTCAGCGGTCGGTCATCGAATCCAAAGTCTGCAGCTCCTATTATTTTGGCTTACCATCCGTCTTACTTTCACAGCAAAGACCACCATGGAAACCGTCACCCTATCCAGCAAAGGCCAGCTCGTCATTCCCAAGGGCGTGCGTGATGACGCGCACATCACCGCGGGTTCGCGCCTGGAGGTGCAGTATGTGGACGGCGAAATTCGGTTGCGCCCGCTGCCCGACCAGAAAGAGTCTTCGTTGGAAGCGGTAGCGGGCTGCCTGTTCAAACCTGACCGCAAACCACTGAATGACGCACAGACCCAAGCTGCCATTCGGGCCAAACTCAAAGCCCGTAACGCACCGTGATTGCGCTCGACACCAATGTGCTGGCCCGTCTGCTGTTGCAAGATGATGCAGCCCAATTCATCCGCGCCAAAGCGCTGCTTGCTACGGACCAGCCGTTCACCGCGCCAGTGACCGTGCTGTTGGAGTTGGTGTGGGTGCTGGAGTCCAACGACTGCATGGCCACGGACATCCAGCGGGCTTTGAATTTACTTCTGAACCTGCCCAACTTCAACCCGCCACAGGCCGCAGCCGTGCGTTTAGCGCTGGATGCCTTTGTACAAGGCATGGATTTTGCCGATGCCCTGCATCTGGCGCTCTGCAAGGACGAAGACGCGCTGATCACCTTTGATAAAGCCTTTGTAAAGAAAGCGAGCAAGGGCGGATCGGCCTTACCGGTCCGGCTGGTTTGAGGTGGAAGCCTGCTTAACGCCCAGCGCGCCGCCGAAGAAGAGGCTGGCACCATGCGCTGGCTCCGCCCGGAGTTTCAAAACCCGGCAGCACAATCGCTACAAAATCAGGAGCTATCCACGCAGGAAACACGAGGGCTACAGGTCGATTTGGCACCTTTAAAACTGGCTAAAGAACCGCCTCCAACCCTTTGCGATCCAGCAGATGGAGCAACTTGAGTGATGGCCCGCTGGGATGCTTTTCACCGCCTTCCCACTTGCGCACGGTCGACAAACTTGTATTGAGTACCGCCGCCAGCACGGCCTGGCTTAGCTGGAGATGGTCCCGCAATGCGCGGATTTTTTCACTGTCGTAGTTGGGCACCGGGTCAAGACACAACGCATCGAACTTGTGCATATTGCGTTTGTCAATAAACCCGAGGCGATGCAGATCGCTGGCAGTCTCGTGAACTGCTTCAAAAATATGGCTCTTTGCTTTAACTTTTTGTCATGGCATATTTCCTGTAAAGACCCGTCTTCAACTGCGCGAACCAACTGCGGCCCCGTGATGGCCAGCAACTGGGCTGCGATAGCCTGCAATGCATCCAGCTCATCGTGCGCAATGTTGGCACACCTTTTCTCAACCTAGACAAGCTGGGTTCCCCGTTGGTAGCACCAGTTGGGCGCCACCGCGTTTGCCAGCAACCGCTTCTTCACGACACCGCCACCCAGGTCTGCGTCGATCAGCCCCTGCGACATTTCCGCTACCGCTTCGCACAGAGCCGCATCGGTCAGCTCTGTTTTGCGCATCCAGCGACTGAAATGACGGGTTTTGAATACGCGCTTCACGGAATGATTATGCCACTTAGTGGTATAGACAAAAATCTTTCCAAAAGAAAAGCCAGCTAGAATTTGCTACCAAATCCATAGCTGGCTGCACATATTCCACGAGGGCTTGAGGCCTAAATGGCCTTCAGCACTCCGCGTCAGACATCACGAAAAGCTGAACTGCCCCGGCGCCTGAATCGTATCCACACCCACGTTGATGGTGTCCTTAGGCGAAAACTTGCCTTCCAGCAACAGCTTGGACAGCGGGTTCTCAATGCGCTGCTGGATCGCCCGCTTGAGCGGCCGCGCGCCAAACACCGGATCAAACCCGACCTTGGCCAGTTCGGCCACCGCCGCGTCGGACACCACCAGACCCAGGTCCATCTTGGCCAGGCGGGCCATCAGCACCTGCAACTGGATCTTGGCAATATTGGCGATGTGGGTGGCGTCCAGCGAATGGAAGACCACGGTCTCGTCAATGCGGTTCAAAAACTCGGGGCGGAAGTGGTTCTTCAGCTCACCGGTCACCGCGTCCTTCACGTCCTCATAGTCCTGGCCGACCATGGCCTGGATCATTTGCGAGCCAATATTGCTGGTCATCACGATGATGGTGTTCTTGAAGTCCACGGTGCGGCCCTGGCCATCGGTCAGGCGGCCATCGTCCAGCACCTGCAGCAGCACGTTGAACACATCGGGGTGGGCCTTTTCCACCTCGTCGAGCAGCAGCACGGCATAGGGTTTGCGGCGCACGGCCTCGGTCAGGTAACCGCCCTCCTCGTAGCCCACATAGCCGGGAGGCGCGCCAATCAGGCGGGCCACGGAATGCTTCTCCATGAACTCGCTCATGTCGATGCGGATCAGGTGGTCTTCGCTGTCAAACAAAAAGCCCGCCAGCGCCTTGCACAGCTCGGTCTTGCCCACGCCGGTGGGGCCCAGGAACAGGAACGAGCCTGTTGGGCGGTTCGGGTCACTCAGGCCCGAGCGTGAACGGCGAATGGCATTGGCGACGGCCGCAATGGCTTCGTTTTGGCCAATGACGCGGTCATGCAGCTTGGCTTCCATCTGCAGCAGCTTGTCTTTTTCACCCTGCATCATCTTGGCCACCGGGATGCCAGTGGCGCGGCTCACCACTTCGGCAATTTCCTCGGCGCCGACCATGGTGCGCAGCAGTTGGGCACGGCCACCGTCCTTGGCGTTCTTGGCCTTGCCGGCCTCTTGCGCCTGCGCATCCTTCAGGCGCTTTTCCAACTCGGGCAGCTTGCCGTACTGCAGCTCGCCGGCCTTGTTGAAGTCGCCCTTGTCGGTGAGTTCCTTGATCTGGAAGCGCAGCTTTTCCACCTCTTGCATGATGGTCTTCGACCCTTGGGCCTGGGCCTTTTCGGCCTTCCAGATTTCGTCCAGGTCGGCAATCTCTTTTTGCAGCGCGGTGATCTCTTCGTTGATCAATTCCAGCCGCTTTTGCGAGGCTTCGTCTTTCTCGCGCTTCACGGCTTCGCGCTCGATCTGCAACTGGATCAGGCGGCGGTCTTTCTTGTCCATGACCTCGGGCTTGGAGTCCAGCTCGATCTTGATCTTGGACGCGGCTTCGTCGATCAGGTCAATCGCCTTGTCGGGCAAAAAGCGGTCGGTGATGTAGCGGTTGGACAGCTCGGCCGCAGCCACGATGGCCGGGTCGGTGATCTGCACGCCGTGGTGCGTTTCGTAGCGCTCTTTCAGGCCGCGCAGGATGGCAATGGTGGCTTCCACCGTCGGCTCGCCCACCAGAATCTTCTGGAAACGGCGCTCCAGCGCGGCGTCTTTCTCGATGTATTTGCGGTATTCGTCCAGCGTGGTGGCGCCCACGCAGTGCAGTTCGCCACGGGCCAGCGCGGGTTTCAGCATATTGCCCGCGTCCATGGCGCCTTCGGCCTTGCCAGCGCCCACCATGGTGTGCAGCTCATCAATAAAGACGATGGTCTGGCCTTCGTCCTTGGCCAAATCCTTGAGCACGTTTTTCAGGCGCTCTTCAAACTCACCGCGAAACTTGGCACCGGCCAGCAGTGCGGCCATGTCCAGGCTCAGCACGCGTTTGCCCTTCAGCGAATCGGGCACCGCGCCGTCCACAATGCGCTGGGCCAGGCCTTCCACGATAGCGGTCTTGCCGACACCGGGCTCGCCGATCAGCACCGGGTTGTTCTTGGTGCGGCGTTGCAGCACCTGGATGGCGCGGCGGATTTCGTCGTCGCGGCCAATCACCGGGTCCAGCTTGCCCAGGCGGGCGCGCTCGGTCAGGTCAATGCAGTATTTTTTCAGCGACTCGCGCTGCTCCTCGGCATCGGCACTGTCCACGGCCTGGCCGCCACGCACGGCGTTGATGGCGCTCTCCAGGCTCTTGCGCGTCATGCCATTGGCACGGGCGATATTGGCCACCTCTATCTTGCTGTCGGCCAGCGCCAGCAGGAACAGTTCGCCCGCCACAAACTGGTCGCCGCGTTTGATGGACTCCTTCTCGGAGGCCTGCAGCAGCACGCCCATGTCGCGGTCAACCGAAACTTGCTCCTGGCCCTGCACCTGGGGCTGCTTTTTCATGTAAGCCTCTGCCGCTGTCAGCAATTGCGGCACATTGACCCCCGCGCGCTGCAACAGCGCCTTGGGGCCGTCGTCCTGGCGCAGCATGGCGACCAGCACGTGGGCAGGGGTGATGTAGGCATGGTCATTGGCCAAAGCCAGAGATTGGCCCTCGCCCAAGGCTTCCTGGAATTTGGTGGTGAGTTTTTCGATTCGCATAGATAAATCCTCCGGTTGGCTCAGACCTTGGGCCCAACCCTGCTATTTCAAGGGGCTTTCTCATATCGCCGCCTGACTAAAATCAACACATGGACATTCGCCAGCTCTCCGTTAGTTACCAACTTGACCAGGACCGCATCCTGGTTCGCGTCAACACCAGTGTGAATGAGGAAGTGCGGATGTGGTTGACCCGGCACATGATGCTGCGCCTGTGGCCCATGATCAACCGCGTGGTGATTGACCACCTGGCCATCCCGGCCGACGCCAAGACCGATGGCTACGTCGACTTGAATGCCATAGGGCCAGGTACCCGGAAGATGCTGGCGGACATGCGACGCCAGGAGGCGGTTGAAAAGGCGGATTTCAGCACGCCATACCAAGGGGAAGTGGCTGCCAGGCCTCTGGGTGAAACACCCTTGCTGGTCACCGAGGTGAACCTAACCCCCAAGACCAACGGTCAGTTGCAGATGAATTTCAAGGAGTTGCTGCGCGAGCCTGCGTCCAACCGGGGCTTTCAGATGGACATGCCCGCCGACTTGGTGTTCGGGGTGATTCAGTTGTTGCACCAGGCCTTGCAACAGTCACAATGGCAGCTCGCCTCCCCCGCGTCCACGGTGGTCGCCACGGTGGTCGACGTCACAGACGAGGTCGACCTCAGTCCGGACGCGACCCGACCCGCATACCTAAATTAGGCATTCTTCGCCTGGATGCCCCATTTGGCCAACGCCTCGTCGTCGCTGACACGCGCATCGACCCATTGGGCTCCGGCGGCGGTTTGTTCCTTCTTCCAGAACGGGGCTTGGGTTTTCAGGTAGTCCATCAGGAATTCACAGGCCTTGAAGCTCTCGCCCCGGTGGGCGGACGTGACGGCAACCAGCACAATCTGGTCGGCCGGCTGCAACACCCCGATGCGGTGAATGACCCGGGCACCAAAAATGTCAAAGCGGCGGTGTGCTTCATCGATCATGGCTTCGATCGCCTTTTCGGTCATGCCGGGGTAGTGCTCCAGCTCCAGGGATTGGACCGGCCCCGTGGAGTCAGCACTGATTTGATTTCTGTCGCGTACGGTGCCGATGAAGCTGCAGATCGCGCCGACACGGTGGTCACCAGCGCGCAAGGCAGCGATTTCTTCGGCCACATTGAAGTCTTGCGCCTGAATCGATACGCGGTCGTTTTCTTTCATGCTAAATCAGCCTTTAGCCCTCGTGAAATATACGTAGTTCGCTATGCTAAACGTAGCAAATTGCGCCTAGCCACCGGTCACTGGCGGGAAAAATGCGACTTCCGCACCCTCCTCCAGCGCCGCGGCTTCGTCGCTCAGGGTCTGGTTAAGCGCCACACGCACAGCCCGCCCACGCGCCAACGACTCGGCGTACGCACCACCACGGGCAATCAAGGCGTCGCGCAGGGCAGCGACCGTGGATGCAGAGGTGTCCAGGGTTTCACCACCGCAGGCCAGAGCCTCGCGGATGGAGGCAAAGTACTTGATGTGGACCTTCATGTCAGCAGTTCTGAAAACGGCACAAAACGCACCGTGTCGCCCGCTGCAATGGCGCAGCCGGGCGGGTTATCAATCAGGCCATCACCCCAGACCGCCGACGTCAGCACACCGGAACTCTGATTGGAAAACAGGTCCAGGCCACCTTGGTCATTGCGGCGCACACGCAGGAACTCACGGCGTTTATCGGGCCTGGCCCACGTGAAATCAGCGCGAGCAGCTACGGTTTTTATAGCAACTTGGCGCGCACCCTGCAATTGCAGCAAAAAGGGCCGCACCAGCACCAGAAAAGTCACAAAGCTGGACACCGGGTTGCCGGGCAGGCCCAGAAAGTGCGCTGCGCCAATTCGCCCGTGCGCAAACGGTTTGCCGGGTTTGATGGCAATCTGCCAATGGTCCAGCGTGCCCAGCAATTGCACGGCGGGCTTGATGTGGTCTTCTTCCCCCACCGAGACACCGCCACTCGTCAGGATCACGTCGTGGGACTGGGCCGCATCGCGCAGTGCCTGGACAGTTGCCTCACGCTGGTCGGGCACGATGCCCAAATCGGTCACTTCGCAGCCCATGCGGCGTAACAAGGCACTCAGAAAGAAGCGATTGGAGTTGTAGATGGCACCCGGCGGCATGTCCTGTGGCGCAACCGTGCCAGGCATCACCAACTCATCCCCGGTGGAAAACAGCGCCACGCGCGGTCGGCGGGCCACGTTCAGCGACGCCAGGCCGATGCTGGCGGCCAGACCCAGCTCAGCCGGCCCCAGGCGCTGGCCGCTGGCGAGCACCACATCGCCACGGGCCACGTCTTCCCCGGCGCGGCGGATGTATTGCCCCGGCGTTGGCAGTACGTTGATCTGAACCTGGGGTGTACTGGTCCCTTCCACCGAGGTGCAATCCTCCTGCATCACGATGGCATCGGCCCCTTGCGGCACTGGCGCGCCGGTGAAGATGCGGGCCACCGTACCGCTTTGCAGAGGTGCACCACTTGCGCCAGCAGGAATGCGCTGGGACACCGGCAGCAGCACACCGGGTGCTCCCAGGTCGGCACAACACACGGCATAACCGTCCATGGAACTGTTGTCCTGCGGTGGCACGTGCAGTGCAGACACGACATCCTGCGCCAGCACCCGGCCATCGGCATCACCCACGGCGACCGACTCGACACCGGGAAGAGGCGCAGCAACCGCGAGCAACCGCGCGAGTGCGTCATCCAGCGGCAACAAGGGAGAGCGTTTGGGTTCCGTCAAGGGCAGACTCCTGAATTGCTACACAATGAATAGCTGCTCACGCAATATCTGCGTGGGCTAGCGGCCCATTTGGCTTAAGGTTGTTGGCATTCCCGGGCAATCAGTGCCTGAATGGCGGCTACGTCGGCATCCATGACCAGCACGCGCTTTGGCAGGGCCTCTATGCCTTCAAACTTAGCCGGCCGATCGGGCTCGCGGCCCAAGGCTTCGACAATCGTCTCGGCGAACTTGATGGGTAGCGCGGTTTCCAGCACGATCATGGGCCCGCCCCGCAGTTCCAATCGGTTGCGGTGCTCGTGCGCCACCTTCAAGCCATCGGCGGTGTGCGTGTCGATAACCATGGCGTGCTGGTTCCAGGTTGCACGAATGGTGTCCACGCGGTCGGCGTGGGTGCTCTTGCCGCTGATAAATCCGTAGCGGGCCGCAGCCTCGGCAAACTTGGGGTCGGCGCTCAGGTCAAACTGGCCGGTCTTGGACAGGCCTTCGCCAAACAGCGCCTTGACACGTGCGCCATCGCGGCCCAGCAGGTCGAACACAAAACGCTCGAAATTGGACGCCTTGGAAATGTCCATCGACGGGCTGGAGGTTTCGTGTGTATCCGCACTTCCGCGCACGCGGTAGACGCCGGTGCGGAAGAACTCGTCCAGCACATCGTTTTCATTGGTGGCCACGACCAGCTTTTCGATAGGCAGGCCCATCATGCGGGCCACATGGCCGGCGCAGACATTGCCGAAGTTGCCCGACGGCACGGTGAAGCTGACCTTCTGAATAACATCTTTACGCGGCGCCAGCGAGTCGCGAGGGCCCGGGGGTTTGGGTACGGATTCTTCGGTGGCCTGCAGATAACCTGCAAAGTAATACACCACCTGGGCCAGCAGACGCGCCCAGTTGATGGAGTTGACGGTGCCAATGCGGTACTTGCGCTTGAACTCCAGGTCGTTGGACACGGCCTTGACCATGTCCTGGCAATCGTCAAACACGCCCTTGACGGCGATGTTGTAGATGTTGGCGTCCATCAGGCTGAACATCTGCGCCTGCTGGAAGGCGCTCATGCGGCCAAACGGGCTGGTCATGAAGACACGCACGCCCTTTTTGCCGCGCATGGCGTATTCGGCCGCGCTGCCGGTGTCGCCACTGGTGGCGCCCAGGATGTTCAGCTCTTCACCACGACGGCCCAGTTCGTATTCGAACAGGTTGCCCAGCAACTGCATGGCCATGTCCTTGAAGGCCAGCGTGGGGCCGTTGGACAAGGCTTCCAGGTACAGACCGGGCTCGCCTGCTTTGGCGTTGTGCGCTTCCAGCGTCTTCAACGGCACGATTTCAGAGGTGCCAAACACGTCTTCGGTGTAGGTCTTCTTGCAAATGGCCTTTAAGTCATCGGCGGGAATGTCGTCGATGAACAGCGACAGAATTTCAAACGCCAGATCGGCATAACCGCCGGGGGCGCCCTGGCGATACATGCGGCGCAGGCGTTGCAAGGCGGTGGCATTGATCTGCGGGTAAGACTCCGGCAGATACAGGCCGCCATCGGGCGCGAGGCCTTCCAGCAAAATTTCGCAGAAACGCTTGCGATCAGGGTGGCCGCGGGTCGACAGATACAGCATCATTGACCGCCCAGCCGCCTGAAGGGCAAAAAGCGCCCCCTCGGGGGGGGGGGGAGCGGAGGACGGGGGGGGCTGTATTTCATGCCAGCTCCTCCTTGCGGATGCGCACAATGGGTGCCAGCACGGTGGGCAGGGCCTGCATCTGGGCGATGGCAGCGTTCATATTGGCTTCCACACAATCGTGGGTCAGGATGATCAGGTCGGTCTGCGGCACAGTGGCGGCACCGCCCTCGCCGCCCACTTCATCGGCCTCGCGCTGCAGCACGGCGTCGATGTTGATGTTGGCCTCGGCCAATATGCCGGTCACCTTGGCCAGCACGCCGGCCTGGTCGGCCACGCGCAAACGCAGGTAATAACTGGTCACCACATCGCCCATGGGCAGCACGGGCGCATCACTCATGGAGCCGGGCTGGAAGGCAAGATGCGGCACGCGTTGAGCGGCGTCGGCGGTGTGCAAACGGGTCACATCCACCAGATCGGCAATCACCGCGCTGGCGGTGGGCTCGGAGCCTGCGCCCTTGCCGTAGTACAAGGTGTTACCGACGGCGTCGCCATTGACGACCACGGCATTCATCGCGCCCTCGACATTGGCGATCAGGCGTTTGCTGGGGATCAGGCTGGGGTGCACACGCAGCTCCACACCCTTGGCCGTACGTTTGGTGATGCCCAGCAGCTTGATGCGGTAACCCAGTTGCTCGGCGTATTTGATGTCGGCCGCGCCCAACTTGGTAATGCCTTCCACATACGCCTTGTCAAACTGAACGGGGATGCCAAAGGCAATCGCCGACATCAGCGTGACCTTGTGCGCGGCGTCCACACCTTCGATGTCAAACGTCGGGTCGGCCTCGGCATAACCCAAGCGTTGCGCTTCCTTCAGCACCACGGAGAAATCCAGGCCCTTGTCGCGCATTTCGGACAGGATGAAGTTGGTCGTGCCGTTGATGATGCCGGCAATCCACTGGATGCGGTTGGCGGTCAGGCCTTCGCGCAGCGCCTTGATGATGGGAATGCCACCGGCCACGGCCGCTTCAAACGCCACCATCACGCCCTTGGCAGACGCCGCTGCAAAAATCTCGGTGCCGTGCACGGCCAAGAGCGCCTTGTTGGCCGTGACCACATGTTTGCCAGCGGCAATGGCTTCCAGCACCAGCGTCTTGGCAATGCCATAGCCACCAATCAATTCGATGACGATGTCGATATCCGGGTTGGCGATGACGGCGCGCGCATCGTTAACCACCTTTACGTCGGGGCCGACGATTTCGGTTGCACGGGCCACATCCAGATCGGCCACCATGGTGATGGCGATGCCACGGCCAGCGCGGCGCTGGATTTCTTCCTGGTTGCGTTTGAGCACATTGAATGTGCCCGCGCCAACAACACCAATGCCCAGCAGGCCAACTTGAATCGGTTTCATAAAGTCTCTAAGTGAATCAGGGCGCTAGCCCCCGTGGATTAAGCGCGAGCAGCTACTAATTTAATAGCTGCTGGGGAACTCGGTGTTTGTGCCGTCTGGGTGCCGTGACTCTTGCGGTAGCCTTCCAGGAACTTGGCGATGCGGTGGATGGCCTCACGCAAATCATCCTCATGTGGCAGGAACACAATGCGGAAATGGTCCGGCTGCTTCCAGTTAAAGCCGGTACCCTGGACCAGCATGACACGGGTTTCGCGCAGCAGCTCCAGGAAGAACTGCCGGTCATCCGCGATCGGATAGACCTTGGGGTCCAGCTTGGGAAACATGTACAGCGCCGCACTGGGCTTGACACAACTCACACCCGGAATCGCGGTAATCAGCTCGTAGGCCAGATCGCGCTGGCGGCGCAGGCGGCCGCCTTCACACACCAGGTCGTTGATGCTCTGGTAACCACCCAAAGCGGTCTGGATCGCCCACTGACCCGGCACGTTGGAGCACAGCTTCATGTTGGAGAGCATGTTCAGGCCCTCGATGTAGTCGCTGGCCGACTTCTTGTCGCCTGAGACCACCATCCAGCCAGCGCGGTAACCGCAGGAGCGGTAACTTTTGGACAGCGAATTGAAGGTCAACGTGAACACGTCGGTCGACAGGGACGCCAGCGCGGTGTGTTTGACACCGTCGTACAGCACCTTGTCATACACCTCATCGGCCAGAATCACCAGGCCGTGTTCCCGTGCGATCTCGACGATGGCCAGCAGCAGCGCATCGGAATACAGCGCGCCGGTCGGGTTGTTGGGGTTGATGACCACAATGCCCTTGGTGCGCGGCGTGATCTTGGCGCGGATGTCGTCCAGGTTGGGCATCCAGCCATTGTCCTCGTCGCACAGGTAGTGCACCGGGGTGCCGCCGGACAGGCTGGTGGCCGCGGTCCACAGCGGGTAATCCGGCATGGGCAGCAGCAACTCGTCGCCGTTGTCCAGCAGGGTGTTGGTTGCCATGGTGATCAGCTCGCTGGCGCCGTTGCCCAGATAGATGTCGTCCAGCGTCACACCCTTGATACCCTGCTTCTGGGTCTCGTGCATCACCGCCTTGCGCGCGGCGAAGATGCCCTTGCTGTCCGAATAGCCTGCCGAATTGGGCAGGTTGCGGATCATGTCCTGCTGGATTTCCTCAGGGGCATCAAAGCCGAAAACTGCGAGGTTGCCGATGTTCAGCTTGATGATCTTCTGGCCCTCGTCCTCCATCTGCTTGGCCGCATCCATGATGGGGCCACGGATGTCGTAGAGCACATTGGCCAGCTTGGCAGATTTTTGAATGGTACGCACAAGTCCCTCCAGAAGTCGTTGTCACAGGGCGAAACCTATAATTTGACCACAGTTCCGCACGTTTTTAGTGCGGTGCAGCATTCATTTCACCCAGGTACCACTATGAAATTCCAACCTGACGCCACACAGGCGTCTTCTGTGACTGCGTATGGCCCGGGCTGGGTCACCGTGAACGGGGAAAAAGTGACGTCCAGCGTTGTGATCTCTGCCAACGGTCCTCGATTTCCCTGGAATTGCGCCAACTTCGAAGACCTAAAGAATAGCCATTTTGAAAGGCTGGCCGAGATGGACGTCGAATTGGTCATCTTCGGCAGCGGCGAGCGTATCCGTTTCGTGCAACCCGACTTGCTTCAGTCCCTGTTTGCGCGCCGCATCGGTGTGGAAACCATGGATACCCAGGCGGCTTGCCGAACCTACAATTTTTTGGCGGGTGAAGGACGCAAGGTTGCTGCTGCCCTCCTGTTGTGAGCAGCACTGTCAGAGAGGGGGCCGTTTCAGAGTAAAATCTCGGGTTGCAGTTTGGGGTTGAACCAACATGATCTGGTTTGCTCCCCTCTACTTTGACTGACACCTAAGAACGCGAGACTAAAGTACCCTATGGCGATCGTTGTCAACAAGCCCCTACCCGAATTTGAAGCCAATGCTACCAGCGGCATCAAAGTTAGTAATACTACCCATGTCGGAAAAACCATGGTGTTGTATTTTTACCCTAAGGACAATACACCGGGCTGCACCACAGAAGCCATGCAATTCCGGGACAAATACAAGGACTTCGTCAAGGCTGGCGCTACCGTCTTCGGTGTTTCCCGAGACAACATGAAATCGCATGATGAATTCAAGGCCAAACTGGAACTTCCGTTTGAACTGATCGCGGACACCGAAGAGAAAATGTGCCACATGTTTGGTGTGGTGAAAAACAAGATCATGTATGGCAAAAAGGTCAAGGGCATCGAACGTAGCACCTTCCTGATTGGTGCCGATGGGATGTTGAAAGAAGAGTGGCGCGGACTCAAAGTCCCTGGACACGTGGATGATGTACTGAAAGCTGTAAAGGCACTCAAGAAAGCTGTCTGATACGCCAATAGCGTTTTGTCAGGGCTAGCGTGGCGATGCCGCAATGCTCATGCATAATGGCTCCATGCTGTTGACCATCGCAACTGCGCCCCAACAAAAAGCCGCCTTGGCTCAAGGCGGCTTTTTTGCATTTGCGTTTTGCGTTTTTCCTTTCTCCCTATCGTAAGCCTCAATCCATGCCCTTGCCACCCGCTCCAACCAAGCCTGCCGACCGCCTGCCCGCTAAAGCATTCCTAGCACCCTCGCGCAGTGCCCATCGGGCATCGCACAAGACTGAAACAGAACAACCGGTAAAGCCGGTGGCGCCACCTCCGGTTGCCGACAAGCGACCAGCGAGCCGCAAGACCACTGTTGCATTGCTAACCGCAACACAGGTACCACAGGCTACCCAGCCACGCACGGTCAATGCGGAATCCGTCGCCACACGCACGTCGACACGTTCCCGAAAGGCAACCCGCAGTGGGCCAGCCAAATTGTTTGTGCTTGACACCAACGTTTTGTTGCACGACCCCATGTCTTTGTTCCGGTTCGAAGAACACGACATCTATTTGCCCATGATCGTGCTGGAAGAGCTAGACGGACACAAAAAGGGAATGACCGAAGTGGCGCGCAATGCGCGCCAGACCAGTCGTACGCTGGACGCGCTGGCTGCCGCGCCGGGGGCCGACATCACGGCCGGGTTTCAGCTTTCGAGTACCGGCAACCGGGACGCGGGTGGCAAACTCTTGTTCCAGACCCAACCCCTCAATTACACATTGCCGACCAGCCTGCCGCAAGGCAAGGCCGACAACCAGATTCTGGGCGTGGTGGAAGCTTTACGCCAGGCGATGGCTCCGCGCGAAGTGGTGTTGGTGTCCAAGGACATCAATATGCGCGTCAAGGCCCGGGCGCTGGGCTTGGCCACCGATGATTACCAGAACGACAAAACCCTGGAGGACGGTGACCTGTTATATGCGGGTTCCATGGCCCTGCCCGCCGACTTTTGGGCCACACATGGTCAGACAGTGGAAAGCTGGCAGCAAGGGCAACACACGTTTTACAAGATCAACGGCCCAGTGGTTCCGAGCATGTTGATCAACCAGTTTGTCTATTTTGAGTCGCCTGGCGAACCCAGCTTGTATGCCCGTGTGACTGAAATTCAAGGCAGCACCGCGGTTATTAAGACATTGCGTGACTTTACCCATTTGAAGAATGCTGTGTGGGGCGTAACCACCCGCAACCGCGAGCAGAATTTTGCGATGAACCTGCTGATGGACCCTGAAGTGGACTTTGTGACCCTGACCGGGACGGCCGGCACCGGCAAGACCCTGATGGCTCTGGCCGCCGGCCTGACCCAGGTGTTGGAGGATCGTCGCTACACCGAGATTATCGTTACCCGTGCAACGGTTAGCGTGGGCGAGGACATCGGCTTTCTGCCTGGGACCGAAGAAGAAAAGATGGGTCCCTGGATGGGTGCGTTGGACGATAACCTCGAAGTGCTGGGCAAGACCGACACCAGCGCCGGCGAATGGGGCCGCGCCGCCACCAACGAACTGATCCGCAGCCGTATCAAGATCAAGAGCATGAACTTCATGCGCGGGCGCACCTTCATGAACAAGTACGTCATCATCGACGAGGCGCAGAACCTGACGCCCAAGCAGATGAAGACGCTGATCACCCGCGCCGGTCCCGGCACCAAGATTATCTGCATGGGCAACCTGGCCCAGATCGACACACCGTACCTGACCGAAGGATCTTCTGGCTTGACCTTTGCCGTGGACCGCTTTAAAGGCTGGCCACATGGCGGGCATATCACGCTCGCCCGTGGCGAACGCTCACGTCTGGCGGATTTCGCCAGCGAGGTCCTTTAGGTGGCTGCGTATGATGGCAATTTGCCGCCGGGCCGCCCCAAGGCAAATTAGCCCCCTTGGGGGGCAGCGACCCGCACAGCGGCGGAGCGTGGGGGCCTAGTAGTCTCCGCCTCCACCAGAAGCCAGACTCTCAAACTTGGTGATTTGACGCAGGAAGGCCAGCTTGACCACGCCCGTTGGGCCATTGCGTTGTTTTGCAATAATGATCTCTGCGACTCCTGGCTCCTTACAGGCGTCCTTGGTGTAGTACTCGTCGCGGTAGATGAACATGATGATGTCGGCATCCTGCTCAATGGCGCCGGACTCGCGCAAATCGCTCATCATGGGGCGTTTATCGGGGCGTTGCTCCACGCTTCGGTTCAGCTGGGACAGCGCGATCACCGGGCACTTCAGCTCACGGGCCAACATCTTCAGGCCGCGGGAGATTTCGCCCAACTCGGTGGCGCGGTTTTCCCCATCACTGCTGGAACCGCTCATTAGCTGCAAATAGTCCACCACGATCAAACCGAGCTGGCCGCACTGACGCGCCAGTCGGCGGGCGTTGGCCCGCAATTCGCTGGAGGTCAGGCCGGCACTCTCATCAATATGCAGGGAGATGGAACGCAGCTTTTCAACAGCCTCAGACAGACGTGGCCACTCGTCGTCGGTCAACTTGCCAGTGCGCAAATGCCCTTGATCAATACGGCCAATTGAACCCACGATACGCACTGCCAACTGGGCGGCGCCCATTTCCATGGAGAACACCGCCACCGGCAGACCTTCATTCAGGGCCACATGTTCGGCGATATTGATGGCCAGTGCGGTCTTGCCCATGGACGGGCGCGCCGCCAGCACGATCAGATCGCCGGCTTGCAGGCCAGCCGTCATGCGGTCCAGGTCGTAGAAGCCAGTCGGCACACCGGTCACGTCGTTGGGGTTGTCGGCCATCTCCTGCACACGGTCCAGCAGCTTGACCACCAGCGAGTCCATGGCCTGGAAGCCCTGGTTGTTGCGCTTGCCCTGCTCACCGATATTGAAAATCTTTTGCTCGGACTCGTCCACGATGTCGGCCACCGGGCGCCCCTTGGGATTGAACGCGTTGGTGGCGATCTCGTCACTTGCACTCACCAACTTGCGCAGCAGGGATCGGTCACGAACGATCTCGGCGTAGCGACGGATGTTACTGGCACTGGGCACGTACTGCGCCAACGAGTTGAGATACGCTAGCCCCCCTATTTCTTCCGCCCTGCCCTGGTTCTGCATGTGCTCGAACACCGTGATCACGTCGGCCGGCTTGCTGGCATTGACCAGTGCGCCAATGGCCGCGTAAATCAATCGGTGCTCATAACGATAGAAATCTCCATCCATCAGGATGTCACCAACCCGATCCCATGCAGCGTTGTCCAGCAACAAACCGCCCAGAACGCTGGATTCACCCTCGATGGAATGGGGTGGCACACGCAACTGGGCAATTTGACGGTCGGTTTCAAACGCGTCGCTGGCAGACAAAACGGCAGACATGGACTATTTCCTTGTAACCCTGCATCCTACGTCGCGGCACGTGTTGCGTCGAGGGACAAGGCTGGGGGCAACCTGTGGGCAAGTATTGAAAAGCGCAGGATAACCCCCGCCCCAAAAAGCACAAAAGCCGCAGGGGACCAGCCCCAGCGGCTTTTGCCAAGTGCCAACCAAGAAGGTCGGCCCTACCGACCGTTAGGCAGTTTCGCCATACACCGACACCGTGATATCTACCACCACGTCAGTGTGCAGAGCTACAGCAACCGTACTGTCACTGACGGTCTTGATGGGACCGTTTGGCATACGAATTTGCGCCTTGACAACTTTGTAACCATTCTTGACCAGCTCTTCAGCAATGTCAGCATTGGTCACGGATCCAAACAAACGGCCATCCACACCAGCTTTTTGGGTCAGCTTGATGGTGGTACCGCCAAGCTTTTCGCCCAGGGCCTGTGACTCGGCCAACTTGGCTGCGGCAGCTTTTTCCAGTTCAGCGCGCTTGGCTTCAAAGGTGGCCTTGGCAGCTTCGGTAGCGCGGCGAGCGCGGCCCGAAGGGATCAAAAAGTTACGTGCGTAGCCGTCTTTGACCTTGACGATATCGCCCAGGTTGCCCAGATTCACGACCTTGTCGAGCAGAATAATTTGCATGTTCGTACTCCTTAGATCTTGTGCTGGTCGCTGTAAGGCAGCATCGCCAGGAAGCGAGCGCGCTTGATAGCGGTGTTGAGCTGGCGCTGGAAAATCGCGCGGGTGCCGGTCAGACGTGCGGGGATGATCTTGCCGTTTTCGGCGATGAAATCACGCAAGGTATCAATGTCCTTGTAGTCAATCTCTTCCACGCCGGTCACTGTGAAGCGGCAGAAACGCTTGCGCTTGAACAGCAGGTTTTGTGCGGGGCGCTTGGGGCGTTTGTCTTTACTGAATTTTTTGAACGTGGCCATGTGGGCCTCCTAAAAAAACTAATCTTGCGAAAATTCTTGAATATGCAAAACGATGCTCTTACCGTGGCGGGTGTTGCCTAGAAAACCACTGAACCTCCAGACACTGCCAATGGGTTGTTTGAGCAACCGCTCTGCCAATGCGCCGAAAGCCACTGCTTTCACTGCCACCTTGATTTGTCTGGGTTGCCCGGCTTCCTGTGTTTCAGACTCGTGTTCGAGCTGTAAATTCAGGGCGGGTATTCCAGCTGGTGTGTAACGCATGGCATCCAGCTCTGCGATACAGGCACTCAGTACAAGGGAATTGGCAGGCACTCTCCGTCAGTAAAAAGTGTCGTTAGGCGTTGTATTCAGCCTGTTGTGTCTTGCGTGTTTCTTCGCGCTCGACAGTCTTCATCATGGACGAAGGACCTGTCTCGGCTTTTTTCTTCAACACGGTCAGGTGGCGCAGAACGGCGTCGTTGAACTTGAACGCGTGTTCCAGTTCGGACATCACAGCCTGGTCGGCTTCGATGTTGACACACAGGTAATGGGCTTTGGCAAGCTTGTTGATCATGTAGACCAACTGGCGACGACCCCAGTCTTCCACGCGGTGGATCTTGCCACCGCCGGCAGTGATCATGCCTTTGTAACGCTCCAGCATGGCTGGAACTTGTTCGCTCTGATCCGGGTGGATCATGAGAATGATTTCGTAGTGACGCATTGATACTCCTTTTGGATATCCCCACATTAAATGTTCAGGGGTAATGAAAAGCTGCCCTCAGCGTCTAATTGAGGTGCAGCAAGGCGAAGCCTAAGATTATAGCCTGCCTACTCACGTTCTGGCAAATTGCCGGTCTGAAACGGGCTCGGGCCGCGTTACGGTGCTCACCAGCAGAGTGGCCAGCAAGCCCGCTGAAACACCGAAAACACCTGCTGATACCGGCTGTATTCCCCACCAGAGTCCGTCACCAGTAAGTCCCAAGCCGTTGCGCACAACCGGCAAATTGATGGCCATGTAATAAATCGTGACACCCAGCCCCGTCAACATGCCTGACACGGCTCCTGCTCGTGTGGTGCGTTTCCAAAAAATACCCAACACCATGGCGGGTACGAAGGCCGCACCAGCCAGTGAAAACGAAGCCGACACAAGATATAGGATACCGGCCGGTCGCTGTGCTGCTGCGTACGCAGCAATCAGGGCGACCACAAGCAATGCGAACTTGGACCACATCACCCGGCGCATGGCCTGCGCCTTATCGTCATCACCTTCAAAGTACATGTCATGCGCCATGGCATTTCCAATGGTCAACAGCAATCCGTCGGCAGTGCTCAGCGCTGCAGCCAAACCTCCCGCAGCAACCAGCACGGACACCACATAAGGCAAACCACCGATTTCCGGAGTCGCCAGCATGACCAGATCAGCACCCATATTCAGTTCCGCGAACTGCAGTATTCCGTCCCCATTCACATCGGACGCCGTCAACAGGCTGGGGTCTCTGGCCCACTGCGCGACCCAGGCGGGTAGGCTGTCAAATGGCTGGCCAACCAAGTGCGCCATGACCTCATATTTGACCAATACTGCCAAAGCCGGTGCAGAAAGATACAACAGGGCAATAAAGAACAGCGACCATGCCACCGAACTTCGCGCCTCGGCAACGGTTGGAGTTGTGTAGTACCGAGTCAACAGGTGCGGCAGGCCAGCCGTGCCCACCATCAGACAAAACATCAGGGCCAAAAAATTCAGTCGCGAGGTATCAAAAATTTCCTGTTGCTCTACAGATCCCACCGGATCGCCAGCAAACGGCATGGTGTGCGCGGGCATGCCACCCAATGGTCTGGCGCGCGCCCAGTCTTCAGCCATGGCACGGGTCCAACTTTCGCGAGCGGCATTGACATCTTTGGGTAAGACCGAGAGCGCGCGTCGCAGAGCAATCGCGCGCTCATCTTCCATTTTCATATCGCCCAGCGCTCGCAACTGGCGACGCAACTCCTGGCGCTCGGCTTGCAGCGACCTGTCCACATCCTTGAGTTTTTCTTCGTAAGAGCGGGCTCGCCGCGCATATTCCTCAACCACTTGTTTTTCTGCGGGCGATTCCATCAGTCGCCGTTCCATTTCGGCAATTTTTTGCAATTGCTGCCCGTATGCCAGTGGTGCCAGGGGATTACCCACTTGTTTGTACGCAAGCCATGACACCGGGATCAAGAACGCCAGAATGATGACGACGTATTGTGTAACCTGGGTCCAAGTCACCGCACGCATGCCACCCAAGAAAGAGCAGACCAGAACGCCGCCCAAGCCAAGCAAGATACCAATTTCAAAGTGCACCCCCGTCAATCGCGACGTAATCAGGCCAACCCCGTAGATCTGCGCCACAACATAGGTAAAGGAACACAAAATAGCCGCCAGCGCCGCAATCATGCGTGGCCACCTTCCACCAAACCGCACCGCAAAATAGTCGGGCACGGTGTAGAGCTTCATGCTTCGCAAGTACGGAGCCACCAGCAGGGCGACCAGGCAAAAACCACCGGTCCATCCCAGGACGTAGGCCAGGCCACCAGGTTGCCCTCCATTGCCCGAGAACCCTTGGAGGTACAAACCGCCGGCCAGGCTTATGAATGACGCCGCACTCATCCAATCCGCCGCAGTCGCCATGCCGTTGTACACCGCCGGAATCCGCCGGCCTGCCACGTAATACTCTGACGCGTCCGCAGTGCGGCCATAAACCCCAATGACTGCGTACAAAATCAACGTTGCCGACAGAAAAATGCCGGCAACCCAAACCTTGGACATTCCAAAGTGCTCCGCGAATGCCAGCACCAGAAGAAACACCAGCAGACTCACGACGTACCAGGCGAATCGCCTGTGCAATGAGCGTCGGTGTGCGGCATAAGACAACTGATCAAAACCGGGTTCTGGATCTTCCCGGCGGTTAGCGCGCCACGCATAGACCGCCACAATGCCAATAAAAATCAGAACTGAGCCTTGCGCTGCAAACCAGAATCCAACCGGCCAGTCCGCAACTCCAAACTGCAGATCACGGGCAAAAAAGACGACGCCGAACGACACCACAAACCACAGTGTCAACAGGCCCGCGTGCAGGCGCCAGTGGTTCGAGTCGGCCCGCTGTGTCATCGCGTTGAAAGTTGCTGCCAGGTTGCAATCACAGAGTCTGGATTCAGGGAAATAGACGAAATGCCTTCGTCCACCAACCACTGGGCAAAGTCCGGGTGGTCGCTAGGGCCCTGACCGCAAATTCCTATGTACTTGCCTTGTTTCTTGCAAGCGGCGATTGCAAGACTGATAAGCGCCTTCACGGCTGGGTCGCGCTCGTCAAAGTCGGCAGCCAGCAACTCCAGGCCCGAATCACGGTCCAGACCCAGTGTAAGCTGGGTCAGGTCGTTGGAGCCAATCGAGAAGCCGTCGAAGTACTCCAGGAACTGCTCGGCCAAGATGGCGTTGCTCGGGATCTCGCACATCATGACGAGCTTCAGCGCGTTTTCGCCGCGCTTCAAGCCGTGCTTACCCAAAAGTTCGGTCACTTTCTTGGCTTGACCCAGGGTGCGCACAAACGGCACCATGACCTGCACATTGTTAAGCCCCATATCGTTGCGCACCCGCCTCAAAGCCTCGCACTCCATGGCAAAGGCTTCACCAAACTCGGAACTCACATAACGTGCCGCACCCCGAAAACCCAACATCGGATTTTCTTCCTCTGGTTCGTAGCGGCTACCGCCTATCAGCTTCCGGTATTCGTTGCTCTTGAAGTCCGACAGGCGCACGATGACAGGTTTGGGCCAAAACGCCGCAGCGATCGTAGCGATGCCTTCGGCGACGCGGTCAACGTAAAAAGCGCGGGGCGACGCATGCCCTCGTGCCACGGATTCGACGGCCTTCTTCAGGTCCGCATCCACATTGGGGTAGTCCAGAATGGCCTTGGGATGCACGCCAATATTGTTGTTGATGATGAATTCCAGCCTTGCCAAGCCAACGCCTTCATTGGGCAACTGGCAAAAATCAAAGGCCAGCTGAGGGTTGCCCACATTCATCATGATCTTGACCGGGCTCTCGGGCATGGCACCGCGCTGCACTTCGGTGACCTCGGTTTCCAGCAGGCCGTCATATATAAAGCCGGTATCGCCTTGTGAACAGCTCACGGTGACCAGCATGCCTTCCTTCAATGCCTCGGTGGCATTGCCGCAACCGACCACCGCCGGAATGCCCAGCTCGCGCGCAATGATGGCGGCATGGCAGGTGCGCCCGCCGCGGTTGGTGACGATGGCGGCGGCCCGCTTCATGACCGGCTCCCAATTGGGATCGGTCATGTCGGTCACCAGGACATCACCGGCCTGGACTTTGTCCATCTCGCTGATGTTGTGCACGATACGTACCGGGCCGGTACCGATCTTTTGGCCAATGGCACGGCCTTCAACCAGTACGGTGCCCAAGCCTTTGAGCTTGTACCGGTACTCCGCCTGGTTGCCAGCCTGGCTTTTCACGGTTTCAGGGCGCGCCTGCAGAATGTAGATTTCGCCATCGATTCCGTCCTTGCCCCACTCGATGTCCATTGGACGGCCATAGTGTTCTTCAATCACCAGGGCGTAGCGTGCCAGTTGCTCGACATCGGCATCACTGAGCGAATAACGGTTGCGCAACTCGGTCGGTACGTCGGTCGTTTTGACCAGTTTGCCCCCCAGGGCCTTTTCCTCAGGCGTGGTGAATTGCATCTGGATCAGCTTGGAGCCCAGACTGCGCCGGATGACGGCGCGCTTGCCCGCCATCAGCATGGGCTTGTGCACGTAAAACTCGTCCGGATTGACGGCACCCTGCACCACGGTTTCGCCCAGGCCATAACTGGAGGTGATGAACACCACCTGGTCAAAGCCGGATTCGGTGTCAATCGTAAACATCACACCGGCGGCGCCCAGATCGGAGCGCACCATGCGCTGGATGCCGGCGGAGAGCGCCACCACGTCATGGGCAAAACCCTTGTGCACGCGGTAGCTGATGGCGCGGTCGTTGTACAACGAGGCAAACACTTCGCGAATCTTGTGCAGGATCTCGGTTATGCCATGAACGTTGAGGAAGGTTTCCTGCTGGCCAGCAAAGGACGCATCGGGCAAATCCTCGGCTGTGGCGGACGAGCGCACCGCAAAGGTAGCGTCAAAATTGCCAGCGCTCAGGGTAGCAAAGGCTTCACGGATGCCTTTTTCCAACTCTGGCGGAAACGGCTGGGCTTCGACCAGGGCGCGGATTTCGGCACCGACCTGCGCCAGGGCACGCACGTCTTCCACGTCCAGGGTCTTGAGCTTGGCGCTGATCTTCTCCGTCAAGCCGTCAAACTTCAGGAATTCGCGGAACGCGTGGGCCGTGGTGGCAAAGCCGGTCGGCACTTTGACCCCCGTCGGAAGGTTGGAAATCATTTCCCCCAAGCTGGCATTCTTGCCACCGACCGACTCGACGTCGGTCATGCGCAGAAGCTCGAAAGGGACGACCAGATCGGTCGGAATGAACAGGGTTGACATGGCAAAGCTCCGGAAGTTAAAAAACCTTTGAACTGCTGTATCAGCACCGGCACACGCCCGCCAAATCAGCAGCGATCACGACCGATTCACCCTCTGTTGTTGTTTTTGGGTGCGCACGGGAATGACAAAATGTGGAAATTGCGGCTATTGTAGGGGCCACACCCCACAGTCGACACCGACCGCTACACACCCCCGCTTGCAATTCACTGACAACCCGGCGACCCCGCACCATGACCCACCGCACCGTATTTTTTGTGTCCGATGGCACCGGCATCACCGCCGAAACCTTTGGCAACGCCATCCTGGCCCAATTCGAGGCCAAGGCACGCCATGTGCGCCTGCCGTTTTGCGATACGGTTGACAAAGCACACCAGGCGGTGCGACAAATCAACCACTCGGCGCTGGTCGATGGCCACCGTCCAATAGTATTCACGACCCTGGTCAATCTGGAAGTGCACAAAGTCATTCACGAGGGCTGTCAGGGCATGTTGTTGGACATGTTCGGTATGTTCGTGCACCCGCTGGAGCAAGAACTAAAGCTTAAATCCAACCACCGCATCGGCCGCTTCAGTGACGCCAGCAAAAGCAAGGAATACCAAAGCCGCATCGAAGCCATCAACTTCTCGCTGGCGCACGACGACGGTCAGATGAACCGCGACCTGGAACAGTCCGACGTGATCCTGGTTGGTGTGAGCCGCAGCGGCAAGACGCCGACCTCGCTGTACTTGGCCATGCAGTACGGACTCAAGGCCTCCAACTACCCGCTGATCCCTGAAGACTTTGAGCGCCGCCAACTGCCACCGGCCCTGGTGCCACACAAGGATAAGATTTTCGGTCTGACCATCCAACCCGAGCGCCTCTCCGAGATTCGCAACGAACGCCGACCGAACTCCAAATACGCCTCGCTGGAGAACTGCCGCGCCGAGGTCAACGAAGCTGAAGCCATGATGCGCCGCGCCGGTATACGCTGGCTTTCGACCACCACCAAGTCGATTGAAGAGATCGCAACCACCATCCTGCAGGAAATCCACCCGGAGCGGCTGGTGTATTAATGTTCTCGGAACAGTGACGACACCACAGACACAGACTATCACCACCTGGGCAAGTAAATGGTCCAACTCGAGGTATAGCTGTGCGCACCCGACTGGCGCGGTATTGACAGCAGTTCCGTTCGTACTTGCAGAAGCTGTTATTTCGGCGATCTCCACCTGGTTGTAGGCACACCGGAGTAGTTTGCCGGTATCGTGCTGATCGCCAGTGGCAGTGTGCATCTGCCGTACTACCGTTGGAAGTTGCGCTGGCGTTACCGCGAAGCGGCAGGTTTGATGCGCGATTGGAGGCAAACCAGGGTGAAAACCCCGTCACGGTACAGAAATACCTTACGACGAGCCAACTGGTCCTGGGTAACGTGGTTCTGGACTCACGCAAGAAACTCGGTGAGCAACTCGGCTCAACAGCGCTGCCAACCACGGCCTTCTTTGACGCCAGCGGCCGCCTGGTGGATACGCACTTTGGCGCTTTGTCATCGGCATCGCTGGCCAGCAAACTGAAAAAGCTGGAGACGTCTGTGCAGTAATTTGGTGGCAACAGATCTTTGACGCCCTGCCCACCTGATCGTCTTGGCCCCCGCGAGATCAACGATCAAGTGTTCGCAAAACGTCCTCTCAAATACGCAATGATGGCGTCGGACTCCACCAGCCATACGGCATTGCCCGCTGGGTCGGTTATCTTCAGACACGGCACTTTGGGTTGACCGTAGCCTTGAATCAAATCTGAACGATTTTGTTCGTGCTTTTGAGCGTCGCGGCGCTCTATGTTGATCGACAGGCGGCGCATTTCTTGCCGAACCTTGATACAAAACGGGCAGGTCGTAAATTGATACAAAGCGAGATTGGTGCACTGCTTGTCAACCTCCAACTGGCGTGCGGGCGATCGAACCATCCCCTTTGGTCGGTTGGCGATTTCCCAAAGCCGCATAAATGGACCCAGGAAAAGTCTCAAAGTTCGAAAGAACAGTCTGGCAAAAGTTTTCATCTTGATAAATAGGGGTGGTGATAGAGGGGTGGTCTGGCCCAGTACCTGAACCTCGCTGCAGCAATGCGCTCATTGTCGCCTGCAGGAGTTGACCGGCTAGAACAGTCAGAACGAGGAGTTGTTCACAGTATGCTCATCAACCGCCCAAGTGACGCAATGGCGATCGTCACATAGCCGAGGATCAGATTGATTCCAATCAGCCGCCGAATCTGGCCCAGCGCCTTGCCACCCGCTGGCCAATCCTGGTTGGCAACGGCAGCTTTGAGTTTTGCATAGGGGATTTGGAAGACGTAGACAAAGATACCGTCCATCACCAGACCCAGCAGCAGCATGAGATGCCAGTGGACAGGCGACTGCTTCATGCCGACAACGAACATGGTGACCAGGCCGCTGATCAGAATCACCGAAACGGCGACCCATACCCAGGGGAAAAACCGTACAAACACCGCACTCCAAAGCTTGAGGCGCACGGGTGGCTCCAGCTGGACCGCCGCAACCGGGCGCAGGCACATCCAGGCGAAGAACATGCCGCCCACCCACAGGACAACGCCTGCCAAATGCAAAAACAGAAGAATCGGGTGCATGGGCGCGTTCCGTTGAAATCCAAGGCTGCCCAATGTAGCACCGACAGGCGCGGCAAAAGCGTTGGGCGTCCATTGGCACTCCACAAAAGAGTGGAGCCATATCGATGTCTCAGACCTGACACCCCACTTGCACTGGATTCCCTGTCCGACAGCCGTCAGACACGCGGTTGGCGGCCGAGTCCTGTTGCAGGTTGTTGCCCTGCGGGAGCATGGGCTAGCGTTACTTGGTCAATATCAGCTTACCCAAAGATGTCTGGCGCAAGCGGTAGACCGCGCCGTTGTGGTCAATTTCAACTTCCTGGGCGCCGGCAAAAATGGCGCGGCTGGGCAGCCGGAGCACTGCGCCGGTGGCGTGCGGTCCCTTGCGCTGCACCGTCGCCGGGGCATCATGGTGCGCCACGCGAGTGTCTGGCGGGATGGGCTCGGTTGGATGGGTCATTGGCTTAGCCAACCAGCGCCCAATGGTTGTCCAGCGCCAGCCCGACCGGCCACTTCAGGAACACCGGCGCCAGTGACGGATGCCAGCGCGCCACACCCCTGGCGGAGCCCAGAAACACACCATCGGCATGCTGCGCCAGCGGCCAGTTCGTCAGGGCGCCGGCGTCCTGCAATTGCGCAATCACCGTCAAGGCCTCCGGCGCCTTTGGGTTCCACTGGAATGCGGTGTTGGTGCGCAGGCAGCTCAGCACAAAGCCGCCATCCGGGCTGGCCACGATGTCGCCGCTGTAGCCTCCGCCACCCTCACCCAGGGCGGGGGTCTGGATGGTGTCGCCATCCCACACCGCGAACACAGGCGATGCCCGGCGGCGGATCACGTCGTCGTGCTCGTTTTGCAGGGCAATGCCCAGAGCAGCGGCTTGGGCCGTCGCCGGCTCGCCGCCCTTTGTGCGACCGGGCTGGCTCCACGCCATGTGGCGAATCCCCAGACGCTGGTCCTTCAGGCGCCACTGTCCCAGGCGCTCGCCCGTACTGGGGTCCATGCGCACCAGGGAGGAGTCCATCAGGTGCAGGTCGCGCTTCTTGTCGCCCTCGGCGCGCAGAATGCCGCCATTGGCCACCATCAGCTTGCCCGAGGCATCCAGCAACAACTGGTGTGGCTCCACGCCATAGGTGCGCCACTGCGCCACCTTGCGCAGGGTCTGGCTGTCACGCACCGACACCCAGCCCTGGCCGGAGCGGGCGCTGGTCTCGGCGGTGTACAGCCACTGGCCATCGGCACTGGCGCAGACATGGCCGTCCAGTGTGCGGCCCTCAGACTCACTGTCCATGCGCAGCCACTGCACCGCCTGGCCCTGGGCGTCGCAGCGCACGATCCAGTTGCCGGGACGCACCGCCACGGCCACAAAGCCACCGTCGCTCTGAACCAGCAGGCCGTGCGTGCGCGTCGGCACTGCCAGAGTGGAGCGGATGCGCACCTGGGCCGCCTGCCAGTCCAGTGCAAACAGGCCCACAAACTCGCCAGCCGGCTGGGTCGCGCTGCTGTCCTGGTGCCATGCCGCTAATACCGTGGAGCTGGACGCAGTGGCAGAGGCATCGCCTGCAGATTGGGCCAGCACAGCAAACGGCCACAGGGAACTGGCCGCCAAAGCGCCACTGGCGCGCAAGAAATCACGTTTTTGCATATTCATCCTCAAATAAAACTGTAGTTTATTGCAAATGACAACGATTCGCATTTAAAATTACAACAAATCTTTTCGCCAGCCACACCGCCAGGGTTCCATTTCCCGCGGATTCAGCCAGCCAACAACCCCTGACCGAAGCCGCACCATGAATCAACACAAAGCCTTTAAGCAAATTAAGCCTCCAGCCCTCGCCAACATTGATACATACGCTACACATTTCAGTAGCAAAACCGGGCAAGCACCTGCCGCTGGGCGCGCTGCTGCTGATGGGTTCGCTCAGCGCCATGGCCCAAACCGCCAACCCCGCCGCTGAAAAAACCCTCAAACCCGTCGTCATCAAAGAGCGGTTCGAGGCCGCCGAAGGCAAAGACGCCCTGCGCGCCACCACCAGCGGCATCGGCAAAGGAAACCAGGCGCTGCGCGACATTCCCCAATCCGTGACCGTCGTCACCGAGAAACTGGTGGACGACCGCAACCTGGACACGCTCAAGGATGTGCTGCACAACACCGCCGGCGTGACCTTCCAGGCAGCCGAGGGCGGCGAGGAAGACATCCGCCTGCGTGGTTTTTCACTGGCCACCAGCGGCGACATTTTTGTGGACGGCCTGCGCGACCCGGCCTTCTATGACCGCGACACCTTCAACAACGACCGCATCGAACTGCTGCGCGGCTCGGCCTCCATGCTGTTTGGCCGTGGCTCCACCGGTGGCGCGGTCAACCAGGTGTCCAAAGCGCCGCGCACCATTGACCAGCACGAAATCTCCACCACGCTGGGCGACTACAACTACCGGCGCATCACCGGGGACTTCAACGTCAAAACCGGAGACGACGCCGCCCTGCGCATCAACGCCATGCTGACCAAGGCCGACAACAACGCCGCGGGCAGCAGCATCGACAAGAAAGGCATCGCCGGCGCCTACCGCTTTGGCATTGGCACGGCCGACGAAATCTCCGTCGGCTTGTACAGCCTGCAAAACAACAACGGCATGAACTATGGGATGCCGTGGACCAAGCCAACCGCCGCGTCGCCCACATCCGACACCACGGTCAACAACAAGATGGACCCCAGCGCCTACTTTGGCATGGCCAGCGACTACAACAACGGCACCGCCAAATACCTGACGGCCAGCCATCTGCACCGCTTCCAGGATGACAGCGAGATCAAGACCGTGGTCCGCAAAGGCGCCTACACCCGCGACCAACGCGCCGGTACCGTGCGCTACTGCCAGAAGACGACCAACGCCACCACTGGCGTGGTAACCAACCCGCAGTGCACCACCACCGCCGTGGCACTGGACACGTATGGACCCAGCACCATTCTCAACCGCGGCAACAACGCCAAGATTCAGGACCTGGACGGCCTCTACGCCCAGAGCGACTACAGCCAGAAACTGACGGCCTGGGGCGTCAAGCACGAAATTCTGGCGGGGCTGGACTTTGCCCGGGAGTCCAAGAACGTGTACAGCGCGTTGGCCATCACCAAGCCCAAAACACTGGGCGGCACGCCGTTTGACGGCGCCTCCATCGACGAGAGCGCGCGCACGGTGTTGCGCACCAGCGCCTTCGAGGCGCAAAACCTGGGTGTCTACGCCCAGGACATGGTGCATGTCGCGCCCCACTGGAAGGTGCTGGGTGGCCTGCGTTATGACAGCATGCGCGGCAACTTTGACACCATCACCGCCGCCACGGGCGTGGTCAGTTCCAAGTACGCCCAGACCATTGGCGATTGGAGCGAGCGCCTGGGCGTGCTGTACCAGCCCAACGACCTGAGTTCGTACCACTTCTCGTGGGGCACGTCGTTCAACACCTCGGCCGACACCTACTCCTACAGCGCGCTGAGCGCCAACACGCCGCCCGAGCAAAGCCGCAACATCGAATTCGGTGCCAAGCTGGACACGGCCGACAAGCGCTTCACCACCCGCCTGGCGATCTTCCAGTCCACCAAATACAACGAGCGCAACACCGACCCGGACTCCGCCGCCACCGCCTTCCTGCTGTCGGGCAAGCGCCACAGCAGCGGCATGGAAATCGACATCACCGGCCACCTCAGCCCCAAATGGGAAGTCTTTGGCTCCTACATGTGGATGCCGGATGCCGCCATTGACATCGCATCGCCCACCGCCGGTGCAGGCGACCGTGCGGGCGAGCGCCCTGCCCTGACACCCATCCACAGTGGCACGGTGTGGACCACCTACCAGCTCAACACGCAATGGCGCGTGGGCGCCGGTGTCAACTTCCGCGCCGAACAGGCGGCCAACCGCAACCCTGGCTGGATGGCACCCGCCTTTGCCACGGTGGACCTGATGACCGAATACACCTTCAGCGAACAAGTCTCGCTCAAGGGCAACATCGGCAACATAGCCAACGTGGTCTACGCGGACTCGCTGTACACCGGGCACTACATCCCTGGTGCAGGCCGCAATGCCCAGCTCTCGTTGAACCTGAAGTTCTAGCAAAGACAACCATGCAAGTCTTTACCGCTGTATTGATGGGTTTGATTCTGGCGTTGGTTGCCGGTGGGTGGGCGCTGTGCGAATGAGCCGCAACGTCAAGATCGTGTTGGCCGTGCTGCTTTTGCACGGTGGCGCACTGTGGGCGCTGCAGTCCGGGCTGCTGCGCAAGGTCGCAGAACTCGTGGTTCCTGCCGAGATTCTGGTGGAGATGGCCGCGCCCGAAGCGGCCCAACCCGAGAAGCCGACACCGGTCCCGGTGCCGGTTGCAGCGCAGGTGCCCCAGGCCAGGCCCATCACACCGACCACACCCACCACCTTGGCCGTTCAGGAGACGACACCGTCGGCCACCGAACTTGCCTCCGTTGCCGCATCCACAACGGTGGCAACCGCCCACACGGCGGCCAGCACCCAGGCCAACGCGCCCACCGCACAGGCGGCGCCAGCACCCGCAGCGCTGGTGCTGCCGTCCAGCGATGCCGACTACCTCAACAACCCCAGGCCGCCCTACCCCCCCATGAGCAAACGGTTGCGCGAACAGGGCAAGGTGGTGGTGCGCACCCTCATTGGCGTGGACGGCGCGGCCCAGCAGGCTGAAATCAAACAAAGCAGCGGCTTTGACCGCCTGGACCAGGCGGCCCTGGCCACCGCTCTGCGTTGGCGCTACGTGCCAGGCAAACGCGCTGGCGTGGCGGAGACCATGTGGTTCAACCTGCCCTTCACCTTTGTACTCGAATAGCCCTTAACCTTTTTGAAGAAGACCATGGACACACACACCACCTCGTCACAACTCGGCCTGCTGGCCCTCTGGAGCCAGGGCGACTGGGTCACCAAATTCGTCGCACTGCTGCTGCTCCTCATGTCCCTGGCCTCGTGGATCGTCATCCTGATCAAGGCGCTGGACATCGTGAAATACAAGGGCCTGAGCCGCCGCACCGAGACGTTCTGGCACAGCGAAAGCTTTGAGGCGGGGCTAAACGAACTGGGGCCCCACGCGGGCAACCCGTTCGTGGAGCTGGCCCATGCCGGACGCGAGGCCACGGCCCACCACCGCAACGCGCAGACCCAGTTGCATGACACGCTGGACATCAGCGACTGGGTGATCCGCACGCTGCGCAATTCCATTGACGACAGCACCGCACGCTTCCAAAACGGCCTGGCCATCCTGGCGTCGGTCGGCTCCACCGCGCCCTTTGTCGGGTTGTTCGGCACGGTCTGGGGTATTTACCACGCGCTGATGGGCATCAGTACCGAAGGCATGGCCACCATCGAAAAGGTGGCCGGGCCGATTGGCGAGTCGCTGATCATGACCGCGCTGGGCCTGGCGGTCGCCATTCCGGCCGTTCTGGGCTACAACGCTTTGGTGCGCGGCAACAAGTCCATCCTGACCCGCCTGAACCGCTTTGCCCACGACCTGCACTCGTACTTTGTCACCGGCGCACGCGTCGGCACGGGCACGGTCCGCAGCGCTTAACAGAGAAACACCATGGCCTTTGGAACGCTGGACGACACCCTGGACGCCGACACGCCAATCTTGAACGAGATCAACATGACGCCCCTGGTGGACGTGATGCTGGTCCTGCTCATCATCTTCATCATCACTGTGCCGGTCATGAAACACGCCATCACTGTCGCCCTACCCAGCGCCACGGCACAGCCGCTGGCGACCAAGCCGGAAACCCTACAGCTCAGCGTGGATGCCCAGGGCACCACCTTCCTGAACCAGAGCCCGCTGACGGAGGCCGAACTGGCCACGCGCCTGCAGGCCGAGGCCCGCAAGGAGCCGCAACCCGAGTTGCACATTCGGGGCGACAAGGCAGTGCGCTACGAGTTTGTGGCACAGGCCATGGCGCAGGCGCAACAGGCGGGACTGCGCAAGATCAACTTCGTAACCGAGCCCAGACACTAGCCCCCACGCTCCACCGCTACGCGGATCGCTGCCCCCGAGGGGGCCGTGTTTCGCCTTGGGGCGGCCCGGCGGCGAAACTGCCCCCACGCTCCGCCGCTGCGTGTGGTTACAGGCCGATGGCCGCCACAGCAGCCTTCGCAATCTGCGCGTCTTCGCTGGACTTGACGCCGCTCACGCCCACGGCGCCCAGGCATTGACCGTCCTTCAGGATGGGTACACCGCCTTCGAGCATGCTATCCAACCCGGGTGCACTTAAAAACGAAACCCGTCCGCCATTGATCATGTCTTCATAGACCTTGCTCTCCCGCCGTCCCATGGCCGACGTACGCGCCTTGCCCGGCGCAATTTGGGCGGAAATGGGTGCCGCGCCATCCAGGCGCTGGAACCACAGCAAGTGGCCACCATCGTCAACAATGGCAATGCTCACGGCCCAGTTGTTTTTGACGGCTTCGGCCTCGGCCGCAGCAGCGATAGCCTTGACGTCGGCGAGCTCAAGAACGGATTTGGTTTTCATAGTGACTGTCTCCAGTGGAAAGTAAGCGGCAAGCATAACGCCAGCAGCAGCATCGTTTTCCACCCCCCAAGGCACAACACCCTTACTCAAATAGTGGCCAATCGAGGGCAAAATTGCTTGAAGCGTTCTTGAGAAACCCTAGAATCCCCCCATCTGCACCGTGCAGACACTGAAGGAGTTCTCACTATGACTGACCGCATCACGACTTTGAACCTTGACCAGGGCTATTTGGCCTCAGGCGCAGAGCGCAACAAAGTTTTGCGCAACACCTACTGGCTGTTGGCCCTGAGCCTGGTGCCCACCGTGTTGGGCGCCTGGATTGGCGTTGCCACGGGCATCACGATGGCTTTGACCGGTGGGATCGGACTGATTGTTTTCCTGGGTGGGGCTTTTGGCTTCATGTACGCCATCGAGAAAACCAAGAATTCGGCAGCCGGTGTCCCGGTTCTGCTGGCGTTCACGTTTTTCATGGGCCTGATGCTGTCACGCATGATTGCCATGGTGTTGGGGTTCAAAAACGGCTCTGACTTGATCATGACCGCTTTTGGTGGTACTGCCGGTGTGTTTTTTGTGATGGCCAGCCTGTCGAGTGTCATCAAACGTGACCTGTCTGGCATGGGCAAGTGGCTGTTTGTGGGTGCGCTGGCCATCATGGTCGGTGGCATCATCAATGTGTTTGTCGGCTCCACCGCCGGCATGATGGCGATTTCGGTGGCCGCCATCGGTGTCTTCAGTGCCTACATGCTGTATGACCTCAAACGCATTGTCGACGGTGGCGAAACCAACTACATCAGCGCCACACTGGCTTTGTATTTAGACGTCATCAATGTATTCCAGAGCCTGTTGGCCTTGTTGGGCATCATGGGTGGCGAGCGCGACTAATCTTCGCGTGGACACGGGCACATGACGGCCCGCAATCAAAAAAAGGGTCCTTGTGACCCTTTTTTTTGATCAAAACCCGGCTCTTGTGCGTGATCAATTCACCCAGTCAAACACCGCAATGCTCTCCACGTGGGCCGTGTGCGGAAACATATTGACCACCCCAGCCGCTGAACACCGATAGCCCCCCTGCTGCACCAGCACCCCCGCGTCGCGCGCCAACGTGGCAGGGTTGCAGCTCACATACACAATGCGTTTGGGCGGCGTCCAGCGCTGCTCTGCCTCGCTGGCGAGGCCCTCTGCCACGCGCTGGCGCACGCCCGCCAGGGCCAGCACCAGCGCAAATGCGCCTTCGCGCGGCGGGTCCACCAGCCATTTGTCGGCAGAGCCATCTCCCACCAGCAGCTCAGGAGTCATTTCGAATAAATTACGTGCTACAAATTTAGTAGCTGCTAGCGCATGTGTTACGTGGGCTACAGCCTGATTGAGCTTAAGGTTTTCACGTGAGCGGGCAACCAGCGACTCGGCGCCCTCCACGCCCAGAACCTCGCGCGCCTGGGTGGCCAAAGGCAGCGTGAAGTTGCCCAGGCCGCAGAACCAGTCGATGACGCGCTCATCGCGCTGGACTTTTAGCAGCCCCAGCGCACGTGACACCAGCACCCGGTTGATGTGTGGATTGACCTGCGTGAAATCGGTCGGGCGAAACGGCATGGTGATGCCAAAGTCCGGCAAGGCGTAGGCCAGTTGCCCGGTCTCGTGTCCGGGGAGCTCGTCCAGGCGGTGGATCGTCTCCGGCCCCTTGGGCTGCAGCCACCATTGCAGTCCGGGATTCAAGGCCGCGAACTGGCGCAGGCGGCCAAGGTCACCGACTGACAACGGCTCCAGGTGGCGCAGCACCATGGCAATCACCGCACTGCCCTCGCCATTGGTCGGTAAATCTCCCATGGCCAGTTCGATCTGCGCCAGCGTCTCCACGGCATCCATGGATTCGATCAGACGGCGCAGTGGCACCAGCATGGCGCTGACCTGCGGCGCCAGTACCAGACATACCTTCATGTCTGCCACGTAGCGGCTCTTGCGCTCGTGGAAACCAATCAACACCTGGCCCTTCTTGCGCACATGGCGTACCGACAAGCGCGCCCGGTAGCGGTAGCCCCAGGCCGGGCCCTCAATCGGCCGCAGCACGTTATCGGGCTTGACCTTGCCAATGTGCCACAGGTTGTCCTCCAGCACCCGCTGCTTGACGGCCACCTGCGCACCGATGTGCAAGTGCTGCATCTTGCAGCCGCCGCACGAACCCTCGTGCAGGCCAAAGTGCGGGCAATCCGGGCGCACGCGCTGGGACGACTCGCGGTGGATTTCGGTCAGCGTGCCCTTCTCAAAACTGTTTTTGGAGCGGTGGATCTGAGCACTCACCACTTCAAACGGCAGCGCCCCGTCAATGAACACCACCTTGCCATCGGGTTTATGGGCCACACCCTGGGCTTCCAGGTCCAGGGATTTCACACGCAGCCAGCCGTCTGGCAGCGGTTTATCAGTCAAATTCGTATCGGTCATGCCTGAATTGTCTCAGGTCGGTGAAGATCCGAATGTCCGGTGTAGCTCCAACCGGTCGGCCAACAAATTCGCTATCAAATCGCGCTTGACGAAAGTTAAAGCTCGGGATGAAATACACCCCACCCTCCCGGAGAAATGCCATGCATCTATGGTTCCAGCTGTTTTTGAATCGAAAACTGGCGCTCTGGCTGGCGACTGGTTTTCTTGCCCTGGCGAGCTTGCCGTCCATGGGCGCGACGCCCATGGTGTCGGCGGGCAGCGCCCACAACTGCGCAGTCCTCAGCAGCGGTGCGGTTCAGTGTTGGGGTTACAACTATTATGGCCAACTCGGCAACGGCTCGACGGTGAACAGTGCCCTGCCCGTCACCGCTGTTGGTGTCACCTCAGCGGTTGCCGTGGCGGCGGGTAGCAGCCACAGCTGTGCCGTTCTGAGTGGCGGTGGTGTGCAGTGCTGGGGACGCAATTTCAACGGCCAACTGGGCAATGGCACCACCACGGATAGCGCAACACCTGTTTCGGTCACAGGAATCAACACCGCAATCTCGGTTTCCATGGGCAATGGCCACACGTGTGCAGTGCTGAGTAATGGCACCGTGCAATGCTGGGGTTTCAACGGGTCCGGGCAACTGGGCAATGGCACAACAACCGCTAGCTTGAGCCCGGTGGCGGCAACCGGTGTCAGCAACGCCGTTCTGGTCGCTGCGGGCGGTAGTCACTCGTGTGCCATGTTGAGCAGCGGCTCCCTCCGGTGCTGGGGGTCCAACAGCAGTGGGCAACTTGGAAACGCCACTTCAACATCCAGCTCGACTGCGGTGTCCACCACTGGAATCAGCAGTGCAATCGGATTGTCGGCAGGTTCCAACCACACGTGCGCGGTTCTGAGCAGCGGTGCTGTGCAGTGTTGGGGTTTCAACATTTATGGCCAACTTGGAAGCGGCTCCACATCCACCAGTTCCAGCCCGGTGACTGCCATTGGCGTGACCAATGCCAAAGCCGTCAGTGCCGGCATCTATCACACCTGTGCAACCACAAACGCCGGGGCGGTGCAATGTTGGGGATACAACAGCAATGGACAGTTGGGTAATGGCACCGCAGTCAACAGTGCCACTGCCGTGACAGCAACCAGTGTCAGCGGAGCAACCTCGGTCTCTGCCGGTAGCAGCCATACCTGCGCCGTATTGGGCACTGGAGCTGCCCAATGCTGGGGCTATAACAGTTATGGTCAGCTTGGTAACGGTGCGGTGTCCGGTGCTAGCAGCCCGTCGCCGGTGACGGGGATCAGCACGGCTAAACAAATTTCCGCTGGAGGCAGCCACTATTGCGCTGTGCTGGGCAGTGGTACTGTTCAATGTTGGGGCTACAACATGGACGGGCAGCTTGGCAACGGTGGAACCAGCAACAGCAGCAGTCCGGTCACAGTGACGGGTATCAGCAATGCCACGGCGGTAACGTCGGGCTATTCGCATAACTGCGCCCTGCTATCAACGGGTACAGTGCAGTGTTGGGGCTACAACGGAAGTGGTCAGTTGGGTAACGGTCTAACGGTTGACAGTTATCGCCCGGTTACGGTCAGCGGCATCAGCAACGCCATAGCGATAGTTGCCGGACAAAACCACAGTTGTGCGGTGCTCAACGGCGGTACGGTGCAATGTTGGGGCTACAACGCGTTGGGCCAACTGGGCAATGGCGGTACAGCCACCAGTGTCACACCCGTCACGGTGGCCGGGGTTGCCAACGCCTCTGCGTTAGCGGCCGGGTATGGACACACCTGCGCATTGTTGACGACCGGGGCCGTGCAATGCTGGGGATACAACACCGATGGCCAACTCGGCAACGGCACCAATGTGAACAGCAACAACGCGGTATCGGCTACCGGTGTTGTGAGTGCCAAGTCCATCTCGGCCGGTTTTTCCCATACCTGCGCGGCGCTGACCTCGGGTACGGTTCAGTGTTGGGGTTACAACTTTTACGGGCAACTTGGCAACGGCAACACAACGAACAGCAATGTGCCGGTCAATGTAACCGGCATTAACAGTGGCTCGGCTGTTGCGGTGGGGCAGCACAGTTGTGCCTTGCTCAGCGGTGGTACGGTTCAGTGTTGGTCCCACAACAGTTATGGCCAACTTGGCAACGGCACCACCACCAACAGCCTGACACCCGTCGCGGTTACCAGCCTTGGCAACGCAAGCTCAATTGCGGTGAGCGGTGGAGGCACTTGTGCTGCACTCAGCAGCGGTGGAGTGTCGTGCTGGGGTGATGACTCCAATGGACAGTTGGGTTCCGGGCGGGCGTTCAATTACACGGCGGGTGCGGTCGTGAGTGCCAGCGGCCAAGGGGCATTGAATCTGTTTGCGCTTTCAACCCCCAGCAGTTTGTCCGTGTCCGGGCCTGCCACCCTTCAAAGCGCGGGGCGGGCCAATCTGACGGCAACTGGGCGCTTCACCGATGGCACCCTTCGCACCGTTACGCCGGTGTGGACCAGTTCAAATCCGGCTGTGGCAACGGTCAACGCAGCGGGTGTTTTGTCGGCAGGCTCTGTCACCACCGACACGGTTGTCACCCTGACCGCCACGTTCACCGACAACGGAGTCACGCTGCAGTCCAGCTTGCAGGTGACGATCACCTCAACTCCTGCGGTGTTGTCCAGCGTGACGCTGGCCGGCGCCAGCAGTGTGCAATCCGGCGGTCAGATCCGATTGACGTTGAACGCCCTTTATGCAGATGGCTCTACGCGTGCTGTTGCTGCAACCGGCTATACGTTTTCCAATCCCAGCCTTGGATCTGTCAACGCCAAAGGTGTCTTGACCGTGGCCTCCGTCAGCTCCGATACGACACTGACAGTGACAGCCGCATATTCCGAAGCAGGCGTCTCCAAGTCCGCTAGCTTGTCGGTCAACATATCGGCGACGCCGGCGGTGCTTTCTCGACTGACTTTGATCGGTGCACGCGGAACACTGGCGTCGGGTCAGACGCTCAGCCTGTCTGCCGAGGGAGTTTATGTCGACGGATCGCGCAAATCTGTGTCGGCATCTTGGCAAGCAACCGGCACTGCGGCAACCATCTCCACTACCGGTGTCTTGACAGCCAAGACAGTGACAGAGGAAACGCCAAGTATTGTCACCGCTACCTACACCGAGGCCGGTGTAACGGTCAGTGCGCAGTACCAGGTGATCGTTCAGGCGACCGAAATCTCTACCCCGGTGCAGGCAGAGGTGGAAACAACCGGAACACGCTCAGACTTTGGTCTCTCGGTATGGACCAGCTTGTCGCCCACGACAGGCGCCATGGCACCCGGCAGTAACGCTCGTCTCAAGAACGGTTTCCAGGTGGCGGCCACTTCGCCTGTTTCATACAAATTGTTTGTTGTCGCCGTCATTCCTGGTGGGGGCATCTTGCCGAACACGACGATTTTTATGCTGAACCGCAACAGCGAATGGCAGTTTGCAGGATTCCCCATCGCCGAATACCTTGCCGGTGTTGCAGACAACAGCTTCCAACTGGTGCAGATTTTTGACCACCTGGATGCCAGCCTGATATCGGGCACAAAAATCTACATTGGCTACGGCATCACCGACATGGAGATGCTGGAGTCTGGGCGGTTCAAGATGGTCTATCAGGTGCAATAACGCTCAAATGACCGACTGGCGGGTGACGCCCCGCCGCCCCAGGTAACGCTTGAGTTTGAGCAAGGCCTCGTTTTGCACCTGGCGCACCCGTTCACGGGTCAGACCCAGGCGCAGACTTAGCGTATCCAGAGTCTCCGGCTCGTGGTTATGCAGGCCGAAGCGGCCCTCCAGCACCTCACGCTCACGGGGCGTGAGTGTGGATATCCATTCCTCCAGCAACAACTCCACTTCATGCGACAAGGTCACATCCTCGGGTGCCACAGCCATTTCATCCACCAACCCATCGCCCAGCGTCTGGTCACCGTCACTACGGTCCAGCGCGGCGTCGAGTGAGCGCGGCGCCTCGGCCATCGACAACAAATCGGCCACATGGCTGGTCTCATGACCCAGCAACGCGGCTATGTCTTCCACCCGAATGCCTTCGGGTCGCTTGGCAACCAGTTCGGCATCGTTTTCCAGCATGCGCCGGGCCCGAAGCACATGTTGCAGTTCACGCACCACGTTCACCGGCAGGCGCACCGCACGGCCCTGGTACATCAAGGCGCGATCCACCGACTGGCGGATCCACCAGGTAGCATAGGTTGAAAAACGAAAGCCCCGTTCGGGCTCGAACTTGTCGATCGCGTGCATCAGGCCCAGATTGCCTTCCTCAATCAGATCGGCCACGGGTACACCGCGCCCCATATAACCTTTGGCGATGCTGACCACCAGCCGCAGGTTGTGCTCGATCATGCTTTGCCGTGCCGCAAAGTCGCCAGCCCGCGCCCGAACCGCGGTCTCAAACTCCTGTTCGGCAGTGAACAGCTCCGTGCGACGTACACCGCGCAAATACAAGGCAAGTGCGTCGAGGGATTCGTCAGCGCTGGCGTCAACCGGTTCCGCCTCGGGAACCGCCAACGCCTGTTTCGCTATTGAATATATAGCAACTGGATCAACAAGGACGGGGACTTTAAGGTCTTTTTCTTGGATGGATTGACCCGGGAGCCACGGTTTCGCAGCAACGCTGTCAAAACCTTTGGCTCGGGTCTTTCGCATAACCTTGTTCTGCGACTAGCGGGCTGGCAGGTACTTGGCCGGATCAACAGGCTTGCCTTGGCGGCGGACCTCAAAATGCAATTTGACGCGGTCAGCGTCACTATTGCCCATTTCTGCAATTTTCTGCCCCTTCTTGACTGACTGGTCTTCCTTGACCAACAGAGATTGGTTGTGGGCGTAGGCCGTCAGGTAGACATTGTTGTGTTTCAGGATGATCAGGTTGCCATAACCACGCAGGCCAGCGCCGGCATACACCACTTTGCCATCGGCAGACGCCAGAACCGGCTCGCCGGCCGTGCCGCCAATGTCCAGCCCTTTGTTTTTGGCTTCGTCAAATCCGGCGAGCACCGGGCCATTGCCTGGCCAGATCCAGCCCATATCGTCTTCCGCAGCCAGCGTTGGCGAGTTGGGGGCCGACGTCGTGGGGGCAGCGGGTGCCACAACCGGAGCCGCTGTGCTGCCGGCTTGAGCGGATGATGTTGCGGTTTGCGGGGTCGGCGCAGACACTGGTTTGGCAGGCCCTGCAGCGATGGCCGTTGCGGTCACGCTGCCAGACGCGACCGGATTGGTCACGGCGACCGTCTCGCCAACCGGTGGTGACACACGCAATACCTGCCCGATTTCAATTCGATTGGGGTTCTCCAAATTATTCCAGCGGGCAATGTCCTTGTGGCTCTGGCCAGTCTCCAGACCAATACCGATCAGTGTGTCTTTGGGTTTGACGGTATAAAAAGCAGACTTTCCTGGGGCCTCAACCACAACCGGTGGCTTCGTCCACTCGGAACGACTCTCAACATCCACTTTGGCCAGGGATATGCCGCGGTCTTCCACAGGCGCACGGTTCAGCGGTTTGGAGCCGCAGGCCGTCAACGCCAACAAGGCAATCCCAGACAAGCACCAAGCACGAAAAAAACCGGTCATAAACACTTCCTTCATCCAATGCCTGATTTTAGAGGGACAAAATGCACCGCCTCCAAAAGACTCTGGCGCACGCCGTGTGGTGTTTTGTCCAGCACCAGCAGCGCCTGCGCGCCGGATGCGCCCGCGGTCACTACCGGGGCTACCAGCCGACCGCCCACTGCCAATTGGTCAACCCAGGCCTGCGGCACGGCCTCGCCACCCGCAGCGGCAATGATCCCGGCATAGGGCGCGCCTTTGACGTAACCCGCCATGCCGTCACCAAACAGCAAATGCAGGTTCGCCAGTCGCAGATGGCGCAGGTTGTCGCGCGCCTTGTCGTGCAGGCCGCGCAGGCGTTCGATGCTGTAGACCTCGGTTGCCAGCAGGCTCAGCACCGCGGCCTGGTAGCCGCAGCCGGTGCCAATCTCCAGCACCCGGCCAAGCTTGCCCGGGTTGCCCAACTGCCCTTTCAGCAGCAGCTCCAGCATGCGCGAGACCACGCCCGGCTTGGAAATGGTCTGGCCCAGACCAATGGGCAGGCTGGTGTCTTCATAGGCTTGGTTCACCAGCGCACTGTCCACAAAACGGTGGCGTTCGATGGTCCCCATGGCGCCCAGCACCTGGGCGTCGGTGATGCCTTGACCGGCGAGCTTTTGCACCATGCGGTTGCGCACGGCGCTGGAGTCCATGCCGTGGCCCGGTGGCGGAGCAGGCCGTAGCGTTGGTCTTTTCTGCACGCTGCTGGCTGCGGTTGCGTTGGGTGCCACAGTCTTGGCCGGCGTCGCCACCGGCTTGCCAACGGTATTGGGCCGGTTCTTGGCCAGTGTGGTGTCCAGCCGGGCGGGAAAGGACGGCCGCTGCTTCATGGGGTGGCGGGTTGCTGGGCGGCGGACAGGCGGGACACGCTTTGCGCCCAGTAGCGCAGGTTGTCGTGGTCGGTCAGGTCCACCTTCAGAGGTGTCAGCGCCACATGGCCCTGGGCCGTGGCATGGAAGTCGGTCCCATCGGCGTCGTCTTTGACCGGTCCTGCGGCGCCAATCCAGTACATGGTTTCGCCCCGTGGATTGATCTGCTGGATCACCTTTTCGGCGGCATGACGTCGGCCCAGGCGGCACAGCTTGGTGCTGCCGATCTGCTCAAACGGCAGGTTGGGTATATTCACATTCAGCAAAAAGGGCGCATGGCCAATCAATTGCTGCTGGTGCATGGACTCCACCAGCTCACGCACCTTGCGTGTGGCGCTGTCCAGGTGGTGCCAGTCGCGCTCGACTTGCGAGAACGCAATAGCGGGAATGCCGAACAGATAACCTTCCATCGCCGCGCCGACGGTGCCGGAGTAAATGGTGTCGTCCCCCATATTGGCGCCGTTGTTGATGCCGGACACCACCAGATCGGGTCGGTAGTCCAGCAGACCGGACAAGGCTATGTGTACGCAGTCGGCCGGCGTTCCATTCACATAGCGAAAGCCGTTGTTGGCGCGGTACACATACAGCGGCGAATGCAGCGTGAGGGCATTGGACTTGGCGCTGTTGTTCTGCTCGGGGGCAATGACCTCCACGTCGGCCACATCCTTCAAGGCCTCGTATAGTGCCATCAGTCCGGGCGCCTGGTAACCGTCGTCATTGGAAATGAGAATTTTCATGGTTATGTGGGGGATAGACAGGCCATTGTAGGGGTGAGGGTTCAACCCGTTCGACGATGTGGGCGGGTCGCACGTGAGACATTTTTGCCACCGGTCAAGCCCTATGATCCGCCCACTATTTTTGGAGACTCCCATGCACGCCTGGCTTTGCGAAAACCCAACTGGTATCGACGCCCTGAACTGGAAAGAGCTGCCCACCCCCAGCCCGAAGGCCGGTGAGGTGCTGATCGAAATCAAGGCCGCCAGCCTGAATTTCCCCGACATCCTGATCGTGCAGAACAAGTACCAGATGAAGCCCGCCCTGCCCTTTGTGCCGGGCTCGGAATACGCCGGCATCGTGCAGGCGGTGGGCGAAGGCGTCACGCATTTGAAAGTGGGCCAGGCCGTGGCCTGCCTCAGCGGCACCGGCGGCTTTGGCACCCACACGCTGGCCCCCGCCGCGCTGTGCATGCCGCTGCCACCGGGATTCCCGATGGTGGACGCCGCTGCCTTCATCATGATCTACGCCACCTCACACCACGCACTGGTGGACCGCGCCCAGTTGAAGGCAGGCGAGGCCGTGCTGGTGCTGGGTGCTGCCGGTGGTGTCGGCACCTCGGCCATCCAGATTGCCAAGGCCATGGGTGCCAAGGTCATTGCTGCGGCCTCTACCGATGAAAAGTGCGCGCTGTGCAAAAAGATTGGCGCGGATGAGACCATCAACTACACCACCACCAACCTGCGCGACGCCCTCAAGGAACTCACCGGCGGCAAAGGCCCCGACGTGATCTACGACCCGGTGGGTGGCGACTTTGCTGAGCCTGCCTTCCGCTCCATCGCCTGGCGCGGCCGCTACCTGGTGGTGGGCTTTGCGTCTGGCCCCATTCCCGCCCTGCCCTTCAACTTGGCGCTGCTCAAGGGCGCATCCATCGTCGGCGTGTTCTGGGGCGACTTCGCCAAGCGCGAACCCAAGGCCAATGCCGCAATGATGGGCGAACTGGCCCAGTGGTATGGCCAGGGCAAGATCAAGCCGGTCATCGACCGCACCATGCCCATGGCCGAACTCAAGGCCGCCTACGCCCACATGGGTTCGCGCGGGGTGATGGGCAAGCTGGTGATGGTGAACTAGCCACCATTCGGTTGCCCCCTTGCATTTTTTCAAGCTTTGCCTATAGTTGGCTTAATGCGGGGGTCGTTGCAATGCAATGGGTCTCAGTAGAGTTTTTCGAGAAAGGTGGCCTCCTATAGACAAGCACCAAACCCACTCCAACCCTCCACCGGCGCTACTTCGCCCGGTTTACGTTACGGTATCGTGACGACAAGCGCTGCAGCAAAGCGGCAAAAATGCAAGCCCTGCGTTCTTCGCAGGGTTTCGCATTTCTGGGGGTTTGCAATGGGTATGCTATTGCAATGAACGACGCTGTTTTACACCCCCCAGTCCAGCCTTTGGGCACCGCAGACGACCTGCGACAGAGCCTGCGCAAAAGTCGCAACCAGCTCAAAGGCCGCCAAGCCGATCCCGCCGCGCTAGAGCAGGTGCGTGCCCTGATCGGCCAACGCCCCGCGGACGGTTACCGCCGTGACCTGCTGATCGAACATCTGCACACCCTTAACGACCACTACCGCGCACTGTTTGAGCGCCATCTGGTGGCGTTGGCGCAGGAGATGAATATCCCCATGGCCGAGGTCTTTGAAGTGGCCAGCTTCTACCACCACTTCGAAATCCTGAAGGATGACGCTCTTGCCCCGGCGCTAACCATTCGCGTGTGCGACGGCCTGGCCTGCGAGATGGCTGGAGCGCAGGGCATTCTGGCGCGCCTGCCTGCTCTGTTGGGCAACCCCGACATCCGTGTTGTGGCTGCGCCCTGCCTGGGCCGCTGCGAACAGGCGCCCGTGGCCAGCGTGCACCAAAACCCGGTGATCCATGCCGACGCGCGCCAAATTGCCGCCCTGGCTAAATCCTATGTGTCAAATCTGCCGCTAGCCCACGAACCACTTGCGCAAGAAGCTATCAACTTCATAGCAAGCGATCTTGCGGAAAAAAGTATCTCGCCGCCGCCCGAGATGCAACAGATGGTGCCTGCCTTCACCGACTACGCCACCTACCGCGCCCACGGTGGCTACGGACTGGCCGCTGCCGTAGTGCAGGGTGAATACGACCCGCAGCAGGTAATAGCAGCGCTGGAAGACGCCGGCCTGCGCGGCCTGGGTGGCGCGGGCTTCCCGGCCGGGCGCAAATGGCGCATCGTGCGCGAACAGCCGGCACCGCGTGTCATGGCTGTCAACATTGACGAAGGCGAGCCCGGCACCTTCAAGGACCGCACCTACCTGGAACGCGACCCGCACCGCTTTCTGGAGGGCCTGCTGATCGCCGCCCAGGTGGTGGGCACCGAAGCCTGCTACATCTACCTGCGCGACGAATACCACGGCTGCCGCGCCATTCTGCAAGCCGAGCTGGCCAAGCTGCAGGCCGATCCGCCCTGCCCGCTGCCCATCATCGAACTGCGCCGCGGCGCGGGCGCCTACATCTGCGGTGAAGAGTCCGCCATGATCGAGAGCATTGAAGGCAAGCGCGGCGAGCCCCGCATGCGCCCGCCCTACATCGCCGAGGTCGGCCTGTTTGGCCGCCCGACGCTGGAACACAATTTTGAGACGCTGTATTGGGTGCGCGACATTGTCGAAATAGGCCCGCAGTGGTTCACCGGTTTTGGGCGTCATGGCCGCAAGGGGCTGCGCAGCTTTAGCGTCAGTGGCCGCGTCCAATACCCCGGCGTCAAGCTGGCGCCAGCCGGTATCACCTTGCAGGAGCTGGTTGACGAATACTGTGGCGGCATGCAGGACGGCCACACGCTCTACGCCTACCTGCCGGGCGGCGCGTCGGGCGGCATTCTGCCGGCCAGCCTGAACAACATTCCGCTGGACTTTGACACGCTGCAGCCCTATGGCAGCTTCATCGGCTCGGCCGCCGTCATCGTACTCAGCCAGCATGATCGTGCGCGAGACGCGGCGCTAAACGCCATGCGTTTCTTTGCGGACGAGAGTTGTGGGCAGTGCACGCCGTGCCGTGTCGGCACCGTCAAAGCAGTCGCACTGATGCAAGCCTCGTCTTGGGACAACGCGACCTTGGAAGACTTGAGTCAGGTGATGGTGGACGCGTCTATTTGCGGGCTGGGCCAGGCAGCACCAAACGTGGTGCGCTCGGTGCAAAAGTATTTTGCGCATGAGATTGGGGGTGCGGCATGAGCACGAGCATTGCATTCACGCTGGATGGCGAGTCCATCCACGCCTTAGCCGGCGAGTCCATTCTTAAGGCGGCGCAACGCCATGGGGTGGAGATTCCGCATCTGTGCTACTCGGACGGCCTGCGTGCCGACGGCAACTGTCGTGCCTGTGTGGTGGAGATTGACGGTGAGCGCAGTTTGGCGCCGAGTTGCTGTCGCAATGTCACTCCGGGCATGCAGGTGAAAGCCCAAAGCCCACGGGCGTTAAAGAGCCAGGCGATGGTGGTGGAGATGTTGCTGTCGGATATGCCGGATGTGGGGTACAAGTGGAATGACTCAGGGGCGGCTTTGTCGCGCGCTGCTGGATTGGGGGATGCGCCGGGTTCCTCATACGAGTACGCCAAATCGGCACCCGGCACATCCCCCAATCCAGCGGAATCTGGTACATCCACGGATACAAGCCCACAGTCGCACACTGAGTTTCCAAACGCTTCTTCAACCACCGGCCCAGCCCCGTCAGCGGGTATGCCGGGAGCCGATTTCTGCTCGCAGTATGAGGAACCCGGCATACCCCATGGCGGGGCAGCGCATGCCAACCCCAGCCACTTTCAGCACGGAGAACTCAGCTTTTGGGCCCAACGTCTAGGCGTTTCGGTGCGACCTGCCTTGGTGGCAATGCGCCGTAGCCAACCTGCTGCCGACCTGTCGCATCCCGCCATGGCCGTCAACCTCGACGCCTGCATCCAGTGCAACCGCTGCGTGCGGGCCTGCCGCGAGGAGCAGGTCAATGGCGTCATTGGCTACGCGCATCGCGGCGCGCACAGCGCCATCGTGTTTGACCTGGGCGATGCCATGGGCACCAGCAGTTGCGTGGCCTGCGGCGAATGCGTGCAGGCCTGCCCCACGGGCGCGTTGATGCCCAAGACGCAGATTGGCTCGCAAGCAGTGGACAAAAAGGTGGACTCGGTGTGCCCGTTCTGCGGCGTGGGCTGCCTGATCACCTACAACGTGAAGGACAACGCCATCGTCAGCGTGGACGGGCGCGACGGCCCGGCCAACCATGGGCGGCTGTGCGTCAAGGGGCGCTTTGGCTTTGACTACGCGCACAGCCCGCAGCGCCTGACCGTGCCGCTGGTGCGCAAGGCCGGTGTGCCCAAGGACCCGGCAGCGCTGCAGCACCTGAACCGCAACACGGCCGACTGGTCCGATGTGTTCCGCGAGGCCACGTGGGACGAAGCACTGGCGCTGGCGGCTGGCCCGCTGAAGGCGCTGCGTGACACCCATGGCGCCAAATCGCTGGCCGGTTTTGGCTCGGCCAAGGGCAGCAACGAGGAAGCCTATCTGTTCCAGAAGCTGGTGCGCACCGGCTTTGGCTCCAACAATGTGGACCACTGCACCCGCCTGTGCCATGCCAGCAGCGTGGCGGCCCTGCTCGAAGGCGTGGGCTCGGGCGCGGTCAGCAACCAGGTCAACGATGTGGAGCACTCGGACCTGATCTTCGTGATCGGCTCCAACCCCAGCAGCAACCACCCGGTTGCCGCCAGCTGGATGAAGAACGCGGCCCAGCGCGGCGCCAAAATTGTGCTGGCCGACCCGCGCATCACCGACATTGGCAAGCACGCCTGGCGCACACTGCAGTTCCGAGCCGACACCGATGTCGCCATGCTCAATGCGCTGATCCACACCATCATAGAAGAAGACCTTGTAGCCCTCGAATTCATTGAACAACGCGCTATCAATTTCGAAGCGTTGAAAGAAAACGTCAAGGGCTACAGCCCCGAGGCCATGGCGCCCATCTGCGGCATCCCGGCGCAGACGCTGCGCGAAGTGGCGCGCGCCTATGCCACCGCCAAGGGGGCGATGATTTTGTGGGGCATGGGCGTGAGCCAGCACGTGCACGGCACCGACAACGCGCGCTGCCTGATCGCACTGGCCACCGTGGCCGGGCAGATCGGCAAGCCCGGCTCGGGCCTGCACCCGCTGCGCGGCCAGAACAATGTGCAGGGCGCCAGCGACGCCGGGCTCATCCCCATGATGTACCCCAACTACCAGCGCGTCACCAACAAGGCTGCGCATGACTGGTTTGAGAAATTTTGGGATACCAAACTCGATGACCAGCCCGGCTACACCGTCGTGGAAATCATGCACAAGGCCCTGGCCCCGGACAGCGACCCGCACAAGGTGCGCGGCATGTACATCATGGGCGAGAACCCGGCCATGAGCGACCCCGATCTACACCACGCCCGCCACGCGCTGGCCAGTCTGGAGCACCTGGTGGTGCAGGACATCTTCATGACCGAAACCGCCTGGCTGGCCGACGTGGTGCTCCCGGCCAGCGCCTGGCCCGAGAAGACCGGCACGGTCAGCAACACCGACCGCATGGTGCAACTGGGTCTGCGGGCGATAGCCCCGCCGGGCCAGGCACGTGCCGACCTGTGGATCATCCAGCAGATGGCACATGGTTTGGGCCTCAACTGGAGCTACGAAAACGATAGCACACTACGCAACAGCGACGAGGGCTACCACGGTGTTGAGCTGGTCTACGAGGAAATGCGCCAGGCCATGCACACCGCCATAGCCGGCATCACCTGGGAGCGCCTCCAGGCGGAATCCAGCGTCACCTACCCCTGCCACAGCGCGAGCGACCCCGGCGAGCCCACCGTCTTCAAGGAACACGTGGACACGCCCGACGGCCGCATCCACCTGGTGCCCGCCGACATCATCCCCGCCAACGAGCGCCCCGACGCCGACTACCCTTTCGTGCTGATCACCGGCCGCCAGCTGGAGCACTGGCACACCGGCAGCATGACCCGGCGCAGCACCGTGCTCGACGCGCTCGAACCCACGGCCACCGCCAGCCTGTGCGGGCGCGACTTGCAAGCACTGGGCTTGGCCCCGGGCGACGTGATGACGGTGCGCTCGCGCCGTGGCCAGGTGACGCTGCACGTGCGCCAGGACGATGGCACGCCCAGCGGCGCTGTCTTCATACCCTTTGCCTACTACGAGGCGGCTGCCAACCTGATGACCAATGCGGCATTGGACCCGTTTGGCAAGATACCGGAGTTCAAGTATTGCGCGGTGGCGTTGGAGCGGGGTGGGATGCTGGCTGCGTCTACGGGGTATTCGGGAGTCCAATAGCTGCGGTGTGGCGATGGCGGCAGAGTTTGGGGTGGTTGACTACTGGTGTGAGTCGTCGGATAGCCTTACAAGGGCGATGGGAGCCCAGATCACTGCGGGGCTGGCGGCGTGATTTGGGCACGTGAGAAGGAGTGATGCAGCAGGAGTTCTGCGGCTTGGAGGCCAATGTGGGCCAGATGCAGTCTTTGCGTTATCACCGCTTTCGAGTAACGCCAGCATATTGAAACAGCGACCGACGTACTTTGAATAGATCATCAAGACGGTTCCGATCTGCAGATTCTTCGTCACCAACGGTATGAATCGGATCTCGTAACCACGCCTAGAATACGCCCATGGAAATCATATCCAGCCAAGGGGGCGCTACGGACTTCTAGTTACAACAACTAGGAGTTCGTATGTCTGCATCCAAGCCAACGCGCAGCCGGGCCTACGGCCTGCGCATCGTCTCACCAACAGGTGAGGCTTGGTATTACTTTGAAAACCGTACATGCCTCGCGAGGGATCTGGCTTTGCGTCTATACCAAGCGACGCAGCGAGTAGACCACCACATACAGCCAGGGCCTCGCGCGCCCCATACCCTCGTGGATGAGCGCGGGGTCAGTATTCAATGGATTCGCGAGACGCCATACCAAGCGGAGCACACGCCCTTCGGAGCTGCTTGGCGAACCCGCGTTGAGTGGAAGACCTTTGAGCCCTACGGAGAGAGTGGTCAACCGCTGCAGGTTCATCAACTTTTTCGTGAATTCGACTTGTTGGCTTACCTCCGGGGCACCGGTAGCGGACGCGTGCGCCACGGTGAGCGGGGTCACGGACCCGTTCGAGGAATTCGCAAATGGCGCGGTGGATTCGGTTGGTTCAGGACCGTCAATACCAGTCAGGAAAAGAGGACTCATGCGCTGGTACTACACGACGAAGGCGAAGTGCCAGCTCGGGCGGCGCGCAGCCCAAAGAATCTGCCAACGGCCTGGGATGATTTCTTGCGCGTCCCCCAACGATCCTGGAAGAAGCAAAGCAAGGCACGCAAACAATGGGCATGATATGACCATGCCCAATGGCGCTTTCATTTTGTTCTGCGCCGCCCGGTCAATAGGCCGGCGGCTTTCATGTAGGCGGCGTTGAGCTTGCTGGCCTCGCTCTTGGTCATCCAGGTGCAATTGTCCGGTACGTATCCGCGGGTTTTGTCTAAGCGGACAAAGGCCATGCTTGGTTGTGAGGGTTGCCCATTCTCCAATAGGAAGACATCGAAATTGCGCCACGCCGGATGCAATTCAATTTCAGACAGGTAGGAGCTTGATTTCGGGTTGGTCACACCGTGAACCAGTCTGCTCCATGCTTTGTATGCCGGTGTCGAAGCAACGCCTTCGCCTTGCGTGGGTGGGCTCTTTACGTCGATCCGCTTTTTGTAAATCCGAGCCGCGGCTGCGTGGTACGTGATGCCACGCGTGCGGGCCACGTAGTCCGTCGCCGCCTTATTACTTGGGAATTGGATGTTATCGACCATGGTGGTCTGTGGGTTGGACCCGCCGCTGGTGCCTCCTGGCGAGATATTGAATCCCGATGGAGCCAGCGTGTTGAGACGTTGAATCCATTCGCGCTCCTTGGCCTCCAGCGTTCCTTTGCTAGTTCCGCTATCAATCTGCTCAATTGTGAATGCCGGCTTTCCGAAGGTGCGAATTGCGGCGTGCAAGGACTCTTCGCCCAGCACGCCGTGGGAATTCGCATCGTCCAGGTGCTGTTGCCAGCGCCTGGGCAGTGTCTGGATGGTGATGCCGACGTACTGTTTCGCGCTGTTCAGGTGGGTCACTAGATAGATGATGCCGTTCCCGTATCCTGGGTTGGGCACTCGAGTAAATGCCTCTTCCGCAATCATTCCCCTCGCAATCCATCTGCTGATGGTGTGTGGGCTGGCCGGAGGCTTCAGGATGCGCACGGCCTCTTCCATGTTGGGGTATTCGATGTTGCTGACCGTGATGGGGCCGACCTCGCGTGAACCTCGAAGGGTGCCTTGATCAAGGATTCGCTCCTCGGACATTCCTTCCTGGCGACGTTTGAGGGCTCGCCAATAGTTGATTCCCAACTCTTTGCATCGTCGTTTGAAAGTCCCCTCGGAGAGCTTCAGCTTTGCACACTGCGGGCATTCCGTCCCACGCAGGTGGTTGGAGGGGGTTTGCTCAAAGGGGCCGTGCTCAGGGCAACGGATGACGCCTTTTGCCCCCATGTTCACGTAGTGGAAGTCGTCGTACTGATATTTGCCGCCGTGGACAGACCGTGCCTGTATTTGGAAGCGGGCACGTAGCGCAGCGTCTGATGACTCAGGTGTCAACTGCCCTTCATCCAGGGCATGCTTCAGCGAAATGCATTTCGGGCAGCCTACATGGCCTCGCAGGTGGTTGCGGAACTCTTGCTGAAAAACCAAATCATGGGCTAGACAGCGGATGCTGACTTTCTCACCAGCAGACGGCAACTCAGAAATCAGGCTGTAGTCGTATCGATCACCAAAGTGTTCCCTGGATCTCTCGACAAATTCGGATCTGGAAGTCTTCTGGCGATCGAAGTAACATTTGCGGCAGCCCACGCCATTGAGGTGATGGCCGGGGTCGATGAAGAATGCCCCATGCTGGCGGCAAACGACCTCTATTTTCGTAGAGCTGTTCTGGTACCGTACCTTGGAGTAGTCATACCGATCCGCATGCACGGAGTGGAATTCGGCCATGACTTCATCTGGGGTCTTCTTGCGGGGCATATCAGTAAGCTAGGCAGTCCAGTTAGCAGCGTGAAAGTTGGGTTTTAGGGGAATGAGGCAGCGTGTTTTTGTGGTTCACCATGAAATCGCACCCCAAGGCGGACGGTGTGGCTTGCGGTCGCCGCAGAGCAGGCAGCCCTATCCCGCCATTGACGCAACAAGGGCGGCGTACCAAACCAGTCCGCCCGCGACGCGAGCCGGAGCCCGCAAGCCACGCCGTCCGCCTTGCGCGACACGCAACCCAGAAAACGGGCTTTGAATTCCCTCACAAACGCTTAGTCCCCTCCAACTTCGCCAGCCCCCGGTCAAACGTGCCCAGCGGCATGTGCCCTGCCTTGCGCGCAATTTCCAGCACCAGGCAATCGGAAAAACCCAGCGCAGGCTTGGCGCGAAAGTGATCCAGCGCGGCGCGCACGGTATCGGCATCCTGCAATGCCAAGCTCTCATGGGCCAGAAGCAAGTCCAGGGCAGCCATCAACTGCGGGGCGCTGCGTTCATACACCGCGTCCAGCACCCACAGTGTTTCGGCCAGCACCAGATGCGACACCCACGCTCCTTTGGCGACAAACTGGTCTGCCGCCTGCGCCTGCTTGAGATCGTCGCGCGCCAGCAAGCGCACCAGCACATTCGTATCAACGGCCAGCATGGCGCTGCTTCATGTGCTGGCGTATGCCTTGCTTGAGTTCGGCCAATGTCTTGGCATTGGCGGCTGGTTGAGCGGCATCGCCAAACAAAGCCGCATGCACCTCGGCCGTGCTGTGCCGCACCGCACGGGAAACGGTGACGCGTCCGCCCTCTTCAGACCACTCCAGCACCGCGCCGGGGGTCAGGTTGAGCAATTGGCGAATGGCGGCAGGCACCGACACTTGCCCTTGGGATGTGAGTTTGGATTGAGCTTGAAGCATCACTCAATATAGCACATTACCGGGGTAATACAAAAAACAAAACGGCAAACGCACCACGGCCTTGCAAAGCATCAAACGCCTACCGGTTTGCCCGCAAGGCTTGCCAGTTCCACCCCAGTGTCCGCCATCCGCTCAGGCTCGGGCGACACCCGCGCATCCAGCAGCTTGCGCGCCTGCAAGTGGTCCTTGCTGGCATTCACGCTATCAGCGGCAATGAACTGGCCTTACCGGTAGTGGAATACGGTGAAGCCGGCACTGGCTAGGCTGGCTTGCAGATCGCCGCGCACCACCCACTGATCGGCGCCGCTGGACAGGTCGGCCATCTGCAGTTTCCTGTCGTATTGGTCGCTCCAGAACCAGGGCGTGGCGGTGAAGGCGCGCGGCTGGCCCATCAGCGCGGCGGCGGCCGATTTGCCTTGTTCGGTGGCGTTCTGCACGGATTCCAGCCGCAGCAAGCTGCCGTCATCCAGCCGCCGCGCGGTGCAGTCGCCGGCGGCCACGATGTGGGCGTCGCTGGTGCGGCCACAGGTATCGACGACGATGCCGCGCTCGTAGGCCAGGCCCGCGGCTTGCGCCAATTGGTCGTTGGCGGTGACGCCAATGCCCACCACCACCAGGCCGGCGGGGACCACGCGGCCATCGGCCATGCGCACGCCGCACACGGCGCCCTGTGCGTCACTCTCCAGCGCGGCGATCTTGGCATTGAAGACCAGGTCCACCCCGTGGCTGCAGTGGCGGAGGCGTCGTCGCGCCCGCGCAATGCCCAAACGCCGCGCGCATGGGGCTGACAACCCAGCGCCTGAACCGCTTGGTACGCGACATCAACGGCCAAAGCGCGCTGGAAGTGGTGCACGAACGGCTGACGCGTGAGGCCTGCCGCCGCCTGCGCTACATTGCCGCGCCGGTGGCCAATCTGGCCAGTGAAATGGGATTTGACGACGCGGCCTACTTTTCCCGCTTTTTCAAGAAGCGCACCGGGCAGACACCGCTGGAATTTCGGGCCGGCAGTGGACCTGTTTGAAAAGGCACCGGAGTTCAAGTATTGCGCGGTGGCCTTAGAGCGCAGCCCTTGCCGTTGACCTCTATAGTCATCCCTGAACGAAAACGGAGGTGCGATTTCGCCCTTCCCGCTTGGACTTATAAAGCATCTCATCGGCACGAGCGAGAAGTTCATCGGGGCTGCTACCGTGATCGGGGAATACGGCAATCCCGGCGGACAGGGTGACGCGAATAGTGAAATCCCCATAGACCACCGGCGTTTCCGCCAGTTGCTTTCGCCATGACTCGACGCGCTCCAAGGCCTGATCCGTTGTCATGTTGGGCATGATGGCAATGAACTCCTCTCCACCAAAACGGCAAATCAAGTCACTTTCGCGGGTTCCATTTTTTAACAACTCTGCCAGAGTCTTGAGAACTTCGTCTCCCGCCGCATGGCCGAATTCGTCGTTGACGTGTTTGAAATGGTCAAGGTCCAGCATGATGATCGCTAACGGCGTTCCGTCGCGTTGCGAGCGCGCAAATTCACGGGGCATGGCGCCGTCAAGAAAGCGCCGGTTAAAGAGGCTGGTGAGCGGATCATGCGTCGCCAGTTCCTGCAAGGCGCTACGGCCTGCAATCAATTCGTCCCGCTGAAGCAGCATGGTCCAGTGCGCCCGTGCTGCCAAAACAGCCAATACCAGCAGCGTGAGATAGCCCACGCCAAGTTCCAACGCCCGCCGTTGCCACGTTTGTAGCATCTGGGCCTTGTCAAAGCCATACGCAATCACGAAGGGAAACCCTTCTATCTTGCTGAATCCAAACAGGCGCTCGCGTCCATCCACGTCCCGCTGCATCGCAATGCCGGTCCCGGACACTGTGGAGCGCACGGTGGCTGGAATTTCGGGAGTGGCCACCGCCTTTTCAATGGCATTGGCCAGCAGAGGGCGACGGGCGAGGAGCACTTGCGCATCATCCAACATGGCAACGGAATCGTCAGCCCCCAGGCTGTAGGTGTCGAACCGGCTTTGCGCACGCTCCAGTTCGATCACGCTCATGACGCCCCCCAGAAATTCGCCCGCAGGCGATGTGAGGTTGCGTGACAGCACCAAAACCGAGTGCCCCGAGGCAGAGTCTTTTCCTGAAACATAGCTGACCAGTGGGCCTGGTCCCCGGTGCATCTTGCGCGCCTCGCATAACGCGGGCTTTGATCGAACGCCAGTATTCTCGCCAGTCACGGTGGCAGCAAAGACACAGTCCCGATCAAAAAGCACCATGCTGACAAAATCGGGCACGCTATCGGCCTTTTCCTTCAATAGTCTCGTCAGCCGTTGGGCATGGTCTGGGTTGGGGTCTGGAAATACCAGATCTTCTTCCTGCACGCGCCCCAGTACGTCTCTGAGCACATAGTCCGCCGCCAGTATCTCGGTGCGAAAGGCCTGGCCAATGATCTGGCTGCGCTGCATCGCCCGATACGAAACGTCGGTAAGAACCTTCTCGTAGCCACGGTAGAGGTCGAAACTGAGCCAGCCTCCCAGCAAAGCGAAGCAGAGAAACAATGCGCTAGTAATCTTCAACAACGAGGCCCGCAATCCTGGCTGCTTCGTTGTCGGTATGGAGCGGGACAAATCGGGCATCAGATCTCGGTCTAAAAGGGCAGAAACGAGGTTACGCGCACGCCAATGACCTGGTTGCGTTTGGCACCATTCCAGCCACCATCCTTGGCCAGCAGCGAATTCCCGCTGCTGTTGTACAGGTCATAGGTTACACCCGCCGTCACCTGGGGATGCAGTTTGTAGTTGAGCGTGACCTCGCTGACGAAGGTGGTGTCACCCCTGGTGCCGCGCCGATACGGCGTGTTGTCGGTGGCCACGCGTATGGCCGATTGCGAGGCGAGTACGTAGAACTTACCGGACTCGTAGCGCACACCGGCCAGGTAGTTGACGTCCTCGATCTGCCCGTCACCCCAGGAGTAGCCGACACGGCCAAAGCCCGCCCATTTCGTATCGAAGCGGTAGCTGGCAGTGGCCATCACGGCATCCGCCTTCGGTCCCTTTTCACCAGGACCGGGCCAAACGGCGTCCTTGTCGTAATAGCGGAAGGCGTCAACGTGGTTGAGGGTCAGCTGGTAGTGCCGCTGCGTGTCCGCGTAGTTCAGCTCCAGAACGTAGGCGAGATCGCCCCGGCCCAGGTTGCGCCCGGCGTTGAGGGTTTCCCGGTCCCCAAATGCATCGCCGGCAATGCCAGTGAGCGAAAACCCGCTGCCAAAGTCCTGCTTAACGACCAGGGCCAGCGAGGGGAAAGGCGGCGCCACGACCCGGGTGGCGGCGTTGCCGTAGTCGTTGCCGGTGCGCAGGTCACCGGCAAAGAGCGGATCGGCCAGATACCAGTTGGCGGTATCGATCTTGCCCAGCATCACCATGGTGCCGTTCTTGCGGTAGCTTGCAGCGAGCTCCTGAACGCCGGACTTGGTGTCGACAGCCTCACGCGAGTTGCCGGTGGTCTCAACGGTGTTGACGCCAAAGGCCATCGGATTGGTCAACGAATAGGCGCCGCCGCCGAGCGTGCGGTTGTCCGAGTACGAGCCCAGATACGTCCAGTCGCCGCGCTTGAACTGCAACGCAAAAAAGTCCAGCAGGCGGCCGCCTGTATGGGTGACGAGGTCAGGCCGAAAAGGACTGGGCCGGTTGCGCAATGCGTCTTCCGTGCTCCGCTGGACGGTGACGTTGTTGAGCAGGAAGGCGCTCCAGCCATCGGGAGGCCCTTTTACTGCGTCCTGGGCCTGTGCGACGCAACAGAACAAGCCCGAAATCAGAAGACTCAATGACTTGGCTTTCATTATAAAAATTCAGTATTGCGTCGAGTCCAGAGTAACAGAAAGGAAATCAGAAATGAACCGAGATTGTCCATTAGCCCAAGACTGCTATCGTGAGCCAGTCCGGCGAGCCTCGGGTACGTCCGGATTTCTAATGGATACCATTAGGAATTCTCCAATGAAATCAACGACCTGATTGCGATTTGGAGCCGCCATGCCGCCAGAAACGCCGTTCGACCTGAAGTTCACCTCCCGTGAAGTCACCGCCTGGGGTGGCCTGGCCCTTTTGAAACGTATGCTCGACGGCATGGGATTCAAAGAAGCGGTGCAAAGCTGGGATCTACCCCAGCCCGGCTCCAACCGCGGATATCGCCCGGAACAACTCATTGAGCAAATGATCGTCAGTATCTGGTGCGGAGCCGCCCGTTTTGCGCACGCCGACATCACCCGCCTGGACAGCACCTTGGTGCGCCTGTTTGACTGGGGCAAAGCCGCAGGCCACAAAGCCATTGTTCGCTTGTTCCAACGCTTTGACCAAGTGAGCGCCAGCCGGGTGCAAAGCAGCAGTTACCGCTGGCTTTTTGACAAGCTCCAACTCAACCCCATCACCCTGGACGTGGACTCCACGGTACTCACCCGCTGGGGCAGCCAGATTGAGGGTGGTGCCAAGGGCTACAACCCCAAGAACAAAGGCCGACAGAGCCACCATCCGCTGATGGCGTTCGTGGCCGACTGGAGACTGGTGGCCAACTTCTGGCTGCGCCCGGGCAACACCGCATCCAGTAACAACATTGAGAGCTTTCTTGAATCCACCCTGAAAAACCTGGGCGATACCAAGGTGGGACTGTTTCGAGCGGACAGTGGCTTTTACGACAAGGTGATCGTGGCTTGGCTCAAAGCCAAGAAGATCTGCCACATCATCAGCGCGCGCCTGACGCAGGCGTTGCAGCAATCCATAGTGGATCAGTGCAAATGGCAGCAAGTCGAGGTCGGCTTGAAGTCTCCGAGCTGAGCTACCAACCGCACGGCTGGGATACACAGCAACGCCTGGTGGTGGTGCGCCAGCACATCAAACGCAGATATGGTGCAGTGGCGGGCAAAACCTTGTCGCTGTTTGCCGATGACCCGGACCTGCAGGGCTGGCGCTATGGGGCGATGCTGACCGATTTGAGTATTCCTGCCCTGGAGGTATGGCGTCTGTACCGTGGGCGCGCTGATTGCGAGAACCGGATCAAGGAGCTCAAGGCGGACTTTGGCCTGGACAGCTTTGTGCTCAGGGAGTTCTGGGCGACGGAGGCGGCGCTGGGGGTATCCATGCTCAGCTACAACCTGATGAGTGTGTTTCGCCATGCGGTGATGCGCCAAAAGGTGCACCACACACTGTCCACGCTGCACCATCAGGTGCTAGCGGTGGGGGCGCTGTGGGATGACAACTCGAAGAATACCAAGCAGACGTTTCGCTTGGCGGTGGCCCGCAAACGACGACCGTGGTTTGAGGGCTTGTGGGCCAATGCGGGGGAGCCGGTGAGACTTACGCCAAAGCCTTCAAATTCCTAATGGACAATCTCGGTTGAAGACTCTTTTCGGTCGTTGCCTGTTTCAGCAACAGGCGGCAGACCCGAAGTTGAGATACGTCAAATCGGCCTCCGACCCTTGTAGCATTTGCGCAGGCAGCTATCAAGCACGTAGCACACTTTGCCCCAACTCCAACTTGTCGCGGAGCCGGATCTGAGCCATCAGTGTGTGCGATAGACTGAGCCCCACAGAAAAAAACCACATGCAACACATGCAAATTACCGGACTCATACTCGCAGGCGGCCGCGGCTCACGCATGGGCAGCATCGACAAGGGGCTGGTACCGCTGGGCGGCCAGCCTATGGTGCAGCACGTCATCACACGGCTGCAGCCCCAGGTGCAGCGTCTGCTGATCAACGCCAACCAGAATCTGGACACCTACGCCGCGTTTGGCGCGCCCGTGTGGCCCGACGCCATGCCCGACTTTGCCGGCCCGCTGGCCGGTCTGCAAACCGGGCTGATGCACTGCGAAACGCCCTATCTGGTAACGGCGCCCTGCGACTCACCGTTCTTGCCAACTGATTTGGTGCAGCGCCTGTCCTCCGCCCTGCAGGCAGAGGATGCCGACCTGGCCGTAGCGGTGACCGGCGAAGGCGAAACCCGCCAGCCACATCCCGTGTTCTGCCTGGCCAAGGCGTCCCTGCTGCCACACCTGACGCAGTTTCTGGAAAGCGGTGGCCGCAAGGTGGACCGCTGGTATGCCAGTCTACGCGTGGCCGAAGTGCACTTCGCAGATGAAGCGGCCTTTCGCAACATCAACACCCTGGCAGAACTGCAACAAATGGCGCCACCATGACACAACCAACCCTCTCCGAATTTGTCAGCAACCTGGCCGACTACGACCCCAACGCCCTGCCCGTGGCGCAGGCCCAGCGCATCGTGCAGGACTTTGTGCAACCCATTCTGGGTGTTGAAACCGTCACCATATGGCAGGCGCTGGACCGGGTGCTGGCGGCCGACGTCATCTCCCCCATCAGCGTGCCCGCGCACGACAACTCGGCGATGGACGGCTTTGCCTTCCACGGCGCCGATCTGTTGCCCGACGCGGCGACAACATTGGCCATCGTCGGCACCGTGTTTGCAGGAAAAGCCTTTGACGGCACCGTGGGCCACGGCCAGTGCGTGCGCATCATGACCGGGGCCGTGATGCCCGCGGGGTGCGACACCGTGGTGCCGCAAGAATTCACCCACAGCGCATCCGACACTACGGTGGCCGTGCCGCAGGGCGTGGTCCGCACCGGCGACAACCGCCGCCAGATGGGCGAAGACCTGCAAGAGGGTAAGCCCGCCCTCACCCAAGGCCGCATTCTGCGCCCGGCCGACCTGGGCCTGCTAGCCTCGCTGGGCATAGGCCAGGTCATGGTGCAGCGCCGGTTGCGCGTGGCGTTTTTCTCCACCGGGGACGAGCTGCGTTCCTTGGGCGACGAACTGGACCCCGGCTGCATTTACGACTCCAACCGCTACACGCTGTTTGGCATGCTGTCCCGCCTGGGCTGCGAACTCATAGATATGGGCGTGGTCAAGGACGACCCGGCCTCGCTGGAAGCGGCGCTGCGCTCTGCCTGCGCGAATGCGGACGCCATCATCACCTCGGGCGGCGTATCGGTGGGCGCGGCGGACTACACCAAGCAGATCATGGCCCAGTTGGGCGACGTGACCTTCTGGAAAATCGGCATGCGCCCCGGGCGCCCCATGGCCTTTGGCACCGTCACGTCCAAGGGCAAGACTGCCTACCTGTTTGGCCTGCCGGGTAACCCGGTGGCGGTGATGGTGACGTTCTACTTCTTCGCCCGCGACGCGCTGTTGCGCATGATGGGTGCCCACAGCGCCCCCCTGCCCCTGCTGCGTGCGGCATCTGCGACCGATATCCGCAAGAAGCCCGGGCGCACCGAGTACCAGCGCGGGATTTTGTCCACCGACGCGCAAGGCAACCCCATCGTGCGTATCACCGGGTCGCAAGGCTCCGGTGTATTGCGCAGTATGTCCGAGGCCAATTGCATGGTGGTGCTGCGCCACGAACAAGACAGTGTTCATGCAGGTGATCTGGTTGATGTGGTGGGTTTTGAGGGCCTGGTGTACTTTCTGCAGACGCGTTAAGCAGCTTCGAACTACGCCTATTGCAAACGAATCGCTCAGTTTTGGATAGCTGTTGGCGAATTTTCAAGGATGGCTACAACGCATCTGCGCCGGCAACCCAAACCAATAATGGCCAGAGACTTCGACGGTAGTTGAATTGGTTTTTCCAACAACAGATCGCGCGGACTGGTATTTCAGTGCGGTATATTGACCCCTCTTAAATTGAGGCTAATTACCGCCAAGCAGGCTCGCACACATGGAAGAACTTGTCCGTTCGCTCAAAAAGCCGACCATCGAAGGCTGTCATATTCGAGGCCCTTTGCCGGCTGACATTGAAACGACCTGCGTCGACGTATTAAATCGGCTGGGACTCACTGATCTTCAACCATGGGTCAACACAGAAGCAGGAATGGATGAACTTGGCCCCTATGTGGCACTGCGCTTGGACGCTCAACAGGCGCGCCAATGGGCTCCTGATCTGGACATGCTGGGTTTGACCGCGAACATGCACTTGGATTCGATTGCACATGTAGAGGACCTGACCCGGGAAATTATGGTGTCAATGCTCATGGGGCCAATCGCCTTTGAGTTCCCCAGCGTGGATGAACTGGTCAGCGCAGTGCGGATCCGCATCAATATTGTGCAAGCAGCCCGCAAAACCACGCTTGCCTTTCATACCAGCGAGGCGGAACGGCCAACGGAATTCTGGCGGTACGACGAAGATAGGGGGTTCGTCATCCGACCCGGCGTTTCCTTGTGCCAGGCGCTGATCCGGGCGACGCAGCCAGATGCCAGCGGCGCGACCTATGCTTTTTCCTGCTACCGGGCGTCGGAATATGTGATCCTGTTGGGCATTGCCCAAGAACTCAAACTTTGCAATCCTCCGCTGTACGCACAATTGCAGACCCTGTGGGCAAACTACCCGATCAAGTCGGGCAAGTTTCACGATGTGTTCTTGCATGAACAAGGGACGATGGAGACACCACTGCCGCCCCACTTTTTTGTACCCGGTGATCGCACCTGGTTTCGCAACCCAGACGAAGCATCGGCCGACGCGTCTGGTTTTGAAGGATCGTGGGTGATGTACCTCGGTAGTGGCCTGTTCAACAATTTCTGGAAACGCGAGGCCCCCTACACCTTGACCGACAAGTGTCTGGAGATCTATCACTGGCGCCATGGTCTTTACGAAGATGCCGAAGGCGAACAACGCATCGATGAAGAGAAAGTGGCACGACATGTGGCGCAGTCAAAGACTGATGTGGCCGAAGTCGCGCGCATTGTTGGCCTGATGGGGCGCTACCGCGAGGCGCGCGGCATTTACACGCCTGCAGGTGGCTGCATCGACACAACACGTGAATTCGCCCGCTGGGTGCATCCGCGAACCACCGACCTGGTGCTTCCGGCACACTGACGCGCCAATGACACATCGGCTGACCCACATTGACGCAACCAAAACGGTCGCGTCTCATTTGATCGTATTGCACCACTTTACCGCCTATGGTCCCCTGGCACTTGCGTTGGACCGCGAAGCACCAGAACTGACGGACTGGTTTTTTGACTACGCAAGAATGGCAGTGCAGGTGTTTCTGGTTATAGGCGGCTACTTTGCCGCAAGTTCCCTGGCACCACATGGGTACTTTCAGCGGAAGAACCCTTGGCGCAGCGTGGTGCAACGTTATGTTCGCCTCGTTCCTCCTTTTTCGGCCGCGTTGGTGTTAACCATTTTCTGCAGTGTCTGGGCGCGTCAATGGCTCCAGGATGACTTCATTCCGTTGGCGCCAGGCTGGAGCCAGATGGCGGCTCACCTCACCCTCTTGTTTGGGGTACTGGAGATTGAGCCACTGTCGGCCGGCATTTGGTACGTTGCCATTGATTTTCAGCTATTTGCCATGATGGCCATTGTCTTGTGGTGGTCGCGGCGTCAGGCGCTGCTGTTGGTCGCGCCCTTGATGTTGGCGTCGTTGTTCTTCTTCAATTCCGCTGCGGGCAATGACAACTGGGCACCGTACTTCTTTGGTGCCTATGCGATGGGTGCATTTGCGTGGTGGGCTGGTCATTCACCCCACAGAACAAGAAAGCTTGTCATGTTGGCCACCGTCGGCATAGCCGCGCTGGTGTGGGAGTTTCGATTGCGGATTGCCTTGGCACTGATGGTGGCGTTATGGCTGGGTTATGCACGCAGCCAGATGACCCGCCAGAAGGTCACCAGCAAGCCCCTGCACTCTGCTCTGATCCGATTGATTCGACGATCTGGCCGCAGCTCATACGCTCTGTTTCTGACCCACTTTTCCGTGCTGATGCTCGCCAATGTGGTGTGGGCCAGCATGCCATGGACATTTGATGGCGCGGCCTTGGTGTTCACAGTTTGCGCGTGGCTGGCTTGCATCGCCTTGGCGCTGCTGTTTGAACGTTGGGTTGAACGGCCGCTGTCAGCCTTGGGTCGTCGAAGTTGACGGGAGTGCCTTCGTATGTTCGTGAATAGCGTACAACAGATTCTGTTGGTCACCAGCATGGTGTTGACCTGTGTTATGGCCGCTTCGGCTCAGGAAGTACTTCCAGAACTCGACGCAAAGTACGTCGATCTGCAACGAAACGGAGGCACGCTGTACCGGCTGGACCCGACCACCTCCACCGTCCGAATCTACGCGTTCCGGGGTGGCAAAGCGGCCATGATGGGCCACAACCATGTTTTATCGGCGCCAAATTTCTCGGGTTACTTCTATGAAAGCCCTGACCGGGCCCTCGCATCACGTTTTGATGTCGTTTTTCGGCTGGACCAACTGGTATTTGACAAGGAAGAACACCGCTTGGCAGTGGGCGGATCGTTCTCCAAACCCTTAACCGATGAGGCGATAGCCGCCACCCGCAAAAACATGCTGGGAGAGAAGAATTTTCAGGCGGACGCATTTCCTCTGATCCGGCTGCAGTCGCTCCAGATTGTGGGTGAGACCCCAAAGTTCGCCGCACGTGTTGCCATTGAACTCCATGGGCAAACCCGCGAGACCTGGATCGCCCTGACCGTCACTGGTCTCCCTGATACCCTGCACGTAGAGGGCGCCTGGGTGCTGAGGCAATCTGACTTTGGAATTGCCTCCTTTTCCGTACTCGGTGGCCTGCTGACCATACAGGATGAGGTCGTGATTGAATTTGTGTTGAAAGGGCACAAACATGCTGCCAACAATCCCGTTTTGGCTCCCCAAATTTCGCCACTTTCGGATTGACGGCACAATTGCTACATGACCCGCATCCTGATCGTTGATGACGAACCCGGCATCCGCCAATCAATCTCAACGTTGTTGCAGTTGGAGGACTATGACACCGCCAGCGCCGGTGATGGAGAGGCTGCGCTGCAGCTAGTTCTCCAATGGGCTCCGGATGTGGTGATTTCGGATTTGCAAATGCCGAAAATGGATGGGCTTCAATTGCTGGCGGCCATCCGGGCCTTGCCGGCTCTGAACCACGTTCGCTTCATCATTCTTGCCGGATTGCCGGATAGTGACCAGGGCACCGATCAGAACCTGCCGTTGACAGACGCTTGTATCGCCAAGCCATTCACGCGATGGCAATTGTTGACTGCGCTGCGCTCCATCGGAGCTTAACGTGGTATGCCTAGTAATGGACGAGCAGGACTGACCGTTGCGGGCGTGCCTGTAAAGCAACAGGCGATACAAACGATACAAACGCTTGGTACGGCGACACACGGGTGATACGTCAGTTTCGGATACTTGTTGTACCGGGAAGAAGCACAGTGCACAGCGTGCGCAAGCTCCCAAACCGGTTAACCAAGAACGACTGACCTTTCAGCAGAGCAAAAAAAATGTACAGTGCTTTTTACGTAGTTCCTATTGGTGGCGGCGACCATGTTTATGCATCCGACAGTTTGTCCGAATGTATGGAGATGGCAGTCTATTTCAAGCGCGTCGAGATTGTGGACATGTATGGCGAAGTGTGGAGGACCACGGTAGACCCGCGATCAAGCCCTGCAATCGTCAATTACGCTGCGAGTCGTGCCACAGCAACTGGTCTGTTCCAGCGCCTGCGTCACAGTTTTTCCAGCACCAGCATATAACCTACGCCCCGGACCGTGCGCAGAATCTTGGGCCTGTCGGCGTTGAGCTCAATCTTGCGTCGTAGTCGAGTGATGCGCAAATCGATGCTTCGATCACTGCCGTCGTAGTCCCGTTGGCTGGTGGTTTCAAGCAACCACTCACGGGACAAGGGTCGATTTGGATGGTTGCAAAAAAGGTCCAACAAATCAAATTCCGTCGCGGTCAGAGGTTTCTCGGTTCCATCGTGGGCCAACAATATCCTGCGTTCCCGATCAAAAGTGCAACGCCCAAGAGCAATAGGTGGCGACTCGTGCACAGGTTCGTTTGAAACAGCCCGATGGACATGGGACAGGGTCCGGCGCAATACGCTCTTGATTCTGGCCAACAATTCCCGCGGGTCATATGGCTTGGTGACGTAGTCATCGGCTCCTGTCTCCAAGCCCACAATGCGATCCACAGAGTCCGACGCCCCTGTCACCATGATGATACCCACACCGGGATGACGCTCCCGCAACCAGCGGGCGAGCACAAAGCCGTCTTCACCGGGAAGTCCTACGTCCAACAGCAGCAACTGCGGAATTTCCAACTCCAATGTTTCTCGCATGGTCCGTCCATCCGCGACGGCCGCGACGCGCAAGCCCTGACGGGAAAGGTACTCCGTCAGTATTTGGCGTTGGGTTGGTTCGTCCTCAACGAGCAATAAATAGGGAATAGCGGGGTTCATGGAGTCAAAGTAAACGGCAAGCCAGTGCAGCGCTCAATTATGACTTTGATTTCACACGGTGCGGGTTATCCGGCAAGGGAAAGTACCACACTGCAACAAGTGCTCTATTCGATGAAGAGTTTTCCAACCAGCGCATGGTCCTTTGATTCTGTACCACCAAATCAAAACGGCGCCAATGGCGCCGTTTTTGTTCAAGCATCAGTGCCAACACACTGGCAACTGCAGGCTTCCAGCGCAATACTACAACACTTCAAATATACCAGCAGCGCCCATGCCACCACCAATACACATAGTGACGCAGACGCGCTTGGCGCCACGGCGTTTGCCTTCGATCAAGGCGTGACCGGTCAGGCGCTGGCCACTGACGCCATAGGGGTGGCCGACGGCGATGGCGCCACCGTTGACGTTGAGGCTGTCGGCGGGAATACCCAGCTTGTCGCGGCAGTAAAGCACCTGCACGGCAAAGGCTTCGTTCAGTTCCCACAGATCAATGTCGCTAACCTTCAGGCCCAAACGTGCCAGCACCTTCGGGATTGCAAACACCGGGCCAATACCCATTTCGTCCGGCTCGCAACCGGCCACTGCGAAGCCCAGGAAACGGCCTAGGGGTTTCAGACCTTTTTGTTCGGCAATTTTTTCGTGCATCACGACCACGGCGCCACCGCCGTCGGAGAACTGGCTGGCATTGCCGGCGGTGATCAGGCCACCGGGCACGGCAGAGCGCAGGCCCTTGATACCGTCGTAGGTGGTGCCGGCACGGATGCCTTCGTCATCGCTGACGGTGACCTGTTTGGTCATCAGGCCCATGACCTTGTCGGCCACACCCATGGTGACGGTGATGGGCGCGATCTCGGCCTTGAACAAACCGGCCTCCAGCGCTGCGCTGGCCTTTTGCTGGCTAGCAGCGCCGTATTCGTCCATGGCTTCACGGCTGATGTTGTAACGCTTGGCCACGTTCTCTGCCGTTTGCAGCATGTTCCAGTAGATCTCGGGTTTATTCTTGACCAGCCAGGGGTCGGTCATCATGTGGGTGTTCATCTCTTGCTGCACGCAAGAGATGGCTTCCACACCGCCGGCTACATAGATGTCGCCCTCATTGGCAATGATGCGCTGAGCGGCAGTTGCAATGGTCTGTAGGCCCGACGAGCAAAAGCGGTTGATGGTCATGCCCGACACGGTGACGGGGCAACCGGCACGCAATGCCGACTGGCGTGCGATGTTGGCGCCGGTTGCGCCTTCGGGTGTGGCGCAACCCATGATGACGTCGTCCACCTCACCAGCCTCTATTCCGGCGCGCTTGATGGCGTGCTCGACTGCGTGGCCGCCCAATGTAGCGCCATGCGTCATGTTGAAAGATCCCTTCCAGCTCTTTGCCAGTGGGGTGCGTGCGGTCGAAACAATAACGGCTGAAGTCATGGGTCTACTCTCCTAAGTGGTGTTCGGGTTAAGACGCTTTGGCGCCTGTGGTCAAAAGCTGGTGGTAAAAACGAATCAGCTCTGCCAGGTTGCTGGTGGATATGCGTTCATTGTTGCCATGGAATCGGGGCAGATCCTCCGGTTTGGCGCGCATGGGCGAAAACTTGAAAATGTGGTCGCTGATGTCACCAAAGTGGATGGAATCGGTTCCGCCAATCATCAGGCCGGGAGCGACCAGCGTGCCAGGAAACACCTCGCGCACCGTGCGGTTGATCAAGGCATATTGCGGTGAGTTGGTCGGTGCCACCTTGGAAGCATCTACCGCACCCGGCAGTGCAAACAGTTCAAACTTGTCGCTGCCTACAGCCTGGCTCACCTGGCTTTTCATGCGCTCCACGATCTGCTCTTTGGTATCACCCGGCAACAAACGGAAGTTCACAGTCGCCTCGGCGCGGTCCGGCAGCACGTTTTCCTTGTTGCCGGCATTCACGATGGTCAGCGCGGTGGTAGTGCGCATCATGGCGTTGGTACTGGCACCGACTTCCAGTTGCTTCTGGACAATAGGGCCAAAGAGCCACAGGTTGGATAACGCCACCCGGGAGAATCCACTCATCTCGGGTGCAATGGTGTCAAACAATTCACCCGCTACCCCGCGGATGCCACCTGGCAACTGGTCGTCGTCGATGCGTTTCAACGCGGCACTCATCAAGGCAATGGCACTGCTACCCTTGGGTGGCGGCATCGAAGAATGGCCCGGTGTGGCTGCCATCTTGAGCACCACTGACAAATAACCTTTTTCAGCCACACCAATGATGGCCGCCGGCTTGGTCAAGCCTGGCATCACGCCCTCAGTGATGAGCAACCCTTCGTCAATGACAAAGTCCAGCTGAACCTTGCGATCTTTGAGCAGGGCCGCAATTTTCGCTGCGCCACGGCGCCCGCCCACTTCTTCATCGGCTCCAAAAGCGAGGTAGACCGTGCGCTCGGGCTGGTATCCGCTGGCCACCAGCATTTCAATGGCTTCCATCTGCGCAATCAGGTTGCCTTTGTCATCCCAGGCACCACGGCCCCAGACAAAACCGTCCTTGACCGTCCCTTTGAAGGGTTCCTCGGTCCAGTCCTTCTCCGTGCCGGGGGCTACAGGAACGATGTCTTGGTGGGCCATCAGCAGGATGGGTTTGGCATCGGCCTTGCTGCCCGCCCAGGTGTAGAGCAGGCTCAGATCACCCACCACCTCTCTTTTCAGGACAGCGTGGGCCTTGGGAAAACGGTTCTGCAACAGAACATGCAATTGTGTGAACTGGTCCGCATTCAGCGTCGCGTCGTCGCGTGACGAGATGGTGCGCAAGCGCACCGCCTCGGCCAGCTTGCCCGCCACACCCGCTTCGTCCACTGCAAGCACGGGGATCGCTGGCACATCCAGCTGCCTGGAGCCTTTTCGTGCAGTGTTGATGCCCAACACCAGCACGGTCAGCAGCAGCAAGGCTACAAGCCCCAGAGCCAGTTTCTTGATCATGGTCCGACCAACGCTTAGTTGAAGCTCTTGCCTTCAGCAGCCAGCTTGGCCAGCAGCGGCGCTGGCTTCCAGAACGTGGCGTCGTCCAGCGGGTTCAGCGCAAAGCGGTTCATGGCTTGCACCACATTGAACAAGCCCACCTGGTCGGCGTAGTTCATCGGGCCACCGCGGTGTGCGGGGAAGCCATAGCCAAAGATGTAGACGATGTCGATGTCGCTGGCCTTGTTGGCAATGCCCTCTTCCAGAATGTGGGCGGCTTCGTTGACCAGGCTGAACACCAGGCGCTGCACAATTTCTTCGTCCGAAATCTTGCGCGGTGTGATGCCCAGCGCCTTGCGGTGCTCTTCGATCATGGTCACCACTTCGGCGTTGGGAATGGCGTCGCGTTTGCCTTCGACATAGTCGTACCAGCCCTTGCCCACCTTTTGGCCAAAGCGGCCTTTTTCGCACAACAGGTCAGCGGTCTTGCTGTACTTCATGTTGGGCTTTTCCTGGTAGCGGCGCTTGCGGATGGCCCAGCCAATGTCGTTGCCCGCCAGGTCACCCATACGGAAAGGGCCCATGGCCATGCCAAATTTTTCCATGGCCTTGTCGACCTGGGCCGGTGTGCAGCCTTCGTCCAGCAAGAAGCCGCCCTGGCGACCATACTGCTCGATCATGCGGTTGCCGATAAAGCCGTCGCACACGCCGGATACCACCGCCGTCTTGCGGATCTTCTTGGCGACCGACATCACGGTAGCCATCACGTCGATCGCTGTTGCTTTGCCGCGCACCACTTCCAGCAACTTCATGACGTTGGCGGGGCTGAAGAAATGCAGGCCGACCACGTCTTGCGGACGCTTGGTAAAGGATGCAATCTTGTCCACGTCCAGTGTGGAGGTGTTGGACGCCAGAATGGCGCCCGGCTTCATGACGCGGTCCAGTTCCTTGAACACGGCTTCCTTGACGCCGATTTCTTCAAACACGGCCTCAATCACCATGTCGGTGCCGGTCAGGTCGTCGTAGCTCAGCGTGGTGGTCAACAGCGCCATGCGCTGGTCGTACTTGTCCTGCTTCAACTTGCCCTTCTTGACCTGGGCTTCGTAGTTCTTGCGGATGGTGGCCACGCCACGGTCCAGTGCCTCCTGCTTCATTTCCAGCATCTTCACGGGGATGCCAGCGTTCAGGAAATTCATCGCGATGCCGCCACCCATGGTCCCGGCGCCGATGACTGCTATGGAGTTGATAGTGCGTTGTGCAGTATCGGCGGGGACATCAGGGATTTTTGAGGCTGCACGTTCGGCCAGGAACAGATGGCGCAGCGCCTTGCTTTCGGCGGTCAGCATCAGGTTCATGAAGATCTCGCGTTCTGCCGCCATGCCGTCGTCAAACTTCTTCTGGGTGGCGATTTCCACGATATCCACACACTTGGCTGGCGCCGGAAAGTTTTTGGACATCCCCTTGACCATGTTGCGGGCAAACTGGAAGTAGGCATCACCTTGGGGGTGCTTGCAAGGCAAGTTGCGAATCAGCGGCAATGGACGCACATCGGCCACGGAACGGGCGTAGGCCAAGGCTTCCTCAGCCAGACTCTCCGCCGACGCCGACATCTTGTCAAACAGCTTTTGGCCCGGCAACATGGCCAGCATTTCTGCCTTGATCGGTTCGCCGCTGACAATGATGTTCAATGCGGCTTCGGCGCCCAGGACGCGTGGCAGACGCTGCGTGCCGCCGGCGCCAGGAATGAAGCCGAGCTTGACTTCCGGCAGGGCGATGCTGGTACCCGGAGCCGCAATACGGTAATGGCATCCCAGAGCCAACTCCAGTCCACCACCCATGGCCACGGTGTGAATAGCCGCAACAACCGGTTTGGCGGAATTTTCCAATACACTGATCACGCTGAGCAGGTTGGGCTCCTGCACCGCTTTGGGCGAACCGAACTCCTTGATGTCTGCGCCGCCGGAAAAAGCCTTACCAGCCCCGGTGATTACGATCGCTTTGACTACTGCATCAGCATTGGCTTGCGCCATGCCTTCGGCGATGCCTTGACGGGTCGCGAGGCCCAAACCATTCACTGGCGGGTTGTTCAACGTGATGACGGCGATGTCGCCATGGACTTGGTATTGGGTGGTCATGTTTGCATTTCCTCGGAAGTAAAAATTGGACCCATCAAAATAGAACGATCGTTCTTTTAAATTGTACGGGCGGGTATCGGAATGTCGATGCGGACTTTGTCACTGGAGGGACAAGGTCTAAACCTCCAGCCATTCCTTGCGGATATCGCTGTTCTGCCGCAGTTCGTCGGGGGTGCCTTCAAAGACAATGCTGCCGTGGCCCATGACCAGGCAACGATCAGATATCTTCATCGCGATGGTGAGCTTCTGCTCGATCAGCAGCACTGAAAGCCCCCTTTTTCGCAGTTCCTGTAGGTACTCGGCCACCAGTTCCACAATCTTGGGCGCCAGACCCTCGGTCGGCTCATCAATGATGATCAGATCGGGGTCGCCCATCAGCGTGCGGCACAAGGTCAGCATTTGCTGTTCGCCACCAGACAGTACCCCAGCTTCCGTGTGTTCACGCTCCTTGAGACGGGGGAACAACCGGTACATGTCGTCAAACGACCACCGTGGGTTCTTTTGACCCCGTTTTTGACCCAGCAACAGGTTCTGGTGAACGGTGAGTTTGGGAAAGATATCGCGACTTTCCGGCACATAACCCAACCCTAAATGGGCGATCTCAAAGGTCTTGAGGCCCAGGGTTTCTTTGCCCTTCCAGAGCGACGAGCCCTGGCAGTCCACCAGGCCCATGATGGCTTTGGCCGTCGTGGAGCGGCCGGAGCCATTGCGCCCTAACAAGGCAACAATTTCACCCGGTTTGACGTGCATGTCCACCCCATGCAGCACATGGCTCTTGCCGTAATAGGCGTGCAGATTGGAAACTTTCAGGACCATGATGGTTCTCCGCCGGGCCGCCCCAAGGAGAGCAGCGCCCCCGTGGGGGGCAGTAAGGACACGCAGTGCCGCACATGGGGGCTCATCGTTGTTCTCCTGCTTGTTCATCAGCCACCGCTGAACCCAAATACGCTTCTTGCACCCGTGGGTTGGCGCGCACCGCCTCTGGTGTGTCGAAGGCAATCACTTCACCATAAACAACTACCGCGATCTTGTCCGCCAGACCAAAAACCACACCCATGTCATGCTCCACTGTCAGCAAAGTTTTACCTTCGGTGACCTGCTTGATCAAAGAAATGAAGCGTGTGGTCTCGCTCTTGCTCATGCCCGCGGTCGGTTCGTCAAGCAAGATGACATTGGCCCCGCCCCCAATCGTGATGCCAATTTCCAGCGCGCGCTGCTCGGCGTAGGTCAGATTCATGGCCAACACGTCGTGTTTCTTCTCCAGATTGATCATCTTGAGCAAGTCGTTGGCACGGGCATTGGCATCGTCCAGGCTGGCCAAAAAGCGGAAGAACGTGTACTTGTAGCCCAGACTCCACAAGACACTGCAACGCAGGTTCTCAAAAACGCTCAGCTTGGGAAAGATATTCGTGATCTGGAAGCTGCGAGACAAGCCCAAACGGTTGATCTCGAACGGTTTCTTTCCGTTGATGGGTGTGCCATTGAGATACACCTCGCCACTGCTGGCCCCAAACCGGCCACTGATCAAATTGAACAGCGTCGACTTGCCAGCGCCATTGGGCCCAATAATGGCGACCCGCTCCCCATGGCGAACGGACAAGTTCACCCCGCGAATGATCTCGGTCTTTCCAAAACTCTTGCGCAGATCCTTGAGTTCCAGCGCGAACGAATCGGTTGCACTCATTGCGCCTCCTCCGGGTTCAGTTTTTTCTCGATAAAGGCCTGGATTTCTTCCCACTCCCTCGCGAAGCGGCGCCGGGCCAGTTCAAACAGCACCAGACCAACCGACAACACAGCCAAAGCACCCAACCAGTCGCCAGTGCCCGTCGTGTTCAAGCGCATTCCCATGAAGACGATTTCACTGCCTTGCGAAGCACTCAGTTGCAGGTGGTAGAGCATTTCCACCATGGCTGCGCCACCGGCCAAAACAATGACGCCGGTGACGGATAGGGCCAGGTAACTTTTCCAGAGTTGGCGCAGTTTTCCAAAGGCCGCAACCCTGAGGTTCATCATGATTAGACTCGCCAGACCACCTGGCGCGTACATGACCATAAACAGGAAGATCAATCCAAGGTACAGCAGCCAGGCTTTGGTGAATTCACTGAACAACACGAAGGCCAATACCATCAAAACTGCGCCAAGAATGGGGCCAAAGAAGAAGGTTGCCCCGCCCAGGAAGGTAAACAACAGATAAGCCCCGGAGCGCGCCGCGTGGACCACCTCCGCCGTGACAATTTCAAAGTTCAGTGCCGCCAAGCCGCCGGAGATGCCGGCGAAAAAGCCCGCAATGATGAAGGCGGTATAACGAATGCGCTGGGTGTTGTAGCCCACGAATTCAACCCTTTCCGGGTTGTCACGCACCGCATTGAGCATGCGGCCCAGTGGTGTGCGGGTAAACGCAAACATGGCAATGACCGACAAAAAGGTGTAAATCGCAATCAGGTAATAAACCTGGATTGCCGGACCAAACGTGATACCCAAGAAGGGTTTGCCAATCACCCGATTGCCCGACACACCGCCCTCGCCGCCAAAGAACTCCGGAATCATCAAGGACATGGCAAAGACCAACTCGCCCATGCCCAAAGTAATCATGGCGAAAGTGGTGCCCGCCTTGCGTGTCGTGACATAACCAAACAGCGCGGCAAAACCCATGCCTGCAAAGCCACCAACCACTGGAACCATTGCCACTGGAATAGGCAATGACCCGCCGGCCACGGAGTTCAAGGCATGAATGGCCACAAACGAGCCCAAGCCGGTGTACACCGCATGGCCAAAGCTGAGCATGCCGCCCTGCCCTAACAACATGTTGTAAGACAGGCAGGCAATGATGGCGATGCCCATTTGGGACAGCACCGTCATGGCCAGCCCACTGCTGAACATCCAGGGCGCAACGGTCAACACCAGAGCAAAAAGACCCCAGGTCACCCAGCGCCCCACATTCATAGTTTTATTTGGTTTTTGATTGGACATGTGCTCAGCCTTCCCGCGTTCCCAACAAGCCTTTGGGCCGGAAGATCAAAATCAGAACCAGGAACAGATAGGGCAAGATCGGCGCCACTTGGGACAGTGTTAACTTGACAAACGAGTTATTCAACGCCGCATCGCCTAGCTGAACACCCATTTGCTGCGCCACGGTAGCGACAGAAAAATCGAAGGCGACTGCAAAGGTCTGGATCACACCGATCAATACCGAAGCCAGGAAAGCACCGGATAACGACCCCATGCCACCGACCACGACCACCACAAAAATGACGGAGCCCACGGTGGCCGCCATGGCCGGCTCTGTCAGGTAGGTGCTGCCACCGATGACACCTGCCAAACCAGCCAGCGCAGCGCCCGCGCCGAACACCAACATGAAGATTCGCGGAACATTGTGTCCTAGCGCCTCCACGGCCTCCGGATGGGTCAATGCTGACTGGATCACCAGGCCGATACGGGTGCGGGTCAATAACAGCCAGACCGCCACCAACATAACCAATGCCACCAACATCATGAAGCCACGGGTGGCGGGAAACGGCGAACACACGATCCGAAGCGCCGCATCGGTTGCAGCACACATCTCGGAGGGAGCCGCACCCCACATCACACTCAGACCGTTGACTGAATGGTTGATGAGGGTGAAGGCCGGCCCCTGCAAAACTTCGGGTGGACGAAACTCCAGGGCAATACGACCCCAAATCAATTGCACCAATTCCAGAATCACATATGACAGACCGAAGGTAATCAGCAATTCAGGAACATGCCCGAACTTGTGCACACGCCGCAGGCAAAGGCGCTCAAACACTGCACCGATGGCGCCCACCACAAGGGGGGCAATGATCAATGCCGGCCAGAATCCGACCCATCGGGACACGGTGTAACCCACATAGGCACCGAGCATGTAGAAACTGGCATGTGCAAAGTTCAGCACGCCCATCATGCTGAAAATCAGTGTCAGGCCTGAACTCAACAAAAACAGCAGCAAGCCGTAGCTCAATCCGTTGAGCATCGAGATGATGAAAAACTCCATAGTCTTCAGGTCCTCCGTTTAATCAGTTGGCGACAGAGCTTCGCTGCGCTACGGTCTGTCCCGCAAGGTTTCCACTAAGTAAAAGAGCCCGACGCGGCACACCCGCTCGGGCTCCTATGTCAAGCGCCCAAGGGACAAGCCCTCAGGCCCAGTGCGAGCCGCTGTTTCACCGGGCCTGCGGTCGGACTAGGGACGCTTCATCTGGCAACTGGTTGGCGTGCTGGACACATAGTTGGGATACTCCTTCAACGGCGCCAGCGTCATGCCGGTGTTCTCGGGGCTGTAGGGGTACTTCTTGTCCGCCTTTTGCCACACGGTCATGTATAGCGGCTGCTGTAACTGATGATCGGTCTTGCGCATTTCGACTTCGCCGTTGAAGCTGTCAAACTTCAAGCCTTCCATCGCGGCGGCAACCTTCACCGGATCGGTCGATTTCGCCTTGGCCATCGCAGCGCCGAGAACCTGGAAGATACGAATAGTCGAGCCGGTGTAGAAATCGTCGTTGTACTTGGCTTTGAACTCGTCTTGCCATTTCTGCATCTGACCACCCATGTTGTAGTGGTTGTAAGCGATCTGGTACACACGGCCCGCACCATTGGTACCCAGCGCGGTCGGGGTACCGGTGACCCCCGCGTAATACGTGAAGAACTTGCCGGTGTAGCCGTTTTCGTTGGCAGCCTTGATCAGCAAGGAGAGGTCAGAACCCCAGTTTCCGGTGATGACCGTGTCAGCGCCCGATGCCTTGATTTTGGCGATGTACGGAGCAAAGTCGCGCACCTGGGCCAGGGGGTGCAGGTCTTCGCCAACGATCTTGATGTCCGGGCGCTTGCGGGCCAGGGTTTCCTTGGCATATTTGGCAACCTGTACACCATGCGAATAGTTTTGTCCCAGGATGTAGACATTCTTGATGTCCTTCTGGGTTTCCATGAAACTTGACATGGCTTCCATCTTCATGGAGGTGTCGGCATCAAAGCGGAAGTGCCAGAAGCTGCACTTGCTATTGGTCAAATCAGGATCCACTGCCGAGTCATTCAGATAAATGACTTCCTTGCCGGGATTACGCTCGTTGTATTTGGTTACTGCATCGGTCAGCGCCAAAGCCACAGATGAGCCATTGCCTTGAATGATGTAGCGAGCGCCCTGGTCAATGGCCGCCTTCAACGCGTTCAGACTTTCGGTAGGGCTGAGTTTGTTGTCGATAAAACTGATTTCAAACTTAACGCCGGCCGGGTTGCCCGCACCACTGAGCTTTTCGGCAAAAAACTGGTAGCCTTTTTGCTGACTGATGCCAACTGGTCCCAACAGGCCGGTCAACGGATCAATGCGGACCAGCTTGACGGTCTCACCTTTTTGCGCAAACGCTGCACTGGCACACACCAACGCCACCGAGGCAGCGACGAATTTGATTGCAAACTTCATTTAGGGAGCTCCTGTGAAAAACTTCGCTTAGCGTACAAGGATTCGCACACCGGGACGCAAGGGTTTCCCCTAGACCGTATCACTAAGGTGACTACAGATCACAGGGGAAGTGCAGCATCACGACACCGCCATTCAGACGCCGGGCAATTGGTAGTCGCGCAGCATTTCACGTAACTTGGACTTTTGCATCTTGCCGGTGCCGCCCAAAGGAATGGCGTCGACAAACACCACGTCGTCCGGGATCTGCCACTTGGCCGTCTTACCCTCGTAAAAGGCAATCAGTTCTTCCCGCGTGACATCGGCACCGGGCTTCTTGACGACCGCAATGATGGGGCGCTCGTCCCATTTGGGGTGTTTCATGCCAATGCACGCCGCCATCGCCACCGCCGGATGGGCCATGGCGACGTTTTCCACGTCAATGGAACTGATCCATTCACCACCCGACTTGATCACATCCTTGCTGCGGTCGGTAATCTGCATGTAGCCGTCTGCATCAATGGTGGCCACGTCACCCGTCGGGAACCAGCCATCCACCAGCGGTGATCCACCCTCACCCTTGAAATACTCGGCAATCACCCATGGGCCTTTGACCAGCAAATCACCATAGGCCTTGCCGTCCCAGGGTAAAGGTTTGCCTTCATCGTCCACAATTTTCATGTCGACACCGAAGATGCCACGCCCTTGCTTGAGCCGTACTTTCATCTTGTCGGCAGAGTCCATGGGCAGGTGTTTGTTTTTCAGCGTACACACGGTGCCCAAAGGAGACATCTCGGTCATTCCCCAAGCGTGCAGCACTTCAACCCCATACAGGTCGTTGAAGGCCGTGATCATCGCGGGCGGGCAGGCCGAGCCTCCGATCACGGTGCGCTTGAGTGTGGAGAATCGCAAGTTGCCGGATTGCATGTGGCCCAGCATCATCTGCCACACCGTGGGCACCCCCGCCGCAAAACTGACCTTTTCGCTTTCAATCAGTTCGAATATCGACTTGCCGTCCATGGCCGGGCCTGGAAACACCAGCTTGGCACCCGTCATGGCAGCCGAGTAGGGCAAGCCCCAGGCATTGACGTGGAACATCGGTACCACCGGCAACACACAGTCCCGGGCACTCATGCTCAAGGCATCCGGCAGTGCACCGGCCAGGGCATGCAACATCGTGGAGCGATGGCTGTAGAGCGCTGCTTTGGGATTGCCCGTGGTGCCACTGGTGTAACACATGCTGGAAGCCGAATTTTCGTCAAACTCCAGCCAGGCGTATTCAGCGGGCTGGGAACCAATCCACTCCTCGTAACTGCGCAAGCCGGGAATGCCGGTGTCGGCGGGCAGCTTGTCCGCGTCACACAAGGCGATGAAGTGTTTGATCGTGGTGCAGCGCCCGTGCACCGCCTTGACGATGGGCAAAAACGTCATGTCAAAACACAAAACCTGGTCTTCAGCATGGTTGGCAATCCAGACAATCTGGTCCGGGTGCAAGCGCGGATTCAGGGTGTGCAATACCCGACCCGTTCCGCTGACCCCGAAATACAGCTCCAGATGGCGGTAGCCGTTCCACGCCAGCGTGGCGACACGGTCACTGAACGCCAATTCCATTTTGTCCAGCGCATTGGCCACCTTGCGGGCCCGTGCGGCAACGTCTTTGTAGGTGTAGCGGTGGATGTCACCTTCGACCCGCCGTGACACAATTTCGGCCTCGCCATGGTGCCGTTCGGCAAACTCGATCAGCGATGAAATCAGCAGTTGCTGGCTTTGCATTAACCCTAGCATGGGTGCTCCTTGAGGCAGTGGTGGTGGGAAGACATCATAGTCATGTGTCGGCAGGTTTTATGTGGTTCTGTGGAACGAGCGCGAGTGTGCGCGCTCGGTCAGCCTCTGGCAATCGGTGTCGCCCGGACGACACTCCCGTGTTTCAATACAGCATGTTTGCGATCACACCCACACCGATTCACCGATTCTTGCAAAGCCAGGCCTGGTTTTCCGCCATGCCGGTTGACGAACAACAGGCCATCGAGGCGCGAGTGTTCACGCTATCGGCTACACGTGGAACCACCATCTTGCCAGCCCAGGAAGCCACGCAAGGTTGGTACGGCGTGTTACGGGGATTGGTCAAAATCTCGGGGCGCCCCACTGCAGGCCGCCGCTCGGACTTCTTGGGCGTGGCGGCAGGTGACTGGTTTGGCGAGGGTGCCGTCATCAAAAATGAACTCCGACGTTATGAAGTCGTGGCCCTGCGCGACACCGAGTTGCTGTGCCTGCCCAGCGCCACATTTCACGCGTTGTTTGCGTCCAACATCGCATTCAACCAATGTTTGGTGCGCTGCATGAATCTGCGACTGTCTCAGGCTATGGCCATGATCGAGGCGGGCCGTACACGTACGCCCGAACAACGCATAGCGCTATCGCTGAGCCGCCTGTTCTGGAGCCACACCCGCCAGCTTGACCTGACACAGGACGAACTCGCCAGTTTGGCTGGCATGTCCCGCCAAACGGCGAACCGGGTTCTGAACGTCATGCAGGACCAGGGGCTGATCAGCCTGGCCATGAATCGGATCAAGGTGCTGGACGACACTGGTTTGACACGTTTGCTGGTCTAGACGGTACAGAACGGCCCTGTAGTCCTACGTGACTTGCCCCTTGTGCCTGTAGGTTTGGACCGCCTGCCAGACAATACGCCCATGAACGACATTTCTTCCGGCGCGGCCGTTTGGGAGCCGGGATGGCGCTGGAACAATAGCTTCGCAGCCCTCGGCCCCGAATTTCACTCTGCTATGCGCATGCAGCCCCTTCCCGGGCCTTATCTGGTCGGGCACAGCGCGTCAGCCGCAGGTTTACTCGGCCTGCCAACGGGTGCGCTGCTTTCCCCACACTGGCACGACATTTTTGCTGGCAACCAAGTGCCCAATGGCGCACAACCCCTGTCCAGCGTTTACAGCGGTCACCAGTTTGGCGTGTGGGCCGGGCAACTCGGCGATGGCCGCGCAGCCCTGCTGGGCGAACTGCAGCCACCCGCCGGGCACACCGGCTGCGCGCAGGAAATCCAGCTCAAGGGCTCGGGCCTGACGCCCTACTCCCGCATGGGTGACGGCCGCGCCGTGCTGCGCTCCAGCATCCGCGAATTCTTGTGCAGCGAGGCCATGCACGCGCTGGGCATTCCCACCACCCGGGCGCTGTGCGTCATCGGCTCGGACCACCCGGTCTACCGCGAGCAGCCCGAGACCGCTGCCGTGGTCACGCGCCTGGCGCCCAGCTTCATCCGCTTTGGGCACTTCGAGCACTTCTGCCACCACGACCTGCTCCCGCAGTTGCGTCAGTTGGCGGATTACGTCATCGACCGCTTCTACCCGCAGTGCCGCCTGGACACCCGGCTCAAGGGCAATGCCTATGCCAACTTCCTGCAGGCGGTCACCGAACGAACGGCCAGGATGGTGGCGCAGTGGCAGGCCGTGGGCTTTTGCCATGGCGTCATGAACACCGACAACATGAGCATCCTGGGCCTGACCATCGACTACGGCCCGTTCCAGTTTCTGGACGCCTTTGACCCCGGCCACATCTGCAACCACTCTGACAACCAGGGCCGTTATGCATTCGATCGGCAGCCCAACGTGGCCTACTGGAATCTGTATTGCCTGGGCCAGGCCCTGCTGCCACTGATCGAAGAGCAGGAGCTGGCCATTGCCGCACTGGAAAGCTTCAAGACGGTTTTTCCGCAGGCCTTGGATGCCTGCATGGCCGCCAAGCTGGGCTTCCACGAGGTGCGCGACGGGCAACGCGAACTGACCGAAGACCTGCTGCGCCTGCTGGCCGAACAGCACGTGGACTACAGCATTTTCTGGCGACGTCTGAGCCATTGGGCGGCGCAGGGCGCGCTGGCAGAGCATGAACCCGTGTTGGACCTGTTTCTGGACCGCACCGGCATCGATTCTTGGTTGCTACAGTATTCAGAGCTGCTTGCGCATATTCCACGAGGGCTAGCGGCCGATTTGATGCTAAAGACCAACCCAAAGTACGTGTTACGGAACCATTTGGGTGAATTGGCCATCCAAGCTGCCCAGAACAAGGATTTTTCCGTGCTGGGGCAATTGCTTCAGGTGCTGGAACACCCGTTTGAAGAGCACTCTGACTTTGAAACCTTTGCCGATTTTCCGCCCGACTGGGCTGCCGGTATTGCCATCAGTTGCAGTTCCTGACCATTGCGCTTTGGAGACACCATGACCAATCCCATCACCAAAACCGACGAAGAGTGGAAAGCGATTCTGCAAAGCAAGGGTGCCGAACCCCATGCCTTTGAAGTGACCCGCCACGCCGCCACCGAGCGGCCGTTCACCGGCAAATACGCCGACAACTTCAAGAACGGCACCTATCACTGCATTTGTTGCGACAAACCCCTGTTCACCGCGAACACCAAGTTCGACGCCGGCTGCGGCTGGCCCAGTTTTGATGCCGCCATTGCCGAGGGGCCGTTGCCACCCGCACCGACAAAACCCACGGCATGGTGCGTATCGAAGCCCTGTGCGGCCACTGCGGCGCCCACTTGGGCCACCTGTTTGACGATGGCCCGACCGACACCGGCCTGCGCTACTGCATGAACTCGGCCTCGTTACACTTCAGCCCTGCATGAAAATACTGATTGATTTTTTCCCCATCCTGCTGTTTGTCGGTGCCTACAAGTTTTACGACATCTACGTCGGTACCAGTGTGCTGATGGCGGCAACGGTGCTGCAGGTCGCGATCATGTATGCGGTGGACCGCAAGGTACCGGCCATGTACAAGATCACACTGGCTTTGGTGCTGATTTTTGGCACCCTGACTCTCGCCTTGCATGACGACCGCTTTATCAAGTGGAAGCCCACCGTGTTGTACGGTGCCATGGCAATTGCCCTGGCCATAGCCCTGTGGGGTTTGCGCAAGAATTTTCTCAAAATGCTGATGGGGCACCAGCTTGATCTTCCTGACAGCGTTTGGCACCGCCTCAATGTCGTCTGGGTGGCGTACAACGCGTTTATGTCGCTGCTCAATGCGTATGTCGTGCTGAACTACAGCACCGAAGAATGGGTCAGCTTCAAGTTGTGGGGTTATGTGTTCCCGCTGGCCTTCATCATCGGCCAGGGGCTCTATATTGCCCCCCATCTGCGCAGCGACGAGCCCGAAAAGAAGGAGAATACCCCGTGAGCCTTGGCCCTACCACCGCCCAACTGGAGCAGCGACTGCGCGAGCGCCTGGACCCCACCCATCTGGAGGTGCTGGACGAGAGTTTCCAGCACGCCGGACACGCTGGCGCCAATGGCAGCGGTTTTGGCACCCACTTCCGGGTTCGTGTTACTTCACACTTGTTTACAAACTGCACCCGGGTGGCTCGCCACCGGCTTGTGTATGATGCGCTGCAAGATTTCATTGACCAGGGCTTGCACGCACTGGCCATAGAGACCGAAGAATCGCCCAAAAGAACCGCGGTTTGACCCGCCGCTCTGGCACCCCCTGTTTGATCTATCCACTTGAATCCCTGAAGGAAATCGCATGAAGAAGCAAGTTTTGTCCGCTCTGACCATTGCCGCGTTGCTGGCAACCGGTGCAACAGCGGCATGGGCCCAAAACGTGGCCATCGTGAATGGCGTGGCCGTTCCAACCTCACGTGTGGACGCGTTGGCGCAGCAAGTGGCCCGCTCCGGCCGGCCTGTGACCCCTGAAATGCAGGGCCAGTTGAAAGAAGAAGTGGTTGCGCGTGAAATTTTCATGCAGGAAGCCCAAAAACGGGGCCTGGACGCCACCGAAGACTTCAAGACCCAAATTGAACTGGCCCGCCAGGCCATTCTGATTCGCGAACTGTTTGGTGACTTCCAGAAGAAGAACCCCGTCACCGAAGAAGAAATCAAGGCCGAATACGACAAGTTTTCCGCCGCCAACTCGGGCAAGGAATTCAAGGCCCGTCACATTCTGGTGGAAACCGAAGACCAGGCCAAGGCCATCATCGCCAAGCTCAAAAAAGGTGGCAAGTTTGAAGATATTGCCAAGAAAGAATCCAAAGACCCAGGCTCCGGTGCCAAGGGTGGTGACCTCGACTGGTCCAATCCGGGTGGCTATGTGAAGGAATTTTCCGAAGCGCTGATGGCCCTGACCAAAGGCAAGACCACCGAAACACCGGTCAAAACCCAATTTGGTTACCACGTGATTCGCTTGGACGACACCCGTGACGCCCAGTTGCCGAAGTTTGAAGATGTGAAACCACAAATTGCCCAACAGTTGCAACAGCAAAAGATTAGCAAGTACCAGGAAGAATTGCGGGCCAAGGCCAAGGTCGAATAAAGCCGACCAAAACTAAACCCTGAGCAAACACGACGCGGCCCCGGCCGCGTTTTGTTTTTGGGGTTGGGCTTGGCTTGGTTCGGTTTTGCGATACTTGTTTCTTTTTCAGAACGGCTTCCCCATGAAACTGCTTCGTTATGGCCCCCCAGGCCAGGAAAAACCCGGGTGCGCTCGACCCACAGGGCCGCGTACGCGACCTGTCGGGCGTGGTCGATGATGTAGGCGGCACAACGCTGCAACCGGCCCAGCTCGACCGCCTCAAATCTCTGGACCTCAGCACACTGCCCCTGATGCCCGGCACGCCCCAACAAGACCTGCGACTAGGCCCCTGCGTGGCGCGCACCGGAAAGCTGATTTGTATCGGCCTTAACTACTCCGACCACGCAGCAGAGGCCGGTATGCAGGTTCCACCCGAACCGGTGGTGTTCAACAAGTGGACCAGCGCCATCTGCGGCCCCGACGATGCGGTGCAGATCCCCCGTGGCTCTACCAAGACGGATTGGGAGGTCGAACTGGGTGTGGTCATCGGCCAGGGTGGCCGATACATCGCCGAAGCCGACGCCATGGCGCATGTGGCCGGCTATTGCATCGTCAACGATGTTTCAGAGCGTGAATTCCAGTTGGAGCGCAGCGGCACCTGGGACAAGGGCAAGGGCTGCGACACCTTTGGCCCCATGGGCCCGTGGCTGGTGACTGCCGACGAGGTGCCCGACCCCCAGGCACTGGGTATGTGGCTGGAGGTGGATGGCAAGCGTTACCAAAATGGATCGACCGCAACCATGGTCTACCAGGTGCCGTTTCTGATCAGCTACCTGAGCCGTTTCATGAGTTTGCAGAGTGGCGACGTGATCTCCACCGGTACCCCGCCCGGTGTTGGCATGGGACAAAAACCACCAGTGTTTTTAAGGGCGGGCCAAACCATGCACTTGGGGATCGACGGACTGGGTACTCAGACGCAGTTGGCGTTACAAGCCTAGCCGGGTCTGGGCGGCAGAGCGTTTTGCTCCGTGTCCCCCACCCGCTTTGCGGGCTCCTCCTTTACCTGCGCAAAACGCTCTACCGCCCAGACCCTCCAAGGCACCACCACGGACAGCCCCACCTGCTGGGATAATCCCGTAATGTCCTTGCTCGACCACCAACTCGAACTTCTAGCCCCCGCCCGTGACGCCGATATCGGCATAGCAGCCGTCGACCACGGCGCGGATGCGGTCTACATCGGCGGCCCGTCCTTTGGCGCACGCTCCAGCGCCGACAACAGCGTGGCCGACATCGCCCGGCTGGTGCGCCACGCCCACCGCTTCAACAGCCGCATCTTCGTCACGATGAACACCATCCTGCGGGATGACGAGCTCGAAGGTGCGCGCAAGCTGGCTTGGCAGCTGTATGACGCGGGAGCGGACGCGCTGATCATCCAGGACATGGGCCTGTTGGAAATCGACATGCCGCCCATCCAGTTGCATGCCAGTACCCAGACCGACATCCGCACGCCAGAGAAGGCACGCTTTCTGCAGGACGTGGGCCTGTCGCAAATCGTGCTGGCGCGCGAGCTGACGTTGAAACAAATCGCCGCCATCCGCGCCCAAACCGACCCCGAGCGTTGCACGCTGGAATTTTTTGTGCACGGCGCCCTGTGCGTGGCCTATAGCGGCCAGTGTTACATCAGCCACGCCCACACCGGGCGCAGCGCCAACCGTGGCGAATGCAGCCAGGCCTGCCGCCTGCCCTACCAGGTGGTGGACGACAAGGGCCGCTTTGTGGCGCACGACAAACATGTCTTGAGCATGAAGGACAACAACCAGAGCGAAAACCTGGCCGCTTTGGTGGATGCGGGCATCCGCAGCTTCAAGATCGAGGGCCGCTACAAAGACATGGGTTATGTGAAAAACATTACCGCCCATTACCGCAAGCTGCTAGACGAACTGATTGAAGACCGCCAATACTCGGACCAACCGCTGTCTCGTGCCAGCAGCGGCAGCACCACCTTCACCTTCACGCCCGACCCCAACCAGAACTTCAACCGCGAGTTCACCGATTATTTTGTGCAAGGCCGCAAGGACGACATCGGCGCTTTCGACTCGCCCAAGAACCCCGGCCAGCCCATCGGTTTTGTGACGCAGCTGGGAGCCTGGGCGGCAGGGCGTTCTGCGCAGGTAAAAGGAGGAGACCGCAGGTCGGGGGACACGGAGCAGAGCGCTCTGTCGCCCAGGCTCTCGGGCGCGAACTGGGTGGAGTTGGAACTGACCGACAAAACCATGGTCCTGCACAACGGCGATGGCCTGTGTTACTACAACTTGCAAAAGGAGCTGGTGGGCCTGGCCATCAACCGGGCCGAGGCGGTCAACACGGCAAAAGGCCGCTGGCGTGTGTTCCCCAAGGGCGATGTGACCAGCCTCAAGGACCTGCGCAAGGGAACCGAGGTCAACCGCAACCGCGATGTGGACTGGGTGCGTGTGCTGGACAAAAAGTCCAGCGACCGGCGTATAGCGGTGTGGGCGGAACTGGCGCGCACGCCAACCGGTGTGGCGCTGACCCTGACCGACGAAGACGGCAACACCGGCACCACGAGCACCACCCTGCCCCACACCGCCGCCAAAGACCCGGCCGCCAATGCCGCGTTGCTGGAGCAGCACATAGCCAAATTGGGCGCTACTATTTTCGTAGCTACTCAGGTAGCTTTTACGGGGGCTGGTGACCTATTTGTGCCTGCCTCCAGCCTCAACGCCCTGCGCCGGGATGCCGTGGAAGAGCTGGAAACCGCGCGCGCTCTGGCCTTGACGCGGCTGCCCCGTGCTGCTGCGGTTGAGCCGCCGGTGCCCTTCCCCGAAGACACGCTGACCTACCTGGCCAATGTGCACAACCGGCAAGCCCACGCGTTCTACGCCAAACACGGCGTCAAAGTGATTGACGCGGCTTATGAAGCCAACCAGGAGCTCGGCGAGGTCAGCCTGATGATCACCAAACACTGCGTGCGCTTTTCGCTGAGCCTGTGCCCCAAACAGGCCAAAGGCGTGGTCGGCGTGCAGGGCCAGGTCAAGGCCGAGCCGCTGCAGCTGATCAACGGCAAAGAGAAACTGACGCTGCGTTTTGACTGCAAGCCCTGCGAGATGCACGTGGTGGGCAAGATCAAGACCGCCGTTGTGAACCAGTTGAACAAGGTGGCCGCAGGGGGTATAGCGGCCGCACCCGTGACGTTTCACAAAACACGGCCGCTGCATTAGTTTTTATAAGCGATATCAGGCTAGAGCCCTCGTAGAATATGCGTAAAAAGCTATAGTATTTATAGCAAATTACGCAATCTGGTTGGGCAATCAGGGTTTGTGGCCGATGGATTGATGGATGGATGAACTTCGGAAGGGCATTCGTGCAATCCTTCTGAAGGGGCTCACGCGAAGACGCCTACTCCCCGAACGTAAAGCCGCCGTCATTGACCCATCCCCGGCATACTGACACTTTTCTTGCAACAAGGAAGCTCCGATGAATGCACCACTCACCCCAGATGGCGTCTGCCAAACCAGCCGAATCTTCCCATTTGCGCCACCAGAAGTTTTCGCAGCCTTCGCGAACGCGGAACAATTGGCTGCCTGGTGGGGCCCAGATGGGTTCAGCAACACATTCGAAGTGTTCGAATTCAAGAGCCAGGGGCGTTGGAAGTTCTTGATGCATGGACCAGACGGAAAGACCTATCCCAATGAATGCGTGTTCCTTGCGGTGTCCCCAGAGAGAATCGTCATCCGGCACACCAATGCGCCGAACTTCACACTGACGGTCACGCTCAATGGCATTGAAAATCAAACTGACCTTCGCTGGCACCAAGCATTCGACGACCCGCGAGTGGCTGCAAGCATTGAACACATTATTGTTCCTGCGAATGAGCAGAACTTGAATCGCCTACACGCGTCACTTGCCAATGGCACAAAGTAACGCCTGGCTCGAACCTTGGGGGGTCATGTATAAATGGGACAGGGCGCACATCATCGTCATTTCTAATGCCCGCTAGACTTCACAGAACGTCAAAGGGCCCACCCACAGTCCCATTTTTAAGGAATACCGCCAAATGTCCCCCACCCTATTGGCCTTGCTCGGGTTTCTGTCATGGACCTTAGCCCTTTTGGTGCTGATGGAAGCCATCCGCTCCAAGCTTGTACTCACCAAAGAGGTTCAAGCCAACAGCTTCAGCCCCGACAACGCCGGACTCTCACCCTTCATGCAACGCCTTGCGCGAGCGCATGCCAACTGCCTTGAAGGCCTGCCGCTTTTTGGAGGCTTCATGATCCTGGCCGTGGTCGCTGGCAAGGCCAACATCACAGATCCGCTGGCCTACGCCCTCCTCGCGGCGCGCATCGTGCAGTCGACCATCCATTTGGTGTCCACATCGCCATTCGCGGTAACCGCTCGCTTTGCAGCCTTTGCGGTGCAACTGGGTATCGCGGTCTTCTGGGCGGTCAAGCTACGGCGGCCGCGCCCCCCCCTTTTTCCCTGGAGGTTGAAATGAAAGGGGGCACCGGTGCGGAGGAACTGAACGCCCAGCGGCCAACACAATGGCCGCCGCTGTCAGGGCTGGTTGTTCAAGAACTCGGGCCGAAGACCTGGTGGCGTAGCTCGTGATGAAGGCTGAACGCTGGAGAAGACAGACGACTGAAACGGAAGGGGGTGGGGAGGGCAATAAGGTTGAAGGGGGGGCTGGCATTGCCTGCAGCCAACTCAAACGCTATGAAAATAATAGCTTCTTACATATATCCTACGGGGGCTGAAGGCACTTTTTTTACACTTCCTTAGCGCATGTGTTTGAACATCTTGGCCGCAAAGCGTTGCGGAATGCTGACGTGGCGCGGCCCGTGCAGTAATTCAAATGACACTCCAGCTTGCACCGTGCCGGGTGTGTCCACCGACAGATAGAAGCCGCAAAAACCGCTTTGTGCCATGGATTTGACGGCGGTATTGAAGCCCATGGCAGCGTTGAATTTGAAACAGGGCTCACGCGGCTGCTCGACACGCAGCACACAATCGGGAAAACGCAGTACGTCGCCCACCCACACATCAGACTCCAGCAGGCCGTTTAGGGTCAGGTTTTCACCCATGGACCCGTGGGGCAAGGCGGTATCGATATCGGCCACACCCGCCTTGCGGCGTGCCTCCATCCAGAACGCGTAGTGCTCGGCCGGATAGGCATACACCGCCTTCTCCAGCCCGCCGTGGACCGACAAATCGGCCTGCTCGTCACCGTGCAAGCCCAACGGTTTGACCTCCACTGGCCCCATGACGGCGGTCTTATGGATGGCCGTCAGGATGGATCGCCCTGCAATTGCGACTTTGCGGGCCTGGGCCACCTGGACGCTGGCTACGGAAAAAGCAACGGCTGGCACTGGATGGCTCCTTACAACTGGTGGTACAACATTTCGCCGGGGCGGCTGGAGTAACGCGCGTTGGCGTCGAGCTTCTCAAATTGCACCACCACCGAACGTTGGTGGTAGGCGTTCTCCTTGAGCCAGGCAAATTCAGCCTCCAGCGTTTTGCTGTCACCAATTCGGGTGCTCCAGACCTTTTGCTCGGCACTCCAGCGGTAGCCGCGGGCCTTGAGTTTGTCTTTGGCGTCGAACGGCGCGTTGGTGGCCATCAGCCGGTAGCTGGGTTTGCGGGCCTGTGCCACCAGATGGGCCAGGCCCGTGTGGGGCTGTTGTGGCAGCTTGGCGGCCAGCACCGCCAGCAAGGCGTGGCAGTCCATCTCGGCACGGTGGGCGTCGTAAAACCAACCCATGTCCTGCGCCAGGCTTTCCAGCTTGGCCGAGCGTTTGCCGTGCTCGCGCCACGGAATGTCGGCAAAGGAGCAGGCCCAGGCCAGGTGGCTGAATGCTGCCAGCCGCGCTTCGCAAAAGGGTCGATCGAACCCCGCGTTGTGGGCAATGACCAAGTCAACGCCGTCCAGCAAGGCGGCAACACGGGCCTCGTTCAGCCGCTGGCCTTCGACCATGGTATTGCTGATGCCGGTAATGTCCTGCACCTCCTTGGGGATGGGCATGCCGGGGTCTTCCAGCTCGTCGTAGACCTGCACCTCACCCACGGGTAAGCCGGTTGCCAGAGCTATATCCACCCGCAGCAGGCCAGTTCGATGATCTTGTCGCGGCTGTGGTCCAAGCCCGTGGTTTCGGTATCCAGCACCACCACGCGGCAAATGCCTTCACCTGAGGCAGGTGGCCAGGAAAGACGGGGTTTGAGGCGTCGCAAAACCCGGTAGTCGGAGTGCGCCTCCAGGGTCAGGGCCAGCGGCTCCAGGTCGTCGGCAACACTCTGCTGAAGGGGGGCGGGGTCCAGGTGCTCCGCAGCCACTGGGTCCACCACGAGCGGCAATGGTTCGATTGAAACCACAGGCGTTGAAGTAGCAGCCGCCACTGAGGGGGTAGACCCAGTCTTGGTCCGCGCAGCGCGCTTCCTGGCAGCCGGTGCAAGGATGGGAAGCTCTGCCAAAAAGGCAAAATCAAGCTGGTTGTGTGTCAAAGGGATACCCTGTGCTGTCGGTTGTGCATTTGGCGGGGGCGGTGGTCGACGGTTCTTGAGGCGCCATTATCATGGGCGTGAGAGCGGACCGTCTGTTTCTCAAGAATGTTTGTCATCAAAATGGCCTCTAGCCCTCGTGAAATGGGCGTGAGGCGCTCCCAATTTTATAGTGAATGAGTCCATGGCCACCAAGACCTCTCCCACCAAAGCCACTGCCGTCAAACCGCTTTTCCCGCTCAAAGGTGTGCGCATCGTCAGTCTGGCGCTGAACCTGCCCGGCCCGGCGGCCCTGATGCGCTGCCAGCAAATGGGTGCCACCTGTACCAAGCTGGAGCCGCGCGCCCACCCGACAGCGCCCATAGGCACATCGGGCGACCCCATGGGGCTGTACAACCGCGCCGCCTATAACACCTTGCACCACGGCATGCGGATTGCCCAAGTGGATTTGAAGACTGAAAAAGGTCAAAAAGCCTTGCACCGCGAGTTGGCCCGGGCCGATGTATTGCTCACCTCGTTTCGCCCATCGGCGCTGCAAAAACTGGGGCTGGACTGGAAGGCTCTGCAAAAGCGCTACCCCACGCTGTCGCTGGTCGCCATCTTTGGCGCACCCGGTGCGCGGGGCGAGGAGCCGGGCCATGACCTGACCTACCTTGCCGAGAACAATCTGGTGAACGGGCTCGATTTGCCCGCCACGTTGTATGCCGACATGGGTGGCTCACTCATGGCGTCTGAAGCCGTTCTGAAAGCGCGCCTGCTGCAACTGCAAAAGGGCAAGGGTGTGCGTCTTGACATAGCACTGTCCGACGCGGCAGCCTATCTGGCCTTGCCACGCACCTGGGGGCTGACCCAACCCGGTGCTGCGGTGGGCGGTGGGCATGCGGGTTACCGCGTCTACCCTTGCAAGGATGGCCGTGTGGCCGTGGCGGCGCTGGAGCCGCACTTCGCCGCCGCGTTGGGTGGCGCGGTGGGGCTGAAATCGTCCAATATCATGGCCATGTTTGCGCCTGAGAGCCATGCGGCGATTGCCGCCTTCCTGTTGACCCAGACCCGCCAGCAGCTTGATCAGTTGGCGGTGGACAAAGATATTCCGCTACTGAGCTTGCCCAGCACCTGAGCGCACCTGAGCCCGGTCAACCCGCCAGGGGCGATTTGCCAGGTCCACCCTTCAGCGTTTCCTCATATAGTGCCAGGTAGTGGGTCGCGGCCACATGCCACGAGAAGTTCTGTGCCATGCCCTGCAGCATCAGCTTCTTCCACACGGCGGGGTTGCGGTAGGCCTGCAAAGTGCGCTCCAACGCCTGCACCAGGCTTGAGGGGGTCGCCGTACCCATCATGAACCCGGTCGCGGTACCGGCTTGAATGGTCTGGGGTGTGGCATCCACCACCGTATCGGCAAGCCCGCCGACACGCCGCACCAGGGGCACCGTGCCGTATCGCAAGGCATAAAGCTGGGTCAGCCCACACGGCTCAAAACGTGAAGGCACTAGCATCACATCGGCCGCCGCGATGACGCGGTGGGCAAGGGCTTCGTCATAGCGTAAACACACGGCAACCCGGCCCGGATAACTCGATACAGCCGCCAAAAATGCCGCCTCCAGTGACGGGTCACCGTTGCCCTGAACGGCCAACTGCACGGTCTGGTTGCCCGGCCCCTGCATCAAGTCGGACAACGCCGCCAACACCAGGTCAAGACCCTTTTGGGACGTCAAGCGGCTCACCACGCCCAGCAATGGGGCGGTCGCGTCCACGTGCAGACCCAATTCCCGTTGCAGGGCGGCCTTGCACAGCGCTTTGCCTCCCAGAGAGTTTGCGGAATACGGAGTGGGAATGTGGGGGTCGTGCGCAGGGTTCCAAACCTCGCTATCCACCCCGTTGAGAATGCCGCATACCGCCCCGCCACGCGCCCGAATCACGCCGTCCAGCCCACAGCCAAACTCTTCGGTCGCAATCTCTCGGGCATAACTCGGGCTCACGGTGGTCACCCGTTGCGCAAACTTCAATCCCGCTTTCATGAATGAAATGTGGCCATGGAACTCCAGCCCCTGCGACACCATCAAGCGTGAGGGAAGCCCCAGCAAATGAAAATCCTCGGTCCGAAACAAGCCCTGGTAGGCCAGGTTATGAACCGTAAAGACGGTGGCCGCCACGGGGCCTGGGTGGCTGGCGACATAGGCACAGGCCAACGCTGAGTGCCAGTCATGGGCATGCAGAACAAGAGGCTTCCATTCGGGGTCAAGCTCGCCCGCGGCCAGATGCGCGGCAACCCAGCCCAGCAGCGCAAAACGCTGGATGTTGTCGGGCCACTCCTGGCCTTCCGCGTTGTGGTACGGGTTGCCGGCACGTTGGTAAAGGTAAGGCGCGTCAATCACGTAAACGCTGACACCGTTGTGGGCCATGCGGCCCAAGCGCAAGGTCACACGCCCAGCGCCAAAAATGGCCCCCAACTCACACACCGTGGACAACTGCTCCACACCCTGCAAAATTGCCGGCAGGCCGGGCAAGACGATGCGTACATCCGCGCCTGCTGCGGCCAACGCCTGCGGTAGGGCTCCCAGCACATCCGCCAGCCCCCCCGTCTTGACCAGGGGAAAAACTTCAGCAGCTGCCAACAAAACTTTCATGGACCAATGGTAACAAGCCCGGGCGGGCATTTTTTTTGCATGCGAGAATGAAACGCAACCGAAAAGGATTTCGCCGTGGCCTCCACACCCTTGATAGCAAAACATGCCCAGGCGGCCCAAATCGAGCAACACTTGCTCAGCACCGTTGGCGTCGCCTCCGAGGACGCAACGACCACCGACCTGATGCTGGCCGTGGCCCATGTGGCGCGCGAGCAGTTGTCGCAGCGCTGGGTCGAGACCCAGGCATCGGAGCGTGCCAACCAGGCGCGCCGTGTGGTGTACCTTTCGATGGAATTCCTGATGGGGCGCACCCTGTCCAACGCGCTTGCCGCGCTGCACCTCACGGGCGGGGCAGCGCAGGGTTTGGCGCAACATGCACACACCCTGGAGGATATTCAAAGCGGCGAGCCAGACGCAGCCCTGGGCAATGGTGGCCTGGGTCGCCTGGCAGCGTGTTTTCTGGATTCCCTGGCAACCCTCAAGCTGCCCTCGTTCGGATACGGCATCCGTTATGAATACGGCATGTTCGCCCAAGGGATTCACAAAGGCTCGCAGGTCGAGTACCCGGACCCCTGGCTTCAGGACGGCACCCCGTGGGAGTTTCCCCGGGCCGACATTGCGTACCCGGTGCGGTTTGGCGGCTGGGTCGAGCATATCGACGGCACGTCCCACTGGCGCCACGGCGGCGAGGTGGTTGCAAAGGCCTATGACATGGTGGTGCCAGGCCATGGCACCGACCATGTCAGCACTTTGCGCCTGTGGAAGGCCGTGGCACCGGCGCACCTGGACCTGGGGGTGTTCAACGCCGGGGACTATGCACGCGCTGCCAACCTCAAGAACGAGTTTGAAAATATTTCCTGGGTGTTGTATCCCAACGACAGCACACCGGCTGGGCGTGAGTTGCGCCTGAAGCAAGAGTATTTCTTTGTTGCCGCATCATTGCAGGACGTCGTGAAACGCCATCTGACGGAGTACCCGTCGCTGGACAACCTGGCCGACAAGGTCGCCATTCACCTCAATGACACGCACCCCGCCATTGGGGTGGCCGAACTGATGCGCTTGCTGTGCGACGAGCACCACATGGAATGGAATGATGCCTGGGCCATCAGTGGAAAGGTGTTTTCTTACACCAACCACACCCTGATGCCGGAAGCGCTGGAGACCTGGCCGGTCAGCCTGATCCAGCATGTGTTGCCACGGCACCTGGAAATCATTTTTCGGATCAACAAGGCGTTTCTGGAAACCGCCGCCAACCACCGCCCTGGCGACAATGGCTATCTGGAGCGCTTGTCGCTGATCGACGAACACGGCGAGCGGCGGGTTTCGCATGGCCCACCTTTCGGTGGTGGGTAGCCACATGGTGAATGGTGTTTCAGCCTTGCACTCCGACTTGCTAGTGCACACCATTTTTGCCGACTTTGCCGACCTGTGGCCCGAGCGCTTCACCAACATGACCAACGGGGTCACACCGCGGCGCTGGCTGGCACAGGCCAATCCGGGTCTTGCGGATCTGCTGGACCAAACGCTGGGCAAACACTGGCGGCTTGATCTGGACCAACTCAAGGGCCTGCGTGCGCACCAGGCCGATGCCGTATTCCAGGAGAAATTCCGTGCGGTCAAGCTTCAAAACAAGGTTCGACTGGCTGCTTACATTGCGCGCACCACCGGCATCACGGTCGATCCCCACAGTTTGTTTGACGTTCAGGTTAAACGCATCCACGAGTACAAACGCCAACTGCTCAATGTGTTGCATGTGGTGACCCGTTACCTGGCGATCCTGGAGAACCCCCACGCCGACTGGGTACCACGCACCGTCATCTTTGCCGGCAAGGCGGCATCGAGTTACCACAGTGCCAAGTCCATCATCCGGCTGATCCATGATGTCGGCCTGGTCATCAACCATGACGCCCGGATTGGCGACAAGCTAAAAGTGGTGTTCATCCCCAACTATGGTGTGTCGGTGGCTGAAGTCATCATGCCCGGGGCCGACCTGTCCGAACAGATTTCGACGGCAGGCACCGAAGCCTCCGGCACCGGCAATATGAAACTGGCGCTCAATGGCGCACTGACCATAGGCACCGACGATGGCGCCAACATCGAAATCCGCGAAGCCGTGGGCGACGACAACATCTTTATTTTTGGTCTAAAAACGCCGGAGGTGCGCGCCCTGCGGTTGAGCGGGTACCAGCCGATGCACTACTACGAGAGCAACCCAGCACTCAAAGCGGTGCTCAATGCCCTGTCTGAAGGCCGGTTTTCGCCCGAGGAACCGGGTCGCTACCGCTCCCTGGTGGAGTCTTTGCCTTACGGTGGGGACCATTATTTGTTGTTGGCAGACTATGCCTCGTATGTTGCGACCCAGCTGCGTGTCGATTCGCTCTACCGGCAGCCCGTCGCGTGGAGCGAAAAAGCCATAGCCAACGTGGCAGGGATGGGCGGGTTTTCTTCAGATCGGACCATCCGCGAGTACGCTGCGAAGATCTGGAACGTCTCCCCACTTGCCGAGTGACGACTTGGCGAATTTACCTACCCACCCATCCATGCTCCGCGCCACCGACATCCAATCGATCTGCGATGGCAGCCACAGCGACCCCTTTGCCGTTTTGGGTCCCCATTCCGGCAGCAAAGGCAAAATCTCGGTGCGGGCGTTTTTGCCCCATGCGGCTGAGGTGCGGGTCGTGGATGGGCGAACCAACCTGGACCTCGGTCCACTCAAGCGGCGCAACGACGTCGGTTTTTTTGAGCAAAGCCTGGCGATGCCACCCGGCACTCCCTACCGATTCAAGGTTCGCTGGGAGGATGGTCAGCAGTCCACACACGAAGACCCCTACCGTTTTGGGCCAGTGTTGGGGGAAATGGACGTCTGGTTACTGAGCGAAGGAACCCACCTGCGACCGTATGAGATTCTGGGCGCCAATGCCAGAGTCATGGACGGCGTCGCCGGAACCAGCTTTGCGGTATGGGCCCCTAACGCGTCGCGTGTCAGTGTGTTGGGCGACTTTAATTTCTGGGACGGACGGCGCCACCCCATGCGCCTGCGGCGCGAATGCGGTGTGTGGGAAATTTTTCTGCCCGGTGTCGGTGTTGGCGCGCAATACAAATTCGAGGTGCGTAGCCAAGATGGGCGCGTCCTGGTGCCGCGGGCGGACCCCTATGCGCGCCAGTCCGAACTTCGGCCGGCCACGGCCAGCATCGTCGCACCGTTGCCAGCCAAAATAGAACCATCCGAGCAGCGCCGGGGCGCCAACGCGCTGGGCGCACCGATAAGCATTTATGAGGTGCACTTAGGATCCTGGCGGCGTGTGATCGATCCGGCAACCGGTGCACAGCGCTGGCCAACTTGGGACGAGTTGGCTGACAGCCTGGTGCCCTATGTACAGGAGATGGGGTTTACCCATCTGGAATTGCTGCCCATCAGCGAACACCCATTTGATGGATCCTGGGGCTACCAGCCGGTCGGACTGTACGCGCCGACCGCCCGTTTTGGCAGCGCCGACGGGTTTGTCCGTCTGGTGCAACGCTGCCACGCGGCGGGCATCGGCGTGTTGCTGGATTGGGTGCCGGCGCACTTCCCCACCGACCCGCATGGACTGGCGCAATTCGACGGCACGCCCTTGTATGAGTACGCCGACCCGCGTGAAGGCTTCCACAACGACTGGCAAACGCTGATCTACAACCTGGGTCGTACCGAGGTGGCGAACTTCCTGATTGGCAATGGCCTGTACTGGCTGGAGCGATTTGGTGTAGACGGTCTGCGGGTCGATGCCGTGGCGTCCATGTTGTACCGCGACTACAGCCGCAAAGCGGGTGAGTGGATACCCAATTCCCAGGGCGGGCGCGAGAATCTGGAGAGCATTGCGTTTTTCAAACGCATGAACGAGGTCATTGGAAGAGAACGGCCTGACGCTATCACAATGGCCGAGGAATCAACCGCGTTTCCCTTGGTGTCGCGCCCGACCTACGCCGGTGGACTTGGCTTTCATTACAAGTGGAACATGGGCTGGATGCACGACACACTGCAGTACATGGCGCGCGACCCGATTCACCGCAAACACCACCAGGGCGAAATGACCTTTGGGTTGGTTTACGCATTCACTGAGAACTTTGTGCTGCCCATTTCCCACGACGAAGTGGTGCATGAAAAAGGCTCGCTTCTGAACAAAATGCCCGGAGACCGTTGGCAAAAGTTTGCCAATTTGCGGGCCTATCTGGGCTTTATGTTCGGTCACCCGGGCAAGAAACTGCTGTTCATGGGTTGCGAATTTGCGCAGGAACGTGAATGGAACCACGACACCAGCCTGGACTGGCATTTGTTGGACAACCCGGAACATGCCGGTGTTCAGCGTCTGGTGCGTGATCTCAACCAACTGTATCGGACCACGCCGGCCCTGCACGAACTGGACTGTCAGCCCGAAGGGTTCGAGTGGATTGACCATGGGGACACCGACCATTCGGTCATCAGTTTTATGCGGCGCGGCAGGGACACCGGCACCGTCGTTGTGATGGTGTGCAATTTCACGCCCACCGTGCAGCAGGGATACCGCGTCGGAGTGCCACACGCCGGGCAATATGTGGAGCGACTCAATACCGACTCGGGGCACTACGGGGGCAGCAATGCCGGCACGCCGTTGGGCGCAGCGACGGCTAAACCCATCCCCTGGCACGGTCAATCCTGTTCCATCGAACTGACTTTGCCACCTTTGGCCACGGTGGTTTTTGAATGGAAATACTGACGACATCCCTGCGCGCGGGAAAGCCTTGGCCACTGGGTGGCCACTGGGATGGCCATGGGGTCAATTTCGCGGTGTTTTCGGACCACGCAGAGGCCATGGAATTGTGTCTGTTTGATACCGTGGGGGCACTCGAAACCGGACGCATCTTTCTACCGGCACGTACTGGGAACGTTTGGCATGGTTATTTGCCGCAGGCCAAGCCGGGATTGGTGTACGGCTTGCGCGCCTACGGCCCGTGGAACCCTGCCAAGGGTCAGCGTTTCAATCCACACAAATTGCTGCTCGACCCCTATGCCCGTGAGCTTGTGGGCAACTTCGTCTGGCGGGACGAGCAATTTGGGGCCCACAGGTCCCACTCGCAGGCAATGGATACCCGTGACAACAGTACTTTTGCATTGAAGGCGCGGGTTGTTGGCGAAGCCTATGACTGGGGAGACGACAAACCACCGGCAGTCCCTCTTGCCGACACGGTGCTGTACGAATTGCACGTCAAGGGGTTCTCGCAACTCAATCCTGCTGTACCAGAAGCACTGCGCGGAAGTTATGCCGGTTTGGCCCACGAAGCATCCATCACACACCTTAAACAATTAGGCATCACCAGCCTGAGCCTGTTGCCGGTTCACCATGCACTGGATGAAGAACGTCTGGCGAACATGCACTTGACCAACTACTGGGGCTACAACTCAGTGGCTTTTTTTACCCCGGCAAGCCGTTTGGCCAGCGGGTATGGGGGATTAAGTCCACGCAATGAGTTTCGTGCCATGGTCAAAGCCCTGCACGCCCATGGACTGGAAGTATTGCTGGACGTGGTGTACAACCATACGGCCGAGTCAGACCATACCGGACCGACGCTCAGTTTTCGCGGTCTGGACAACGCCAGTTATTACCGCTTGCGCGCTGACGACCTGTCGCTGTATGAAAACCACACGGGCTGCGGCAATACGCTGGACGTCCGCCATCCGCGTGTGCTGCAACTGGTGTTGGACAGCCTGCGGTTTTGGGTCACCGATATGCATGTGGACGGTTTTCGCTTTGATCTGGCGCCAGTCCTGGGGCGCGGCGACCATGGTTTTGACCGCAATGCGGCCTTGTTTGCAGCTATTGCGCAGGATCCGGTTCTGTCGCGCGTCAAACTCATTGCCGAACCCTGGGACATTGGCCCCAAAGGTTACCAGCTCGGTCAGTTTCCGTGCGGCTGGCTGGAGTGGAACGACCGTTTTCGCGACACCATGCGGGGTTTTTGGTTGCCGCAGGGTCGGCACACCCATAGTCGCGGCGAGTTTGCGTTGCGCCTGTGTGGATCGGCCGATCTCTTCCAGCAGCGCCATCGCATGCCGGCGGAGTCCGTCAACTACGTGATCTCGCACGACGGCTTCACGCTGCATGACCTGGTGAGCTACAACCACCGGCACAACCACGCCAACGGAGAAAACAACCACGACGGCACCAGCAACAACATGAGCAATAACTGCGGTGCCGAGGGCCCCACACATGATGTTGCCATTGCCACCCTTCGCGCAAAATTGCAACGGGCCTTGATGGCCTCCACAGTTCTGGCGCAAGGCACACCGATGCTGTGCGCAGGTGACGAAATGGGGCACAGTCAGCACGGGAACAACAACCCCTATTGCCAGAACAACACCACCACCTGGATTGACTGGACACACACCGATACCGACCTGCTGGCCTTCACCACCAAACTGCTGCGTCTGCGGCGTCAACTCCAGCCACTGGGCAGCCAGTGGTACACCGGCAAGACTGACCCAAACGGTCGCACCGACCTGAGCTGGTTTCAAAGCCAGGGCGAGGCCATGCACGGCGCAGCCTGGAACGCGCCCGGCGGCGGCACCTTGGGGTGCCTGATTGGCAAAGCAGGTGGTACACGGCAATGGCTGTTGCTGTTGGTCAACCCCCAAGCCATGGATCGGCAGTTTGTGCTGCCAGCGGGTTCCTGGCGCGCACTGCTGGATACATCCAACGTCGACCATGATGCAGATTGGGAAGGCACCTCTTCTTATCCACTGGCAGCCCACAGTCTGGTGCTGCTCATTGCTGCATGACGCTCTAGCGCAGCATCGGCCACGAGCTGGATCAGAGTTACCTCGGAGCGGGTTTCGTAAGCGGATTTAGGCTATCCCGCCCCAGCCATGAGCCTGAAGTATTCCGCTTGATTTACAAATAACTGCCAAGTATCAAGGCGCTCGATCGCAAAGCTCTTTGCAAACCGATGCGCCAACTTGAATAACAGGGGAGTTGCCTGATGGTTGCACAAACCAGTCACCTGATGGACACTGACCCGTTGCCGGAATTCATCATTGTCCATAGCCAGTGCAATGGTTCCAATGGGTTCTTTATTCGCATCTATGGCGGCGTAGAGGGCGACTCCGTTTGCCGCGTATCGAATCGCAATCGCCACATCGTGCAGGCAAGTGCCACACCAAAGGCCATGGTCGATAACGTCGCGCAGATGGATAAGCGGCTGAATCTCGATGTGCGGGTCCTGCTGAAACGCTGCCGGTACGCCGGGATGAACCGTGAAGGCTTTTGCAACCGCAGCTTCGAGCGACAACCCGGTGAAGAACGCCAATTCAACTGCCGTTTGTTCGACATCCTGCGGATTCAATAGCCTTTCGACTTGCTCCAATGGGTCGCCTAGCCCGCCAGGGACTCCACTATGGGTGCCATGCAAAGCGCAATCCGGTAAGCATCTTCAAGGCATAAATTCCAGTTGTACAGATGATGTGCCGCCAGCGTCAACGCCTGAACTTCGTCCATCAGAAGCGCTATTCGCATACCGCAATCCAAAAACCGGCAGGCCGAACACCAGCGCAAGAGTTGTTCCATGACTGTGCGCCCAAGGGGCTCTTCGTGAAACAACGCCACTGTGGTGATGAACTCCCCCCACTCTCCTCTTGTTCTGGGCCACCGCTCAAACGGTAGATGCCGAAGCAGGGCAAGTACAACGAGCCAGTTCCGACCAGAGAGCGGCACTTCGCTAAGCCCGTTGCCACGCAAGCCATTGCACGGGCCCGGCATTGCGCCACGAATGGTACGCCGATGGGCACCTTTTGATATACCCAGTGACTGCAACGCAAGTGGCAGACTCGACCCTTGCAAAATAGCCGCCAACACCGTCGCCCCTTCAGGTCCTTCCGGCGCAGCGACTGCCAGATCGAGAAGCGCCAGTGCTTCCGTTCTCAGCGCCTGCATGGCAAAACGGACAACCTCGGGATGAACAGCTTGCTTGGCCAAGCTAAAAAACCGCTCAACAACGCTCATCCGCAACTGCGGTCGTTCGGACATGAGTGCCGCAATATCCGGCACCAAACTATTCACCACATGGCGAATACCGCTGGCGAATTGCTGTTCCAGGTGGCATTGCACTTGGGCTTCTGCGGCCATCATTTCTTTCGCGCTGAACCCGGTGCATCCCACGGATTGCTTCGCCAGCACCCTTGCCCACGGGTGTATGGGATAGTCGCGCAAGCCGTCCAGCCAGGTCGCTGTGTTGCTCCAGGTTGAGAAGCAGTCTGGTGGCGATCGGAGGGACCACTCATCTTCCCGCAATATAAAACGTGCCCTTTTGTGTTCCAGCTGCTCAGTCAGGCGTCGCCAAAAACGCAAGGGGTCGGTGAAATCGACATCAAAGTAGATTTCGTCAATTTGCGCTGCAAAGCGCCGGTCGGCACTGACCGCAAGGCAGCGCAACACCGTCAAAGGATTGCCGCCACGATTGACATCGCTTTTCGGCCAGACAAGAACTCTTGTCAGCTGGGGGACTGGGAAGTCGAAAATGGCGGGTGCCAAATTCTCACCAAGCGCTAACGGGCACACCATACTGGCACCAACTGGGTTATGAGGCGCTTGATCCGACCGTCAAACACCCAAAACTGCCTTTGGATGTAGCACTGCACATAGCCATTCAGGCCATCTGGCGACCCCTGCTGGGCAATCTGACCAGTGACTTGTTGCCTGGCGGCGTACAACGCCTGCGCTGCGGCTGGCAAATAACCAACCACACGCTGCGCCTCGTGTTCGAGACCGACTTGGATCATGACCCGCATCCACCCAATGCCGTGGCCGTCCAGCGAATGGTCGTCTACACCAAGGCGGTTTGCCTCGGCGTGACCCAGCTCATGGGCCAGGATATTGTTCAGATCTCCATGGAGGCTGTACTCCGGAATCTCGATGACCGGCAATGGCCCACTGCGGAAGCGCCCCCCAATAGCCCGATTCGGAAAGTCAAAGGCTTCGCAAACGAAAACATCTGGCATGAAACCCAGCAGGCCTGGAAAGTGTTGCTGTGCGAGCTGCCTTGCCCGTTCCACCATCCAATCAACCCGCCAGCAGGTAGACCATGCAGGCAGGCAAGCCGAAATCAGCATCACAAAGAATAGACGCCGCATCCACTTCGACAGCAGGAATTCTGAATGAGTTTTCATGATGGCAACCTCCCACTTCGCTACCAGCGGAATCGGAAGGGCAGGTATTCGCCCTTCCCAAGAAATGCGTTTTTGAGGCTGCTGGCCTGCGCATCCAGGATCTGCCCCGGTGTGCGCATCTTTCCGCGCCACCGCAGTTCCCGCAGCCACAATTTGTGAAAGGCCCGCACCAATTTTTGGCGGCAAGACGACTTGATGCGACCGTCCTTGTCAAGTGAAATTTCAAACCCTCGCCCCAATAAGCCGAGCACAACCCTGTCACCAAAGGGCGCGCGGTACTCTTCAATGAGATCAAAAACAAGGCTTCCCTGGTCGCGCTGTGAGCCATGCATCACCCCAAAGTAAGGGTCGAGCCCGGCGCGCACGACGGCCCGCCATACCTCGCCATAAAGCAAGGTGTAAACATAGTTGATGGCCGAGTTGACGGCATCGACCGCATGCCGTGTGTGACGACCGGGAAAACCAAGTTCCGCTGGGATTAGCCTCGAACACGCCCTCCAGTATTTCGCTGCGGCCCGACCCTCGTAGCCCATGGCTGTCGCTCGCGCGCCTGCTGCGGCTGGGTCAAAACCATCGAGTGATTCGGAAATCACGCGAATTTCATCCGCAGCAGTGGTCAATTCGCTGTAGACAGCGTCGTCTTTGCCTTTGCGGGATCGTGCGTAATACTTGAGGACCGCTGCCGAGTTGCCGACCTTGGCGGACAGCATGTCACCGCCGATACGGATGATGTCGGGGTCGTTGCGGCGCAGAGCCTGCTGTTGGCGAACATTGGCACGCCGGCTTTGCACCGGTTGTGCAATGGCAGCGGGCGGGCCAATCAGAGGCGTGAACACCACCGGCACGTCGCTGTCGCACAGGCGCATGGTGAGGTCGGCAGAGAAGGCGATGCCCCTGCCCTCCAGGTACACCATGCTCAGTTCGGCAATGGGCATGCGAAACACTTCCCGCTTGCGCTTTTTGACAACAACATCGTCCGCGCCGACGGTGACGTAGCAGCCGTTCGTCATCACGTGCAAACGCCCATCGACCAAAAGGACATCCGTCTCGGTGGGCTGGTTCCCTGTGGTCTTCAGGAATACTTCTTCGGGTGACACCGCCTGCACCGGTGCGCCCTCCGTCGCCTCAGCCGCACCCAGCGGAACCGGAAACCGAACCCGGTCCACCGGGTAGCTGCCCGTAATCACGGCGACTTCGGCAGCAGTGCGTTGATGCCGTTGGGTGTCTGGCACCTCGGGGGCGAATTTTTCTCGCGCAAGCCACGCAACCTCCAAGCCCTCCATGCTGCCCGCTCTCAGCGCGGCATATTCGTCCATCTCCGCGTCAAGCGCTGTGAACTGCTGGCGGATGGTGGGGGCACCGTCCACCGTAAAGTAGTTGCGAATGCCTCGAATGAGGGCATTCAGCTTGCCGAGCGCCTCATGTCGTTCAGAGGCAGGTGCGCCAGCACCAAAAATGATGCCATGCAGGGTTTTGATCTTCTGCTGAATCTGAGTCAAACGATCTTGCGGGATGCAGACATCGGCCCGGTCAATATGGAAGCCAAGAAAACCAATTCCCTGGTCAATATGGCAGTAATGGGTTTTCGCTGGCTTCAGCGACATCTTCAGCGCGCCCTTTAGAAAATCCGTCATCAGACGCAAAGCACCCTGCACGCCAGCCTCCGTGTCGCAAAGTACAACGTAATCATCGGCATATCGCACGAACGTGATGCCGTTACGCTCGAACTCCCGATCCAAGGTCGTGAGATAGATGTTCGCCAGCAGCGGTGAAATGGCCTCCCCCTGCGCCACACCCTTCTCGGAGGGGACAACATCCATGAAATCAATCACGTCAGTCACCAGCCAGTGCCGGATCAGATTCAGCACCTCGCGGTCGCCAATGACATCACCAACCAATCGCATCAGAACTTCATGGTCTACGGAGTCAAAGCACTTCTCAATGTCCGCAATAATCACGTAGAACAGACCGCTGCGGATAGCCGAGCGAACCATCGCCAAAGCGTGATGCGCGCCGCGCCCCGGGCGGTAAGCAAAACTGGCCGGGCTGAAAATCGTCTCGAACAAGGGCTCGATAAGCGCCAGACAGGCTGCCTGCACTACACGGTCGCGGACACTGGCGACCTTGAGCACGCGCACACCACCGTCGGCCTTGGGGATACGCGCCGTACGCAATGGCTGACAACGGTAGCGGCCCTCCTTCAGTTCTGCCAGCAGCTGGTCAATCTCAACATTCACCGTCGTGCCAAACTGTTCAATCGTGATCTGGTCAAAACCGTATGAGTGCCGGTTGTGCGTCTTGACGCGAAGCCAGCCAGCGTACAGCGCCTCGCGGGTGCAAAGCTTGGGGTACAGATCGGCGTGGAGTGGCAACTTTGCACTCTGATCGGTCACAGCGCTAGAAAACTGCTTGACTGGCGTGGCGCGCAACCGCTTGAATGCATCAATCCGGATACTTTCCGCCAGCGGCATTTCTGGTTCTGCCAGACGCGCCAAGGTGGTAACGGCTTTAAGATCCACCCCGTTTCGAACCCATACTTCACCTGGCTTCAAACTCTTCAGCCGAATGCGCTCTGCTTCGCTCAGCCAAGACGTTTTGCTCCCCGCTGGAAGCTCCCCTATGTCGCCAGCTATCCATACATCGGCGCTTGCGGCCAGCCATGCCTTTGCCGTCTCCGGCAGCGGTTGATCACTGCCAAGGCAAAACAGTCCCACATGCTTTACGGATGGGAGGTCGCTGGTGAAAGGTTGGGGGCACGTGGCAGGGTAGCCGTACAGGACCAGCGGCGAACTCTTGGCATCACCATTGGCTTTTATGGGCTTGTCGGACAGCAGCACATCCGTGAGGGCAGCGTCCACCATCCAGCCCACAATTAAATGTTCGATGCGTTCAAAGTGCTGCGATTGCAGCTCAATCCAGATCGTGCTCCCCATCGTCAAGTGACGGTCCAAGCGTGGCGCATTATTGCCTTCGGACAGGGCCCAGACACTGGGAAAGCGCAACGCCCAGATCAGCAACTCAATCAGCTGCGCCAACTCAGGCGCCGTGGCCTGGTCGCGGCGCAGCCAGTGGGTCGACTCAGGGCGCTGCAAACTGTTGATGATCGCCACCAGACCGACCGTCCCCTGCTCCGCCATGCGATACGCCAAGTCCACGACTACTTCAATCGTGGCCGATGACACCGGCACGACCATGTGGCGCGCGAGCCGCTCGAAGAACCCCCTCAGCGCAGGCTTCATCCCCACGGATTGGGTGAAGCGAAACAGTGCTGTGGCTCTGCGGCGATTGGCAACATCGCACATCAACATGGGCGACTTTGGCATATTGCCCTTATTGCTATTGCTCAGGTTGGTGGCGAGGTGGCCCTGGTAGTCGACAACCAGCAATGCCTGGTTTTTTTCCTTGGCGTGGCTAAGGCGACGCAGTGCCAGATCGGCGCCGTTAATCACCCGCCCCGCAATCACCAGCGGTCGCGGCGGACCGGCCAGCGCCCTTGGCGATGCTGTCATGGCACGCCAGTGCCACCTTGCGGGGACTGCTCCGGTTTGGTGGCCATTTGCACCACGCGCGGCAGGGTGCGAATCTCGCTGAGCTGGACCTCGGTCAGGCCAACGGAATCGGGGTTGCCAAATTCCGCCGCCGCCTTGCAGATCAGCTCCACGATAGCCTCCGCGTTCAATGGCCGCAGAAGCGTTGTCGACCCCATGCAAATGGCCTGGCGCGTGTTTGCGGAAAGGGCACGAGCGCTATCCAGCAACTGCAGCACCCGGCGCCCCTTTTTGCCCGCATACAACAATGCATCGTCATCAACCCGTTTTGCAGCCTCACCCAGCGTGGGATGCTCGCGAATAGCTTGCACTACTGTCTTTTTGGACTGCGTGACGTATTGCCCCCAGCTCACGAACAATTCAATTTCGGGAAACCCGGCGGCCATGGCATCGGCAACCGCTTTGCAGACCAGGCGGTGCCGCTTGGGCGCCGCCTGAAACCGGGGAGAGCCCGGCCAAAACTTCTCCTCCACGGTTTCGTCCATGGGTGCCGTCTGCATCACAATGCGCTGCAGACCGGCAACCCGGTCCCGCAACGCATCGAGGAGGTCACGAGCGGCGCGGCGGTTGAGTACCCGGCCATCCTTCAGTTCAAACTCAACGCCCGATAAAAAACACCTTGCCATGATCTAACTCCTTTTGAAGTGATAGCCATTCGTGGTTGAATGGCAACAATGAAGAGAAGAGCCGTGGGATGGTTTTCGCCAGCTTTTTTCTGACAATTCGCACATCCCTGAAGCAAATTTCAACCGTGAACCGTGGTGCTGCGCAACGACTGTCTGAAGCGAAATTGGTACTCAAAATCGCCGTGTCCGTGCTGCATTCGTGTCACATTGGTGTCGCTTTGGTGCTGATCACAGGAGGGTGGTATGGGAGTAGAAACGCTCTTTGCCCTGGACGCGGCAAACTGGAGTGATCGTGAGTTGGCGTTTTTGCCAGCACATGGTGGCGCTGCCGTTCAATCCTTCTGCGGTATCGACAGCGCCAAAAAGGAGTGGGAAGACCGGGGCGTGTGCGTGTTGCGGGCGCGCAAGGGGTTTGGCAAAAGTCATCTGCTGCTGATTCGTAGCCGCAACCACCGTAGCAGCGGGGTCGCCGGCCGCACCATCTTTTACCCCCCGGGGCGACAACACAAGTTGGTTGACGCGCTGAGCAACCTGCATGCGGTCATACCGCGCTGGTTGCAAAGTAAAGAATCCGTTGACGCCTGGGTACTGGTCTGGCAATTGTCAATTCTGGGATTGCTGGTCTGGATTACTGGGGCAAAATCAGGCGCCAGGAAAGAATACGCCGAGTGGTTTGGCAGCATGGAAGCGCTGGACCAGGTTGACCTGAAACAGCACGGTGACGTACAGCAGGCTGCGCAACTACCCACCATGCTCACCCTATTCATGGGTCGCGTACTGCATAACCTGCAGGGAGATGAATTCAAGGAGGGCCTGGAAAAACTCAATAGGGGCCTCTACAGTGCCAACAACGACTGGGCCACGGCCATCCTCTCGCGCCTTGGCACTCTGAACAAGACCCGCATCGCCATGTACCTGGATGCGCCCGATGAATTGGTGGAACTCAACCAACCCATCCTGTGGCGCAGCATCCAGCAAAGTCTGATGCTCGCAATTTGGAAATTTTCAAAAAGCACTATCTGGAGCGGGGTGTTGAACATCTATGCCTCGGTGCGCAGCGAGGCCTTTGGCTCTGGCCACGATCATCCCGACGTCTCCCTGGCCATGGGGCTCGCAATGTCCCTGCAATACACGCCTGACGAACTGGAATCCATCCTCAACGACAAAATCCGCCAGGCCGACCCCTCACTTTTCGCTCAGGCCCAGCATGACGGCATCAAGCCCATTCACGCTCTGTGGGTTTGAGAAGGTGGTGCATGACAACCGCAGTGCATTGGATGGTCGACCCTACGCCGAGGAAGTTTTTGCTTCAATATTGCGCCATACCCGGCAAGTGCCCAGGGAAGTTGTCGCCATTGGTGGAGCCATCTTTGGAATCAATGGTGCCAAAACCAGGGACACCGTCAGGAAAGCGGTCAATGCACGTGCCAGTCAAAATATCAACGATGCCATAGGGCACTCATTTCTGGGGTGGGACGACCGCTTACATAGAAGCTTTGCCCTACAAGTGCACAAGGAGGCGATGGATGCCAAGAGCCTGGGCGCAATTGCAGCCCTGTATGGCAGCGACGGACCAAAAATCATCAAATTCTTTGTGCGGCACGGCCTGCTTGGCGTTGCCGAGCCCCAGCCACAAAGGCACAGACACTATTACCAGCAAAGCTTTGCCTATGACGAAATCCATGGGCAGGAAGAAGCCAGCTCGGTCAACAAGGACTACTTTCTGGTTCATCCCGCGTTCAAGGAATGGATCATGTCGTTGCCAGAACAACTGCATGTGGAGTTTGTGCGGACCACAGTGGGCGTGATCGGCGACCTGGAGCCCTATGAGGCTCGGGCCCCCATCGTGCGCCTGACGGCATCGCGCGGGCAATTGGACCTCCGGTTAAGGGAACAGCGCCTGGCGGCTGGCGCGCACTCCCATCCACTGATATTTCTTTACATCGTACTTTGGGCATGCCGGGAGACCAAACGGGTAGGGATCGACATCGCTGAATTCTTGGCGGTCTGGGAAAGCTTGAAAAACACCGAACAACTCATGAACGCTGTTCGGCTACCCATGCCGGAACAGGTGGCAGACATGGCCGACAAGATGCGGGAGTGGCAGAAAAAGATCAATATGGACCCCGAAGTCAAGAAACTGCATCGCGCATTTGGCGGCAGCATTTCGCGCCGACCTGCGTTACCAGGCAAAGGCAAAAGCTCTGCAAAGCGTACCGTCCCATTCATGTCCATCAGTGCCAAAAGCCATATAGGCGCCAATACCGAGATCACTATTCCAAGCTTAAAACTTGAAGAAATTGACTGGGATCAAGAGTTGTATGCAATGGTCATGCATTCTCAAAAGAAATCATAAACTGAAGAAATAAATTATATAGAAAGGGTTTTAACCATTAATTGCAAAATAGATTATTTGTATATTTATTCATTTCAAATGAATAGTACAATGTGTTTTAAAAAATCGTAGTTATGTAAAGCCTTGTTTTTAAAGAACTTTTTGAAATAACCAATCAGGCGAAATTCAAAAAATCCCTTTCAATTCAACGTCTTACCTTCTCTTCCATAGCCTGTCGAAGACGCGCATTCGACAACCTTTTGCCTCTCGGGATCGAATGGCTTCCAAGTCCTTGATATATATGTATTTTTTACACACGGGGAAAGTGATATTTGCATCATGTGTCGAAGATCGACACGGCCAGTTGGCATCGGACATTGCGACACAGGTTCCATAGGGCTGCATGGCAGTGTTCATGTCGAAGCTGAGAGGTTTTCATGGGTGTAAAAATACGCTTCGACAGCACTCATTCAAACTCACATAAGAAGCTTGCCGTTCCCTTCTCTGTTGGTTATCATTCAATCCATCAGCCTGGCAAGACTTAACCCAAATTCAGATAGCGCTACATATCATATGTTTGAAGATGAAACGCGGTTGCGTAATTTAAGCTCAAGGGCTATTGAAGGTGTTATTACCGATGAAGAATTTTCCGAATTAATTCAGCTTTCAAAGGCAAAAAGGAAATCCCAGAAAGATAGGGCTGCCCTTTTGTTCAATTTTAGAGAAACCTTTGATAAGCATTCCATCACCATTCATGACCTGTTCTCTGCATCAGATATTGCGGCGGCAATTTCAAGTAAAAGAATAGGTGTTGTGGATGAAACGACAGCTAAACCCAAACGACGGCAATCAGGTGTCAGAAGTGCACGGTTTCAATTTAAAAATGGGCCGGTGTTGATTGAAATTTCAGTCGCAGGCAAGCGGGGGTTTGCGTGCCGGTACTGCAAGGGTCAACCACTGCCAGGTTATGTATCAAAATCATTCAAACTACTGGATGATGGGCAACTGGAAACCAATTTGGCACGCTACTACACGGCCGAAGGGCAAGAGTATTTCGCAACAGTTGACGGCAGTGTGGAATTGGCCAGGCTACTAAATTACATCAAAACCCACCAGGTGAAGCCCCAACTAAGGTAACCCAAGATATGTTTGAAAACGACGCACGGTTACGTGAACTGGGTATCAAGGCTGTTCAGGGCCAGATGTCAGATGAAGAGTTTGCCGAGTTGGCGCAACTCTCCCGGGCCAAACAGCAGGCGCGAGCGGAGCGCACCAAGCTGATTTCGGAACTACAAGCGAGCCTGCGCAGCCAGGGTGTCACCATTCAGGAGCTGTACACCGTAGCCGAGATTACCGCCGCCGCGCGCAACAGTGGCGAGGGGCTTGGGTTACGCGTTGCCGGTCCCAAGCAAGCTGTTAAACCCCCTAGCGCCACACCACGAACTTGGGTGCGGCAAAAAACAGGGTTGACACTGCTGCAAATCAACAAACCAGGCATCCAAGGCTTGCCCTGCCGCTATTGCAAGGGGCAATTGCTGGCCCGCTATGTTCCGGCAAGTTTGAAACAATTGGACGACGGCAATCTGGAGGCCAACCTGGAGCCCCATTACACGGAAGAAGGCAGACAGTATTTCGCCACGGATGATGGGCGCGCTGAACTGGCGCGGTTAGTGCAATACGTGCGCAACGGCAAGGTGAAGCCAAAACCTTAGCCCAAGAAAGCAGTGCAGACGGTCACCATCTTGGCGCTCAAGCATCAGCGCAAAGACGAATACCACTGACAGAAGCTATCAATTCAGTAGCGCTTTACGCACATTCTGCGAGGGCTATAGCCATATTTTACGAATTTTCGGTCAAGACTGGCTTGTTTTGTATATCCTGTATATACTTTTATTTTTTTGGGAGCAGATTTGATGCTGACTCGAATTTTCAAAAGCGGCAATTCGCTGGCCGTGCGCATCCCCCAGGAGCTGGCCTTCATTGATGCGGCGCAGGACGTGGAGATTGAGCGCGTGGGTAACACCCTGGTCGTGCGCCCCAGGGTGCATGAGACGGTTGGTGACCTGTCGGATGTGTTTGCAGCCTTTCCGCAAAGCTTCATGGCTGGGGGACGCGAGTTTCATGAGCAGCATGACCGTGACTGGAGTGGGTTTGGCACTGCTAATACTGCTGCTGCGACCAAAGTGCGGGGTTAACCGGCCATGCGCTTCATGCTGGACACCAATATTTGCATTTATCTCATTGGCCAACAGCCGCCCCAGGTGCGAGCACGTTTTTTGGCGACACCCTTGGGCGATGTCGTGATGTCAGTGGTGACCTACGCCGAGCTCAGGCATGGCATCGAACGCTGCCCGGCTGAGGACCGTGTGGCCGCCAGCCAAGCCCTGCAACGCATGATCGCACGTGTGCCGGTGTTGCCATTTGGTGAACAGGATGCGCACAGCTTTGGTGTATTGGCCGCCGCCGTGCCAGATCGAAGGCGCGACGCCATGGATCGCCTCATTGCGGCCCATGCCGTCAGCATGGGTTGCATTCTGGTCACCAACAACGAAGCCGATTTCAAAGACTACCCGGGCGTTCAAGTTGAAAACTGGACGCTGAAGCCGGAACCGGCCGCTATTGACATCAAAACGATGCAAAACGAGGGGCGCGATTAACGCCCCTTGCGCACCGCCATGCCCGGCATCCGTTTGGCACCAGTGTCCCTCGGCGGCAAACCGGTGTGCTGGGTCAGTATCCGACCCTTGACGGGTTTGGTGGGAGCCGGGCGCGGATCGGGGCTCAACGGTGTCGAATTCTTTTTGCGCGCACTCTGGTAGCCGCCGTCGCCCAGGGGCTGGTAGGTCGGAATCAGGTGGTGCTTGCCATTGCCGATCAGGTCAGCGCGGCCCATGGCCTTCAGCGTCTCTCTCAGCAGCGGCCAGTTGTTGGGGTCGTGGTAACGCAAAAAGGCCTTGTGCAGGCGGCGGCGCTTTTCGCCGCGCACCACGTCCACATTCTCGTCGGCGCTCTCCACCACGCGGTGGATCTTGCGCAGCGGGTTGCGACCGGAGTGGTACATGGCCGTGGCACTGGCCATGGGGCTGGGGTAGAAGGTCTGCACCTGGTCGGCACGGAAACTGTTTTTCTTCAGCCAGATGGCCAGGTTCATCATGTCTTCGTCGCTGGTACCCGGGTGGGCGGCGATGAAGTACGGCACCAGAAACTGTTTCTTGCCGGCTTCCAGCGTGAACTTGTCAAACATCTGTTTGAACTTGTCGTAGCTACCGATGCCGGGCTTCATCATCTTGGTCAGCGGCCCGCTCTCGGTGTGCTCGGGCGCGATCTTCAGGTAGCCACCCACGTGGTGGGTCACCAGCTCTTTGACGTACTCGGGGCTCTTCACCGCCAGGTCGTAGCGCAGGCCGCTGCCGATCAGAATCTTCTTGATGCCCTTGAGCGCACGGCCCCGGCGGTAGATCTTGATCAGCGGGTCGTGGTTGGTGGTCAGGTTCTGGCAGATGCCGGGGTAGACACAGCTGGGCTTGCGGCAGGCGGCCTCGATCTCAGGCGTCTTGCAGCCCAGGCGGTACATGTTGGCCGTGGGGCCGCCCAGGTCGGAAATGGTGCCGGTAAAGCCCTTGACCTTGTCGCGGATGTCCTCGATCTCCTTGATCACCGACTCTTCCGAGCGGCTTTGGATGATGCGGCCTTCATGCTCGGTGATGGAGCAGAAGGTGCAGCCGCCAAAGCAGCCGCGCATGATGTTGATGGAGAAGCGGATCATCTCCCACGCCGGGATCTTGGTGGCGTGGTCATGGCTGCCGTTCTCGTCCGCATAGGCCGGGTGCGGGCTGCGGGCGTACGGCAGGTCGAACACGTAGTCCATCTCGGCCGTGGTCAGCGGAATGGGCGGCGGGTTGATCCACACGTCGCGCGCAGTGACACCCTCGCCATGGGCTTGCACCAGCGCCCGCGCATTGCCGGGGTTGGTCTCCAGGTGCAGCACGCGGCTGGCGTGGGCATACAGCACGGGGTCGGATTTGACCTGCTCGTAGCTGGGCAGGCGGATCACCGAGCGATCGCGCGGCGGCACCTTGCGCCCCCCGGCAAGTGCCGGGTTGGAGAAGAAGGTGATGGGCTGGATGGTCGACTGGGTCGCCGCGGCGGCTGTGGCCGAAGGCTTTGAATCAAATTGGCCGCTAGCCCTCGTGGAACCTGCCTTAGTGGCTCCTGAATTTGTAGCATTCACGCCACCCAGCTCGGCCGCCTGGGCCACGGCTTTGGCGTCGTCTTCCTTGGCGCAACTGCTGCCCTGCCCTGCCGCCTGTTCGCTGGTGGTCTGGTAGGGGTTGACGTGGGCCTCCACACGGCCGGGTTCGTCAACACTGGTGGAATCAATCTCGAACCAGCCGCGCTCGCTGCCGTCGGCCTCCCATCGCGCGGATTCGTCATCCGTGCGGCGCACAAAGGCGGTGCCGCGCACATCGGTGATCTTCTGCACCGGCTCGCGCGCGGCCAGGCGGTGGGCGATCTCGAGGATGGCGCGGTCGGCGTTGCCGTACAGCAGCAGGTCGCACTTGGCGTCCACGACGATGGAGCGGCGCACCTTGTCGCTCCAGTAGTCGTAGTGGGCAATGCGGCGCAACGATCCTTCGATGCCGCCCAGCACGATGGGCACGTCCTTGAAGGCCTCGCGGCAGCGCTGGCTGTAGACGATGGCCGCGTGGTCCGGACGGCGGTCTGGGGCAGCACCCGGCGTGTAGGCGTCGTCACTGCGAATCTTGCGGTCGGCCGTGTAGCGGTTGATCATGGAATCCATGTTGCCCGCCGTCACGGCCCAGAACAGGTTGGGCTTGCCCAGCACCCTGAACGGGTCGGCGCTCTGCCAGTCCGGCTGGGCGATGATGCCGACGCGAAACCCTTGCGCTTCCAGCAGGCGGCCAATCACGGCCATGCCGAAACTGGGGTGGTCCACATAGGCGTCGCCGGTGACCAGCACGATGTCGCAACTGTCCCAGCCCAGCTGCTCCATCTCGGCGCGGCTCATCGGCAAAAAGCGCGACGTGCCAAAGCGCGCGGCCCAGTATTTGCGGTAACTGGTCAGCGGTTTGGCGGCGCGCGGGAAGAAGGAGACGTCGACGAGGGCGTTCATGGTGCTTTCGGGTAACCCTCTAGTTTAAAGATTTGTGTTGGTCACTACTCTCTAAAGGGTGAATACATGCCCCCTCGCTCCCCCGCTTCGCGGGTCGCTGCCCCCTGAGGGGATGCAATTCGCCTTGGGACGGCCCGGCGGCGAAACTAGCCCCCAAGCTCCACCGCTGCGCAGGTCGCTGCCCCGTGCAAACCGTAGAATGAATCTTTACCGCCCCACAAGGATGCATCCATGAAGAAACTATTGCTTGCGATCACACTCTGCGCCCTGGGCGCAACGGCTTTTGCCCAGGGCAAAGATCTCAAGGTCGCAATTGACCCCACGTACGAACCCTTCACTTACAAGGTGGACGGCAAACCCGCCGGTTTTGACGTGGACATTGCCAACGCCCTGTGTGAGCAGATCAAACGCAAGTGCGTCTTCGTGGAACAAGGCTGGGACAGCATGATTCCGGGCCTGATGGCGCGCAAGTACGACGTCATCATCAGCTCCATGTCCATCACCGAAGACCGCATGAAGCAGATTGACTTCACCGACAAGTACTACAACACGCCCAGCCGTGTGGTGACCAAGAAGGCCTTCAACTACACCGGCCCGGCATCACTCAAGGGCAAAAAAATTGGCGTGCTCAAAGCCAGCACCCAAGAAAAATACGCGCTGGGTGAACTCAAGACCGTGGGTGTGGATGTGGTGTCCTACGAGGCGCAAGACCAGGTCTACCTGGACATCCGCGCCGGCCGCCTGGATGGCACCGTCGCCGACCACGTGGAAGTGACCGGTGGCTTTTTGAGCAAGCCCGAGGGCAAGGACTTTGAGCTCAAGGGTGATGAGTTGTTTATTCCCAAATACTTTGGCGCGGGCGCCGGCATTGGTCTGCGCAAGGGCCAGGACGCACTGAAGAACGAGCTGAGCGCCGCCATCAAAACCATCCGCGGCAACGGCGTCTACAAGAAGATCAACGACAAGTACTTCAAGTTTGACGTCTACGGCAAATAGGGCATGAGCGCCGTGCCGGGCCGCCCCAAACAAGCTCGCACCGCAGTGCGCAGCATGGAGGTTATCCAGTGAACGCCTATGTCTCGGCCATCTTGCAGGGCGCGGTATTGACCGTTGGCGTGTCGGTCGCAGCCCTACTGGTGTCCGTTGTGCTGGGCCTGCTGGGCGCCGGTGCCAAGCTCTCAGGCCGCCCGGTTTGGGTGGGTCTGGCCACGGCTTACACCACGGTCATTCGCGGCATCCCCGACCTGGTGCTGATGCTGCTGATCTTCTACGGCGGCACCATTGGCCTGAACAATGCACTGGAGTGGATGGGCAGCGAGGCCACGGTGGACATCAACCCGTTTGTGGCTGGTGTGCTGACGCTGGGCTTCATCTACGGCGCCTACATGACCGAGACCTTCCGTGGCGCCATGCTCTCCATTCCCAAGGGCCAGGCCGAGGCCGCCTGGGCCTTTGGCATGGGCCGCACGCAGACCTTTATCCGCATCACCGCACCGCAAATGGTGCGCTACGCCCTGCCCGGCTTTACCAACAACTGGCTGGTGCTGATCAAGGCCACGGCCCTGGTCAGCCTGATCGGGCTGCAGGAAATGACCTATGCCGCCAAACAGGCCAGCGCGGCCACACGCTCGCCGTTTGTGTTCTTCCTGTTCACGGCGGCGCTGTTTCTGGTCTACACCACGGTTTCGCTGGTCGCGCTGCGTCGGCTCAATGCCCGCTTCAGCCTGGGTACCAAGCGGGGAACGTTGTAAATGAACTTTGCCGTCCTGTTTGAAGCGCAAAACCTGGCCTTGTTTGGCACCGGCATTTTGACCACGCTGACGCTGCTGTTCGCATCACTGGTGGTGGGTGCCGTCATGGCGCTGGTGTTTGCGCTGCTGCTGACCGGGCCCTGGACTCCGTTGCGCTGGCTGGTCGGTGCCTATACCTATGTCATCCGCGGCACACCCTTGCTGATCCAGGTCTACCTGATCTATTACGGGCTGGGCCAGCTGGAGTGGATTCAGGCGCGCTGGGACAGCGTGTGGCCCTGGACGCACTTCAAGGACCCGTTCTTTTGTGCGCTGCTGGCCTTTGCCCTGAACACGGCGGGCTACACCGCCGAGATGCTGGCCGGGGCCATCCGCGAAACCAATGCAGGCGAGATCGAGGCGGCACAGGCCTATGGCATGAGCCGCTTCCAGGTCATGCTGCGCATCGTCCTGCCCAGCGCGCTGCGCCGCACCCTGCCCGCCTACAGCAACGAAGTGGTCATGATGCTGCACGCCACCAGCCTGGCCAGCGCCGTGCCGTCATTGGTGGATGTGACAGCCGCTGCCAGCAGCATCTACTCTCAGTACTACCTGCCGTTTGAAGCCTACCTGGCCGCGGCCGCTATTTACCTGGTGGCGTCTTTCTGCCTGATCGGCCTGTTCAAGCTGGGCGAGCGGCATTTTTTGGCCTATCTGGCGCCGCGCAAACACTAAACTGCGAATGAAGACAGCCCCATCACCGCACGCGACTGAAAAGAATGCAACGCATTGACCATTCCTTGTTGTCACCTAGCCTGGGCGCACAAAAAACGCTCACCAGTTTTCATTTCGGCGCGCCCGGCAGCGGAAAAAAGGTGTACATCCAGGCCAGCTTACATGCCGAAGAGCTGCCGGGCATGTTGGTGGCGCATCACCTGCGCACCTTGCTTGGGGTAGCAGAAACAGCCGGACAAATGACGGGCGAAGTCATTTTGGTTCCGGTGGCAAATCCTATCGGCCTGGCACAACGCGTGGACCACAAAGCCATGGGCCGGTTTGAATTGGGCAGCTCCGAAAATTTCAACCGGCATTACCCCGATCTGGCCGCGGCTGTCGAATCTGCCGTGTGTGATGGTTTGGGGGACGACCCTCAAGCCAATGTCGCCACCGTGCGCGCTGCGGTCGGGAGCTACCTGCAGGCCTGGGTTCCGGATACTGAACTGCAAAGTTTGCGCCGTCGCTTGCTGACATTGGCGTTTGATGCCGATCTGGTGCTGGATCTGCACTGCGACTGCGAATCCGTGATGCACTTCTACACCGAAGAAGCCTGCTGGCCCCAGTTGGAACCTTTGACACGGCTGCTGCAGTGCCAGGCAGTTTTGCTGGCCAAACATTCGGGTAGCGGTCCGTTTGACGAATGCCTGTCGGGTCTGTGGTGGAAGCTGTCCGAACGCCTGACCGCACGTGGGTGCACCGTCCCACTGCCACAGGCTTGCTGCAGCGCGACGATCGAGTTGCGCGGCGAGGCTGATGTCAGTCACGTGCTGGCGCTGGCCGACGCGCAGGCCATCTTTGCGTTTCTCCAGCACGCCGGGGTCGTCCGTGCGGCGGTTACACCAGAGCTTCCACCGGCCGTATGCCATGCCACGCCTTTGGCAGGGTCCGAAACCGTGCGGTCCCCCGTGCCGGGTGTCGTGGTTTTCGCAGCGCAGCCGGGGCAAATATTGGCGGTGGGCGACCTGGTGGCCGAAGTGATAGACCCCATCAACGACCGTAGCCACCGTGTACTCGCTGGCGTCAGCGGGATTCTGTATGCCCGCATTCGCGACCGCTACGCACTCAGTGGCGCCGAGTTGGCAAAAATTGCTGGCGCCACCCCATTTCGAACTGGCGAACTCCTGGGCGTGTGAAGACGACAACGCCGCAAGCAACGACTGTTCAAACCATCCTTCCCATGACAACCAAGCCCCACAAGCTCCAGGTCGACAATATCCACAAGCGCTTTGGCTCCAACGAGGTACTCAAAGGCGTTTCCCTGGTGGCCCACGCGGGAGATGTCATCAGCATCATCGGCAGCTCGGGCTCAGGCAAGAGCACCTTTCTGCGATGTATCAATCTGCTGGAGAAACCCCACGAAGGCCGCATTGTTGTGGCTGGCGAAGAACTGGCCTTGCGCCAGCAGCCCAACGGTGAACTGGGCGCCGCGGACCCCAAACAACTGGCCCGCCTGCGCACCAAATTGGCCATGGTGTTCCAGCACTTCAATTTGTGGGCCCATATGACGGTGCTGCAAAACATCATCGAAGCGCCGATCCATGTCATGGGCATCCCCAAAGAACAGGCCATTGAGATTGCCCGCAAGTACCTGGCCAAGGTCGGACTGGCTGGCAAGGAAGACGCTTACCCGGCCCACCTGAGCGGCGGCCAGCAACAGCGCGTGGCCATTGCCCGCGCTCTGGCCATGGAGCCGGAAGTCATGTTATTCGACGAGCCCACCAGCGCGCTGGATCCCGAACTGGTAACCGAGGTGCTGAAGGTCATGCAGAACCTGGCGCAGGAAGGCCGCACCATGGTGGTGGTCACACACGAGATGGGCTTTGCCCGCGAGGTCTCCAAACACCTGATCTTTCTGCACCAGGGCCGCATTGAGGAAGAAGGTGCTGCGGCACAGGTGCTCGCAAACCCGCAGAGCGAGCGCCTGAAGCAGTTTCTGTCGGGCAGCCTCAAGTAGCGGACACATCCTGGAGCATTGGCTTGTCACTGCACGACCAATCCACCCTATTTGATCTGCTGCCGATTGGCGCCTACCGGTCCAACCCGGATGGAAAAATTGTGCGCATCAACGCCGCGTTGCTGCGGCTCAACGGTTACGCCAGCGAAGCCGAGTGTTTTTCTGACGCTCGGGTGATTGGTGCCGACCCCGTGGAACCGGGCCGCCAGTTTGTCGATTTGCTGGAAGCGCGGGGGGAGGTGCCGATCGTGTCGCACCTCAAGGGAGGGCGGCTGCATTCGGGCACCGTAGAAGCACGGGCGCAGCGACACTGTCTTTGCAGCATAGTGAAACCTTGTTGCGCAACCTGTTGGAGACCATCCCGGACCGCGTGTGGCTCAAGGATCTGGACGGTATTCATTTGGCCTGCAATTCCGCTTTTGCAGCCCATCTGGGGGCGACGACTGCGCAGGTCATTGGTACGGATGACGCCCACTGGGTTGGAGCTGACGTGGCCCAGGGATTCGTCGACGCCGACCGATTGGTTCTGCAAATGGGAAAAACCCTGCATTTCGAAGGCCCGATGCCTTCACCCGTCAGTGACGACCCCTCGGTTTTTGAAGTCATCAAGACGCCCATGCGAGACCGTGAAGGCAACACCATTGGTGTCTTGGGTATGGCGCGTGACATTCAGGAGCGCAAGAGCGCAGAAACCCTGTTGCGCGACACCACCGAGCAACTGGAGCTGGCCATCATGGGTGCCGACTTGGGCCGATGGGACCACGACTTGACGATTGAAAAGGGTTATTACCTGGACGAGCGCTCCTGCAGCATGCTGGGGCGTGACCCCTCTGACTGCAACATCGGGCGTGCCTGGGGGCACCTGATCCACCCGGACGATTTGCCAGGAACGTTGGACGCCATGCGCGCCCACCTCAGCGGGATTGCGCCCGCATATGAGGCCGAATACCGCGCACGGCACTCCGACGGCCACTGGGTCTGGATGGGCAACCGGGGCAAGGTCGTTCAATTCAGCCAGCAGGGACAGCCGCTGCGCATGGTCGGCACACTGATGGACATCTCCAGGCGCAAGCGGGTTGAGGGAAGTCCTGCCCCACGAAGCCGCCGACATTTGCATGGCTGCCTTGCAGGAGGCCCGGGAGGTCGGGCGCTCGTCCGGCAAACAGTACAGTCTGGAACTGGAGCGCGGCAAGCAGTGGTTTGAGCTGTCGGTGGTCCGCAAACCCACGCTTGTGGGTGAAGAGGAGCGGCTGATCGCGATCGCCCGCAACATCACCAAACGCAAACTGGCAGAACAGGCGATTGAGCGTCTGGCCTTTCACGACACACTGACAGGCCTTCCGAACCGGCGCATGCTGGGTGACCGTATGGAAACCGCCCTGGCAGCCAGCCAGCGCCACCAAAAACATGGCGCTGTGTTGTTTCTGGATCTGGACAAGTTCAAACACCTGAACGACAACTTTGGCCACGATATTGGCGACCTGATGCTGCAGGAAGTAGCGCAGCGGCTACTGCAATGCATACGCGCCGTTGACACCGTGGCCCGCCTGGGTGGTGATGAATTTGTCGTCCTGATTCAGAATCTCAGCATCGATGCGGCCGACGCGCGCCTGCACGCAACCACCGTGGGGCACAAAATCCTGTCGAGCCTGAACGAACCCTACCGGTTACAAGAGCACACACACACGATCACCCCCAGCATTGGCGCGACCCTTTTTCTGGGGCATAGTGTCACGGCCCCCGACCTGCTCAAACAGGCTGACTTGGCCATGTACGAAGCCAAAGCCCAGGGCCGCAACACCATATGTTTTCATACAAAATAGGCCCCTAGCCCCCGAGAACATTGCGTAGATAGCTATCAAAATAATAGCGACCTACACTCACAACCAACCGCCACCTTCACCCGAACCATGCTGCACTTTCTACCCTCTCCCCTGATTGGTGCCATCGCCACGCTGCTGATGGTGGTCAATGCACTCTGGTGGGTCCCTATCCTGCTGATTTTTTCTTCACTGAAGCTGATATTGCCGTTCAAAGCGGTGCGCCTCGCCATTGACCCCATCCTGCTGTCGATTGCCGAGGCCTGGATCTGGGGCAACAGCGCCTGGATGGGCCTGACCCAGCGCACCACCTGGGACGTGCAGGGCATCGAAGGGCTGGACCCGCACAGCTGGTACATGGTCAACAGCAACCACCAGTCCTGGGTCGACATCCTGGTGCTGCAGCACCTGCTGAACCGGCGCATCCCGCTGCTGAAGTTCTTTTTGAAGCAGCAGCTGATCTGGGTGCCGGTGATGGGCCTGGCCTGGTGGGCGCTGGAATTTCCCTTCATGCGCCGCCACACCGAGGACTATCTGAAGAAACACCCCGAAATGCGGGGCAAGGACCAGGAAACCACCCGCCAGGCCTGCGCCAAATACGCCCTGATCCCGACCAGTGTCATGAACTTTCTTGAGGGCACCCGTTTCACCCGAGCCAAACACGCCAAACAGCAGTCACCGTATCGCCACCTGCTGAAACCCAAGGCTGGCGGCATGGCGCTGGCGCTCAACGCCATGGGCGACAAATTCCAGGCGATTCTGGATGTGACCATCGTCTACCCCGACGGCGCCCCCACCTTCACCGATTTTCTGCTGGGCAAGGTGCGCCGCATCGTGGTGCGGGTGCGCAGCCTGCCCATACCCCAGCACCTGATGCACGGCGACTATGCGCAGGACCCGGCCTTTCGCGAGGCCTTCTCGCAATGGGTGCAACAATTGTGGCGGGAGAAGGATGCGCAGATTGATGCCCTGCTGGCAGCTGGATCACACCCGTTATGAACACAATTCCACAACCTGCTGGAAAAACAGTGAAATGGGGTCAAACCATTGCGCTCGCTCTGGTTGTCGCCAGCATGGCGTGGCCAGCCACCGCCGCAGACCACTATTGGGAATGCACCAAGTCGGACGGCGTCAGGTACTGGGACGCCAGCCAATGCGACAAGGGCGATCATGCGGTGAAGGTGAACAAGGCCAACCAGACTGCGCTGACGGACGCTAAATCCACTGCCGCGAACCCCGAAGTTTGTCCTGCCAACCCGGGCGACTGCGCCCTACCAGGCTACGGTGTTGAGGCAGACTCGCCCCGCGCGTATGCAATTGCCGTGTTTATGCGCAAGAAGCAGTGTGAATTGATGAAGCGATTTCCCGAGCGCTGCGCGAAACCCCGTTGATAAAGCTGAAAAAATCGGGATACGCTGGTGATCGGTGGGATGCCTTTTTGTGTCACTTTTTCGAAACTTTTTGATGCACGTCGTTCACCACCATCAAGGCCGCTGAGCCGTAGAACTTATGGTATTCGGCGACCATCTCGCCTTTGATGATGACAGGATCCGTCGCCACCAGGGCCTGGGCCTCTTCAATGCTTTCCACGGCGAAAATGAACAGCCCCCGCCACCCGTCCACCCCATCAAACGGGCCGGCCAGTGCAAGCTTTTTTTCACCGGCCAGACGGCCCATATTGGCGAAATGCCCTTTGAACATTGCGTCCCGCTCGGGCCCGGCAGGCACCTTGTTGGGCCCGATCTTCAGCACGACAAGCACGTATTTTTTCATCCCACGCTCATCCGCAGTGAGCTGTTTCGCCAACTCTGCGTCAAAAGCCGGTTTTGCAGCCTCTGTTGCAGACTGTCCATACGCAGATGCAGCACACGCGACCATCGTCGCCACGCACATCGCAATACTGCCCCACATTGAACGCATAGGCACCTCCGCGCCTACTTGCGCAGCACGATGTGCAACAGCGCACATGCGTCTTCGATGCCGGTCAGGCTGTGCACAACGCCTCCTGACAGATACAACATCTCGCCCGCCGCCAGCGTCTGACTTGCGTCATCGCTGGCAAAGGCGATGGAACCCGCCAGACACTGCACGGTTATGTCGCCCGCCACCTTGTGGGCCGGCATGGATTTGCCCTTGGGCAGCACGAGGCGGATGACTTCAAGCTCGGTCGTCTTGAAAATCGCCACGGTCTGTCGGTCACCCGGCATATTGGCGCAGGGCAGAACGCTGACCGGTTGCCCCGAAATTGCATGTTGAATCGCCATGTGCCACCTCCTTGACAGGCTGATGAAGTCGTCAAGTCCACTATAGCCCCGTCGCTGCAAGCTTGGTAGGGGAAAAACGATTCCAGTGTCAGCGCAAGGGTGGGTGGCGTTTGCCGCCCTCAGAGCCATGCCTTGATGCTATAGTGATGTTTTGATGCTAATCTAGTTACAACTATGCGAACCACCCTTTCCCTGGACGACGACGTATTTGCCGTAGCGCGCCAGCGTGCGCAGCGCGAACGCATCTCTTTGGGCGAAGCCGTGTCCCGCTATGTGCGCGACGCCTTGCGTGCCAACGCGCAAGCGCCCGCCACGCCCGTCCCATTGCGCAGCAAGTATTCCGTTCTCCCCGCGCGGGACGAAATCATCACCAATGAGCACGTTCGCCGCCTGATGGAACAAGAGGGAATTTGAGCGTGTCAACCACTCGACGGTTGCTACTGGACGTGAACGTATGGATCGCGCTCCTGGACGATGCCCACGTCCATAACCAGGCGGCTCTTGCCCTCTTCCAAAAACCGCGCCTCAAAATTGCCACCTGCCCCTTGGTGGAAAACGGCGTGCTGCGGATATTGAACCTGCCCGGCTACAGCCAGCGCGGTCCCGTCGGATTCGAGATCGTTCGCGCCAAGATGGCTCTAGCCTGCGCCGACGTGGACCACACCTTCTGGAGCGACGACATCAGCCTGCGCACCGATGGACTGGTGAACTGGGACCGCGTGTTCAGCCATGGCCAGATCACCGATCTCTATTTGCTGGCACTCGCCGTGGCCCACGACGGTGCGTTAACAACCTTCGACCATCGCATTGCCTTGAATGCGGTGACGCAGGCAGAAAAACACCATCTGATGCTCTTGTAGGGCCAATGCCAGGCGGCCTCTCCAAAAGGCTTCAGCCCTTGACCTTGAACGCCGGCATCTTCTCCGCCAGCCGCGCGCCCATCTCGGCACCCAGCGCCTGAAGACCGCTCAGGGGGCGGACCATGACTTCGAATTCCACAATCTTGCCGGCCTCGTCAAAGCGCACTAGGTCGATGCCCTTGAGCTGCTTGTCGCCCACGCGGGCGCTGAATTCCAGCACCACGTTGAGGCCGTCGTCGGAGGCCAACTGGCGGTGGTAGGTGAAGTCTTCAAACACGTTGATCACCGTGCTCAGCGCCAGGATCAGCGCCGCCGCCGGCTGATACGGGTGGATGGCCATCGGCGAGCGGAACACGGCGTCGGGGTGGACGATGCTGGCCAGCGCGGACAGGTCGCGCTTGGCAACCATGTCATGCCAAACGGCAATGGAGGCCGCGACGGCGGGCTTCAGGTGGCTGGGGGCTTGTTGCATGGAAGTCTCCTTGGGGTTGTGAGGTGGGTGAATCAGATGCTGGCGGCCAGGCGTGTGCCCTGGTTGATGGCCCGCTTGGCGTCCAGCTCGGCGGCCACGTCGGCGCCGCCAATCAGGTGCACGGTGCAGCCCGCTGCCTGCAGGTCGGCCAGCAGTTCGCGTTGCGGCTCCTGGCCGGCGCACAGCACCACGTTGTCCACCGGCAGCACCTGCTCCTGGTCGCCGACACGGATGTGCAGGCCGGCGTCATCAATCTTCTGGTACTGCACACCGGGCGTCATGCCCACGCGCTTGGCCTTGAGCGAGGTGCGGTGAATCCAGCCCGTGGTCTTGCCCAACTGGTCGCCGACCTTGCTCTCCTTGCGCTGCAGCAGGTGCACCTTGCGCGGCGATGCCTCCACATGCGGCGCCCGCAGGCCGCCAACGTTGGCGTACGACGGGTCAATGCCCCACTCCGCATAAAACTTGGGCGCATCCACACTGGGGCTGGTGCCGCTGTGGGTCAGAAACTCGGACACATCAAAGCCGATGCCACCGGCGCCGATGACAGCCACGTTTTTGCCGACCGGCTTGCCGTCGCGCAGCACATCCAGATAGCCCATCACCTTGGGGTGGTTCACACCGTCAATGTCCGGCGTGCGTGGCGTCACGCCGGTGGCCAGCACGATCTCGTCAAAGCCTGCGGCCTTGAGCGCATCGGCACTGACGCGGGTGTTGAGTGACAGCTTCACGCCGCGCAGCTTCAACTGGCGGTCAAAGTAGCGCAGCGTCTCAAAGAACTCTTCCTTGCCCGGCACCTTCTTGGCGATGTTGAACTGGCCGCCGATCTCGGCTGCGGCATCAAACAGCTCCACCGCATGGCCGCGCTCGGCGGCAGTCACGGCAAAACTCAGGCCGGCTGGCCCAGCGCCGACAACGGCAATGCGCTTGGTCTTGGCGGCCGGTGCAATCACCAGCTCGGTCTCGTGGCAGGCACGCGGGTTGACCAGGCAGGACGTGATCTTGCCGCCAAAGGTGTGGTCCAGGCAGGCCTGGTTGCAGCCTATGCAGGTGTTGATCTCGTCGGCCCGGCCCTCGGCGGCCTTGCGCACAAAGTCGGGGTCGGCCAGGAAGGGGCGCGCCATGGAGACCATGTTGCAAAAGCCGTCGCGGATCAGCTGCTCGCCCACCTCGGGCGTGTTGATGCGGTTGGTGGCAATCAGCGGAATCTTGACCTTGCCCATCAGGCGCTGTGTGACCCACGCGAAGGCCGCGCGCGGCACCTTGGTGGCGATGGTGGGGATGCGCGCCTCGTGCCAGCCAATGCCGGTGTTGATGATGGTGGCACCCGCCGCCTCAATGGCCTGGGCCAGTTGCACCACCTCGTCCAGCGTGGAGCCGCCCTCCACCAGGTCCAGCGCGGACAGGCGGTAGATGATGATGAAGTTGGCACCGACCTTCTCGCGCACCCGGCGCACGATCTCCACCGGGAAGCGGATGCGGTTGGCATAACTGCCGCCCCAGGCGTCGTCGCGGTGGTTGGTGCGCGCGGCGATGAATTCGTTGATCAGGTAGCCCTCGGAGCCCATGATCTCCACGCCGTCGTAACCGGCCACTTGGGCCAGTGCGGCGCAGCGCACAAAGTCTTCCACCGTTTGCTCCACCTCTTCAGACGTCAGCGCATGCGGCGTGAAGGGGTTGATGGGCGCCTGCAGCGCGCTGGGCGCCACCAGGTCCTTCTGGTACGAGTAACGGCCAAAGTGCAGGATCTGCATGGCGATCTTGCCGCCTGCCTGGTGCACGGCATCCGTCACCACGCGGTGGTGCGCGGCTTCGGCCTCGGTGGTCAACATGGCGCCGCCCTTCATGGGCCGGCCGCGCTCGTTGGGGGCGATGCCGCCGGTCACGATCAGGCCCACGCCGCCCCGGGCGCGCTCGGCGTAGAAGGCGGCCATGCGCTCAAAGCCATTGGGCACCTCTTCCAGGCCCACGTGCATGGAGCCCATCAGGACACGGTTCTTGAGGGTGGTAAAGCCCAGGTCGAGGGGCGCGAGCAAATGGGGATAGGTGATCATGGAAGCGGTCATGGAGAGTCCTTTATGCAACTGGTTGCACAATTTTAGCGAAATTTCTACCGACTCTGCAACTGGTTGCATAAAATGGGGTTTTGGTACCCTTGCTCACCATGTCCCTACCCCACGCGCTCATCACCGCCCTGGTCGAACAGCCCTCCTCCGGCTCCGACCTGGCCAGTCGCTTCGACCGCTCCATTGGCTACTTCTGGCACGCCACGCACCAGCAGATCTACCGCGAGCTGGCCCGCATGGAAGAAGCCGGCTGGGTGGAGTCCCTCCCACCCGAGAGCGGGCGCGGGCGCAAAAAGGTGTACCAGGTGCTGCCCGCCGGTCGTGCGGAATTGCAGCGCTGGGTAGCCGAAGACCAGGACCCCCAGCCCCAACGCAACGAATTCATGGTGCGCCTGCGCGCCGAGGCTGTGGTCGGCCCAACCGGGCTGGCTGACGACATCCAGCGCCGCCTGGCACTGCACCGGGAAAAGCTGGCGCTGTACCAGTCGATTGCGGCACGCGACTTTGGCCGCGAAGGCGCCTCCCGCAAGGCGCAACTGCAGCACCTAGTGCTGGATGCAGGCATCATGCAGGAGACGCTGTGGATTGAGTTTTCGGAAAAGGCGCTGAAAATCCTGGCTCATTCAGACGACCCTTTACTTGGCTAACATCCGACACACCGATGACAGAAAGCAATCGCACCGAAAACACTGGAGCCCCCATGACGACTTCCGCGCCTTCTGACACACCGTGCGTTGTTGCGGATATCAACATCGCTCAAGCCGCGTCAATGCAACGCATCTCAGATCTGGCCCGCAATCGTCTGGGTATCACCGACGACCATCTGGAGTGTTTTGGGCATTTCAAGGCAAAACTTTCACTAGACTACATCGACAGCTTGAAGGATCAACCCGATGGCAAACTGATCCTGGTCACTGCGATTAGCCCCACACCAGCGGGTGAAGGAAAAACCACCACGGTCATTGGACTCGGCGATGCGCTGAACCGTATTGGCAAGAAGACCATCATGTGTCTGCGTGAGCCTTCATTGGGACCAGTATTTGGTATGAAGGGCGGAGCGACTGGTGGAGGGTATGCGCAGGTGGTTCCCATGGAGGACATCAACCTGCACTTCACCGGCGACTTTTCGGCGATCGCACTGGCCAACAATCTATTGGCCGCCTTGCTTGACAACCACATCCACCACGGCAATGCACTGAACATTGACGTGCGTCGCATCACCTGGAAACGGGTGATGAATATGAACGACCGCGCGCTTCGCGACATTGTGGTGTCGCTAGGTGGGCCGCTCAATGGGTATCCGCGCCAGGACGGTTTTGACATCGTCGTGGCATCGGAGGTCATGGCTATCTTTTGCCTGGCGCAGTCTCTGGACGACCTGAAAGAACGCCTGGGCAATATTGTGGTGGCGTACACGCGCGACCTGAAACCGGTCACGGCGCGCGACCTGCAGGCGCACGGCGCGATGACGGTCCTGCTGAAAACAGCGTTCGCCCCGAATTTGGTGCAGACCCTTGAAAACAACCCGGTGTTCATCCACGGCGGCCCATTTGCAAACATCGCCCACGGCTGCAACTCGGTAGTTGCCACCAAAGCTGGCCTGAAGCTGGCCGACTACGTCGTCACCGAGGCCGGCTTCGGTGCCGACCTGGGCGCCGAGAAGTTTGTCAACATCAAGTGCCGCAAAAGTGGTTTGCGACCAGCGGCCTGCGTCGTAGTGGCAACACTGCGCGCGCTCAAATACCAAGGTGGTGCGGAACTGAAAAGCGTCACTGCAGAAGACCTGAGCGCGCTGGAAAGAGGATTGGTCAATTTGGAGCGGCACGTAGACAACGTGACCCGCGTCTATGGCATCCCGTGTATCGTGGCCATCAACCACTTTTCTACCGACACACCCGCCGAAGTCACCTTGCTGACCCAGCATATGGCTGCTCAGGGTGTCAAGGTGTTGCTCACCACCCACTGGGCGGATGGAGGGCAAGGGGCGCAGGACCTGGCCCACGCGGTGGTGGACTTGTGCGAACAGGAATCCACACTCCAGTGGGTCTACGACAACAATGACACACTGTGGGAAAAACTGACCAAGGTTGCAACTTCCGTCTACCGCGCAGCTTCGGTCACCGCCAATAGCAAAGTTCGCAAACAATTGGCCCAGCTAGAAGCAGACGGCTACGGCCATTACCCGGTCTGCATCGCCAAGACACCTTACTCTTTTTCAACGGATGCACAGGCCTTGGGCGCACCCCTCGGGCACGTGATCGATGTCCGCGATGTTCGCCTTGCGGCTGGCGCAGAATTTGTGGTGATCATTTGCGGCGACGTGATGACCATGCCAGGCCTACCCAAACAGCCCGCGGCACACCGGATTGATTTGGTCAAAGGGCGCATCGTGGGCTTGTTTTAGTCTGGCGTGCTCGTCGCTGAACTGGCATCAGCACAAATAAAAGAGCCTGCTATCTTTTAGGTAGCAGGCTTTTCAATGCCCATGAGGGCTACAGACTGGTGGGATCTGAGAGATTCGAACTCTCGACCTACGGATTAAGAGTCCGCTGCTCTACCAGCTGAGCTAAGATCCCATCTTTCGAAATTTTTGGAAAATTCAGGGGGTGGACCCCGTTTTCACCAGCGGGAATTCTAGCAGAAAGTCCTCGCCATTTTGGGGTCTCACTGGCGGGCTGTACTCTGGATGGGCCAGCTGGTGCATCGGCGTTGGTAGCCATGTTCATTGCCCCCGGATGCTGCCTTGGGGTTCGGCATCGCGGTTCGGTGGTGGTTGACCGGAGATATCCTACTTTGCCATGATCCAAGCAATTCCTAACCCCACCAACAACAGGGCACCAAAAATCGGCAGCAGAACCCGCAATGCCACTTTAGCTCGTGGGTTAGACATCCGGCGTGTAAGCCAAGCAATCGGTAACCATAACACGAGCGCCAGGACACCCAGAAGGATCGTTACCCAAAGGAGCAAGACATACATCGCACCCATCTGGTCAGAGGCATATGAATATCCTGGGACCAATAAGAGCCACAACGCAAACATTGCCCGCTGACGATTGCATGTAAACACCATCAGATATGACCCTGGAGTACCGTCTCCGACTCCCTGTCAACCCTGCTGCTTTACTACCGGCCCCACTACCCCTTCCAAATTTGAGACCACCGCCTTTCGGTACTCAGATACGTAAAACTCCACTGCGCTATCTCGATCTTCTTCACTGCCATTGCGCGATAGAAAGTTGAAGGCGTTGTATCGAGCAGCAGCGAACAGAATGGCAGCGCTAACCTCACCATCATTTCCATGTTCAGCAAGTTCGTTTGCCAAGTGAATGAATTTGTCAACGAGTTGGAGAAATTCTGGTGGGTAAGGCATTATTGAGTCGGCATCATCCAACTTGAATCAAGCCGCATAGCGAACAGGACCATGTTCGAAGTATTTTCGAATCCGCTCTGGCTGACGCTGCACACTGCGCAAATGGCGCGCTGTGGCCTTCACCAACTGCAGTTTGGTACGCGCCGGTGCCAGCTTCGTGACGGCTTGTTTGATATCGGCATTGGCCATCTCGTCGGGGTTGAGTTCTGGACTGTAGCTGGGCAGGTAAAAACCTCGATGGCGTCGGTGTGTTGGGCCAGCCAGGCCTTGACAGGCTTGGCATGGTGCACCCGCAGGTTGTCCAGAATCAGGGATACCTTCTTCTTGGCTCCTCGGATCAAGCGGCGCAGGAAGTCGATGAGGATGGTGGCATTGAGCGCCCCATCGAATATGCGCCAGCGCATCTGTCCTTTGTTGGTGACGGTGGAGATCACCGACAAGCCATGGCGTTTACTGTTGACCCGAATCACCGGTGTCTGTCCTTTGGGCGCAAAGCCGCGTCCGCGCACATCGTCACTGCGCAGTCCACTCTCATCGCCCCAGTGAATCTCGGCACCTTCGGCCTTGGCCCGAGCGGCAATGACGGGGTAGTCTTCGTCAAGCCACTTCTTGACCGCTGCAGGCGATTGCTCGTAGGCCTTCTTCATGGGCTTTTGGGGTGTAAAACCCCAGCGCGCCAAATACAGCCCCATGGTTCGCACCGGCAACTTGATCCCAAAGCGCTGCTCAATGAGTTGGGATACTGCAGGGCGCGTCCACAGCGCGTAGGGCATCTTCAACTGGTCAGGCGTCTTGTCAGCGATAAGCTTCTGGATCAGGGCTTCTTGCTGGGCATCGAGCAATCGGCCGTCTCCTTGCTTTCGACCGTGTGGCGCGTCGCGCAAAGCCTTTGCCCCGGCCGTTTCGTGGCGCTTGCAGATGTCAAACACGCCAGTGCGACTCAAGCCGGTTTGCTCTGCGATCTCGTCGTATGTGCGCCCCGCATTCCGCAAACGGATGACTTGCACACGCCTTTCATGTCGCGCATCGCGCGACAGCTTTCTCATGTCTGTTGCTTTCATCATCCCCACATGATGGCGTATTCAAATATTTCAAGTTAAATACTGCCGAATCAATAGGTCACTATACCGGCAGGGCAGATAATTCCTCCTATGAGAATCAACCTGGTAACGCCCTTCGCAGAGAAAGACACCGTCAAAGCCCTTGGCGCACGCTGGGACCCGGCCAAAAAGCTTTGGTACATCAAGGATGTTGCTGACCTCACGCCGTTCCACCGTTGGATACCGGATTTGGCGGCGGTCACTGAAAATTCAGCCGGGCAACTTACTTCGCTGGCAGTGGGTACAGCGTCGGCTCCAATACGGGGATCGGAGGGGATTGTGACCAAGTCGGAAGTGGCCGTGGCTCACTGTGGCTGCAAGGTGTTGCCGTGGGAGGATTGTGAGCATGCAGTTGGGAAGTCCTGAATCAATCGTAGCAGCCCAACTGTGGGTTATCCGGCGGCGGCGATTGCGACGGGCGGTTCAAGACGCTTCCCGATGAGAGATCGCTGGGCTGCAGTGGGAACGACCGACTGTGTGCACGTTTGGGGTACGTGATGGACAACCTGCCGCACCTGACGCCTCGACACCGGTGGGACCAAGTACCTATGACCGCAAAAGATTCGCTGACCACACTCAGGTGACGCCATTCAACTGGCCTCTTCGTATCCCCTTCTGCGCGCAATGGTTACAGGGGGCTTGGCGACCGATCCGCACAAAGGGCTATGTCAAAGGCCCAACCTGCGCCAACCAGATCGTCAGTAGCCCCAAATCAACCAAAGTGCCGCCGCTCAAGGGGCCAATGTACAGCAAATGCGGCTCTGCTGAATCACTAGCGGCCAAGTATCCCCCGCCGTTGTATGCGCGGTAACGGTATCCAGTGATGGATAGCGAAGCACCGTTGGCCGGGGAGAAAAAATGGGGATAGGTCTTCTCTGCCCAAGCAAATACCTTGTCGACGTTTGTTGCTGCTGTGGAGCCCGACGACAAGGTAACGGTGTGGGGGCTTCCGGGCGCATTGCTCATGATCAAAATGGCACCCGCCGCATTTGCAGTACCGACGGGTCTGAATGCGACGGTCAGCGTACAAATTCCACCTGCACCGAGACCCGCACCGCAGTTATGGGTTAATGAAAAGTCACCACTGGACGTGATACTGGTCAGGCTGAGCAGAGCGGTACCGGTATTTGTCAACGTAACGGTTTGGGTGAGATTGCTAGTGCCTCCATTTGGGGGGACGAAGTTCAAGGCTGTCCTACTAAGGGAAACGACGGGCGACGCCACAGCGCTACCAGTTAGATTGATGCTAGAGGGACTATTGGTCGCATCGGATGAAATCACTAAAGTGCCCACATGCGCACCAATGACAGTGGGCGAGAATGTCACGCTAATGCTGCAATTAGCTCCTATTGCCAGTGTGGCACCACAATTCGTGGTGCGACTAAAGTCTCCACTGACAACAATACTACCGATGTTTAGCAGCGCTACTCCAGTATTTCGCAGGATGACTGTCTGAGCTGGGCTGATCGTACCCATTCCTTGGGAGGAAAATCCTAGTGCGCGGGGGCTTACTTCACCGGTGCCACGCTCGCCATATCCGCTGAGCGCAATGCTGTGAGGGCTGTAAGGCGCGTCGCTAGTGATGATAACGCGCCCTGTGCGGGCACCCAAAACGCTTAGGGCAAAGCGCACGTTGATACTGCAAGAGCCTCCCTGAACCAAATTAGCGCCACAGTTGGTTGTGCTGTTAAAGTCCCCCGTGGTCTCAATGCTAGCAATAATCAGCGGCGAAACGCCTTTGTTGCTCAGAGAAACTGTTTGAGCCGCGCTACTAGTGCCAACACCCCGCGCTTCAAAGTTCAATGCAATAGTATTGACTTCCACTGTGCCACCCCGACCCGATCCGCTTAGCACAATATTATGCGGACTGCCTATTGCGTCGCTGGCAATAGCAACGCTGCCGTTGCGCGCACCACTCACCGTTGGCCGGAACGTAATTTGCACTTCACAAAATCCACCCGCGCCCAGACCATTGCCGCAATTGTGTGTAACGGTAAAGTCGCCGGTAACGTCAATACTGCTGATACCGAGCGCTGCCGTGCCAGTATTTTTAAGCGTCACATTCTGAGGGGGGCTGGTGCTACCTACGTTTTGCAGAACAAAGGTCAGCGCACCTGGCAAGCCACTGATTAGCGGCGTGTTCTTGAAGGTTGCGGTCACGGACTTGGCAGCGTCCATGTTCACAATGCAAGTAGCCGAGTTGCCCGCCCTCGCGCAGTCATCACCCCAGGCCAGAAGATTGGCCGCTGGTGTCGCAGTAAGCTTTACCGCAAACCCCCGGCCAGCCTTTCCGCTGCAAACGTTACCGCAATCAATGGGATTACCACCAACTGTGCCTGCGCCAGTTTTGACTACGGTAAGTGCAACCGTATCGAAAGAATCAAATGACGCGAATGCGTGCCCGGCCCGAACAAGGCGAACCGCAAAATAATTGGTGTCGAAGTCAATTTGGCTTTGGATCACTTCGTGAGTTGCGAAATCGACAGCCCAAGCAAAACTACGCGCGTAGGAATTAGGAACGCCCGTACCGCGGTACGGGTCACCGGGAGAAGCTGACCAAAAACGCCTCGCGGGACTATTGAGGAAAATGCTATTGATTGACGAATTGCATTTGTCATCAACTATAGACTCCAGTTCTTTGATGTTTGGCAAGCGCCAGTCGGTATAGGCAGCCGTGGTTTCGCGCACAGCACTCTGCAAAGCATGTCTCCATAGAAATTCACTGCCATAGCCTGTGCAGGTGGTCCCATTCCAGTCTTGGCCTTGGGCGCAGCGCTTCCACATCAAGCCGGTGCGGCTATGACTAACAGTCCCGTCGTTGTTGTCAATAAATTCTGCCGACTGCGTGGACTCAATAGGACGGGAATTGCAGTACTGTGCTTGTACAGCTGAGCTTAACCCGAACAGGCAGGCCGAATGGATAATGCTTTGTAAGAGCGTCATGGTTGTGCTCCGAATTCATTGGATTTCATTACGCAATGGCTCTCGATTGCTGTCTCCGAACTGCTCAGCATGCAACCCAAATGAAAAGCGATTGCCGAATGCTTTCCACTGGTAACGCGTCTACGTCGCAATGATTGCCTCCGGGTGGGGCCATCGCCAGTACTCGAATGGCATTGCCACAAATCGGCAGCTGGACTTGCTGCTGCGAGTGCTCATGCGTCACGGAGCAAAAGCTTGAAAATCACTGTCCGTTCCGCACAAGACGGACCAGCCTTGCGTCGCCAGTAGAGCCCGTGAACACATAGCCACATGCACTGACAATCCAAGCAGACGCAGAAAAGAAAACAGCGAACGCGGGCGTATTGGGGAAATAGTTAGGATCAATAGCGCAATCGGTCCGTCCTAAGTTCGTGATAGAAAAGAGTTCCCTTTTGCTTGGCATACGCCAGTCCGTGGCCCCACACGTCCCGACGGCATTGACGTCCGCCACAAATTTCTCGGTATCACACCGACCTGTAACAAAGCAGGTACCCCGGGACAAAGTCCCAACTTCGCCGCCATTAGTCGACGAATCACTGTTGTACCAAGTGTAGGTATGGTTCTGCCCGCGTAGGCCGCTGGTGGTTTTGACTTCCCAGACGAGACCGGTCACGTTATCACGCGTGCATGCCCAGTCTTTGGCACTGGTGCCTAACGCAGCGGTCTCAGACAGCACCGTACCGTCATTTGCAATCTTACTAAAATCAAAGCCATTGCTACCGCCGCCGACCTTTGGCATCCCGGCGGCTGAAGCTGCATCCCGCCCAAAGCGACAATCTTGGCGCGGGCCGCTACCAGTGTCGACTTCCTCGCCGGGGGCGACCGATTGGGACCCGTTCCAACCCCAACAGGTAGTGATACCGGTATCGTTGAGAAGCCCGGTGGGGCCAGCAGCGAATGCCGATCCATAGATGGCCATTGCCAATACCACGTTCCAGCTTACTGAAAGAAACTGAGTATGTTTATTCATTGCCACTCCCGTTTCCAATTCTGCGATAAGTCATGTTAACAGGGGGCGTAGGCTAGTTGGCAGAGTCGAATGGACTGGTACCTAGTAGTGAAGCGACACGGCACCGGCCCTTCGAAAGAGCAGTCTATCTTCAATGTCGGCTCCAAACTGACGAAATAGGTCTCGCTCCATTGCAGACAGAAACTTGACCTGCAACTTAGCACAATCTATTGATTCGGCAGTATTTAACTTGAAATATTTGAATACGCCATCATGTGGGGATGATGAAAGCAACAGACATGAGAAAGCTGTCGCGCGATGCGCGACATGAAAGGCGTGTGCAAGTCATCCGTTTGCGGAATGCGGGGCGCACATACGACGAGATCGCAGAGCAAACCGGCTTGAGTCGCACTGGCGTGTTTGACATCTGCAAGCGCCACGAAACGGCCGGGGCAAAGGCTTTGCGCGACGCGCCACACGGTCGAAAGCAAGGAGACGGCCGATTGCTCGATGCCCAGCAAGAAGCCCTGATCCAGAAGCTTATCGCTGACAAGACGCCTGACCAGTTGAAGATGCCCTACGCGCTGTGGACGCGCCCTGCAGTATCCCAACTCATTGAGCAGCGCTTTGGGATCAAGTTGCCGGTGCGAACCATGGGGCTGTATTTGGCGCGCTGGGGTTTTACACCCCAAAAGCCCATGAAGAAGGCCTACGAGCAATCGCCTGCAGCGGTCAAGAAGTGGCTTGACGAAGACCCCCGTCATTGCCGCTCGGGCCAAGGCCGAAGGTGCCGAGATTCACTGGGGCGATGAGAGTGGACTGCGCAGTGACGATGTGCGCGGACGCGGCTTTGCGCCCAAAGGACAGACACCGGTGATTCGGGTCAACAGTAAACGCCATGGCTTGTCGGTGATCTCCACCGTCACCAACAAAGGACAGATGCGCTGGCGCATATTCGATGGGGCGCTCAATGCCACCATCCTCATCGACTTCCTGCGCCGCTTGATCCGAGGAGCCAAGAAGAAGGTATTCCTGATTCTGGACAACCTGCGGGTGCACCATGCCAAGCCTGTCAAGGCCTGGCTGGCCCAACACACCGACGCCATCGAGGTTTTTTACCTGCCCAGCTACAGTCCAGAACTCAACCCCGACGAGATGGCCAATGCCGATATCAAACAAGCCGTCACGAAGCTGGCACCGGCGCGTACCAAACTGCAGTTGGTGAAGGCCACAGCGCGCCATTTGCGCAGTGTGCAGCGTCAGCCAGAGCGGATTCGAAAATACTTCGAACATGGTCCTGTTCGCTATGCGGCTTGATTCAAGTTGGATGATGCCGACTCAATAATGACTAAGGGAACAGTCAACTGACCCCCTGAATTTGGACACGCCCCACACGGGCTCTCCATAGCCAGTTCTGAATGCTCCGATACTGTGTTGGTGGCGAACACCGATAACGTTTTTTCTAGCTTCGTCGAGTGACAGTTCGGGCATCACGGAATCGTACTTGAACAGACTAGTACTCCGAATTCGATTCCACAGTTACCAGAGGCATATTGGTAAATTGGCATTCTGGCTCCCAGTCATTGCCAAAATTATCTACCGATCCTTTAAGCGCCCTCGGATCAATCCAGCGGCGCGTTCCCATTTGCCCCAAAAACAACAAGCCTAGATTGTGACGTTCCGTGGGCGATAAAACGGGAACATCTCACGCTACCGGGGCAGCCTTCATTTGGCCCCAAACGCCTGAGGCCTACGCGGTCTTCGGCACCACAAGCACCCTCGGAAAACCCTTCTGGCGAAACCAGAGGATAGGCCCTGGGTGCTTGCTTTTTCTTTCATCAACCATTGCAACTGAAAGCGAATCCTACATGCCATTCCTACCGTTCCTGGGTGCCAGCATAGCCGCCGTCGGTCTCCTGAAATTGGGCGCTTTGGCCGTGATGGTCAAGTTTCTTACCGCAGTGATTGCAGCGTTACTGTTTGTAGTCCTGGGTCTTGCAGCCCTGCTCGGCTGGAAGCACATCAACAAGCCATAGATTGCCGCCGTCACTGAGCCATTCCGCCCTACCCCACCCCAGCCCCTTGAAGAAATCCACGGGGCTTTTTTCATGCCCATTCCTACCTACAAGGACTCCCCATGTTCGCAACCACCTGCGCAACTCCCGCATTCCGTCCTCCTGGCGTCAACCATCACCGCCATCCCACCACCCCAAAGCCCTTCCCGGAGGTGACCCATGCAAATCATTCGTGACCTACCCAGTGCCGCCACTGTCCACAACCCAGAGATCCGCCAATTGGTGCAGCAGCGCATCAACGACCTGGGTGGCGACAGCTTCGACGCCAACGAGCTTGGATACTTTTTGGTGATCGAACCAGAAGATACCTTGCATTCGATTGCCGCACAGCTTGGCTTTTCTATCGTGGCCAACAGGTCTACCAACCTTCGCTACGACCAAGAAGGATTCACGCCGTCATTTGAGTTCGTGGAGCAAATCGGCAACTGCTACGACCTCGTTTTCGTGATCAGTGACGACGGCTATGGAATTGAAGTATTCGTGCCCAACACCGAGGGCATCGATCCTGATCTCCTTCGAATGTGTCAGCGGTATGCCACACCGCCATTCCCTGATCCAGCACCGCCGTGAGCAAGCGAAGTTCCTATCGCCGATCTGCGGGTGGCAGGCTGCGGCCTTCTGAATATCTGCCAATCTGGACCGCCGAGCACTCCAAAACGGCAAACCTCGTCTTCGTGGCACTGCTGCAAAAGCTTGGGGTTACCGACATCAGGTCGTACTTCCAGAAACTACGCATCCCAATTACGGCCAGCGTGGCCCTCTGTTCTTGGTACGGTGCATCCACTAACGGCGCTACCGGCCTTGTCATCGGCGCAGTGCTCGGATTGGCCGGACCCGCTGCTGGGATTTGGCTGGGTGTGATCGTCATTGGGGCGGCGCTGCTATTTGCAATTTATGTCCTTTGGTGGATGGCCATCCTGTACGTCTTGGGGTGGCTTTTGTTCCGCTGACCGATCACACCGCCACATTCCCAACTGCGCCAACCCAACCACCTTATGTGATAGGGCAACCCTATCAATCAAACCTTCCATTTATTCACAACCAAAGGACCTCACCATGACCACAACCCAAACGATTCACACCATCACCAGCGCTTTCCTGCCAAGGGATATGCACCCACGTCGCTATCGGTATTTCCCATTGCCCCGCCAGTACCCAAGCCTGGAGCGACCAACAAATCGCAGCCTCTGAGCCGTTCCCAACCATCAACTATCTATTTAACCACTGGAGAAATCATGACCACCAACGACACAACCCCTGACAGCAACATTGAAATCGACGCCAACACAGCAGCTGGCGACACCGAAGCAGCTGAGCAATATCGAATCGTTCGTATCGGGACTTGCCCAAGCCTCAGTGGCCGCAGTGAGTTGACCTACCACGTTGGGTGCGATAAGGAAACCAATGCAATCCATTTCAGGCTCTGGCGCAACACCGGCGCTGGCATGTTCAGTAGCACATGGTTTTCCCTGAAGGACGTAAGTGAGTTGCTTTGCATGCCCGACGGTATTAGCTCCACTGTGCTGCAAGCGATGTGGACCTCTACGTCCAAAAATAATGCCGGGTTTACCCTTGCTGTCCTGCAAGGTGTGGGGCTGATAGAAAAGTCCCTGACCAAGCCGAACTCGTACTGCACAGTCGATCCCGCGCAATTCCTGGCTCGCATCAATACCTTGATCGCATCAGACATTGACCTCAGCGAAGACGACGAACCATCGGACGAACTGGCAATAGCTGCCGCTGCTGCTACCAAGCGTGGGCGTCCCAAGAAGCAGGCGACATAGTGACCTGAGCATAGCGGCACCCAACCCTTACACCGTTGGACACTTAGTCCGCTGCTCTCACCCACCATTCACTCACAGCCACACAAAAGAAAGACCTTTTCCGAACCAAATCCGACCCGATTCGTAACCACCATCAGCAAATCGCTGCCAATTCCCAAAGGCATACCTGATGTTCGCTCTCACAGTCGCCCTTGCGGTGACGACCGTTCTTTCCTTCTGTTTTGCATCCACCCGGCGCATTGGCCTTTTGACCATAGCGCTGCTGGCATTTCTGTTTCCACACGTTGCTGCGGTACTGCTCCTTATTGGGGTTTGTGCTGCGGCTCTCTATTACTTTCTCAAATAACCGGAGTTTCCAAATGAGTTTTACCGACTACCTCACGTTCGCCGTTTCCAATATCGATGCCGACACGCCCGACCACCTTCTGCCGCTCACACTGGTCGACAACGCGGCACTGGCAACGCACCAGTCATCCGATATGTTGGGGTCTGCTGGCTGGTTCTGACCAACGCCCAGATATCAGATACCAGTCTTTCCTTCTTCTCCTAATCCCTAGTCTCACGATTCTGCTGACTACTTTTATGTGGTTGCAGAGCCGTGGGCGAGGGAAATGAGAGAACTTGGCATGCAAATCAACACCACTTTTTAGGATACAAACATCATGAACACCCCTCCAATCACAAGCCATCTGGTTCCAGAGCATGCTCGCATGGACACGGTCGATCGCATTCTTGGCATCGGATTTGTCTTGAAATTCGAGCCTTGCCTGTACAACATAACGGGTCAACTCTCCAGTCAATACACTGGGGGGTATTGGGAAATACACACGCTGTCTAATGGCGGCCTGTGGATGAATCCGAGAACCAAAAAGAAATTCGCGGTTAGATGTCAGAATGGTTTTGAGGGCACTATGTCCGCTGAAGCACTAGGCATTACAAGTTGCCTCTACTCATACTCGTTGCTGTCGTTCGAGACTGGTACCTTTGCCGAGACCATGGCAGAACATTTTCAATGGCTGAGGGCGTTTGCTTGTTCCCACCCTGACGCCAGAGCAATTCTGAGCGCCATCGATTGATCGACCTATTCGCGCCCCAGCCGCCGGGTGAACCGCCAGCATCCAAGTGGTAAAAGTGGACTTTTCAGCCCCCCCCTCCCCAGCCGTAAAAACGACTACTACCCGGATGACTGCCACATTTTTTGGCATATAGTTTTGCTGAAGATGGGGAGGGGGGGTAAAAAAATCCACTTTGTTCACTCCCAATCGGACACTGGCTAACAGAGCACCATGATGACAACGGCTAGTGTCTACAAACGTTGGTGTCGACATCGCACTTCAAGCCGGACTGTGTACAAACCAATCCGTGCCCACTAGGCGAAATTTGAATGCCGACCTGACTGTCTTTGCGGAACTGGCCGACGCAAGCCATTTGACACAGGCAAGGGATGTTGGTATTCGGAAGCTGCTTTTGCCCCGTTCTGGGGTAAACGTAGCGTCCTTTGCTTTCGGGCTGAGTGACCCTGCAAGAAGTGCACTTTGTCGCACAGTTAATCGCGATGGATTGCTCAAATCAGTGTGAGCGTCCAGTCCTCCCATCTTGATTCCCCTGCATTTTGAACAGACGATGGCGTCCACCTAATTTGGTGGACACCTATGCATCCTAAAACTCCCCTGCGTCGCACCCACTCTCCAGAATTCAAGGCCCGGGTACTGGCTGCTTGCAGCCAGCCTGGCGCCTCCATTGCCGCCGTTGCTCTGGCGCATGGGATCAACGCCAATGTCGTGCACAAGTGGCTGGCCGGCATTGGCATGAAACGCTCTGGTCAGCACTTGCCGGCAGCGGCCCCATCGCCCGTTGCACCCGTGCAATTCCTGCCGCTGGGCCTGAGCGCCGACGGCACAGCACATGGTGTTGCAGCGAATGCTCACGATATCCGTCTGGACCTGGATCTGGGGGCCGTGCAAATCAAACTGAACTGCCCCCGTGGTAGCGCCCCATCGGCTGCGGCATTACTGCACGCACTGGCCGAGATGGTGGCTCGCGCATGATCCGTATCGACGCGCTGTGGCTGTGCACGCAATCGCAGGACATGCGTGCCGGCGCCGACCGTTTGCTCAGCGTGGTGGTCAACACTGTAGGCAAGGCGCAGGCCCATCACGGCTACTTGTTTGCCAACGCCCGGGCCAGTCGCATCAAACTGCTGGTGCATGACGGCTTTGGTGTGGTGCGCCACCCGACGCTTGCACACCGGCCAGTTTGCCTGGGTGCAACGCCAGGGTGCATTGGCACCTGCACTGCAACTGAGCCGCCAGCAGTTTGACGCGTTGGTGCTGGGTCTTCCTGGCAGCGACTGGAGGAATTGAGCGTCATCAGCCGCACCTGATTGAGGGTGCGTTCTCACGGCAGCGGCGTGTGATTTGGTTGACATCGCATTCGCTAATAGTCTGAGCGCTTTGCCTCGGGCATGATGGCGTCCATGTCCAGCAGTTGCGTCCATTCCATTGATCTGACCAGGTCGGTCCAGAAGTGGTGGCGCTGATCGAGCGGTTAAGGAATAAGGTCGAGGCCCAGGCCCGCGAGATTGCGGTGCGCGATGCCAGGCTGGAGAAGGTCAATTTCGAACTGGCGCGCCTGAAGCGCTGGAAGTTTGGCGCCAAGACCGAGGCCATGGACGCCCAGCAGCGCGCCCTGTTCCAGGACACCCTGTTCGAAGACGAAGCCAGTCTGCAGGCACAACTGGCCGCACTGCAAGCTGATATTCCACAGGGCGATGCCAAGGCACCAAAGGCCCCACCGCGCAGGCCACGCCGTCAGGCCTGCCCGCGCACTTGCGTCGTGTGGAACATCGTCATGATCCCGCCAACACCACCTGTGTCACAGCGGGTTGCGGCCAACCGATGCAACGCATTGGCGAGGACATCAGTGAGAAGCTGGATATTGTTCCGGCCGAATTCTTTGTGCATCGTCACGTTTATGGCAAGTGGGTTTGCAAGTGCTGCCAGACGCTGCGCCAGGAGCCTGCCGAGCCGGATGTCATTGAAGGCGGCATTGCTGCCAGCGGACTGGTGGCACACACGCTGATCAGCCGTTTCGTGGACCACCTGCCTTACTACCGGCAGGAGCCGATCAATGCCCGCTCGGGCGTGCACACACCGCGCTCGACGCTGGCAACGTGGTCGGGTGCAGGCGGTGCTGCCCTGGAGCCCTTGTACGAAGCACTGCGGCGCTTCATCCTGAGCGCCCTGGTGCTGCATGCCGACGAAACACCGGTGCCGCTGCTTGACCCCGGCGCCGGTAAGACCCGCAAGGCCTATGTGTGGGCCTGGGCGCGCAGTCACCATGATCCGCACCCGGGGGTGATCTACGAGTTTTGCCTGGGGCGTGGATCGCAATACCCGTGGCATTCCTTGGCAGCAAGGGCCACCGCGGCCAGAGCCGCCGTGGATTGGCACCTTGATCACTGATCAATACGCAGGCTACAACGCGGCACTCGATGCCTCGGTGTACCCGCTGCGCAAATCGGCGCTGTGCGCGGCGCATGCCCGCAGGCGTTTCGAGGAACTCAGCCGTGGCGGGCCGGGAGCCAGCGCCGTGGCCCTTGAGGCACTGCAGCGCTGGGCACGTATTTACCACGCAGAGGGAAGCTTCGTGCAGATGAGCGCTGAGCAGCGCCGCCAGTCCCGACAAGTACTGAGCCGGCCGCTTTGGGATGAACTGGAGGTCTGGCTCAAGCTGCAACGCAGGCGTGTGTTGGACGGCAGCAAGATCGCCGAGGCCATCGATTACAGCCTGGGTGCCTGGACGGCGCTGACGCGGCGTCTGGACGACGGCGCGGTGGCCATTGACAACAACCACATCGAGCGACAGATCAAACCCTGGAAACTTGGTGCCAAGAACTGGATGTTTGTCGGCAGCGAACTGGCCGGCCAGCGCGCGGCCGTGGTGATGAGTCTGGTGCAATCGGCCAAACTCAACGGTCTGGATCCGTGGGCCTATCTGCGCGACGTGCTTGAGCGTCTGCCAACGCAGCCCAATAGCCGCATCGACGAACTTCTGCCCCACCGCTGGCAGCCCTGGAGGCCAACGACATACGTCTATGGAGCTGATCACGCAGGCGGTTCTGGTGCAGGCCCACCGCGAAATCGACGCCATGAATCCAGCGCAGAAGATCCAGCTGGCTGACGAAATCTTCTTACACCAGCCCAACCTGCTGGCCTCGATCCTCGTGTTGTCCAACATCGGCGTAAACATGTTGCAGCTGGAGGTGCCACTGCACATCCTGCTGGTAACGTTCCAGGCCATGAAGCGCAGCGGGCACACATGGCCCATCGTCCAGGAAGACGTGCAGGAAAAATGCCTGCAGCGGCTAAACCGCGCGCATGCGCTTCAATGAGGGACTGCCGGCAAAAACTGCCAATCGTCTGGTCAAGCAATTCTGCGATGAGCATTCCGAACGCAATTTGCTAGCGTTCGTCTATGGCTATCTCGGCGAGCATGACTTGCTGCGCGTTCGCACCGACGCCGAGAAGTACTTGCTGCTCGCCGCCCTCAACCTCGTCGAGTGCATCGCGTTTGCTGGGGACCAGACACTGGCGGGGTAACGCGAGCGTTGGTGTCGGGTCAAGATGGGAAGACTGGACGCTCACAAATCAGTGCTCAGCGGTCTCGCCTCAATGCGGTTTCGGCGAGAAAAACATCAAGGTCGTTGGCTTTTTCCAAGAGATTTAGAGAGACGACTCTAGGTTGCTAAACACCAAAAATCTCGATTCTTGAGGACGTCGACCGTGCTGCTCAGTTGAGCCAAAGGTGCTCTGGTAAACGAAAAAATATAGGACTCGAATTTGCGTTCTTAATTCCCATTGCCCCAAACACACGAGCCAAAGTGCGATGGCGAATTCGATACCCCTAGCTTGACCTACCCCTTGATGTCTTGCCGTGTGGCATGCCTTGAAATCCTAAGAAAACAACTCCACAATTGACACCATGAACACGCCAATCACACTCCATTCAGCTGAACGAAGCGGCGTTCTAGTCATGGTTTCACCGACCGTGCAAAACTGGAACATGACACACGAGGTCATGTTGCAGTCAAACCCAGATGGGAGCAGTGCTTGCGGTGCAACGCCCAAGCGCTACGTCATGCAGTCTGATCCCAGACTGCATGGATGGAAGATACCGGCTAACCCCGGAGACTTCCACCCCTTCCTGGAACGTTTGCCGTGGTCACAAATAAAAATGCACAACTTGCCGAGTCGGTCACCTCGACTGACTCAACTACCAAACAGGTTGCCCCTGCCCGCTGCCCTAATTCCGCAGATTGGGAAGGGCGACCGGGTTGAAATTGGCTACATCTTCCGCCCAGAGTAAACACCGTGCCTGAACAAGAAACAGTGGCACCCAAAATTCCCCACCGTTATGGCTTGACGCACACATCAAACTCCGATAACGAGTGCGCTTCCGAGCTTGACCGCAACCACGTCATCACGGTTGTGCAGACAAAGAAGCCACTGGGCAAGCGGTTCCACAAGAACCCAGATGGAACGGTCAGTAAAGAGTCCATCATCAAAATGGGCGTTGGCACGGCAGTGATGTACCACGTGTCAACGCCCGAGTCATTAAAGACGCTGCTCGAAAAGGTGGGCAATGATCCCCGCGCCGCCATCATCAACTCTTCGTTTGAGGGCATCGAGATTGGCGAGACCTTCTATATCGGAACAGCGCGTGCCATCGAGCGTATGACCGGCATTCCAAAGAGCGACCGTGCACGTCAAAAGGGTGTTCACAACATTGTCCAAAACGGCAAGACCTATAAGGTCATAGGCCGCTTCAAGGAAAACGTCCGCCCCTCGTCATGGCAGTTACTGGACAGGGACAACGATGCCCACACGCCGGAACAGTTTTCCAAGATGTCACCCATGGCATGGCTGAAAGCGGTCCTGAGGCTGATTCCTGGCGCTACTGAAGTTACCTATTGCCATGCACCGTCCACATCGTCACGCGTTCTATTGGATGGCGTGCCGGTGGGTGGCGACAACGGGCACTTCGGGGTTCAGTTCTCGGATGCTGCTGATGTAGAGCGCTTTCGCACGGCTGTTCTTGTCAGCGCTGTCGAGAATGGCATGTCTTGGCGCAAACCTCGCCATAGCCGAACCGATCCCGATACCGTCATTGGCTACAGTCTGACAACGCTCATTGATACCAGTGTGTTGACACCGGGGCGGTTGGTATTCGTGGGCAAACCTGTAGTAGGTTCAGGCCTGACCGTGGCTGCTTTGGTGGTCACTATCCACCGCAGCGAGAGTACACCACGGCTTGACACGACCAAACTGGTCTTGCCTTCGGGTGATCGCATTCGGGAAGTGACACGCAATGCTGGCGTGGAAATGTCGGTTCAGGGTAGTGCGTCCGGGCTGAAGGTGACATCCAGTGATCTCACTCTGGATACAGATCGAGACTGCAGACGGCAATGTCACTACGGTTCGTGCACTGTTGGAGCGTGGTGAAACCGGCAAGTTGCGCTGTCAAACTCCGTTTCGGGCATCCACAAGCTATGCGGCCTTCTACAGCACCAACCCGGATGGCAAACCCTTTGTTTATGACAGTGGCACCAGCACCACGCATTGGCTGAATGAGGCGGAAGCGCGCAAAGTTGAGTTGTTGTCGGCAACTGGCATGGTCAGGCGCATGCTGGTGCAGGCAAAGACAGACTGCGGCGCTCCGTTCGAGCCCGACGCCATGGAAGCGTTGGTAACCATCGATAAGCGCGAGCCTGCTGAATACCGCCGAATCCGCGCGGACCTCAAAAAAGGCCAATAGGGATATCTCGGTACCCAGTGTCGAGCAGGCGATGAAGGCCCAGATAGCAAAGACAGCAGCGGCACAAACCCATCACGGATACGCGATGGACATCCTGGAGCGTTTGACAGTCGATGGCTTTGCACCGGTGGCCTATGAGGGCACGCTGTACGTCGTGGATTCGACAACTGGCATGTGGATCAAGTATTCCACGGATGCCCTGGCAAGGCTGGTAGCCAATACCCACGATGGCAAATACGCATGTGAGCGCAAGTCCGACTACATCGGCATAGCGCAGCACATCGTTAGTCTCGCCACCAACGAGTCATTTTTCAAGGATGTGCCGATAGGGCTCGCCTGTCCAGGGGGCTTCTACCAAGTCAAGGACAACGCCATTGAGGTGGTGCCCCTCACCGCCCATCACCGCCAACGTGTTATGTTGAATGTGACGCCGCGCAAGATGGCGATTCCCACGTTCACGGGCTTCCTGCACGAGACCTTTGAGTCCGGCGACCCGCAGGATGAAGTGGAACAGGTCAGGCTCTTGCAGGAGATGGACGGGACCATCATGTTGGGAATTGCGTACCGCTACCAAAAGGCATTTCTGAAATACGAGCCCTTTGGTCGTGCCGGTAAGGGCGTCAACACAAAGATTACGTGCGCGCTGGTGCCATCCGAGTTTGTGACTGCGGTCTCGCCCTTTGTCTGGGACCGAGAATATTACATCGCGTCATTGGCCGGGGCACGTTTGAATGTGGTGGGCGAATTGCCTGACGGCGACGCGATTCCAGCGGCTGCCTTCAAGACCGTACTGGGCGGCGACATGCTTACTGGTAGGCATCCAACCCATCGCCCCATTTCGTTTACGAATGAGGCTGGGCACCTGTTCTGCAGCAATCACCTGATCTATACCAAGGACCATGGGGAAGCGTTCTTTGCGCGTTGGAGGATTCTCTATTTCCCCAACAGCCGCTTGGTATCAGGATTGCCACAAGACGCCGGATTGGCCGACCGCATCATTGCACAGGAACTCCCCGGTATCGCCCACTGGGCGCTGGAGGGTGCGCTGCGTGTGATTCGCAACGGTGGGTATTCCAGTTCAGTAGTGCATGACCGTCTGATGGCGCAGTGGCGGCGCAGCACCAACTCGCTGGAGGAGTTTATTTCTGAATGTTGCCTGACCGGCGACAACGGGTACTCGCTATTACGTTCTGCTTTTTACAAGAATTACACCGCCTGGTGCGAGGAAACGGGTCGTAAGCCGTTTGCCAAAGGCCGGGTGAAAGACTTGCTGGAGCACAACATCGGCTTGGGTATCTCATGGGCAAAAGTGGAAGGCTACGAAACCTTCCGTGGCATCCAGATGCGTCCTGATATGGACGCGTTCACGGTGGCGTAACGCCAAGCCGTACCGCCTTCATTGCAATTGCAATGCCAATTTGCTAGATATCAACTAGCCGTTAGGACCTCCAAGGAGGTCATCGGGAACTACTGATTGCGTTCCCGACCGATTGCAAAAGTCATTAACTGTAGAGGTATTTATGAAGCTAAATCTACCGAAGTCCGCTAACGGCGGCAAGCTGGCAGAAGTCAAAGACAGTGGCGCCAAGTCTGTTCTTAACGTGACTCTATCAAACAGTGATTCTGTGCCTGCGCCGCTTTACGACGAAGTCAAAGCGCTGATCAATCAGAACTCTTCTGAGTTCGGATACTTCAAAGTGCTTGTGCCCGAAGACCTGATCGGAATTGAACGATGGTCTGAATACAGTGACGGCGAAAAGCGTGCCGCCGAAGCTTGTGTGGAGCATCTTTACCAAACTGGCCAATTGCCCAGCCCATTGCGAGACTTTGGACTCGAAATCCGAAAGAGCTATGTGCTGCGGCACAACGGTGTGTGATCGAAAGAACAGTAACTTCATTTCGATCAGCAAGTTGAAAGGATGCTTAACCCAACCGCCCTAATACAAAGTGGCGCGCCCAAAGTGGGCAGGTATTTCGTACGTATAGCGCGGCCGGTTGCATGGTGCATGCCGGTCGCAATCAACACTAGAAACTAAACAGAAAGAACTTAAAAATGTCCAATATTTTTCCTTATGCAGACGTTGACACCGGCTCAATAGCTGCACTCATCCAAGTCGCGCCTCAACTCGCGAGCACCACCACTCCACCTAATGGCCTCGGGTTCTCCTTGGTCAAAGACGTTTTGGTATCGAACACATTCTTGAATACGGTTGAGAGCGAACTTGGCCACCATTTGCGGCTGAATTGCTTCGCGGTCACTCGTGTTTCAGACCTATTTACCCAAACCTTCTTGGACTCGCTAACTCCGTTGGAGTTGGAAGTTCTGGGCGCATGTGTCTTGATGCTGATTAAAAAGGGCAGTGTGCCAATCAGTTTGATCGACACGGAGAAGGCCGCTTAACCCCTGAAATTGACCTATCGGGGCGACTGCACTGCAACTGTTGGCGCAGTCGTCCCACAACCAACTTCAAATCATGACCAATTCATCTTTCACAAAACCCGAGCCTGTCGTTCTGCACGATGGCACTTCCGTGTCCCCCGCTTTTTATAGCCGAGTCAAGGATGCCATTCTCGCGGGCATTCCGATGATGCGCCCGGGTGTTCGTCTCAGCCTCCGAAAAATCTGTGGCGGCCCACGTTGGAGGACCTTTGACATCAGCGAGGTGGCCATTGCCGGACTGTGTGGTGTAACCATCGCGCGGCGCGGCGAAGTACCGCTTGATGTCCTGAACGAAAAGGATGCCCGTAACGCGAGGTTGTACCAACTGAGGTAACTAACCCGAACGGCAGTCGCGGCTCCATCCGTGAGTCTCGATTGCCTTCTATTGCATCAACATTTTGGAGAGCTAAATGATTATTGAAATTACGCAGGCGATCATTGATCAGTATCTGCGAGACCCGCCACTCAAACGATTAGAAATTTGCGATACCATCGTTCGTCGCTTCATTGCGTCGTTTAACGCCAATGGAAAAGGACCGGCAACGTGGTATTACCGCTTCGACGGTCCCGATGGAAAAACGGCCTATGAACGACTTGGCACCACTGACACATTGAAAGTTCAGCCTGCTCGACTGCAGGCCATGATGGCGCGAGAGCGAATTGCCAAGGGCGAGTTTCCAGCCGACAAATCCGGGGACTTGGCAAAAAAGCCCAAGGCCGAAGAGCTGACTTTTGCCAAATTTTTCGAGGCACATTACTACCCGTTTGTGGTGCCAAGAAAACGATCACATATCCGAGACAAACAGCTTGCCGTACGAGTTATCAAGGCGATGGGCAACACAAAGTTGTCAGAAATCTCTCGCCTGACGCTGTCCAATTTTCATAGGTCACTGCTTGAGGAAGATAAGCTGGCCCCAAGTCATTGCGACGGACACATACGCTTCATAAAGCACGCCCTCCAATTGGCGGTGGACTGGTCCATGCTGGAGAAAAACGTGGCATCCCGGTTCCCTCTGTTCAATGTCGACAATCGATCTAACGACTTTCTCACTGAGGCAGAGCTGCAGCGATTTGTGCAAACTGTTCAAGCCAGCGAAAACAAAGTTATATCTAACCTGATTATGTATATGCTTGCCACTGGTATGCGCCTTACTGAAGCAATGACCCTTCGCTACAGCGAGGTGAATTTGGAGACGCGGACAATAAGCATCCCCGCCCGCAAGAGCAAGAGCCGCAGACTGAAGACAATACCGATTTCGGACGTCGCGGTTCAGGCCATTCAGAGTCAAAGCGCTCGCAGGGGCGATTCTGAATTTGTCTGGGTGAATCCAAAGACAGGTGACAGGTACAAAAACATCAATAAGGCCTTTGATGTGCTGCGCAAGAAAGCAAACCTGCCAACTTTCAAGATTCATGGACTCCGAGAGCGTTCGCGTCCAATTTGGCGAACCAATCAGTGCCCATAAATCTTATACAAGCCCTGTTGACTCATGCAAGTCCCGTCACTACGTCGCTCTACATAAGAGTGGAGCCAAGCAACCTTCTTGCGGCCAGTCAAAAGGCAAGTTCGGTACTGCAGACGGCGATGGCGCTGTCACCAGCAGCAACTCCGGTGTAGTCAACCGGTGGGCGGCAACCCGGGCGCTGCGGGGTGGCTTCCGGTTGGGCCATAAACCGACCCAGTGGCACCGCTGGGGTGCGGCTGAGGGGGGTGGTCATGTCGAGGCCTCCGGTGGCTACCATGGGGCAAATTTTGGGGCCGTTGGGGTTGCGGCTGGCGGGAAACTTTTGGAGCTACCCGGCGAACCCGACGACTTGTCGCCAGCGGTAGTGGTGGGGATGGAAGAAGGGCTGGGGCGGCGTCGAGGCGGCAGGTGCGACGGGTGGACTGGAGAGTTATTCTGGCGGGTGCTGGTCTCGAAGTTTTCCAAGCGTTGTCGAAGCGAAATTTCAGCCACAAAGATTTGGCGATTGAGACGGTTGTGCCACGACCTGTCCGAGCGTCAAGCGTCACCTCCACGATCAAGTCTTCAGTGACTGGAAGTAGTCAGCCACTGCTAGATAAGTCGCCGCAGCATTTGGAACGCCTGCAAGCTTAAGATCTTCTGCCATTTTCCGTGATTGCACCGCAAGTTGCACTGACCTCTCAACGAAGAAGCCTGTCAAAGCTAAGGGAGGACTGACGGAGTCTTGTATCTTTCTAGCCATGAGCTCCTGGCAGCCAAAATCAATGCTTTGCAACTCAAATTGTGTCGAATGGCTGTTGTCAACAACCCGCCCTTTCCAGTTTTCCAAAAACAGTGCAAAACATTTCTCCGCGTTAGCCAAATCAACGCCTTGTCTATTTATAGTTTTAGGCTGAAAAAATAGCATTCCCATGGCCCAGTAACAATACCAACTACCCTTCCGCGCACCCTCTTTGAAGTAGTCAAGCGCAGCAGAGTCACTGGCAGCCACACTCTCCCCGCGCGCATGCATCAGGCCGATACGCGCATACGCCGGAGCAGACCCCAGTTTTGCGGCCTGCTTGAAAAGTCTCATTGCTTCTTTAAAGTCTCTAATCACACTCCCTATTCCAAAGTAATTGGTATCAGCTTCTTCATAGACGGACTCCCAGGGCTGTCTCGGAGTCGGTCGCGACCCGATACTGATCTGCAATTCATCGAGATCGTCAGCTTGACGACTTTCAAACAGATTCGGATCTAGGGCCGAGTCAGTGACCGTTACGTCATTACCCAAGGCACCTGGGGCAAGCGCAATAGCCCGGACAACGTCGTTTACTGGGGCGCTAAAAAACTCCCGATTGTCCGAAATCCTGAACCCCTTTGTCGCCAAATAGGTATGAACAAAGGATTCCGCAGCGCTGCAGTCGCCGAATAATTGCTCGTACACGACGATGAATGGCGTCGGTAGTCCTGTGACACCAGAAAGTTCAGTGGCTCTTTCAGTCGGGCTACGCGTGGTTTTTCCAATCTTCACTAAGCCTGGCATTGCGCTGTTGGCAAGCACGTAGAGATGTCCGACGTCGTTCATGGATGTTCCTTTGCAAATGTTTTGCCGCTCAACAAAGTATAAAGTGGAAAAATCGGTGAGCTTCTCACTCACCCGGTCCGTTGAGTCAACCCGGCACAATAGACCGACGACTTGTCGCCAGCGGTGGGCAGTGGGGATGGTTGCAGGGCAGTGGGCAGCGTCGAGGCGACAGGTGCGACGGGTGTTTGAAATGTTGTCTGGCGAGTTTGCCGTGACGCTTTGGCTATCCGTCAATCCTCTGACCGGTATGGAGCGAACTGTTGAGCAGCAAGGGGGCGATTCCAGTAATTGGATATTACGGCGTGGATGGCACTTAGGCACCGCTTTTTAATATTTCCGAGACGTCGAAGTTACGCATTGAAAACTGAGTTGTTCAACCAACGTTAACTCGCCGCAACCTCTTAAACAAATCCTCGTAGAGTGCTCTATCTTCAACATTTACTACAAGTCTCATAGTTGCCCTGGTCATTAGGACATAAAGATGTTGCTTTTTCCAATTTCTTCCGCCAGCTTGATTATCTGATTGTCTGGAGATAGGTTGTCTGACTATTTCAAGATCAATTTCCTCTGGTATCTTTAAATAGACGCTCTCTACTTCTCGGGAGATCAGCTCGTAGGCTGATAACGCGAAATTCGGCATAACCGCTTCAGAACAGAAAAACTTGAATTTCTGGCGCAAATCTTCCGTGAGCATACTAATCCTTTTGTGCTCACAATATGGCCCGCATTTGTCGGTACATTTCACCGTTTTAGCCTCAGTTCTTAGGATATACGGTTCATTGCGATAGAATCCACTATTACTCGGAATCGCATAATGCTTCTTAGTTGAGCCATCCGCATCAAACAACTTAACAAATCCAATATCGTCGCTGTACAAAAGCTGAATATCAAAACCAGAATTTCGCTCCGGAAAGGTATGTTCACCGAGCAAATATTTGATTAACTGACCAACTTCCGCTGGCACTCCGATCGAATCAGGCAGCTTGAGTCTGGAAATATCTTTACCTGCGACCCTTTCGATAGGGCCAATACCTTGATCGTAAATCGGGTTTAGCATCTGAAAATCATCACCACAGAGGAATGACTGTCTGGAGTTTTCAAAAATCGCTTTAGTTTCATCAAACCTGTCGCGATTGTAAATTTTAGGGATCACACCAAGTCGCTGAACTTCGTCGCAGATTATTAGATCCTGGTTTGTGATGTTACAGGTCGTAGGATTACCTCTTTCAATCCAACATCCCTTTGTTTGTTCCAGATCGTGGTGGAAGAATCTTTGAGTTGAGTTGTGTAGGGCATCAGCGATATTTTTCAGTATTTTGGCTATGTAATGATCTCCACGACCCGCTTCAATTTCACTCTTGTATTCTAGCAACTGATCTCGATTTGCAATGGTGAAATCTTTCAGCCCGGTTACATCTCTGAAGGCGGCGGAGTAGTCATCATATATCTCTACAACCTCAACGATTTTCATCACACGCGCATTATTGATTACTGGGATGAGATCGCCAACATTGCTCCTAATTACAGGCTTGGCTCTCCATTCGTCGCCCTCTTTACCTTGAGGGGTTGGATATCCCTTGATGTATGGAGCCCACTTAGGTAACTGGTGTCGGGGGTTGATGGACGCGTCTATTGCCCGCAAGGCAACGTCCAGCAACCTAGTATCGGATTGGCAAGCCCGGAACTCGATGAGTCTCCCTCTCTCGGAGGTAACCAACTTTTCCGTATCTTGCGGCATTGAGAAAAGTTGCTCGATCTCATCCGCCGAAAGCTCCGCCCAGATCTTAAAGGCATCTATCAGCGCGTCGTAGAAGTACCAATTCATCAACAACATTTTTGACTTCGGGTACTTAGCCAGCAGCGACATAGCCAGCACTGTCTTACCGGATCGCGCAGGACCTTCGACAAGAATTCGAGTATTCAAATTTTTGTCAATTTCTTCCGTAATTTTTTCCAAGTAGGATCTAGTTTGATCTACGAGAGGGAGTTCATTATTGAAAGCTCTAAATGCATCAATGATGTCTGAATTTGCATCCTGTATTCTTTGGAGTTCATGTGCGGGATTCTGGACAATGAACAATTTTTCTGGACTAGCCTCCAATTCTGCTACATCATCTCCGTCCAACTCGCCAACTTGCGCACCTCTATGTTGCGAAGTATCAGCACCGGAATCGCCAAATAAATTCTTCTTTCTACCAGGCTTGACTTCGTACTTAGTATTCCAATAGTAGATCTGAAAATCATCAAAACTTGGACAAATCGTCACAGGCTGGATGCCTTCACCAAAATCTAAGGTCGACGTATCACTTGATTCAAATTTAATAAATATCAGATACACATACGAGCGTACAAACAAGGATGGAACTTTGGCTTTTAGCTGGCTGAATATCTCCGCATTAACTTCCTTCGGCTTAGTTGATCTACTTATCGGTGCAAAGATACAGTTTCTCCATTGGAATGTCGACACCCTCCCAGATAGTTCTGTTAGCCTTTCAACTGTGTCCTGCACCGATGTGAAATATAGACCTTCGACTTGTAGCAACGGAATCGTGAAATCCTGTCGACTTGCGACACTCATCGAGCAAATTCTCTCAAAGAAAAATCGCTCATAAATTCTTCTTGTATTTTCATCAACGTTCTCAAATCGTATTTCCATATACTCGTCCCCCAAAAGAATCCCGAAAGGAGATTAAGCTCTAACTTAAACACGCCTTTAGCAGGCTGCTGAAGTATTGGCCAGAAAAACTGGCCTCGCCACCTGCGCGAGCAGAATTTTTTCGGACTGCTTTCGCAATTTGAAAACAGTTCTTCGGTATTGGAGGCGTGAATTGGGTCTACCTCCCAAGCTTTGCAGACACGAAATGTCTAACAAAAGCTACACTGAAACCGCCGACGATGTAGATTTGGAGGCGGCAATGTTCATTCTCTCCAATTACCGAAGATCTGACCAACAGTCCTGTCGACCTCAAATACCAAACGCATTCAATCCAGCATCGACAAATCGATCTACGAAAGACGTAACGCCACCAGCTTTGACAGCGGGAACTTCCTCGTAAACATAGACGCCAGGGGAGCCAGTAAATAAATCATGAAAGAGACTCTCCTTCCCCGCCCAATACGAGACAAAAGTCTCACATCGGGTATTCGCGTATTTCAGATTGGCGCTAAAGCCCAAGGTGGCATTCTGGCTGAGTAATCGAGCCGTACATGCAGTCTCCATTCGAATTCCCCGATTTCCCTTTATCAATAGTCGCCCCGGTCCGTGAAACACGATGAATCGCAATTGGAGAGTAAGCCAACTCTGCAGTGACCAAATATGCCAGTGTTTGGACATGTAAATCGGACGATCACGCTCAAAATTACCCCCTACAAGGGAGCGAGGTTGACAAACAAATGCCGCACCTTCCGGAAGCTCAATTATTCCTACTTCACTCAAATTGTCTTTGGTAGACGAAACAACAATTGGATCTTCGGTGGAACATTCCAGTAGGGTCAGCATATACATGCCTGACGAGAGACTACTCAAAGGAAGTTTGTTGTTGAGTAACCATTTCGTGCTCTTTTTGGCATGCAAAGGCGTTGTCTGCAAATAATCAGAATGTACCAATAGCTCTTGGCTTGGTGTCAATTTCACGGATTGCGAAACAGCTCCGATTTGTGATGATTGATCGTAACCCCCCTCTGAAGATTCTTTGCCGGTGGCTTTGCTATCAATAACGAGTGGCGGGCGACCCGAAGCTAGTGGCGCCAAAACATAGAAAAAGAACACTTTCAGCACTGGCGGGACGACAAACATTAGGACCAACGCAAAAAGTGCGGTTGGTATGTGTGGCTCCACATAGTTTGAATAGTTGCTTGCGGCTCTAGCATCCTCAAAACCGCGCAATTTTTCGATGATTTTGGCACTGTCCAGCTCGCAGATTTCAATTGCACTTCTGAGCGCGACGGCACTTTGGTGAGATTGAGTCAACGGGGTACGGCTTGCGACGGGATGAGCCAGCATTAACTTTGCAAGTTCCTTTTTCTTTTCCTCAAAAGGTCCTCTTATCTTTCAGCTCAAGTTCTTGCTTCGCTTTTTCACCTGAGCCACCCGTCTTTTGGCTTTCTGTGTGGTACCAACCATAAGCACTCATCACGCCAAGGATCAGGATGAATGACACTGCCGCGCCCTTTACCCACAAGAATAGTTTTGAAAATATGGTTGCCATTACGATTTACCATTCAGTGGGTGCAAAGCATGTTGCAGTGTCGCACCGAAGCGGACCGCCACATCGCCGGGTAATTCAGAAATTGGGCAACAGGCGCGTCACCGATGTGGACGATCGTAGCCGCGTGTTTGGAAGCAATCGAGAAACAACTCCAACCAACCGTCGCACTCGACGCCATCCCGGCACCCAGTTCGACGGTGTTTCGGGCAGGTTCGACCGGATAGCCAACGCCCATACGCAACCCATTGATCTATATCGGCTTTTTCCGAAGTACCGCCCAGATCGGCGGGTTCGGTTCGGAAGATGGTTCGGAGCCGAAAAACTACACGCTCGGCCAAGAAGAAAGGCCTTACAAATCTTGGACTTGTAGGCCTTTTTGGATCCAGTGGGCTGTCTTAAGAGTCCGCTGCTCTACCAGCTGAGCTAAGATCCCTGATAAATGGTGGGACCTGCGGGGGTCGAACCCACGACAAACGGATTAAAAGTCCGCTGCTCTACCAACTGAGCTAAGGTCCCGACAGGTTACATCAAGTTTCCTTGCTGCACCCTGCGAAGCTTTCTATTATATCGTTTTATCTTTCATTTAAGAGTTGGGCTCCGAAATTTTATCGAGAACCCACCCTGCTGCGCACATTCCAAAAGTGGCAGTGACCGTTACCACCGACCCATAACCGTGGCAATTGAGTGAGTTGTCCGACTGCAATTCGCAGGATGCGTCTGCTTGCTTCACGGCTTCCCGGCTAAATACACACGCAACGCCAATTTTCTTGCCCTCACGGGGAGCTTGGTGCTGTTTGCGCAGCAGATAGCGCAGTTTGGCCAGAAGTGGGTCGTGGGTCGTCTCACTCAGATCCGCAACATCCACTTGGTGCGCCATGCGCTTCCCACCTGCAGCGCCTACCGTAACGAACACTGATTTCGTTTTTCTGGCCCATTCGGCCATCGCCGTCTTCGCTGTGATCTGATCACAAGCATCGATCGTCGCGTCTACCCCGTCAGAGAGTAATCCGGGCCAATTCTCGACATCCACAAACGCATCGACACAATGGACTATGCAGGCTGGATTGATCAAGCCAATCCGCTCGCGCATGGCCTCGATCTTGGCTTGACCCAAGGTCGTACTCAGCGCATGCACTTGTCGGTTGATATTGGATTCGGCAACATGGTCCATATCGATCAGTGTCAAGCGGCCAACGCCGCTGCGTGCAAGTGCCTCCGCGGCCCAAGAGCCGACGCCACCAATGCCAACGATGGCAACATGTGAATTGCGCAGGGTCCGGGCTGGGTCGACGCCGTACAGGCGCTCCATACCCGAGAAACGACGTGCGAGATCTGATTCGACAAGCGGCCCCGACATGGCTGGATGTTCAGCCACGCGGTCTACCGCAATCGCGCCAAACGATCTTTGGCAGCCTGCGCCGCCTCAGACGACGGGTAATTGACCAGCAGTTCTTCCAACGTCTTGCGTGCGCCTTTAGTGTCCTTGAGTTCCAGTTGGCAGTTGGCTATCGCCAACACTGCTTCAGGCAAGCGCATATGGTCATTTCCGATCGCTACGAGCGCGCGAAAACTGCCAAGACCATCTTTGTAATCCCGCGTTGCGTATTGGGCATTTCCTAGCCAGAACAGGGCAGACTGTCGATACCCCGTCTTGGGATATCGGTTCAGAAAATCGACAAACACGAGCTGCGAAGCTGCAAAGTCGCCTTTGCGAAACACGGCCATCGCGGCGTCAAAATCACGCTTCTCTGCCGGCTCGGCCATAAATTCCTTGCCATCAACCGATACGCGTGAGGGCTCGAATTTTCGAAGACGCTCATCCAAACCAAGGCTGGCGTCCTTTTGCTGGCGCTGAACTTCGGAAAGCTCGCGCGCCATCTGTTCTTCCTGACCACGCATTTTTGCCAACTCCGCACGTGTTGCGTCAAGCTGGTTCTGCAGATCTAGAAGACCGCGCTGGAGTTGAGAGTTATCGTCTGCCGCACGTCGCGAAACGTCGTCAATTTTTTGTTGGGACTCCTGCAACTTCTGTCGCAGGTCGAGTATTGCCTTGCGAGCCTCTTCGTCGTCAAAAAGTCCCGCTTGAGCCGACCCCAGGCTACCGCAGAGGGCGACCAGCACCACCATCATGCGTGCCGCCAGCCGCCACGATGAAAAAGATTGATGGCTCATCGATATACAATTTCAGCGCGACGGTTCTTTGCCATCGCCTCTTCGGTGGAACCCATGACAGCTGGCTTTTCCTTGCCAAAGCTGACGGCTTCGATCTGGCTGTCGGAAACACCCGAAAGTGTCAACGCACGCCGCACCGCCTCGGCCCGCTTTTGACCCAATGCCAGGTTGTATTCGCGACCACCACGCTCGTCGGTATGACCTTCTATGGCCACTTTTTTGCTCTTGTCGGCCCTGATGAACTTGGCATGGGATTCAATGACGGATTGAAACTCCGACCGGATCACAAAGCTGTCGTAGTCGAAATAGACTGTCCGGTTGGCCGCCATCATCGCAGCGTTCGAACCCGCATTGTCCAGCGCCACACTGGTGACCGCACTCTGCCCTACTCCGGATGAGCCAGCTTTGTTGTCGACAACGCTGACACTGGTACCCGACTTATCTTCAACTGGCACCTCGTCCAGTTTCACTGACGAGCCACAAGCACTCAACAACACAGCAAAGGCTGCTACCCACACCAATCGATTCATCTGCTACTCCTAAAAAATTTCTCTGTTATTTCTGAACCGGGCCCCAGTCGGGTTCCCGAATATCGCCGCTCTTCCCGGCCAGTCGTGCCTTGATTTTTCCATCCAAGGTCGATGTCATCAAAGCCTCGCGTCCAGACTGGTGGGTTGCATAAATAATGAGGCGGTTGTTCGGCGCGAAACTAGGGTTTTCATCAGAAGTTGTGTCCGTGATCGCGTTGCTGGTACCAGATGCCAGATCCATGACATGCAACTTGAAAACACCGTTAACCCGCGAAATATAGGCCAGCCATTTACCGTCCGAACTGACAGAAGGAGACACATTGTAAGTACCTGTAAACGTCACTCGTTCTGGGTTTCCACCCGCGGACGGCATGCGATAGATCTGGGGCGCACCTCCACGGTCACTCACAAAATAGATAAATCGACCGTCGGAAGTGAACGTGGGTTCAGTATCAATCGCACTTGACTGGGCAAGACGCCGGGGCTCCCCTCCGGTCGCATCCAAGAGAAAAAGTTGTGATCCGCCGTCCCGACTCAATGTCACAGCAAGCGTCTTGCCGTCGGGTGACCAAGCCGGGGCGCTATTCGACCCTTTGAAATTGGCGACAAGCCGGCGCTTTCCAGACGCCACATCGTGCACAAAAATTACAGGCTTACGCGATTCGAACGACACATAGGCGATCTGTGTGCCATTGGGAGCCCACGAGGGCGAAATGATGGGCTCGGCACTGGTCAACGCACTCTGCGCATTTTCCCCATCGGCATCTGCAACCCACAAGTTGAATGATGGACCAACCTTGGTCACATAAGCGATGCGGGTTGAAAAAACACCTTTGTCACCGGTCAGTTTTTCATAAACGAAGTCAGCCAAGCGGTGTGCGACAAGTCGCAAATCACCGGCAACTACCGCATAACTTTGCCCACCCAAATCCTGGCCTCGCACAACGTCCCATAGACGCATACGCACATCAAATCGTCCATCTGCCAAACGGGTCACACTGCCAGATACCAGAGCGTCAGCTCCCTTTTGCCGCCAGGCAGACACTTCGGGACGCGACCCCTCATCCATTACCACACCCGTCGCATCAATAGAGCGAAACTGGCCGCTGCGCTCGAGATCGGCCTGAACGATGGCCGCAATCTTTTGTGGCGCCACTTCGTCCCCGCGAAAAGCGACCAGGGCAATGGGTACTTGGGTCAGACCTACGCCCGAAACCTCAACGCGAAACTGCGCCAGTGCGGGCAAGCTAGCCAATCCCGCCAACAATAAAAACAACCGTCGTTTCAGCATATTTGCATTATCCCAGTCTTGTGATGATCACCCCGTCGTCAGGGCGTTTCGCCGAATACCCAAGCGCGGGCTGAGTCACCGTTGTCAAGGATCGTTCTTTCACCAAATGCGCATTTTGAGATTCCTGGTTTCGCGAGGCCTCAGCATGCCAAAGGTGAAAAACCTCCGTCGCACAATACCCGTTCTTGCGCGCAACACCACTGTTATGGAGTCGCAACACAAAATCGGCGTCCTCATGCCCCCATCCAACGAATGACTCGTCAAATCCGTCGACACACTCAAAATCCTTTTTCCAGGTTCCGAGGTTGCAACTGCGAATGCCCTTCCACGAAAACTGACGTTTTACACGGAAGGCGCCATCCGGCAGCCGCAACAGGCCCGTCAACTTGCTGGCATTTCCCTGCAAGCGTTGCCCAATCCAGTAAAACGCCGAGCGTCCACATATCGGCTCTGAGAGAGTCAAGACCCGGAGGGTCAATGCCTCTGACAACAACACGCGACTTCCATTGACAAAAAAGCCCGGTTCAGCCAAGGCCTTGTGTCGGCTGATGAAATCGACTTCAGGAACACAATCGCCGTCCATGAAGATGATGTACGAGCCAGACGACGCTGCCACACCACGGTTGCGGATGCTTGACGCAGTAAACCCAACGTCCGGATGCCAAACATGGGTGATGCGCAACTTGCGAGCCACGTCAGACTGCAAAATCGCATCACGGTGCATATCACGAGACCCATCGTCAGCGACGATCACTTCAAAATTCTGATCCGTCTGCAGCGCCAATCCGGCCAATACCATCAGCAGCGTGTCGCTGCGGTTGTAGGTCGTGATCACCACGGAGACAAATTGGGAGGCCTGCATTTTGAACTAGACTACGCCACAGCCAAGATCCGTCGGCCGCACTCAGAAAAGGCCGAATACTAACACCCCCCTGATGAGCCTCATTTCCGTCTACATCATTGCTTTTAACGAAGCCGAGAAAGTCGCCGCCACCATAGAAAGTGCGAAATGGGCCGATGAAGTAGTACTGGTCGACTCCTGGAGCACCGACGGTACCCCCGAAATCGCAGCGAAGCTGGGTGCGAAGGTGGTCCAGGTCGACTTCAAGGGCTTCGGTGATCTGCGCAACCAGGCCATCGCTGCCTGCACCCACGAATGGATTTTTAGCCTGGACGCCGACGAACGCTGCACACCGCAGGCTGAAAAAGAGATACGCGAGATCACGACCGACCCGAATGCTCTTGACGTCTACTGGATGCCCAGGCGCAATTTTTTCATGGGCCGCTGGATCAAACACTCCGGCTGGTACCCCAACTACCGTCAGCCCCAGCTTTTCCGCAAAGGCTGCATGGCCTACGACCTCAAACCAGTGCACGAGGGCTACATCCTGCACAGCAGCAAACCCATAGGCCATCTGCACCATGCGATCTGGCAGTTCCCCTTCAAGAACATGGCCGAAGTCCTTCACAAAGCCAATCGATATTCCACACTGGGCGCACAACGCGTTGCCAAACCCAATATTTCAATGGGGACTGCGCTGTCGCACGGGCTTTGGGCTTTTTTCAAACACTATGTGTTCAAACGTGGGTTCTTGGACGGATGGGCCGGTTTCGTGATTGCGCTGGGCAACTTCGAAGGCACGTTCTATCGTTACGTCAAAGCCATCGAAATCCAGAAGGGCGCGGAATGGAAAGCCCCCAGTCACCCACCTCAGGATTCTTGATCCCTTGGTGCGTGGAATGCTGCCGGGCAGACTTTTGAAAATCGACCCTCCTTGGAGCTTGCGGTTGGGACTGATCTGCCTTGTTGCGTTATCAGCCAGCCTTCCCATCGCCTGGGTCAGCATCTCAAAGGCGCTGCTGTTCGTCTATGGCCTGATTTTCTTGTTGAGTCGTTCCTGGACGAACGTTGACAAAGATCCGCCTAATGTGCTCTGGACAACGCGAATCATTTTGACGCTTCTTGTGGTGTTTGCAGCCAGTTTGGTATGGACGCAAGCCGATCTTGAAAATGGCCTGACCGCCTTTGTCAGGCATGCCAAATTGATGAGCACCATACTCCTTGTCACTCTGATCCGCAGCCTTTGCGAGGCACGAGTGGCCGTGATCGCTTATGCTGGCGGACAATCGTTCCTGTTGCTGAGCTCTTGGATGATGTTCCTCGGCATTCCCATTCCATGGAGCGTGGACGCCCCCACACCCTACATTGTCTTCTCCAGCTACTTGGACCAGTCCATCATGTTTGCCACCGGCGCTGGCATCGCCTGGCACCTTCAAAACGAGCGCAATTTGGGCGGCTTGGGCCGGCGTTGGATTTGCAGTCTTGGCTCTCATCAATGTTCTTCTGCTGCTGGAAGGCCGATCAGGCTACATCATTGCACTGACATCGCTGTCACTTGCCGCGATGTGGGCCCTGCCACGGCGATTGCGCGCCGCCACACTCGTGGCCACACCTTTGATGGTTGCCGCTGGCCTTCTCGTCGGCTCCGATCAAGTGCAGGAGCGTGTCACAAAGATTTTTGCCGAAACCACGACCTATGCCAAGACACACCATGTCGGTGAAAGAGACTCATCGGCGTGGCGCCTGAACGCGTGGTATCGCTCCGCTCAGGCCATCCAGGAAGAGCCCCTTCTGGGGCATGGCGTGGGCGCTTGGACTCCTGTAGTCAAGCGCTTGCAGGGAAATGACGCAAAACGAATTTTCGGTGAGGGGAATCTAAGCAATCCGCACCAAGAGTATTTGTTGTGGGGTGTTGAGTTGGGTATCGCTGGATTACTGCTCCTTTTTGGACTCGTCATTGGTGTGGGCAAAGATGCACTTGGCTTGCCGACAAACACGCGCCGCGCCACAGTCTCCGTCGCGGTTGCGATGGCCGTAGCGTGCTTTTTTAACTCTGCGTTGTTTGACGACCTATTGGGCGACTATTTCTGCGTGACCCTTGGACTGTTATTCGCGCTGGGTTTGCATACCAAAGCGAAGGCAGGCCCATCAACCGCCACAGCGGCTTTGCAAACCAAAGAGACCTACCCAGCATGAGCACCGATCCATCCAAGGCAGACGACCACCCACAGCAGAAGCAAGGCCCCGGCACCTTACTGCAGCGCATGCGGCGCCTTTGGCCATACTTCGGTGCCTACCCAGGCACATGGATGATCGTTGCCTTGGGTGCCATCGTTGGCTCCGCCACTGAGCCGATGATTCCCGCTTTGTTCGAGGTTCTATTGGAACGCGGATTCAAGAAGGGAGAGATCAAGCTGTGGACCGTTCCCGCCGTTCTGTTGCTGGTCTTTGGCGTACGTGGGCTGGCGGGTTATGTATCTCAGATCGGTTTGTCGCGAATTACGAACCAAGGGTTGATGATCATGCGCAGGGCCATGTTCAACAAAGTACTAGTTGCCCACCTGAACCTGTTTTCAACCCAAACCTCCAGTAGTCTGTCCAACTCCATCGTTTACGAAACACAAAACGGTGCTTCCATGCTGGTGAACTCCTTGTTGAGCCTGGTTCGCAATGCGCTGGTTCTGCTGGGTTTGACCGGTTACCTGTTTTACAAGAATTGGAAATTGACCTTGATTGTGGTAGCGGTTTTCCCCGCGGTCGTCTTTGTCATGCGGGTATTGACATCGCGTCTGCACAAGCTGACCAAAGCCAATCAGGATGCGACGGACAATCTGGCCTACGTGGTTGAAGAGAATGTGTTGGCCCACAGGGACGTCCGTCTGTACTCTGCGCAACAGGTCCAGGCGGACCGATTCGAAAAGCTCGGTGACTCCCTACGGCACTTGGCGATGAAGTCCACGGTGGCCGGCGCCGCCATGACGCCCATGACGCAAATGCTGGCGGCCGTTGCGCTGTCCGCAGTGATATCGGTCGCATTGGCGCAAAGCGCTGGCAATGGCACCTCGGTGGGTGAATTTGTTGCGTTCGTGACGGCCATGTTGATGATCATTGCCCCAATACGGCAACTGTCGGAGGTGTCGGGCCCCATCACCCGGGGACTGGCCGCCCTGGAGCGTGGGCTGACCTTGATCGATGATGTGCCGGCGGAATCGGAAGGCACATTTGCAGTGGCCCGCGCGCGCGGCGACCTCGAATTCCAACAGGTAGAAGTTCGTTACTCGCCGGATGCCGCACCCGTTATCGATCAATTGGATATGTGCGTGAAGTCAGGTGAAACCATTGCCATTGTGGGCGCATCGGGCGCCGGCAAGTCCACCCTGGTGAGCCTGCTGCCGCGATTTGTAGACCCTAGCGCAGGCCAGATATTGCTCGACGGGCAAGACATTCGAGACTGGAACTTGCATTCACTTCGTTCACAGTTCGCATTTGTCAGCCAGCATGTGGTCATGCTCAACGACAGCATCGCGGCCAATGTGGCCTTGGGGTTAAAGATGGATCGCAACAAAGTGTCAGACTGTTTGCGCGCTGCCCATTTGAGTGCACTGGTCGCCGAATTGCCTCAGGGCATCGACACGGTGGTTGGCCACAATGCCATGCAGATGTCAGGTGGCCAACGCCAACGCCTCGCCATTGCAAGAGCGCTGTACAAGGATGCGCCCATTCTGATTTTGGACGAGGCAACGTCGGCGCTGGACACCGAGTCCGAGCGGGCCGTTCAGGAAGCGCTACAAGGCCTCATGAAAAATCGCACAACCTTGGTGATTGCGCACCGTCTGTCCACCGTGATGCATGCCGATCGTATTGTGGCCATGGATGCCGGTCGTATCGTCGAGACCGGTACCCACCAGGAATTGATTGAAAGAAATGGGCACTACGCGCGCCTCTACCAAATTGGGCTTGAGATCTTTGTGCCCAAGGAAACCGAAACCAAGACGGATGGTTCAGTGGCTCACTGACTTGTAAATCTGCTCTTGCTGCAGAGCAATTTCCGACCACAGGTATTGGCGGGCAAAGCGTTTTCCATGGGTTTGCAAATGGGCACGGAATACGGAATCTGACAGCACACGGTTCAGGGCGCTGCCCAACGCCATACTGTCCCTGGGGTCCTCCAGCAACAGGGCGTCCTGCTCATGCACCAGAAGCTCGGAGATACCACAATAGTCTGCTCCACTGACCACCACCGGCAGACTGAACGCAAGGGCTTCCAGAACGACCATCGCAAACGTGTCTTCCAGTGTCGGGTGGGCCAGACAGTCGGCCGCGCGGTACGCCACATCCACCGGGTTCAGCGCCCCCAGAAAGAACACCCGTTCACCAAGGCCACGGGTCTGTACTTCGTGCTGAAAGCCTGCGATCTGTGACGAATTACCGACCACCGCGAGGTAACAGTCGGCAGGCAGATGGGTTACCGCTCCGAGCAAAGCTGGCAAACCTTTTTTGCGGTAATCGTTGCCGACAAACAAAATACAGCACCCCGCGCTGGGCAGCGCCAACTTGGCACGCGCCGCCAGCTTTTCTTCAGGCGATGCCTGCTCATGAACATGTGCCACACCAGGCGTCAACACCGTACACAGTAGGTCTGACCGCGGATAGGCGGATTCCATGATGGGCTGCAGCCGCTGGGACGCCAAAACGATCCGCCGATCAGAACGCACCCGGTATCGAGCATGCTCCAACCACCAGTAGGCCAGCAAACGCGGGCTAGTCACAATCTTGAGGTAACGCAGAAACATTCGCCAGCCACTTCTGCCGTGAAGCAAACCGTATTTAACCGGCACCACATGAACCGTCTGTACCTGCCCGTGCCAGGTGTTCTCGTGTGAGTGCACCACATCAAAACCCTTGCGGGTCAACCACCAGGTCGCCGTGGCAAACCACAGTTGGTTGATCCATCGGGGTTTAACAAAAGGTGTGGGAATGCGGTGGTAGACAACACCTGGCCAGTGGTGATCAATGTCCTGCGCAAAAATGTGCATCTCGTGCCGTTGCGCCAATTGCTCTACCAGCGCTATGGAATAACGCTCTGCACCACCACCGGTCGGTTTGAAGATCCGGTTCAAGACCGCAATCCTGAGCGGCTGACTATTCACGGCGAAAGACACAGTCTTGCAGGCGCCCTGTTTACAAAAGAACAATATCGTACTGTTCCTGCCCCATCGCCGCCTCACTCTGCAGTGAAACCGGCTTGCCGATGAATTCGCTCAAGCCAGCCAGATGCTGGCTTTCTTCGTCCAGAAACAACTCAATCACCTTGGGTGATGCCACCACACGGAATTCGCGTGGATTGAACTGACGCGCCTCCCGCAGGATCTCCCGAAAAATATCGTAGGCCACACTGCGTGCAGTCTTCACCATGCCCTTGCCTTCACAAGCGGCGCAGGGTTCACACAACATATGGGCCAAAGACTCCCGGGTGCGCTTACGGGTCATCTCCACCAAGCCGAGTTGGGAGAATCCACCGGCCATGGTTTTCACGCGGTCGCGTGACAACTGCTTTTTGAACTCCGACAGCACAGCGTCACGGTGGTCCTCGCGCACCATATCGATGAAGTCCACAATGATGATGCCGCCTAGATTACGCAACCGAAGCTGGCGTGCAATGGCCTGTGCTGCTTCCAGATTGGTCTTGAAGATGGTGTCGTCAAAATTGCGGGCACCAACAAAGCCACCGGTGTTGACATCGAACGTGGTCAACGCCTCGGTCTGGTCCACGATCAGGTAACCACCCGATTTGAGGTCTACCCGCCGACCCAGAGCCTTGGCAATTTCCTCGTCGATGGAGAACAAATCAAAGATAGGTCGCTCACCCTTGTAGTGCTGCAATTTTGCAGCCGCCATGGGCATAAACTCGGCCCCAAAAGCCTTCAAAGCTTCGAACTGCTCACGCGAGTCGACGCGAATCGTCTGGGTGGCCTCAGCCACCATGTCGCGCAACACCCGTTGCAGCAGACTCAAGTCCTGGTGCAATAACGACTGCGCCGGCAAGCGGGTGGACGCGTCCTTGATTCGCGCCCAAGCCTTGCGCAGATAACCAATGTCATCCGCCAGTTCAGCATCGGACGCATCTTCACCATTGGTGCGCAAAATGAACCCGCCGCCTTGTGTACCGGCGAGCCGATGCATACGCGCACGCAACTCATCACGTTGGCTACCGGGAATTTTTTGCGACACGCCTATGTGGTCATCTTGTGGCAAAAACACCAGCAAACGCCCTGCAATACTGATCTGGGTCGACAAACGCGCACCCTTGGTGCCAATGGGTTCCTTGATGACCTGAACCATCAAGGATTGGCCTTCAAAAAGTTGCTTTTCAATGGGCACAACGGGCGCGGCGCCTTTGGCAATAAACGGGGCTTCACCGTCCGGCTGGCGATGCCAAACATCGGCTACATGCAGAAAGGCGGCGCGCTCCAGGCCAATGTCAATAAATGCCGACTGCATGCCAGGCAACACCCTGGCGACCTTTCCCAAGTAGACGTTGCCTACGAGACCACGCTCCAGGGCACGCTCCACGTGCAACTCCTGGATAGCCCCATTTTCCAAAATCGCCACTCGGGCTTCCTGGGGAGACCAATTGATCAGAATATCCTGTTGCATCGTGTGAATTCCGGTTTGATCACTCAGAGCGTAAAGCCTATTTCCCGCAAGATCTGTGCAGTCTCAAACAGGGGCAGTCCCATGATGCCAGAGTAACTGCCGCTGATGTGCGCAATATGGGCTGCCGCTCTGCCCTGTACGGCATACGCACCCGCCTTGCCCATGGGTTCGCCGGACGCCACATAACTTGCAATTTCGTGATCCGTCATATCGGCAAAAGTCACCCACGACTCACTGCAGGCGCTGACACTCTTATCTCCCAAACCCAAAGCGATGGCGGTGATCACCCGGTGGGGTCGGTTGGACAGGGCTCGCAACATACGCATGGCATCGTTCGCGTCATTGGGTTTGCCAAAAATGGTGCGTCCCAGCGCGACCGTGGTGTCGGCACACAAGACCGGGGCTACGGGTAGGTTTTGGCGCAGCATTCGTTGCTGCGCAGCGCCCAGTTTGAGCTCGCTCACGCGCCGTACATAGGTCTTGGGAGCTTCACCGCGCAAAACAACTTCCAGGGATTCCGCGTCCTCGTTTGCCTCGGGCAATAACAACTGGTGTTTGACCCCCAACTGATCCAGCAGCTGGCTGCGCCGCGGACTCTGGGAGGCCAGGTAGATGAAGTCAGGAATGGGGGATGTCATCAAAAAACTATTCTCGGTGGTAGGGGTGGTTGGCGTTGACCGACCACGCCCGGTACAACTGCTCAATCAACAACACCCGTGCAAATGCGTGGGGCAAGGTGAGGTCCGACAAACGAATGCGTTCGTGCGCGGCCTGTCGAAAAGCCGGGTCCAGCCCATCGGGGCCTCCGATAACCAGCGCCACGTCATCACCGGTCAATTGCCATTCTTTGAGTTTGGCGGCCAGCGCCAAAGTGGTCAGCGTGGTTCCGCGCTCGTCCAGCGCCACGATGCGTGTTCCCCGCGGAATGGCCGCTTCAATACGCCCGCGCTCCGCGGCATACAGTGTCTCTAAAGTTTTGGAACCGCGTGGCTCCGTCTTGACCGCCTTGAGTTCAACCCGCAGCTCGTGCGGAAAACGCTTGGCGTAATCGTCCCATGCTGTCTGCGCCCAGTCGGGTACTCGCAGCCCCACCGCAACGATCAACAGCCTCACGGGAAGATCAAACCTTGCGCGGGACGGGCTTCTTGGCGGCGGCCTTTGCGGGTGTCTTCGCTGCTGTTTTGGCTGCCGACTTGGTGGCCGGTTTTGTTGCGGGCTTCACAACCAATGTTTTGGCTGGCTTTGCTGCCACTTTTTTGGCCGGTGTCGCCTTGGCAGCAACCGATTTGACGGGCACCGACTTGGACGGCGTGGCCTTTGTGGTAGCGATTTTGGTGGTGCTGGTCTTGCGCGCCGGTGTTTTGGCACCTGCCGCTTTGTCAGCCGCCTTTTTCAATTGGGCTTTGGAGGGGAACGCTTCCGCCACGCCTTTCTTAGCAGCGTTGGAACGCCGCAGGCTGGGCTCCGCCGCAGACTTGGCGGCGGGTTTGGTGACAGGCTTGGCGCTTTCTGCCATGGCGGGCTTGGAGGCACCGAGCTTCAGGCGCACCGGCTTTTCGCCCCACAATTCTTCAAGGTTGTAATACTGCCGAAAGTTAGGCTGCATGATGTGAACCACCGCTTGCCCGCAATCCACAATGATCCATTCACCGTTGGCCTCGCCCTCAACCCGTGGTTTCTCAAACCCGGCTTCGCGGACGGCATCACGCACACTGGCGGCCAGACCTTTGGTTTGTCTATTGGAGGTACCGGAGGCCACAATCACCCGTTCAAACAATGCTGACAAATGCTCCGTGTCAAACACCTGGATGTCTTGGGCTTTGACGTCTTCCAGGCCATCCACGATGGCCCGTTGGAGCTTGTTAATGTCTTTTTTGGCAACAATTGGTTTGTTCATCAGGCAGTTTGATAAAGGTGGTGGTGGGCAATATAACGCGCAACGGCTTCAAAAACCAGTGGCGCGACGTTTTGGCAGTTCGCCAAACGGTGACGGATGTCAGTGGCACTGACATCCATGGGGGGCAAATTCAACACCTGAAAGGGTGTTTGCGCCAAAAGCTCTGCATTAAAAGTGCCTCTAGCCCCCGAAGAATCTGCGCGAGCAGCTACACATATTATAGCGAGCTGAAGAATCGCCTGCCACCGGTGCCAGCTTTGAAGCGACTTGGCCTGGTCTTCCCCAATGATCAGAAACAGTTCAACGCCGGGCTCCTCGGCCGCCAACTCGGTCAGCGTATCCACGGTGTAGCTGGGGCCTCGGCGTCGGGTTTCCCGGTCATCGACCACGACCTTGGGAAGGTCAGCAAACGCCAGTCGTGCCATGGCCAGCCGATGCGAGGCCGCTGTCAACACCCGGGATTTGTGCCACGCCTCACCCGTCGGAATGATGTGCAATGCATCGAGTCGTAACTGTTCCACGGCCTGGTGTGCCAAGGCGTTATGGGCCCTGTGGGGCGGATCAAACGACCCACCAAACACACCCAGGCGACGCAACGGCACGGCCGCCCCGCTCACACCCAGTCTCGCCTCGGCAAAAATCGGGTGTACAAGTCGTTTTCTGCGGAACCGGCTTCAGGCACTGATTGGTAGGCCCAGCTCGCCAAGGGTGGCATCGACAGCAAAATCGATTCGGTGCGGCCGCCTGACTGCAACCCGAAATGGGTTCCTCGGTCCCACACCAGGTTGAACTCTACGTAGCGCCCACGGCGGTACAACTGGAAGTTGCGCTCGCGTTCACCATAGGCCATGTCTTTGCGGCGCTCCACAATCGGGATATAGGCCAGCAGGAACGCATCGCCTACCGATTGCATCAGTTCAAACCCGTTGGCAAACCCACCTTCGGCGAAGTCGTCAAAGAAAATGCCTCCAATACCGCGCTGTTCATTGCGGTGTTTCAAATGGAAATAGTCGTCACACCATGTCTTGAACCGTGGGTAGGTGTCTGCTCCAAAGGCCTGTACCGCATTGCGGCAGGTCTCGTGGAAATGCCGGGCATCGTCCTCGTGTCCGTAAAAGGGCGTCAGGTCCATGCCACCGCCAAACCAGCACACGGGTTCCTGCCCCGGGTGACCGGCAGAAATCATGCGCACATTCATGTGTACGGTAGGTACGTAGGGGTTGCGTGGATGGAACACCAGCGAAACACCCATGGCTTCAAACGGCGCGCCGGCCAGTTCGGGGCGGTGCTGGGTCGCCGACGGCGGCAACTTGGGGCCCCGCACATGCGAGAAGCCGCAACCTGCACGTTCAAACAGCGAACCACCTTCCAGAATGCGCGTGATGCCATGCCCTTGTAGAGGTTCGCCAGCGGCTTTCTCCCAGGTATCGGACACAAAAGTCTGGTCGTCCATCGCCGCCACCGCTGTAGTGATGCGGTCCTGCAGCCCCATCAGATAGGCCTGCACTTGTTTGACTGGTGTGTCGCTCATTTGGCAGCCTTGGCTTCACCTGCCTGTTTGACCGCCCGGTGGCCAATGTCCGTTCGGAATTGCATGCCGTCAAACCGAATCCCTTGAACCGCTTCGTAAGCCGCCTGGCGCGCAGCGCGGGGGTTTTCGGCCAAACCGGTGACACATAACACGCGGCCACCGCTGGTAAGGGTTGTGCCGTCACGGTGTTCGGTGCCGGCATGAAAGACCTTGGCGTTTCGCTCTCGTGGGCAAACCTTCGATGGCATCTCCTTTGCGCGGAGTGCCGGGGTAACCATGCGCGGCCAACACCACACCCAGCGCGGTGCGACGGTCCCATTCGAGTTCGATGCTCTCCAGTCCACCCGCCTCTGTTGCGGCCAATAACACGTCTGAAAAATCACTTTTGAGCCGCATCAGAATGGGCTGAGTCTCGGGGTCGCCCATGCGGCAGTTGAATTCCAGCGTTTTGACATGACCCTGGGGGTCAATCATCAGCCCGGCGTACAAGAAGCCGGTGTAGGGAATGCCGTCCTGCTCCATACCCTTGAGCGTGGGCAAGATGATCTCGCGCATGGCGCGGGCGTGCACCTGGGGCGTGACCACCGGTGCCGGTGAATACGCACCCATGCCGCCGGTATTGGGGCCCCTGGTCGTCGTCCAGCAGGCGCTTGTGGTCCTGGCTGGTGGCCAATGCCACCACATCCTTGCCATCACACAGCACCATGAAGCTGGCTTCTTCGCCTTCCAGAAATTCTTCGATGACCACACGCGGCACGGCCTGGCCGCCCTCGCCCGTGTTGTGCACCACGCCCAGCGTGTTGTCCAGCAGCATGAAGTCGATGGCCGCATGGGCTTCATCCAAGGTCATGGCTACAACGACCCCTTTTCCTGCGGCCAGGCCATCGGCCTTGACAACGATGGGGGCGCCCATGCGCTGCACATAGGCGTGGGCCGCTACCGGGTCGGTAAAAGCTTCATAAGCAGCGGTGGGGATGTTGTGCCGCTGCATAAAGGCTTTCGAAAATGCTTTCGAGCTTTCCAGCTGTGCGGCAGCCTTGGTGGGGCCAAAAATACGCAGACCATGGGCACGGAATTCATCCACTACGCCAGCGGCCAGCGGGCCCTCCGGGCCAACCACCGTCAGGCCGATCTTGTTCTCTTGCGCCCATTCCCGCAGTGCCACCACGTCGGTGATGGTCACGTTCTTCAAGCGGCTGTCCAGCGCAGTGCCGCCATTGCCGGGCGCCACATACACCAATTGGACCTTGTCGGACTCTGCCAACTTCCAGGCCATGGCATGCTCGCGGCCGCCCCCCCCGATCACCAAAACATTCATACATCCCTCCGATCCGCGTTTTGGCGGTTGTTGTGTTTATTATTGTTGTTCATAGTGCGGCGTTATGGTAAATCTCTTGCGTGTCGTCCAGGTCTTCCAGCACGTCCAATAGCTTTTGCATACGCACGGCGTCGTCACCAGTCAGCTCAATGGTGTTTTCAGCGCGCATGGTGACGCCGGAAATCTCTGCTGTCAGCCCTGCGGCTTCCAATGCCTGTTTGACGGCTTCGTAATCCGCATAGGCGGTCAGCACCTCGATAGCGCCATCGTCATCGGTGACCACGTCTTCAGCGCCGGCCTCCAGCGCCACTTCCATGATCTTGTCTTCACTGGTGCCTGGGGCAAAAATCAACTGCCCGCAGTGCTTGAACTGGAATACCACCGAGCCCTCGGTGCCCATATTGCCACCATGTTTGCTAAAGGCGTGGCGCACTTCGGCCACGGTGCGCACCTTGTTATCGGTCATGGTGTCCACAATGATGGCGGCGCCACCAATGCCATAACCCTCGTAGCGGATTTCTTCGTAAACGATGCCTTCCAGCGTGCCCGTGGCCTTGGCGATACCGTATTTCACGTTTTCGGCCGGCATATTGGCCGCCTTGCCCTTTTCTACAGCCAGACGCAGGCGTGGGTTGATGCTGAGATCACCCCCACCCAGGCGCGCGGCGACCATGATTTCACGCATCACGCGGGTCCAGATGCGCTGACGCTTCTCATCCTGGCGTCCTTTGCGGTGCTGAATATTGGCCCATTTGCTGTGTCCTGCCACGTGAAATCCTTTGAAAATTCGTTACGCTACGGGCTCAATTGTACTTTTTGAGAATTCCATGGCCGCCCTTGACACCACCAGCATCCTGATTGCACAACATGGCACCGAGAACAGCACGATTCAGTGCTGCCTGCTACCGAACAAAGCCAATCGCCACGGCCTGATCACCGGCGCCACCGGCACTGGCAAGACCATCACGCTGCAAACCATGGCCGAGGGGTTCTCGCGCATCGGCGTGCCAGTGTTCATGGCCGACATCAAGGGTGACCTGACCGGCATCTCGCAGGCGGGCAGCCCCAGCCCCAAGCTGGGCAAGATCATCCAGGAACGAGGCCTGCCTGAACCCGAATACCAGGCTTTCCCCACCACGTTGTGGGACGTGTTTGGCGAACAAGGCCACCCGGTGCGCGCCACCGTCAGCGACCTGGGTCCGCTGTTGCTGGCCCGCATGCTGAACCTGAACGAAACCCAGGCTGGCGTGCTGCAACTGGTGTTCAAGATTGCCGACGACGACGGCCTGCTGTTGCTCGACATGAAAGACCTGCGCGCCATGTGCCAGGACGTAGGCGACAACGCCAGCCAATACACCACCGAATACGGCAACATCAGCGCCGCCAGCATAGGCGCCATCCAGCGCGGGCTGATGCAGATCGAAAGCCAGGGCGGCGAGAAGTTTTTTGGCGAGCCCATGCTCAATATTGCCGACTTCATGCAGACCGACGCCAGGGGCCAAGGCATGGTCAACATCCTGGCGGCCGACAAGCTGATGAACGCCCCGCGCCTGTACGCCACCTTTCTGCTGTGGATGCTGAGCGAATTGTTCGAGACCTTGCCCGAGGTCGGCGACCTGGACAAACCCAAGATGGTGTTCTTCTTCGACGAAGCACATTTGCTGTTCAACGACGCACCCAAGGTGCTGCTGGAGCGCATCGAACTTGTCGTGCGCCTGGTTCGCAGCAAGGGCGTGGGCGTGTACTTCGTCACGCAAAACCCGCTGGACATACCCGACACCGTGCTGGCCCAGTTGGGCAACCGCGTGCAACATGCGCTGCGCGCCTTTACGCCGCGCGACCAGAAAGCCGTGAAATCAGCCGCCGAGACCATGCGCCCCAAGCCGGGACTGGACATTGGCACGGCCATTACCGAGCTGGCCGTGGGCGAAGCTTTGGTCAGTTTTCTGGACGACAAGGGCCGGCCTTCTGTAACCGAGCGCGTCTATGTGCTGCCGCCCTGCAGCCAGATTGGGCCTATCAATGCAGAGCAACGCAAGGTTTTGTTAGCCGAATCCTTGGTGGCTGGGGTGTATGAAAAAGAAGTAGACCGGGACTCGGCGTTTGAGGCGATCAAAGGTCGAACCCAGGCCCGGCAACCTGCCGGCACCGTTGCGCCTTCACCCAACGGTGTGCCCTCTTCAACACCCGCTGCGCCTGCCAATGCGCCAGCGGCTGGCGCGCCCGCCGTACCCGAAAAGGGCATCTTTGACAGTATTGGTGACATGCTGGGCGGCGGCACCCGCCGCACCCGCACCAGTGTGGGGGAGCAACTGGCCCGCAGCGCCGCCAGCTCGATTGGGCGCGAGGTGGGGCGGCAGATTATTCGGGGGGTGCTGGGTGGGATTTTTGGCGGATCCAAGCGGTAAATTCGTCGCTTGTGCGCAGAGGGGTCTCGTTCCAAAAGTTATAAGCCTTTTGACCCGCTAGCCCGCGAATAATAAGCCTATGTAGCTATTAAAAACATAGCGAATCACATGCCAAGGCCGCGTGGCATGACTGCTGGACACCGCAAAACTGCCCGCGGACGCTGCTCCGCAGGCGCTCCGACTGCCTCACACAGGTCAGGGATCAATCAATTCAACCGTCGCAGTGGACGTGCCGCCTTTGCCATCGCTAATGGTGTAGGTGAACGAGTCAATCAGGAACTGATTCTTTGGCGTAAAGACGATGTAGGGTCCCACAATCTTGACCGTGCCGTTGCCGCCCACCGGCTGCGTCACCGAAACAATGGTCAGCGGGTCCCCGTCAGCGTCAGAGTCGTTCGCAAGTACGGCCAGCGTCGTATAGAAGGTTGCACCAACAGAGTAGGAATCGGTCTGCGCAACCGGCGCGCGGTTGGCCTGGGTCACCTGGATTTGAACGGTGGCCGTGGTTGTGGCGCCCTGGCCGTCTCTGACTACGTACGTGAAACTGTCCTGCCCCGAGTAGTTTGTCGGGGCCACATAGACCACCTGACCGCCCTCCAGGCGAACTTGACCTTTGCCCGCCGCGCCAACCGACGCTACGGTCAACACATCACCAGTGTCGGGGTCGCTGTCATTGCCCAACACCGCCAACACCGTTGTGCTGCCGCTGGAGACGCTGTAGGTATCGTTCTGCGCTACCGGCGAACGGTTGACCCAGGTGCGGCTGACGCTCTCGGTCTGGGTCTCTTCCTTGCTGCGGTAGACGTCCACGGTGCGTTTGTGAACGGTCGGCGTGCGCAAGGCACGGCGCAACCAGGCCGGCTCCTGCTCAATGACTTCACGCTGGTAGGTCACGGGCGCTGGCGCTGTGGCGGCTACACCCGGCATGTTCTTGGCCGGAATCTGAACAATCTCTTCTTTCTCCGACAGGTTCACAAACTCCAACTCAACCCGGCGGTTCTTGCTACGTGTACCTGCTTTAGGGGCAAATTTGGGTTCGACACTGCCTTTGCCTTCCAAAATCGCGGCATCCGCGGTTATGGCGCCAGCGGCGACCAGGTAATCACGCACGGCGGTCGCCCGCTTCATCGACAACTGGAGATTAAATTTGTCCGAGCCCAGATCACAGGTGTGGCCCACGATACGCACGTTTCCATCACGGCGGCTGTTTTTCAACATGGTGGCCATTTTGTCCAGCTCATCGCGCGCCACAGGGGTCAATTTTGCGCTGGAGATTTCGAAGAAAGCATCGCTGGTCATGGTCGCTTTGGTCAGGACCATTCGGCGTTCGGTCGAGGCCGGAATCACGGTGGGCGCAACGGCCACGGTAGCAGCGGCTGCCGGCGACGGTGGCTGCACGGCAACCATACGGAACAAGCGTTCTGGCTGGGTATTTTTGGCGCCAAAGCTGTAGCGATAACTCAGCATGACGCGGGTGTTCTCGCGTCCCACTTCGGCATCACCGGATTTGTTCAGAAGTTCGAGCTGCAGACCGATGCTATGTGGAGTACCCACATAGTATTTTTCTGCCATGAGGGACACACTGCTTTGTTGCGCGTTGCCACTACCCCACTCGTGGTCAAGACCGGCTGTGACACGAACGTCACTTTCGTCAAAATAATGACCGGCGCGCAGACCCACCCCGTAGTCGTAGGCGCGTTCAAACAAATGGGTGGTCACCACACGGGTGACCGCATCCTGGTACGCACGGCCGCCTTCAGTACCCGTGAGCTGGGTCACCGTGCTGGCGCTGCTTTGCGACAACAACCTGCGGTCACTGATGCCGCGGCTCAGGTAGGCGTTGCCAAACCAGTGGCCTTTTTCCATGCCGGCCCCCAGCGTGAACTTGCGGTCGGACGTGTCGTTTTGGTCAAACGCCAGGAAATACTTGTTGACGGCATCACCGGCCGTTTGGTGGTAACTCAACTTGGCGCCGCCTGCGGACCGCAGGACCCAGCCTTCGGCGAGCCACGCACTGCCAGCCCCTTCGCTGAGTACACCCGACAGCTCACCCTGAAAGTAGCCCCCACTCGCGTAACCCAATGCGACCTGGGCGGTGTCCCCGGTGTACATCAGTCGCCCCTCCGGCTGCGGTGCCGACGATGTCTGTCCGATGGCAGGGAAAACGGACAGTGGCGCCAGTAGCGACAGCAACAGGCGAGATGCAGTCCGGCGACGGGGGAAGTGTTTGGGCATGGGAGGGACTTAAAAAAAAGAGCAAGGTGGGAAATGGCACCGCAGGGTGGGAGCAAGAGGCGGATTCTAACTGCGCACTAGCGCTAAACCCCGCGCACTGCCGGCAAGCGCTATGCAAAATCACCCCGTTATGCGTTAGAGTTTGGCAGGTCCAAGGCCCATACTCGCAGCCCCCTCCCCCCACACTATTGTTCTTCACCACCATGACCCCCATCTCCCCCGCAGCCCGCGCTAACGTCCACCTGATTGACCACCCGCTGGTGCAGCACAAGCTGACCCTGATGCGCAACAAAGAAGCCAGTACCAACAGCTTTCGCCGCCTGCTGGGCGAACTGTCCAGCCTGATGGCGTACGAGGTGACCCGCGACATGGCCACGCAAGACATCGAGATCGAAACCCCGCTGGAAAAGATGACCGCCAAGGTGATCGATGGCAAGAAACTGGTGTTCGTCAGCATCCTGCGCGCGGGCAACGGAATTTTGGACGGCGTGCTGTCCGTGGTGCCCGGCGCGCGCGTGGGCCACATCGGCCTGTACCGCGACCCCAAGACGCTGCAGGCGGTGGAGTACTACTTCAAGATGCCCAAGAACATGGAAGAACGCGACATCGTGGTGGTCGACCCGATGCTGGCCACCGGCAATTCGGCTGCCGCCGCCGTGACCCGCCTGAAGGAATGCAAACCCAAATCTATCAAGTTTTTGTGCCTGTTGACGGCGCCTGAAGGCATCAACACCATGTACAAAGCCCACCCGGACGTGCCGATCTACACCGCCGCCATCGACCGCGAGCTCAACGACCATGGCTACATCCTGCCGGGCCTGGGCGATGCGGGTGACCGCATCTTCGGCACGCAATGAGTTAGTTCATAACTTATTGATTTTATTGAATGTTCAACATATAGTGTGATTATTGACAATTCACACTGAACATGTCCACCGCCAACTACTTCCTGGAGGTTTCCGAAAGCCAAAAACGCCAGTTCATAGACGCCGAGACTGTGTTTATGGCTTTGGCCCAGGCGAAGAAAGCAGCCACTGAGGTCCGGGGCAGCATGTTGTGGCGCGACTTGCGCAACAAGCGCACGCTCATACGCACATCGGCCGCCGGTGCGCAAAAGTCCTTGGGACCGCAGTCGCCCGAAACCCAGAAGATGTTTGACAGCTTCATGGCGCGCAAGTCAAGCACCGAGCAACGCGTCAAGGCCCTCAAGGCGCAATACGACATTCAGCAACGTCTGAACCGGGCCTTGCGTGTGGGCCGGGTACCCAATATCGTGGTACGTGTGATCAACGCGCTGGAGGGCATCGGCGTGCATGACCACTTCACCGTGGTTGGAACCCACGCCTTATACGCTTATGAGATGGCCGCTGGTGTGCGCATTGCCGAAGCCGCCATGGCCACGCGCGACGTGGACATGCTGTTTGACACCCGCAAGCGCATTGCATTCTTCACCGCAATGAAAAAGATCGACAGCTCGCTGATAGGGGTACTGCGCAAGGTGGACGCCAGCTTTGAAGTGACAGAAGACCAGCGCTATACGGCTCGCAATCAGGACGGTTTTGAAGTCGATGTGATCCGCCGCCCTGCGGTTGACGGCGATCCGCATCCGCTGCGCATGAGCGATGACGAGGGCGACTTCTGGGCCGTGCAGGTGTCCATGGGCGAAAAACTACAGTCCGCCCGGCGCATGAACCACGTCGTGGTTTCCACTTCCGGTGAGATGGCGCTGATGCGTACCGTGCACCCACTGGACTACGCGCGCATCAAGCGCGAACTGTCCCAGCACAAGCAACGCGACGCGCAAAAGCGCGGCAAAGACAGCTTGCAGGCCACCATCGTCACTGAGCTGGTGGCTCGGTACTTGCCTCACTTGGCTGACGATCCGGCGACGCCCCGCCGATGTAACCCTCTGAAAAAGGAATCCCCCATGCTCGACCTGCTGATCCACAACGCCACCCTGCCCGACGGCCGCTCAAATATGTCCGTGGCAGTGCAGAGTGGCCGCATCGTCGAGGTAACACAGGGTCTGCAAGTCCCGGCGACCGAGACGCTGGACGCTGGCGGTCTGCTGCTGAGCCCGCCGTTTGTGGACGCCCATTTCCACCTGGACGGCACGCTGACCTATGGTATGCCGCGCATCAACCAGAGTGGCACGCTGCTCGAAGGCATTGCGCTGTGGGGCGAACTCAAGCCCAGCCTCACCGTGGATGCCATCATCGAGCGCGCCCTGACCTATTGCGACTGGGCCGTGGCCCAGGGGCTGCTGGCGATTCGCTCGCATGTGGACACCAGCGATCCGCGCCTGCTGGGCGTGCAGGCGCTGCTGGACGTTCAAAAGCGCGTGGCGCCGTATATCGACCTGCAACTGGTGGCCTTTCCGCAGGACGGCGTGTTGCGCACCCCCGGTGGCCTGGACAGCCTGCAGCGCGCGCTGGACATGGGCGTAGACGTGGTGGGCGGCATTCCCCACTTCGAGCGGACCATGGCCGATGGCGCCACCAGCGTCAAACTGCTGTGCGAGATCGCGGCCGCGCGCGGCAAGATGGTGGACATGCACTGCGACGAGAGCGACGACCCGCACTCGCGCCACATCGAGTCGCTGGCCTACGAGACCCAGCGCCTGGGCCTGCACGGCCGCGTGACCGGATCACATCTGACCTCCATGCACAGCATGGACAACTACTACGTGTCCAAACTCATCGCGCTGATGGCGGAAGCCCAGGTCCACGTGGCCAGCAACCCCTGCGTCAACATCACGCTGCAGGGCCGCTTTGACACCTACCCCAAGCGCCGCGGCCTGACCCGTGTGCCCGAGCTGATGGCGGCAGGCCTGACCGTGGCCTTCGGCCAGGACGACATGATGGACCCCTGGTATGCGCTGGGCAGCGCCGACATGCTGGAAGTGGCCAGTATGGGTCTGCACGTGGCCCAGATGACCAGCCAGGCCGCCATGCGCCAGTGCTTCGATGCCATCACCACCAACCCGGCCAAAATCCTGGGTTTGCAAGGCTATGGCATCGAAAAGGGTTGTCACGCCGACTTTGTGCTGCTGCAGGCCCGTGATCCGGTAGAAGCCCTGCGTCTCAAAGCGACGCGGCTCAAGGTGTTCAAGCGTGGCAAGCTGTTAGCGGAGACACCTGCGCGCACGGCGTCGCTTCATTTGGCCGGCCGACCGGCCTTGACCTCTTTTCTACATGCAAAATAGGCCGCTAGCCCTCGCAAACATTGCGCAAGCAGCTGTCAATAAAATAGCATTTTCTTGCCGCTGTCCAAGACACCATGTCGAGACGGGCGCTTAGGACCGCCAGGAATCAAAGCCCTTTGTCACTGTTATTGACCTTCTTTGGGGTTTTTACCCCGCAAACAAATTCTGCAAGAGATGTTGCGACGGTATCACCTCCAAATGCGAAATCATTTTCATAGTCAAACTCACCGGTAATTTTCAATGTAATTACTTTTCCCTTTTTGCTTTTGCAGTCATCCGCCGTTACGTACCACTTGTGCAAGCTGACTTCTTGGTTTGTTGTGTTACTTTTCCTTCCAACCACAACAATGATGGGCACACCAGCCTTGGTTTTTGAATATTCCAGTGAACTCGGTTTCCCCTCCCAGACACCTCCGCTGGATTTGCTGCTGGCAACTCTTACCCAATCCGACTGAGCAAATGCGGATTGACTTCCGAATGCTGTGACCAGGAGAACAGAAAAACAAAATTTCCACATACAGACCCTTCGTTCATGTAACTTTGAATTTTTTACTTTAACCTAAAAATAAAAAATTTGCCGTCTGAATAGCTTGTGGGATTCTTGGTTCTCCAGTGGGTACAAAAGAGTGTCACTTACCCATTGCTTTGACCCCAGTGACCAACGCCACCGTCTTGGTCTTCTTGCAGTTCTCGTCCCCACCGCACTCATCCGACACCACCGTCCCCAACTCATAACTTAAAGCCACGCGCTTGCCTACCAGGCTGGTTTGCTTTTCGCAGATCGAAAAGTCGCCCATTTCCTCAAACGACTTGCCATCGTCGCCCTTGAGACTAAGGTAGCAGGCGATGTCGCCATTCTCCAGTTTAGTGAGTACTCCGCTGGTCTTCTTGATGAATTTACCAACCTTAACAGTGGCAGCAGCGGTTGCGGCGGCGGGTATCGGTACGGCGGGGGCAACTGGCGTTGACACCCCGCAAACGAATTCTGCGAGAGATGTTGCGACGGTGTCACCTCCAAAAGCAAAATCATTTTCAAACTCAAACTCACCGGTAACTTTCAACGTGACCACTGTGCCCTTCTTGCTTCTGCAGTCGTCCACCTTCACATACCATTTGTGCAAGCTGACTTCTTGGTTCTTTGTGTTACTTTTCCTTCCAACGACAACGATGATTGGCACACCCGCTTTCGTTTTGGAATATTCCAGCGAGCTCGGTTTACCCTCCCAAACTCCTCCGCTGGATTGGCTGCTGGCAACTCTTACCCAATCTGTCTGAGCAAATGCAGTCTGGCTTACGAATGTTGTGGCCAGAAGTAGTGTTAAACCGAGATTGTCCATTAGCCCAAGACTGCTATCGTGAGCCAGTCCGGCGAGCCTCGGGTACGTCCGGATTTCTAATGGATACCATTAGGAATTCTCCAATGAAATCAACGACCTGATTGCGATTTGGAGCCGCCATGCCGCCAGAAACGCCGTTCGACCTGAAGTTCACCTCCCGTGAAGTCACCGCCTGGGGTGGCCTGGCCCTTTTGAAACGTATGCTCGACGGCATGGGATTCAAAGAAGCGGTGCAAAGCTGGGATCTACCCCAGCCCGGCTCCAACCGCGGATATCGCCCGGAACAACTCATTGAGCAAATGATCGTCAGTATCTGGTGCGGAGCCGCCCGTTTTGCGCACGCCGACATCACCCGCCTGGACAGCACCTTGGTGCGCCTGTTTGACTGGGGCAAAGCCGCAGGCCACAAAGCCATTGTTCGCTTGTTCCAACGCTTTGACCAAGTGAGCGCCAGCCGGGTGCAAAGCAGCAGTTACCGCTGGCTTTTTGACAAGCTCCAACTCAACCCCATCACCCTGGACGTGGACTCCACGGTACTCACCCGCTGGGGCAGCCAGATTGAGGGTGGTGCCAAGGGCTACAACCCCAAGAACAAAGGCCGACAGAGCCACCATCCGCTGATGGCGTTCGTGGCCGACTGGAGACTGGTGGCCAACTTCTGGCTGCGCCCGGGCAACACCGCATCCAGTAACAACATTGAGAGCTTTCTTGAATCCACCCTGAAAAACCTGGGCGATACCAAGGTGGGACTGTTTCGAGCGGACAGTGGCTTTTACGACAAGGTGATCGTGGCTTGGCTCAAAGCCAAGAAGATCTGCCACATCATCAGCGCGCGCCTGACGCAGGCGTTGCAGCAATCCATAGTGGATCAGTGCAAATGGCAGCAAGTCGAGGTCGGCTTGAAGTCTCGAGCTGAGCTACCAACCGCACGGCTGGGATACACAGCAACGCCTGGTGGTGGTGCGCCAGCACATCAAACGCAGATATGGTGCAGTGGCGGGCAAAACCTTGTCGCTGTTTGCCGATGACCCGGACCTGCAGGGCTGGCGCTATGGGGCGATGCTGACCGATTTGAGTATTCCTGCCCTGGAGGTATGGCGTCTGTACCGTGGGCGCGCTGATTGCGAGAACCGGATCAAGGAGCTCAAGGCGGACTTTGGCCTGGACAGCTTTGTGCTCAGGGAGTTCTGGGCGACGGAGGCGGCGCTGGGGTATCCATGCTCAGCTACAACCTGATGAGTGTGTTTCGCCATGCGGTGATGCGCCAAAAGGTGCACCACACACTGTCCACGCTGCACCATCAGGTGCTAGCGGTGGGGCGCTGTGGGATGACAACTCGAAGAATACCAAGCAGACGTTTCGCTTGGCGGTGGCCCGCAAACGACGACCGTGGTTTGAGGGCTTGTGGGCCAATGCGGGGGAGCCGGTGAGACTTACGCCAAAGCCTTCAAATTCCTAATGGACAATCTCGGTTAAACAAAGATTTCGCATCCAAAGCTTTCTTGGAAATATGACTGAACAAAATTAAAACAATAATTGCCGGTCGACTGTTGTCCGTTTCATGCGCTCAGCGAAATTCGGCATTGACCAATTTGGCCTGACTGCGGCGGGAACCAAGAAAGGTCGAGACCGTCGTTTATCAAGGCCATACCAAAATCCAAACAATGGTATGCGAGGTACTATAAATTAGTCAAAGATTTGACAGAGTTGTATCTATTTAAAGCGGGTTTACGCCTCGGAGGTTTTAAATGAAAGCCAAAAAAGTGTTACTGCTAGCCCTGCTCGCCCTGGTCCTGCTGACCGCACTAGGGGGTGGAATCTATTGGTCTCAGCTCCCCATTCCCAAGGAGTCCAATCCCGCTGTCGAAAGTATCGAGCGCTTTTACCGCGCCTATTTTCGCCATTACCAGGCGGATCCCTTGCAAAAGACCAAGGGTCCGACGCCGGCGTTCTCGTCTGGCTTTGCAGCTGTCTCGAAAAAGAACGTTGAGGCCTGCGCAGCGACGGCTGTTGAAGGTCCCTGCGGGTGGGGCGCAAACGGAGACATCTACTTTGATTCACAGGAGTACGACCCGGCCCTTAGCTATGAAAACTCCCGAATGAAAATATCCGAACTAAGACCAGGCGAGGTGACCGCGAGTTTCAACGTCTATCCCAGCGACACCAAAGCCGGCACTTTCTACGATCGCAAGCTGGTATTTAAGTTGGTTCAAGCAGAAGGCCAATGGGTCGTTGATGACATTCTTATAGAGGGAAAGTCCCAGCGACAAGAAATTGAAGAGGAAACACGGGCGCTCTCCAAGGCTCCACTACTCCCCGGCAAGTTGGAAAAAACCAAGTGAAAAGCCGATGTTTTATCGATTGTTTGTGAATATCTGGAGTTGAATCTCGAAAGCCACTTTCGCAGATGGTGCGACCCGCCTGAACATCTCAGTCACCGACAGCAAGGATGCAAAATTCAAGCTGGAGGTCACGGTTCCACTTGCCGCAAAGCAGGCCGAATTCCGTAAATTGTTGAAAGACTTGCGCTAATGCTGGGCGAGACAGCACCTTTTGGATAAGCGGAGAGCCCTGAAGGGGCCACGCTTCTTGTTTGGTCTGCTTTTGGTGACGCCTAAGGGTCCAGCCGCAATCAGTCCGGAAAATCGAATTCCTGGTTCTTGTCGGTGACGCCGTACTTTTCAAACCAGTCCGGTCCCAGTTCGCTGGTGGCGTCCATATTGCACTTCAGCTGCGCAATGGCCTTGCCCTTGCGCTCCACTGTCAGCCCGCTCTTGGTTCGGGTCTGACCCTGCGGGCCCCATTTTCCAATGCCGTCATAGACCACATAGGCGTGGTCCCCCTTTGCAATGCGTAACCAGGCACCACCGCCACCGGCGAATGGCACGTTGGTCCCCGTGGCCACTTTTGAGGGGGCAAGCTTGCTCTCTGGCCACATCATTTCAAGCGGTTCACTGCTGTCGGGCATACCGAAGCGGTATTGCAACATTCCAGCTGTCTTGGTGGAATCCTTACCGGCACAAACGGATACCATTTTCTTGCCGGTGCGGCAGGCAAAGACGGTTATTTCCGTAGGCGAACAAAAGCTGGCTTGCCCGGGTGGGGCGGCTTTCTTGATCGGCGGTACGGCCTTGCCGTCCAGCTTCATGCCCACGATCAGGGGAACGGTGTCCGTCTTGGTGCATTTGGGATCACCCTGGCAGGACTCGGCCTGGATCTTGGAGAGCTTGTAGGTGAGTGCATGGCGCTTGTCAAAACTGTCCTGAGCGTTGCAGAAGGCCAAGTCAGCGGTCTCGGTGAAATCGGCACCTTGGTCATCCGTAAACCCGATAAAGCAGCGGAAGTTGTAAAGATTCATTTCGGTGACCGTACCAAAGGCGTTCTTGACGTCATTGCCGACCTTGACTTTGGCTGGCGCCTGGGCCAAAGCCATGGTCGGTATCAACCCAGCGAGCCCAATGGTGATGATGCAATTGTGAAGATTCACTTTTCTCCAGCCTTTCAGTTTATGGGTACGTGCGAACGTTACCGATCTATCACGAATATTCGAACAGATTAAAGCCACCGTCAGGGCCGCGCTGCGCAAAGCTTGAGATTGGTGCGAGCCGCCCTGACAACCGGCAGATAAATTTCTGCATCTGTGGGCGCATAGTCCTCGCGGATCTGGGCATCCCTGCGCGCCGCATCGGCCGCCAGCGGTTGTAGCGCTTCGCGGCAGGCGGAATAGTCCTTGAGCTTATGCAGCGTCACAGCAAGATCATTGCGGTACCAGCCTTCAGTCACGTGGCCCAGGAAGCGCTGGCAATCTTTGAGGGTGGTGTCGAGCAGCACGCGTGCCTCGGCATAGGCTTTGCGGTCATATTGCTTGCGTGCAGCACCGCGCGTCTTGTCCATGGCATCCACTCGGCAGGCGGCTGGTGCACGCAGGTAAAGTCCCTCGAACGATGCGCGCATGCCACAGTAAAAATTGCATGAGAATTCGGGCACGCTGCTGACCTGAATCCCGTCTTTGGTGGGTACAAATTTCACCGTGCAAGGCTTTGAGGGCTCATCGGCTTCCAACACAGCACTGTTGCCCTTGATCGCCCCTTCCAAGCTGCAGCCGTGACCGTTGTCGCCAGCCGCTTCGATGCTGAAGTGCAACTTGCCTTGCTTGTCGGATTTCACAATCAGCAGGCCCCAGCTCTTTTCGGTCACAAATTCTCCTGCGGGAACGGCGGGGGCCGAGGATTGCGCGAAGCAGACGCCCCCGGTGAGCAGGACGAGAATAAACGCAGTAATCCGTGTTTGGCGTGTCAGCACTGGTGGGCTCCCTCAGTTGGCAAGCGGAAGAGTTCCGTGGTTTGGCCGCTCACTCCACGCAGCTTCAGGGCTGAAGCGCGTTTATCGAATAGGGGATTGATACCCAACGGCCAGACGGGCAAGGATAGCAAATTCAAGTGCGACGTGCGGGTGGAATCCGTTCACCTCTGGGTCAACCGTTGGCGAAGTGCCTGCCACACTTCGCGTGGCGGAGTTGCTGTTTCGTCCCAATTTGCTTGGCCTGCCATCGGCAACGGTGCAAAGTTCAGTCATCCAAGCCCACACCAGATGACCATGCAACTCACACCCACCATCGCAATCCACATGAGCGCCGCTCTGGGCGCATTAGCCCTTGGCCCCATAGCCCTGTGGGCACGCAAAGGCGCGAAGCAACGCCCCATGATCCATCGTGCCGCAGGTTATGCCTGGGTCACTTTGATGCTGGTAACCGCAGTCTCTGCAATGTTCATACGCGATTTCAAACTGCCGAACATTGCGGGCTATACGCCGATTCACCTGTTGGTTCCGTACACCCTGTTTGGCATTTTTGGTGCGTTTCTCTACCTGGCCCGTAAGGACATTACAGCCCACAAAAAGACCATGCAAAGGCTGTACTTTGGCGCCTGCGTGACGGCTGGGGCTTTCACTCTGTTGCCAGGCCGGCTTCTGGGCAACCTGGTTTGGGGTCAGTGGTTTGGAGTCCTGTGATCACTGGCCCACAGGGTAAATTCGACTTCCATCGTAATGGGCACAGTGCACACCAATTCAAACAAATAGGACTTCCAACATCGAAATGCATTTGCATTAGCCGTGCTGCGCAAGGTATTAGGCCTAATTGCCATCGACAGGCGCCGCTTTATGCCGAACGCCAAACGCACAGGCAACCCGCAGCCGTGGGCCATCTTCACGCTGACGTCTCAACGCACACTTTTGGTTGGGAGGAAAGCGCGGCTTAAGGTCGGCAATGGGCGTTACCGGTCAGTCACATCGACGCCTGGAGTTCAACCATTTTCTCCGCAACGGTCATAGCCGGTGTCGGTCCAATTTCATCATTTGCCCATCGACAAACCTTCAAAGCAGGCGTTCGCGGGCGGGTGACAATCTGTTTTTGAAAGCAACGCTCGGAAGTGCAGTTCAGCACTAATCGACCACAGACTCAAATACCCAATCAGTCACACAAGTCTTTTTGTCGCGCTTCAATCAGTTGAAGCTGCAGTAGCACGATAGCCGGTTGCTGCCCTGCTTTGCCTGCTCAGGCAAAGCCACACTCAGATGCCAACCGTAGGCAAGATGTGGTGACGGGATCAGCGCCGCAGCCAGTGTATTGCCATCGGCGAGCGAAAGCTCGGGTTGGCGTCCCAACCCAGTGCCAGAGACCTCATGCCCGGGCCGCTCGCAACGGCGGTCATGATGATTGGCCGCTTGCGCTTGTGACAGGCGTGCACCAGCGCGCCGAAGCGCGACGTTCTTCTTGCCGACGGTGTTGGTGTGCCGCGCAGCGATGCCGGCATGGAACCGGGCATCGCGCAAGAAGTGGCACAAGGGGTGGTCTTTAGTGAGCAAGACGTGTTCAATATCCGCGCTCCAGTAGAATCCCGCGGCATGTCAACCGGTCCGAACCCCACTGTCCCCCACCCGGCTTTGCCTGCGCAGGTGATGGATATGTTGACCGAGTATGGCGTGACCCGTGACATCGAGGCTCGGACTGTTCTTTTTCGGCAGGGCGAGGTTGCCGACTCGATGTTCATGGTCGTGCATGGCGAGGTCGAGGTCTATTTCGAGGAAGGTAAGGCGGCCAAGACTCTCGGGCCGGGCATGATCGTGGGTGAGATCGCGCTTTTGACCGCGACCGGCCGACGCACGGCAACAGCTGTCACCGCTGGACCTTGCCGCTTGAAGATCGTCGACCGCGCGACCTTCGAAGACCTCATCCGCAGGGAGCCAACGCTGATGTGCAGGGCACTGCAACAGGCCTGCTCCTACCTCGTAGACTCTGAGCAGCTCCTCATCTCCGATCTCCGGGAGCGCAATAGTCAGCTCGAGACGACGCTAGACTACCTGCGTCGTACGCGCGAGGAGCTTGATACGATCGGGGTGATGGCACAGACGGATGAGCTCACCGGTCTCTATAACCGGCGCTGTCTTAGCGACCAGCTTCCGAAGTACATTGCGCGGGCCGGCGGCGATGGCTTGGCCGTCCTGGTCATTGACCTCGACAAGTTCAAGCCTATCAACGATACCTACGGCCACGCGGCTGGAGATTTAGTGCTCCGGCAAGTGGCGGAGGTGATCCGGGAGACGGTCCGCTCGACCGATCTGCCCTGTCGCACTGGTGGCGACGAGTTCGCCGCAGTACTCGCACCGGCTACCGAGGCAGTGGCGCGTACGGTTGCGCTCCGACTGCGCAAGGCGATTGCCGAGCGCGAGATCCACTCGTTGGGTGTCTTGCTGAAGGTGGGCGCCACGGTGGGCGGAACGATGTGGCGGGAAGAAGACGACGTAGCCTCGATCGTCGCCCGCGCCGATGAGTACCTTTACGCCGCCAAGGTGGCAGGCCGAAACCGCGTAGGCTGGCAGGGCGATATTCTCGAAGACTGAGGTGTGGCGCGTAAAACCGGGTGTCCTTAAGTTTCACTGCTATTGGAGCCACGTCGGCTCGGGAGACCGACAGCTTACGGCGATAACGAAAGTCGCCCCTCCCAAATCCGTGGCCTATCCTTTGGTCCCGGTGTACAGCCGGTATGAGTCATTTTGAGGCTGTCACTTTGCTCGGAAGTTGAAGGTAAAAATGGATGTCGGCAATCGAGAACATCCTAAGCCGGCAGCGGGGCGTAAGCGGACTTCAAAGCGCGTGGTCCAACGGACTATAGTTCTAGATAACTTACTCCTTCACACATCCGTCACTTGACTTGTACTTAGTCCAACCGGATTTCTATATGCGTATTCTCGTTCGAGCTCTTTTCATCGTCGTGCCATGGATATTGTTCATATTAGCTATTGGAGCCATATTTGAACCGCGGAACGCAAACGAATGGGTATTTGCAGGGCACTGGCTCCTCGTACCCTTTGTTCCGATCTATCTAGTGGTTGTTCTCATCGGTTTTTACAGGACAAGGCCCCCTATCGAATCGTCATTTATGAAAAAGCTCAAAGAGAAGCGAGGACCATAGGTGGGGAACCAATTGGTATCCCGTACAACTCACGGACGTGACTCGCTTTAATAGAAAAAAAGGTCGATGCAACTCCAAATTTGACGACTGCTGTAGGGAAGCCCGAACGACAGCAAAGCGTCTTTTGCTGAAGCTGGCTTCACTACACCCCAGGCGGGTGGCGTGGCTTGCGGGCGCAGGCCGCACTTGCGGTTGCCATAAGAGCAGGCATGCCGAGCAAGAGTTGACGCGACAGAGCAAGCTGGCCAACCCGTCCGCCCGCGACGCGAGCCGGAGAACGTGAGCGACGTCGCCCGCCGTGCGCGCGCAGCAGACTCTCCCGCGGGCGACCGCTCTAAGCCAAATCGTCCGCTAGCCCTCGTGAAATATGCTCAAGTCGCTACTGATTCAATAGCAATTCACAAACCACTTCGCCGCCGCCAACCCCATCAATGGTGGTGCCCATGCTCCCCATGGACATGCTTGTGCGCAATCTCTTCCGCCGACGCGGCACGCACGTCCACCACCTTGATGCCAACTTTCAGCGTCTGGCCTGCAAGAGGGTGGTTGCCGTCCAGGTGCACGGTGTCGCCCTTGATCTTTACAACGGTAAAGACATGCTCCTCGCCGTCTTCCCCACGGCCCTCCAGATGGCCGCCGACCTTGACGCCAGCGGGGAAGTCTTTCTTGGCAATGGTGGTGATCAGGGCCGGGTTGTGCTGGCCGAAGGAGTCTTCGGGCGCCAGCGTCAATGTGACTTGATAACCGGCTTCCTGGCCTTGCAGGGCTTCTTCGACCTTGGGAAAAATGTTGTCGTAGCCACCGTGCAGGTAGACCATGGGCTCGGTGCCCTTGTCGATGACCTTGCCAGCGGCGTCGGTTACAGAGAAGCGCAGGGTGACGGCGGTGTCTTTGTCGATTTTCATGGGATGACGGGATGAAAAGTGTGAATCGGTATCGGAGGACTATTCTCGCCGCAGTTCAGTCCCTATGGGGCGCGATAGATTCGGCGTAATCGTACAGAGCGCCCAAAATGGCCTCACCACGCTCGTCGGCGGACTCGGACAACTGATCAATCTCGTCAAACAACTGCCCCACCGTGCGGGCGCCACCCGCACCGTCAAACAGGCGCTCTGCGCGGTGCGCCTCCCAGCGCGCAGCCTCGTCGTCGGTCAGGCCATCGGGGAAGTTGCGCGCGCGGTAGCGGAACAGCAGCTCCGGCAGGCGCGCGTCTTCAAACGCCGGGTGTGCGCTGGTCAGTTGCGCGGACGTCATGGCACGGAGGTCGTTCAAACTGCGGCGGTCGCTGTTGCTGACAAAGCCGCCATACAGGTCTTCGTCGGCGTCCAATGGCGCCAATGCGGGCCGCTCGAAAACCTCAGGCCAGATACCACTCATGTCGGGTAAGTCACGCGCCCATTCGGCATGCTGCAATTGCGCCTCTACATCGATGCCCCAGCGCTGGGCCATGGCCGGTGACAGCACTTTCAGATTGGCCATCACCATCGGCGATTTGTTCAGGTGGATGGACTTGACGGGCAGCCGCTGCACGCCTTCGGGCAGATCGTCGTTCTTGCTGAAAAGGCGCAGGCGCATGTCGGCGGCGTTGAGCGACGCCAGCTCGCGCGGATCAAACGCCAAGTCCCAGGCGATCAGCTCGTTCTTGTTCTTGGGGTGCATGGCCAGCGGCCACATCAGGGCCAGGCAGCCGCGCGTGGCAGGGAACATGCCCGACACATGCCAAAACGGCCGCGCCGTGCGAACCGTCGTGGGCAGGCCCAGTTCATCGGCCACCCTGTCCTTCTTGTGCAGGCCCAGGCAAAAGTCAAACAGGCGCGGCTGGGCCGTCTTGATCAGCCGGGCCAGCGCAATGGTGGCGCGCACGTCACTCAAGGCATCGTGCGCGGCCTCGTGCACCAGACCGTTCGCGGCGGTCAGGTCGGTCAGCTTGAAGCTGGCGCCGCCCTCGGCCTTGGTAGGCCACTGGATGCCCCTCGGGCCGCAGGGCATAGGCGGTGCGCACCACGTCCAGCAGGTCCCAGCGGCCGCACTGGTTCTGCCACTCACGGGCATAGGGGTCAATCAGATTGCGCCAAAACAGAAAGCGCGTGACCTCGTCGTCAAATCGAATCGTGTTGTAGCCCACACCTATGGTGCCCGGCAGGCTGAACGCCTGCTCGATGGTCGCGGCAAACTGGTGCTCGGGCACGCCCTGCTCCAGGCACTGCTGGGGCGTGATGCCGGTGATCAGGCACGACTGCGGGTCGGGCAAAAAGTCCGGCGCGGGCTGGCAGAACAGCATGATGGGCGCACCCAGCTCGTTCAGGTCGGCATCGGTGCGGATGGCGGCAAACTGCGCGGGCCGGTCGCGCCGGGGCACGGCGCCAAAGGTTTCGTAGTCGTGCCAGAGAAAAGTGTGAATGGCCGGGGCCGCATGGTCTGCGTTCGGCAAAGGCGGGTTTGGTGTCATGGAGGTGCAACACTACACTATTGCCAACAACACTGCGCCGAGCTTTTTGTCACAGCGCTTTAGAACACGCACCCCAACCCTATGCAAGAACTGGCCCCCGAAGTCCTGCAGCGCCTGCTGAGTGCATCGCTGGCTGCGCGCGCGCATGCCCACGCCCTACTCCCACTACGCAGTTGGCGCCGCCGTGCTGGACGAACACGGTGCCATCCACGCCGGCTGCAACGTTGAAAACGCCGCCTACCCCCAAGGCTGGTGCGCCGAGGCCACGGCCCTGGGCGCCATGCTGATGGCCGGCGGCAAACGCGCCAAGGCCGTGCTGGTCAGCGGCCCGGGCCCCGACCTCATCACCCCCTGCGGCGGCTGCCGCCAGAAGCTGCGCGAGTTTGGTGACGACGATCTGCTGGTGATAGCCGCCGACCCGAGCGGGGTGAAGCAGACCTGGACCCTGGTCGAGCTGCTCCCCGCCAGTTTCGGTCCAGGTCATCTGACCCACAACCACACAAGACTGACCTGATATGCCACAACACCAAGGAGCCTGGGCGGCAGAGCGTTTTGCGCAGGTCAAGGAGGAGCCCGCAAAGCGGGCGGGGGACACGGAGCAAAACGCTCAGGCGCCAAGGCTCCTAGCGATAACAGACACCGTTCGCAAACTGCAAGACACATTCGGCCCCGCCCCCGAAGTCGCAGTCATTCTGGGCTCCGGCTGGGCCAGCGCCGCTACACAGGTGCAAGATGCCCAGCGCATCGATTACGCCGAGCTGCCCGCCTTCCCAGCCACCAGCGTAGAAGGCCACGTCAGCGCGCTCACCGGTAGGCCGCATCGGCAACCAACGGGTGGCCATGCTGGGCGGCCGCAAACACACCTACGAGACCGGCGACTGCTCCGGCATGGCCGGTGCGCTGCGCAGCCTCAAAGCCTGGGGCGTCAAGCTGCTGCTGCAAACCAATGCGGCAGGCAGCCTGCGCGCCCACATGCCGCCGGGCAGCCTGATGCTGATCACCGACCACATCAACGCCCCGCAGCGCTCGCCGCTGGTGGGCGAGAGCGGCAACGCGCGCTTTGTCGACATGGGCGCCGCCTACGACCCCGAGCTGCTGGCCCACACCCGCCAACTGGCGCAGGCCCAAGCGGTGGCGCTGCACGAGGGCACCTACCTGTGGGCGCTGGGCCCGCAGTTTGAAACCCCGGCCGAGATCCGTATGTTTGCCGCCTGGGGCGCCGACGCCGTGGGCATGAGCACCGTGCCCGAGACCATTCTGGCCCGCCACGCCGGGCTGCGCGTGCTGGGCTTGTCGCTCATGACCAATATGGGCGCCGGACTGGGCGACGAATCGCTGACCCACGCCGCCACCCTGCAGCAGGCCCAGGCCTCGGGCAGCTACGCCGCGCAATTCCTGGCCGACCTGATCAGCAGCCTGGCCGATGTGCCCTCGCTGCACACCTGATTACTATGCTTTTGATAGCTACTAGTGCTTATTCTACGAGGACTAGTGCCACTTTTTACCAATACCTCCATGCCAAACACCCTGCCCCTGCCCGAAGTCGCCCGCCTGGCCCTGCAATGCCTGGACCTCACTAGCCTGAACGACACCGACACGCCCGCCGACATTGCCGCCCTGTGCCAGCGCGCCCAGACGCGCTTTGGCCCGGTCGCTGCCGTGTGCGTGTGGCCGCGCTTTGTGGCCCAGGCGCGCAGCCTTTTGCCAGCCTCCATTCACGTGGCGGCGGTGGCCAACTTTCCGGCTGGTGCGCTGGATGTGGCGCTGGCCTTGGCAGACGTGAAGGCCATCAAGGACGCCGGTGGCGATGAGGTCGACGTGGTGTTGCCCTACCGCGCGTTGATGAACGGCCAAGACACAGAGTGCGCGGATTTTCTGCAGCAGGTAAGAGAGGCCAGCCACCCACTGACGCTCAAGGTCATCATCGAAAGTGGCGTGCTGGCCACCCCCGAGCTGATCGCCCAGGCCACGCGCCTGGCCCTGGCGGCCGGGGCCGATTTCGTCAAGACCAGCACTGGCAAGACCCCGGTGTCGGCCACGCCCGAGGCCGCCACCGTGATGCTGCGCGAAATTGCCACCAGCGGCTCGACCACCGCAGGCTTCAAGGCATCGGGCGGCATACGCTCGGTGCCGGACGCCAAGGTCTATCTGGACATGGCCGCCGCCACGCTGGGAGCCGACGCGTTGACCGCCAGGCGCTTTCGCTTTGGCGCCAGCGGCCTGCTCAATGACATCGAGGCCGTGCTGGCGGGTCAGGCCTCGGCGCCCTCCACCAGCGCCTACTGACGCGCGACGGCACACCACATGCTGGCGCAAGAAATCATCCGCACCAAACGCGACGGCCAGCGCCTGAGCGAGGCCCAGATCCAGCACTTTGTGCAAGGTCTGGTCGACGGCAGTTGGAGCGAAGGCCAGGTCGCCGCGCTGGGCATGGCCGTCTTCTGGCGCGGCATGGGCCGCGAGGAATGCGTGGCACTGACCCACGCCATGATGCATTCCGGGCGCGTCATGGCCTGGCCCGACATGCCCGGCCCGGTGCTGGACAAACACTCCAGCGGCGGCGTGGGCGACAAGATCAGCCTGATGCTGGCCCCGATGGTGGCCGCCTGCGGCGGCTTTGTGCCCATGATCTCCGGGCGCGGCCTGGGCCACACCGGCGGCACGCTGGACAAGCTGGCCGCCATCCCCGGCTACAACGCCGTGCCCGATCCCGTGGTGTTTGACCGCGTGGTGCGCACGGTGGGCTGCGCCATCATCGGCCAGACCGAGGATCTGGCGCCCGCCGACAAGCGCTTTTATGCCACGCGCGACGTGACCGCCACCGTGGAGAGCGTGCCGCTGATCACCGCCAGCATCCTGTCCAAGAAACTGGCCGCCGGTTTGCAGGGCCTGGTGATGGACGTCAAATGCGGCAACGGCGCCTTTGCCGACTCGCGCGCCATGGCCGATGACCTGGCCCGCAGCATCGTCGCGGTGGCCAGCGGTACCGGCCTGAAGACCACCGCCCTGATCACCGACATGAACCAGGTGCTGGGCACCACCGTGGGCAATGCGCTGGAAGTGGCCGAGGCCATTGCCTACCTGACCGGCGACGGCGAGCGAGAACCCCGCCAGCACGCCATCACGCTGGCGCTGGGCGCCGAGATGCTGGTGCTGGGTGGCCTGGCGGCCAACACTGCGCAGGCCATAACCCAACTGCAAGCGGCGCTGGACAACGGTGCCGCGGCCGAACGCTTTGCCCGCATGGTCGCCGCCCTGGGCGGCGCTGCCGACCTGCTGGAGCGGCCCCATGCACCTACCTGGCCGCCGCGCCCGTGGTGGTGCCGGTACCCGCACCCCGCGCCGGTGTGCTCAGCGTCATGCACACGCGCGACATCGGCCTGGCCGTGGTGGAGCTGGGCGGCGGGCGGCACAAAGCCACCGACGCCATCGACCCCCGCGTCGGCCTGAGCCGGGTGTTGCCGCTAGGTGCGCGGGTGGCGGCCGGTGAACCGTTGGCCTTGGTGCATGCACCAGACCCCGCTAGCGCAGCACGTGCGGTAGCGCAGCTTCAGGTGGCTTACACGTTGTCGGACTGGGAAACGCCCTGGACCGAAACAGCTTGCATCCTGGGCACCGTGGGTAACCCGGACTTCGCATGAACACCAAAGCAACTGAAGCTGGGCGCCAGTACACCCACCCGCTGGTGTTCCTGCTATTGATCATTCCATTTGGTGCCGCCAGCGGATTCCTGGGTGTGACTATTATTTATCTTCTGGGCAAAGCGGGTGTTGCACCTGTCACCATCGCCGTGCTGACGGGTTTGAGTTTTCTGCCGCACACCCTCAAGTTTCTCTACGCGCCCCTGGTGGATCTGACTCTGAAGCGCAAACAATGGTTTGTAATGTCCAGCATCACCGCTGCCTTGGGCATTGCGCTGCTCGGTTTGGTTCCCGCCACAGAGGCAGGCCTTCCCTGGCTGCGCATCTTGGTGGTGCTGGGAAATGTAGCCACGGCAACGCTAAGCATGTCGGTGGAAAACCTGATGGCGTATAACACCGCGCCGAGCGAATTGGGTCGCACCGCCGGCTGGTTCCAGGCAGGTAATCTGGGGGGCAGTGGACTGGGGGGCGGCCTGGCACTGGTCATCGCCGAAAACACGTCCCTGACCTGGCTGCCAGGCGTTGTGCTTGCCGTGGTGTGCCTGTTGACCGGATTTGCAATTCGTTACACCAACGAGCCACAGCCCCACTTGCCAGAGGTCGCGAAAGACGGTCTGGCGGAGCCGCCTCCAAATCTTTTCAGATCCGTATGGCGCGCGATCCAACGCGTTTTGTTAGACATCTGGCTGGTTGCCCGATCGCGAATGGGCTACTTGGGATTGCTGATCTGCTTCTTGCCCATAGGCTCAGGCGCGGCGGGCAGCCTGTTTCCCTTGTTTGCCGCCGAATGGGGAGCCACTGCCAATGACGTGGCTGCCACCAGCGGCGCCCTTAGCGGCCTGCTGTCTGCATTCGGATGTATGGTCGGCGGCTATTTCTGCGACCGCATGGACCGCAAGACCGCCTATGCCCTGTTCGGCATCCTGATGTCGGCATGCGCCACGTTGATGGCATGGGCACCCCACACGTTGATGATGTACTACGTGTTTGTTTTGTCCTATGGGTTCATCAGCGGCCTGTGCTACGCGGCTTTTACTGCGGTGACACTGGAAGCCATAGGAACCGGTGCCGCGGCCACCAAGTACAGCATCTTCGCCTCGTTATCAAACACCCCGATTGCCTATATGGGCATCCTGAACAGCTACTTCTATGAAAAATCCGGAAGCAACGCCGGCCTGTACTCGGATGCGGCGATGGGGGTTGCCGGGGTGGGATTTTTCCTGCTGGTGGCGTCAGTGTCCAGCAGCTTGCACAAACCAGGCACAAAGGTAAGGTCTTGAAAAGTATCGCCCAGCCACTGTCCGCGGGAAAGATTTGACTTCAGCAGTATTGTCAATTTGATAGCAACAAAACCATAGTCCACGAGGGCTGAGCGCTGATTTCACTACCTGCGACGCGCCGTCCGCACCCCATTCAGGTCCGCCACAATCCCCAGCACCCGGTTTAGACGCCCAGAGTCACTTACCTCCACGGTGAATGTCATCCAGGCAATACCACGAATCGACTGGGTCTGCACGCCAATCACGTTCATCTTTTCCTTGGCAAACACCTCGGAGATATCGCGCAACAGGCCCTGGCGGTCGTTGGCTTCCACGGCCACGTCCACCGGGTAGACCGAACCATCACCACCGGTCTTGCCACCCCACTCCACCTCGATGACGCGATCGCCGCTGCGGGTGACCATGTTGCGCAGGTTGGAGCAGTCGGCGCGGTGCACGCTGACGCCTTTTCCCCGCGTCACAAAGCCGCAGATGGCGTCGGGGGGTGCTGGCTTGCAGCATTTGGCCAACTGGGTCATCAGCGAATCCACACCCACCACCAGCACACCGCCCTTGGCCGAGCGGCTGGGCGGGCGCGGCTTTTTGAGCAGCAAAAATTCGTCCTGCGGCAACACCGGCTCGGGTGGGCGCAGCACGATTTCGATGTTGCGCAGCGAGAACTCGTCCTTGCCCACCACCTCGAACAAATCATCAGCAGAGTTAAAGCCGAGTTGCGAAGCAAGGTCGTCCAGCTTGACGGCCGTTTTGCCCTCGCGTTGCAGTAGTTTCTCGACCGCCTCGCGGCCTTTGGCCACGGTTTCACCCATGGCAAGTGCGTTGAACCAGGCACGCACTTTGGCGCGGGCGCGGTGGCTAACCAGGAAACCCAGCTCCGGGTTGAGCCAGTCGCGCGACGGGCCGCCCTCTTTGACGGTGGTGACTTCCACGGTCTGGCCGTTCTTGAGCGGCGTGTTCAGCGGCACCATGGCGCCGTCCACGCGCGCGCCACGGCAACGGTGGCCCAGTGTGGTGTGCACGCTGTAGGCAAAGTCCACCGCCGTGGCGCCCTGGGGCAGTTCCACTATTGCTGCATTGGGTGTCAACACATAGATGCGGTCGTCAAAACTCACCGCACCTTGCTTGCCTTCGTGTGCACCCGACAAATCGCGCTCCCAGGCCAGAAGCTGGCGCAGCACGGCGATCTTGGCGTCGTATTCGCCGCTGGCGCTGACTCCCGCGTAGCCCTTGGCACCCGCCTCCTTGTAGGCCCAATGGGCGGCCACGCCGGTCTCGGCATGGTCGTGCATAGCCTGCGTGCGCACTTGCACTTCGATGGGCTGGCCATTGCCATCGCGAACCACGGTGTGCAAGGACTGGTAACCGTTGGCCTTGGGGCGGGCAATGTAGTCGTCAAACTCGTCGGGTACCGGGGTGAAATGGTCGTGCACCCAGCCCAGGGCGGCGTAGCAGTCTGGCACGTTGGGCACCACGATGCGCAGCGCCCGGATGTCGTACACCTGGTCGAAGCCCAGCGACTTGCCGCGCATCTTTTTGACGATGCTGTAGATATGTTTGGGGCGGCCTTGCACGGTGGCGTGTATGCCCTGGCGGCTCAGGTCTTCGGCCAATTGCAGGCGAAGTTTCTCGACATGGGCTTCGCGTTCCACGCGTTTTTCGTCCAGCAGCTTGGCCACCTCGCGGTAGGTGTCGGGCTCCAGGAAACGGAAGGCCAGGTCTTCCAGCTCCCATTTCATCTGCCAGATGCCCAGGCGGTTAGCCAGTGGTGCAAATACCTGCAGGGCTTCGCTGGCCAGGCCGGGGGGCACGGGCAGCTTGGTAGCGGCAAAGTGGCGCAGCGTTTGCAGGCGAGAAGCCAGGCGCAGCATGACGACGCGCAGATCGCGCGAGAAGGCCAGCAGCATCTTGCGCACACTCTCCGTTTGTGTGGCTGCCGTCTGTGCCATGGGGATTGGCGTGGCGGAATGGCCGGCCGACACCTGCGCCAGGCGCGCCATCCGCTGCACACGCACCAGCTTGGTGGTCTCTATGGCCAGATCGGCAAAATTGGCCCCAAAGGCCTTGGCTATCACCTCGTGCGGTTTGTTCAGGTGGTCGCTGGCATAGACCAGGTAGCTGGCGGCCTGCATGGCCTGCGAGCCACCGATGTGTTGCAGGATGCGCGCCACTGCGTCGGCATGGGCCAGCACGTTTTCTCCGGTGTCCAGCTCCTGGCTGCATAACAACGGCTCGGCAAAGGCCCTGGCACGCGCCAGCGCGTCAGCCTGCTCCGGCAGGCTCTGGGCAGTGGCGGCAATCACCGGAGCCGGGGGCAGGCTTTCAGACGATGAACTTTTCATTGGGGGGTAGACCCGACGGCTGTCAGCCCAGCAAAAAACCGGTGACGGCTTCGACTTGGTCGGTTGCGATCAGCGTGGGCGCGTGCCCCACGCCGGAAAACTCGACCAGCCGGGCTTTGGGACCCCGCTGCGTCATTTGCTGGGCAGTTTGGGGCGACAACAAGTCTGACTGGGCCCCACGCAATAACAGCGTTTGCGCCGTGATGCCGTCATACAGATGCCACAACATGGCTTCACCTTGCGCCGCAGATTCCTGTGTCACTGCGCCAAAGGGAACCGCAATAGCCGGGTCGTAATGCAGGGTTACCGCGTGCGCCGACCCCGGCACGGGCTTGACCATATGGCGCGACAACGCAAGCCAGTGCTCTGGAGTATGCGGGCCAAAACTGGTCGAAATGGCCCACATGGCATCGGCCGCTTGCTGCAAAGAATCAAACTGCACCGAACGGCCAAGGTAGGCACCAATGCGGGCCAGAGCCTCCCATTGGATGCTGGGCCCCACATCATTGAGGACCAGCCGACGCACTGGCACAGGCAAAGGGAACTGCGTTTGGCCAAACACGGCCATGCCAATCAAGCCGCCCATGCTGGTGCCCACCCAGTCCAGCGTCTGGGTTTGGGGCACCAGGTGGCCCAGCAGGCTTAGCATGTCGGCCGCGTAGGTTGGCATCTGGTAGGCCATTGGGTCAGCAAGCCAATCACTGTGACCCCGACCGACCACGTCAGGGCAAATGACGCGCAGCGGATGATCTGATCGGGCCACAAGCGCCTGAGCCAGCGTGTCAAAGTCCCGGCCCTGGCGCGACAGACCATGCACACAAACAACCACATGACTGGCATCCACCGCGCCCCAGCTCCAATAGGCCATGCGGTGGCCCGCGCCGCTGTCGGGGCATGGTAGGTAGTTCAGCTTAGGTTCAGACATGGTGAAATCAATATTTGATAATGATTGAATCGTAATTGAATCGCTGTCCCATTTTTTTACTGATCAGGAGAACAACATGCTCAAAGGCAAAACAGCTCTCGTTACCGGCTCCACCAGCGGCATTGGCTTAGGGATTGCCAAGGCACTGGCGGCGCAAGGCGCCAACATCGTGCTCAACGGCTTTGGTGATGTGGACGGTCCCAAGGCCGAAGTCGCCGCTTTGGGCGTGCAGGTGGCCTACCACGGCGCCGACATGAGCAAGCCCGCCGAGATTGAAGACATGATCGCCTTTGCCACCAAGACCTTTGGCAGCCTGGACATTCTGGTCAACAACGCAGGTATCCAGCACGTAGCACGCACCGAGAATTTTCCGGTGGAGAAATGGGATGCCATCATCGCCATCAACCTGAGCAGCGCCTTCCACGCCACACGACTGGCTCTGCCAGCCATGCGAGCCAAGAACTGGGGCCGCATCATCAACGTGGCATCTATCCACGGACTGGTGGCATCCGCCGAGAAAGCCGCCTATGTGGCCGCCAAACACGGTGTCGTGGGCCTGACCAAGGTCGTGGCACTGGAAAATGCCACTACGGGCGTGACCTGCAACGCCATTTGCCCCGGCTGGGTGCTGACGCCGTTGGTGCAGAAACAGGTCGATGCCAAGGCGACGGCTTTGTCGATCAGCAACGAAGAGGCCACAAAGTTGCTCTTGGGCGAGAAAGAGCCCTCCATGCAATTCACCACGCCTGAGGAGCTGGGTGCGCTGGCCGTGTTCTTCTGCTCAACCGCAGGCAACAATGTGCGTGGTGTGGCCTGGAATATGGATGGCGGCTGGACTGCGCAATAAGAAGGGCTATCCATTTAGCTCCACAAGACCTATCATCCGTCGGTGAACGAAATTTGGCAAAGTGCAAGCAAAGGTTACCCAAACAACTGGATTGAATTTCAGGACTGGTTTGCCACCGAAGATTCCTGCACAGCATACCTTGAGCACTTGAGATGGCCGAAAGGATTTTGCTGCCCGTCTTGCGGCGCGATTGACGAGCCCGGACGCGCGACTCGGGGGCGGCTGATTTGCAGAAGTTGTCGGCATCAGAGCAGTGTGACGGCAGGAACAATCTTCGACAAGACCCGTACTCCGCTTAGGCTGTGGTTCGCTGCGGCTTGGTACATCACCAATCAGAAGCAAGGCGTCAGTGCCCTTGGACTGCAACGCGTGCTCGGCTTGAATAGCTATCAGACCGCATGGGCCATGTTGCACCGGTTTCGCCGTGCGATGGTGCGTCCCGATCGTGACCTGCTGTGCGGCACAGTCGAAGTCGATGAGACCTTCTTGGCGTTGAGCCGAAAAGACACGGCCAAGCCAAAGCCCAAGCGCGCCAGGCCCCAAAGCCCACAACCGCAGCCACTTTGGTTGCCGTCGCTGTTGCTATTGAGGTGCACGAGCCCAAGGGCTTCGGACGCATTCGTCTTCGTCGAATTCCAGGGCCCACCATCGAAGCGATTGTCCCGTTCCTGCGAGAGAACATCGCACCAGGAAGCACAGTTCGCACTGACGGGTCTGCAATTTACGCAACCCCTGAAGGACAATGGGTTTAAGCACGATCCTCATGTCATCCTCGGATCCAAGGTTCCCGCTCATGAGCCGTTGCCTGGAGTTCACCGCATCGCAGCATTGCTAAAGCGCTGGTTTCTTGGCACTCATCAGGGCGCAGTTGATCCTCGACACGTAGACTACTACCTTGATGAATTCACCTTCAGATTCAACCGACGGACATCGCGTTCAAGGGGGCTGCTCTTCTATCGACTGATGACGCAATCCGTCTTAGCAGCACCCGCCACATATGCCAACATTCGTGACAACCAACACCCGTTAAGAGCCACATCCGACCGAATGAAGGCTGTGGAGCTAAATGGATAGCCCTTGCAATAAGACAGTTCGCGCTAACTGAACGAAGTGCTTCGATCAGCGACAGGGAAGGCCCCACCGAAATGCCGACCCTGCTCGCATGGGCTACGCTTCGCCTTGGACGAACGTGTACAGGTGGGCGTAGTCACCGTTTTGCACCATGTCGTCTGGGCTGGTTCCGTAGCCGGCATACACCTCTCAAAGCGCAACCCGGCTCAAGCCCGGGAATGTCAATTGGCAATGAAAAAGTGTGCTCAGTCAATGTAACGGATAAGAACGGCTCCGCGAACCAAGCCCGGCGGCAATAAATCCACTGGGTGTCGCGTTGTACAGCGTGTCCATGGCTGGCTCCTTGGCAGCCACGTAGATGTGCGCATCGCGTCCACGCATTGCGTCACGCACAACGATCTGGATTGAAACCTCTCGTTGGCCCGCATTGGCAACTGGCGAACCCCTGAACTTTCATTCTATTTCAGTTTTGGACGGTTTGGTCAGAATGCAAACCGACTGCCCCAGGAAACCCCAAACCCTTCATGATGGTCCCATTGTCGAGGCGGATGTCTTTGAAATGGGGATATGCGCGCGTCGTCTCCATCAAACATCCCAACAACCTGCAGATTCAGATGGGCCCACGCAGAAAGCGCATCAAGGCTGATGAACTGATTCAGCACGTGGTGATCTACGCCTTCGCCAACCATCTGCTCAAAAACGTCCCAAGGGCTGGGATTTTGAACTCAAGGAACGAAATGACAATCTTGCCGCCAATTCGAAGAACCCGCGCTGCTTCCGCAAATACCGGGAAACGAATCGGCATGGGTCAAGGGTGATGACAGAAAAGAAGCAAACAAAGTCAGCCGCCTCGTCCATCTCCGGGAATTTAATCCGTCTCGCCCAATGAATCTCGCCAATCAGGCCGCCGACTGGTGGACTGGGCGTAACGCAGCAACTTTCGGGAACAATATCAATGCCCAGGTATTTGCATTGCAAGTCATTCAGTTGAACCGCGAGCCGTCCACTTCCGCAGCCAACATCGATCAGGAAACTGCCATCCGCCCACCCCAGGCTTCTCAATAAAGCGCTCTCTGGGCGGCCAACCCCGTCGTATTCTGCCCCCGATGGCAAGACTCATGGCGGTTTCTACGGGCTCTGTACTCAACAAGTGCCTGGTCTTTTCTTCATAACTTGAACGGTAGGCAGAGTGCCCTCCTCGGACACCTCAGACCTCCAGACTCAGCAGATGCGGTACGCCTTCAAATTCGTTACTACCCCGTGTCCACTACGGATGGTGTCGGTTTGCTGGGATGTCATGGGATTCCTTACACATTGCGATTCAACTCCATTCAACCATACATTTTGACAACGATGCACCCGCCATACTCGGTAGGCGCCCAACGCAATGCGATACTTGACTGGATGTTGTTGAATTTCCGTCTGTCATGTTCAGGTCCCTGATCGATGACTTCTATGGCCACCTGACACCCCAACTCAAGCGCCTGTCGCGTGACAAAGTTTCACTCGGTGTGGATGACATAACGCCTGTCATCCAGGAGTTGGAGAAGAAACATGGCCGGGCACTTGTTGAAGCTGGATACCGAGAACGGCTCGTGGCAGTTTGTTCGCGGCCTGATGCGGCTTCTAACCCAGCCCACTTCTGGCGCCTGATTTATATGGTCATCCCCCGACCGCTGCGGCGCGGCGCCTGCGCTGCTGATCCGTGGTCATGACCCATTTCGAGGCCATTCAGGCGAACCCGTGGTCACCACGGCATTTGGGGATGCTGGCACTGTTTCCGCTGGTAATTTATGTCATCAACGTCAGTTTCAGCGTTTTTGAAGGAAGCTTTAGCCCAGGCATGTGTTGCAGAAAAGTGCTCTGATGCACGAGTTTGCGCAAAAGTGGTTTCGCCTGGCACCCCGCGTGCGCCACGAGCAGCCACAGGGGAATATTCAGGAATTTGATCCACGGTTGACGTGCTGGCAGTCAGCCATTGTGTGGAGAAATTGTGGACGCTGATTGTGGTGGTGCACATCACCATCGCCCCGGGCATTCTGTTGTGGCGTTACCTTGGCGTTACCGCTGCCTTTGGCCTGGCGCTGATGGCTCTGACGGTGCCACTTTTTGAGTCATCGTCGCGTGCAAACTCCAAACGGCAGAAAGACTTGCTGGTCGCACGGGACAGGTGCATTGATTTGTTCGCGCCGCAAATTCTCTCGGCGATCAAGGTGATCAACACTCGGGCTGGTCCGATGTTTTTTGGGTCGCACCCGAACTGCGCGCAGTGCCGCGAAGTGGAGCGTCGATCTCGGTCATGTTGCTGCAAACCCGGTCGTCTCTGGTGTTTTCCTGCGCCGGTTTGGTGGTGGCAACGGTGACTTATGGCATCCACATCCTGCGCGGAGGCGAGTTACACGCCGCCATGCTGTTGCCCACACTGCGCTGATCTTCTAGGGGCTGGGACTTTCCGTTTATGGTGATGTGGAGTGATGCGGCCGGTGCCTTGGCGCAGACCGAAGTATTCCACACGTTTTGCTGGCGTTTTCAAGCTCAAGGATGAAGCTCCCTTCGGGGGAAACGGCTGTTGGCGCTCGACCCCAAGCCTTGCGCGTTGTACAGCCTTCCGGTGTTTGGCCAACGCAAACCTGGCGCATTCTGAACAACATTTCTTTCAAGCTGGAGCCCGGGCAAAGTCTGAACATTGTGGGACCGGTCGGTGCCGGTAAAACAGTCGTTACTGCGCGGATGCTGATGGCGGAATTTGAAGCCAGCTCGGGTGGTGTTGACCGGTCGGCGCGTCCGCGCTTTGCCTATTGCCCGCAAGAAACCTTTATCGCCAGTGGACGCTGCGCGACAACCTGACGCTGTTTGGCTATGGCGACGGTTACAGCGATGCGGCCATTGGCAGGGCATTGCAACTGGCCAGTCTCTCGCAGGAAATCAAGCAATGGTCGGGCGGGCTTGACACCGAGATTGGAGAACGCGGGTTGAACCTGTCGGGCGGCCAAGCCAGCGGGTATCGCTGGCCAGGGCGGCCTTGCATGCCGCCAATGTGGTCTTCTGGACGACCCCTCCTCCTCCCTCGACGTGGCCACAGGGCGGCGCATCGCGCCGGACCTGCTCTTTGGAGAATGGAAGGGCGTAACACGCATTTGCGCCACGCACTTGCCTGCGCATCTGGATAAATTCGATCGCATCTTGTTCATTGACTCCGAAGGACGCGCGGTGATGTTCCAACCCTGGACCAACTAGGACCGCGAACCCACAGTTTTAACTTTCTGCGCATTGAGATGGATGGTCACTCCGGACCAGACCGCTGTCATGGAACATCTGAAAGCCCGGGCCACTCGTCTCAAGCAAGAAGAATTGCTCACGGATAAAGAAAGCCAGGCGGTGGGTAGTGTGCGCGCTTCCGTATGGAAGGACGTTTTGCTGACGCTGGGCGACAGCAGTTGGGGAGAGCGCGCGCGGTAGCGGGTGCCTGTTAACGTTTGGTTTGGATATGCTGTTGGCGAAGGCTCCTGCCCTTGTCGCAGCAAAAGTGCTTATTTCCCGAATGGGGTGACGCGTCGTTGAAACCAACGCATTTTTCTGACCTTCGCCGTGCTCAGGTGCTTATATTGGCGATAGGTTACATCGCCCAGGGCACGCTTTCGCCGCGCCTGCACACTGCACAAAAGGCACACGACAAGATGCTGACCGGGGTCATGCATTCGCCCCTGCGTTTTTTGAAACCACACCGTCAGGGCGAATGATGAATCGCTTTCTGCGGACATCCAACAACTGGATGTGGAACTGGCAAGTCGTGGCTTTCGCTTCACCCAGGGCGCGACTGCTGCGGTGGCCAGTTCCATTACCGGAATCCTCGAATGTGGCGGTGTCGGCCGCGCTGCCTTCTCTCGCAACCATCTACTTGTCCATCAAAAGGTCCCGTTTGTATGGCGTTGCGGTGCGGGAAACTTCGCGCCTGTCGTCGGTGGTGCGCTCGCCTGTGTTCTCCTTGTTCAACGATGGCCCGCGCGGCCACTCAACATTGCGCCTTTGGGCCGCGAAGCGCACATGCGTCGCGCATTCGACCGCGCCAACCGACGCAACCTGAATACCGAGATACGCCGCTGGGATCTTGTTTTTGGTTGTCCATGCGCCTGACGGTGGTCTCTTGCGGCCTGATTGCTTGCCTGTTGGTACCCCTGGTGTTGGCAGGCTAGCACGCCTTGCTGCCGACAATGAGCGTCGGCACAGTGGGCCTGTTGCTGGCTCAACCTTCCGGATTGCTGGCGCGGGGTCGAGCGGCTGTGCCGGGATTTCTTTGGCTGGCGCTGACGATTACACGGTTCCCTGGGAGTGTTGCCAACAATGGGCCGAGCTTCTACCGGGAGGAGAAGACCCGCCACAGAAACAATAGCCCCGGATTGGCCCAGCGAAGGCAGGATTGGCGGTTCGCCACGTCTGCCTGCGTTATGCACCCCGCCGCTGCCCCGGTCATTGTGGAAGACGCGACATTCACGGTTCCTGCCAATACACGCATGTGGCCTTGCTGGGTCGAACCGGTGCGGGCAAATCGACCGCGTTGTTATCCCTGTTGCGCACGCTCAGTGTGGAGCGCGGTGACATACTGAGTGATGGAATCAACATCCAAACC